>NZ_PYGJ01000006.1 GCF_003014475.1 Shimia abyssi | reverse complement strand
TCTGTCGGCTGAAATGCCGATCTCACGCCAAAACGGGCAAAAACGCAGGTAAAGACAGACGGGCATCGCAATCAGCCGAGTTTCCACACAGCCTCCGGACTAAGAAGCCGTTCACTGCAGTGCCTTACTTGAAAGCTGGGCTGATACTTAATGTGCGAGCAACAAAACCATTCACGGCGACATCAAAGTATGACTTCTGAAGTTGATGTAACTCGGTTTTCGGAGGCGCAATTGCGATGTGCCCGCCTTGCGTGGATTTGTTTCAAAAATAGTTAGGGAATCGAGCTGTCTGTCGACTAGGGTGACTTATTTCGAAGCACATATTGCGTCTCGGTAAATTTAAAAACGCAACGCTTTTGGTGCGCAATATTTCTTTGGGGGTTAAGGATGACGGACATTTCAGTAATCGGCCTGGGCGCTATGGGCTCGGCACTAGCGAGAGCGCAGTTGAAGGTAGGCCGTTCAGTAACGGTTTGGAACAGGACACCGGAAAAAGCCGCTGCTCTGGTTTCTGAAGGAGCAATTGCCGCTACCACAGTTTCTGAAGCCTTATCTGCCAGTCCTGTCACGATCACCTGCGTTAAATCGCATCCGCAGACGATAGAACTGCTGACGAATGCCGCGAATGCCCTGCCGAGTAAAACCATAATTGAGCTCTCAACCGGAGGCGCCGAAGAAGCGGAAAACTTGGCGCGCCTGCTTGAAAATGCGGGCGCGAAATGGGTGTTGGGAATAATTAACGCTTATCCGCATATGATTGGAGATGGCGAAACTGTGCTCTCCGTCGTTGGAACAGATGAACAATGGGAGACGCTTGGCCCGATCATCAAAGCCATGGGCGGCAGCTCAGTCCATGTGGGTGACCAAGCTGGAATGCTGGCGGCACTTTTCGCGGGCCTTTTTACGGTTCGCCAAGGGTTTATGTGGGGTATGATCTACGGTGCGCTGGCCGCGAAAAAAGCTGGAATTCCCATGCAAACCTTCTCAGACCTTGTGCCTATTTCGATGGGAATGATGAAGCCTTACTATGATTATTTCGCTGCAACAGCACCGCAGGCTACCTATGACGATCCTCCCGCAACGATGCGGACCTATGCAGCTGCCCTGGAGGATGTTCTCGCAAGTTTTGAGGCGCTTGGCGCTCGGGATGAATTGCCTCGCCTGTTCGTTGAGATGGCGCAAAAAGGCATGGATGAAGGCCTTGAAGACAAGGCTCTCACGGCCGTCATAGATGTGCTCGCAGATAAACATTGAACGTCCCTAGAAGGCGAGAAAACAAAGATTTCAGCTTCGCGCTCTGAGTCGTCGTCCCGACCCGTTAGACCTGTAGGCCGCTTCCGGCTTGTGTCCGGCCAGTCTGCGCAGCGCACGTGGCCGCTGGCCATGATGGTAGCCACAAACCAAGTCCTAACCTGCAACTCGAACAGCACGCGTTCAGGACAAAGCTGTCATCGGTGAACCCCTCAGAGATGCAATCTTGATTGCACGCGAATGTCCAATTAACGTTTCTGAAATAATACTTTATGGCGATTTAGTAGGATATTTTGATGACACCTGATGTGCACACAGCCCGTAGCATGGCCCAAAGCCATTGCGATGCATGGACGAACCAGACGCCTGACGTTGTTGCTGGCCGTTATGCAGAGCAAGCAACCATGATCATTAACGGTGGTGACCCAATGGCGAGCCGATCCCAAATTGGCGATATGGTGGCAGGTTTCATGGCTGACTTTCCCGACCTCGTTCTTAGCCTCGACACGGTTCTCGTCGCTGATCATCATATGGTTTACGCTTGGACGTTCGAAGGTCACTACAAAGAGACTGGAAACCACGTTCGCTTCTCTGGTTGGGAAGAATGGGACTTGGATGACAATCTAAACGTGATCAAGTCGCTCGGTTGGTATGATGGTGCGGATTACGAACGCCAAGTTGCGGGAACATGACGGTATGTTAGCTCTCCCAACGTTCTGAAAGCTGCGCTTGTGACTTAGGTCCGATCTGGGCTCAGAGCCGCCATTCAACTCATTTTGTGGCGTTGCAGCATTTCTGACCTCGGGGCCAGCCCAGCCAACCATCAAATTTGCCCTCCCTTTCAGCTAACCATCAAATTTGCCCTCCCTTTCAGCCACCCGACATGGCGGCCTGTGCGCAGGCGCAGGAGGCGCGGACGGTGGTGTCGGCGCGGGCCTCGGCGAGGTCTAGGCGTTGGCGGATCAGGGGCAGTTCCACGGTGTCGCCGCGCGCGACGAGGCAGTCATGCAGGCCGCGTAGCGCCCAGATATTGTCGGGGTGCACAGTGGAGCGGCTAAGCTGACCACCAAGGCCAAGATCTTCGCGATAGGCGGCTTCGGCCTCGGCTATGTGGCCCTGTTCAAACAGCAGCGCGCCAAGGGCGTGGCGCACGGGCTGCATCCAGCCCCAAGGTTCGTCATAGGCAAGGTTGTCCTCGAGGTGCACAGCGCGGCGCAGGTGATCAAAGGCGAGGTCGTAGTTTTCCTTGCGATACTCCAGCTCGCCCAAGAGCATGTGGTGGGCAATAGCGAGCAGGTCAACCCAGGTGTTGTTATGCATCAGCCTGGTTTCGGGCACCTTAGCGCGGGCGTCTTCAAAGGCGCGCTGTTCGGCCTCGGCTTTGGTGACATTGCCGAGGGCGGCATGGGCGACGCCGCGAGCGTAGTAGGTGAAGGCGTTGAGGGTGCAGTAGAGATCAGGGTCTGTTGGCGGGGCGAGCTGGGTCAGTTCGTGCCATTTGCCAAAGCGGATCAGGATGTGTGGGTACATCGTGCAAAACGATTCAAAATAGTCTGCCATGGGCGGGGAGGTGACGCGCAGCATTTCTTCTGGGCAGGTGTCGAGAATGCCTTGGTTGGCGGCCAGGGCTGGTTCGATCTGGCCCAGAAACATCGCTCCGTAGATGACAAAATGGTAATTGTGCAGCCGGTAGCCGGTGTAGATGTTGAACGCGCCTTCACGCTCAAAATACTTCATGTCGGCTACGGTGGCGGCGGTGTTCCAGCGCACCACGTTTTCGTAATGCCCACACAGCACGTCGATATGTGTGGGCATGTGGATCAGGTGCCCGCCGTCGGGCATGAGCGTGCGCAGCGCATCGCCCGCCTTGAGCGCCTTTTCGGGAAAAGGCGACATCTCCATCAGGTGCACATAGAGGTGCAGCAGGCCGGGGTGGCGCATGGCGGCGGTGTTGTTCTGCATCGCCCGCTCCAGAAGGGCTTGGCATTCGATCGTATCGGCCCCGTCGGTGGGCACTGCGGCGGGCAGGTTCCACATGTTCCACGGGTGACGGTTCAGCAGCGCCTCAGCGAAGATAGTAGCGACGTCAAGATTGTCGGGATGGGCCTGATAGGCCGTGCGCATGGCCGCTGCAAAATCATCGTTCCAGCGCACCATGGTCTCAAGGTCGGTGATCTCGGCCTGCGGATAGCGCGAGGGCAGGGCGGCGATCAGAGCAGCCTCGGTCGGGGTGGCGCTATCGATCAGGGCTATGGCGGCCTGCGTGGCGGCATGGCTGGTGGCCAACGCCTCGGTGCGGCCCGCATCATCGAAATGCTGCCATTCCATATTGTAGTTCGGACCCGCCGCATAAGCGACGCCCCATTGAGCCATGGCGCAGCGCGGATCCTGTTCGACCGCCTTTTGAAAGCAGGTCACAGCCTCTTCGTGGTTGTAGTCGAACATCCAGTTCAGGCCACGGTTGAACCAAGTCTGAGCCTGTGCGTTGCTGGTTGTGACAGGCAGAGAATACTGCCCGAGATCATATGCGTAGCCGTCCATTCTGTGCCTCTCCCCGTGGTGCAGAGAGAGGATAGCACATGTTAGGTCGTCGCTTGACCTTGTTCGATGTGTTTCATGCGCAGCATCAGCCAGAAGCCAAATGCCGAACAGATAGTTGTGGACAGCGCAAGTGGCAAAGGTGTGCCGTCAAAGGCCAGACCGATGGGCATGGCAATGGCGGCACCGGCGATGGTGGCGATTGCGCCCATGACGCTGGCAGCGGTACCCGCCATGTGGCCCAAAGGCTCCATCGCGAGGGCGTTCAAGTTGCCGATGGTCATGCCGATAGAGAAGAAAACGGTGAGTTGCCAGAAAACAAACACATAGAACAGGGTTTCACCCAATGGCAGGATCATTGTGGCCAGCACCATGGCTGCGGCAAAGAGGATCTGTGCACCTTTGGTGACGGTAATCAGATAGCGCATCCCCAGTCGCATCACGAGGCGCGCGTTGAGAAAGCTGGCAGATCCAGAGATCAGCGCGACCCCGGCGAACCAGAGGTGGAAGTCGTGGCCATGTTCAAATGAGATATCGTAGATTTGCTGGACCGAGCTGATGACGGCAAAGAGCACGCCAAAAATCAGGCTTTGGACAAGGATGGAGATGCGCACCGCGGGGATGGCCCACATTTCAGAGACCGCTGCGATCAGGCGGGACAGAGAAAAGGGGCGCCGGTTTTCGATGGCAAGCGGTTCGGGCTGACGAATGGCGACCCAGAGCGCAGTGATGATGGAGAACACCATGAATGAGACAAAGATGCTGCGCCAGCCTGCGAAATCAATGATGACGGCGCCAAGTGCGGGGGCGAAGGCGGGAACGATGGTAAAGATCATCATGGCAAAGGACACGATACGCGCCATTTCCCGGCCTGAGAACATATCGCGGATGATGGCCATGGTTACGATGCGGGGGCCAGCGGCACCGATGCCCTGAACCATGCGCGCAATCAGCACGGTCTCTAGTGTCTGGCTGCGCCATGCCACAAAGGCACAAACGGTATAAAGCATGGCACCACCGATCAGCACAGGCTTGCGCCCAAAGCGGTCAGAGAGTGGGCCGGTAAAGAAGGTACCGATCCCCATACCCAATACAAAGCTGGTCAGGATCAGCTGTGCACGGTTGAGGTTTTCAGGGCTGAGTTCCTGGCCGATTTCGGGCAGGGCTGGCAGCATGGCATCGATTGAGAACGCGATTGTGGCAAATAACATCGCGCACATGGCGATGAATTCGGGGCGGGACATTGGTGATTTAGGGGTCGTTTGCGTGCTCATTTGGCGGTTTATCGTCTTTGTTATCGGCCTCGGGCTCTTGTGTGACCTTGTGATGTCCAAGCCGCGCAATGAGCCATTCGGTATGCGTCGCCCGTTTTTCGGCCGCTATGTGACCGATCTGCTGGATCACAAAGGCAAATATGCCAAGGCCCAGAAAAATGTAGATTGTCGTGCCAATCTTGCCCAATGTCGTGGCCGGCACAATCGATCCGTAACCTACGGTTGAAAGCGTGACAACAGAAAAGAAATAGCTGTCGACCCAGCTCCAGCCTTCGACAAAGTGAAAAAACACCGTGCCCCCGATGATAACCGGCGTGAGCAGAAGGAGCAGGGTCAGCAGTCGTTCCCAGGTGGTCATTCGGCGGCCTGTTGATCTCGCAATTCGTTGATCACCTTGGTCCAGAGTTCGGCAGGCTGTGCGCCGGGCACGGCGTGTTGATTGGCGACGATGAAAGTGGGGACCGAGCTGACACCCATTTCGCGGCTATGGGCATCGCGTTTCTGGATGGTGTCGATATCCGCATCCGAAGCGAGCAATTTGCCCACAACAGCCGCGTCCATGCCAACGCCGTCAGCGATGTCGCACAGAACCTCGCGGTCACCAATGTCGCGCCCGTCCTTGAAATAGGCGTTGAACAGGGCGTTTACGATGCCGTTCTGCTTGCCCTCGATCCCGGCCCAGTGGATCAGGCGGTGGGCATCGATGGTGTTGGGGGTGCGCTTGATCGCGGCAAAGTCGATTTCCAGCCCGTCTTCGAGCGCGTGGCGTTCGATCTCGGCATAGACACGCACGGCGTTTTCTTTGCCGCCGAACTTGCGCTCAAGATATTCGCGCCGGTCCATGCCCCCGGCGGGCATGTCGGGGTTAAGCTGGAATGGGTGCCATTCGATGGCAAAGGGGGGTGTCTCTTCGGCGGCCAGCGCCTGTTCCAGACGGGTTTTGCCGATATAGCACCAAGGGCAGATTGGGTCAGAGAGGATGTCAAGTTTGATCATGGGTCAGGCCTTGAATGTCTCGCGCAGGGCGCGGCGGCTGAGTTTGCCGTTTGGGTTGGTTGGCAGGGCGTCGCGCCGTTGAAAGAGTTTGGGCTGCTTGTAGCGGGCCAGGTTCGACGTGGCATACGCGTTCAACGCGGTTTCGTCCAGTTCATCGATGGATGTGTAAAAGGCGGCGATCATGCGCACGTCCTGTTTGATCTCGACGTCGGTGACGGCGACGGCAGTGATGCCGGGATAGCGGGACAGGGTGGCTTCTACCTCGAGCGGGGAAACCCGGTAGCCGCCGGCATTCATCATATCGTCGTCGCGCCCGGCGTAAGCAATAGCGTGTGTCTGGGCCATCACGCCCTGATCGCCGGTCAGGAACCAGCCGCCTTGATAGCGCGCAGCGGTGTCTTCGGGGGCGTTGAGATAGCCGAGCATCAGACCCGGATCGGATTTATGCACGGCAATGGTGCCTTCGGTCCCGATAGGCACTGGGCCGGTTTCGTCGACGATGGCAACGCGACGACCGGGTTGTGGGGTTCCAAGCGTCCCGTCCGGCGCCGGGTTGGCCGGGCTGGAGGAGATGAAGGTGGAACATTCCGACATGCCATAGGCCTCGTAAAGCGATGTGTTGGTGGCAGTTTTCCAATCGTCGCGGATCGTATCCGAGAGTTTCTCTCCGGCGGTGAGGCCGTGGCGCAGAGTAGGCAAGTGCAGATCTGGATGGTCGTGCAGCATTTTGCGGTACACACCGGGGGCGGCGGCAAAAATGCTGGCCTCGTGCTGTTTGAGCAACCGGGGTAATGCAGTGATGTTAACATCTGCACCGGGGATCAGGGCGGTGGCCCCAACCGACCAGGGATCCATAAGACCGGTGCCAAGCGTATAGGTCCAGTTAAAGGCCCCCGCGTGCATCAGACGGTCAGAGGCGGTAAGGCCATACCAACCCTGATGCATCATCTGGCGCGCCCAGATTGCGCGGTGCGCGTGGCACACGGCCCGTGGATTGCCCGAGGTGCCGGAGGTGTAGATGATATAAGCCATACGCTCCGGGTCGCCCATGTCATAGCTGGCGGGTGGCAGGTTGTGCATCTCTGCAAGTTGTTCCGGCAGGATCTGTGGGATGGTTGGCGTTTGCGGGCAGGCGACGGCCGGGTCGCGCAATATCGCGCGCGGGTTAAGATCTGGCAGCATTTTGTCAACTTCGCCGGACGTAAGTTGCGACGAGGTGGGGACAGGGATCAACCCGACGGCGATGGCACCAAGGTAGGCAATAGGAAATTCCACCGTATTGCCAAGGCGCATCAGCACCCGGTCGCCGGGTTTTAGTCCCAGTTCCAACAGGCCAGTCCCGGTGCCCAGCACGGCCTGTCTGAGGTCCGCATAGCTCCAACGCTGTATGCTGGAGAGCGACAACACTGCGAGCGCGGTTTTGTCGGCCTGTGCATCGGCATGGGCCAGCACATGGGCGGCCATGTTGAACGGGTTTGGGCAGGCGGAGGGCGGGCCTTGGTCAAAAAGAGATAGCATGACCCCTAGCTATTGTGGGCACCGGTCGGTTGCAAGTGGACGTGGGGTCGCGTTAGAAGCGCGGGCATGAGTGCACAGAAGTCCAAATCGATGGTCCGTATCGCACGTGAGCGTGGCGATGAAGAACATGTGGAACCGCTTGATCTTGGTATCCGCGTAAGAGAATTGCGAAAGGCGCACGGCTGGACGCTGGAACAGGCGGCCAAACAGGCCGGTTTGGCGCGTTCGACCCTCTCTAAGATCGAGAATGGTCAGATGTCACCCACTTATGAGGCTCTCAAGAAGCTGGCGGTGGGGCTGGAGATTTCGGTACCGCAGCTGTTTACTGCTGCCAAGAAGGATCAGGTGCTGGGGCGCATGTCGGTGGTCAAAACCGGTGAGGGTGTGCATCAGGCAACCACGACCTATGAGCACGAGTTGCTGGCCGAAAGTCTGCGCAAAAAAACGATGCTGCCCTATCGCGCGCGTGTTCGGGCACGGGCGATCGACGAATTCGACGGCTGGGTGCGCCATGACGGTGAAGAGTTTCTGTATGTGCTGACCGGGGTGATCCGGCTTTATACCGAGTTTTATGAACCGGTCGAAATGCGCCGCGGCGACAGCGCTTATTATGACGGCGCGATGGGGCATAATGTGGTGTCGGTCAGCGACGAGGATGCAACGATCCTGTGGGTCACGTCTTTGACGTGAAAATCCTGAACTGAGAATGTTGGCGGGGCAACTTGGTGAGTAAAACGTTTAAGCTAAGTGAACGGTTACGCGTGGCAACGGTTGCTGAAAAGGCTGGTCAGAGCCGTGCCGCATTAGAGGTTTATCAGTCGATCTTGGAGCGTTTTCCGGGGAATGCGAAGGCCAAGGCCGGTGTCAAAAGGCTGAGCGGAGGCTCAGTTGGACTAACGGTCGATGCTGAGATGGACGCGGTAGCGGCTCGCGGTCCGCAGCTAAACGCAGCTTTGGGTAGGATTTCCGGCATTAGCGATCCATTGGCAATGCCGGAGAGCGTAAAACGCGCTGCGCCGGTGGCGCGGGGGGCACACGTGCCCGACAGTTTGTCGGTCAGCCAAATGATGCGCCAAGCCGAGAGCGCCCGTGCGCAAAGGAACTATGCGGATGCTTTGGCGCTCTACCGACGCGTGTTGCAGGTCGAGCCGGAAAATGAGCAGGCAATATGGCTATTGGGCTTGGTGCATCACCAGATAGGCGAAAGTGCGGTTGCCATTTCCACGTTAGAAGGGCGCACCGGCGGAAACATTGGCGCGATCTGCACTTTGGCGCATGCATATCGCGAACAAGGCCGATACGACGAGGCCATCGCCGCATTCGAAAGCGCGTTGGAGCGCGCACCTCATGATATAGAGGCGCGCGTCGATCTTGGTGATTTGCTTGCCGCCATGGGGCGCAAGGAAGACGCTATTGCCAATTACGAGGCCGCGATTGAGTTAAAACCGGAAGCGGGGTTGCCGTATTTGCAGATTGCCGGCGTAAAAACATTTCAGTCACACGAACCGCTTGTCAAGAAGATGCAAAGCGTGGTGCAGACTGAAAAGACGCCGCTGACTGATAAGGCTCAAATTCACTTTGCTTTGGGCAAGGCGCTTGGGGACAGTGGCGCGTTAAGCGAATCCTTTGAAAACTACAGCGCCGCCAATAAGTTGATGCATGACATGCGGCCGTTTGATATGGCAGCGCATCGCGCGTTGCTGACGCAGATAAAACGCCCCTTTGAAGCCGATGGGTTCGCCCGGTTGGTGCTGCCTGAACTACGGAACAGCCCGGTTAAACCTGTTTTCATCGTCGGGATGCCGAGATCCGGCAGCAGTCTGATTGAACAGGTTCTGGACAGTCATTCTGAAGTGCACGCAGCGGGCGAAATTGGGTATCTGTCTACGATCATGCAGCGCGCAGTAAGCGAATTCGCGCAACGACCTGTCATTTTCGACAAAGCTCTGTTGCACGATATCAGGGACGCTTATCTGGGTAAGCTTCAGACTTCGACCAAGGGTGCGCGCGTCATCACAGACAAAAATCTGTTGAATTTCAGGTATCTAGGTGTCGTTCTTGCCGCGTTTCCAGAGGCGAGTGTTATCAACATGGTTCGCGACCCAATGGCGATCTGTTGGTCAATTTACCGCCATCACTTTGCAGGTGAATTGCTGTCTTTTGCCTATGATGCCAAAGACATCGCCGCGTTTTTTAACTCTTACACCGACATAATGGCGTTTTGGCGCAAGAGGTTTCCCGGACGCATCTTTGATCTGGATTATGACGCGTTTACACGCGATCCGGAGCAGGGAACAAGACATTTGCTTGATCGTTGTGGACTTGCATTTGAAACGGGGTGTCTGGATTTTCACGAAAACCGCCGGGCGGCAAATACCGCCAGCATGTCGCAAGTGCGCCAAAGAGTGTACCAAGGCAGTTCGCAGGAGTGGCGGCGATATGAAGCTTATCTGGGTGATTTGAAGGTCGCAATTGGGTACGGGCAATAGGTCGACCCATGAGAGCCGGCTTTGTCGAAAGATTGAGCCAGTCATGCGGCGGAGAAGAGTACGCCTTGTTGGAAGGCGTACTCTGCAAGATCAGTTGGGAGCCAGTCTGGCCAGCTGTTTTCGCTTGAGCACCCATGCGGCAAGGCGTTTGAGGCCAATGCCGGTGCGGAATTCGAATTCTTCGAAGTGGAAGTTGCGCGGGGTCACGCCGTGACGGCGCAGACCAGTTCGCAGCGCTTCACGCAAGGTGGTGGGGCCGCAGAATGAGACTTTGGCGCTTGCGAGGTCGCCATTGACCGCATCCGCGATCATGTCCGCCGAGAGACGTTTGCCTTCGCCGGATGCGATGACGTGCAGGTTGAAGTTGGATTTGGATTTGGCAATCTTTTCAAGCTCGTCCAGATGAGGTGCTGCGCCGCGGGATTTGACGCAGTAGAACAGGTCAACTTGCGGTGCGGATGCGTCCAGCGCGTTGGCCCAAGCCAGGAATGGGGTGATGCCGATACCGCCCGCGACCCAGACCTGACGTTTTTTACCGGCAAGGCGAAAGCGGCCAAAGGGGCCTTGAACCTGGACTTCCTGGCCAGTTTTCAGCGATTTTCCCAAGCCATAGGTGAAATCACCCAAAGCCTTGATCGTGACGCGCAGGGTGCCGTCAGGCTCAATCGCGGAAAAGCTGAACGGGTGGGGTTCGCCCTTGCCTGCGCCGGTAAATCGCAGGACGCCGAATTGACCGGGCAGGGGTTTGATACCCTTTTTGCGCGGTTTCAGAGTGATCGCCAGCGCGCCGCCGGTCTGGTCTAACGCGGCAATCTCATAGCCGCGCGAGGGGCGCAACCTTTCGGGCAAAAGCATCCAGGCATAAGCCGCGATCCCGGCGACGCAGAAGGCCCCGGTGAAGAGACCGGCAGGGTCGGACATGGCAAAGGGTTTCATGATGAACACAAAGTGAAACGCCCCAAAGGCAAAGAGTGCGCCCATGCCTTTGTGGGTCCATTTCCACAGGTGGTAGGGAATGAATGTGGCGATGGAGATGACAACGAGGATCAAAAGGCCATAGAGGCTGATCTCGCCCAGTGTTTCGGCCAGCTCGGTCAGGGCGGTTTCACGGCCCAGCCCGCGCATTTCGGCGTCGATTGTGTCGTGCAGCAGAATAGCGGCCATGGCGATGATGCCAGCCCATTTGTGTAGTACATAGACTCGGTCCAATCCGCCAAACAGCGCCTCGATACCCGGCAGGCGGGTCGAGAGGATCTGGCCCCATGCCATCAGGATAAGCGCAGCCAGCCCGAGATATTGCGAAAACAGCGCAGTCTGGTCGCTGACGTTGGGCAGGGCAAAGAGCTGGAATGCGGGAAACAAAGTGGTCCCAGCAATCAAAATCAATCCGATTGGGTTCATTGGGGGGTCCTTAGATCGCGGTTTTATGAGCGGTTTTTACAAGGTCGTCGGCCAGAAGGTCGTCGAGAAAAACGCTGAGAAGTTGCAGGCGGCCGCTGACGTCGGCCTTTTTGTAAACAGAGGCGCATTGCGCTTTGATCGTGCCCTGTTTGGTGTCGCGCAGGTCGGCCATTTCGGCGATGGAAAAACCTTTGATGGCCAGAATGGCCACTTCGCGTTCCGCGCCGGTTAGCTCCCAGTCGATAAAGCGTGTTTCCAGCACATCGCCAAACGCGCCCGAGGCAACTTTGATCTGGTCTTCCAGATGGGTGTGACGGCTGAGCAGGTGGCGCAATTCGTTGCCCGTAAAGGCGAGGCCAAAGAGCAGGGCGAGCGTGACAAGCGCCTCGAAGAGATCGCTTTCGGCAATGATATTTGGAGAGGTCGGCCAAAGCATGTCCCACGTGGTGTCCAGCAGGAAATAGGCGCAGCAGATTGCCTGCACTGCAAACAGTGACCAGAGGATTGTGGCGCGTGACATGGCTATTCTCCCTTGATGGGCAATGATGCGCCCTTTCTTAGAGGGCGCATCGACAAATTGTTAGAGCAATTTGCGCGTCATCCGCATTTTGCAACGTCGCCAAAGTGGCACGAGGTGGGATGCGGTGCGCATGAGGGCACGCTGCGTGAAGATGACGATCGGTTTAGCTGTCGGTTTCGTCCTCCTCATCTTCGTCGTCATCCTCTTCCTCGTCTTCGAGGTTGATCGCAAGAACGTCGCCGGTTTCGGGCGAAATTTCGATTTCGTATTCCTGTCCGTCCAGCATGGCCTCGACTTCGATTTCGTCGTCTTCGAACTCGATTTCCATGGATGTGTAGCCTTGGGCCTCTAGCGCGGCGAGAATATCGGTTTCGGTTGAACCAACCGTGTCACCCACGTTGATCTGCGCAAATGCCGCGCCAGGGATCAAAAGGCAGGAGAGGGCGAGAGCTTTGACGTTATCTTTCATGGTATTTCCTTTCAGGTTCTTGGGTCCCGCAGTGATTGCGGTTGACCAAACCTGAGCAGGAATGGGGCCGATATGAATTGGACTTTGGGTCGAATTCCGGCGGCTTAGGCCAAAGGTTTATGCCTTATTTTATTGAAATGTCCTGATTTTTCGGATTTTGAGCAACTCTGCGCTCTGGAGGCGGATCACTCGCGCAATTTGGCCAGAGTTGACTCAAGATCACCGTACCCGGTGAAGCGGCGTTCAAAGGCGAGGCCGAGGCGGTCTGCACATGCCTGCGCCTTTTCGGTGAGGGCCTGGTCATCAATCTGAGCCTGATAGATAAGTTTTTCGTAGTTTCCAAAATACATGTCGATCAGTTCGGGGTGCCGGTCCAGCCCCATGGGTTTCCAGATGAAGGCATCAAATTGGCGGACCAGAAAATCCGTCAGGTAAAAGGCGGTGAATTCGGTTTCCGAGATTTCGGCAAAGCGGTCGTTGCCCTCAAAGAAGCTGTAGCAATGCGGGCCTTCGACCATCTCAACACCCAGTTCAGCGCAGGTGGATTGTAATATGCCGCCCGTGCCGCAATCGGCGTAGACCACAAAAATGTCGTCATAAGAGTCGCGGTGTTTTTCGACCGCGGCGCGTACGGCACCGGGGATTTTTTTGGGGTGGATATGGAAGATCGCCGGTAGGCATGTGAGATCCATATGGTCCCAGCCATTGGCTGTCTTGAGGTCGATGATTTCACGCGCCAGCGCACCGCAGGCCAAAAGCAGGATACGGCCTTTTCCAGTGGCCTGAAGACCGTCTTTGGTGAGAGTGGTGTCGCTGGGGATCATGACGCAGGTGTCCATTTGGCGTGGTCGAGGCGATAGGTGCTGAACGGGGCCGGGCCGGGGCCCAGATCAAGGGTGCGCTCATCGATATAGACAGCGCCCAGTTTTTCGGTGGCTTTACGCGAACGGGTGTTGGCGGGATCAACATGCAGCCAGACGGCATCAAAGCTGTTGAACAGATGTGCGAACATCAGGTCTTTCATCTCGCGGTTAGCGGGGCCACCCCAATAGGCGCGCGCCAGAAAGGTAAAGCCGATGGACGCGCAGGGCGGGGATTCCGGGGTGAGGTAAAAGCTGGATGTGCCGATGATGGTTTTTCGGACGCCTTCCATTACAACAAGCGCGGTTTTTCGGGACAACAGGAAATCGAAATATGGGTCGAATACGGACCGGATATGGCGATCATGTGCCGGGTGCTGGCGCCAGATTTCAGGATCAGAGGCCGCTGCGAAGAGTGGTTCGCGGTCGAGAGACGACAAAGGCCGCAGCGTTAAACTGCGGCCCTTTAGAATGGGCTGCGGATCGCATCCGCCCCAGCTCATCCTGCCAATTGGTTGTGTTTGCGCGACACGAATTCCTTGGCGGTTTCCACCGCAACAGCCGCGTCACGGCAATATGCATCAGCACCGATGGCTTTGCCGAACTCTTCGTTCAGTGGTGCGCCACCCACGAGGACGATATAGTCATCGCGAATGCCCTGTTCGACCATCGTGTCGATCACGACCTTCATGTAAGGCATTGTGGTGGTTAGCAGGGCTGACATACCCAGGATATCAGGCTCTTCGCTTTCCAGCGCTTCGAGGTAGTTCTCAACCGGGTTGTTGATGCCCAGATCGACCACTTCGAAACCTGCGCCTTCCATCATCATGGACACGAGGTTTTTGCCGATGTCGTGAATGTCGCCTTTGACCGTGCCGATCACCATCTTGCCAACGCGAGGCGCGCCGGTTTCTGCAAGCAGCGGTTTCAGGATGAACATGCCACCCTTCATCGCGTTTGCAGCCAAGAGTACCTCAGGTACAAACAGGATACCGTCACGGAAATCTGCGCCAACGATTGTCATGCCGCCAACCAGAGCCTTGGTCAGAACATCGTATGGTTGCCATCCACGTTCCAGCAGAATGTTGACCCCTTCTTCGATCTCTTCTTTGAGACCATCGTAGAGATCATCGAACATCTGTTGGACGAGTTCTTCGTCATCAAGTTCTGACAGGATGATGTCTTCTTCTTCTTCCGACATGGCCAAGTCCTTGCTAGCCGACGCGCGCGTCTAAGTTTCGTTTTGTCCCCCCCAATTTGTCGGATTGGGACGAAATGACTGTCTGATAAACGACATAGCCGACGCTGGTTCCGACTTGTAAGTGAAAAAATGCGCCATTGCCGTGAAAGTTTTGCATGTCAATTATGGGGTTTGTTGCGCTCGTTCTCTTTTTGTTCTAAAATGCCGTATGGAGCGCAATGAAATCAACGAAATAGACGTCGGAGCGGGTGACGAACGGGGCCAACGCATCGATCCTGAACGACGTCGAGGGCGCGCGGCAATCAGCAATCGCGCCTCGCGTTACGATTTGCAGCGAGTCGAAGAGAACGACGGTTGGGACATGGCCGAGGAGCGCGCAGTGTTTCGCACCAGCGTCGCGTTGGAAGAACCGCGCAGCGTGATCTCGCGCAATACCTCGCCGGACCTGCCATTTGATCGGTCGGTCAACCCTTATCGCGGGTGCG
The DNA here is from genome assembly GCF_003014475.1 of Shimia abyssi. Classification (GTDB taxonomy): domain Bacteria; phylum Pseudomonadota; class Alphaproteobacteria; order Rhodobacterales; family Rhodobacteraceae; genus Shimia; species Shimia abyssi. Next base: position 175,886 of record NZ_PYGJ01000006.1, on the reverse strand, counting down.
AACACGGGTGCATTTATTGTTTCGCGCGCCCGACGCATAGCTATCTTGGCTATTCGGCGGGGTTGGATTTTGAGACACGGCTGGTGGCCAAACCGAACGCGCCAGAGGTTCTGGCGCGCGAGCTGAGGCGCAAAGGGTATCGCGTGGCGCCAATTGCGTTGGGCACAAATACCGATCCTTATCAACCGCTTGAGCGGGATCACGAGATTATGCGGCAAGTGTTGCAGGTGCTGCGCGACTTTCGCCATCCGGTACAGATCACCACCAAAGGTACATTGATCGAGCGCGATCTCGACATCCTGTCCGAGATGGCAGATTTGGGATTGGTGCAGGTGGGCGTGTCGGTGACGACGCTGGACAATCGTTTGTCGCGCCTGATGGAACCCCGAGTGCCAATGCCGTCGCGACGTTTGGCGACAATGCGCAAGTTGAGTGAGGCAGGTGTTCCTGTGCGTCTTATGATGTCGCCGGTCGTGCCGTCGATCACGGATCATGAGGTCGAGGCAATTGTTGGCGCGAGCGCCGAGGCTGGCGCGCAGGCGATGAATTGGATCATGCTGCGATTGCCGCTGGAGGTGTCGGAGCTGTTTCAGGAATGGCTGGAGAGCCATTTTCCAGACCGGGCGGCGCGGGTCATGGCGCGGGTGCGAGAGATGCATGGCGGGCAGGATTATGACGCCCAGTTTGGGCGGCGGATGCGCGGCGAGGGGCACTATGCCGAGATGATCGCCCACCGGGTCAAGCTGGCACAGCGCCGGTTTGGTCTGGCGCGAGACATGCCGCGTATGCGGTGCGATCTGTTTGCGCCGCCGCTTGGGACAGCGCAACAGCCGAGTTTGTTCGACTGACGTAAGCCAGATGGCGCATTCAGGCGTTGGCGGTTGTTGGATCGATCATAGTTTTGACTGGCGTGATTGTGGTAGCCGGAAACCCGCTGAGTTCGGCATGTTTGCGAATGTCCGCTTCGCTCTTCGCGAGGTAGACGCAGAACGTTTTGTTGCCCGCGACATAAGAATGCTGCCACTGAATGTTGGGAGAAAGCCGAGCCAGAACGTCATTGGATTTGCCTGCTGCGCCACAGAGTTCGGCTTGTGTCATATCGCCAATGCCGGGTAGGTCGCGTTCGATGATGTATTTCTGCATGTTAAACTCCATAAGAAAAACTTTCGGTAATGAATCTTTTTAGCGTATATTTGCAGGACATTCTCGTCAGTTTACGTTTCTCTTTGGAAAGAAAACCTTGTTTCGATGAAGGTGTCACATCTAAATGCATGGCGCGCGGTTGAGGCTGTTTTGCGTCTTGGGAGCGTGTCCGAAGCGGCGCAAGAACAAGGTGTGACCACCGCAGCGATCGGCGCGCGTATTCGTGAGCTGGAACGCCGTTTGGACCGGCCATTGTTTCGCAGAGAGGGGCGAGGGCTGGTGCCATTGGCGCAGACACGTGACGTTGCGGGCCGCCTGAGCGACGCGATGCACGCCATCGCTAATGTTCAGGATACCTTGTCCGTTAATGCGCGTGGCCGCCGGATTGCCCTAGCGGTCACGCAGACCTTTGCCGAGAACTGGTTGCCGCGTCACATGCCAAGCCTGATGGCGCGTCTTTCTGGTGTTGATTTGCGACTGGATACAAGCTGGGATGTTGTGGATCTGGCGCAATGTGGGTTCGACTTTGCGATCCGATACATGGGCGAAGCGGGTCCGGCGTATGGCCAAGTTACGTTGTTACCTAGCGGAGTTGTGCCGGTATGCACCCCGAGCTTTGCGAAACGGTATGGGTTGCGCCCGGGGTGTGAGACTTTGGACGGTATTCCAGTTGCACATATCGACGTCCCCACGTCTGATCCCGATTGGTGCAACTGGGACCAATGGAGCCTGCGTACTGGTATCGCACTAGGTGATGCGAAGGAGGCTCATTTTACCTTGTCTGGAAGCGGCTTGCGCGTTGCGTCGTCTGGTATGGGATTGGTTCTGGGTGGGATATCCGAAATGTTTCACGAACTTTCGGAGGGGCGTTTGGTGATGCCATTTGGCCCAAAAACCCATGTGACGGGTCAATATTGGCACAAGCTAATCTGGCCGAGAGACCGGCATCACGGTCCGTTGCAGCGTCAGTTTATTGATTGGATAACAGAGCAATCTCGCGCGGACAGGCGCGTGATGCAGGACGTTTTTGAGTGGGCCTGCTGACGCAAGATTATCCGCGGCGGCGGGACCGGCGGCGTTCGCGCACAGGGGCAACATCGTCGCCGGTGCCGTCATTGGCAGATGAAAACGCGCCCAGAGATGCGGTGATCTGTTCGAGACTTGGGCGCACACCACGTGGGCGGTTTTCCAGCGCATCCCGCATCGAAGACAGGTGTTCGGCCATAGTGCCACAGCAGCCGCCGATAATGGTCGCGCCGCAATCGCGTGCCATAACCGCATAGTCTGCCATCAATTCTGGCGTGCCATCATAATGAATGTGGCCATCGACATATTTTGGAATGCCCGCGTTGCCCTTGGCAATGATCGGAGTTTCGGTGCCTTGGGCGGAGAAGCCCAGAACGGTGCGCAGCAGATCAGCAGAGCCGGTGCCGCAGTTTGCACCAAATCCCATGGGCGGGTTGGGCAGATCCTGAACCATTTGTACCATATCGGCGGATGTCACACCCATCATGGTACGACCGGCGGTGTCAAAGCTCATCGTGCCGCACCAAGGCATGTCGGCGCGGGCAAAAGCTTCGGCGGCGGCACGGTATTCTTCGGGTGCGGAGATTGTTTCAAGCCACAACACGTCGGCGCCACCTTCCTTAAGGCCTTCGGCCTGTTCGTGGAAGATTTCGACAGCGTCGGCGTGGCTGAGGGAACCGACGGGTTCCATGATTTCACCGGTTGGGCCGACCGACCCGGCCACGATGACAGGGCGACCAGCAGCGTCAGCCACTTCGCGTCCAAGTTCGGCCGATTTGCGCGAAAGTTCATGGGCGCGGTTGGCTGCATTGTGCAGTTTCAAGCGCGCGCTATTGCCACCAAAGGAGTTGGTCAGGAAAATATCAGACCCTGCATCTACGGCAAGTTTATAGAGTTTTTTGATCTTTTCGGGCTGTTCGTCATTCCACATTTCGGGCGCATCACCCGAGCTGAGACCCATGTTGAACAGGTTGGTTCCGGTCGCGCCGTCGGCCAAAAGCCAATCGCGGGTTTCCAACAATTTGGACAGTGCATTGGTCATAGCGCGCTCCTCGGAATTTCGTGGGGATTATTGTTTTAGGATCGCCGTTTCGCACGGGGGGATTGTGAAGGCAAATGCATATTCCGCAGAATGATTATGAGTTTTGCGCATGTTGGCACGTTTGCGGTGGAGTGGTGGTCGCGACCAGCTGGGTCGGACGGTGGACGGCCAGCGACAGATCAGCGATGGCGCTGACCAGATGCAGATTGGTCGGTGCCGCCATGTAAAGAGGTGCCCAGCGCGGGGCAAAACAGGACTTGAACTGTCTCAATCCGGGGCCGCCGCCGCGCGTAAACACTTGTTTTCGGACGGTGTTTTTGACTGACTTGGCTTCGGACGGGCGCGCCGGAGCGGCGGCAAGCGACACACGTGGTATGGCCAGCATTGCGGCGTCTGAGATGGCGCTTTGAACGAGTAGGTGGGTGGTACCGTCCGGCGCATCAGGAACCACGCGGATCAGGTCGAGGCACCATTCAGGTTCGGATGTATGAAAGCTGACAAAGCCGAGGAGGCGAGCGCCAATATAGGCGCAATAGACACGCTGGCGCGCAACGTAACCCTTTTCAAGCCGTCCCATTGTCAAGCCGCGCGCAATACCATGGCGCGCCTCCCACAGCAGTGAGACCCGCTGCATTTCACCAAAGGGAAGCGGCCCGCGAACGCGGACAGGTTCGACGCCTGCCTTTTGTGCATGGCGCAGTTTGCGGCGCAATTGCCGATAAGGCGGGCCGGTCAGGCTGTGCCGGTTGGGGTCAACAAATGCCTCGTCGGCGATATGGATCACAGACCACGCTGCCGTGCGGGCCAGCGCGGCCTGTCGGGCGGAAATTTTATAGGCGCATGGCACGCGGTTTTGAGCGCGCGCAGCGGTTTGCAGTGGCGCGCAAAGTTTGTCCAAGGTGCCAATGCAGGGGTCAAAAAGCATTGTGAGTGTCTGGGTGGTGCGCAACACGCCGCAAGTGCCGTTGTGGTGGCGAAACATGGTGCCCTGACTTTGTGCCAGTACACCAAGTTCGGCGCGGCCTGGCGTAAACTTTGAGATGTCACCAAGAAAAGTTTGCTGCTCTGGTTGAGCGGCGTGCGGTTGCGTTGTGCGTTTTCCGGTAAGATTGATCAGCAAGGTAACCCCTGCCAACAATGCTGGCAGCGCATAATAAATGGCGCGAAAGCCGAGGATGCCGGCCATAACCTCTGGTGCTGGCACGGCGGGCAAGAGCGCAATCATGCTCAGCTCAAACGGGCCGACGCCGCCGGGCGTGCCGCTGAGGATCGCGGCGCCAAGTGCGATCAGGAAGACGGGCAGCAAGGTTGCGAAGGATAAATCAAGTGTGGCGGGCATAAGGAGGTGCAGCGCAAGTGCTGCAAAGACTGTATCGAGCAGGCAATAGGCGAGGATGGCGGCAATCGCGGGCAGGGTGGGAAGCTGGATTAACAGGTTTCTAAGGCGCAATGTTGGGGTGATCATGGCACGTCCGATCAAGAACAGGGCAGCGCCGAGAATGGCCCAGACCACGAGGTCAGGCACGAGGCGAACAGGTTGAAACATCACGCATACCGAGATCACCACTGCCAGCGCGCCCAAAAAGGTGAGAGCAACAAACGCTGAAACCCGGGCGGCCTGCGCAATTGACAGGTCGGGCATCAGCCGCCAGCGCACAAAGCTGCCCACGAGGGGCCCAGCACCCAGCGTTTGACCCAGCGCAATGGCAATCGCGCCGGTATACATAGCGCGCCCCTGCGCGCGGGAGAGCCCGAAATGGCGCAGTGCAATCACGTCATAGCGCGCAACGGCCAGAAAACTGAGACAAGTACAGAGGATTGCGCCAAGCCAATGCAAGGGCGGTACTTGGGCAAGGCTGTGCGTGACAGTTGCGATGTTCAGCCCGTCAAGTTGTCGCATCAGTATGACGCAGCAAATCCCCCCAAGGATCAGAGGCCAAACAAGGCGCGCGGCACCAATAATGCGGCGGCCGGGGCGCGCCATTGCGCGACCAGCGGATGGTATATTCATGGATGTCTCCCAACTCCGAACCCGAGGATCAGTTTGGGACGTCAGGGTTTCGAGGCCCTTAACAGAGACAATTGAACATAAATAAACCCATTTGGGTCAGGGTGTTGATGCCGTTGGTTGAACAAAAAAACGCGCGGGCCGGAGCCTGCGCGTTTTGTATGTCAGCCTGTCGGAGAAACGATCAGGTTTCGTTCATCAACTGTTCGCGCGCCATTGCCAGAAATTCAGCGCGTTTGGCCCGGATCACGTCGCCGTCGACCTTGCCATCAAGGTCGCCTGCCACTTTGCGGATAACATCCTCGTGCCCGGCTTCTTCGAAATCTGCTATCACGACGGTTTTGGCATAGGCATCTGCGTCGTCGCCGGTTTTGCCAAGCTGTTCGGCCACCCAGAGGCCCAGCAGCTTGTTGCAGCGTGCTTCTGCTTTGAATTTCATTTCCTCGTCATGGGCAAATTTGTTTTCGAAAGCGTTTTCGCGGTCGTCAAAGGTGGTCATGGTCCTGAGGTCCCTTGCAGGTGTTTCTGTTACATCAGATATGCCCTTTGCAAGCAGATGCCGCAAGGGGGGCTGGTGCGCTTGCGACAATGGCGCCCATCCAGTAAGAGGGCGCATGTTTTCCGGGACTCACTCCCGGGTGAGAAGGAATGACAGCCATGGCGCGCGGCAAAAAAATCTATGAAGGCAAAGCCAAAATCCTGTTCGAAGGCCCCGAGCCGGGCACGATTGTGCAGTATTTCAAGGATGACGCGACCGCGTTTAACGCCGAAAAGAAAGACGTGATTGATGGCAAGGGCGTGTTGAACAACCGCCTGAGCGAGTATTTCATGACCGGTCTGACGCAGATTGGCGTACCGACTCATTTTCTAAAACGACTGAACATGCGCGAGCAGCTGGTGCGGTCCTGTGAGATTATTCCGCTGGAAGTGATCGTGCGCAACTTTGCCGCTGGCACGATGAGCAAACGATTGGGGATCGAAGAAGGTACGCAATTGCCACGCCCGATCGTGGAATATTGCTACAAGGATGACAGCCTTGGTGATCCGCTGGTATCAGAAGAGCATATCGCGGCTTTTGGCTGGGCGAGCCAGCAGGATATGGATGACATTCTGGGCCTCGCGCTGCGGGTGAATGACTTTATGTCGGGTGTGATGTTTGGTGTCGGGATCAAGCTGATCGATTTCAAGATCGAGATTGGCCGTGTCTATGAAGGCGACTTCCAGCGTTTGGTTGTGGCCGATGAGATTAGCCCTGACAGCTGTCGTTTGTGGGACATTGAGACCAACCAGAAGCTGGACAAAGACGTGTTCCGCCGAGATCTGGGCAGCCTGACAGATGCCTATGCCGAAGTGGCGCGGCGTTTGGGTGTCCTTCCCAAAACGGGCGGACATCCTAAGCCGACTTTGGTGAACTAAGGCGCTGGGGACGCAGGCGGTGTGCCAATTGGCACATGGTGTGCAGTAAGTATTTTTGGCGAGATGAAGCCGGGGTGCGGCTTTGTCTTCTATCCGGAGAGACAGAAAATGAAAGCACGTGTGTACGTGATGTTGAAAAATGGTGTTCTGGACCCGCAGGGCGAGGCTGTGCGTCACGCGCTCGGGAGCCTTGGGTTTGATGGCGTCGAGGGCGTGCGTCAGGGCAAGGTGATTGAGCTGGATCTGGCTGAGGGCACGACCGAGGCGACAGTGAACGAGATGTGCGAGAAGCTGTTGGCCAACACGGTCATCGAGAGTTATCGCGTCGAACTTGGCTGATATTTGATCTTTTTGTTGCAAGACCGGGTTGCAAGAATTGGGGCGACGCCCTAGCCTTTGAACTGTTTTCAAAGGGCTTGGGGGTCGTTTCATGATCCGGCATGCCGGATTGGTTCTTGTGTTTCTGGGTGTTGCGCTGTTTGGCGCGGCGCCTTTTGTGCGGGCGCAGGATGCGCAGCACAACCCTTTGGCGCTGGCCGATGAGAGCCATCGCGCGGCGGCGGATGCGGGTGATCCTTATGCCGCGTATAGCTATGTGTATCCGATCTTTCTTAATTCGCGCATGAGCGAAGCGACCATCCGCGCGGTTTTGCCGTATTTGGAAATTGCCTATGAAGGCTGGCGCAATGGCACGGACGAAGAACAGGTTTATGCCGCTTATGCCGCGCGCCAGATCGGGCAATCGCTGTCGAATATTTCGGATCACGCTGATGCGTTGAATTGGCTGAGCCGGTGTATCCGTATTGTGCTGCCTAATCTGACCTCGCCCGAGAACGAGGTGCAGCTTGCCTTGTGTTACGAGGATATGGCGATTGCGCTGCAAGCGCTGGAGCGCCATGGCGATAGCCTGCCGTATCTGGGTCTGGCGCGGCGATTGTATCGGGCCAATATCGGCAAGATGCCGGAAATGGAATTTTCGGTCGCAAATACGTTGCTGAACGAGGGTGTGGGGCTGGATGGGTTGAAACGCTTTCGCGAGGCGATTGGCGTTTACGAAGATGCGCTGGAGCTGTTTGAGGCAGTTGACCATCCGAGGGCGGCGATTTCGGCGGCCTATGTCGCCAATAATGTTGGCGTGACTTATTGGAAGCTGAAGGAATATCAATCCGCCGAAGCCTGGATCAAGCGCGCCCTGCCGGTGATTGAAGAGATGGACGGGCCATTGGCCGACACAACCGGCAAGGCGCGGATGAATATTGGTATCGTGATTTCCGAAGAGGGTCGCTATGACGAGGCGATACAGTGGGGCATGTCGGCCATGCCTTATATCGCCGCTAATCGCGTTCAATCCCTTGGCGATCAGAGATGGATGTTCGAAATGTTCTCGCGCGCTTTCGCGGCCAAGGGGCAGCGCGAGCGGGCGATATTCTTTGGCAAGATGGCGGTAAACGCGCAACAGGAGCTGCGGGCGCGTAATGCGTCGCTGAGTGACAGCGGCACCGAGGCGTTGCGGGCCGAGTGGCGCCGACTTTATCGGGATCTGGCGGATTTGTTGATTGAAGCGGGGCGCATCAGCGAGGCACAGGCCGTTTTGAACATGGAAAAGGAGGAAGAGGTTTTTGAGTTTCTGCGCCGCGATGGCGATGCGGGGCTGGAGAGCACGAGGGCCATTCTGACCGATGAGGAATTGAGCGCGGAGGCCAAGCTGGCTGCGCTGGCGGGGATTCCGATCGAGGCCGAACAGGAGCTGCGCGCGCTTTACACCAAGCTGGACAACGGAACGGCAACCGAGGCCGAAGAGGATCAGCTGTTCCTGTTGGAAGACGCGTTGCAGGTAGCAACGGAACAGTTTGATGCGGCGGTGGAGGCGTTTCTGGTTCAGGTCGAGGACGAGGCTGAGCGCGCTGGATTGGAGCAACAGTTTGACGCGGTTGGGGCTTATCAGGATGTGCTGGCTGGGTTGGACCGGTCAACGGCCATATTGCAGGTGGCAGCGTTGGATGAAGCGGTGCATCTGTTCCTGACACTGCCAGGAGTGACGCTGCACGAAGAGGTGGCTGTGACCAAGGGAACTCTGGCGCGGCAGGTGCTGGAGGCGTTGCAGCTGATCGAAGAGCAAAGCCCGGAGGCCGAGGCGGCGTTGGGGCTGTTGCACGATCAAGTGTTCGCCCCGGTGCGCAATGCGCTGGAAGATGCCCAAGTTGAGGTGGTTATGCTGAACCTTGAGGGGTTCTTGCGTTATGTGCCCTTTGCAGCATTACATGATGGCGAAGGGTATCTGGTAGAACGCTTTGCATTTTCGCTGTATTCACCCGCGGTGCCAACACAGTTTGGCCGTGGTGCGCGGGATGCGGACAAGGCCGCCGGGTTTGGCGTGACGCAGGCCCATCCGGGGTTTTCACCGTTGCCAGGTGTCGCCAATGAGATCGAAACGATTTTTGCGGCCAGTGATGGGCAGGGCGTATTGCTAGGCGATGCGGTGCTGGACGAAGGGTTTGATACGCGGTCACTGCGCAAGGTTTTGGCGCGCAAACCGGGGATTTTGCACATTGCCAGTCACTTTGCCTTGATGCCGGGTCAAGAGGACGACTCCTTTCTTTTGTTGGGGGATGGTAGCCACCTGAGCCTAAGTGAGATCCGCGAAAAGCGGGCATTCCGGTTTCGCGGTGTCGATCTGCTGACCTTGTCGGCCTGTCAGACGGCGCGGGGCGGAGATGGGTCCGAGATTGATGGGTTTGGCGCGACGGCGCAGTTGAACGGCGCGAGTGCTGTGATGGCGTCGCTATGGCCAGTGGCGGATGCGGCGACGCCGATCCTGATGCAGGATTTTTATCGCGGTATGATCGATGACGGGTTTGACAAGGCCGAGGCGCTGCGCCGTGCACAGGTAGCGATGTTGAACGGTGATGCCACCGGCACGGGGGCGACGCGGGCGGCCGAAGCAATGGATGAGGATTTTGGCGACATCGGTTTTGCCCATCCCTATTTCTGGTCGGCATTTGTGCTGATGGGCAATTGGCTCTGATTTCGGGGTGGATTGCGCGGGCCAGATGGGCTAGGGGAGGCGCAAATCAGCCACCGGTTTGTGGCAGAGACCTAGGAGAGCCATAATGCGCGCAGCTGTCATCGTATTTCCCGGATCAAACTGTGACCGTGACCTTGCCGTGGCGTTTGAGCGCGCGGGCATGGATGTGACCATGGTCTGGCACAAAGACACCGACCTGCCCGAAGGGTTGGACATTGTGGGCGTGCCCGGCGGTTTCTCGTTTGGCGATTATCTGCGCTGTGGTGCGATTGCAGCCAATTCGCCGATCTGTAAGTCGCTGATCGCCCATACCGAGCGCGGTGGTTACGCACTTGGTGTTTGCAACGGATTTCAAGTGCTGGCTGAGACGGGCATTCTGCCCGGTGCGCTGCGTCGCAATGCGGGGCTGAAGTATATTTGCCGGACTGTTGGGCTTAAGGTGGAAAACAGCGACACCGCGTTTACGGGCGGATATGAAACCGGTCAGGTGATCGACATTCCAATCGCGCACCATGATGGCAACTATTTTGTGACCGACGAAAAGCTGGCGCAGCTGCGCGATGAGGGACGGATTGCGTTCACTTATACCGATAACCCTAATGGCTCGGTTGCGGATATTGCGGGTGTCGTTTCCAAGAACGGTCGGGTCCTGGGCATGATGCCGCACCCAGAGCGGGCGGCGGATGATGGGCATGGCGGCACCGACGGGGTGGCAATGTTCCGCTCGTTGATGGACCAGTTGGCCACTGCCTGACTTGAGGCACGAGGCAGGGGCGCGTAACCTTGGCGCCATGACTGCACCCTCCACACAAGATCCGGACCTGCCCCGTCCCAGCGCTGCCAGTTGGCGCGCGCGGTTGGCGTTGACGGTCCTGTGCGTGCTGGCAGGGCTGACGATCTGGATCACCAACAGCCTGTTGACGGATCGTTTTACGCAGAACACCAGTAATCGGGCCGAGCTGCGGCTGGCGCTTTATTCGGGGAACCTATTGTCGGAATTGCGGCGCAATGCGATTGTGCCCCAGTTGCTGGCAAAAGACCCGGAATTGATTGGCGCGCTGACCACGGGCGACTTTTCGCAATCAACAGCACGTCTGATTTCCTTTGTCGAAGAGATCGGCGCGGCGTCGCTGGTGTTGCTGGACGAAGGCGGGCGCGCAGTGGCAGCGACGGACCGCACGCGATTAGGCACAAATTACCGTAGTGAGAGCTTTTTTGTTGAGGCGTTGAGGTCGAACGCGACGTTGTTTTTTGTCTCCGAAGACGCAACAGGCAGCAATCGGTTCACCTATTCGCGGCGCATAGATGATCAGAGCCAATCGATCGGTGTGATTGTGGTTGAGGTGGATCTGCACAAGTTTGAAAGGGCTTGGGCCGGTATTTCAGATGCGGTCTATGTTTCGGACAGTCAGGGCACGAGTATGTTGGCCTCGGAACCGCGCTGGCGCGGGTTGACTGAAGAGGCGGCATTGGTGCGCCAGCCGGCACAGGGCGCAATTGAGCGGGCGATTCAGGCAACGGCGGACTGGGCGCAATTGCCGGGGGATACCTATTTTCAGGGCGAAGCGGTGATGCGCAAGGATGTGCGTATTCCGTTTCGGGGTTGGCGCATGACGTCGTTCACCAGCTACAACAGTGTGCGCGAAAAGGTGAACGCGGTTCTTGCGTTGGAGATCATGGGATTCGCCATTCTGTTGGCGCTGGCCTTTTACCTGCTGAGTCGTAAAAGCGCGGTCCGCATGGCGTTGTTCCAGCGAGAATCGGTAGAGCTTCGCGCGCTGAACATGCGTTTGCAGCGAGAAATTGCCGAACGCGAGCGGATGCAGCAGAGCCTCGAAGTCGCTGAGCAGAGCCTTGCGCAGAGTTCCAAGCTGGCAGCCTTGGGCGAGATGTCGGCGGCGGTGAGCCACGAGTTGAACCAGCCGCTGGCGGCGATGAAAACCTATCTGGCGGGAGCCGGGCTGTTATTGCGACGCAACCGCCCGGACGAGGCGCTGTCTTCGTTTCAGCGGATAGACGATCTGATCGAACGCATGGGCGCGATCACCAAGCAGTTGAAATCATATGCACGCAAGGGTGGTGACGATTTTGCGCCGGTTGATATGGGCGGTGCGCTGGCGTCAGCCTTGTCGATGATGGAACCGCAATTGCGCCAGCGTCACGTTCAGATCAGCCGGATCGTTCCCGAAGCGCCGGTGAGCGTGATGGGAGACCGGGTGCGCATTGAACAGGTGATGATCAACCTGCTGCGCAACGCGCTGGATGCGACCGAAGGCTTGGATGATCCCGAGATTGACGTAATTTTGGCCGCTGGTGAGACCGCGATCCTTACGGTGCGCGACAATGGTCCGGGTATTGAGAATCTGGACGAATTGTTCGAGCCGTTTTTCACCACCAAGCAGCCCGGCGACGGTGTTGGGCTTGGCCTCGCGATTTCGTCGGGGATTGTAAACGATCTTGGCGGGCGCCTGACGGCGCGCAATGGGCATGACAGGGGGGCTGTTTTCGAAGTGCAGCTGCCCATTTTGAATGAAGATGTAGAAGCAGCGGAGTAAACGTGTGGCTCAGGGTATGAAGATCGCCATTGTCGATGATGAACAGGATATGCGTCAATCGATCAGCCAGTGGCTGGCCTTGTCCGGTTATGACACCGAGACATTTGCGAGCGCTGAAGATGCGCTTAAGGGGCTGGGAGCGGATTATCCGGGGATTGTAATCACCGATATCCGGATGCCGGGTATGGACGGGATGCAGTTCCTGAAAAAGCTGATGGGGGCCGACAGCGCCTTGCCGGTGATCATGATCACGGGGCATGGTGATGTGCCCATGGCAGTCGAGGCAATGCGTGTTGGTGCGTATGATTTCCTTGAAAAGCCGTTTAACCCGGATCGCATGACGCAGCTGGCCAAGAAGGCCACGTCGATGCGTCGTTTGACGCTGGACAACCGTGCGTTGCGGCGCGAGCTGAGCGATGGCGGGCAGATCATCAAGAAACTGATTGGGGCCAGCCCGGTGATGGAACGTCTTAAGGAAGACATTCTTGATCTAGGGCAGGCTGACGGGCATGTGCTGATCGATGGGGAAACCGGCACGGGCAAAACGCTTGTTGCCCATGCGCTGCACGCGGTTGGCAGCCGTGCGGGCAAGAAGTTTGTGCTGGTAAGCTGTGGCGCGTTTGAAGAAGATGCGCTGTCGCGACGGTTGTTTGGGCCAATGATGCCTGAGGACAGCCAGTTGCCCGCCGTTGAGGAAGCGCGCGGCGGCACGCTGTTGCTGGAAGACATCGAGACGCTGAGCGACGGGTTGCAGGCGAAGTTGCTAAACGTGATCAACGAGCAGGGCACCCCGTCAGAAACGCGGATCGTGGCGATTTGCAATATGCAGGAACAGGACCGCACCTGCGAAGATGCTCTGCGGTCTGATTTGTACTACCGGTTGGCGGCTCTGCGCATCACGGTGCCACCTTTGCGCCAACGGGGCGAGGACATCCTGACGCTATTTACGAGGTTGAGCGAGCAGTTTGCCGATGAATACGGCTGTGAAGCACCGCAGGTCAGCGCACAAGAGGCCGCACAGCTGTTGCAGGCGCCATGGCCGGGCAACGTGCGTCAGTTGATCAATCTTGCAGAACGAGCGGTGCTGCAATCGCGTCGTGGCGGCGGTACAATTGCGTCGCTGCTTATGTCGGATCACGAGGAAATGCAGCCGGTTATGACCACCGAGGGCAAGCCGCTGAAGGAATATGTCGAGGCATTTGAGCGGATGCTGATCGACAACACCATGCGCCGCCATCGCGGATCGATAGCCAATGTCATGGAGGAGCTTTGCCTGCCGCGTCGGACGTTGAACGAGAAGATGGCCAAATATGGCCTGCAACGCGCGGATTACCTCTAAATCTAATTAGATTTCGCCATGTAGGAAAACGTGACTGACAAAACAGGGTCGTGGGATTGAGTTCCACTGCCTTGTTTGTCATTGGAGCAGGTAGGTTGCACCGCCATCAGGAGGCCCGCGCGATGACACTGCCTGCTGCATTCTTGTTTGATATGGATGGTTTGCTGCTCGACTCTGAGCGCGTGATGATGAAGGTCTTTCTCGAGTTAACCGATGGGTTGGCTCTGGATCACGAGGCGTCGACCGTATTTTTTCTGAACCTTGTTGGCACGTCCAGCGCAGAAACGGACAGGCGTCTTGTTGATTTCCTGCCGAAAGAAGTCAAACAGGACTGGTTTTTGGCTGAGTTTCGCAATCGATATGACGTCCAATCGCAAAAGGGTATCCCGCTGAGGCCACATGCCATGGAAGTTGTGCGCCACTTGCACATGTTGGGTGGGCGGATGGCGGTTGTCACGTCTACCAAAGGTGTTCTTGCGCGTAGAAAGCTGGAAAAAGCAGGGTTGCTGGCGATGCTTGTTCATGTACGGGCAGGCGACGAAGTGCGTGCGAACAAACCAGACCCGGCCCCCTATATTCAGGCGGCTGAGGCGTTGAATGTGCACCCTGCGGATTGTATCGCATTTGAGGATAGTGATGCGGGCATTACCGCAGCAAGAGCGGCCGGATGTCGTGGATTTCAAATACCAGACCTGCGCCCACCCGAACAGCCATTTCCTGATTTGGGACAAGAGGTTGTCCCAGACTTGCGCGCAGCGCTTGACCGGCTCGGTCTTTGGGCTTGATCTTTGGACAGGCACCCCGCTTTGCGGGCGGTTCATCGGCGCCGTAACGTTTCCCCATTGTAATTTGTCCCTCGCTGGTCTTATGTAGACATATGGTAGGCATGTTAGCGCCTGACCAGATGAGTTTCGCTGAAGCGGTACGCCGAGGGCCACAAGGCCGGGCGCTGTTTCAGACCGATTATGTCCTTGCGGTTGCAGGGACAGAGAGACGCCCGATCCGCACGTCGGAGGGCATGTAACAGGCGCAGATCCACGGGATTTCCGGGTTGGCTGCGTCGGAGAAGAAACGCGATGAAGCGCGCGAACAGATTGACAGACCGAGCAGAGGCCGTACGCGGCCCACTCGGTCGCGCGCATTGCTTCGCACAGACAAGACACCCCACGCAAAACCTCCTCAACGCCCCACCGGGGCGCGGACGATTGCGCAGGTGCATACGGATAACATGGCTAAGAAAATGCTCATTGATGCCACCCACGCGGAAGAGACCCGCGTTGTGGTGGTCGACGGAAACAAGGTTGAGGAATTCGACTTTGAATCTGAAAATAAACGCCAACTAGCAGGAAACATCTATCTCGCCAAAGTGACGCGCGTCGAGCCGTCTTTGCAGGCAGCTTTTGTTGATTATGGCGGAAACCGTCATGGTTTCCTGGCGTTTTCGGAAATTCACCCCGATTACTATCAGATCCCTGTCGCAGACCGTGAAGCGCTGTTGGAAGAAGAACGCGCCTATGCCGAGGCGATGAAGGCGCGTGACGAAGAAGACGAAAAACCCAAATCGCGCTTGCGATCCCGGTCTCGCTCTCGTTCGAAGAAGCCAAAAGACGGGGCAGCAACCGAGGTTGTGGCGGACACAAATGCAGAACAGACTGCTGATGTGATCGAGACACCTCAGGATGTTGACGTTGCTGAGGCGCAAAACATCTCGGGTATGGAAACCATTGATCTGGGAGATGTGGATTCGGAAGATGCCGAAGGCCTGTCGCCTATGGAATTGGTGACGGAAACACCGGTTGAGGAACCCACAGAAGCGGGAGAGGAAGCCGAAACAGACGCACAGCCAGTTGAAGAAGATGCTCCGCAAGAAGAACCAGAGAATGCCGCTGCCGATGCACCAGATGAAGCACCTGTAACCGAGACACCGAAGGAAGAAGTCGCGGCAGATGTGAGTGAGGCGTCAGGCGACGAATCGCAAGACGATGCTATTGCGGTTAAAGAGGCTGAAGACACGGTGCCAGCAAGTGACGGCGACGATACGCCTGAAGGTGGGAAAACCATCGCGGCCAACACCGACTCTGATGATCCGGTGGCGACAAAGGACCCGGAAACAGGCGAAGAGACCGTTACCGAAGGTGGCGAGGCCGTCTCGAAGGATGTTTCGAGCGAAGATGCATCTGCGGAAGACGGCGCGGCTGACGCTGAGCCGGTGGAAGAAGCCCAGACAGAAGACGCTCCGGTTGTCGAAGAAACCCCGGCAGTGGAAGCACCTGCTGAAGAAACCCCGGTAGCGGACGCCCCGGCAGTGGAGGAAACTGCTGAGGCAGCAAAAGCAGAGGACGCACCAGCGAAAGAAGCAGAGGCATCTGAAGCAGATAGCGCCGACGCGGATAACGATATCGAGGACGATGGCACCGAAGCCCCGGAAGCGGATGACGAACCGCGCGCCAAGGGCTCCAAAGCGTCGGCCAAGGACGAGAGCATCGAGTCGGTTGCCGATGAAGATGACAGCGAGGATATCCGTCCTCCGCGCAAACCCCGCCCGCGCCGCTACAAAATCCAGGAAGTGATCAAGGTGCGCCAGATCATGCTGGTGCAGGTGGTCAAGGAAGAACGCGGCAACAAGGGTGCTGCGCTGACGACATACCTGTCGCTGGCCGGTCGTTATTGCGTGCTGATGCCAAACACGGCACGCGGTGGTGGCATTTCGCGCAAGATCACCAATGCCGCCGACCGCAAAAAGCTTAAGGAAATTGCAGGCGAGATTGAAGTGCCGCAAGGCGCCGGCCTGATCGTGCGCACGGCAGGTGCCAAGCGCACCAAGACCGAGATCAAGCGCGATTATGACTATCTCAAACGCATGTGGGAGCAGATCCGCGAGCTGACGTTGAAATCCATCGCGCCCGCAAAGATCTATGAAGAAGGCGATCTGATAAAACGGTCGATCCGCGACCTATATAACCGTGAGATTGACGAAGTGCATGTGGAAGGCGAACGCGGCTATCGCATCGCCAAGGACTTCATGAAAATGATCATGCCGTCCCATGCCAAGAATGTGAAACACTATACCGAAGCGCTGCCGCTATTTGCGCGCTATCAGGTGGAAACCTATCTGTCGGGCATGTTCAACCCGACGGTCCAGCTCAAGTCGGGCGGGTATATCGTGATTGGTGTGACCGAAGCGCTCGTGGCCATTGATGTGAACTCTGGTCGGGCTACCAAGGAAGGCTCGATCGAAGATACTGCGCTCAAGACGAACCTGGAGGCCGCTGAAGAAGTGGCGCGCCAGCTGCGTTTGCGTGACCTTGCCGGTCTGATCGTGATCGACTTTATCGACATGGACGAGCGCAAGAACAACGCCGCCGTCGAAAAGCGCATGAAGGACAAGCTCAAGACTGATCGCGCCCGCATTCAGGTGGGACGGATCAGCGGCTTTGGCCTGATGGAAATGAGCCGCCAGCGTTTGCGCCCCGGCATGATTGAGGCCACGACGCAGCCGTGTCCGGCCTGTCATGGTACTGGCCTGATCCGGTCGGATGACAACCTTGCGCTGTCGATCCTGCGTCAGATCGAGGAAGAAGGCACACGTCGTCGCAGCCGTGAGGTTCTGGTGAAATGTCCGGTGGCGATCGCCAACTACATCATGAACCAGAAACGCGAACATGTGGCCCAGATCGAAGGGCGCTATGGCCTGTCGGTGCGGATCGAAGGCGAACCGCATCTGGTGTCGCCCGACTTTACGCTTGAAAAGTTCAAGACAGCGACCCGCGTCGTTGCCGAAGTGACGACGCCGGTTGTGTCAGTTGATACGTCGATCATGGATGAGATTGACGAGTTGGAAACTGTCGAAGCTGCGCCGGAACCCACGCCAGAGGCTGTCGAAGAAGAGGCAAAGCCCAAAAAGCGCCGTCGTCGTCGTCGTCGTCGGGGAAAATCGTCGGGCGATCAGGAAAATGGATCAGAGTTCGGTTCAGATAGCGGGTCTGAGACGGATGCGGAGACTGGCGATGCCAAGCTTGCAGACGCGCCTGCGGAAGCGTCTGAGGCATCTGAACAGAGTGGTGAAGAAAAGAGCGAGGACAAGCCCAAGCGATCACGCCGTTCGCGCAGCCGGTCTCGGTCCAAGAAACCTCGTGAGGGTGAAGTAGGCGAAGCGGAAACTTCGGCTGAAACGGCAGAAGCGCCTGTGGCTGAGCCTGCGGCGGAACCGGTTGAAGCAGTGGCCGCAGAGGCGGATGCCGAACCGGTTGCTGAGCCAATTGTTGAGCCAGTGGTCGAGGAGACCGTCGAAGCAGAGCCGATGGCTGAAACCGTTGCAGAATCTGTGACTGAGGATTTGGCTCCGGATGCTCCGGTGGAGGAGATTCAGGCAGAGGAAACTCTGGTCGAAGACGCGGCCCCGGAAGCGGAGCCTGTTTTGGAAACCGTGGCTGAGGCTGCACCAGAGCCTGAGGCACCGGCAGAACCACCCAAGCCGAAAAAGCGCGGCTGGTGGTCGATGGGTCGCTAAGAACGAGATCAGGCGCCGGGGCATGTCCCCGGCGTTTTCATTTTGAAGCGTGCAAAATTCTAGGCTTTCTCAACAGTAAAGATCAGCTGTCCGCTCTCTTCGCTCATCCCGATTAGCGTATGTCCGGCTTCATTACAGAAATGCGGAACGTCGACGATGGCAGCGGGATCATCGGCCACCAGACGGATGCGCGTGCCACTGGGCAGCGGCATCATGCGTTTGCGCAGGCGCAGGACGGGCAGGGGGCAGAGCAAGCCACGGGCGTCGATTTCGTGATCCATGTCAATGACATATTCGCGCGAAAATGGCTTGTCCACAGGGATGTGTACTCGCGTGACCGACAAGGTCGGTGACGAGGCCGAAGCAATGCGCTAAGGGAAAGGCATGTTCGGAATCGATATCATAGACGCAGGCCTGATCCCTGCCATGGTGGTTGCGCTGTTTGCTGGTGTGATCTCTTTTTTGTCGCCCTGTGTTCTACCAATTGTACCGCCCTATCTGGCTTATATGAGCGGTATGAGCATGTCGGAGCTGACCGATGAGCAGGCCGCCCGCCGCAAGGCTATTTTGGCGGCGTTGTTCTTTGTCATGGGGCTGTCGACCGTGTTCCTGTTTCTTGGGTTTACGGCATCCGCGTTTGGCGCTTTTTTTCTGCAAAACCAGACACTTTTCGCGCAAATCTCAGGTGTTGTGGTGATCGTGTTTGGCTTGCATTTCCTGGGCGTGTTCCGCATTCCATTTCTGGATCGCGAGGCCCGGATTGAGGCGGGCGATTCTGGTGGGTCGGTCTTTGGCGCTTACATCTTGGGTCTGGCCTTTGCCTTTGGCTGGACACCCTGCATTGGCCCCCAGTTGGGTGCGATCCTGTCGCTAGCTGCCGGAGAGGCGTCTGTGGCGCGTGGCACATTGCTGCTGGGTGTCTATGCTGCCGGGCTTGGAATACCGTTTCTGTTGGCTGCGATGTTCCTGACGCGCGCAATGGGTGTTATGAACAAGCTCAAGCGCCATATGGGTCTGATCGAGAAGATTATGGGTGGGTTGCTGCTGTTTGTTGGCGTGATGCTGGTGACGGGCGCGTTCTCAACCTTCAGCTTTTGGCTGCTTGAGACATTCCCGGCCTTGGCAACGCTCGGTTAGCGGCATAATCTTGCCCCAGATTAAGGGTAGTCTGCCAGCACAGAAAGGGCAGGCAAATGGGCAAGAACGGGCAAATTTCCGTAAAACGGCGCCGGGTGTTTTACATTCCCGGCTATGACCCCATTCATCCGCGCCGCTACCGCGAGCTGTACCGCAAGGAGGGCGCAGCGCAGGCTGAGATTTCCGGTTACGATATTGCTTTGGCTGCGAAAAAGCCGGGGTCTGGGCCGTATGGCTGGCATGTGAATGCCGCCATAGACGGGACAGAGACCGAAGTCGACGTAGAGGTTTTGTTCTGGTCGGATATTGTGCGCTCTAGCATGGAGCAGAGCATTTTTGCCACCTACATGCAGCTGGCGCGCACGGCGTGGATTTATATTGGTAGCGGGTCGATGGCGCGGTTGATGCGATTGCGCAAAGGGCCCGTCATTGCGGCACTTTATCCGTTGTTCTTTATGGTTGGTACATTAGCGTTGGCGCTGTTGCTGGCGTGGTGGATTGCCAAGGCGGTCGCGTTGTTTCTTCCGGCGTGGATGGGGCTGATCGGGCTGGCGGTGGTGCCTGCGATCCTCATGTGGATCCGCAAGAAGGACAACGTATTCTACGCCTATTACTTGTTACATGATTATGCGTATCAGGCGGCGTTCAAGGGAACATATCATCCTGAACTCGAGGCGCGGTTGGCGGAGTTTGGGGAGCGAGTGGCCGCTGCGTTGGAAGATGACGTGGACGAGGTGCTGCTTGTGGGTCATTCCTGCGGTGCGCATCTGGCGGTGTCGATCCTGTCGGATTTGATCCGCGATGGCCGAGTGCCTGAGGGGAGACCAGCGCTTTCGCTGTTGTCATTGGGGCAAGTGGTGCCGATGGTCACGTTCCTGCCCGAGGCGTATCGACTGCGCAGTGATCTGGCATTTTTATCAACACGACAAGAGGTTACGTGGGTTGATGTAACCGCGCCGGGTGATGGCTGTGCCTTTGCGTTGTGCGATCCGGTGTCGGTTTCCGTGAAGGAGCCGGAAGGGAAACGGTGGCCGCTGGTGATTTCGGCGGCTTTCACCAAAACTCTGAGTCCGGAGCGGTGGGCCGAGCTACGTTGGCGGTTTTTTCGGCTGCATTTTCAGTATCTGTGCGCGTTTGATCGCCCCGGTGATTACGACTATTTTCGAATTACCGCCGGGTCGCAAACATTGGGGGAACGGTTTTCAGGGCGCAGTGCGTCGAAGTCCAGAATTGAGAAAACAGTTAATAAATTCAGTGAATTATCACCATGACCTTGCCACCTAAACCGCCGTCGCGAGCGGATAAGGTTTCGCTTCGTCAATATGCCAAGCTGTTTCGCAAGGACATCCTGTCGGCGCAACCTGCTCGGCTTTATCGGGCATGGATGGCCGAGTTCCGCACGCCGTTTTTCCGGTCATACATGTTGAACCAGCCGGATCTGGTGAAGACGGTTCTAAAGGAACGGCCGGATGATTTCCCGAAATCGGATCGGATCGGCGAAGGGTTGCGTCCGCTTTTGGGGGAGTCTGTGTTCCTGACAAATGGGGAGACATGGAAGCGGCAACGGCGGATTATTGACCCGGCGTTTGAGGGCGGACGGCTGCGCGATACATTTCCGGCGATGTGGGCAGCCAGCGAAGCGGCGGTAGCGCGGCTAGAGAAGTACGATGGGGAAGTTGTTGAAATCGAAGGGGAAACCAGTCACGCGGCGGCGGATGTGATTTTCCGAACTTTGTTTTCAATCCCAATTGAGCATGAAATCGCGGCCCAGGTTTTTGACCAGTTTCGCACTTATCAACGTAGTCAGCCGATCCTCAATCTGGCGGCATTTCTGCCACTGCCCCGTTGGATGCCGCGGTTCTTTCGCAAAGATACCAAGGCCACTGCCAAGGCCATTCGAGATCTGATCACGCGGCTGACTGATGAACGGATGCGGGCCATTGAGGACGGGAGTGCGCCTGACGATCTGGCAACTAAGATTATGACCACGCATGATCCAAAGACGGGTGAAAAATTCACGTCTGAGGAGATGGTGGATCAGGTTGCGATCTTTTTTCTGGCGGGGCATGAGACCAGTGCTTCGGCGCTGGCATGGGCGCTGTATTTGGTGGCATTGTTCCCCGAATGGCAGGAGAAGATCGCGGCGGAAGCGATTGATTTAGATGAAGATTTCTCGAAAATTAGCCGGTTGAAAATCAGCCGGGATGTGTTTCGCGAAACGTTGAGATTATACCCGCCAGTGCCGATGATGGTGCGGGAATCGACCTGTCCGGAACGGTTTCGCGATCGCGATATCAAACCCGGTGCGCAGATGGTTTTGTCGCCATGGCACCTGCATCGACATGAGCGATTGTGGGATAATCCGGATGGGTTTGACCCAAATAGATGGCACACTGAGAACGGAAAAACCTGTATGCGAGAAGCGTTTATGCCGTTTTCTTCAGGTTCACGTGTGTGCACGGGCGCGGGGTTTGCGATGGTCGAGGGGCCGCTGATCCTGTCGATGATATTGCGACGGTTTCGGGTGGTGCCGGTGGGACCAGCGCCGGTGCCGGTTGCCTATTTGACGGTGCGGTCCAAGGATGGAATTCGGCTTCGGCTGGAGCGGCGATAAACGGGCAAAATGCAACGTCGGTATTGCGTCGGTATTACGTCGGTGTCGCGTCAGTTACATATTCGCGCGGAGCGGGCAGGAAAAATGCCCGGCACAGGATGCCGGGCATTTGTTTATTTCAGAGATTTCGCGGCAGCTAAATGTCCACTTTATCCAACCAAACCGCCGTCTTCGCGGGTGACGGCGATGATGGCTGAACGTGGAACCGAGGTACCACCTTCGGGCCAGCTGCTGTTGCCGTATTCGCCGGGGTGCTGGATGCCGACAAACATGGTGCGACGATCTGGCGACCATGTGAGGCCGGTGACTTCGCATTCGTTTGGACCGACCAGGAAGCGGCGGATTTCGCCCGTGGCTGGGTCGCCCGCAAGCATCTGATTGTTGCCGTGGCCTTCGAAGTCGCCTTCGTTACCATAGTTGCCATCGGTCTGGATCCACAACAGGCCGTTGCCGTCGAACTTGATGCCATCGGGCGAGTTGAACATGTTGTTGGCCGTGACGTTCTCAGATCCTGCCTTGTCATCGGAGTGCACAACCGGGTTGCCGGCCAGAACATAAAGATCCCAAGTGAAGCCAGATGCGGCGTGGTCGGCGTTTTCAGGCCACCAGCGCACGATCTGACCGTATTTGTTAGCCTCGCGTGGGTTTGGACCACCAACAGGTGTTTCATCACCTCCGGCATTGGTTTTGACGCCGCGGTTCTTGTTGTTTGTCAGCGCGCAATAGATTTCCGCTTTGTTCGGGTTGGCGGTGATCCATTCGGGGCGGTCCATGGTGGTTGCACCCACGGTAGAACCGGCCAGACGGGCGTAGACACAGATTTCCGCAGATGAAGCCATGCCTGTTGTTTCCGGGGTCAGGTCAAGCCATTCGCCAGTGCCGTTGTCGTTGAACTTGGCCACAGACAGGGTGCCTTTTTCCAACAGTTCGTTTGTGTCGGCGCCCGGTGCATAAACACCATCGGAGACAAAGCGATACATGAATTCGCCGCGCTCATCGTCGCCCATGTAAACCACGATGCGGCCGTCATTGTTGACCACAACTTCGGCATTTTCGTGCTTGAAACGTCCCAGAGCGGTCAGCTTGCGTGGGGTCGAGGTGGGATCAGTTGGGTCGATTTCAACGACATAACCGGCACGGTTGGGTTCATTGGGGTTTTTGGCGACGTCGAAACGGTCGTCGATCTTGGCCCAGCTATAGCCCCAGTCCTTGGAAGAGACGCCGTAACGCTTTAGCTCGGCCGACACTTCGTGCGCTTCGTCAGCGGCAGAGAAGTAACCGTTGAAGTTTTCCTCGCACGCCAGATAAGTGCCCCACGGGGTCTGGCCATTGCCGCAGTTGTTCCAGGTGCCTTTGGTCATGGTGCCGGTGGGATCTGCATCGGTTTTTATGAGGTCGTGACCTGCTGCCGGGCCGGTTAGGGCCATGTCGGTCTGGGGCGTGATGCGACGGTTATAGGGGCTGTTTTTGACAACGGCCCAAGCGCCGTTCACTTGGGCGACTTCCATGACCGATACACCATGGGCCATCATGCCCTTGGCGATCTCGTCCTGATCTTCGAGACGGTTTTCACCGGTGACGGACAGGATGGAGCGGTTGGTGTATTCGTTATTGGCAACCAGCAGCATTTTGTCCTCAAAGGCGAAGATGTCCATGCCGTCATTGTTGTCGCCAAAGGCGCGTTCCTGACTGGCGGCGGTGCCGCGTGTGGCGTGGTCAAATTCCGGCGCGTCCGAGAACAAGGGATCGCCCCAGCGTACAACGATATCGGCCTTGTAACCCGCAGGAAGCGAAATGCCGTCTGCGGTGGATGTTGGGATGGCGTCATAAGCAAAACGGCTGGTGGCAGCACGCGCGGATTGGGGCACAAGTGCGCCACCCAGGGTGGCGAAGCTGCCCATGGCGAGTACACCGCCAAGGAAGCCGCGGCGCGACAGCGCGGATTCGACGACACGGTCAAAGTCGGTTGTTTCGGGGCGGGGGTTGTGGGCCTCATCGTAGTCGTCAAACGAGAGGTTGTGGTCGTCTTTCATTGCGCGCTCCAGAGCTGGCTATTCTAGTATTTGATGTGTTCCAATTTTGGGAACCCGGCCTAGTTGCTCTGATTCTATGACAACCGTGTGACTGATGGTGACGCAAATCGTAAAAGCGCTTGCACGAATATGTGAGCGGCCCTAGGTTTGATATAACACGATAATCGAAAGGGCGTGAATGATGGCGCCCAAGCGTCCCGAAGGTGCGGGCGCATTCCTGAAACCGGTCGAAAGCCCCGCGCCAAAACCGCCCGATCCCAGTGCGCTTTATGCTGCGCTGGATCTGGGAACAAATAGCTGCCGCATGTTGATTGCCCAACCAAAGGGCAATCAGTTCCATGTGGTTGATAGTTTTTCCAAATCTGTCCAGTTGGGGTCAGGATTGGAGTCCACGGGGCGGTTGTCTCGGGGGTCAATGCGGCGCACCATTCAGGCGCTGCGAATTTGTCAGCAGAAACTCAAACGTCACAAGGTGCAGCGGATGCGGCTGGTGGCGACAGAGGCGTGCCGACGGGCGAAAAACTCGGCAGAATTTATCCGGCAGGTGCGGCGCGAAGCGGGCATTCAGCTTGAGATCATCGAGACCGAGGAAGAGGCGCGGTTGGCGGTGATTTCCTGTGCGCCGCTGGTCAGCACCAAGACGGAACAGCTGTTGGTGGTAGATATTGGCGGCGGGTCGACCGAGCTTGTGTGGATTGATCTGAGCAAGGTGCCCAAGCTGGACCGGCCCCGCGCGATTATGCGCCTGCATAGCGGGTTTCAGAAGACCGATAGCCCGTTTCCGGCGGCCAAGGTGGTGGACTGGATTTCGGTACCGCTGGGCGTGGCGACATTGCGGGATCAGTTCCGCGATGTGGAGGATGATTCCGCGCGGTTTGCGCTGATGAGCTGGTTCTTTGAGGAGAATTTGGCTGAGTTTGCGCCCTATAAAGATCTGCCGCCCAGCGAAGGGTTTCAGATTGTTGGCACCAGCGGCACGGTGACCACGGTGGCGGCGAGCCATCTGGGGTTGCGTCGCTATGACCGGACCAAGGTGGACGGATTGCGCATGACCAGCGCGCAGATTGATAAGGTGATCCGGGGCTATCTGGATCTGGGCCCCAAGGGGCGGCGGATGGATCCACGGATCGGGCAGGATCGTCAGGCGCTGATCATGTCGGGCTCTGCGATTTTGCAGGCATTGTTGCGGGTCTGGCCGACGGATCGGTTGTCAGTCGCGGATCGCGGGCTGCGCGAAGGGTTGCTCTATGCGCAAATGAGCCGCGATGGGGTGCTGGAAGACGGTCCGTTTTAAGGATATAGCCTGCGGAAACTGGAATTGGCGGCCCCGCATATGTGGTGCCGCGACGGGTGAGATGATGGCGAAGAAACCAAGCGGTAAGAATACTTCGGGACGTGGGCGGCGGGATCTGACGGTTAAGGTCAAGACTGCGCGCGGGCGCAAGCTGAGCTCGACGTTGTGGTTGCAGCGACAGTTGAACGACCCCTATGTGGCGCGCGCGCAGGCCGAGGGCTATCGCGGGCGGGCGGCGTTCAAGATCATGGAGCTGGACGACAAGTTCCGGTTTCTGGTGCCCGGTGCGCGGGTGGTCGACCTTGGCTGTGCGCCCGGTGGCTGGTGCCAGGTGGCTGTGCCGCGCGTGAACGCGCTGGGGGAGAAATCGGGCAAGAAGGTTGGCACCATTCTGGGTGTGGATTTGCAAGAGGTCGAGGCGATCGCGGGATGCGAGCTTTACCAATTGGATTTCATGGATGACGGGGCGGACGACAAGGTTAAGGAATGGCTAGGCGGCAAAGCGGATGTTGTGATGAGCGACATGGCGGCGTCAAGCTCGGGTCACAAGCAGACCGACCACCTGAAAATCATGTCACTTTGCGAGGCGGCGGCCTATTTCTCGTTTGATGTGCTGGACGAGGGGGGCACGTTTGTTGCCAAGGTTCTGGCTGGGGGTGCAGAAGGTGAATTGCAGAAACTGCTTAAGCAGAAATTCACCAAGGTTTCCAATGTAAAACCGCCTGCGTCACGCTCGGATAGTTCTGAGAAATTTGTTGTTGCGCAAGGGTTTAGGGGTAACTCTTAAACCTTGCGACGCAGACTGGCGGTGGCCAGC
The DNA here is from genome assembly GCF_003014475.1 of Shimia abyssi. GTDB lineage: Bacteria > Pseudomonadota > Alphaproteobacteria > Rhodobacterales > Rhodobacteraceae > Shimia > Shimia abyssi. The sequence continues at coordinate 149,927 of NZ_PYGJ01000006.1, read as the reverse complement.
GCCTTTAAGTGCTCTGTGACCAGCGTATTGGGCTCACGCTCGGGCGCGTGCGCGGCGCGGTCATGGGCGACGTTTTCCTGACGGATCAGTTCAAAAAGGCGGGCGTGTCGCGTGGTCGGCACCAGCGCGCTGGACGGCACATGTTGCAAGGCAGGCTCCATTAGCAGCGTGTCCCCGAGGTGGGTTGCGAGCAATAGGGACACGTAGGTGACCCTGCGGTGCAGAGGTGGCAGCAGTTTTACCGAATTAAGGTGATTTTGGGGATTTGCAGGGTGACAAGTGTGGTGTCAGGTAGGGCGAAAGATTTGCATTTCCTTGCCGGCGCAAAAGTCCGGCCGGGGAGCAGTGATCGTACCACAAGAAAACCTGGTAAAGACGTAGCATATCAGTTTACGAGATTTTCCACCTTGTGAACCCTTGGTTTTGTTCATGCAGAAATGCCCCGGAACACCGCTTGATTAACGGGGACAACTTAGGTCGGATGTCCGGAATGAAGCGGAAGTTCAGTCTCTTAATGTTGAGAGATATGCGATGACCGCCGCTCTGTCGCTTTCGCTTTCGAATCCGAACATAATTTTCGTGGTCCCCGGAACATATTGATAGGGGCTTGCAATGTAATTATTCAACGTATCCTCATCCCAAACCGAATCTAATTCATGCAAGAAACTCGAATATGTGAAATTGGGATCTGATGCGATGGGCCGTCCCAATACTCCCCAGAGATTTGGACCATTCTTGCCGGGCTCCTTCGATGGCGAAGGCGCACCGTGGCAACTTTCGCAGCCTTTCACAATCTCTGCCCCTGTTGCCAAATCAGCGTTCTCAATCAATCCAGAGATGGATGGCAGAGTTATACGTCGCGGCGCGCCTGCTTCTATCAAGAGCTCTGCAACTTCCTTATGTCCACCTCGGAGCGCCTGATGCAGTGGAGTGGCAATATATTGTTCATAGTTGGCCGGGTCGGCACCTGCTTTGATAAGTAACTTGACCACTTCGATGTGGCCATATCCCGCCGCGTGGTGAAGGGCTGTACCGACTGTATAAGCGCCGTCATCCTGAAAGAAGAAGATTGTTGGATCTGCACCGCGTGCGAGGAGTTCTTGCACCAAGTCCACATGCCCAAATTTTGCGGCGACAAACAAGGGCGTTACACCGGGTGCGCTTGTCATACTGGTGCTGCGAATTTCAAGCGGCACGCCCTTGTTCAATTCCGCAACAACGCCTTCGATGTTTCCTCTTTTGGCGTGAAGGTGAATGATTTCAGCGGAAGCTTTCGCAAGCGGAATGAGCAACAAGAGACTGGCAAATGCAATCAATCGGAACATGAAAACCTCTTTGTGCATACAGAAAATTCTATACCTGCTGCCTGCTTCTCGCAAGTGTTGCTACAGGAGGGTCCGACAATGACGTTTGATTTGCATGAACTGCACACCTGACGCAAAAACACTGGCGACAGAGGGCTCGGTGCGGCCATTCTCTTCTTCTGCAAGGGGATCTGGGCCTAGCGAGCTCTCACCCTGTCGGGCTTTCCGCGCTTGGACGCCTTTGGCGAGGGTATTTTGGAACATTGAGAACACATGCGCGTGTGCCGCCGGGTTAGCGCAGTTCGTCAGCCGTGTCGTTGCCTGCGTTTTTCCAGCGGTTGTGGGTCCACATCCATTGTTCCGGGTGATTGCGGACCTCGGCGGCGAGGTGATCGTTAAGCGCTTGGGTCATTTCGGCGGCTGTGGTGTGCGGGATCGGAGCGCCAGCGGTGATGGTGAAGCTGTTATCGGGGTTGCGGATACCATAGCCGGGGATGACCAGTGCGTCGTATTTCAGAGCCATTTCAGCTGCGGACAGAGCGGTGCGCGCGGGTTTGTCCATGAAAGACAGGATAGGCGCGCTGTTGATGCGTTGATCCAGCACAATTGCCACCATCCCACCCGAACGCAGGTGTTTGACCATTTCAGAGAGGCCACGGCGGCTTTGTTCGAACATGGGAAAACCGTTGGCCGACATCGCATCCACGTAATGGGCATTAAAGGCGGGATTGCGCATGGGTTTGTAGAGCGCACCAAGGGTGAAACCCATATCCTGCATTGAGTAGCGCGCGGCCACGTATGAGCCGATATGACCGGTTATGATCATCACGCCGCGCCCAGTGGCCTGTGCCTCTTGCAGCGCGGGCACACCGGGGCCGGTGAGCTGGTTGGTTTTGCAGTGTTCTTTGAGGTCGGCGTGGGAATAGATCTCCATCACCGAGCGGCCCATGTGATAGGGCACCTCGCGAGTGAGGCGTTTGACCTCATCGGCGGGCAGCTCTGGCATGGCGAGGGCGAGGTTGTTGCGGATGCGGCGGCGAGAGCCGGTTAGTGGGGCGAGTATGTTGCTGGTCAATTTGCCGGTCAGGTGCAGGCGTGTTTCCAGCGGCAGGGCCAGCATCATGCGCAGAAAACCGCGAAAGAAGAGGTCTGTCAGGCGATGTCCCAGTTTGGGTTTGGGTGCGGTCATGACGAGGGCCCGTGTAGAAAAAGGGTGTTTTTCACATTGGAAAGACGCCGTTTAGGTAATGACGCCTTGGGTGTGATGCAAGCGCTTTGAGGTTGCAACGCGCGGGGGGGGGCTTTTAACTGGGAAGGCGCGTAAGTGAACAAAGAGACCGGGCGATACATGGTTGATGACGCAGAATGGCAGCTTGTCCTGATCCTTTGGGGGACAAAATACGGTGTTGGCGAGGTGAACCACCTGATCGAGACCGTACGGGCCAGTGCAAGCCGGCCGTTTCGCACCGTTTTGATCACAGATCGTGAACGGCAGGGGTTGGAAACGGGTGTGGTACAGCGCCGGTTTCCGGATTTTTTCCTGCGCGAAGAGATGCGCGGCGGCGGGTGTCAGGCCAAGCTGGTGATGTATGAGGCCGGGGTTGTGCCGGATGATCTGCCAGCGATTTTCATGGATATCGACACGGTTGTGTTTGGCGACATGGCACGGTTTCTGGATTTGCCGAAGAGCGACAAGGCGGTGGTGCTGTTTCAGAGCGCCGTTTTACCGATTGGGCCGCTTGGGCGGCTGGCGTGGCGGATGACTGACAAGCGCAAATATGCGCGTGGCAATTCGTCGATCGTGGTGTTTCACCCGCGTGAATGCGGTCATATCGCTCAGACATTCCGTAAGTTGCAGGCAGAGCATGGTGATTTTGGCGTGCGCCCGATGATTGCCGATGAGCGGTTCATGAGCTGGTGCGCGCAAGAGCATTTGCAGGCCATTCCACGCCGTATGGCGGTAAAGTTCCCTACCGAGTTCATGTTGCACTGGCCGTGGTTGATCCGGCTGCGTGCGGCGATGCCTTGGGTGCGGGCGCGGTGGGCCGGGTTGATTGCGGTGACCTTGCCGGGGGTTGAGGTCAAGAGACAGGTTCTGTTGGAGATGGAAGAGGGCGGTGAAGTGGTTGACCGCAAGGGTCGCAAGCTGATCTGGTCAGAAAAGGCCATTGGCCCGATGAAGGCGCGCTTGATCGCCTATTACACCGCGCTGGTGGCGCGAGAAGGAGACTGAGAGATGATCCTGGGGCATATCGGGGCACGCAAGGGCTCCAAAGGGGTTATTCGCAAGAATTTCAGAGACTTGTGCGGTAAACCGTTGATTGACTGGTCGCTGGATCAACTGTTGGAACATCCGATGGTCGACGGGGTCGTCGTGTCGACGGATGACGAAGAGATTTATGACCATGCGGTGGCGAAGGGTGCACTGGACATTGGCTTGCGCCCGGCGCATTTGGCCACGGATGAGGCGCCTAAATGGGGCGTTTGGCAACATGCGTTGGATGCGGGCGAGGCCGCGTTGGGCCAACCGGTGAGCGCATTTCTGGATCTGGATTGCACGTCGCCGTTGCGCGCGCCTGAGGATATCACCGGGGCGTTGCGCCTGTTTGCAGACGAGCGCCCGGACATGGTGATGAGCGTGTGCGAGGCGCGCAAGAACCCCTATTTCAACCTGGTGGAGCCGGATGAAACCGGAGCGTTGCATGTCAGCAAACCGCTGCCCGGCGGGGTTTGGGCCCGGCAGGCCGCGCCGACGGTGTATGAGCACGCGGCGAGCACCTATGTGGTTGATCCAAATTATCTGCGCCGCGCAGAAACGATCTACGAAGGCCGGGTGATCCCGTTCGAGATGCTGCCAGAGCGCTGCATCGACATCGATTCCCCGTTGGATTTCAAGATGGTGGAGTTCCTGATGAACGACCACCTGAACAACAATCAAGGGCAGTGACATGACGCAGAACCTGAGCGAGCGTACGATTTTTATCACCGGATCCGGGGGCGTTCTGGGCTCGACTTATGTGCGGCGGATGCTAGAGGCAGGGGCCAAGGTTGTGGCCACCGATCTGGAAGGCGCGCGGGCGGATCAGTTGGTTGAGGCACACGGCGACAATCCGGATTTTGGGTTTTACCACATGGATGTGGGCGACGAAGAGCAGGTCACGTCGATCTTTCAGCGTGTGATGGCGGACGGGTGGAAACCCAATGTGGTGCTGAACAATGCGGCCATCACTGGCGAGATGCTGATGGGGGCGGGCAAGCCGTTTCCGGATTTTGCCGACACCAGCGTGCATGATTTTGAGCGAACCATGCGCACCAACTTGACTGGGGCCTTTATGGTCGCGCGCCAGATGGATCGCGATATTGTCGGCAAGTGGCCTAGTGCGCTGGTGAATGTGGCGTCGATGTACGCGCTGAATGGCGCGCATCACCCGATTTATGAAGGGATGCCGTTCAAGAATTTCTCGGCTTACGGTGTGAGCAAGGCAGGCATCCACGGGCTGACTGTGTGGCTGGCGGGTTATTGGGCCAAACGGGATGCGACGGTGAACACGATTTCGCCGGGGGCGGTGTTCAACGGGCATTCCGAAGAGTTCCAGAAACGTGTTGGCGGGCTGATCATGCAGGACCGCATGGCGCAACCCGATGAGATTGCTGACGTGATGCTTTTCCTGTGCAGCCCGCAAGCCGGGCACATGACCGGGCAGATGGTGAATGTTGACGGAGGTTTCTCGGCGTGGTGATTGCGGTCATTGGCGCGGGCTCGATCGGCAAGCGGCATTTTGCGAACCTTGACGCTTTGGGAGAACGGGCCGAGCTGATTGGGTGGCGCGGGTTTGATCGGGCGGCATTTGAGGCGCGGGGCGATATCGAGGCGGTGGTGATTGCCACTTCGACGCCAATCCGGCTTGAGTTGATCAAGATGTGCGCCGCCAACGGTTGGCCGTTTTATGCAGAAAAGCCACTGGCATGGCGGGAGGCACAAGCGCAAGCGATCCATGATGCGGGCGCGCCGGTGGCGGCGCGGTCGATGGTCGGGTTCATGATGCGCTATCATCCGGCTGTGGTGGCCTTGGCAGAGCGCGGGCTGGAGCAGGTTTATCGGTTTTCATTTGAGATCGGTCATGACGTGCGCCAATGGCGCGAGAACTGGTCGTTTGCCGGGAGTTATGCGGCCGAGCCCGAAGGTGGTGGTGTGTTGTTGGACCTGTGTCACGAGATCGATATGGGTGTGGCCCTGTTTCCTGACGCCGGTTTGGTGTCGGTGGATGCTGTAGGGCATGGCGATTTTCCGGGCGTCGATTTTGCCACGCAGTTGGCTTTGGCGGGGGGCGGGGCCGTTGGATCGGTGAGCATGGATTATGTCAGCCCGGTCTCGGTGCGCCGGGCGAGTTTGCGCGGGCAGAGCGAGATCATTGATCTTGATTTCTTGGCACCCGAGATGCGGATTGCGGACGCGACGGGTGAAACTGTTGAGCGGTTTGAGTTTGAGCGCAACGACATGTTCATGGGCGCAATGCGCGACTTTCTGGCGCTGATGCGGGAGCAGGAGACATCCGGCAATCCGTTGCTGCCCCGTTTTGACCGGATGCGCGCAAGCAGCCTGATGATCGCACGTGCCTGGGAGGCGCGGCGGATTTCGGGAACTGTCGATATGGACGTGTGCTGACACCCACGTTGCCGGGTTTGCAACGCTCTGGCCTCTTCACCGGAAAACATCGTTTTCGTAGGGGCGATGGCACATGAAGAGAATATGGCACCTGGCATTTGGGGTCGCGACCCTGCGCCCGTCTTTTAGTTGCCAAATCCGTATTTTAATGTCTGCAACGAGCCCAAAGCAGAGGTGATCCAGCGTTTTCCTTCGCTGATGCAGCAAAGAAATTGCTCTAAGTCGTCAGCTGCCTTGCGGCAGTAAGAGCGGCCGTTCGTATCGGGCTCGGTGAAATCTGGAGAACCTAGGACCCAGATGCGGGCTTGCTAATTATTCGGCGCAGGTTCCACTGTTTTTACAAATTTTGCACCGACGTCATTTCAATGTGGAGACAGCGTTGGTTGTCACTGGGCGAACACTTGCGCGCTGCCCGACCAAGACCTGCCAGAGATTTGCCAACTGACTCAAACGCTTTTTACGCAGTAGTTTTTCTGCTTTGCGTTCGTGAGGGGTGGCGGTTTGATATTTTGCGGCTGTGTGGCTCAGAAGTTCGGTGTGTGGCATCAAGGTCATTTGGTCGGCTCCTCGTTTTTGGTTTGGCTCAGCATCGCGCGAGACAGCAGCCTTTGCTTGAGGACAACCTTTAGAAACCCCTGTGATTTTGCTGATTTTGCGCTTAGGGCTTGTTTAAACCTCATCTCCATGTTCCGATTGCTCATGCAATTTTCATTTGCCGACTGTATTCTGGATGACGTTGCCCATGTATTGAAACGGGAAGGTACTGAGGTTTTGGTCGAACCACAGGTGTTCGACCTGCTTGCCCTGTTGGCGAGCAATCCGGGGCGCCTGATCGACAAGGACGAGATCATCGCGCAGGTCTGGCAAGGGCGGATCATATCCGACAGCGCGATCAGCGCCCGCATCGCAGCGGCGCGCAAAGCGGTAGGGGATGATGGCAAGACTCAGGCCATCATTCGAACCGTCGCCCGGCGCGGGTTACAGATGGTGGCAGACGTCAACGTTTGTGAAGAGACGCTTCAAGAGTCACCGGTGGCCGACGAAATACAGCGCATTCGCTATGTACGCTTGCCGTCTGGGCATTCAATGGCCTATGCGGTCACTGGCTCAGGCCCGCCTGTCATTATGGTTGAAACCCAGAGCACCGATCTGGAAGCGGAATGGCAGCTTTCATTTGAGCGAACTCGATTTCAGAAAATTGCACAGCACAGCACTTTGATCCGGTACGATCCCGTCGGAGTAGGCCAATCCGAACGAACATCCGATCGGCTGACAATTTCGGAAAAAGCCGAAGAGATTGGTTGGCTCGCTGATGCAATGGGAATCGAGAAATTTGCGCTCTATTCTCATTCTGGCGGCTGCATGTCGGCACTGCATTTCGCATCCCAGAATCCCGAGCGTGTTTCGCGATTGGTTATGTTAGGAGGCTACGTAGATGGGCGCGCCATTCGCGACGGTGCTTCCGAAAGTGCCAGTGAGCCATTACGGGCCTTGATCAAAGAAGGTTGGGCTCTGCCTGACAGCGGATTGTTGCATGCAATGATGATGAGTTATCAGCCAGAAGGGCCTCTTGAGTCTGTAAAAGCCTATGCTCGAATGATGCAGAATGGCTCGTCCGCCGAACTGGAAGTTCGCCGCCGCGATATCATCAACACCCATTCCAGTGCGGCTTTACTGCATCTGGTCACTTGCCCGACTCTTATCCTGCATTCCCGCCACGACAGTGTGCACCTGCTGAGCGAAGCGAAGAAGTTGGCAGCCGGTATTTCCGGGGCGGAATTGGTGGTTTTGGATTCTTCCAATCACATCCCGTGGCTGGGCAATCCGGCATTTGAAACCTTGCAATCTGTGTTGACTACATTTCTTTCGGAATAACAGATTTTGTTTCAAACGAGGACGATCAGGATACAAAACGGCCGCATTGACCCGCAAGTGAGACGCCTGACATTCGCGCAGCGGAAGGGAGGATTGGATTTGGAGCAATTTGGCCGAGTTCAATAACCGCTTTTTCGCGGCCGCACTGTGTTGCCAAGGCTTGCTCAGCGATAAAACCGTCGCGTAAGGGCATCTTTCGGTGCAAGAGCATCAGGCGGGTTCGACCGCAAACCGGTCCTACCTGCGGTTTTTGCCTGTGTTTGTCCTGGGTTTACGCGCTTCCGTTGGGCGCGAAAGCTGGTTGTGAAATTGGAAAGCTGGTTCTCAGGTCTGGTCGTGGAAGGCTTTTTGCAGCCCCTGTGTCCAAAACCCTTCGTCCGAGAGCAATTCGACAAACCGATCTGCGGCGCGACCCTCGCCAAAGCCGGTATGGGGCGCGTGGCGCTTGCCCCATTGATTGGTCAGGAAATCGGCAATGCAGGCGCGGTCGGTAGCGTCGCAGGAAAAGACCGATTGCGATTGCGCGCGATTTGTCTGACGAGTGCCAATGTCAAGCGAGGGCAGGCCGAGGAACGGCGCCTCGCGTACACCGGCGGATGAGTTGCCAATCATGCAGGCGGCGTTTTTCATTAACTCGGAAAAATGGTTGAACCGCATGGATGGGTATTGGCGGAACCGGTCGGCGGGCAGATCGGCAAGCGTCGCAAAGATGTCGTCAGAGCCGGGATCGTTATTAGGGGCAATCACGATGAAATTCTTGCCTGATGCGTCGAGTTCACCAAACAGCGCGCGCGCCTGATCACCCATACTGGCCTGTTCGGATGTGACCGGGTGGAAAACCACGATCCCGAAATTATCGAACGGGATGTCGTAATGCTCTTTGACCTCGGCCAATGTCACACCGCTGTTGTCGGCGTGAAAATCAAGCTCGGGGGAGCCGATCACATGCACCGCGCCTTCGGGTTCACCCATGGCCATCACACGACGTTTCGCATCCTGCGAGGAAACAAAGTGATGGCTGGCGAGCTTGGTGTTGCAATGGCGGTAGATTTCATCAATCGTGCCAGAGACTTCGCCGCCCTCGATATGGGCACAGGGGATGTAGTTGGTGGCCGCCACTAGGGCACCGGCCAGCGCCTCGATCCGGTCGCCGTGCACAACCACAAGGTCGGGGCGGGTTTCGGTCGCGTAGTCAGAAAAGCCGACAACGGTTTTGGCCAATATAATGTCTTGCGGATCGCCGGGACGCTGGTTGAGGTATTCGTGCACAGTGATGCCGGGCAAGCGATGCACCTCGATCTTGGTGCGCCCGTAACGGTCAAGCATATGCATCCCGGTGACAAAGAATGACACGTCAAACCCCGCATCGCGTAGCGCCACAGCAAGTGGTTTGAGCTTGCCAAAATCGGCGCGCGTGCCGGTCAGGAAGAGGATTGTTTTGGTCATAATGTGTCCCGCTCTGAACCCAGAACCACAGCAGTATCAATGCGCAAGGTTATTTTCAATGTTGTGGTCAGAGGAAATCGGGCTGGGCTGAGGCAATAGAAAAAACACGGAACTTACGTGCCTGAGTGCCGCCGCAACGATCGAAATTTGTTGCTTTGTCTATTATGATCTCTCGGTGAGCGATGTTGAGCGCGCTTTTGGCCAGAATGCCGCGGGGTGGCCTTTCAGCGAACGCCGTAAGCTTTTGTGGGAATATGCGATAGTCGAAGTTAAATTTCGCACAAGCGCCCATACGCAGGGAGCTCGATTGTAAACTCTATACTATTTTAGTTTTTATCCGGCGAAAGCGCGGGGGGCGAGACGGGAGGCACCCAGACCAGACGCCCCTTTTGCTTGGTTATTCCGATGCAGGAGCGGCGCTGTCGAACGCCTTGGTAAAGCCGCTCAGGGACATGGTGGCGGAAACGAGTTGGTCCGGAGCGATGGCCGGAATGACAGAAAGCGTTGCTGCATTGCCTTTTTTCATGGCGTCGACATCGGCCTGCGACAGCCCAATGCGGGCGAAACACCCGACCTGATTGCAGAAGGAAAACGGGTATTTTGTGGCGTTGGTGCCATCCACGGCCATGGTCAGCTGGCCGGTCAAAAGCGTTTCCAGGGGCACCACGATAGTCGCGCCTGCAACTGCCTCGCCTGCGGGGTCCTTAAGTTTGAAAAGCGTGACTTCGATCACGGCGTTGCCGGATTGGTCGCGCAAAAGCTGGTACATGCGGCAGGGACGAGGCTCGGGGCCAGCGGCGGCGCATTGCAGATCCCAGTCACCGATAATTTCAGACGTGGCCTCTTGCGTGGGCGCGGCGGCCGGGGCGGCAGGTGCCTCTTCCACTTTTTGCCCCATGGAGAGCGAGCCATCGGACAAGGACCCAACCCCCTGAGAAAGCGCGGGCAATCCAGCCATTGATACGACAAAAGAAAGAACGAGGGTTTGAAATTTGGGCATCACAATATCCGTGCTGTGTTTGCTTTTAGGATCGATTACCACGCCTTGCGGGGATTGTCAGGCCGGACCTGACGGGAACTGATCAAATCCTTGCAATATTAGGCGTGAATTAATTGAAAAACGGACAAAAGAAAAAGGGGCCAAGAAGGCCCCTTTTTCGTCTTTTCACTCCCCGTCGGACTGGCCGACTTATTCATTGCCGAAAAGCTACGAGTAATTGAACTAAGCGTCAACAGCAAAAATCCGGCTCCTTGCTGATTTTGCTCAAAAAAAATGGCCGTGCACCTGGCACGGCCCAGTCTGACAGGGAGGAAGTCATCCACAGCCAAGGAGGATATGGCCGCAGAATACACATCAGACTGGCAGAGAAAGGTTAAGAATGTATTCTAGGGCCGTAACGGTCATTCACGATTGGGAGCGATGACATATGGACGGCAAGGTCTTTGTAGGTGGCGGTGGTGAAGAATATGCTGAAAAACAAGGGCTTACCCTGAAATATGCCAATCGGCACGGGCTTATTGCGGGGGCAACTGGCACCGGCAAGACGGTTACATTGCAAATTCTGGCCGAGGGATTTTCGGCGGCTGGGGTGCCGGTTTTCCTGTCCGACGTAAAGGGTGATCTTTCGGGATTGGCGGCGTCGGGCAGTGCCGGGTTCAAATTACACGACGCTTTCACGTCGCGTGCGCAGAAAATTGGGTTTGATGATTACGCCTATGCACCATTTCCGGTCACGTTCTGGGATTTATTTGGAGATCAGGGCCATCCGGTGCGCACGACTGTTGCGGAAATGGGCCCGCTGTTGTTTGCGCGCCTGTTGGAATTGAGCGAGGCACAGGAAGGTATTCTCAATATCGCCTTCCGCCTGTCGGATGAACAGGGGTTGCCGTTGCTGGACCTTAAGGATCTGCAATCGCTGCTGGTGTGGGTTGGGGAAAACCGGGCTGAGCTGGCGTTGCGCTATGGCAATATTTCGGTGAACTCGATTGGTGCGATTCAGCGGCGTCTTTTGGTTCTGGAAAACCAAGGGGCCAACAAGCTGTTTGGGGAACCGGCGTTGGAACTGAGTGATCTGATGCGCACCACGGCGGATGGTCGCGGGCAGATCAACATTCTGGCTGCGGACAAGCTGATGGCGGCGCCACGCCTTTATGCGACGTTCCTGTTGTGGCTGTTGTCGGAGCTGTTTGAGGAGCTGCCCGAGGTGGGTGATCCCGACAAGCCTAAGCTGGTGTTCTTTTTCGACGAGGCGCATCTGTTGTTTGAGGATGCACCGAAGGCCTTGGTGGACAAGGTTGAACAGGTCGCGCGGTTGATCCGCTCCAAGGGGGTGGGTGTGTATTTTGTGACGCAGAACCCGGATGACATTCCCGAGGATATTCTGGGTCAGCTGGGCAACAGGGTGCAACACGCGCTGCGCGCCTTTACCGCGCGTGACCGCAGCGCGCTGCGCCTGGCGGCGCAGACCTATCGCGAAAACCCGCGCTTTGACACCGAAGAGGCCATTCGCGAAGTAGGCGTGGGCGAGGCGGTGACATCTATGCTGATGAAAAAGGGGGTGCCGGGGATCGTGGAACGAACCTTGATCCGGCCACCCAGTTCACAGTTGGGCCCATTGGACGGAGCAGCGCGAACGCAGGCGATGAATACTTCCCCTGTGGCGGGAAAATACGAGGCCGAGGTAGATCGACGCTCGGCTTACGAAATCCTGCGCGAACGGGCGGCCAAAGCGGCAGAGGCCGCAGAGGTGGCGGAACAACAGGAAGAGGAGCAGGATACGGCCCGGCGCGAGTTTAGCGCGGCGCGGCGCTATTCGGGGTCACGCGTGAGCCGATCCAGCTCGCGTTCGATGCGTATCCGGGCCGATGACAGTTTCGGTGCCGCCATGGGTAAGATGGTGATGAAGGAGCTGTCTGGCACCACAGGACGTCGCATGGTGCGTGGCATATTGGGCGGGTTGTTCAAGGGGCGATAACCCCCGTTTGGGGAATTCACGAAACCGTGATAGAGTTCACTGAGCCAAGGGGATTTTGCCCTCTTGGCGGATAACCTGATTGCTCCAAATACCTTCATGACTTGCCGCATAGTTGCAGGTTCTATTGATTTTCAGCACGCGATATTTGGCGTGGGGCAGTGGGAAAAACGTCGATCGCCGCTGGGAATGCGTGACATCAGGGAGGATCGTCACATGCCCCATTATATGTTCCAGGCGAGCTACAATAGCGACGCCATGAAAGCCATGATGGCCAACCCACAAGATCGCGAGGCCCCGGCGCGGGCGTTGATAGAGTCGGCAGGTGGTTCGCTGATTTCGATGTATTTTGCGATGGGCAAAGAGGATATTGTCGCAATCGTTGAAGCGCCTGATGACGAAACTGTTGCTGCTGTTTCGATGATCATTGGCGCCTCGGGTGCGTTTTCGTCTGGATCAACAACCAAACTGATGACACCGGCTCAGGCACTCAAGGCGATGGAAATGGCCCAGAAAGGGGCCGCGGCTTACTCACCGCCCGGCGGATAAAAGCTTGTGACTGCTGTTTCAGTGGTCCTGTAACACGCGCGCCCATTGGGCGTGCGTTTTTGATATATTCGTCCGGGTCTATTTCTCAGGGATCAATCCACGCGGGCTGAATCGCAGCACGAGCAACAGGATCACACCCATCGTGAGCAGCCGCATATGCGCGGCGCTGTTCAAGAGATGAATGCGCAACCCGCTGTCCTCGGCCATGCCGCTGGTGATCGTTTCCATCAGCCAAAGGCCAATTGGTTCCACCTGAATCCAGAAGAACCAGATCAGGAATCCACCAAGCACGGCGCCGAGATTGCTGCCCGAGCCACCTACAATCACCATCACCCAGATAAGGAACGTATAGCGCAATGGCTGGTAGGTACCGGGTGTCAGCTGACCGTCCAGCGTGGTCATCATGGCTCCGGCAATGCCGCAAACCGCAGAGCCCAGCACAAAGATTTGCAAATGGCGGCGGGTGACATCCTTGCCCATGGCTTCTGCGGCGACCTCGTTATCACGGATGGCGCGCATCATGCGGCCCCACGGAGATCTCAATGCGGCTTGAGCCATGATCAGAATGAGGATCAAAACCACCGAGAACAGCAGGGCGTAGTTGAGTTTCACGAAAAGAGTTGAGGCCGTGACCGGGTCTAGGCCAAACCCCTGTGCGCTATCGACAAACGACTGCGAGTTTTGCAGGTCAATCTCATAAGGCACGGGGCGCGGCAGGCCGTTGACGTTTTTGACACCGCGCGCCAGCCAGTCTTCGTTTTTCATCACAGCAATGATGATTTCGGCAATACCCAATGTGGCAATGGCCAGATAGTCGGAGCGCAGGCCCAATGCGGTTTTGCCGATCAACCACGCCGCGCCGGCGGCAAGTAAGCCGCCAAAGGGCCATGCAAATAGCACCGGCAGGCCAAGGCCGCCAAGATAGCCCGTGGCAGCAGGGTCCACCGCTTCGACAGCGGCGACACCGGGATCAAAGATAGCCCGGTAGAGGAAAAAGCCGCCAATCAGGATGACCAGCAATATGAGGTTGCGAGTACGCCCTGCCGCCAGACGTTGTTGCGCCATCACGGCGGCAACGATGGTACCCGCGCCAGCCAACAGCCCAACGATCACTCGCGTTCCGCCTGCGGCCCAAGCTTCGCCAACGGGCGCCATGGATGTGAGCACCACAGCCAGACCTCCGAGTGCTACAAAGCCCATGACACCAACGTTGAACAGCCCGGCAAAACCCCATTGCAGGTTCACCCCCAGCGCCATGATGGCCGAAATCAGCCCCATATTGAGAATGGTCAACGCCGAGTTCCAGCTTTGCATGAACCCGGTCAGGATGATCAGCGCGCCAACTATTGCGAACAAAAGCGTGTTTTTCATGATGTCGCTCATATCGATTTCCCCTGAAAGAGACCGGTTGGCTTAAACAGGAGCACCACGATCAGGATGACAAAGCTCACGGCGAATTTGTAGTCGGTGCTGAGCAGTTGCACGAGGCCCGAGGGTTCGAGTGGTTCTGGCATCAGGTAAACGAGCACTTTTTTCCATGCGTAGGTGATTGTCACTTCGGAGAAGGCAATCACAAAGCCGCCTGCGATCGCGCCCAGGGGGCTGCCCAGACCGCCGACAATGGCGCTGGCAAAGATCGGCAGGAGCAGTTGGAAATAGACAAAAGGTTTGAAGGTTTTATCAAGCCCGTAGAGCACGCCCGCCGTAGTGGCCAGAGCGGCCACGATCAACCACGTGTACATGACCACGCGCTCGGGGTTGATACCTGACAGCAGGGCGAGGTCTTCGTTATCGGAATAAGCGCGCATGGATTTGCCGGTGCGGGTGCGGTTGAGGAACCAAAAGAGTAGCGCCACGGCGATGATCGCAACCACCACGGTCAGACCTTGGGTGGTCTTGATCGCCAACCCTTCGCGCAGGCCGGTCATCGCCTTGAATTCGCGCACCGAGATGATGAAGCGTTCACCATCTGCAAATTTCTGATCATTGGGGCCAATGATAAAGCGCACCAATCCATTCAGGATGAACATCACACCCATGGACACGATCACAAGGATCACCGGTTTGGCCTTTTGCTCTCGGTAGAACCGATAGACCACGCGGTCGGTGATCAGCACCAGCGCCATGGTGCCGAGGATGGCAAAGGGCAGGGCGAGCAGGGCGGTTGGCAGGGGGCCAAAGCTGACGCCCATGCCTTGCAAGGCCCAAGTGACCAGCACCGCAATCATGGCGCCAAAGGCCATTGTGTCGCCATGGGCAAAGTTTGAGAACCGCAGGATGCCGTAGATCAACGTCACGCCAAGCGCGCCAAGGGCAAGTTGGCTGCCATAGGCGATTGCGGGGATTAGAACGAAATTGGAAAGTGCCACGATGGCATTGAGGAAATCCATCAGCGGGCCTCTTGGTTTGTTATTGTCATGTGGCGCATTGGGTCATCCTTCTACACATGTCCCGCGATAGACCAGATGTTCTTTGCCGTTCTTGGCCGCGATATTGGGGGTAGAGATCAGGTAAGAGAAGCTGTCATCCTCGTAGATGCGCAGCTGGTGATCATCTTCGTTGACGCGGAAAATCAGGGTCAACACGCGGTTCAGGCTAAGATAGGTGCTTTCGTGTTTCGGGCCGTCGTCCAGCTGTACGGTGGCTTTGTATTCGTCCAGCGCGGCGATTATGACGCGGCTGGTTGAGGGGGTGCAGGTTTCAGGGACACCTGCGCAGATTTCAGCAACCGCGCAGTAGGGTTCTGCCGCAAAGGCAGGGGCGCTGAGCAATACCGCCGCAAACATCCAGCCGAGGCGCCGGGTCATGACCGCAGGCCGCCACGCATCACCGGGCCGTCCGCAGGCACGGAGTCGCGCAGTTTTGCCGATGAATTTGACAGGACGGCCCAATCTCATCCTCCCAAGAAACTCTTGCGGACTTCCGGGTCTTCCAGAAGTGCTTTGCCGGTGCCGGAATAGGCGTTGCGACCCTGTACCAAAACATATCCTTTGTCCGCGATTTCAAGCGCTTGGCGGGCGTTTTGTTCAACCATCAGGATGGGAATTCCGGTGCGGGAGACCTCGATAATGCGGTCAAACAGTTCGTCCATCACGATGGGGCTGACGCCTGCGGTCGGTTCGTCCAGCATGAGAACCTTGGGCTGAGTCATCAGCGCGCGGCCCACGGCGACCTGTTGGCGCTGGCCACCAGAGAGTTCACCTGCGGGCTGATTGCGTTTGTCGCCCAAGATCGGGAAAAGCTCGTAGACCTGCTGGATCGTCTCGGAAAAATCGTCCTTGCGGATGAAGGCGCCCATTTCGAGGTTCTCTTCGACGGTCATCGAGGTGAAGATATTGTTGGTCTGGGGCACAAAGCCCATACCTTTGACTACGCGGTCCTGCGGCGACAAGTTAGTGATATCTTCGCCATCCAGCCGTACCGAGCCCTGACGCAGATCAAGCATCCCAAAGACCGCCTTCATGGCGGTGGATTTGCCCGCGCCATTGGGGCCGACGATCACGGCAATTTCGCCGGGATCCACCGCAATTGTGCAGTCATGCAGAATGTCAGGGCCAGACTTGCCGTAGCCACCGGTCATGCTGTCGCCGACGAGGAATGCGTTCCGGGTCTGCATTTCCTTGCCCGTCCCGACGGCCGGGGTCATGGTGCCGGTGCCCTTGGGGTTGGTGATAGAGGCGTCTTTGTTGCCGCGGTCGTCATAGGCTCCGTTGCTCATGCACATCCCCAGTTTGTCGCGCTTGATTTCATGATGCCCTCCTAGGACAGGATGCAGTTGCCCAGGTACTGACGTGGGACGAGGCTGCGACCGTCAACGGCGTTTTCGCTGTGCACAGCGTCGCCATTGTCGGTCAGAATGGTGGTTGTCGTGGTGCCGCCAGAGATTGGGCGTTCCAGCACCGTGATGGCGCGGTCGCCGATGATCAGGTCAAAGTCGCTGAGCGGATTGCCCGCGATACGGCTGACCGCGTTGGTTTCTATGTTGATCTTGAAGCGGATGTCTTCGCCTGCGTGATTGCATTTGGTGTTGGGGTCACACACCCAGTCAAAATAGCAGCGGAAGATGTGTTCTTCGGCCTGGGCGGCCAATGGTGCGAGTGCCAGTAGGGCTGTGGTGAGCAGGGGTTTCATACGCCGAGCTTGTCCTTGTTTTTCAAACCTGTGCCCAGATATGCCTCTATCACCTGTTCATTGGCCTTGATCTCGGCGAGGGTGCCTTCGGCCAGAACTTTGCCCTCGGCCATACAGATGACGGGGCCGCAGATTTTGCCGATGAAATCCATGTCATGTTCGATCACCACAAAGGTGTAGCCGCGCTCCTGATTGAGCCGCATAATTGTGTCGCCGATGGTCATGAGCAAGGTGCGGTTTACGCCTGCGCCAACCTCGTCAAGAAAGACGATTTTGGCGTCGACCATCATGGTGCGGCCGAGTTCAAGCAGTTTTTTCTGACCGCCTGAAACCTGACCCGCCTTGTGATCGGCAAGATGTTCAATTGTAAGGAACTCCAGCACCTCGTCGGCTTTGGCGCGCAGGGCGCGTTCCTCGTCTGCGATGCGTTTGCGGCCAAACCATGTGTTCCAGAGCGCCTCTCCGCTTTGGCCGCCGGGTACCATCATTAGGTTCTCGCGGCAGGTCATGGACGAGAATTCATGCGCGATCTGGAAGGTGCGCAGAAGACCTTTGTGAAACAGTTCGTGGGGTGGCAGGCCAGTGATGTCTTCGCTTGCCATCGACACTGTGCCGGAAGTTGGTTCAAGAACGCCTGCTATCACGTTGAAAAGGGTGGTTTTTCCAGCACCATTTGGGCCAATCAGGCCGGTGATCGAACCCTGTTCAATCTCAAGGGAGGCGCCATCAACTGCGCGAAATCCGCCAAAGTGACGGTGCAGGTTCTCGACCTTGATCATTCAATTGTCCCCCATAGAGTCGCCAGTTTGCGCGAAATTTTGCGCGCTCTATAGCGAAAAAGCAGCCCGGGCAAGCCGGACTGCTTGTGTTTTCGTCAAGTCGTAGCGATCAGCGGTACTTTGCCGTGGTGATCTTGCCACCTTCGATAACAATTTCGCGGTAACCGCCAGCCGCTTCGCCGCCACCGATCAGTTCAACACCGGTTGCACCGACATAGTCAATTTCACCGCCATTCGCGAGGATTTCGAGACCTTTTGCCAGCTCGCCAGTGCCGATCTGTTCGCCGGGTGCATTGGCCACGTCCATGATCTTGGCGGCATAGTCGCCGGGCTCTGATGAACCAGCGGCCTGCATGGCCAGCATGATCAGGGCTGCGGCGTCATAGCTTTCGCCGATGTAGGGGCCGGAGCTGTCGTAGCTGTCGGACGCGATGCCTTCGAGGATTGCAGTAGTGTCAGAGGATTCCGCGCCGGGAACGGTGCCAACGGACCCTTCGATTTCGTCACCAAACGCTTCTTCGAGCGATGCGCCGATCATGCCGTCGGGCAGAGCGAACATGTCAAATGCGCCAGTGTCGAGCGAGGCACGGATGATACCAGCACCACCTTGGTCAACGTAGCCAGCCACGATCAGAAGATCACCACCAGCTGAGGCGAGTGCTGCAACTTCGGCAGAATAGTCGGCTTTGCCGTCTTCGTGAGCGGTGGTTGCGGTGACTTCGCCGCCATTTGCCTGGAAGGCCGCAGAGATCGCGTCAGCCAGACCTTTACCATAGTCGTTGTTTGTATAGGTGATCGCCGCCGAGGTGATGCCTTTTTCTTTGAGCACGTCTGCCAGAACCTGACCCTGACGGGCATCAGATGGCGAGGTGCGGAAGAACATGCCGTTGTCTTCTGCCGAAGACAGCGCAGGCGAGGTGGCGGAGGGCGAGATCATCACGACGCCGTTTGGCACGGCCACGTTTGCCAGAATCGCGCCGGTCACACCGGAGCAATCTGCGCCGACAATACCCTTGACGCCGTCAGATGTGATCAGGCGTTCAGCAGCCGCTGTTGCAGCACCCGCGTCAACACAAGTTGAGTCACCACGAACCGGAGTCACGGTCATGCCGCCCAGAAGTTTGCCAGAGTCGCTCACTTCTTTCATGGCGAATTCGCCACCAGCCGCCATGGCCGGGGTTAGCGATTCAATTGGGCCGGTAAAGCCCATGATCACACCCAGTTTAACTTCATCAGCAGACGCAGCACCGGCGAGCAAGGCACCTGCGGCGGTGGCCATTAGGAATTTTTTCATTTGTTTTCTCCCATTATGGTTCTTTTTTCCTGCTTGGAGCCTATGCGCGGGATTTTAAAAAGAAAAGGGGTGAACTGACTGGAATTTGATCACGTAACCCCCTCACTTGCAGAGCGGCCATGATAGGGTCGTGACAGTTGTGATTTGTGGGAGAACGTCATTGATTATGCGCCTGATCGCCAGCCTTGCTCTGATGCTGTCGGCAAGTTTTGCCACGGCACAGTCAATTTCAACGTCACAGGGCCGCGTGGCTGTGGACGCGATGGCTGAAGGGTTAAAGAAACCGTGGTCATTTGGGTTTCTGCCGTCGGGTGATGTTTTGATCACCGAGCGTGACGGGGTGATGAAGAGGCTGGACAGCGCAGGCAAGGTGCACCGGGTGAGCGGTGTGCCAAAGGTGGTGGCGCAAGGGCAAGGTGGGTTGTTGGACGTATTGGTGCCGCGTGATTTTGCACAAACGCGGCAGATTTTCCTGACGCTGGCACATAAGCAAAGCGGAGGTGCGGGCACGGCGGTGGCGCGGGCGCGGTTGTCGGAGGATGGTGGTCGGCTAAGTAATGTTCGGGTGATTTTTGAGATCACGCGGGGCAGCAGTGGCGGGCGGCATTTTGGCTCTCGGTTGGTTGAGGGGCGGGACGGCACGCTGTATGTCACGGTCGGGGATCGGGGCGACCGGCCATCGGCGCAGGATCTGGGGCGGCATAATGGCTCTGTCCTGAGGATTACAAAATCGGGGCAGGTGGCGTCTGGCAACCCGTTTGTGGGCCGCGCGGGCGCAGAGCCTGAAATCTGGTCTTATGGGCATCGCAATCCACAAGGGATGGCCATGGATTTGAGTGGTGGTTTGTGGGCGGTGGAACATGGCGCCAAAGGCGGGGACGAGGTGAACCGGGTGCGCAAAGGGGCCAATTTTGGTTGGCCAGTCATTTCCTATGGCGAGCACTATAGCGGCGGCAAAATTGGCGAGGGCACGTCAAAATCGGGAATGGAACAACCCGCGTATTATTGGGACCCGTCGATCGCGCCGTCGGGCATGATGATTTATTCAGGCAAAATGTGGCCCAATTGGCGCGGGCATATTTTTATCGGCAGTCTGAAATTCGACTACATCTCAAGGATGTCTGGTAACACACTGAAAGAGCGTGAGAAAATAAAATCAAACCGCACCAAAAGGGTGCGCGATGTTCGAGAAGCGCCTGATGGAAGCATTTGGTTTCTGTCTGAAGACCGCGGCGCTCTTTACCGGATGCGCCCGTCTGGTTAACGTCAGCGGGAAGCGAATTCGTTTTGCCAATTTCAGGAGAGCCGATGTTGCGCCCCAAAATTTACGCCTTGTCCGTTGCCTTGTCTGTCGCGCTGTTTGCACCTCAGGTCGGGATGGCCCAGACAAATGACACGTCTAGCGACGCTGAAAGCGCAGAGACAGATGAGGCCGCGACGCAGCCATTGACGATTGAGCGGCGCACCAATCAGCGCACATCGTTCAACGAAGGGCTGGCGCAATTCAATGAGTTTATCATGCAAGGCCAGCTGGGCGAGGCGATTGCGTTTCTCCGGCCTGATATTGAGTTGGGCCAAGACGAAATCGCCACGTTGGACGCGCAGTTAACCGAGCTTTATTCTGACGTCTTCACCGGGCAGGACACGGTACGGTCAGAATCGCTCAAAGGTGGGTTCCGCCAAGAGATGCTGGCCTATTGGACTGACAAGGGTGAGTATTTCTATGTTTATGTGCTGATGCATTCGCAAAACGACAGCCGCCGGGTGCTGCATATTGAATACAACACCGAGTTTCATTCGGTTTTCAGTCTGTTCTAAAGAGACTAGGCCAACGTCAGATAGACAGACGCGCCGCGTGGCTGCCGCGTTCGCGGTAGGGCGTGGTCTCGTAATGCGAACGGTAGCATTTTGAGAAGTGGCTGGGTGAGGCAAAGCCACAGGCCAGCGCTACGTTGATCACGCTCATATCGGTTTGCATCAACAGGTTACGGGCCTTTTGCAGCCGCAGTTCCATGTAATATCGCTTGGGCGAGCGGTTGAGATATCGGCGGAACAGGCGTTCGAGTTGGCGTGTTGAAAGGCCCACCTCTTTGGCCAGTATCGACGGGCTTATCGGCTCTTCTATGTTGGCTTCCATCATCTGGATGACCATCGAGAGTTTGGGATGGCGCACACCAATGCGGGTTGGCACGCTGAGGCGTTGGGAATCCTGATCGGTGCGGATTGAGCTGTAGATTTGCTGATCCGCGACCCAATTGGCCACGTCTTCACCCAGATCGTCAGCGATCAGCTGTAAAAACAGGTCAATCGAAGACGTGCCGCCAGCGGTGGTCATGCGGTTGCCATCGATGGTGAATACCGACTTGGACAGATCGACCTCTTCGAACTCCTCGATAAAGCTGTCCTGATTTTCCCAGTGGATCGTGGCCTTTTTACCGTCCAGCAATCCCGCCTTGGCCAAGGTGTAGGAGGCGGTGCACAAGCCACCGATCTGCAGGCCCTTGCGGGCCTCACGACGCAGCCAGTTCAGCATTCTTTTGGAGGTTGCGACCTGAATATCGATGCCGCCGCAAATCATAACGGTGTCATCGCGGTGCAGTTCGTTTAAACCGGTGTCTGGTTTGAAGGTGGTATTGGTGGAACACTTCACCACCTCGCCATTTTCTGTCGCGAGTTGCCATTCGTAATAATCCCACCCCAACCGGCGGTTGGCCAAACGCAGACAATCGATCGCAGACGCAAACGACAAAAGCGTGAAATTTTCGAGCATTACGAAAACGAACCTACGGGATTTGTTGTCCGTGGTTTCGGCCTGTCGGGTAGCCTTGAGCGACATGCTTTTCTTCCTTTTGCGCCTGACGTTCGAGTCGGGAGCGTCTTGGTGGGTAGATGATTTTAGCGCTGATTATACGCGGCGCGTCAAGGCCGCATATTTCAACTCTGGTCCTCGCTCAAGAGCTTTTGTATAAGGGCCGCTCAACCTGTCCAATCGGAGTAAAGACAATGGCAGAATGGCAAAAATCTGACTGGCGCAATAAGCCCCGGATTCAGATGCCTGACTATACGGATCTTAACGCGCTGAACGCCGTCGAGGCGAAGCTCGCAAGCTATCCGCCGCTGGTCTTTGCCGGGGAAGCGCGCTCGCTCAAGCAGAAGCTGGGAGCCGCATCTCGTGGCGAAGCGTTTTTGTTGCAAGGTGGCGATTGCGCCGAGAGCTTTGAGCAATTCAGCGCGGACGGGATTCGCGACACATTCAAGGTAATGTTGCAGATGGCGGTGGTGCTGACCTATGGCGCCAAGGTGCCTGTGGTTAAAGTGGGCCGCATGGCCGGCCAGTTTGCCAAGCCGCGTTCGGCCCCTACAGAGACCGTCGATGGCGTGGAATTGCCGAGCTATCGCGGTGATATCATCAACGAGCTGGCCTTTACCTCAGGTTCGCGCATTCCGGATCCGTCCAAGATGCTGCAAGCCTACACACAGGCGGCAGCGACGCTGAACCTGTTGCGGGCTTTTTCGACCGGGGGTTATGCGGATGTGCATCAGGTGCATTCGTGGACGTTGGGTTTCACCGAAGGTGAAAACGCGGCCAAATACCGGGATATGGCGAATCGCATTTCAAACACGCTCGACTTCATGAAGGCGGCTGGGCTGGACAGCGATTCAAACCACGCACTGCGCACGGTGGATTTCTACACCAGCCACGAGTCGTTGTTGCTGGAGTATGAAGAGGCTCTGACACGCCTGGATTCGACTTCGGGCAAGTGGCTTGCCGGGTCAGGTCATATGATCTGGATCGGGGATCGTACCCGTCAGCCGGATGGCGCACATGTGGAATTTGCACGTGGCGTGCAGAACCCGATTGGTCTGAAATGCGGTCCAACGACCACAGCTGAAGATCTGAAGGTGCTGATGGCCAAGCTGAACCCCGAAAACGAAGCCGGGCGTCTGACGCTGATCGCGCGTTTTGGGGCGGGCAATGTGGGTGAGCACCTGCCACGCCTGATCAAAACGGTTCAGGAAGAGGGCGCAAACGTGCTTTGGACCTGTGATCCGATGCATGGCAACACCATCAAGTCGGCCACCGGTTACAAAACGCGGCCATTTGAGAGTGTGCTGCGCGAGGTGCGCGACTTCTTTGGTGTGCACAAGGCCGAGGGCACTGTGCCTGGTGGCGTGCATTTCGAGATGACCGGCCAGGACGTGACCGAGTGTACCGGTGGTGTGCGCGCGGTGACCGAAGAGGATCTGTCGGATCGTTACCATACCGCGTGTGATCCGCGTCTCAACGCATCGCAGTCGCTGGAGCTTGCGTTCCTGGTAGCGGAAGAGCTGTCGAGCCTGCGGGATATCCGGACGGCGGCGGCAGTTTAAGTTTCTGCGATAAGCTGCTCTTAAAAAACAAAAAAGGCGGGGTGCCATGTCCAGTGGGCCCCGCCTTTTCTTTGACAGATCGGTTCTCCTATCTGCCGGTGATTACACCCTTCTGAGTGTTATCCGTCCGTCACGACCAACCGTAGATGTGGATGCCGGGTTGGTTTGGTGACGGGGACAATTGCTGCTGCTTCAGGCGCTTTTGGCGTCAATGTCCGCTTTTCTTCGCCGCTGTCGATCTGACGCAGGAAGCTGCCTGTCATATCAAGTTTTGCCGGACCGCGCCCAACGTGCCCTTCGACCACGATCGCGCCAAGCGCGCGGGTCACGGTGCCGTTGTCACCCCGCAAGGGTAACAAGAGCATCTGGGCGTCCAGCCCCGGACGGCCAAATTGCCCATCGGCACGCAGGCGCAGGCTGGCTGTCGCGGGGCCTTCGAAGACGTCTTTGAGCGACCGGCGGAACGCCTCACGGGTTTCAGTGGATATCAGGGCGGACACCGGCATTCCGCGCATTTCCATACCCATCAGGTCCGACAGGGTTTGTCCGGCCACGCGGAATTTGGCCATGCCCGGCGCGATTTGTTCCAGTATAAAGGAGTGTTTCAGCGCCCGTTGAATGCCGCGCGGGTCTACATCGGAACGATAGGGCAGTTTGCCGTTGTCGCGTAATGCGTCCCAATAGGCCTGCACCTCACCCAGCACAGGATGGCTGCGCAGGTCCGTAATATTTGATTTGTTTCCCCGTAAAATGGCCACACCACTCACCCTTACCGTTTATACATCCCCAAAAAACGGTCTCTACCGGCGTCTTAACCTTTGGACCATCTTTCTTACCACCTCGTTAATATGACAAATTTTCCCCAAAATGGGAGAAAATACGCCTCAATTGGTTAACTCATCGGTGTTATGGCCGCGCGGTTTGCTTGCTCTTGCTGTGTAAAACCCCCTAGATACTGACAGAATTTGAAGTAGGAGAGGCGTCATGCTGAACTCGATGACCGGATTTGCCGCGCTTAAGGGTGCGCACGACGCCTATAGCTGGACTTGGGATATGCGCGGGGTCAATGCCAAGGGGCTGGATATCCGCCTACGAGTGCCCGACTGGATCGAGGGGTTGGAACCGGCCGTTCGTACCGGGATTGGTCAGGCGCTGAATCGTGGGTCGGTCAGCCTTGGGTTGCGGGTGCAACGCGACGAGAGCCAGGGCACGTTGGCGTTGAACAAGGTCCAGCTGACCTCGGTGCTCAATGCATTGAACGAGGCCGAAACATTGGCGGCAGAGCAGGGGATTGCCCTGTCGGCATCGCGCAGCGTGGATATTCTGGGATTTCGCGGAGTTATGGAAACGGCCTCTGAGGAGCAGGACATCCCGGCGTTGCGCGCGGCGTTGACGGCGCAATTGCCGGAGTTGCTAAGCGCCTTTGTGGACATGCGCCAGACCGAGGGCAAAGCGCTGGAGGCTGTGCTGAGCGACCAGTTGAGCGAGATTGAGCGCCTGACGGCGGCGGCAACGACGGCGGCAGAGGCGCGGCGCGCCGAGGCGGCAGAGACGTTGCGAGCAAATCTGGCGCGGGTGATGGAGAACACAGATGGCGCAGATGAGGCGCGGGTGGCACAGGAGCTGGCAATCCTTGCGGTCAAGGCGGATGTCACCGAAGAGCTGGACCGGCTGCGCGCCCATGTTGAGGCCGTCAGAGAGCTGTTGGCCAAGGGCAGCCCTGTGGGGCGCAAGCTGGATTTTCTGATGCAGGAGTTCAACCGCGAGGCCAATACGCTGTGTTCCAAGGCGCAATCTGTCGCGCTGACTCGGATCGGGCTGGACCTCAAGACGGTGATCGATCAAATGCGCGAACAAGTTCAGAACGTGGAATAAATCATGACATCAAGACGTGGCCTTTTGATCATTTTGTCTTCGCCTTCGGGTGCTGGAAAGTCGACGTTGTCCAAGCAGTTGCGCGCCTGGGATCCGACAATCGCGTTTTCAGTGTCTGCCACGACGCGCCCCCCCCGTCCCGGTGAGGTGGACGGGCAGGATTACCGGTTCATGAGCGAGACGGATTTCAAACGTGACGTGACCAACGGCGATATGCTGGAACACGCACACGTGTTTGGGAATTTCTATGGATCCCCTAAGGGGCCGGTGAAATCGGCCATTGAGGGCGGGCAGGACGTGTTGTTTGACATTGACTGGCAGGGCGCACAGCAGGTCCGTAATTCGGATCTGGGGCAGCATACTTTGTCGATCTTTATTCTGCCGCCGTCGATCACCGAGCTGCACCGACGTCTGGTTAGCCGTGCGCAGGACAGCGAAGAGGTGATTACCAAACGGATGCAGAAAAGCTGGGACGAGATTAGCCATTGGGGCAGTTATGACCATGTGTTGATCAACGATGATCTGGACACCACTGAGGCTGATCTGATCTCTATCGTCACCGCCACCCGTTTGCGCCGTATTCAACAGCCCGCGCTGGTGGATCACGTGCGAAAACTGCAAGCTGAGTTTGAGGACATGCAATGACCGTTTATGCACTGGACAATATCAGTCCCAAAGTTGCCGATACCGCGTGGATTGCGCCGGATGCCAATGTGATTGGGAATGTGGTGCTGGAAGACAAAAGCTCAGTATGGTTTGGGTGCACGCTGCGCGGGGATAACGAGGCGATCGTGATTGGTGCCGGCACTAATGTTCAGGAAAATACGGTGATGCACACCGATCCGGGCTGTCCGCTGACCATCGCGCCGGGGTGCACGATTGGGCATAAGGCGATGCTTCATGGCTGTACGATTGGCGAGAACACTTTGATCGGGATTGGCGCGATCATTCTGAACGGGGCCAAGATTGGCAAAAACTGTCTTATCGGGGCAGGGGCGTTGATCACCGAGAACAAGGAAATCCCCGATGGGAGTCTTGTGATGGGCGCACCGGGCAAAGTGGTGCGCACCTTGGATGAGTCGGCAATCGGCGGCCTGCGCCGTAGTGCGCGACATTATCAGGAAAACGCGGCGCGGTTTGCCAATGGAATGCAGCCGGTAACTACCTATTGATCGGTGATTATTGGCGCAGACGTGTGATGTCTTCATGAAACTGTCACGTCGGCAGGATTTGTGTCCGAATAATGAGTCGGCGGTGATCGGTCCTGAGGAAAAGACAGTATGATGACACAAGACGGTTTTGATAATTCTTATCTGGATGCGATTCCGTTGCCTGCCGTGTTTGTTGGCGTTGATGGACGTGTTCGAGGCGCGAATGAACGGGCGGTGTCTTTGCAGCCGCGTGCACGTCAGGATTTGCCGTTTATCCTGGTGTTTCGCCAGCCGGGTCTGAACACAGCCGTGGAAAACTGTCTGGAGACGCGGGCAAGACAGCGGGCTGTTTATTATCAGAGCGAAGGCCCACAGGAGCATCGGTTTGATGTGACCTGTGGCTATGTCGACGGTGGAATGGGGCGCGGTGTGCTGGTGTGTTTCCGTGATGTAACCGAGTTGCGCCAGCTGGACCAAATACGCCGCGATTTTGTTGCCAATGTCAGTCACGAGCTGCGTACGCCGCTGACGGCGATACTTGGGTTTATTGAGACCATTCAAGGGCCTGCGCGTAATGACCCGGAGGCACAAACGCGGTTTCTGGCAACGATGGCGGGCGAGGCCAGCCGAATGAACCGGCTTGTTGGGGATTTGTTGTCGCTAAGCAAAGTGGAAGAAAATTCGCGCCTGCGGCCCACGGATCAGGTGGATATTGGAGGATTGCTGAATTCGGTTGTGCGTAACCTGACGCCCTTGGCAGAAGAGGCGGGATGTCGGCTGTTGCTGAGCGGGCCGGACGAGGCGGTGCACATTCCGGCGGATGCCGATCAGTTGACCCAAGTGTTCACAAACCTTGCCGAGAACGCGGTGAAATATGGCGGGCAGGGCACGGATGTCAAAGTGACACTTACGGAGGTGCACCGGGACAGTGCGTTGCGTGGTCCCGCGGTAGTGGTGAGCGTTGCGGATAATGGGCCGGGCATTGATCCGGTGCATATTCCGCGCCTGACAGAGCGTTTTTACAGAATCGATTCCCACCGCTCACGCGAGATGGGCGGTACGGGGTTGGGCCTTGCGATTGTGAAACACATCGTGAATCGCCACCGTGGGCGTATGTCGATCACAAGTGAGCTGGGTAAAGGCAGCAGTTTTCAGGTGGTTTTGCCAAAAAAGTGACGGAATTTGTGTCTCGGTCCAGCGTTGTCATAAAAGCGTTACATACCTGTCACAAAAGCTTAGCCAGCACGACTTAGGTCACGCTCCAAGACTGCTAAACAGCAGTCAGGATAAAATGGAGAATTACATATGTCCGTCAAACTGACCGCTTCCGCTCTGGCCATTGCTGCCGTTGCCGCCACCTCTGCTGCTGCTCGCGACCAGGTTCAGGTTGCTGGGTCTTCGACCGTTCTGCCTTATGCCTCGATCGTTGCCGAAGCGTTTGGCGAAAACTTTGATTTCCCAACACCGGTTGTTGAATCGGGCGGCTCATCCGCTGGCCTTAAGCGCTTTTGCCAAGGTGTCGGCACCGAGCACACAGACGTTGCAAACGCATCGCGCAAGATCCGCGAAAAAGAGATCAAGGCCTGTGCCGAAAATGGCGTGACCGAAATTATCGAAGTCCGCATCGGTTATGATGGCATCGTATTTGCCAGCCAGTACGAAGGCCCGGCCTATAACGCCTTTACGCAGTCTGACATCTTTAATGCGCTGGCGCCCAAGGTGATGGTTGACGGCAAGCTGGTCGACAACCCTCACAAAAAATGGTCCGATTTTAACTCTGACCTGCCAAGCGAAGACATTCTCGCGTTTATCCCCGGCACCAAGCACGGCACACGTGAAGTGTTTGAAGAGAAAGTTGTTGCAGCGGGCTGTGAGGCCACTGGCGCCATGGAAGCCATGATCGCGGGCGGTATGTCCGAAGACGACGCGGAAGACGCATGTCTGGCAGTAATGTCTGACGGTCGCGCCGTAGACATCGATGGCGACTACACCGAGACGCTGGCGTCGATCGACGCGAATGCAAACGGCATCGGCGTGTTTGGCCTCGCATTTTACGAGAACAACACCGACAAGCTGAAAGTGGCAACGATGGCAGGTGTTGAACCCACCACCGAAACCATTTCGACCGGTGAATACCCAGTGTCGCGCCCATTGTTCTTTTACGTCAAGAAAGCGCATATCGGTGTGATCCCCGGTCTGAAAGAATATGCTGAGTTCTTTGTGGCAGACGAGATCGCAGGCCCCGATGGCCCGCTGGCTGAGTACGGTCTGGTATCTGACCCCGCTCTGGTCGAGACACAGGACGCAATTGCGGACGAAAAAATCATGGGCGGCGATAGCTAAGCCCAACTGCACGATCCTGATCGGGATCGGCTGACAAGATCAGAGGCGGCGCTTGTTGCCGCCTCTTTTTTCACTCTTGATGCGTCGAGAAATCTCTGGGGGACCGATGTCCGTTTTCTGGCTTTGTATGATTGTGCTGGCGATTTGTGTTGTCGGCTTTCTGTTTGGACGGACCCGCGCGCTGAGCAGTGCAGCGGGTGAAGCGCGTCAGTTGCATTCTCTGCCGAATTACTACGGCTGGAATGTGGCCATGAAAGTGGTGGTCCCCGCATTTGGATTGATGGCGGTCTGGTTGATCGCTCAACCCATCGTTCTGGAAAGTCGCGTGGCGGGTATGATCCCGCAAAGCGAGATCAAGGAAGGGTCTTCGGTTGGCCTTGTGATGGCCGAAGTGCGCCGCGCTGCATCTGGTCTTGAAAACGCAGTTGCCTCGGGAGCGCTTGAGGCGGGGCTGGCGCGGGATCCGGAGGCGGATCCGGCGATGATCAGCGAACGCCTGAAAGAGGCGGGACAGGTTGTGACGGCCGAGATCACGCAAACCATTCTTCAGGCCGCACAAGCGTTTAGCGCGATGAGCGCGACTGCCAACTGGGTTATGACGGTGTTGGTCATTGCCATTGCACTGGGCGCTGCCGCGATGGCAGTGCGTCAGAGTGACAAAGAGTACAAGGCGCGCAACGCAGTTGAGCAGGGCATTCTGGCGCTATTGATTGCGGCCGCGTCGGTGGCCATTTTGACCACGATTGGCATTGTGCTGTCGCTGATATTCAACACGGCCGAGTTCTTTCGGCTCTATCCGGCGCTTGATTTCTTTACGCTGTTGGAATGGGCACCGTCCTTTTCGGGCCGGGGTGGGACATCGCAGCTGGGCATTCTGCCGCTGCTTTGGGGTACGTTGTATATCTCGTTCATTGCCCTGTTGGTGGCGGTTCCGCTGGGGCTGTTTGCCGCGATCTACCTGTCTGAATATGCCACGCCCCGCGTGCGTGGCATAGCCAAGCCACTCTTGGAAATCCTCGCTGGGATCCCGACCATCGTTTACGGTCTGTTCGCGTTGTTGACGATTGGGCCGATGTTGGTGTCGGTGTTTGGTCAGGACGGGCTGGGCTGGATGAGTGGCGGGCGTGCGGTGATGACCGCCGGGATCGCCATGGGGATCATGCTGATCCCGTTTGTAAGCTCCCTTTCGGATGACATCATTAACGCCGTCCCGCAAGCGATGCGCGACGGATCGTACGGTTTGGGTGCGACACAGTCGGAAACCATCAAACAGGTGATCCTGCCCGCCGCACTGCCGGGCATTGTGGGGGCCATCCTGCTGGCCGCGAGCCGCGCGATTGGTGAGACAATGATCGTGGTTATGGGGGCAGGGGCCGCCGCGCGCCTGTCGCTGAACCCGTTTGAGGCCATGACCACCGTGACCGCCAAGATCGTCAGCCAGTTGACCGGCGACAGTGACTTTGCCTCACCTGAGGCGCTGGTCGCCTTTGCGCTGGGGATCAGCCTGTTTGTTATCACTTTGGGCCTGAATGTCTTTGCCCTTTATATCGTTCGCAAATACCGGGAGCAGTACGAATGACCGATGCAAGCCTTCCTAATGGTGGTGCAAAATCGCGCCACGGCTCGCTGACTTCGGTTGATGCGCGCACCAAAAAACGCAACACCGCCGAAAAACGGTTTCGCGCCTATGGGGTTGTTGCTATCGCGACGGGGATCCTGTTTCTGATGGTACTGCTTTATGCGATCATCACCAGCGGCGCGGGTGCGTTTCAACAGACCTTTATCAAGGTGCCGGTCTATCTGGATCCGGCCAAGCTGGACAAAAAGGGCGAGCGCAACATTGACGACATCAAGAAGGTGTCGACCTTTGGCTATAACCCGTTGATCCAAAACGCCGTTCTCAAGGCGGTTGAAGATGCCGGTATCGAGACGCCGCTGAAAAAGTCCAAGGACATGAAGGCGTTGATTTCGGCCTCGGCGGCGGCGCAGGTGCGCAGTTCAGTGATCGAGAATCCGGCGCTGATTGGTCAGACGGTGGACTTCAAGTTCCTCGCCTCAAGCCGGGTGGATGGCTACCTCAAGGACCGCGTGAAGCGGGAAGATTTGGCGCGGGACAAGAATATTGATGCCGAACACCTCGACATCGTCGACGGTCTGATGGAGGCGGGAGTTCTCAAAAAGACCTTTAACCCGGCCTTTATCTTTGGCGCGGATGCCTCTGAAAGCCGGGCCGAGCAAGCCGGGATCGGCGTGTCGATGATTGGCTCGTTTTTCATGATGCTGGTGGTGCTGTTTCTGGCGTTGCCGATTGGGGTGGCTGCCTCGATCTATCTGGAAGAGTTTGCGCCAAAGAACCGTTGGACTGACCTGATTGAGGTGAACATTTCAAACCTCGCCGCGGTGCCGTCGATTGTGTTTGGTATTCTGGGTCTGGCCGTGTTCATTCAGTTCATCCACCTGCCGCAATCCGCGCCATTGGTGGGTGGTCTGGTGCTGACACTGATGACGTTGCCAACGATCATTATCTCGACGCGCGCTTCGCTGAAATCCGTGCCGCCGTCGATCCGCGACGCGGCGTTGGGGGTAGGGGCATCCAAAATGCAGTCGGTGTTTCACCACGTGCTGCCGCTGGCCGCGCCCGGTATTCTGACCGGCACGATCATTGGTCTGGCGCAGGCGCTTGGGGAAACCGCGCCATTGCTGCTGATTGGGATGGTAGGTTATATCGCGTCGAATGCACCGGACGGCATTGCCAGTGGCCTGCTTGACCCGAATTCGGCCATGCCGGCGCAGATTTATGAATGGGCCAAGCGCGCCGACCCGGCCTATTACGAACGCGCCTGGGGTGGGATCATCATTCTCTTGATCTTCCTCGTAACGATGAACACTCTCGCAGTTTTCCTGCGTCGCCGGTTTGAACGCCGCTGGTAAACCAAGGACAGTAATCCATGTATGATGCACCAAACACGCTGGGGGACACCGTGGACCAGACAGAAACCAAAATATCCGCACGCAATGTGCAGGTTTTCTATGGGGACAACCACGCCATCAAGGACGTGAATGTCGACATTGAAAACAAATCAGTCACCGCCTTTATCGGCCCGTCGGGCTGTGGCAAGTCGACGTTCCTACGTTGTATCAATCGGATGAATGACACGATTGATATCTGCCGGGTTGAAGGCGACATCCTTTTGGATGGAGAAGACATATGTGACAAGAAGGTCGACCCGGTGCAGTTGCGCGCCAAGGTGGGGATGGTGTTTCAGAAACCCAACCCGTTCCCCAAGTCGATCTATGACAACGTGGCCTATGGCCCACGCATTCACGGGCTGGCCAAGAACAAGGCCGATCTTGATGAAATCGTTGAGAAATCTCTGCGACGCGGGGCGATCTGGAACGAAGTCAAAGACCGGCTTCATGCGCCGGGCACCGGGTTGTCGGGCGGTCAACAACAGCGCCTGTGTATTGCGCGCGCGATTGCGACCGAGCCAGAAGTACTGTTGATGGACGAGCCGTGTTCAGCGCTGGACCCGATTGCTACCGCACAGGTGGAAGAGTTGATTGACGAGCTGCGCCATCAATATGCGTTGGTGATCGTGACCCACTCGATGCAACAGGCCGCACGGGTGAGCCAGAAAACAGCGTTTTTCCACCTGGGCAACCTTGTGGAATATGGCGACACCTCGCAAATTTTTACCAACCCGAAAGATGAGCGCACAGAAAGCTACATCACCGGGCGGATCGGGTAACAGGAGACGGACCAATGAACGAGCAACATATCGTTACGGGCTTTGACCGCGACCTGGAGGCGATCCAGGCGCAGGTCATGAAAATGGGTGGACTGGTCGAGGCGGCCATTCTGGATGCCTCGAAGTCCTTAAAAAATCAGGACGAAGAGCTGGCCGAGCAGGTACGCAGCGCGGACAAGCAAATTGATGAGCTTGAGCTGTTGATCAACGACGAATGTGCCACGGTACTTGCCTTGCGCGCGCCGACGGCGGTGGATCTGCGGGTGGTCCTGTCGGTAATGAAAATTGCCGGCAACCTTGAGCGGATTGGCGACTATGCCAAGAACATGGCCAAGCGCACAACGGTTCTGGTGCATATGACGCCAGTTGATGGCGCGCGCGGCGCGTTGCGGCGTATGGCGCGCGAAGTGCAGCTGATGCTGAATGACGTGCTGGACGCCTATATTCAGCGTGACGCGGAGCTTGCGCAGAATGTACTGGAGCGCGACAAAGAAATTGATCAGATGTACAATGCGCTTTTCCGTGAGTTCCTGACGTTCATGATGGAAGACCCGCGCCACATCTCGCCGTGTATGCACCTGCATTTCATTGCAAAGAATACCGAGCGCATGGGCGACCATGTAACCTCGATCGCTGAGCAGGTGATTTACCTTGTCACCGGCGAGTTCCCGGACGAGGCGCGCCCAAAGGCGACCAAATACGAAGTCGACTGATCCAGACATTTTTCGGAGCAAGATGGCCATGGCCAACGATCTTCCTACTGTTCTTGTTGTTGAGGACGAACCGGCACAACGCGAGGTGCTGGCCTATAATCTGAAGGCCGAAGGGTTTGCGGTCGAGACAGCGGCGGATGGCGACGAGGCGCTGCTGCTGGTCGAAGAAGTGAACCCCGATGTGATTGTGCTCGATTGGATGCTGCCGGGTATATCGGGCATTGAGATCTGTCGCCGTCTGAAGACCCGAACCGCCACAATGGGTGTTCCGGTGATTATGCTGTCGGCGCGCAGCGAAGAAGTGGACCGGGTGAGGGGCCTTGAAACCGGAGCGGATGACTATGTGGTCAAACCGTATTCGGTGATGGAACTGATGGCGCGTGTGCGCAACCAGTTGCGCCGCGTACGCCCGGCTGCTGTGGGGCAGCGGCTGGAGTATCAGGATATCTTGCTGGACGCTGAAACCCATCGGGTGACCCGTCAGGACAAACCACTGAAACTGGGCCCGACAGAGTTCCGGTTGCTGACAACGTTCATGGAAAAGCCCGGACGGGTCTGGAGCCGAGAGCAATTGCTGGATCGTGTCTGGGGCCGCGACATCTATGTCGACAGCCGCACAGTGGATGTTCATATTGGACGACTGCGCAAAGCGTTGTGTTCGCAAGGCGGAGACGATCCGTTGCGTACCGTGCGCGGTGCAGGATATGCTCTGGGGTGAAATTGTTTTAGGTAAATAAAACAAAATATTATGCATTTATCTTAACGCAAATCTCCTTGCGGTATTCAACACAAAAGCATGAATGCGTATTGCCTGTTGGCTGCGTGTACATAATACGCATAATGATGATTATGTTAAATATACCTTACGCTTAGAACGAAAGCTGGCCAGCCTTTGCGTTTTGCACCGAGGTTAGCTAGGTGCACTGGTGTTCAGTGTCACCCGGTGTAACCTCAAAGGCTGAACAGCTCATTCGCGCCAAAGTACGGCACTGAAAAGTAGATCCTTATCAGGCCATTCAGCCCTGCAAGAGAGTCTCGATGCGCCGCAAGGTCTTTGTCCAGAATAACGCGAACGTTTCGCTGACCCGCAGAATAATTTGGTTCGGGCTAAAATACAGCACCCGATGTGGCAGAGAAATCCAGATGCTGGTCAAAAACGCATCGGTCAGACCTGATGATACCGTGACATGAAAATTCCTCGAGGCGCTGAAAGTGGCGTGTTTCCCTTAGACAAACAGGGATTGTGTGACGGCGTTGGGTTTCTTTGGGTCGACCTGTGTGAACCTCGTAAACCGGAGATGCGGCCGCGGCGTTGGCTCGGAAAATCTAGTAGACTTTATCGTGTGGAAAAAATTTGCGGGCCATCTCACGAAGAACTTAAGCAAGCAACTTCGAACGCCGTTGAATTGCTGGCTCTGTCGGGTAGGATAATCCCCTACCCCGTTGGCCCACTTGGCGTGATTGCTGAAGGCACTTATGCCGACATTCTGCTGGTCGATTGTAACCCGGTCGAAGATGCGATGATCATGACAGGCTACAAAAACGACTTTGATCTGATCATGAAAGACGGCGTGATCTACAAAAACACACTCGACCGAGTGTCGCATGGGGTGACAGAAAATCGGCGCACCGCGCAGCGATTTTCGAAACCACAGGAGGAGAATAAATGATTGTATATAAAAGAATTTTTACGGCGGTAAGCGTTGTTGCCCTCTCGGTGTCCGCGTCCTTTGCGCAGGATGGCCCTGCTCAAACCTTGTTCACCAATGTGCATGTTTTTGACGGGATTAGCGAAGACCGTATCGAAAACGCCAGTGTTCTGGTCGAGGGTAATCTGATCAAGCAAGTTTCGATCGGCGCAATTGACGCGCCCGGCGCGACAGTTATCGATGGCGGTGGGCGCACGCTGATGCCCGGGCTGATCGACAGCCATGTTCACCTGAACCTGACTGGGCTGTTCACAAGCTTTGGCGGTGCGGAGTACGCCAATTGGGACGGTGTGGGAGCAATGGCGGTCGCAAATGCGCGCGACTATCTGATGGATGGTTACACGACGGTTCGGGATGCCTGTGGCCAAGGCGATGAAATGAAGAAACTTATTGATCAGGGTATCCTTGCCGGTCCGCGGATTTATCCGAGTGGTGCATGCATCGGTCCGCAATCCGGTCACACCGACTGGCGCAGCCCCCGTGCTCGAGCTGAGGGCGGCCCAGTCGCTCAGGTAGAGCAACTCAATCTTGCAGTCGTTGCAGATGGAGTAGACGAAATCAGAGCGGCTGCACGACGGAACCTCAGCTATGGGGCCACTCAGATTAAACTCACGGTTGGCGGCGGCGTCTCTTCAGAATTGGACCCGCTTTGGTCCATCGGTTACGGTGTGGAAGAGATCAAGGCAGCTGTAGAGGTCGCTGCATTTTATGACACTTACGCCTTCACACACGCTTACACGGACGAGACCGTCCAAATGGCTTTGGATGCTGGCGTGAAGGTCATTGAACACGGCCAGATGGTCACCGAGGAAACCGTGAAACGCATGGCCGATGAAGGAGTATTCTGGTCCCTCA
Organism: Shimia abyssi; assembly: GCF_003014475.1. Taxonomy (GTDB): domain Bacteria; phylum Pseudomonadota; class Alphaproteobacteria; order Rhodobacterales; family Rhodobacteraceae; genus Shimia; species Shimia abyssi. Next base: position 114,145 of record NZ_PYGJ01000006.1, on the reverse strand, counting down.
ACACCGCTGGTTTCTCTCCGATCTTGTTTGAACATCCCAACTTTGCAAAGGGCACTCCGGCAGGCGACAAACTGACAATTGCGCAGGACCAAAGCAAAGATCTCATCGCGCTGGTCAAGAAGTACAAGCCCAAAGTCGTGCACAACGTTGATACAGTTCTGTCAACGATCGATCAGGGGCGCGCGCATCGCGATTTCGAAAAGTATCAGTTTGCCGACTGGTTCGGTAATCATGCAATGCTGGTTTCTGCAACTTCGACGGCGGGCGAGTTGGCCCAGCTAACGGGGCAACGCAATCCTTATCCTGAAAAACTGGGAGTGATTGAAGCAGGAGCTTATGCCGATATCTTGATTGTTGATGGAAACCCACTGGAAGACCTTTCTGTTCTGGGCGCCCAGTCAAAGTGGTTTGACGCAGAGCCCCGCGAAGAAGGTTTCGACACCATCCGCGTCATTATGAAAGACGGCAAATTCTACAAGAACACGCTGGGCTAACCGGCTTTCGGGGCGGGTCGATCCCCGCCCCGAATCTCCTTTACCCACCGATCTAACTCGCACTTTCCATTCCAGATGCCCCCACCTTTATCTGTGCATACGCTCTCATTCGTTTTGGCGACGGGGTATTGGATGATTTCCAGGTGATCGAAAATATGAGCCGCGCGGCGTCCGCATCAGGATCAAGCGCGCTCTGCAAAACTCTCGGTCAAATTGCGTCGCAGAATACCTAAATGCGGAGAGATCAGAATTTTAAACAACCAAAGACAAATTTGATCTAGGCTGATTTTGCAACCATCTGAAAACAAGGGAGAGGCCCATGCGGCTCGTGGCAAAAGGTTTCGCAGTATTGGGCATCGTTGCCGTAGTCTTGGTCTGTTTTGCTTGGCTCCTCCTGTCGTCAGCCTTGTTCTCATCCATGAGGACAGCTTTCATTGAGAACCTGATAGCCAAAAACCTAGGCCAGCCGGTTTTGATAGAAGATGGGGTGCAAATAGGCATTGGTAAAAACCTTGCAGTGTCCGCGGGCAGCTTGCGTCTTCCGAGCGCAGCAGTGGATGGCGTTGACCTCGCTGTCATAAACACATTGGATTTCGATGTTTCAGTCAAGAACTTGTGGAATGGTCGCTTATCTCTCAGCGGCTTCACAGTGTCTGGCGTTCATCTCAATCTCCTTACGGATGAGAATGGCACATCCACTTGGCAGGGAATGCCCCCACAAACGGGCGGCCCATCGAACCCTTCCAAGACACCTGAGGCTATGACCCGCAAAATACTCTCAGATCAAAAAATTGATGTGGCCGACGTAACAGTCCTTTACCAAAATGCCATAAACGGTCTGGATTTGGATCTGAAACTTTCGGAACTGACTGGGAACAGTGGAAACGCCAGCCAAGACGCTTCTTTTTTTGGAGCGGGATCATTGAATGGCGAACCCTACGAAGTGCAGGGCCGTTTTCCATCTGATGCCCCATTCCAGGTGCTGGTCGAGTTTGAGCATTTCTCTATCGCCGCAAATCAAGTCGCTGAAGTCAGCGAAATGGAAGTAAAGACAGCGATTGAGATTGGCGAACTTGGGCAGTTGCAAAATGTACTGAAGCTGAACCGCGTTTTAGAGGGGACTGGAAGTATCAGTGCAACCTATAGGATCAAGGACGACGTAGCGCGCATCGATGATGTTGATGTAGGCGTTCAGCTGGCTGGAGGTCAAAGCCTTGCTGTGACAGGGCACATCGGTGAGCTTGGAAACCCGGCCGATGTTTCACTCGCGACTCGCATCAGACTTTATCCCGAAGATGCGGAACCCGCACCGACTGAAAAACGGAAGGATCTCAAACTCATTGCTGTTGATATGGTGATCGACAGCGTACCGGGGGAAACCCCGCAGCGCCAAATGGTCATAAAAACCAATGGATTTACCCTGGATACCTCTGGCGAAGGACCACCACCAATTGCATTTTCGGGGATATCCAGAACACCAAATGGAGCCTTGCGCGTCGGCAACGTCAATCTGCGTATCGGGGTCCCCTCGAATCCGATCATCATTTTGAATGGATCCGTCGAGGACGCATTACAGGTACAAGGTATTTCGGCAGAGGGTGTATTGGACATTCCGGCAAGCAGTTTGATTTCGCCAGAGCTGTTGGGGCCGGATGATCAACTTGGAAAGTTTTCGGGCGTCTTCCACATAAATGGAGACCTCAACCAGCTTTCCCTGACCGATTTGGACGGTGAAACAAGCGAAACAGATATCTGGAGCCTCGATGTTCATGGAACGGTGAGCAACGTTCTCAAGTTTGAGGACATAGATTTAGGAATTGAAGTCAACGTGCCTTCTGGAGCCGAACTTCTACAAGCCCTGTCGCTGGAGCCGGTACAAACCGGGCCAGCCAGTTTTGCGGTCAATTTGCGCAGTCAAGGGGCAGATTGGAATGCGGACGCTGACGTTTCCGTTGCTGACTCAGCCCTTAAATTTTCCGCCGACCTTGATGATGCCACGACCAACCCTGTGTTGTTGGGAAGCATCGAAAGCGACTTGATCAAAATTGAACAAATTCGCACAATCATTCTGGCCGCAATGCAATTAAGAAATCTTGGGAACTCGGACACGGGCGATACAGCTCCTGAAGAAGTCGTAAACGCCCAGAATGACGAAACCTCTGGCCCGTTGCGCGATGTGTCACTCAAACCGATCGGACGTTCCGTTCTCTTGTCGGGCCTAAACATGGATATCGGCGTTGACCTACGCAAAATCGAAGGTGCCAAAGGCATCAGCAGCTTACAAAGCGAACTTACGCTGGACGAAAGCGATCTAAGAGTTGGACCTTTGGAGTTTGAGTACGGAGGCGGGCATTTCCACGTAAATGGGCACATGGACCTAAATGATGATGCACATCGTCTTGCCTTGTCTGGCAAAGCGGGAGGCTGGCAACTGGATGATATCTTGCACAGCCTGAACTTTCAAAAAGGCGCAAGCGGCACAATTCATGCCGATTTCGACCTTACCGGCGGGACGGAGACCGTCAAAGATTTTGTGCGATCTATGGCGGGAGATGTTACGGTTTCGCTCTATGATGGGTCCATTGAAACCCAACTTCTCGACCTAGCCGGTCTGGGGCTATTGCCATGGGTTTTTTCTAAAGAAAAACAAAAAGTTGCGCCCATCGTATGTTTGCGTGCGCCGTTTAGTGTCTCTAACGGAAGTATCTCAACCAAAACGACCACGCTGGAAACCGATCAGGTGCAAGTAGTTGTTTTTGGACAGGTAAATTTGACCAGCAAAGAACTGGACTTGAGCTTGCAGCCCCGTAAAATTGGAGATCCGCTGTCCAGGAGCCCTTGGCCGGCGACAATAAAGGGGCCACTGGCCGACCCAAAGATCAAAGTCAAAGACGGGCCGAAGCGGCTTAAGCGGTCAGATGGTGCGGACCAAATGCCTGCCGAAAGGCAGCTCTGCGTTCCTGACATTTTGCAACTTCAGTGAGTTGAACGGCAATCGTAACGGAATGGCTTTGCCTGAATTGCCCTCGGCGAGCGCTGTATCAAGATGCATTCGGTAGCAAGCATTCATGTGGCAATCGTATGCCCGATAGAGCTGACGCCGACGATAAGCGCAAACGGTGAGCTGACTTTGGGAATCGCAGAGGCGAGTTACGGGCCAAATGTGATTGGCCCGTGCGCTTTGAAGCGGAACTTGGCGCGCAACAAGCGGATAGTCATTGTTAATTAACGGATACTGACATACGACCAAAGTATTGCACTCTCAGACCTTCAATCCGTTGTAGACAGTCAATTAACCTTTCAGATACTGAGAGCCACCGGACACAGAGATTACTCGATCGCAACGCGCACTAAAATTGACTATTGGTTGGGTATGCAAACCACACTTGATTACATTGAAGCCATAATGAATGTCTCTAGCCTTGAGGCTTTGTGGGACATGCATGTTCTGCGCATGAGCGAATATGGGTTTGACAAGATCATCTACGGCTATACCAATTTTCGCGTTGGGCAATCGCTTGGCGATGTCGAGGATTTCTTCATTCTTTCCAATCACCCACGGGACTACCTTGATCGGTTTTTGGGCGACGGGTTGTATTTTCACGGGCCGATGATGGAATGGACACTGGACAATTCCGGCGCCCAAAGCTGGAGCCTCGTGCAGAACGCTGTTGATCGTGGTAACCTGACACCGATGCAGCGCAAAGTGTATGATGTTAACCGTCAATTTGGGCTGGTTGCCGGTTACACGATCAGCTTTCCGGCGGTGTCGTCGCGGACCAAGGGAGCGATCTCTTTGGGGGCTCGCGCAGGGTTGAGCCAAGCCGATGTGGATGATATTTGGCGCTATGATGGGCGCGATATCGAGCTTATCAACAACATAGCTCATCTCAAGATACACTCCCTTCCCTATACCTACCCAGAGCGCGCGCTGACCAAACGGCAGCGAGAGGTTCTGGAATGGGTTGGCGATGGCAAGACTATTCAAGATATTGCAACATTGATCGGTCGCAAACCTGCAACAGTGGAAAAGCACCTGCGACTCGCCCGTGATGCAATGAATGTCGAAACAACGGCGCAAGCACTTCTCAAAGCATCGTTCATGCATCAGATATATCAATCCGATACGACCACTTGACGCAGATCAGCGTCAAAAGTATGGTAAACCCGACTTGTTATGTTGGGGTAAATTTTAGCATATTAGGGTTGTTCCGTGAGTGGTGGCTTTGGCCTTGGAACATATTCGGTGCTTATCTCTGCTATAGAGGAGCTCTTGGTGCTGACCGGTAATCAATCCGGACGTCAGCGCGCACCTATTTTGGTGTGTTAGCTGACACCTTTATTCGGTCTCCCCCATCCCCATGTAATGGAGGCCGCGAAAAAGGGGCGGCGTCGCATTTATTGCGGCGCAGTTTATTTTGTTGGACGGCAATATCAGTTACATGAAATGCGCGCTCTTATTCTTTGATTAAAAAAAGAAAAGGCCGTTCGTGATCTTTCACGAACGGCCCAAACTTTCGTCAAAAAAGAAATTAGCCTTGAGCTGCCTTTGCAACTTCTGCTGCAAAATCTTCTTCTTTTTTCTCGATGCCTTCGCCAACTTCCATGCGGACGTAGCCAACGATTTCGGCGCCCGCTTCCTTTGCCGCTGCTTCAACGGTCAGGTCAGGGTTGATCACGAAGTCCTGACCCAGCAGGGTCACTTCGGCGAGAAACTTTTTCATGCGGCCGATGATCATCTTTTCGATCACCTGCTCGGGCTTGCCGGATTCACGCGCGATCTCGATCTGAACGTTACGCTCTTTCTCGACGATGGCTGGGTCCAGAACCTCTTCGGACAGTGCCTGTGGGTTGGCTGCTGCGATGTGCATGGCAACCTGCTTGCCAAACGCTTCGTCGCCGCCTTTCAGCGCCACAAGAACACCGATTTTACCCATGCCTGCGGTGGCCGGGTTGTGGACGTAGGACACAACAGTGTCGCCCTCGGCCACGGCCATGCGGCGCACGGACATGTTTTCGCCAATGGTGGCAACCGCGTCGGTGACAACTTCTGAAACGGTTTTACCGCCCATGTCAGCCACCAACAGCGCGTCGGTGTCAGCCACGGTCAGGGCCACGTCAGCGATACCGCCAACCATCGCCTGGAAATCCGCGTTTTTACCAACAAAGTCGGTTTCAGAGTTCACTTCTACGGCAACGCCCTTGTTGCCTTCAACTTTAACGGCCACGAGACCTTCGGCTGCGATGCGGCCGGATTTCTTGGCGGCTTTGGCGAGACCTTTGGTGCGCAGCCAATCGATTGCTGCTTCCTGGTCGCCATCTGTTTCGGTCAGGGCTTTTTTTGCATCCATCATGCCTGCGCCGGTCATTTCGCGCAGTTCTTTGACCATAGCTGCTGTGATCGCCATCTTGGCTCTCCTCGTCAAAAAATTGGGTCCGGGGGCGGGACTACCCTGCCCCCGTATCAGAATTATTACGCTTCTGCTGGTGCGTCGGCGGCAGGTGCAGCTTCTTCGGCCACAACTTCTTCGACTGGTGCTTCTTCAAAAGCACCCAGATCAACACCGGCAGCACCCATCTGAGCGGTCATGCCGTCCAGAGCAGCGCGCGCCATCAGGTCGCAGAACAGCGAGATCGCACGAGCGGCGTCGTCGTTTCCGGGGATGATGTAATCAACACCATCAGGCGAGCAGTTGGTGTCAACCACGGCCACAACCGGGATACCCAGCTTGTTGGCTTCGGCAACGGCCAGTGCTTCTTTTTTGACGTCGATAACAAAGATCAGGTCAGGAACGCCGCCCATGTCACGGATACCGCCCAGCGAAGCCTGAAGTTTGGTCTGGTCACGTTCCATGCCCAGACGCTCTTTCTTGGTCAGGCCTTCTGCGCCGCCTTCCATCTTTTCGTCGATCTCTTTCAGACGGTTGATGGATTGCGAAACGGTTTTCCAGTTGGTGAGCGTGCCGCCCAACCAGCGGTGGTTCATGTAGTACTGCGCCGATTTTTCGGCAGCGTCTGCGATCGGGCCTGCGGCCTGACGCTTGGTACCAACGAACAGAACACGGCCGCCCTTTGCGACGGTTTCACGAACAGCGTTCAGAGCCGCGTCCAGCATTGGAACGGTCTGTGTCAGGTCCATGATGTGGATGCCGTTGCGCGATCCGTAGATGAACGGACCCATGCGAGGGTTCCAACGCTGTGTCTGGTGACCAAAGTGTACGCCTGCTTCCAGCAGCTGGCGCATGGAGAACTCAGGAAGAGCCATGCTTGTATTTCCTTTTCCGGTTTACGCCTTGGCGGAGCTGAGTGATCCCGAATGAATTCGGGACAACCGGCGGACCGACAGGGATGTCTCCCCTGCCCAAGCCCAAACCCCGCCTGCGGGTTTGAATGGCGCGCGTATAGTAGAAAGGGTTTACATGTGCAAGCGTCTAATGCGCCTGCTGATGCATATTGCTTCAACGGCCGATCAGGCGCCGACTTAACCTATGTGTTCCAGCATCGGCTCGCGCACCACATGTTCGCAATATGCGGCCAGCGCCTTGCGGTTTTCAAAGTCGCGCACGGCCACGGGGGTATGGTAGGTCAGCACCACCCTGCCCTGTCTGGACGCGGCCAGAACGTGCAACAGATGCCGGCCAAAATCCATGTCACCCCACCAGCCGTAAAACCGTTTATCCTGATGTTTGGGTGCGTGGTAGATCACTGTGACGGGTTGAACATTTAGTTTGTCGCGTAATTCAGGCGCAAAAAAAGCCGCAAAGAGAGTTGGCTTAAAGGGCAGCACGCGGGTGGAATCGGTGCTGGTGCCTTCGGGAAAAAATAACAGCTTGTGCCCGGCCAGCAGACGCTCTTCGAACACGGTTTTTTGGGTGCGGGCTTCTTTTGGGTCTCGCTTGATAAACACCGTTCCGGTGGCGCGGGCCAGCCAACCGATGCCGGGCCAGTTGGCCACCTCGGCTTTGCTGACAAAATAGATGCGTTTGCGCGCATTCAGCGCAAAGATGTCCAGCCATGACGAGTGATTAGCCACGACCGCGCCGCGTTCGGTCATCAATGTGCCCGTGCTGGAAAAGCCAAAGCCCATAATGCGAAATGCGTTGCGACAGACAAATTGGGTGATGAAGGGCGTCCATGGACGTTGTACGCCAAACAGAGGCCGTTCGATCAGACGCACCAGCAGCAGAATCCCCAGGCAACCAAAGACCAACGTGGCGAGGGTAAGGCCACGCAATACCACGCGCACCCAGCCCACGGCAGTGATTTTGGGCATCTCAGGGTAGAGTTCTGGTGCATCCCACGGCAGGCTCACAACGCACGACCCTTGGTATAGAGTGCCTTGTTCTTGGCGTTCATCCGCTGGGTGTCCATGATCAGGCAGACGTCGGTAGTATTGAACGGTCTGTCAATATACGCGCCCTCGCCCACAAATCCACCCAAGCGCAGGTATGCTTTGATCAATGCAGGCACTTGCAGCATTGCGGCACGCCTGTCGATGTCCGGCTCTGGGACCAAGTCCATGCGCTGGAAGTGCGTGTCCTGAGCACGCACCCGCAGATCGCTTGGCGCAAGGTGGCGTGAATGCAGCAGCGAGAGAGGTTGCGCCAGTGCGTCAATGTCAGTGCCGTGAAAACTGGCCACACCGAACAGAACTTCGATCTCGTGATCAGCCACATAATCTGCAAGACCATTCCAGAGGTGGAACATGGCCGCTCCGCCGCGATAGTCTTTGTCCAAACAGGAACGGCCCAATTCCAACAGCTTGCGCCCACTGGTCTTGAGCACGGTGAGGTCATACTCGTCTTCGGAATAGAACTGTCCGGCGCGATTGGCTGGTTCCTGACGCAACAATCTGTATACCCCGACCACACGGTCAATTTTGGCTACGTCCAGTGCGTTGTCGATCAGGATAAGGTGGTCAAAAAACGGGTCAAAGCGGTCACGTTCCAGTCGGGTATCGTGATCCACCAAGGCCCCGGAGCCGCCAAGTTCCTCGACAAATACCCTATATCGCAGACGCTGTGCCGCTTGCAATTCGACCTCGGTTTCAACGAGTTTCAGTTGGAAGTCTGGCTCGGGTCTGGTCATGCGATCCGCCGGGTTTGTCAAGTGTGGGCCTTTTAACAGGGAAAGCGGTAAAGGCAACTGCGCACTCAAGTCGAATTGCTTGACCTTTTGGTCAAGAACAACCTAAAGACGTGTGCACGAAATATTAATCTCTTTACAGCTCACTGACCGGAAATAACATCACACGGGTCCCATCAATGACTACTTTGCCAGCCTCGCGAAAATTCACCGTCACCTTGCCACCGATATTGGATTGCACCTGGCCAATGCCCCAGTCATCTTGGTCTGGATGCTTTACGAGCATGCCCGGTTCCAGAAATGAGTTCAAATCATCCATTGCCTTACCTGTTGCTGGAGGGTCGTTACGTGACCAATAGTACGGAATTCGCCGCATTGGTAGGGTCGCGCATTTGTCATGATCTGATCAGCCCGGTTGGGGCCATTGGCAATGGTCTTGAGCTTATGGGAATGACCGGGGCATCAAATGGGCCAGAGCTGGAGCTGATTTCGGAAAGTGTTGAAAATGCCAATGCGCGCATTCGGTTTTTCCGAATTGCCTTTGGCGCGCCGGGAGAAGGCCAGATGGTAGGGGCATCCGAGATACGCTCAGTTCTGTCGGCAATGTCCAAGGGTGCGCGGTTTCAAACAGAATGGACAGAGAACGGAGACGTCAATCGCCCGGTGCTGCGTATGGTTTTTCTGGCCATTCTCTGCGCCGAAACCGCGTTAACCTATGGCGGAACACTGACCGTTCGCAACAGCGCGGGAGAGTGGGTTCTGGATGGGCGCGCGCATAAGATACGTGTGGAACCCACCTTGTGGGAGCCGCTGTCTGTGCTGCGTGCGCCAGCTGACATTACGCCTGCGCATGTGCAATTCGGGTTATTGCCGCTTGTTGCGCAAGAAACGGGTTACAAGATCTCGTTTGACAGCCGGGACGATCAGCTTACTTTGCGTCTACAGAAACTTTCTTAAAAAATCCGACAATGAAAACAAATCGTTGTCGGATTTTCTTAATGTTTTTCTTAGCTACGAGTAGTGCCGTTGCCTTCGACCAGATATTTGAAGCTGGTCAACTGAGCCGCGCCGACTGGGCCGCGGGCGTGCATTTTTCCGGTGGCGATCCCGATCTCGGCGCCCATGCCAAATTCACCGCCGTCGGCAAACTGGGTTGAGGCGTTGCGCATGAGGATTGCGCTGTCCAGACGCTGAAAGAACCGCGCGGCGGTATCGTCATTATCGGTCAGGATACAGTCGGTGTGGTTGGAGCCAAATTCACGGATATGAGCGATCGCACCGTCGACATCACTGACCACGCGGGCGGCGATATCCATGTCGAGGTATTCTTTGCCCCAATCCTCTGAAGTGGCTGGAATCGTGCCTTCGATAAATTGCAAACGCTCATCTGCGTGAACGGTCACACCTGTGTCGATTAGCGCGCCAATCACCGCGCGCCCCAGCGTGTCGATAAGGCTTTCATGGATCAACAAACATTCCGCCGCGCCGCAAATTCCAGTGCGCCGGGTTTTTGCATTGAGGATTACATCCAGCGCCTTTTGCGGGTCGGCCTCGGCGTCGACATAAATATGCACGATACCCTCAAGATGGGCGAAAACCGGCACGCGCGCTTCGCTTTGGACAAGGCCAACCAAGCCTTTACCACCGCGGGGCACGATCACATCCACGGTGTCGACCATGGTCAAAAGTTCCTGAACCGCCGCACGGTCGCGCGTGGGGATCAGTTGCACAGATGTTTCTGGCAACCCGGCAGCTTTGAGACCTTCGACAAAACAGGCATGAATGGCGCTGGAGGAATGAAAGCTCTCTGAGCCGCCACGCAGGATCACCGCATTACCGGATTTCAGACACAGCGCACCCGCATCTGCCGTCACGTTGGGGCGGCTTTCGTAGATCACGCCAATCACACCCAGCGGGGTGCGCACGCGTTTAATATTGAGGCCGGTGGGGCGATCCCATTCAGTGATCACTTCGCCAACAGGATCATCCTGATCTGCAACAGCGCGAAGGCCATCAACGATACCCTGTATTCGCGCTTCGTCCAGCATCAGGCGGTCCATCATTGCGTCAGACAACCCCTTGTCGCGGCCAAATTCCATATCCTTGGCATTGGCGGCGATGATCTCGGCGCGGCGTGCCCAGACGGCATCGGCGGCTGCGTTCAAGGCAAGTGTCTTAGTCTCTGCCGGGGCAAACCCCAACTCTGCGCTTGCGGCTTTGGCATTCGCGCCAATGTCTGCCATCAGGGCGGGGATATCTGCGATGTCTTTCATCGGGTCAGTCCTTTGAGTTGGAGGTGGTTTTCAGATTTTAGCAAGATGACTGTCAGAGCGCCATATCATCGCGATGAATGAGAGCTGTGCGCCCCGGATGTCCCAGAATGTCTTCGATGCTGGAGGAGTGGCACCCTTTGATCGCGCGGGCCTCGTCAGCGGAATAGGCGGAGAGCCCCTGCCCCAGCTTATGCCCGTCCGGGTCCAGAATGGCCACCGGATCACCGCGCAGAAAGATGCCGGACACGCCCCGCACTCCGGCGCTGAGCAGGCTGTTGCCCTTGCTGAGCGCACGGGCGGCCCCTGGATCAACCGTGATCTCGCCCTTGGGCTTCATCGAGCTGATCCAGCGTTTGCGCGCCTGTTGCGGCGTGCCGTGCGCGGTGAACCACGTGGCATTTGCCCCGTTTTCCAGTGCAGAAAGCGGGCGCAGGACGCTGCCTTCGGTGATGGCCATGGCGCAACCGCCAGCGGTGGCGGATTTGGCTGCGAACAGCTTGGTGATCATACCCCCTTTGGAGAGGCCGCTTGTGCCCTCGCCCGCCATGGCTTCAATATCGGGTGTGATTGTGTCGATGACGTCATAGCGATGCGCGTCGGGGTTGGTCATGGGGTTGTCAGTGTAAAATCCATCAACATCCGAGAGCAGGATCAGGCGGTCAGCGCCTGTGGTCAGCGCAACTTGGGCAGCAAGCCGATCGTTGTCTCCATAGCGGATTTCATCCGTCGCGACAGTGTCGTTTTCGTTCACGATGGGCACTACGCCAAAGCCGATCAGCGCCTCAAGCGTGGCGCGTGAATTGAGGTAACGGCGGCGATTGGCGCTGTCCTCCAATGTGACAAGAACCTGTGCGGTCTTTATGTCGTGCGGCGCCAGAACCTCTTCATAGGCGCGCGCAAGGCGGATCTGACCCACAGCGGCCGCCGCCTGAGATTGCTCCAGCGGTAAATCATTGAGCGGCAAGCCCAGAACACCACGCCCCAGCGCGATCGAGCCGGAAGAGACCAATACCACATCAGTACCGCGCGACTTGAGCATAGCCACATCTGCGGCCAGCGCCATCAGCCAGTCACGACGCAAATCGCCACTGGTCCGGTCGACCAACAAGGCCGACCCGATTTTGATCACAACGCGCTTTGCCCCTTTTAGGGTTGCCACGCCTCGTCCTCCTCGTCGGTGATTTGATAACGCAGGCGATCTTCGTCAATTTCACGACGCAGGGCGCGCAGCACGTCCACGGTGCCCTCTGTCGAGGCCCCGGACATCAGCAGAACAGGGTGGCCGGTCACGGCCTCCAGCTCTTCCTTTAGGAAGGTGCGTTCTTCGGCGTCCAGAGAATCGATCTTGTTGAGCACGGTAACACGCGGTTTCTCAGCAAGGATTTCGGCGTAGTTCTGAATTTCACGCACGATTGTGGCGTAGTCCTCCAGCAGTGTGCCAGAGGTGCCGTCAACCAGATGCAGAAGCACCGCGCAGCGTTCCACGTGCCCCAGAAACAGGTCACCAAGCCCCCTGCCCTCGGACGCACCTTCGATCAGGCCGGGAATGTCCGCGACGACAAATTCCACGCCATCGACACCAACAACTCCGAGATTGGGGTGCAGCGTCGTAAACGGGTAATCGGCAATCTTGGGACGCGCATTTGACGTGGCCGCAAGGAAGGTGGATTTGCCAGCGTTTGGCATTCCCAACAGTCCTACGTCCGCGATCAGCTTGAGCCGCAGCCAAATGGTACGCTCGACACCTTCCTGACCGGGGTTGGCCCGGCGCGGGGCCTGGTTGGTCGATGATTTAAAATGCAGGTTGCCAAAGCCGCCATTGCCGCCCTTGGCCAACAACACGCGCTGGCCAACTTCGGTCAGGTCGGCAATTACGGTTTCCTGATCTTCGTCGAGAATTTCAGTGCCTACGGCGACGCGCAGCACAATGTCGTCGCCACTGGCGCCGGTACGCTGTTGACCACGACCGGGCTGACCGCTTTTGGCAAAGAAATGTTGCTGATAGCGAAAGTCGATCAGCGTATTCAGGCCGTCAACAGCCTCGGCCCAGACCGAGCCGCCATTGCCGCCATCCCCGCCATCGGGTCCACCATATTCAATGTATTTTTCACGGCGAAAGGACACGCAGCCGCCACCACCACCGCCCGAACGGATGTAGACCTTTGCAAGGTCGAGAAATTTCATAGCTCATACATCCTTTTCAGCGCTCGCGTGCCGCGTGATAACGCGGCACGTCCGGCGGCTCAATTCATTTTCCGCCCAAGTTGAGCGTATAGGTCCAGGTGGGCACAGTTGCATCGCGCGCCACCGAGAAGCTTTCGGCGTCCCCTAGATACTGAAAACCGCAATTTGTCAGTACACGGGCCGAAGCCGGGTTGTCCTGCAAAACACTGGCAAAGAGTGCGCGGTTGTTCAGCGGATTGGCGTCGATCAACGCGCGTACGGCGTTTGAAGCAAGCCCTGTGTTCCAGAACGCTTTGCCAACCCAATAGCTGACTTCGCTGACGCCGCCCTCAAGGCGTTTCAGGCCGATAAGGCCCATGATTTCCGGCTGGCCCTCGATGCTGCCATCCATCGCCCAGACGTCTTCGTCCCGGTTTTCTGCCTGCACGCGGGCTATGAATGCCTCAATCGCGCCAGGTGGCAGTGGGTGCGGAATCGACGATGTCATGCGGGCCAGCTCCTCTTGGCCTGCATAGAATTCGATTAATCCTTGGTCAGAGCGACGCAGCGGACGCAGAACAAAGCGTTCCGTTTCAATTATCGGCTGGTTCACGATCATATCCAGTTTCATGCGTGTCCTCCTCAAAACACAACATAAAGAACCGAAGCCACGGTTAACGCGGCCAGAGTTCTCATTAAATATCGTTCCGCAGGACGTCCTGCGACAAGGCGGGCGATCCGGTCACCGGCAAGGGTCCAGATCGGGTGAAATAGCGTTTGGCAGGCCAGCAAACAGATGGCGATTGTTGCCGTTGCCTGCAAGGTGGGTGTTTCCGGACTCACAAAATTGGTAAAACCCGTGACAATCATCGCCCACGCCTTGGGGTTTAGCGGATGCACCCAAAGACCGGCGACAAAACCCGGCGCGGTTTCCACAGTAGCCCCGGCAGGATCAAGGCGAAGGTTCGCGACCTTCCAGGCCAGCCAGCAGATATAGAGCGCAGAGGCCCATTTCAGGGCCTCAAATAGACCCGGAACAGTGTCGGCAAGGCTCATTAAGCCATAGCCAACGGGCCAGATCACCAGTTGTTTGCCAAGCGCAACGCCAGCCACAAACGGCAATGCTGCGCGAAACCCAAACCGGGCCCCCGTTGCCAGCAACGCCATGTTCGCCGGGCCGGGTGTGCCCACCTGGCTCGCCGCGAAGACGCTAAAACTGACAATGGCGACGCTCATGGCATGTCTCGCTAAATTGTGTTCAATGAAAAAAGAAAGAGGGACCGGCTTGCTGCCGATCCCCCTTTTGTTCGAAAACCTTTAAGGTCGGCTTACTCAGCGGCCTCCGCCACTGGGAGAACCGAAATAAAGGTACGGCCCTTGAGGCCTTTGTGGAACTTTACGTTGCCGTCAACGGTTGCAAAGATGGTGTGATCTTTGCCCATGCCAACGCCTTCGCCCGGCCACATTTTTGTGCCGCGCTGACGCAGGATGATGTTGCCGGAGATGACGTTTTCGCCACCGTATTTTTTCACGCCAAGGCGGCGACCTGCGGAGTCGCGACCGTTACGGGAACTACCACCAGCTTTTTTATGTGCCATATCGTTGTTCTCCTAATCTCGGGGCCTTAGTTGGCCAGTTCCTTGGCTTGCTCAACCCAGCCTTCACGCTCGATACGGCCTTTGAACGACAGTTTTTCGTCGAAATCAGCAATATCGGCTTCGGTCCAGGCAGCGATCTGGGCAAACGATGTCACGCCAGCCGCCAGCAGTTTCTTCTCAAGTGCAGGGCCAACGCCCGACAGCTTTTTCAGATCATCCGCGCCAGCAGGTGCTTCGGCTGTATCAGCCTTCGCAGCTTTCTTTGGTGCGGCTTTCTTGGCAGGAGCAGCAGCTTCTACAGCAGCGCCCGAAACCGAGCCAGAGCCGATCGCAGCTTTGACACCGGATGCATCCGCGCCAGAGGCCAGAATGTCGGTGATTTTGATCAGAGTCAGTTTCTGACGGTGACCAACGGTACGCTTGGAGCTGTGCTTACGACGACGTTTGACAAACTTGATCAGCTTTTCGCCTTTGATCTGGTCGATCACGTCGGCCTGTACGCCGGCACCTTCGACGAACGGAGCGCCAACAACGGTGCTCTCACCGCCCAGCATCAGAACGTCGTTAAATTGAACTTTTTCGCCAGCGTCTGCAGCCAGTCGTTCGACACGCAGGATATCACCTGCCTGTACCTTGTACTGTTTGCCGCCGGTCTTCAGGACTGCGAACATGTCCTCTTTCCTTTGATCTTACCGCGTTCTGTGGCCCCCTTGCGGGTGTTTCGGCCAGATTTTGCAATCATGGCCACCTCGAACAGCGCGCCCTTTTCGGGCTGTGTTACAACAAAACACGGCGCAAAGCACATGCCCCACGCCGAGATGCGCGCTTATCGGTTGGATTTAGGGGGAAGTCAAGAGGTAGTCGCGTCATTCGCAGCGTGAAATTGACTGCACCCGGTTTATAGCATCCACTCTACCGGCAACAAGCGCACAATTGCCGCAAGGGTGCGTTGCAGCAGGCTGGTGTGGGGGTCTTGGTCGAACTGAATTGTGGTGCCGTCGGGTTGGTATTCGGTCCAGATCATGGAGCCATTGTTAATCGTCACACGATAGGCAAATCCGGGCTTATCTAACTGCGCGGCCAGTGACTGTGCCAATGTCGGGCTTTCGATCAGAAGGCCCATTTCGGTGTTGAGTCGTGCCGAGCGCGGGTCGAGGTTGTAAGAACCAATCAGTACACGTTTGCCGTCGATGCCAAAGACCTTGGCGTGCAAGCCAGAGGCCGACCCGGCCAGCACTTCGGGCAGGCTGCGGGTTTTGTGCTCTTCGCGCAGGGCGCGTAGTTCCAGCAGTTCAACTCCGCTTTCAAGCAGACCAGGACGATAGCGTGCATAAGCTGCGTGCACCGGCATAACGTCGGTGGCATCCATCGAGTTGGTCAAAACGCGCGTTTTCACACCAGACCGCGCAAGACCCTCGAGAATGTCGCGCCCACCCTGCCCCGGAATGAAGTATGCCGACACGATATCCAGCGACACTTCGGCCTGTGTGGCAAGCGCAGCAAGTTGGGTGCCCATAAGGTCTGCATCGTCGGCCTGGCCCAAGCCCAAGGCGGGATCATCGACCAAGAGCTGAACATCGCTCCATTCAAAGGTCATGTTGCGCGCTGCAATCTGTTCGACAATCTCGTTCTGCTCGATGGCTTTTTGGTACCCGGCCCCCAAGGCGCTGTTACGAGCCGCGTCTGCGCGCTGTTTTATGGTTTCGCTCGTTGCTGCTGGCAGAATCAACGCCGCGTCATATGCCGATCCGCTGTTCCAATAACTGTCAAATGAGCCGGACACCTCGGTCACTATGGGGCCTATCGCGATGGTGTCGACATCAAGGTAATGCGTGCCTGCACCATAGTCGAAATAGATGTCACCGATGTTGCGCCCACCGACAATGGTGGCCACACCGTCGACTGTCATGGACTTATTATGCATCCTCCGATTGAGGCGCGGAAAATCAAAGGCGTAAGACAGGAGTTTTGGGGAACGCAATGTAAATGGATTAAATATCCGCACTTCAGCGGCGGCCATTGCATCCAGCTCGGCGATCACATCATCCATGCCGGGAATGCCGTTATCGTCCACCAAAAGGCGTACACGCACGCCACGTTCGGCGGCTGCGCGCAACTCTTCCAATAGCATCAAGCCGGTGACATCATCCTGCCAGATGTAATATTGCGCATCGATGGACGAAACCGCCTGCCGCGCCAATATGGCCCGTGCGGCAAAAGCCAGGCGCCCGTTGCCCAATGGGTGCACCCCATCCAGCCCCGAATGTGTTTCAAGCGCGGGTTTGATGGTTTGTCCAAGCGGGCCATCCCAATCGGGCGGCAATGCCCGGCCTTCGGTTGCAAAATTCTGTTCGGGTAACGGATAGATCAGGCGCGCGCTGAAAATGGCGGCGGTACCAAGCAGAACCAGAAAGATGGTCCATCTGACAAAGCGCATATCGCCTCCATTACCTTGTTTTGGTTGCAAGACACTCTGTCAGAAAGATCAGGGGTTTCAAGCGGCTCGTTTTGATCAAGTAGATCTCAATTGACACCGCGGCGCGTAATCGGAGTGCGGACGCCAGAAATAGAGGGGTCGTCCATCAGAGTTCCTGCTCTGGCTGGACCTGTCCCATTCGCAGCGCAAGCGCCTCAAACCGGTTCGACATCACCTCAAAATGCACGGCATTCATCAGTTCATAAACTGTCATCATGTCCGGGTGTTCAAGCGCCTCGGTGTAGGCGATTAGTTCATCAAGCGAGAAATCCTGATAGGTGTAAGCAGCATTTTCCAGAGACGAAATCTCGGCCTGTTCTGCCACTTCGTCGGCATTTTCGGCCAAGGCGGCACGTAGCCCCTGCTCGTCCACCGAAAGGCTGACCACGCCGGCATAAGATGCTGCCAGAATGAAACGCACCTGAATTTCTGTCATCGCCTGAAGGCCGACATTCTGAGGGTCAATTGCGGTACTCATACGTTTGAAAAGGTCAATGCGCGGATCGTCGTTGGCCTGCATTTCTGCAATGAGCCGCGCGCCTTCGGTGTATTTTTCTTCGTCATCAGCTAAATGGGCGGCATTTTCGACCTCGACCAATCGCTGCCCGAGATCCGAGGCGTAGAAAGCCGCGGCATGGGCCAGTAAATCCTCTTCCAGAGTTGCCTCAAGAATATCGGTGGCCCGGTCTCTCATGAATTCGGGGTCAAAAACGGAACGGGCCAGCAAGGTCCACTGGCTACCAAAGTCACCTTCTTCAAGCCCGAGCATATTGGGCGCTGCGGTGGCGGTTGTGGCAATCGAGTCGATGGCAACGTCAAAACCGGTGACTTGTAGAAAAGCCTCAACCTGTTCGCGATCAGCCGCCCGCGCTTGTGTTGTCAAAAAGCTCAGAAAAAGGGCCATCAGACTGGCCGTCAGAGCGGGGAAAAGCGCCTGTGCGCCGAGTTTGGAAAAAGAAATCATACGCATGAGACCAAGCTAATCACTTTCGGGCGCAAAACAATGCAAAACACTCTTGCGCCCCCTATCAAACCCCATTAAACGACGCCCTCACCATGACCATGGTTTATGCGGACGGAGAGGTGCCGGAGTGGTCGAACGGGGCGGTCTCGAAAACCGTTGTCCCTTCACGGGGACCCAGGGTTCGAATCCCTGTCTCTCCGCCACATTACCCCGCGATCAGCAGACATTTTGCACGGAAGTTCACAGTGTCCTTAGCGATAGATGCGCTACTTAAATGCGCTGCGTGTCCTGTTCCGTTAAGAAATATTCAATTTCCGCCTTTGCAAGCATGACTGTAGCGGCAAAAGCCTCTTTCGACAGGGCTTAATCAGTTTGGAAAAGCCTTTCGTTAGCTAACAATAGGCAAGATAGTTTTCCTATCCAATTCTGCTGTTCTGTAGGTGCTCCATGAACAATCTAAGCGGCATCATGGAACGGTATTCGCGCGGAAAGTAAAAAAAGATACCAGGGGTCGCGCCCAATTGTTTTTCAAGGATTGGAACCAGAGTTCCTGCTTGGATTTCTTGCGCGACATACCCCTGAAAAGTTTGGATCAGCCCCAAGCCCTGTTTAGCGAGATCGACGGAGGAAGGTAGCGTATTGGTCACCAATGTGCCTTTTACATCGACAGTAAATCCCCCGCCTGCCGCTTCAAAATCCCAAGGAGCGATACGACCTGATGATTGGAACCGGTAGCGAATACAATTGTGGTTCAACAGATCCTTAGGGCTTTGAGGCGTGCCGTGAATCGCGAAATACTCAGGACTTCCCACGACGGAAAGAGGGAGCGGCTGGGTCAATCGGACAGCGACCATATCCTGTGCTATGCGATCGCCCAACCGAAAACCGGCGTGAAGCTCCTCTCCCAGAATATCCGACAGAGCGTCAGTGAGCGACAGTTCCACCTCGATTTCGGGGTAAGCGGCGCAAAATTTCTTAAAAACCGGGCCGACAAACAAGTGGTAGACAAATTCCGGCAACGCCAGTTTCAGGGTGCCTCGCGCCGCGTGCCCGGTCGTGCGCGCGCTTTGTACGGCTTCGCCAAGCTGATCAAAAGCGGGGCCGGCACCCCGGATCAATGCGCGCCCTGCTTCGGTCAGGCTAACTGACCTTGTCGTGCGGATGAACAAGGCAGTGCCGAGCTGATCTTCTAGGGATTTCAACTGTTGACTGACAGTGGATGGCTTGACCCCCAGTACATCAGCCGCAGCGCGAAGGCTGCCATGACGCGCGATGGCGGTGAACACTTCAAGCGTGGCTAATGGCAATCGCATGGTAGATCCCGATTTGTTTATTATTCGATATCATAAATGAAAGTAGTGGAGAAAGGGTCAATTATCACAATTTGACGAATGAACTAAATGTGTCTCATCACAGTATCGCCTGTTCATAAAGGACCAACTTATGACCATCATTTCTCTGCAAAATATCCCAAGCCGTAAGGGCGTTGTCAGCCGTTCTGTTTCCTTTGAAAACAACGGAAACACGCTGAAGCGCACTCTTTACACCCCAGAGACATCCGAAGGCGCGTTGCCTGCGGTGATCGTTACCGGTGCCTGGACCACAGTAAAAGAACAGATGGCAGGTACATATGCCCGCGAATTGGCCGCCCATGGCTTTGCCGCGCTGGCCTTTGACTTTACCGGATGGGGCGAAAGCGGTGGCGCACCCCGTTATGTTGAAGATCCGGTTGTGAAAACCTCCGACATTCACGCGGCTGCGGACTTCCTCAACTCTCTGGACGAAGTCGATAGCGCTCGCATCTCTGGGCTGGGCGTCTGCGCATCGTCGGGCTATATGGCCGATGCCGTGGCTGACAATGACAAAATGCAGAAAGTTGCTCTTGTGGCTCCTTGGTTGCACGACGCGGCAATGGCCGAAGGCATTTATGGTGGACCAGAAATGGCCGCGAGCCTGATCGCAGCTTCGGAAGCCAAAGACGCAGCGGACACCGTGTTGCTGGGCGCCTCGGCGACCGATGAGAACAGCGTTATGTATCAGGCGCCCTACTACACCGAAGAAGATCGGGGTCTGATCCCAGCTTATGACAACAAGTTCTCGGTTGCGTCGTGGAAGCCTTGGTTGACTTATGATTCTCAGGCCAGCGCGGACCGTTTGTCCAAGCCAATGCTGATGGTGGGTTCGCCCTCAATCGCATTGCTCGCCGGTGCCACAGCTTACGAAGCCCGCACCAAAGCGCCGCTTGAAAAACTTTGGCTGGGCGACGACGTGACCCAGTTCGATTTCTACGACCGCAAAGATGCCGTGACCACGGCTGTCGACGCTGTAGCCGGCATCTTGAACGCGTAATTTTTCAACCATCCGGTGGGGTCAAAAAAACACCCACCCAGAAAAGGACTATGACATGACAAAAGACTTCAACGACAGCGCACCAGACACCACCAACCGCCGCGCCTTTTTGACCGGAGGTGGCTTGGCCCTGGCTTCCGCTGTCGCCGCGGGTGCCGCCACTGCTAACACATCTGACACCGAACTTTCTGGTCAGGCAAACCCAAACGGCCGTTTTTCCGGCAAAGTTGTGGCGATCACTGGCGGCAACTCGGGTATCGGAAAAGCAACCGCCGAGGCGTTTGCTATGGAAGGCGCAAAAGTGTTCATCACCGCACGTCGCGATGCACTGGGTAAGGAAGTTGAATCTGCGATCCGCGCCAAGGGTGGCGACGTCACCTGGATGGTGACTGACGTACGTGAAGCCGCGCAGGTCGAGCGTTTCATAAATGCTGTAGTTGAACAGGGTGGAAAGCTGGACGTGCTGTTCAATAACGCCGGTATTTTCATGACCCCGGCATTGGTAGAAGACATCTCGGTTGAAAACTTTCAGGACATGATGGCCACCAATGTCGAAGGTGTCTTTTACGGTATGAAATACGCGTTGCCACAGATGAAAAAGCAAGGTGGCGGCTCGATCGTGAATATGGCTTCGGTTGCTGCCCATCGTGGCTTTGGCTTTACTGGCCACTACAGTGCCTCCAAGCACGCGGTGCGTGGCCTGACCAAAGCAGCGGCAAAAGTCTCGGCCAAAGACAACATCCGCGTCAACTCGATTTCACCTCTCGCGGTTGATACGCCGATGTTGGAAGAAAGCTTTTCTTATCAAGGCGTAACTTACGAACAAATGGCCCCCAACTTCGTCACTCCACGCATTATGGACGCGCATGAAATGGCTGTGGGCGTGATGTTCCTGGCCTCGGACGAAGCCAGCGCCATCAACGGCATGGATCTGGACGCCACAGGCGGCCAACTGGCCTAATAGTAGGCTGCCCGGCCCCAACGTAGGGCCGGGCAACGACCCTGAGGAATGATAATGACACAAGAAATCACGAACGCTGTTCAGCGCTTCTTTTCGGCGGTCGACGGGCGCGACTGGCAGGCCGTTGAGGCGCTGATGAGCAGTCCATTTCACCTAGACTATTCCAGCTTTGGCGCAGGGCCAGCCGCGGAATTGACGCCAGCGGATATTCTGACGGGCTGGCGCACGGTTTTGCCCGGGTTCGATGCCACCCAGCACCACCTTGGTCCGCTCGATATCCAGATCACTGGCAACACCGCAAAGGTGAAGGCCACGGTTATTGCCACCCACTTTATCGCAGGTGTTGAAAATGGAGATACTTGGACAGTGCATGGTGACTATGTTTTGCGACTGATCGACGACGGCGAATGGAAGCTGTCTGCGAACACCTTCAATTTTAGATTTCTGACCGGAAACACCGAACTCCCTGCGCTTGCCCAATCGCGCGCCGCCACCTGAAGTTAAGGAAATTGGCAATGAAAAACTATCTGACTGCCGCCATTTTCTTTGTTGGCACAACCTCCATCGCTGTTGCTGAAATCTCTGACGAGCAACAGGTTCTGAACACGATCAACAATGTGGGCTATTACGCTGACCAGTTGAACTGGGAGGCCGTTGCAGACCAATTTCACCCCAAAGGTGCCGTTCTGGACTATGCGTCTTATGCCAACGCGTCGGCAGGAACCTCTGCCGATCTGCCCACCTTGTTGCCGGAGCAAATTGTAGGCGCTTGGCAGACGGTTTTACCGGGCTATGACCGCACACACCATCTGATGGGCACTGAAAGCGTACAGGTTAAGGGCGACGTCGCCACCACGACCGCCAATGTTTATGCCACACATATTCTGGAAAACGAAGGCGAGGATATCTGGGTATTCATCGGTGACTACCAGCACGAGCTGGTAAAAACTGACGACGGTTGGAAAATCACCTTCATGCGGGCCAACTTGCGTGCCCAGCTTGGCAACGAAAACTTGCCAACCCTCGCAACAGAACGTGTCGCCGCAGGCGGCAATTAATTCGGTCAGAGGTAGATCCCATGCTTAAACAAAGTCTTATTGCACTGGCCATTCTTGCGCAGCCTGTTCTTGCAGAGGATCTGCCGACCGCCATTACGTGTTACGAATCCAGCACCAACGCCAAAGATATCGACGCGTATATGGCGTGTTTTACGCAAGATGCCGAGATGATCGATGTTTCGCGGACGTTCAATGGTCAGGACGCGATCCGCGCCTGGGCCCTGCGCGAGGTAATTCCACAGGGCGAGAATTTTGCCCATCGCAAGATTCTTGAATCCGATAGCGGCTATGCCAAGACCGAGGTGAATTGGCTGAGCTGGGTGGTTCACTATTCTTATTGGTGGGATGCCGAAGGCAAGATCACCACCATGTCCCTACAGTACGCAAACTAAGGAGGCCATCATGAAACGTGCACTTGTGACTGGTGGCAACCGCGGCATCGGCATGGCTATCGCCAGCAAACTGGTTGATCATGGCCATGATGTGGTGATTGGATCGCGTGATTTGGCAGCTGGTGAAAAGGTCGCCAACAAGCTTGGTGCCACCGCCGTCGAACTTGACCTGTCCGACCCTCAATCCATTGCCCAAGCTGCGAAACAGGCTGGGCCGGTTGATATCCTCGTGAATAATGCGGTCATTCTTGGCTCCGGCAGCCTGTTAAACGACCCGAAGGATTTTGCCGACAGCATGGCCATCATGGTGCATGGCCCCTATCTGTTGATGCATCATCTGACCCCTCATATGGTCTCTCAGAGGTTTGGTCGGGTCGTGAATGTTTCGTCCGGTTGGGGCGCATTTTCAGATGGAGTGGCCGGTCCGGCGGGATATGGCGTTGCAAAGGCTGCGTTGAATGCGTTGACGGTGGCCACCGCTCGGACACTTCCAAACAGCGTCAAAGTCAACGCGATGTGCCCGGGATGGGTACGCACCCGCATGGGCGGAATGGGGGCCAGCCGCTCGCCTGACCAAGGTGCGGACACCGCCATTTGGCTCGCCACCCTTCCGGCCTCCGGGCCCACTGGCGGCTTTTTCAGAGACCGTAACCCCATCAACTGGTAGTACACATGACAGATACTTATCAACAGATCGTCCGCGCTTTCATCGCGGATTGGTTCTCTCGTTTTGATCGGTTGGAGCCGATTGACGCCTTTCTGCCGGACCTGCATCCCCAAGTGGACTGGGACATGATGGATGTGGATCGCTCACTCTTTGGTCATGACCGTGTGCGCGCTTGGTACGTTGGCGTGTTGCAGACTTTGAAAGCGCCGACGGAACATCATGTCAGTGACATAGAAGTCGGTGACGGGGAAGCTTCCTTTAACGTTCTCTTTCGCGCCAAAACCTATGATGGCGCCACCATACAAGCCAATGTGCACGAACGTTGGTGCTTTGACATCCGCGCCGATGGCCGTCCCCTAATCACAAAATACACCGCACAAATGATCGAAGACACAGACAAATGAAAACCCTCGTACTGACGGCCCACACTGATCTGGGCAACTCACGCATCAACCGCACTTGGTTTAACGCGCTGTCTGAAGCTGATAGCGTGACCACCCGCGACCTCACGGCCGTTGGAGGGGCGGAGATGCTTTTTGATATTGAAGCGGAACAAGCGTTGCTTTTGGCGCACGATCGTATCGTGTTCCAGTTTCCATTCTATTGGTACTCTGCACCCGCCGTATTAAAAGCCTGGACGGACCAGGTGCTCAGCTACGGCTTCGCACATGGACCTGGCGGTGACGCGCTAGAAGGGCACGAGTTTCTAATTCTTGTTTCCACCGGAGGCCCGGCGGACAGCTATCACGCCGGAGGCTATAACAGTTATTCGATGGATGAGTTTCTGAAACCGTTCCAGCAGACCGCCAATCTCACCGGAATGGTCTATCTGCGCCCCTTCGTTTTTCATGGTATGGCGTTGGCGACAGATGAGCAAATCGAGGAAAGCATTCCAGCAATGTTGGCCCACCTGACCGACCCAGAGTTGGATCCGCGGGTGAAAAAGGCGCGGCTTTTGAAGTTGCTGGAAGGCGATGCCGCGAAAACCGCTGAGAATAGCTTGACCATGTCGACGAGCGCGGCCCCCACGTAGAATATTCTTTTGAACTGCGGCCATTCCAGCAATATTTTGAGAATGGCCGCCTTCCACTGTTTCGAACCAATACCGCATTCCAAATGGGCGTCTGGTTAGCGCGCATTTGTGAAACGGTCATAAAAGAGACAGTGAAAGACTGTTTCACAAATGATGGTTGGGGCTGATGGTGACCGCGCCGATGTCACTATGGCACTGTGATTGAATGGCAGAACACATGTGATCCTCCATCTCTTGAGAAAAAGCACTGTAGGATGAGTTTCATCGGTTGGCCATTTGGAACTCTGTTGCTGGATCAGACCGAGCGGGTAATACCGCCGTCGACACGGATGTTTTGGCCAGTGATATAAGCACCGCCTTCCGAGGCTAAAAAGGCGACAGTCGCCGCAATTTCCTCGTAAGATTTTCCGTAACGTTCCATTGGAATTTTCGCCATGAAATCAGGGTTTTCAGGCAGGCTATTAATGAAACCCGGCAACACGTTATTCATGCGCACATTGTCGGCCGCGTATTTGTCCGCAAACAGTTTGGAATAGGCCGCAAGGCCCGCTCGCATCACACCCGAGGTCGGAAAAACCGGGTCGGGTTCAAACGCGGCGAAGGTTGAGATGTTGATGATTGTGCCGGATTTCTGTTCAATCATGATAGGAGCTACAATTCGGGTGGCACGCACCGAATTCAAGAAATAGACTTCCATGCCTTCATGCCAGTCGTCGTCGCTTATCTCGAGAATAGGCGCGCGCGGGCCATGCCCAGCTGAATTGACCAGCACATCCACGCGGCCCCATTTCTCCATGGTCGCATCGACCAACCTTTGCATGTCTTCGCTGGATTTGTTGGTGCCGGTCAAACCGATGCCGCCGAGTTTTTTTGCCAAGGCTTCGCCTTTTCCAGACGATGACAGGATGGCCACGTTAAAACCGTCGGCGGCCAAACGGCGGGCACTATCGGCACCCATTCCGCTACCGCCGCCCATGATGATTGCAACTTTTTGTTCGGCCATTTTTGTTTTCCTCAAATGCACGAGTGTTTTGTCTGCTTTCAACATGGGACATTGTCGTTGGTTTGACTAATCAGTTATTCTGTCTTTAACGTGTAGAATTCCTACAGTCTAAAAGGAGATTTCATGCGTGACATACCCCCTCTCAATTCATTGAAGGCCTTTGAGGCGTCTGGTCGGCATCTAAATTTTCGTTTGGCAGCAGAAGAATTGGGGGTCACTCAAGGAGCCGTCGCACAACACGTCCGATCCCTTGAAAAAATGTTGAAAATCAAGCTATTCGAGAGGATGCCACGAGGGCTGTCTCTGACCAACGAAGGGCGGCGCTATCTGCCACCACTGCGCCGAGCCTTTGACATGATAGCCGAGGCCACCGAAAACCTTGCGCCAAGAGATGCTGTCGTCACGATAAGCGCAACACCATCGTTTGCAACAAGATGGCTGGTGCCGCGCCTGGGTGATTTCGCTGCTGAATTTCCAGATATACGGATCCGGCTGGATGCCTCGAACGCCTTGGCAAACTTTCAGAACGACGGGATCGACATTGCTATTCGGCAAGGTAAGCCGCCTTTTGGGCCGGGTCTTGTTGCTGATGCGTTATTCGACACCCGGATCATCGTTGTTTGTCATCCCGATTTGCTGGTGGGCCCCTACCCGATCCGGTCGCCAGAGGATTTGCGCCATCATATTCTGTTGGAAGACGCACATGGCCAATGGCCTGTGTTTCTTGAGGCCGCTCTTGGCGATGCCCGGATGCCGGATATCAAAACCATGAACTTCAGCCAAACGTCGTTGGCCATTGATGCGGCAATTGCGCGGCAAGGCGTAGCGCTGACCAATCCGGCGCTGGTAGACGACGATTTGCGCGAAAACCGGTTGTGCCAACCATTTTCGTTTTCTCTGGAAACGAACGAAGGGTTTTATGTTGTCTCGCCTCGGGAGCCCCGCAATCCGTTTTTGGTTTCCATCGTCGGAGAATGGTTGCGGAAGCAGAGCTGATCTCGGATTGGATCGCCAGTTAACCTGGCTTTGGCGACCCGGACTGCCACAATTTCGCAGACTGTTTTTCGGACGTAACGCAACTTCCTTTTTTGAAAAAGCAATGCATCTGCGCGTTTAAGTCACGTAATTGAACGTTCTTACCGCAGGGCTTCACAGCTTTTTGTGGCTGAGACTGTTTTCGCTCGTTTCAGGCATTTGAAAACGCGACGCCGCCGTCGACGATAATGACCTGACCGGTGATCATGCGGCTCATATCAGAGGCAAGGAACAGCACGCTGCCAACAATATCCTCCGGGACCAGCGCGGTGGGAATGCATTGTTGTTTAAGGTGTTCCTGCACGCTTTCGGGTGTGAGCCAGAGTTCTTGTTGGCGCGGGGTTATAACCATGCCAGGCGCGACGGTGTTTACCCGAATTCCATGCGTCCCCAGCTCTCGGGCAAACCCGCGCGAGAGAGAGGTGATTGCGGCGTTTGATGCGGTGTAGATTGGAAATCCACCCAGTCCCATCATATAGGCCACCGACGAAAAATTTATGATCGCGCCACCGCGAGCGGCGCGCATTGCAGGCATAACTGCCTGACAGGCAAAGAAATATGACTTCAGATTGATGTCACTCGACCATTTCCAGAATGCTTCGTCCACGTCCTCGGTGGCATGGCGGCTATCATTTGCGGCGTTGTTGACCAGCACCTCGATCTCTCCATGCGCCGCTGACGCTTGCCCGATCGCGTCGCGCAAACCATCAGTGTCGGTGATATCGCAGGGAATAAAGAGCGGACGCTCGCCGTGCTTGGTGGCCATTTCTTCGACAAAGGGCGTCGCGTCTGTTCGCTGAACAAACGCGACCTTGGCGCCTTGTCGCAAGAACCCCTCGCTCAATGCGGCGCCGATGCCTGAGCCACCGCCGGTGATAAACACCGATTTCCCGGCCAGATCTGGCAAAACCGCCACAGGTTCTGGGCGGCTTGTGCCCCCCCAATCCTGCATCAGCCCAGTTTGACCCACGCGCCGTTTCGCGCGGATGACGTGACACATGCGTTGACAAAATGCATACCCTGAAGCCCTTCGGTGATACCGGGCAGGTCCTTGCCGTCGGCTGTGCCACGGATCAGCGCGGCGGCGTCAGAGTAAATGTTGGCAAATCCCTCAAGATAGCCTTCGGGATGACCACCGGGGGTGCGGGTCAGGTGCGCCACACTATTGGACATGCCAGCCCCACCGCGCGTGAGCAACCGGGTCGGCTCGCCAAACGGGGTAAAGGCCATGACGTTTGGATTTTCCTGAGCCCATTCCAAGCCGCCCTTGCTGCCATAGACCCTGATCCGCAAACCGTTTTCATTGCCTGGTGCAACCTGACTGCACCACAGCATTCCGCGCGCGCCGCCCTCAAAGCGCAGCATGACATGGGCATTATCATCAAGGGCGCGGCCAGACACAAAGGACTGAATGTCAGCTGCCAGACTGTCCGGGGTCAGTTGGGTGATGAAACAGGCAAGGTTAAACGCGTGCGTGCCGATATCCCCGGTTGAACCACCCGCCCCCGAACGTGTCGGGTCTGTGCGCCAAGCAGCCTGTTTGTTGTCGTCATCTGCGGCTTCGGTCAGCCAATCCTGAGGGTATTCGACCTGCACAACGCGTAGTTCACCCAGATCACCCGCTGCCACCATCTCGCGCGCTTGGCGCACAAGAGGGTAGCCAGTGTAGTTGTGGGTCAGAATGAACTTGGCATCGGACTTTTCCACGGCGGCTGCAAACTTGCGCGCGTCTGCCAGCGTTGACGTTAGGGGTTTGTCGCAGATCACATGAATGCCGCGCTTGAGGAACTCGCGCGCGGCGGCAAAATGAACGTGGTTTGGCGTGACAATCGAAACGGCCTCGATCCCATCCTTAAGGCGCGCCTCGCGGATCGCCATGGCCTTAAAGTCATCATATGTCCGGTCAGCGGCCAGCCCCAACGCCACGCCCGAGGCTTGGGCCTTTTCGGGCGTGGATGACAGGGCCCCAGCGACCAGTTGATATTCTCCATCAATGCGTGCGGCGATGCGGTGCACCGCGCCGATAAAGGCGTCATTGCCGCCGCCCACCATGCCCAATCTGATTGGTGCCATGTCGTTCTCCTCCGTAGGGGGCCGCCCCCCGTTTTCTTCATACTAGCTTAAGTCAGCTGATCCCAAGCATCCGGCGATTGGCTGCTTCGTCGGTGCCGCCGCCGGCAAAATCATCAAACGCGCGTTCGGTGACACGAATAATGTGATCGTTGACAAACTGCGCACCTTCTCTGGCCCCGTCCTCTGGGTGTTTCAGACAGCATTCCCATTCGACCACGGCCCAGCCATCAAAATCATTGGCGGCCATTTTCGAAAAGACGGCGGCAAAATCGACCTGTCCATCGCCTAACGAGCGGAACCGCCCTGCCCGATCGACCCATGATTGGTAGCCCGAATAAACGCCCTGCCGCCCGGTTGGATTGAATTCTGCATCTTTGACGTGGAACATTTTGATGCGGTCTTTGTAGATGTCGATATTATCAAGATAATCAAGGCATTGCAGCACATAGTGGCTGGGATCGTAGAGCATGTTGCAACGGGCATGACCGTCCAGACGATCAAGGAACATCTCAAACGTTACACCGTCATGCAGGTCTTCGCCTGGATGGATTTCATAGCATACATCGACACCCATATCCTCGGCGTGATCAAGGATTGGCTTCCAACGGCTGGCCAACTCGTCAAAGGCGGTTTCGATCAGTCCGGCGGGCCGCTGTGGCCAAGGGTAGATAAAGGGCCAGGCCAGCGCACCGGAAAAGGTTGCATGTTCTGTGATGCCAAGGTTTTTGGAGGCACTTAGTGCCAGTTTGACTTGCTCAACTGCCCACGCCTGACGGGCCGTTGGGTTGCCGCGCACCTCTTCGGCAGCAAAGCCGTCAAACGCCTCGTCATAGGCCGGGTGTACCGCGACCAGCTGGCCTTGCAGGTGGGTCGACAATTCGGTGATCTCAACGCCATTCTCTCGGGCGACGCCGGTGATTTCGTCGCAATAGGTGGTAGAACTGGCCGCCTTTTCCAAATCAAATATCCGCCCGTCCCAGCTTGGGATCTGCACCCCCTTGTAACCGCACTCAGCCGCCCATTTTGTAATGCTGTCCCATGAGTTAAATGGCGCTTCGTCCCCCGCAAACTGCGCTAGAAACAGCGCCGGACCCTTGATCGTTTTCATCTTTATCTCCCAGTTATGTGTTTTGTTTCAGTCCTACCGCATCCAAAGAAGTGCGGATATGGCGAAACCCCTCGCGGTAAACGTCTTCGGGGCTTTCGGCGAAATCGCGCCAGACTTTGGTCGCGGCGGCCAAATCTGGTAGCCCACGGCCAAAGCTCTCGATTGTCAGCCAGCCATCATATCCGATGTCGCGTATGGCCGCGAAGGTTTCATCCCATGGAATATTGCCGCGCCCCGGCACGCCTCGGTCGTTTTCTGAAATATGAATGTGAGAGACATGAACCGCATTGCGAACAAGCGCACCAATAGGATCGGCTTCCTCGATATTGGCGTGAAACGTGTCATACATGGCGCAAATTCTTGGGTGATTTATCTCATCCAGATGGGCACAAAGTGCATCCATTGTGTTCACCAGATAGCATTCAAACCGGTTCAGCGCCTCAAGCCCAACGGTGATCCCCAAAGATGCGGCATGATCGCCAATCTCGCGCTGACATTCGATCGAATACGCAAATTCCGTTGCCGTCGGGCCGGTTCCCGTGAAATGCCCAAGAGTGGAATGAAGTGGCCCGCTGACCTGGGTCGCGCCAAGAGCTGCGGTGTTGTCGAGCGCCCATTTCATGTAATCGACACCTGCTTGTCGCTCGCTCCTTTGGGGCGAAATCAAGTTCATTGCCGGATCCCCAATCGCGGTAACGGCGGTGCGCTCAAGACCGATATCATCTAGTAAATTCGCAAGATCTTTGTAGTCGTTTTCCACGCCTTCAAACACTGGAATTTCGACCCCGTCAAATCCCGTATCGCGTATGTCGCGCAGCAACGCCTCGAATGTTGGATCGATTTTTGTCGCCCACAGGAACATGCACATTCCGATTTTCAACGGATCCCCTCCTAAAATGCATATCTCGCAAAATACGCAATCTGGTATTACCAATTAGTATCCTGCGTTCGTCTTTATGTCACGAAAAACCTATCCATGCTACCCGCGTCAACGGTGAAACACCTCGAATTTTGCTGCATAACTGTAAGATTACTTGGTGTTTTGGCGTTTTTTGCATCGGGGCTTGACCCGATAGGAACTTATCGTCAATCTGGTCTAACCAGTTTGCCGGTGGATTCGAGCGCTGAAATGGATCGGGTTACGCCAGCTTGTTTGCCGAGGAGGGGCACATGCATCTTTCAACACACAACTGGATGCGGGCAGAGCCGTTGGAAACAACCGTGCGCCGGATCAAGCAATATGGATACGAAAGCATCGAGATTTCGGGCGAGCCCGAGCAGTATGATGTGGGCGACACACGGGCGTTGCTCAAGGACACAGGGATGCGGTGTTGGGGGGCGGTGACGCTGATGCTGGAGGAGCGCAATCTGGCCGCGCGAGACGAAGGCCAG
Organism: Shimia abyssi; assembly: GCF_003014475.1. GTDB lineage: Bacteria > Pseudomonadota > Alphaproteobacteria > Rhodobacterales > Rhodobacteraceae > Shimia > Shimia abyssi. The sequence goes on along the minus strand of NZ_PYGJ01000006.1, from coordinate 83,021 downwards.
CGCGCCGCGTCGATCCAGTACGTTAAGGACGTAATCACCATGGTGTCTGATCTTGATGGAGAGATCATCACGCTGGTGCCCGCCACTGTCGGCAAGGTGGTACCAGATGGCACACCCGAAGAAGAATGGGCCTGGATGGTTGAGGCAACCAAAGAATGCTTCGATCATGGCTGGGCCAAGGGTGTCAAAATCGCCATTGAACCCTTGAACCGGTTTGAAACCTATTTCTTCAATCGGTGCGCGCAGGCGCTCGCCCTTGCAGATGCCGTGTCACCGCATTGCGGCGTGTGTCTGGATGCCTTCCATCTAAATATCGAAGAGGAAGACATGTATGATGCGATCCGTCTGGCCGGAGATCGCCTGTTTGATTTCCACGTTGCCGACAATAACCGGTTCGCCGCTGGTCTTGGCTCGCTGGATTGGCCCAAAATTGTCGCAACGTTGAAAGAGGTCGGATATGACGGCGCATTGACCAACGAGTTTGTGGCGCCTGTCGACAGAACCCCGGCGGCCCCCTACCCCGATATGGTCGAAACCGATCCGGTCGATATTTCGCCTGAACAGCTCAAGTTCATTGAAGACCACGGATCGAGCGTGCTCTCAGAGAAATTCTATGCCGATCAGATGCGGATCACCGCAGAAACGCTTTTGCCGTTGATGAAGTAACGCTCTTTCAGCGGATAAGACCCCCGGCGCTTTCTCTCCCAAAGCGCTGGGGCGAAAGGAAAAATATGCGTGTCAAATCTGTTCAGGCCTGGTGGATCCAGTTTCCGATTGAAACCCTGCGCCAACATGTGAGCGACTTTGGTCGCTTAACCACCTTTGACGCCGCCATTGTTCGGATCGAAACCGATGACGGGTTGATCGGCTGGGGAGAAGGCAAAAACGCCGCCGGAAGCGCCGGGTTTTACGGCACGCTTGTCCATATGATCAATACCGAGTTTGGGCCGAAAATCATAGGTCGTGATCCGGCAGATGTGACATTTATCTGGGAAGATCTTTACAATGGCGTGCGCGCGGATAAGGCAAAGGCGCACGGGCATTCGATGCCCGATCTGGCGCGTCGCGGTTTGAGCGTTGCGGCAATCAGCGCGATCGATATCGCGCTTTGGGATATCCTTGGAAAATCGCAAGGCGCACCGGTCTGGAAGCTGTTGGGCGGACGCAAGGCCGACCGCCTGCCTGCCTATGCTTCTGGTGGTTGGGAAAGTGCTGAGCATATTGGCGAACAGTTGACCTCTTACATCGACAAAGGCGGGTTTCGCGCCGTCAAAATGCGTGTCGGTGCGATGGATGCCAATCCGCACGCCTCTGCGGAACGGGTTAAGGCGGCACGACGCGCAATTGGACCTGATGTTGAGCTAATGGTCGACGCACATGGGACATTCTCGGTTGGCACAGCGCGGCGTTTTGCCGAAATGGTGCGCGATTGTGATCTGGCGTGGTTCGAGGAACCTATTAGCGGTGACGACAAACAGGGTATGGCCGAGCTCAGGGCTTCGACCCGGATCCCAATTGCCGCAGGTGAATCCGAGGCAACCCGGTTTGATTTCCGGGATCTAGCAACACTGCGCGCGGTAGACATATTCCAGCCCGATCCGGGCTATGCCGGTGGCATCACGGAATGTATGCGCATTGGCACACTTGCAAGCACATTCAACCTTGGGTTTGCGCCGCACTTATGGGCGGGCGCGCCGTGCTTTTTTGCAGGCTTGCATATTTGCGCGGCCAGCCCGGCCAGCTTCACCGTCGAATACTCGCTGGGCGCTAATCCAATGATCCATGATCTGGCTGAGGAAACGGTTGCGGTAAGTGACGGAATGATCCAAATACCGGAAACTCCCGGCTTGGGTTTGAGTATCAGTGACAAGACCATAAAGGATTTTGCGGTTCAGGGATGACGCTTCAGGAAAAAACATTTCTTCCCGCTCTTGCGGTATACCTTTTTTCAGCGGCCAAGGAATCCGGTGGGAAGGCACCTTCTGAGCGTGAGTTGGCCGAGCATTTTTCAGTAAGTCGCGGGCAGGTACGCGAAGCGCTTGCCATTCTTGAGGCCATGCAGGTTATCGAGCGACGCGCTAAATCGGGGATCTACCTTCAGCCAGAGAACTGGGGGCTCGAAACCATGGCGTTTTACGCCCGCGCCGGGATCGCACTGGAGCCGCAGCAGATTTTTGAAGCGGTGGAAGTGCGCCGTATCCACGAAACATCAGCCGCAGAAATGGCGGCAGAGCGGGCGACGGATGAAAACTTTGAGCGGATCCGCGATATCCTGTCGCGCTCAGAGGCCAAGATTGCTGTCGGTGAGGGGCTTGAAGAGCTAGATCACGAATTTCACCTCGAGATCGTGCGCGCGACGCAAAACTCGGTGTTTCTCAAGATTTGCACGTCGTTTTACGCGCTGAGCGAACAACGCTTGAAGCTGTATTTCAACACGGTTGAACGCAGCCAGAAATCTCATATGGATCACTGTCAGATCTTTGATGCGTTGGTTGCGCGCGACGCGCGGTTGTCCAAAGCTTTGATGAACTCTCACTTGCGCGGAGCCGCCAGTTACTGGAGCGAGATTTTGGAGAGCTCGCAGGAACAGGGCTGAGCGGATGCGGATTTTTTCGACGCATTCCCTGGATCCCGGCGTGACACAAGACCTGCGCGATCTAGGCGACTATTCCATTGCTAAGTCCCCTACTCCGGCGGACATTATGCAGGGTAGCCAAGGCGCGGATATCATTGTGGTGCGCGCGCCAATTGATCCCGCGATCATCCGGCGCGAGCCGCAACTGCGGGCCTTGGTTCGGCACGGGGCCGGGCTTGACATGATCCCGGTTGAGGTGGCGACAGCAGTTGGTGCATTGGTTGCCAATGTGCCCGGCGCAAATGCCGTGACGGTTGCAGAGCATGTCATTTGGTCAGCGCTATCGCTGCTCAGACGCAACCCGGAAGTGACAGTTGATCTGCACCGCAACGGGTGGGAGGCCGGCCGGCAACATTCCGTTTCTGGGCGCGAATTAAGCGGCAAGACGCTGGGTATTATTGGGTTTGGCAATATCGGCCGCCAGATCGAGAAGATCGCCACACATGGCTTTGCCATGAACGTTGTTGCAGCAACACGGACACCTGCACGCCTGCCCCCTTCGGTACCCGCAGTATCAATAATCGAACTGTTGCAAGTGTCTGATGTTGTGGCTTTAACTTGCCCGTTGACCGATGAGACGCGGGGGTTGATTGATGCTGCCGCCGTGCAAAATATGAAACCACGAAGCATATTGGTAAATGTTTCGCGTGGGCCGGTGGTGGACGAGACTGCCCTGATTGACGGTTTGCAGTCCGGGCATCTGGGTGGAGCTGCACTGGATGTGTTTTCCACACAGCCACTGGCGCGCGATCATCCTTTCATGTCGCTCAACAATGTGATTTTGACACCCCATATGGCAGGAATTACCGAAGAAAGTATGCGCCGCATGGGCGAAGGAGTGGTGAAAGAAGTTCGCCGGATCATCTCGGGCGAACTTCCTGAAAATTTTTGCAACCCCGAGGTCGAAAGCGCCTATCGGGCAAAGTTTGGCTAGGCCGATACCGCGAGGTTGATCCCGGTTCCGCGATCAAACATCAGCACCTTCTCGGGTTTCCATCCAAAGCGTACGCTGTCATCCAGTTTCACTGACATTTGCGCGGGCACAGTTGCGTGTAACCGGTTTTGCCCCACATCCAGTGTCAGGATTTTGATCACACCATGATCCTCGATGTCAAACACACGTCCCTCGACAGGCGCACCGGATTCGAGTGTCACATCCTCGGGGCGAATACCAAAGGTTAGCTCTCTGCCGTCCTTACCGCTGTTCGCGACCACCGGCAGAGTAAACGCGCCGGCCCCAATTTGCGCGCTACCTGCCGACAATTGGCCGTCCAACAGGTTCATCGGCGGCGAGCCAACCGCGCGGGCGACAAAGGTGTTCACCGGGTTAGAATAAACTTCGGCGGGTGTGCCAACCTGGACCAGCTTGCCCCTGTTTAAAACCCCGATCTTGTCACCCATCGACATGGCCTCAACCTGATCGTGGGTTACAAACAGAAACGTCGCGCCCAGCTCATTATGCAGCTTTTTCAACTCCACCCGCAGCACTTCGCGCAGCTTGGCGTCCAGCGCTGAAAGCGGTTCATCCATCAAAAAGACCCGCGGTTCGCGCACAATCGCACGGCCAATCGAAACGCGCTGCATCTCACCCCCGGAAAGGCGCTCGACCTTGCGATCCAATAACGGGGTGATGTGCAGTGTTTCCGCAGCCTGATCAACGCGTTGCTTGATCTGTTCCTGGGTCATATTGCGGATTTTTGATTTCAGCGGGAATTCCAGATTTCCACGAACGGTCAAACGTGGGTAAAGCGAATATTGTTGCAACACCAACGCCACATCTCGTTCAGCGGCATTCCAGTCAGCAACATTCTGACCATCAATTAACACTTGGCCTTCATTGGGTTTTTCCAACCCGGCAATGATGCGCAACGTAGTTGTTTTTCCCGCACCCGTCTGGCCCAGAAGAACGAAAAACTCGCCGTCTTCTATCGTCAGGTCCAGCCCGCGCAGCGCTTTGTTTACGCCAAAGGTTTTGGAGATATTCTGAAGCTTAATCTGTGACATCAGTTTGTCCCTCTGAGTGCCTGCCCGCTGTCGCGGTCAAAGAAATGCGCCTGTAGCGGGTCAAGTCCGACCCAGACTTTTTGACCTTCGCTCTTGATGAAGCCGGCCTCGGTGCGGGATCGCAAAACAGTATCGCCAACCCGAACATCCACGATGTCGTGGCTGCCAAGTGGTTCGACATTTGTGGTTTCCACTTCGATGGCGCCGTGGGCCGCGTCATGGCTGAGCAGAACCGCCTCGGGGCGGATCCCAAGCGAGAGTGGCGCGCCATTCAGATGGCTCACCACTTGCCCCGGAAATTGAAACCCTTGCTCGTTTCCACCGATCACCACACGGGCATCGCCACTTAGGGCGACATCAGTAACGTTCATCACCGGGCTGCCGACAAACTGAGCCACAAAAAGGTTAGCGGGGCGCAGATACACTTCCTCGGGCGCGCCGATCTGTTGCAGAATACCGTCATTCATAATGACAATGCGGTCCGCCAGCGACATCGCTTCGATCTGGTCATGGGTGACATAAACCGAGGTCGAGCCGCGCGAGATGTGCAGACGCTTAATCTCGGCCCGCATTTGTTCGCGCAGCTTGGCATCCAGCGCACCAATCGGCTCATCCATCAACAGCGCCTTGGGGCGGCGCACCAAGGCACGGCCAATCGCCACCCGCTGCATATCACCGCCAGAAAGCGCAGAAGGTTTGCGGTTCAACAGCGGTCCGATTTGTAAAATATCGGCCACTTCCTTAACCGCGGCCTCGCGATCACTGGTGTTCATCCGCACGGCACGCAGAGGGAAGGCGATGTTTTCGTAAACACTCATATGCGGATAAAGCGAGAAGCTCTGGAACACGAAGGCAATATCACGATCAGATGCTTTCTTGTCCTGCACTTCCGCTCCGTCGATCAGGATCTGCCCGGATGTGACACTTTCCAGCCCGGCAATAGAGCGCAGCGTCGTGGTTTTACCACAGCCGGATTCACCCAGCATCACCACAAATTCTCCATCAGCAATGGTCATGCTGACGTCTTTGAGCACCTCGACCGGACCAAAGAACTTGCCAATATTTCGTATTTCAATTTCAGCCATCAGACCAAATCCTCTGGTTCATCATCCGCGACCTCTGGTTCGGGCGGAATTTTGGATGTGATCATGAACGAAACCAGCCCCGTTAATGTCAGGATCAGGCCGTTGTTATGCAGCCAGAAACTCCAGGGTTGGCAAAGGGCGATGATACCAAAGATCATCAGGCCCTGCGCGCCCGGTTCGAAGTATTTTTTGTTGAGCTGTTTAAAGGTCATTTGCGGATCGCTCCGAAGGACATGCCGCGCAGGAGATGGTTCCTGAGCAGGAAAGTGAAGATTGCAACCGGCAACAGGAAGAGAAATGTCCCGGCTGCAATCACCGTCCAGTCAGGCAAGCCTGACCCAACTTGGCTCGGGATAAACGGAGGTGCGGTTTGCGCCTTGCGGTTGGTCATGATCAGCGCAAACGCATACTCGTTCCAGGCTGTGATGAAACAGAATACCGCTGTTGCTGCGATGCCGGTCATCGCTTCGGGGAGCACGATCTTGAAGAAGGCCTGAATACGGGTATAGCCATCGACCAGCGCCGCCTCTTCGTATTCTCGCGGGATCTCGTCGATGAACCCTTTCATGATCCAGACCGAGAACGACAGGTTGAACGCCGTGTACAGGATTATCAGCCCCAGATGCGTGTCGTTTAGCCCCACCGTTCGATACATCAGGAACATCGGGATCGCGACCACAACAGGTGGCAGCATCCTTGTCGACAAGATGAAGAACAGCAGGTCGTCTTCCCCTTTCACCTTGAAGCGTGAAAACCCGTAGGCCGTAAGCGTGCCCATACTGACCGCAAGCGCGGTTGAGATTATCGAGACAATCAGCGAATTGCGGAACCTCTTGCCATAACCCGAGGGTCTGACTTTCTTGGTTTTTCCGGACCGCACCACCTTTTCGCCGCCATCCAGAACCATTTGCTCCCACCAGGGGGCCGCATCGTAGGTTTCCTGATCTACCGGCTGGCGCAGTTGAGAGCGTTTGACAAACAGCTTAACAAAGGGCGCAATTGTCGGCTCGAACACCACTGTCGGAGGGATGGTCGTGGCGAGGTTGCGCGGCTTAAACGCGGTTGACGTGATCCAGTAGATCGGAGCCAGCATGACAACCAGAGCCACCAATACAGCCGCGATTGCCGCCCGGTTGACCCAGACTTCGCGTTGAGAACGAACAGCGGCCATCTCAGCGCTCCTTCACTTTGTTTAGGTATTTCACGTAGATCATGGTGATCCCCACGACCATAACGAGCACGATGTAGGCGAATGCCGAAGACAGCCCGGTCTGCCATTCAAGGAACGCCATCTTGTAAAGGCGGATCGCGATCAGCTCGGTTGTTGGCTGGCTCGACAGGATGTAGGCCAGATCAAACGTCTTAAACGCTTCCATCGTGCGGAAAATGATCGCGATCATCAGGATCGGTGCGACCAGCGGGAGCGTGATGCGGAAAAATGTGTAAAACGTGCCCGCCCTGTCAATCTCGGCCGCCTCATAGAGGTGCTTGGGAACCGCCGAGAGACCGGCAAGCGACAGCAGCATGACAAAGGGTGACCACATCCAGATATCGGTGATGGCCACGGCCCACAGCGCCATATCCGGGTTGGCGAGCCATTCGAACTTACCAAGGCCGAGCGAGTGATTGATGATGCCAAAGTTGGGATCGTATAGCAGCTTCCAAAACAGGCCGACGACGGCCATGGACAGCATCATAGGCAGTAGCAAAAGGGTGGTGATCAACCCCTTGAACGGCATGTAACGGTTCAAGAGCAAGGCCAGCCCAAACCCGACAATCACCTGACCGCTGACCGAGATCAGCACGTATTTGGCGGTAATGGTGAAATTGCGCCAGATGAATTCGTTGGTCAGCAGGTACGAGTAGTTCTCAAGCCCGACCCAGTTTGCAGGCGCGTTTGTCGACGCCCTAAAATCGGTAAAGCTGGTGTAAAGCGAGAACAGCAAGGGGAAAATATTGAAGATGATGAGGAAAGCAATCGTTGGAAAAATAAACAAATTCCTGATCGATTTGTCGCTCAACCCTCGTGCAGCGGAATGTCCGGCGCGTGGTTCGCTATGTGTCATGACGTCTACCTGTGCCACTGGCCCGGTCCCGTTGTTTTTTTATGTGAGTTGAAATCTGATGGTCCGGGGGCCGCATTGTGCCCCCGGAAAGTGGTCGGTTATTGGGTCCGGCCATATTTCTTGAACGTAGCAGCCCAATCTGCGGCCAGAGCATCAAGCGTCTCCTGTGCTGTTCCTTCATCGCCCACGATGAATGGATACAAACGCTGGTTTGCTGCGGTCAGAAGCTCTGCAAATTCAGGCACGGCCCAGAAGTCCTTGACCTTGAACATGGTCTGATAAAAGGCCTCGTTATAGGGCGTTGCCTGACGGAACTCTTCGCTTTCCAGCGTGGCGGCGTGTGCGGTGTAGCCACCCAGCTCTGCCCAACGTTTTTGGACATCTTCCCGAATGAACCACTCAAGAAACGCGAAAGATTCTTCCTGATTGTCCGAGTAGCTCACGACGGAGATACCCTGCCCGCCCAGTGCTGCGTGCTGAGCACCAGTTGGTCCTGCCGGATTGGCAAAAAAGCCGGTATTGGCCGCATGCGGGTTAGTGGCCTCGTTCAAGAGCGCCGGGAAGAACGCGAAATAGTTCATCGACATGGCCGCAAGGCCTTCGGTGATCGCTTGGTTGTTCTCGACGAAGAAGGTTTTGGCCCAACCCGGAGGTGTATAGCCGTAGAGCTTTTTGTAGTCCTCTAGTGCCTGAACGGCTTGAGGCGAATTCAGGATGCCTTCGACCTCATAGGTTTCGAAGTCGCCCAGTTCTGCGCCGTATGAGAAAATTGCGTTCTCGACGCCCATAACCAACGCGTCATACGAGTTGTCAGTGTAGATCGCGACACCGTAGCGGTCTTCGTCTGGACGGTGAAAGAATTCTGCCATGTCCAGTAGCTGGGCCCATGTAGCTGGCGGCGCGAGATCATAGCCATACTTGGCCTTAAAGGCTTCCATTTCGGCGGGATCTTCAAACCAGTCTTTGCGGTAGGACCAGCCAACCGCGTCACCTTCGGCTGGGATCGACCAGTATTTGCCCGAGTTGCCCGGATATTCCGCGTAATACTTGACTGTCGCAGGCGCCATCACGCCACCGACATTATGCTCGGCAAAGAAATCGGTCATCTCGACATAGTGCCCGCCTTCAGACGCCGCGCCCAACCACTGGCTGTCGCCGACAATCATGTCATAGGCAGACCCGCGCGCATTGAACTCGGTAAAGGCTTTGGTCTGAAAGTCCGACCACGGCGTGGTCTCGACTGTGACCGAAATTCCAGTTTCTTCTTCATATTCATTTACGAGTTCCTGCAAGAAGTTCGCTGGATCCCATTCCGCCCAGAAGATCACGAGATCCTCCGCGTTTGCGGCTGTTACAGCCATTGTGGACATTGCCACACCAGCGAACAGGCCTTTCAGTTTGGTAGACATTTGTAACTTCCTCCCAGTTTTATGTCTGTTTGTCCGACACGACTGGTCGGACCATTCACAAAGAAGCGGGCGATTATTCTTTTATTATTCTCCCGCGTCACCTCATTTTGGTACTACCAGTTTTAGCCATGTGTCAACAAAAATAACTATTCGCACATTTTTCGAAGCAAATTTAAAACCTTAAAATACAATAAGTTAAAAATACTCAACGCAAGAACTTTGTCAAAATGAGTTACAAGGTTGCAAAAAATTCGATCCAAAAATTAAAACAATGCTACTATTCTGGTATGGCCAGATTGCAGATTCGAAATTCAGGTATCTTCCAGCGTCACTCGCGTCAGCGCCTCGGCTGCCCAGACGACCACGTCTTCGGCCTGTGCACCATCAAGGCCACAAATGTCATTCAGAACGGTCAGCGCCTCAACACCAAACAGAACGGCAAGCACCTGCGACAGTCGTTCTTTTTCTACCGATGGCGGAACGCCTTCAAGCGCACGCCCTATCAGCTCCATACGATGCCCACGGATCGGCGCATTGTCGTCTGCTTGGCTTCCCGCCGCTCCCGCTTCGAGCTCGACACGCAGAGCCGCCTTAAAGGTTGCTTCGTTGCGCACGATACGAGGAAAGGAAAACCGGATCAGATCACTGACCCGCGCGTCAGCTGCGGTCAGCTCGGAACGCCATTCCAAAATGGGCCCCAATGTTTCCCCTACAACGGCGCGCACCATCGCTTCCTTGGTTGGGAAGTACCGATAGGCGGTCGAACGCGAAACCTCCGCCGCTTCCGCCACCTCGCTCACCGACGGCGACAACCCGTCCTGCATCATGTGCCGTGCAGTGGTCAGCATCAGCTTGCGGGTTCTGGCGCGGGCCCCTTTCAGTGGGGCTGGGTCGCTTTGTTGACGTGGTACGTTCATGTCAATATGGTACGGCAGTCTCATAATGATATCAATATCCCATTTTTGGACACTGCACGAGACCCGGTTTTCGCAAGAGGAACAATCAGTTGACCGCGATATATGTTGTAGGAACAGCAGACACCAAGGGCGACGAACTCGCGTATTTACGTGCGATTCTCGAACCAAGTGGCACACCGATTAAGGTGGTGGATGTCGGCATTCGCAGGCCCAATTGCGCCGTGGATATCACCGCACAAGAGGTTGGCGCGGCGATGCCGAACTTTGATTCTTCGGTCTTTGAGAGCGACGACCGCGGCGCAGCTGTAAGCGCCATGAGTACGGCATTTTCCGCATTCTGCACCATGCACAAGGAAGACATCGCCGGAATACTTGGCATTGGGGGCGGCGGTGGGACGTCCATCATTTCCGCCGGTCTGCGCGCCCTGCCCTACGGCATTCCCAAGATGATTGTTTCAACTCTGGCGTCGGGCGATACATCTGCCTTTGTCGGAGTTTCTGACACGATCATGGTGCCTGCGATCACAGATCTGGCTGGGCTAAATAGAGTCAGTCGCCAGGTTTTGCACAATGCGGCTCATGGATTACTGGGAATGGTGCATAACCCTGCACCTGTGACCAAAGACACGAAGCAAGCCGTCGGGCTTTCTATGTTTGGCGTCACGACACCCTGCGTCACACATGTCGCCGACCTGATCGCGGGCACTGTCGATCCTCTTATTTTTCATGCCACGGGGACAGGCGGGCAAACGATGGAGCGGCTGGCCGAAGAAGGCAGTCTGTGTGGTTTGATCGACGTGACCCTAACTGAGCTTTGCGACTTTCGGGTGGGCGGCGTGTTGCCTTGTCTTCCTGAAAGGCTTGATGTGGTGGCGCGCGGGCAAATCCCTTGGGTGGGTGCCCCCGGCGCGCTGGACATGGTCAACTTCTGGGCACCAGACACGGTTCCGGCAATTTTTGCGGACCGAAAATTCTATCACCACAATCCGAATGTCACACTGATGCGGACAACCCCGGCTGAGAATGCCGATTTTGGCCGGTGGATCGGGGAAAAGCTGAATGCCTGTGGGGGGCGAGTTACCCTATTGATACCAGAAAAGGGCGTCTCTATGCTCGATATTGAAGGCGGAGAATTTTGGTGGCCCGAGGCAAACGCCGCCCTCTTCAACGCATTGGAAGACACCATCCAAATCACCAAATCACGGCAGGTCACACGCCTGCCTTATCACATCAACGACCCAGAATTTGCCGCCGCCTTGGCCGCAACATTCCAGAAGCTCACTGAGGACTGAACATGCCAGCCATTGCCCGCGCCACAATCCTGAAAAACTTACAAGCCTTGATCGATGACGGTCGCCCGATCATCGGAGGGGGTGCTGGAACAGGTCTTTCGGCCAAATCAGAGGAAGCCGGTGGGATTGATTTGATTATCATATATAATTCAGGGCGTTACCGGATGGCTGGGCGTGGTTCTGCTGCCGGTCTGTTGGCCTATGGCAACGCCAATGAGATCGTCAAGGAGATGGCGGTCGAGGTATTGCCGGTCGTGCAGCGCACCCCGGTTCTGGCCGGTGTCAATGGAACCGATCCTTTTGTGCTGATGCCCCAATTTCTGGCCGAGCTAAAGGCGATGGGGTTTTCCGGTGTCCAGAATTTCCCAACGATCGGCCTATTTGACGGCGCAATGCGTCAGAGCTTTGAAGAAACCGGCATGGGATACGCGCTCGAGGTCGACATGATCGCACAGGCGCACACGCTTGACCTTTTGACCACACCCTATGTGTTTACCCCCGACGAGGCCGTCGCCATGACCAAGGCGGGCGCAGATATCATTGTCGCCCACATGGGTGTGACCACCGGCGGCACCATTGGTGCCACATCCGCCAAAACGCTGGACGATTGCGTGGTGGAAATTGATGCGATTTCGGCAGCGGCACGTTCTGTACGTGAAGACGTTATTATCCTGTGCCATGGCGGCCCGATCTCGATGCCCGACGATGCAGCCTATGTTCTGGCGCACTGCGACCGATGCCATGGTTTCTATGGCGCAAGCTCGGCCGAGCGACTACCCGCTGAAGTGGCCATTCACGAGCAAATTCAAACCTTTAAATCCATTTCCATGCAGGGGAGCTGACATGCCTGACACAGACACCTTCTTTAACTATCCCAATGATGTGGACAATTATGGGTTTGATTGGGGGCGGCTGGCGGTCACGCTGGCCCCACAGGTGAACGGGGCCAAAACGTTCTCAGCAGCCGTAGTACATGTGCCCCCCGGCAAAGGTCATGACCGGCATAATCACCCCGGTTCAGAGGAGATTATATTTATCGTTAAGGGCACAGGCGCCCAGATGGTCGAAGACGAAAACGGTGTACCACACACAAAAACTGTGGGCCCCGGTTGTACCGTTTTTATTCCCGAAAGCAGGTTTCATTCGACCCTGAACACTGGTGACGAGCCGATGGAAATTTTTGTAGTCTACTCACCCGCAGGCCCCGAAGAACTTTTAAAAGAACTCCCTGATTTCCACGTTATCCCTAAATCCGCCCTCGGAGGTTGACCATGTCCTACCATCTTGCCAGCTCAGTTGAAGATCTGCCTTACAGCTTCGCCCATCTTGATGATCTTATGGAAGCGGCGGGGCTTGATGTTTTGATGATCACGTCAAAGCACAATGTGAAATACCTGTTGGGCGGGCATCAGTTCATCTTTTTCACGGCGATGGATGCCATCGGTCACAGCCGGTATTTGCCGTATCTTTTGTATTTCAAAGGTGCTGTCGACAAGACCGGCTATGTTGGCAATGTCATGGAGGCGGGCGAGCATCGGAACCACCCGTTCTGGGTGCCGCATTTTATGCCTGCCAGCTGGGGATCAACGGATGCAACACAAGCCGCTTTGGCACATCTCAAGGAGATGGGGGTTGCATCACCGAGGATTGGTCTTGAGCGCGCGTTTATACCGTCAGATGCGCATGACATGATTGTCGACGCCTACCCCAACGCAATGCTGTCAGACGCTGGCGATATTTTGGAAACTCTGCGCGCGATCAAATCTGAAAAGGAACTGACGCTGCTGCGCCGTGCGTCAGACGGTATTACCGACGCGATGCAGGCAACCATGGCTGCAACGCGCGCAGGCGACAGCAAGACCGACATCATCGAGCGTTTGCGCCGCGAAGAGACAAACCGCGGTCTGGCCTTTGACTATTGCTTGTTGACCCTTGGCAGCAGCCACAACCGGGCCGCCGGTCCGCAAACGCTGGCCGAGGGTGAAATCATCTCGATGGATTCAGGTGGAAACTTGCACGGATACATCGGTGATATCTGCCGCATGGGCATCCTGGGAGAGCCGGATAGCGAACTGAACGACTTGCTGAACGAAGTCGAAACCGTCCAACAAGCCGCCTTTGGTAAGGTGCGTGCAGGCACCACGGCTGGTGATGTTATCGCCTATGCGCAATCCGTGATGCAGGCAAACCCCAACAGCGCCTGCACAGATTTCTTTGGGCACGGCATGGGGTTAATCAGTCATGAGGCACCATTCATCATGACCAACCACCCGGTGCGTTATGATGGCACCGACGCAGACAAGCCCCTGCAAACGGGCATGGTTCTCTCGTTGGAAACCACGATGCTGCACCCTACACGTGGTTTCATCAAACTCGAAGACACCGTCACCGTGACAGACACCGGATATGAGATGTTTGGCACCACGGGGCGTGGCTGGAACGCTGTTGGTTCTGCTTCTGTTTGAATAATGCACACAGGTGTTTGCGCTGTGTCAAATCTTTAGGGCCTCCCACGGTGGGGCCCTGCCAATTTCCGTAATTAGGAAATCCATAAAGACCCGCACTTTGGGCGAAACCACGTTGGATTTCGGGTAGATCAGCCAGAGAACATTCGCCTCTGCGCCTTCGTAATCCGGCAGCACGCGCACCAGATCTCCGGTGCGGAGTTCTTCGTGCACGCTCCAGAGCGCGTTTAGCGATATTCCCGCTCCTGCCAGGGTGGCCTGTTTCTGGCTAAGGCCGTCATCCATGATCAACTGGCCTTGCGCGGCACCGGGGTTGAAAGTCGCCGTTTCACCAGAGCTCGATTTTAGTGGCCGCGCCCCCGGATGCCGAAACGCAATAAGCTTGTGGCTGGTCAGGTCGGAAGGTGTTTCAGGCGTGCCTTGCGCATCCAGATAGGCAGGCGCGGCGCACAGGATTCGCGTATCATCCGCCAGCTTGCGCCCCTTGAGGCTGGTATCCACCAAAGGCGCGTTGCGCAGCGCAAGGTCATAGCTGCCCTCGATCAGGTCAAACTGAACATCCGACAGTTTAAGGTCCAATGTAATGTCCGGATACTGATCCAGAAACTTTGGCAGGATCGGTGCGATATAAATCTGCGCAAAACTGCTGGGCGCGGCAAAACGCAGGGTGCCGCTGATATGCGTCGCACCCTTTCCCAATGCAGCAAGCGCCGCATCCTCTTGGGCTATCATCTCTCGTGCAAAGGGCAGAAAATCGGCACCTTCCAAGGACAGAGAAACCTTGCGTGTTGTGCGGTGCAACAGCTCGGCACCGACACTGTGTTCCAGCTTTGCCAATTTGGCGCTGGACACGGCAGGCGCCATACCCAGTTCGCGCCCGGCTGCGCTGATATTCAGCATATCAGCGGCCAGAATGAACAGGCGCAACCCGTCTGTGTCGATACTCATTATATTCGAAACCCGAATTTTTATTCCCGACATAGGTCGTTTATTCGCTGAATGCCAGCATATATGTCTAGCTTCATCGAAGGACGCAACATTCAGGAGCGCAGCCAGATGGCACGCACAGCCACAGTCAACTACCATGTTCATAAAGCCGAACGCCAAGCGTTTGAGCTGGACGCGGGTGGTGTCGTTGGAACTTTGATCTCACCCGAACTTGCACCGACACATGTGCACCTGACTGATCTGCGCGGGTCGGCAAGTGACGTTCGATTTGAACAGGACGCGGTCGAGTTCGTGACCCTGCCAAGTTCGGTGAATGCGTTCACCTCAGACCATTGGCAAAAGACCTATGACCGCGAGCTGACGCAGTTTCTGACAAATCGGTTGAACACCCGCGAGGTCGTGATCTTTGACCACACCATGCGCGAGGATAACCCAGATGCGACCCGTAAACCGGCGCGCAATGTGCACAGCGACTATAGTGAAGATGGTGCAAAACAGCGGTTGGTTAGCCTGCTTGGTGCGGATCGGGCCAAGGAATGGAGCGACGGCCACTATGCCTTCATTAACATTTGGCGACCGGTTGAGGCAGTAATCAACAGCGCACCACTCGGGTTTGTGCGACCCTCAACCGTCGATCCGACAGACTGGATTTTGCTCGACCTGATCTATCCCGATCGCAAAGGCCAATTCATGGGGCTTGCCGGCAACCCCGGCCATGAATGGCTGTATCAGTCCAAAATGACGCCGCAAGAGATTGCGTTCTTTAACATTTATGACAATCGCGGGCTGCCTTCGATTGCGCTTAGCGCGCTGGACATGGTCGAGGACCCGAACGTCACCACCATTCGCAAGAGCATCGAAAGCCGCACGCTGGTACGTTACTAATCGGAGGGAAGTATGTTGGCGAATACACAATCCGGGTCATTTGCCCCGATCAACCGGGCGTATAATCAGGTCTATCAACCCAATCGTCTGAGCATCGGACTTGTCCTGCCGCTCGAGGCGTATTCGGTTGGCGCCACACCTACCATGTGCAACCACATTCAGGCCGCGCAATTGGCGGAAACTTTGGGTTTCACAGCACTTTGGCTGCGTGACGTGCCGTTTAATGTGCCAAGCTTTGGCGATCCCGGTCAGATGTATGATCCGTTTGTGTACTTAGGCACATTGGCGGCGGTGACGGAAAAGATCGCGCTTGGCACGGCCAGTATCATCCTGCCTTTGCGCCATCCCGCCCATGTGGCAAAGGCGGCCGCGACGGTGGATGTTCTGTCTGATGGCCGGTTGCTGCTGGGCGTCGCATCTGGCGACCGGACAGAAGAATACCCCGCAATGGCGCAAAGCTACCCGGATCGAGGAGAGCGGTTTCGCGACAGTGTGGCCTATATCCGCGCAGTTGGTGCGCCCTACCCTCAGCACACAAGCGCGCATGGGGATCTGTCCGGTGGTATCGACCTGTTGCCCAAACCCAATGGGCCCCGCCTGCCCTTGCTGATCACCGGTGGCAGCCAGCAAACACCTGAATGGGTGGCCCAAAACGGCGATGGCTGGATGACCTATCCGCGCGATGCAACCTCGCAAGGGCACGTGATTGGCGACTATCGCGCGCGTCTTGTGGCGGTGGGACAACCAGACAAACCTGTGATGCAGTCGCTATACGTCGATCTTCTGGACACCGCAGATGCACCGGCGCGTCCGATCCACTTGGGCTTTCAATCCGGCACACATTTCCTGCGCCGTTACCTCCAAGAGATTGAGTCACTTGGTGTAAACCACGTGGCCCTCAATCTGCGTTTTAACGGCGGGTCAATTGACTCCACACTCAAACGGTTGGCGGATGATCTGCTGCCCGATTTTTCTTAAGGGAAATCCATCAATGACCAAGACCATTCTTATCACCGGCGCGACCGACGGTATCGGCCTGCTAACGGCGCAAAAACTGGCGGCTGACGGGCATCACGTATTGCTGCACGGGCGCAGTGTGGCCAAGCTGCAAGCGGCGGCCAAGCAGGTTGGCGGCAATGTCGAGACATTCAACGCTGATCTGTCTGACATGTGCGCGGTGACATCGCTTGCCACCGATATCCGCGCCAAACACGACCATATTGACGTACTGATCAACAATGCCGGGGTTTTGAAAGCGCCGCAATCCGTGCTCGAAAACGGGCTCGATATTCGCTTTGTGGTTAACGCGTTTGCCCCCTACCTGCTGACACAGCTGCTCTTACCAATCCTGCCTGCGGATGGCCGGGTGGTGAACCTGTCCTCAGCGGCACAGGCTCCGGTCGATATCAACGCCATGCATGGTAAAACACGCCTGTCGGATATGGATGCCTACGCCCAAAGCAAGCTGGCCATCACAATCTGGACCCGCGAATGGGCCAAAGAGTTGCCAAATGGGCCGGCCATGATCGCAGTCAATCCCGGTTCCCTGCTTGCCTCAAAAATGGTGAAAGAAGGGTTTGGCGTTGCGGGAAGTGACCTCAGCCAAGGCGCAGATATTCTGATCGACGCAGCGCTTAGTCAACGGTTCGCACAGGCGTCGGGCGCGTATTTTGACAATGACGCCGCCGCGTTTGCCAACCCGCATAGCGCGGCGCTGAGTGCCAAGCACAGCAGCGACGTAATGGCGGCAATCAAAGCCTTCGCTCAGCAACACACATAAACAGGCACAAATCTCAATCAGCAATACGTACTTCCTCGCATCCGTGATGCCGAGGACCAAGAAAGGACTGCCCAATGAAATACGATAACTTTCAAACCTTTGACGTTCACGTTGAAAACGCCATTGCTACGGTGACCTTTGATTTCGGGACTGTAAACGTGCAGGGTCAGCAAATGCTGGCTGATCTCAACAGCCTTGCCATGCGGCTTGAGCGGGACAGCAACACCAAGGTTGTTGTGTTCCAATCCGCCAACCCGGAAATCTGGGTCTGCCATTACGATACGGAATTGCTCAAGGATATGTCGACTGAGGCTGTGTCACGTGAGGACGCGCAATTGCTGGACTTGCAGGTGGTTTGCGAACGCCTCAGCAAGGTGCCGCAAGCCACCATTGCCAAGCTCGAAGGGTTCGCACGCGGCGGTGGCCACGAGCTCGCGCTGGCGCTGGACATGCGGTTTGCCGCGCGTGGCAAGTTCAAGTTCATGCAGATGGAAGTTGGCATGGGCATTCTGCCCTGTGGTGGCGGCGCGGCGCGTATGGCGCGTCAGACCGGTTTGGGCCGGGCGCTGGAAATCATCCTCAGCGCGCAGGATTATGATGCGGACGACGCCGAACGCATGGGCACAATCAACAAGGCACTGGAGCCGGATGAGATCGGACCCTATGTCGACGCGCTCGCACAGCGCATTGCGCAATTTCCGGCCGCCTCCATCAACGCATGTAAACAAATGGTCTATGAATCCATCGACAAACCGATTGATGCAGCACTCAAGGCAGAGGCGTATTGGCTCTATCAAGCCACCAGCAAAACCCCTGCCATCAAACGTTTTACCATCGCAGATGAGCAAGGGCTGGAGCATGACATCGAAAACCAGCGCAACTGGAATGAACTGGTCATGAAGGTTCAGGACATCAACGATTGAGCCTCGATCGACAAACACGGGCTGCTCTGGTGAGTGGCCCGTTTTGTATCAGATGACAGACAATCCGGCATTGGTGTTCAAAAGGAACTGTCGAAAGATCGGGCTGCTGGCCGCGCCAATGCCTCTTGCATTCTCGCCAACGGACCCGTCCTCGACCTTTGGTGGAATGAGCCCGCGTTTGTCCTGATTGAGCAGATAACGACGCACCCGCGCCACCAGTTCTTCGCGCACATCTTCTGGAAACGCGCCATCGATAAAGATGGCTTCAAAATCGATCACTGCACAGATCGACAGCGCCGCCTTGGCCAATTCCTGTGCTGTGGTCCCGATCCAGGGGTCGACATAACGCGCGATGCTGCTCCAGTCTTGGGGCTTTTTCCAGAGTATCGCGGGATCCAGCCCGGATTGAACCAACCTGTCCTCCAGAAGATGAAGCGAAGCGACATCAATCAGCTGTTGGCTTTCCCCAAGCGGACCGGTGGTGCGCATTGCCCCCAAGGCCCCGGCATTGCCCTGATTGCCCTCAAATACCGTGCCGTTCAGAACAACACCCCCGCCAATCATGGAACCGATGAAAAAGTAGAAGTAGTCTCGATACTCACCACCACGGCCATAAAGGTGTTCCGCATGACACGCGGCTGTTGCATCGTTCACCACAAAGACCGGAAGATCGCTAAATTTGGCGACCTCGGCCATAAAGTTCACGTCCTTCCAGGACCGGAATTTCTCCGCGGCGACCCCGGTCAGGTCATGCCATTTCCACAACTCAAACGGTGTGCCGATGCCAATGCCACAAACGCGCGAGCGCAGCTTTTCAGGCTCACCCGCAAGCAGTTGTTCGATCCCATTTTCAAGGAAACCGAACACCGTGTCGGGAAACGGATAATCGTAGGCAATGGAAAGCTGCCGGCGCGGTTTGCCGGTGAAATCGATCAACAACAGGTCCGCGCTGCGTCGACCAACCTTCATTCCGATGGACAAAACCCCGTCAGGATTTAGCTCCATCGGGATCGAGGGTTTACCAACTTTCCCGCGAATGGGCGTACCGCGACGAAGAATCTCGTCTTTCTCCAGCTTGCGCAGGATGATGGATACCGTTTGCGGAGACAGTCCGGTAAGACGCGCAACATCTGCGCCCGGTGTTGGTCCATGTCGTTGTAATACCGTTAAAATCAGGCGCTCATTGTGGTCACGAACACCACTCTGGTTCACGCCACCGGTGAATTGTACCAACGTCTCTTTATCCATGGATCTGACCATAGACACCTCCTATCCCTTTGGAAAGATGGCATCTCTAATTAATAAATCAAGTTTATTTATTTATTGACAGGCGAACCAGAATCACAAATGCTTAGGACAGACCCGCAGTGGAGGATTGTTGTGGGCCATGGCCGGACTGACCGGCTGCTAAAAGTCATTTTGGGAGGAACCAATGAAGAAACTTCTTACTATTGCCGTCTCGGTAGCTGCACTGACAGCTGGTGCAAATTCGGCGATGGCGGCGGGTGAAACCGTTTGCCTTATCACCAAGACCGACACCAACCCCTTCTTTGTGAAGATGAAGGAAGGCGCCACAGCCAAGGCGGAAGAGCTTGGCATGACGCTCAAGGCGTTTGCCGGTAAGATTGACGGCGACCATGAAACTCAGGTTCAGGCAATCGAAACTTGTATTCTCGATGGGGCAAAGGGCATCTTGCTGACCGCGTCTGATACAAGTTCGATTGTACCAGCAGTGCAACAGGCCCGCGATGCGGGGCTTTTGGTTATCGCGCTCGACACACCCCTTAGCCCGATTGACTCTGCAGACGCCACTTTCGCGACGGATAATTACAAGGCCGGATTGCTGATTGGTCAATGGGCCAAGGCAAAAATGGGTGATGCCGCCGCCGATGCGCGCATTGCCACACTCGACCTGAACGTCAGCCAACCGACCGTGGACGTGCTGCGCAATCAGGGCTTTCTTGAAGGGTTTGGTGTTGACCTTGCCGATCCGAATGTGATTGGCGACGAAACAGACGCCCGTCTGGTTGGTAGCGACGTGACGGATGGCAACGAAGAAGGCGGTCGACGCGCCATGGAGAACCTGCTGGCCAAGGACTCAACAATCAACGTCGTGCACACCATTAACGAACCAGCTGCAGCAGGCGCTTACGAAGCGCTGAAATCTATTGGCCGTGAAAACGACGTGCTGATTGTTTCGGTCGATGGCGGTTGTCCCGGTGTTCAAAATGTCGAAGCAGGCGTCATTGGCGCAACCAGCCAGCAATACCCACTGCTGATGGCGTCTTTGGGTGTCGAGGCGGTCAAAGCATGGGCTGAGAGCGGTGAGAAACCCGCCAATACACCAGGCAAAGACTTTTTTGATACGGGAGTTGCCCTGATAACGGATCAGCCCGCAGATGGTGTTGACTCGATCTCGGTTGCCGAAGGTCTGAAACTCTGCTGGGGATGATAAACACCTCCATCACAGGGGTGCCTTCGGGCGCCCCACCAATCTCACCTCGGAAAAAAACAATCTTCTTGTAGACTAATAACGCGGACCGGGCGGTATCCACCGCGAAAAGGGGGAGAAATGTCTGAACCAAATCCAACTTCGCAAGAGTTCGAAACAGCGGTCAATCGCACCGAAAAGGTCGCTGAATTTGAAAGTAGCCGGCGTGGCTTCGTAGGTGGCCTGCAACATATTCTGCACGTGAATCCTTCTTTTGTTCCGCTGATCGTTCTGCTTGGAGCGATGCTCATTTTTGTCCTGCTATTGGGGTCAAAATTCTTGTCACCCTTTGCGATGACACTGATCCTGCAACAGGTACAGATTGTCGGCATTGTGGCTGCCGCCCAAAGCCTTGTCATTCTGACCGCAGGAATTGACCTCAGCGTTGGCGCAATCATGGTGTTTTCCTCTGTGATCATGGGGCAATTCACATTTCGCTATGGCATTCCCGCGCCGGTGTCGGTCGTTTGCGGCCTTGGCGTTGGGGCGGCGATTGGCGCCGTGAACGGCTGGCTTGTCAGCCGCGTAAAGCTGCCGCCGTTTATCGTGACACTTGGGATGTGGCAGATCGTACTGGCGACCAATTTCCTTTATTCGGCCAATGAAACCATCCGCAGTCAGGATATCGAGGCAAACGCGCCATTCCTGCAATTCTTTGGCACAAAGTTCAGCATTGGCGGCGCATCTTTTACCATTGGTGTGGTCTTTATGCTCGTCCTGATCGCGGTGTTGTCATATGTGCTGCGCCACACGGCATGGGGGCGGCACGTCTATGCCGTGGGCGACGATCCAGAGGCGGCTGAGCTGTCTGGTGTCAACGTGCACAAGACGCTGATGTCGGTTTACATGCTCTCTGGTCTTATCTGTGCTTTTGCGGGCTGGGCTTTGATCGGTCGCATCGGGTCCGTATCGCCAACCTCCGGTCAGCTGGCCAATATCGAGAGCATCACCGCTGTGGTGATAGGGGGCATTTCGCTCTTTGGCGGGCGTGGTTCGATTATGGGGTCGCTGTTTGGCGCTCTCATCGTCGGAGTGTTCACTCTGGGTCTCAGGTTGCTTGGCGCTGACGCACAATGGACGTTCCTGCTTATCGGACTTCTCATCATTACCGCCGTCGCGGTGGACCAGTGGATCAGAAAGGTATCGGGCTGATGTCGGACAATACTCCAGTCGTGCAAGGGCGCGGAATCGTAAAACGCTATGGCCACGTTACCGCAATCGATCATTCAGACTTTGAGCTGCGTCAGGGCGAGATCCTGGCCGTCATCGGAGATAATGGTGCTGGCAAATCGTCAATCGTCAAGGCGATCTGCGGGGCTACCATCCCCGACGAAGGCGAAATCCTGATCGAAGGCAAAAAGGTCAACTTCACCTCTCCAATTGATGCGCGCAATATGGGGATCGAGATTGTGTATCAGCAGCTCGCCATGTCACCTGCCCTGTCGATTGCAGACAATATGTTCATGGGCCGCGAAATTCGCCGGTCTGGGTTTATGGGCAAATACATGCGACAGCTGGATCGCCCCGCAATGGAGAAATTCGCGCGTGATAAGTTGACCGAGCTTGGGCTGATGACGGTTCAATCGATCAATCAAGCCGTCGAAACGCTCTCTGGTGGTCAGCGGCAAGGTGTCGCCGTGGCCCGCGCGGCGGCGTTTGCGTCCAAGTTCATCATTATGGACGAACCCACCGCCGCGCTGGGAGTTAAGGAAAGCCGCAAGGTTCTGGAGCTGATCCAGGACGTGCGTGCACGTGGTATCCCCATTATCCTGATCAGCCACAACATGCCGCATGTGTTCGAGGTGGCAGATCGTATTCACGTCCACAGGTTGGGTAAACGGCTGTGCACCATTGATCCCAAAGATTACACCATGTCTGACGCGGTGGCCTTTATGACAGGTGCCAAGGAACCTCCAAAAGAGGGCACGGCGTGATCGAAGAAGATACCAAACGGGTCTGCGACCTGATCAAGGATCGACAGCGGGTGGGCACGCGCACAATCATTGCGATTGCGGGCCCACCAGCATCAGGTAAATCAACTTTGGCCGAATCCGTTGTTCATACTTTAAACACGCAAAACCAATTGCGCGCGCCCTACTCTGCCCTGTTGCCGATGGATGGGTATCACCTTGACAACCGGCTCCTTGAATCGCGTGGTCTTTTGACGCGCAAAGGTGCTCCCGAAACATTCAATGCAGCGGGGTTTTGCGAGGCGGTGCGGCGTCTGACGACCACCAAACGAGAGACATTTCACCCGAAGTTTGACCGCCAAATGGATCTGTCGATTGCAAATGCCATCGCGATCCATCCAGACACACCCGTTGTTGTGGTCGAAGGCAATTACCTTTTGCTGAAGACCGCGCCATGGTCCGCAATGCGCGATGTTTTTGCCGCTACGGTTTTTGTATGCCCGCCAATGGACGCGCTGCGAAATCGGCTTCTTCAACGTTGGATCCGGCACGGATTAGACACCGACGCCGCGCTGACAAAGGCCCTGCGAAATGACCTGCCAAACGCCGAATTGATCGTGCGCGGCAGTGATGATGCGGACATTTTAATTGACCAGGACGACAACCATATTGGCGCGCGCTTCGCCTGATAAGCCCCAAAGTTGGCGCGTAAGTAGGCGCAAGTGGGTTTCGGGGCACCCAAAACACCCGACCAAAATCTGAATTGAAAATGCAACTTTTCCCGTGCCTGCAAGGCTTGGGCCGGTTGCGTGACGCGTCTGTGCGCGCCTGCCAAACGTATGTTTGAAATCGAGAAAAGGATACGACAATGAAGTTTTTTGTAGACACCGCCGAGGTAGAAGAAATCCGCGATCTGTTGGACACAGGTTTGCTGGATGGGGTCACGACCAACCCTAGCCTGATTGCCAAATCGGGACGCGACTTTAAGGAGGTTATTGCCGAGATTTGCGCGCTGACTGACAATCCCGTCTCTGCCGAGGTCGCGGCACTTGATACAAATGGTATGATTGCCGAGGGCGAGCACCTCGCGAGTATCGCCAGCAACGTGGTGGTCAAGCTTCCACTAACGATGGACGGCCTTCGCGCCTGTGCCCATTTTAAACGCGTCGGAATCCACACCAATGTCACGCTTTGTTTCTCCGTAAATCAGGCGCTCTTGGCGGCGAAATCCGGCGCGACCTATGTGTCGCCTTTCATTGGGCGGCTGGATGACATCAACCTTGATGGTGGCGCGCTGATCCGCGACATCCGTACGATCTATGACAATTTTGGCCTAGAAACCGAGATTATTGCCGCATCGATCAGATCAGCAAATCACGTGAGCGAGGCCGCGCTTGCCGGGTCTGACATCGCGACCATTCCGCCCGGTGTCATTCGCACGCTGTCACACCATCCGTTGACCAATTCGGGGGTCGCTCAGTTCTTGAAAGATTGGAAAGATACGGGTCAGTCGATCTTCTAAAGTGGTTCAGGCAGGGTTGCTCGAATGGCCAATGCTCCGACAACCCTGACTTGCAAAACTTGGACCAGACTCACAGTTATATGGAAGGACAAGACACACACAGCGAAGGACAATGCCATGAAGACAAAAGACATTTCCGCGCTTTTGAGATAGATTGCCCCCATGAAAACACTTAGCAGAAGAGCAGCCCTATTGGCGGCTGGGGCATTTGGCGGCTGGCATTTGTCGCGCTGGTTGGGGCCGGGTCTGCCGGTTTATGATGGTACGCGCGCGCCCGATGCCATTCAAACCGGGACCACCCTGAATGACGCCAGCGGTCTATCGTCAACCCCGGTTCACAAGCACCTGACATTGACTGCGTCCGCCGATGAAACGTTGATTGCGGCAATCCGGCGCGAACTGGCCGAGGCGCGCGCAGAAAGGCGTGCGCTCAACGTGGGCGCCGCCCGTCATTCGATGGGGGGACAGGCCATTCCGCGAGATGGCACCGCTCTGACATTTGCCAACGGTGGTGTTGAAATCGACAGCACAACGCAGACCTATCGTGTGCATGCTGGTGCCCGATGGTCCGAGGTGATCGCCGCACTTGATCCGGCAGGGTTTTCTCCCAAAGTGATGCAATCCAACAATGATTTTGGCGTGGCGGCGACATATTCTGTCAATGCACATGGCTGGCCAGTGCCTTTTGGCCCTATGGGCTCAACAGTGCGCTCGCTGCGCATGATCCTGCCATCGGGCGAGCTTGTCACCTGTTCACCAACCCAGAATGCCGACTTGTTTAACCATGCGATGGGTGGATATGGGCTGATCGGGGTTATTGTTGATCTTGAGGTCGAAATGGTGCCCAACACCCGCCTCGTGCCAACATTTGACGTGCTCGACGCCAGCGCCTTTGCCACCCGGTTTCGCGCCGCAGTCGACGACCCGGATGTCAGCATGGCCTACGGCCGCCTCAACGTCGAGCGCGCGCAGTTCTTTGAAAAGGCGCTGCTTGTCACCTATCGCGAAACCGCAGATCAAACTGATTTGCCTGCCGCCGCCGGATCAGGGTGGATGGCCCATGCAGCCAGCCGTATTTATCGCGCGCAGTTGGGGAATGAGGCGATGAAATCGTTCCGCTGGTGGAACGAAACCCGGCTTGGCCCGGCGCTTGGTTCGGGTGAGGCCACACGCAACGCGCTGATCAACGAACCCGTTCGGACGCTGGATGACCGCGACCCCGCCCGCACCGATATTCTACATGAATACTTCATTGGTTTTGATGCGTTTGACGATTTCCTGATCGCTTGTCGCGAGGTGATCCCCGCCTCATATCAAGAATTTCTCAATGTCACACTGCGCTATGTGGCGCAGGACACTCAAAGCACGCTTGCCTTTGCTCCTCAGCCGCGTATAGCCGCCGTTATGTCATTCAGTCAGGAAATGACACAACGTGGCGAGGCTGACATGGCGCGCATGACCCATGCGCTGATCGAACGGATTGTGGCGATTGGGGGGGCGTATTATCTGCCCTATCGGCCACACGCGACACTGGACCAACTGACCGCGGCCTATCCGCGTGCAGTTAAGTTTACACAGGCCAAACGCGCGTTGGACCCTGATCTGGTGTTGCGCAATAACCTTTGGGACAGTTATCTGGAGCGCCTATGACAACTTTGCAAAAAATCTGCATGGGCTATTTCGTGGCACTGATGATTGCCGCGTCGCTGAATTACATTCCGGGTCATACAGACGAAAACGGGCTGGCCTTTGGCATCTTTGCGCTCGACATATTTGACGACGCGCTGCATGTCGCCTCGGCCCTTTGGGCGCTGATTGCCGGGATCATCTCGCACCGCGCCGCGCGCACGTTTCTGATCCTGTTTGGATTGGCCTATCTGGGTGATGGCGTGTTCGGGTTCTTCACCGGCTATGGCTATCTTGACCTTGGCATCTTTACCAATGCTTCGGCGGGCATCGATATCTCTCTACCCCGATTTCTTGCCAACCTGCCACATCTGGCGCTGGGTGGGTTTGCCGTCTGGACCGGGTTTCGCAAATGAAAACGCTGTGGCGCTGGGTACGGCGGCTGGTTCTGGTGCTGCTGGTAGCGGTAATCGGGCTGGCGTCACCGGTGATCTATGTCGAAACCATGTGCCGGGGTGATGGGGATGTTACCCTATATGCGCCGCAACTCGCCGCCGAACATCACCGCCCCGAGGCGCGCACACTGATGACCTATCCGGAATGGCATATTGTTCATGCGTACGAGGATTACGCCAAAGTCATTGAAACCGGCGATCCCCACGAATTCGGGTATCTGCGCGCTATTGGCGGGTTCTGGTCCTCTTTGTGTGTTTTGTCCAAGGCGTCCGCTGATCTGGGTCCGGTCGATGGCGGGACCAAACAGATGGTGCATGTTATCGGGGTAAGTTTCACAGCTGAGCTGTTGATGAAGGCAGCATATGAGGAAACACTGGGTCGTATCGCTGCCGCGCTGCGTGGCGCACCGCGTGCCCCATTGGACGACCTGTCGGCTGATCAGGCGGCAAAATACGCCCGTTTCTTACAACAAACGCCTTGGTACCAATGGCCCTTCGAAACCGATGCCACTGACTTGAAATCAAACAACACGGGCAGCCTGCGTGATCGCGAACGCGCCATTGCTCTGGGATTGGAATACAGCGCCAAGGCCGCTTATGCCCGCGCCATTGCCCAGGCTGTGGCGCAAGTCGGGCCAGATGAACTCACGCTGCGCATGATTGTAACCGGACTGGACGCGCCCTTGCCAGAGACGCGCATTATGCGTCAAACCCCGTCAGTGACCGAGATCGAGACACCGCGATATCGCACATTGACCCATCTCATGGTGGGCATGGCAATGGACGATGTCGATTTTGTAGAAATCGCCGGCAATGACGACATCCTTTTCACGGCCCTTTCAGGTCAGCCAACGGTCGAACAGGCGCTATTGTCCCTGCCGCGGCAGGGGTTTGGCGATTATCGCCATCTCATCATGATCAAGGTCACCGACCTTGCCGATCAACTGCGAAATTTGGACGCCAGCGGCCTGACGCTGGAACATGTCCATGACTATTAGGGCGCTGCTCCTCGCCCTGCCCCTGTTGTTTCTGGGCTGGGTTAGTGTGCTTTTGTCCGTCGCAGTTCTCAGCGACGCCGCCCCGGCGCTCGTGGTGCTGTTTCCAAGCAACGCGTTCCTTGCGGACCTGCCCGCGAATGTTGCCGTGCTTGGCAGCGCACCTTCGACGATCACGCTGGCTTCTGAAACGGAAAATTTCGCGCTCAGCCTTTATCAAAGCGGCGCGCGATTGGTTCTTCCGGCGGGGTTGCCCGGATGTCTGCCTTTGCCAAACTGAGATCCGCCCGCGTCTGGTGTCATACCACTTGGCGCTTAGGTACTCAGATCTGGAAGCTCCTCCGCCATCCGCGAAATTCCTGGTGCCAGCGGGAATAATGTTGCCTGCAAGGCATGGTAAATATCCGGCTTGCCCATAAATTGCGCGCCCGTGGGTTTGCCCGCATTGTCAATCTCGGGGAACCAGCCGCCCGCGTCGTGATCAATAAAATGCGCCTCGGCAAAGGCCCAGACACGGGCATACCATTTTTCGTCTTCGGGGCGCGGTGCATGTTTGATCAGCGCGGCCAATACTCCGATGGCTTCAGTCACCGGCCACCAGTACCTGTCGCGGATATCTGGGGTGCCGTCGAAGTCGAGCGTATAGAAAAACCCACCCCGCACTTCGTCCCATGCGTCTTCCAGAGCGCGATAGGCCACACGGCGGGCAATTTCGGGAGCCTCCCGCCCGTTGCGACCTGCCAAATCCCAATGTTGCAGCAACAACCGGGCGAGTTCAAACGAATGGCCGGGGGTGGTGCCGCGTGGGCGGAACATAGGGTTTTCGGCATAGTCCGGCGTCACCTGCCAGTCGGAATCATAGTGTTCTGGCAACCGCCACCCATGCTCAGGCGCAATCTGCCCCATGAAGAAGTCCAAAATGCGCCCCGCGCGGCTCAGATAAATGTCGCGCCCGGTGGCCTCGAAAGCCGTGAGATGCGCTTCAACCCCGTGCATGTTAGCATTCATGCCACGATAGTTGGAAAACGGCGTCCAATCTCGATTGAATTCATCCGCCAACAGGCCGCGATCTTCGTCCCAAAAATGTGTGTCCAGCTCGGCTGTCACCTGATCAATCAAAGCATCCGCGTCGGGGTGCCCGACCATCCGCGCACTTGCCCCTGCCAACAGCACAAACACATGCCCATAAGCCAGCTTGCGCCCGTCATGCACCGTTTCGCCATCCAACGCCCAAACAAAACCACCGTGGGCTTTGTCGTGGTGGTGGCTCTGCAGATAGCGCATGCCCTGATCAATGATCGCGTCGCACCCGTCGACATTTGCCAGCTTGCCCAAAGCGTAGGAATGCACAAGGCGGGTTGTCGTGTGCAGCTCTTGCACGGTGTCCGCCAACGGCGCGCCATCCCAACCCAGAACATGAAACCCACTCCCACTGCGCAGGCTCGGGCGAAAAAAAGCAAGATTGTCGCGTGCATTTTGCTTCAACATGTCGCGATGCTCGGCCTCAGCCAACAGCCCGACGGGCGCTGAATGCGAGGAGTTTTTCATGGGTTTCTCCAAGGATATCATGGATTTACAATGTAACGCTCATCTATGATCGCGGGTTGAACATACTGTAGATCAGCCGCAGGTTCACCAGCGATCTGGCGCAAAAGAAGTTGTGCCATCAATTGCCCGGCTTCAAGCAGATTTTCACCAATACTGGGTGTGCGCGGACGTATGGAATCAAAGATGCCAGCAGTTTGTTTGACAACAATCCGTACGTCTTTTCCAGGCACCAGACCTAGATCCTGAATCGCTGCCAATGCAGCAATTCCTGAGGTTTCTCCCGGCAAGACAAGCCCATCTGGTGCGTCTTCCTGCGTGAGCAATGTTCTGAGTTCAGATTCCAGAAGCTTGGCGTCACTGTCGATATTGACCCCGTTAATAACGGCGTGGGCCACTCCGCTTTCGCGCACCGCAGTCATGAAACCTTGTTGCAGATGCGACGCAAAGGTAAATTTGCGCACGGGCAACAATAGCGCCAGCTTGCGCGCGCCGCTATTGATCAACATGCGGGCCGCATGACAGGCAAATTGCGCATTGTCGTAATCGACATAGGAATGCGGCGTCGCCAATTCAGAGCGCCCATGCGTGACAAAGGGAAACTCCGCCTCGAGCAAGTACTTAATCCGCGCATCCTGTGGCTGTGTCCGAGACAGGATCACTCCGTCCGCCAGTTGATTGCGCACAACACGGCGAATTGTGTCGTCTGCGCCGTCGCCCGAAAAATCCGGCATAACCACCAAATGATACGGGGAATCCAGCAGCGCTTCGCTGATACCGCGCACAATGGAAGTACCAAATTCCAATATTTCGTCATGCGGCGGCAGGATCAGTCCGATGACATTGGTCCGCCCTGTGCGCAGTCGTTGGGCCGCGCGATCCGGTACATAACCTAGATCTTGGGCAATGCGGTGTACAAGGCGTCGGGTTTCCTCTGCCATCATCGGATCATTGGCCAGCGCCCGTGACACAGCACCGACGCTGACCCCCGCCTTTTCGGCGATGGTGCGTTGCGTTGGTCGTTTATTCTTTGGCTGTCGCACGGGTTCGAATCTCAGCAATGGTGAGCATTGTCGATCACCGTAACTTTTTTCGATTTAACCTGCAAGTTTTTGTGTTTGAGGTGCTGTAAATTCTACCATTTTTTATCTTTTTTGTTTAATTTCATGTTCTTATGAGGTTTAATATTTCTGAAAAAACCAGTTGACACACCCACTACTTAAAACGTTATAAATTATGCAGGTTTATCTCAAGGGAGGAGAAACTATGACAATCAGAAAACTTTTGGGAGGCGCCGCCGTCGCCGCCATGATTTCCGGCGCTGCTTACGCCGAAGATGTTGAGGTGCTGCACTGGTGGACATCCGGTGGCGAAGCTGCTGCGCTGAACGTTCTCAAAGATGACCTTGCAGGTCAGGGTATCGGTTGGGTGGATATGCCCGTTGCCGGTGGTGGCGGTGAGGCCGCAATGACCACTCTGCGCGCTCGTGTAACAGCCGGTGACGCACCAACTGCTGTTCAGATGCTGGGCTTCGACATCAAAGATTGGGCCGCCGAGGGCGCGCTGGGTAACTTGAATGCCGTTGCTGAAGCAGAAGGCTGGGACGCTGTGGTACCAACTGCGCTTCAGAACTTCTCCAAGCACGACGGCAACTGGATCGCCGCGCCTGTAAACGTACACTCGACCAACTGGGTCTGGATGAACAAAGCGGCGTTGGATGCAACCGGACTGGGCGAACCCACCACATGGGAAGAGCTGGTCGCAGTGCTGGACGCAATGCAGGCCAATGGCATCACCGCGTTGGGCCACGGTGGTCAGGCATGGCAGGACGCAACCATCTTTGATGCGGTTGTGCTGTCGCTGGGCGACGATTTCTATAAATCGGCCTTCATCGACCTGAACCCAGACGCTCTTGGTGGTGCTCAGATGGTCGAAGCGTTTGATCGCATGGCCAAGCTGCGCTCCTATGTGGATGACAACTTCTCCGGTCGTGACTGGAACCTGGCCTCGGCCATGGTGATCAACGGCGAAGCTGGCATGCAAATGATGGGTGACTGGGCCAAGGGTGAATTCCTGCGCGCAGATCAGGTGCCCGGCGAAGATTTTGTCTGCATCCGTTTCCCAGGCACACAGGGTTCCGTAACGTTTAACTCGGACCAGTTTGCAATGTTTGACACTGGTGGCGACTCCCCTGCTCAGCAGGCGATGGCGGCTTCGGTTATGAACCCAAGCTTCCAGTCTGCCTTTAACGTTGTCAAAGGCTCAGTACCTGCGCGCACAGACGTACCAAACGACGCGTTTGATGCATGCGGCAAAAAAGGCATGGCTGATCTTGCAGACGCCAACGCCAATGGCCGTCTGCACGGTTCGGCGGCCCATGGCCACGCAAACCCGGCCGCTGTCAAAAACGCGATCTACGACGTTGTGACGGCGCACTTCAATGGCGAGTTCGACTCTGCGACCGCCGCTGAAGAAATGGTGAACGCTGTAGAATCAGCGATGTAAACCATCCTCCCGGGGAGATGGGCGTCCGCCGCCTGTCTCCCTTTTTAACTAGCACCACGCTGTCCCACCTCGCCTGCATGAACGGCCTGCGAGATCGGGATGCGTATGTGCATCACACACCCGTCCTTTCGGGGTGACTGATCCAATGGCCGAGGGGCTCTCTAATGGCGCATCACTCAACCGAAGTCGACTTCAAAACCAAGCTGCAAGACTGGATACCCAAACTGGTCCTGTCCCCATCCGTGGCGATGGTGCTTGTGTTCGTATACGGCTTTATCATCTTCACAGTTTACCTCAGCTTTACCGACTCGCGGATGTTGCCCAGCTATGAAATGGTCGGCTTTGCCAACTATGACCGGCTTTGGGGCCTGCGAGCGTGGTGGACAGCAATTGACAACCTGTTTGTCTTTGCCAGCCTTTATATCGTCATCTGCACCATCATTGGTCTGACGCTTGCGATCCTGCTCGACCAGAAAATCCGCGGCGAAGGTGGTTTGCGCCCGATTTACCTCTATCCAATGGCGCTTAGCTTCATTGTAACCGGCACCGCATGGAAATGGTTCCTCGATCCGGGCATTGGACTGGAAAACACCATGCATCTCTGGGGCTGGGAAAGCTTTAAGTTCAACTGGATCAAGGATCGGGATTACGCGATCTACACGGTTGTCCTTGCTGCCGTGTGGCAGACCAGCGGTTTCGTAATGGCCATGTTCCTCGCCGGTTTGCGCGGCATCGACAACGAGATCCTCAAGGCGGCCCAGATCGACGGGGCATCCAACTGGAGCCTATACCGCCGGATCGTGATTCCGCTTTTGCGGCCCGCGTTCCTGTCGGCATTTGTGATCCTGTCTCACCTCGCGATCAAATCTTATGACCTTGTCATCGCGCTGACGGGCGGCGGTCCGGGGCGCGCCACGGAACTGCCCGCAACCTTTATGTATTCCTACACATTCACCCGCAACCAGATGGGCACCGGTGCTGCCAGTGCCGTGATCATGCTGACGACAATTGCCGCCATCATGATTCCCTATCTCTACGCCGAACTGAAGGAGAAGCGCTGATGTCCGTTGCAACGCAAGACACCGCCATTTCCACCGGCAAAATCACCCGCGCGCTGATCTATCTCGTGCTGCTGCTGTTTGCGCTGTTCTACCTGCTGCCGCTGTTCGTGATGGTGGCCAACTCTCTGAAACCGCTGGATGAAATCACGGGCGGCAATATGCTCGCCCTGCCCCAGACTTGGACAATCGAGCCTTGGCTCGCTGCATGGTCGACCGCGCAGATCGGTGTCGAGCCGACAGGCCTGCGCCCTTATTTCATCAATTCGATCCTGATGGTTGTTCCTGCCGTGGCAATCTCAACCATCCTCGGGGCGATCAACGGCTATATCCTGACGAAATGGCGTTTCAAGGGGGACAACATCCTCTTTGGTTTGATGCTGTTCTCGTGCTTTATCCCGTTCCAGATCGTGCTGATCCCAATGGCCACCGTGCTGGGTAAAATCGGCCTCGCCGGATCCATTCCGGGGCTGATCCTTGTGCACGTCGTATACGGTGTCGGCTTTACCACGCTTTATTATCGCAACTACTACGCCGCTGTACCGTCCGAGCTGGTGCGCGCTGCGATGATTGATGGTGCTGGGTTCTTCCGCATCTTCTGGCGCATCCTGTTGCCGCTCTCTGGCCCCATCACTGTTGTGTCGGTCATCTGGCAATTCACCAATGTGTGGAATGACTTTCTCTTTGGCGCGTCCTTTGGCGGCACGTCCCAACCGATGACAGTTGCGCTCAACAACCTTGTGCAATCCTCGACCGGGGTCAAAGAATACAACGTCCACTTTGCAGGCGCCATTCTGGCCGCCCTTCCCACCCTTATCGTCTACATCGTCGCTGGCCGCTACTTCGTGCGCGGGCTGATGGCCGGCTCTGTGAAAGGATAACCCCCATGGGCTTTCTCGATATCACCAACGTTACCAAATCCTACGGCAATGTCGAAGTTCTGCACAAAGTGGACGTCGAAGTTCAGGAGGGTGAGTTCCTTGTGCTTGTTGGCCCGTCGGGCTGTGGCAAATCCACCCTGCTCAATATGATTGCAGGGCTGGAGGACATCACCTCGGGCGATATTTCGATCAATGGGCGCGTCGTCAGCGGCGTGCACCCGTCCAAGCGTAACATCGCCATGGTGTTCCAGTCCTACGCGCTCTACCCCAACATGACCGTGGGCCAGAACATGACCTTTGGTCTGGAAATGCACGGTGTTCCAAAACCCGAACGGGAAAAGGCGCTAGCAGATGTGTCCAAGCTGTTGCAGATCGAACAGCTCTTGGATCGTAAACCCGGCCAGCTTTCGGGTGGTCAGCGCCAGCGGGTTGCCATGGGCCGCGCGCTTGTGCGGGACCCAGACGTGTTCCTGTTTGACGAACCACTCTCAAACCTCGACGCCAAACTGCGCGTCGACATGCGCACCGAGATCAAGAAACTGCATGAGCAGCTTAAAACCACTGTGGTCTATGTGACCCACGACCAGATCGAGGCGCTGACGCTTTCAACCCGGATCGCCGTGATGAATGGCGGCTATATTCAACAGTTGGGCACGCCGCGTGAAATCTATGACACGCCCGCCAATATTTTTGTGGCGACATTCATGGGCTCGCCTGCGATGAACATCGTTCCGGCCAAGATCAAGGTCGACAATGGCGTGGTCTTTGCCGAACTGACCGACGCTGAGGGGCAACCCAAACTGCTGCGCACGGTTCAGTCTAATCTGGCAGCTTGGGATGGCCGCGAGATCCTGTTGGGTATTCGCCCAGAGGCAATTACCGACCCGGACGGTGCAGATCGCAAATCGACCCATCTGGAACGTCTCGACAACCGCATAACAGTAACGGAACCAGCAGGGTCTGACACGTTTGTCACCATGACATTGGGCGGGCGTGATGTGATCGGGCGAATGCGTGCAGACGCAGATGCTGCCGCCGGGCAGATGTTCGAATTTGCAATTAATATGGAAAAAGCGGTCGCCTTTGATCCGCAAACCGAAGACCGTATCCGCCCGGACTAATCAAATGGTGCGTGCAAGGGTGCCTTGTGTAACGCCAAGTGGACCCAAAAGAAACTCCGGCCTTGTGCCGGAGTTTTTTATTGCAACCGCAACACCCCTTGCCTCCACCAATCCTCTGCGCTTAGGCTGGGTGAAACACCAGTAGGAGTTTCCCATTGCAGTCAGTCATTTACACGCCCGTCCACTTCGTGCGCATCTTTTTTCTGACCCTCACATTGGTGGCCTCATTGGTCACCAATGCATTGGCCTCTGACGCATTGATGGCCAGTGCCTCAGACGTCAATGTGCCACTTGCAGATATCGAGGTTATGGTCGTGCCTTTGACTGTCGAAGAGCTCACGTCACTTGCTGACATCTGGCAGGGGCATCAGGCGTCAGCAATGGAACTCTATGTGACCGAAAACCTTAAGCTGCGAACGCTCTCCGGGGCAGCGGCAGATGCGGTGCGTAACCAGATCGCTCAAAATGCCGAACGCGGTGTGGCCATCCGCGATAATTATCAGGCGGTTTTGCGGGCATGGGCCGCCAAAGGGGGCGTTGCCGAAGATATTGCCAAACATCAGGATTATATCAATGCGCTGTCGGTTGCGGCGCTGAAATCCTCCGACACCCAAACCCTGGTGTCCATCGCAATGGATTGGGTTTTCTCGCGTGATGGTGGATTGGGGCTGCTGATACAGATCGCAGTCTTTTTTGTGGCGCTGTTGGTCCTGATCGCGCTGGCCCGCTTTGTGCGCCGCATGGCGGAGCGGGGCCTACTTAAATTGCCGTCGGTCTCAAAACTGCTGCGCGGTTTCATCCTGACCGTGGTCTATTGGATTACCATCGTACTGGGCCTGATGATTGCCCTGGGCATCGCCGGTGTGAATGTCACACCTTTGTTTGCTGTCTTTGGCGGGCTGAGTTTTATCCTGGGTTTCGCGCTACAGGACACGCTGGGCAATCTGGCAAGCGGGTTGATGATCATGGTGCTCAAACCGTTTGATACAGGCGACTACATTGAAATCGCCGGAACCGGTGGTGTCGTCGATAGCATGTCCGTTGTCTCGACTCAGATCCGGACATTCGACAATCAGATCATCGTTGTGCCCAACTCAAAAATCTGGGGCGACGTGATCACCAATGTCTCAGCCGCCGACACGCGACGCGTCGATATGGTGTTCGGCATCGCCTATTCCGACAGCGCACCCCAAGCCATCGAGGTGCTCAAAAAGGTGGTCGCCGCCGATCCCCGTTGCCTCCAAGATCCACCACCCGAGATTTTTGTCGGAGAGTTGGGTGATAGCTCTGTAAACGTGTTCTGCCGCCCATGGGCCGCAACCGAGGATTACTGGGACGTCTATTGGGGCATCACCGGCGTGGTCAAAGAAACCTTCGACGCCGAGGGTATCTCGATCCCATTCCCACAGAGGGATGTGCATCTGATCAAAGAGTGATTTCCCTGACGGATAGAGCGCTGTTTTTTCTTTAATGACACATTGACCCGTGGCATTTGACGGGCAACTCACTGCGGCAATGAGAACATCATGTCTTCAAATACTCCTACCCTTCATCTCGTTTGTGGCAAGATAGCAGCGGGCAAATCCACGCTAACCAAGCAGCTTGGGCAAGCGCCGGAAACGATTGTCATCAGCGAAGACGCTTGGCTCAGCGCTCTTTATGGTGACCAAATGAAAACCTTACGTGACTACGTTCTATATGCCGCCAAACTTCGCGGGATTATGGGCCCACACGTGGTGTCTTTGTTAACCCGAGGTCTTTCGGTGGTGCTCGACTTTCAAGCAAACACGGTACAGGCGCGCACGTGGATGCGTGATCTGCTAAACCAGACCAATGCCGATCACATCCTGCATTATCTCGACACGCCTGATGGTGTCTGTATCGCGCGAATGCACGCCCGCAATTCATCTGGTGAACACCCTTTCACTGTGACCGAAGCAGAGTTTCATCAGGTAAACAAATACTTTGCCCCACCAACCCCCCAAGAAGGTTTCATGGTAAAGCGCCACGTACCGCCGGAAACCGCTTAGGCAACTTTACACACTCCGCCATAGCCTTTAGCACTCTCCTACAATATCCAAAGGAGACGCCTTTCATGTCCAACCGCTCCATGACCATCGCTGGCCGCAAAATTGGCCCCGATCATCCGCCGCTTGTCATTGCCGAGATCGGCATAAACCACGGCGGTGATCTGGAGGTGGCCAAGGAAATGGTGCGCCGTGCCGCCGGGTCCGGGTGTGAGATGATCAAACACCAGACGCATTTTGTCGAAGACGAGATGACAGACGAGGCCAAGCAGATCTTTCCGCCCAATGCGGACGTATCGATCTGGGACGTGATGGCGCAATGCGCGCTCTCAGCAGAGGATGAGCTGGAGCTCAAGCGTTATACCGAAGAGTTGGGCATGATCTTCATCTCCACACCGTTTTCGCGCAAAGCGGCGGATTTCCTGAACGAGGCAGATGTGCCCGCGTTCAAGATCGGCTCTGGCGAGGCCGACAACCTGCCCCTGATCCGCCATATCGCGCGCATGGGCAAGCCGGTGATCATGTCGACCGGTATGCAGACCATCGACACCATGCGCCGTTCGGTCGCCATTCTGGATGAGGCTGGTGTGGATTATGCGCTACTGGAATGCACCAACCTCTACCCCTCACCACCCGAGATTGTCTCGTTGCGCGGTGTCACGGACCTGAAAGAGGCCTTTCCAAACGCCTTTGTCGGTTTTTCCGACCACTCGATTGGCCCGGAAATGGCACTGGCCTCGGTGGCGCTTGGGGCCTGCATTCTGGAACGCCACTATACCGACACGCGTTATCGCAAGGGGCCGGATATCATCAACTCGATGGACCCGTCTGAACTGCGCCACCTGATCGAACGGTCTCGTGAAATCTGGATCGCCGCCAACAACCCCAAACAACGCACCGAGGCCGAAGAGCCGGTCTATGCCTTTGCCCGCGCCTCTGTGGTGGCCGATGCGGACCTGCCCGCCGGCCACGTAATCACCGAAGCCGACATCTGGGCCCGCCGCCCCGGTTCGGGCGAAATTCCGGGGTATGAGTTTGACACCGTGGTCGGAAAGACGCTGAAAACCGCGGTGACCCGGAACCAACAACTCAAGTGGTCGGATCTGGCGGGTTAACACTACGTCATTTCGTCCACAGATATAAATGAGACATCGACATGATAATATCTGAAGAGTACGGCTTTATCTTTGTGCATATCCCCAAGACCGCAGGATTGTCTGTAACAGACGCTTTTGGAAAATATGGCCGTCCCAAAAACCGCAGCGTCTTGAGGTCCTTGTCTCGACGTTTACCATTCAGAGAAAAACCTGCGCAGGCACATTTCCGAGAACATGAAACAGCCTCGAAAATGATAGCAAAACTTGGTAGACCAGTTTTTGACTCTTTCTGCAGTTTTTCGGTGGTTCGCAATCCATTCTTGCACGCTGTCTCGCACTACGAGTACATGAAGCAGTTCAGAATTGCGTCCACTGCAAAAAAAGTGGGTCAGATGTCCTTTGTGGAGTACTTAGAAAACAGAACAAAGCAGCCCTTTTGGAACCAGACGATCTTTTCGAGACTGCCTGATCAGACGTATTTTCTGACTGATGACACTGGTGCGGTGGCTGTTGATCATCTGATAAAGTTTGAATCGCTTAACTCTGAGTTAGAACAACTAAGCCAGAGTCTTAAACTTCCTGAATTCAAACTCCAGCACGTCAATAAGACAAAGTCGCAAAAGAAATCTCTCGACAGTTATTACGACGAACAAGCCTATAATTTGGTGCGTCAGATTTATCGCCGGGACTTTGACCTAATCGGTTACTCTGAAAATCTTCCTGAAAGCCTCTAAATTGGATCACGATATCCGTTATCCAGCCAATACTTCCGAACCCACGATATGGCGCCCCTACCGTACCGGGGAAATCGTGCCCAGCTTGACCTGTCTGAACGGACCACGTCAATCGGGCGCGGATCTCCGTGGAACGCTACGATCTTGGTGCCATCATCGGGAAGACGTGGAGGCAAAATCCGATCGACTAAGACTGGTCTGCGAAGATGGCGCTTGAAACTGATTACCCATTCAGCCGCCCAGGGTTTCCAGCTTGATACATGTGCCTCTATAAAGCGCTGCTCGAGCTTGAACTCATGGAACGCCCCCATAGGGTCTTCTCGAAAATTCGCAGCAATTTGCGGTTGAGACCCGAGAGTAAAGCTAAACACACCGCTGGCCAAGGTTGGGTTGGGGTTCGGATTGCCACGGCGCCAGTCCACCCCCCCCCCAATCGAAACAAAATCACCTGGAACCTCAAAAAAGGGTGCCAAATCATCCAGGACAACCGAGTCCAAATCAATAAAAAGCGCGCGCCCCCTCAATCCGTACAGATCGTCTACGAACACAGACAGCTTAGGCCAGGCTCCTGAAGCCCAGTGTTCCGCTTGATAACCAAGATCCGGAATTGGGAAGACTTCGATCCCTTCTTCGTAACCTTCCGTGTCATTTGCCAAACATACAAACCTGAAATCTTGTTGCAAGTTTGCGCGGCACGCCGAATGCAGCACGTTCACGTAACTTGCAGGATAGAGTGACCCCCACTTCATGCACAGAACAACCAGCGGCTCGCATTTCATTGCACTCTTCCTTTGTGTTTGTGCGCGGTTTTAGTTATACCGCCCTCCCGTGTCTACAGCCACCGGCACTGCTTGAGAACTAATGTGAGATACGGTAGTGTCGAAGGGCTGTAATCAAGCAGCCAACGCACCCATATTAATACCCAGTTTGGCAAAAACCAGAGACGTTAAGATGCTGAAATACATAAAACAAATACAAAAGAAAAGAAGCATTAAACGGCTGTCTCAGGAAGACGCCGAACAGACGTTCACAAGGTACTACAAACGCAACAAATGGGGCGACAAAGACAGCGCATCTGGCAAAGGATCCAACTTGGAGCAAACTGCCACGCTACGTCAAGAACTGCCAGGATTTCTCGAAGAACTCGGTGTAACAACGCTGCTAGATGCGCCATGTGGCGATTTCTTTTGGATGTCAAAGCTTGACCTTGGCCAAATCACCTACATTGGTGGTGATATCGTGCCTGACCTAGTCAAGGCAAACAACGAGCGTTTTGGCACAAAAGGGCGAGAGTTCCGCGTGATGAACCTGATGGAAACGCAACTGCCTAAAGTTGATTTAATTTTCTGCCGCGATTGTTTGGTACACCTTTGTTTTTCTGACATCGCCGCTGCGATTAAAAATATCAAAGCGAGTGGCTCAACGTGGCTGTTGACGACGACCTTTCCCGAAGTACCGAACAATGATGACATTCTAACGGGTCAATGGCGTCGGCTTGATATGTGCAAACCACCATTCAATTTTCCGGCCCCTGACAAGGTCATAGATGAGAAGCTAACAGCAGAGGGAACGCGCAACACGGATAAGTCGATGGGGCTCTGGCGTATTGCGGACTTACCGGAACTGGATTTACCGAACTAACTGAGAAACGCGCTTTGATTTCAGTTCAAAAGGCCAAATCCCTGCTAAACTCGCCCTGCTGCTTCCCAATTTTGCGATCACACACGTCGCAGCGCCAGGACTGCGTTCAGGCCACCAAAAGCAAATGCGTTGGAAAGTGCCACTTCGACATCGGCCTCGCGCGCTTCGTTAGGTACGACGTCTAACGCGCATTCCGGGTCTGGTTCCTCATAGCCGATTGTAGGCGCTATCACACCGTCGCGTACCGCCATAATGCAGGCCAACAGCTCTACCGCACCGGTGCCGCCAATCAAATGCCCATGCATTGATTTGGTCGAAGACATCATCAGACTGTCGGCATGCGGCCCAAAAACATCCGCAACGGCGCTGCACTCGGTCTTGTCATTGGCGGCCGTGCCGGTGCCGTGTGCGTTGATATAGCCCACGTCTTCTCGGTTCAGACGCGCATCGGCCAACGCCCCGGCTATGGCCCGCGCCGCGCCCTGTTTGGAGGGCATCACGATATCCGCTGCGTCCGAGCTCATCGCGAACCCAGAGATTTCCGCCAAAATCTCGGCACCGCGTGCCTTGGCGTGTTCCATCTCTTCGAACACAAACACACCCGCGCCTTCGCCCTGCACCATGCCATTGCGATTGGCGGAAAACGGGCGACAGGCGTCCTTGGACATCACACGCAGTCCCTCCCATGCTTTGACACCGCCAAAGCACAACATGGATTCCGTGCCACCCGTGACCATTGCCGTCGCCATGCCCGTGCGCACCATCTGGAACGCTTGCGCCATCGCGTGATTAGAGCTGGCGCAGGCCGACGCCACAGTAAAGCTTGGCCCCTTAAGGTTAAACTCCATGCTGACATGGCTGGCAGCAGCATTGTTCATCAACTTGGGCACAACAAACGGGTGAACCCGGTTCTTGCCGTCCTCATAAACCGTGCGATAATTCTCATCCAGCGTCTGCATGCCGCCGCCGGAATTGCCCAGCACGACACCGGATTTTGCCGCCAGTTCGCCCGAAAACTCCAGCCCCGCCTGCGCCATCGCCTCGCGCGCGGCAACCAGCGTGAATTGCGTAAAGCGATCGAACAACGCCATCTGCTGGCGATTAAACAGCGCTTCAGCCTCAAAGTTCTTTACCTGCGCGCCAATCTTGACGGCAAGCCGATCCACATCGCGCAGATCCAGTTCTCCGATACCACAACGCCCCTCACGCATGGCGGCCAGCGTGTCGGGCACGTTCTGCCCCAGCGCGTTGATGGTTCCCGCCCCGGTAATGACGACCCGTTTCATGAATTCATGTCCGTTCAGGCTTGCTCGGCGATCAGCTTTTCGATCCCGGCGATAATGGTCGCAACGGATGAAATGTCAAAATCGCTCTGAGTGGGTTCATTGGCGTTGAAAGGCACCGAGATGTCAAAGGCTTCTTCTATGGCAAAGATACTCTCGACCAACCCAAGGCTGTCGATGCCC
This sequence comes from Shimia abyssi, assembly GCF_003014475.1. GTDB lineage: Bacteria > Pseudomonadota > Alphaproteobacteria > Rhodobacterales > Rhodobacteraceae > Shimia > Shimia abyssi. Next base: position 41,538 of record NZ_PYGJ01000006.1, on the reverse strand, counting down.
AACTCTTCCAAAGTGCTATCCAGTGTGACGTCAGAAGGCTCCAGCACGGCTTGTTCCGCGATGATCTCAATAACCTTGTCTTTGACGCTCATGTGATCGTCCTTTCCCGTGATCCGTGGCTTGATTTAGTCATTGGATCCGTCTTTGGAAACAGATTTTTGACGGTTTTTAAGCTGTGCTAACGTTCGAGGCAATCTGCGCAGCGCTTTGTACATATCCAGATGGGTGTCCATCTTGACCGCCGGGTATCCTAATACGACCTGCCCAGCAGGAACTTTGCTCAGAATTTTTGCGCCGCCCCCGGCGATGACATTATCTCCGATCGTCGTGTTGTCCGTCACGCCAACCTGCCCGCCCATTACCACGTTATTCCCGATCTTGGTTGATCCGGCTATGCCGACCATTCCCGCAAACAGACAATCTGTGCCTATGGTCACGTTGTGGGCAACATGGCATTGGTTGTCGATCTTGGTTCCACTGCCCACTACCGTATCGCGGATGGTGCCATAGTCGATACAGGTGTTGGCGCCAATCTCGACATCGTCGCCGATTGTGACCGCACCCAGTGAATGAATGCGGGTCCAACTTTGTGAAACAAGCTCGCCTTGATCGCCAAGCGATTCCCGCGCCTTTTCCACGCCAGACGCCTCGGGCGTGACAAAAGACATACCGTCCGCCCCAATTCGCGCGCCGGGTTGTGAAATGAACCGCGCGCCAATGGTGACACGCGCCCCAATGGACACGTGATCCCTCAGAAACGCGTCCGGTCCGACACTGGCTTCCATGCCGATATGACAATATGGGCCAATCACGCTATTGGCTCCAACGCGCGCGCGTGGACCAACAACCACAAACGGACCAAGTGCAACGTTTTCACCCAGTTCGGCGGTGTCGTCTATGATTGCGGTTGGGTGAATACCCTGCGCAAACCCCTGCCCCGGGTCCATCATCCTGGTCAGCGCAGCCATGGCATAACGCCCGCGCGGCGCAATAATCGCTGCCTTTAGGCCAAGTGTTTGCCAATCGGCCCCGGGCCACAAAAGCGCGACGCGCGCAGACCCTTTTGCAAGGCCGTCGGCAAATTTGGGATTGGTCAAAAGCGCCAGATCATCTTCGGTGGCCGAGGCTGGCTCGGCCACTTTTTCGATCAACAATTCAGTGTCGCCTAAAGCCTCGGCATTCAAAGCCGCCGCGATCTGCCCAACAGTATGTGCCATGCGCTTCCCGAATGTTGTTTCGGGGCGTGTTTAGCCCTGATAGGCGCGCAGCACCACCCCTTCATTGGCCATCGCATCCCAGATCTTGGCGTCGCGCCCATAGACATCGCGACGGTACTGAACCGGGCCTTTGGCTTCGGTAAAGGCGGTGCGGTACGTAATGTGAACCGGAATGTTCACTTCCAGATCAACCTTGGTCTCACGCCCCGTTTTCAGGCGGGAATGAAAATAATCTTTTGGGTTGTCGACCTGTTTGGCCAACAGCTCATAGGCAAACTCAAACGGCTGTTGCAGGCGAATACAGCCGTGGCTATACGCGCGCACTTCGCGCGAAAACAGCGCCTTTTGCGGTGTATCATGCAGATAGATATTATGGCGATTGGGGAACATGAACTTCACCAACCCCAGCGCATTACGGTTGCCGGGCGACTGTTTCATATCAAATGGAAAGGTGCGCGCACTGTATTGCGCAAAATTCACATTGGCCCGGTTGACCGTGCGTCCGCGGGAATCCACCAGCCGCAGATAGCTGACCGCATTGGGGTTGCGCTTGAGCTGCGGCAAGTATTCTTTTGTCGCAATCGAACGTGGTACGTTCCACGTTGGATTGATGACCATATGTTCCATTACGTCCGAAAACTCGGGGCTGCGGCGATCACTCTGGTCCTTGCCAACAACAGACCGAGTGCGGAATGTCATCTTGCCATCGTCGTAAATCTTGGCCGAAAAATCGGTCAGGTTCACAAGGATCTCGCGCCCTTCAAGGCTGCGATCCAACCAGCGTTCCCGCTCCATTGCCACCATGATCGACTTAAGCCGGTGCTCTGGCGTCCGATTGATTTCCTGCACGGTTCCCTTGCCCGCAACGCCATCAACCTCCAGGCCGTTGGTTCTCTGAAACGCCTCTACCGCTTGTTCCAGTGCCCGGTCATAGGTGGCCGTCGCGCTGCGCTGCATGAAACCCATGCTGATCAGGCGGTTGCGCATCGCCACGACCCGTTGGCCACGATCGCCGGGTTCCAACTTGCCCGCAGGCACCTTTTCGCCCCAACCTCCGCTCGCAATCAGCCGCTCAAGCCGCAGTTTTTCCTTCATCAGACGGACATATTCGATGGTCATGGGGGGCAAGCTGCGCACATATCCACGCGGATCGGCACTTGCCGTGAATTCCTGCATCATGATCTTGCGATCTTTGCGGGGAATTTCCCGCACAATATCACTGTCGATTGTCTTGGGGATCAGCATCCCGCTTGATACATCGCGTCCGTATTCCAAAAACGCTTTGGTCAGCGCCACTTCGACTTTGCCCAAATCACGCGCCGAGCGCGCATTCGCCATCATCGACACAAGCCCATCGGCATCATAACGTGCAGCTGGGAGCGCATGGTCATCCACCCGCGCCAGCGCCTCAGTCAGCGCCTTGCGTCGTGCGCGGTCCATGTCACCGGGACCGGTCCACACCGGTTCATACCCGTTTTCGCGATAGAACGCCGCCACATCCGCATCCCGCGCTGCGGATTCGGCAACGGCCTGCTTGAACGCCGTAAATGCATGGGCAGTGCCAGACGATAAAGTCAGCACAACAGCAAGCACCACAGACATCATGAGGCGCGCGTTGTAACGAAACGGATGATACATATGAATTTTCCTAAACAAGGACGAACCGGTAGCCCGTATTTTCAAAGCCATGGCAAAGGCTGTCCAATCACAAATTCTCTATCGAATAACTCGGTTGGCCACTGTTGCACAGGGACCGCGCAAGAACAAAGTTGACCCAGCGGCACCTGCTGTCGGCGGAACTATGTCGTCAATCTTCTCACATTAAGCAAATATTTGCCTAAATGGGTTGAAATGCTTTGCAAGTACAAAAACAGAGCTTGGTTGACGAATCTATGTATGCAATAAAATGCCCACATCTGGGGATGTTGACACAACCACGTAACATCCACGTAACATCGTGGTGGCAGGTAGCGACGGGACAGGCGCTGAAACTATGACGCATGACAGCTCTTTGAGCATGACACGGCGCGGCCTATTGGCCGCATTTGCAGCAACCACAGTTGCAGCCGCACCAACCTTCTCCAATGCAGCAGGGTTCCTTCGCGGTGGTGGTGATATCCGCCGCATTCGCATGTATTCGGGCCGCACAGGCGAACGCCTCGACACGATTTATTGGGTTGAGGGAAAATACATCAAGGACGCGGTCAAGGAAATCAACGCATTTATGCGCGATTGGCGCACGAACGACGCTATTTCGATCGACACCCGAACAATCGACATTATGGCCGCCGCGCATAACCTGATGGATGTGAACGAGCCCTATATGTTGTTGTCCGGCTATCGCAGCCCGGCGACCAACGCCATGTTGCGCTCGCGCTCGCGTGGGGTCGCAAAAAATTCTCTGCACATGAAGGGCCAGGCGGCCGATTTGCGCGTCTCGTCTCGCTCGGTAGGCCAGATCGCTCGCGCTGCTGCTTCCTGTCGCGCAGGTGGTGTTGGCCGCTATTCAGGTTCAAATTTTGTGCATATGGATTGCGGTCCAGTCCGCACCTGGGGGCGCTGAAAAGCCGCCATTCTAACGCAAAACGAACGGTTCCACGTAGTAGCGCCCAAAGCAATCCTTGGGCGCTTTTGCTATTATACACCAATAATTATTTGCTATGCGGAGAGCGTCGTCTCACATCGGAACTTTAGAAAAGTTACCCCGTCAAAGGCAACCTCGCCAACGCGCCGCGCCCATAGCCGCGCCAATGCCCCAAGGTGTGTTCGCGATGGCGGTAGCAGAAACGTTACATATGGGATGCGCTCATCTGCGATTGCGAATTTGATTGCCCGCCGCGCGATACGCACGCCCAGCCCAAAGGCATCGGGTCTCAGAACCAGCCCAAAATCCCATTCGTCCCCCTCTTTCTGAAACCCACCCCAACCGACATATTGACCATTGTTCAAAATCGCCCAATGCCCAAGCCCATCCTCAGCCCAGCACGCTTCCTTTTGCGCGACAAAGCTCTCAACAGTCGCCGCGTCCCATCGCCCTGTCAAAAGCGGCATGTGCTCCGCCACCCGCGGGTCAGACATATGTGCCAGTATCTCAGCCGGATCGATGTCAGCCAGCCGCCCAAATTCAATTTTATGTACCAACAAGCAAGCTCCCTCAGGCGCCTGATTTTGTACCGACACGAACCGGCACCACGGGTCCTGCCCCGACAATCAGGTCAAACTTGACCCGGACCGAGCTCAATTCTTTGTAGAAATTCAATAACTGCCGCCACGGATCGCGGATTTTATCTTGCGCGGCAATCGCCGTCACCACGGTGCCAACATCGCTGCGCCCGTCCATCATCAAGAGTCCACCAATGAACAAAATCCCAACAAGGCCAAAGCCGTTTAACAGGTTCATTGCGAATTTCATCGACAATTTTAGCCGGAAAATCCCGCGCCGGGTCAGGTAGATCTCGTCAAAATCATCCAAAATCCCCTGTTGCGCCGCCTTTAGCTGCTCCACATCCTCCTTGGAAATTTCAGACGTCGCACCGCGCAACGTCAGGGTGCGTTCCTTGACCCGTCGATTGACCCGCTCTTGCAGGAACAGCACAATCACCAATTGCGGCAACACGATTAGCATCAGGAACACGCCCAGATAGGGCTGTGTCGCCATCACGTAACTGATGACAGACACCAACGTGCCCACCTGCAACAGCGGGTTGGCAATTGCCGCGCCTACAAAACGCCCAACTTCCTCGGCCTCGGCGGCGATGATGGTGGACAGGGTACCTGTGTCGCGTTTAATCCGCGCCTCCGGGTCATATCGGCTCTGATAGATGCGCGTGCGGATCATGCGGATTGTCGCTTCTCCCAACAGGGAACTGCGGTAATTCAACATAAATTTAAAGATGTTAGACAGGGTGATCACACCAAGATAACCGAGGCACAGCATCAAAAGTTGCTCGACCACAAGGTCAGGGCCAAGGCTGTTGATAATGTCCTTTTGAAACTGCAAAGGAGCGGCAGCCAACGCGGCAACGATCAGCGACAATATGATTAACAGGATCTGAGAGCGACCTGTATGCAACCAAATCTGTTTATAAAAATGCAACATGCGCCATCGCCCCCGCGCCATCAAAATCCACTGGCACAACTGAAATCAGGTCGCGGCCCCTCGCGCAAGGTGTCAGGGGATCACGGCAATGTACCGTGATCCCCAATCGTTCACTGCCAGCTCATGAATACTTCGCGTGTTTCAAGGCTCTCAGGGCGCAGGTTTTCGATCCCCTCATAGGGTGTGCCCTTTCCCAGCGGCAGGTGAGGGTATTTTGCGATCATCTTGTGGTGACGTTTGATCATGTCCTGAAAAGACGCACCGGACCACAAAGAGTACCCAACCAGCGGGTTCTCTTCGCGCGGATCACGATACACATTGAACACCGGCGCAGCGGCCCCCGGCACACCCGGAGCGGCCACATGCATCTTGAACTCCTGCTTGACGACTGACCGCATTGTCAGACCTTCGTAGTTATAAACATAATCGCGCCGTGAGTTGCCCTCGCCTTCCAACAACAAAGCCGTCTGGTCGATACCGTCGATAACCCGGTCACGCGGGATATGATCGGTGGCCCCAGCGATGCGGGCAAAGGTGGTGAACAAGTCCGAAACGTGAATGATATCACCGGCGGCACTTCCCGGCTCAACCACACCGGGCCAGCGCACAAAGGCATCGGTGCGCACGCCACCCTCTAGGTGCTGCGTCTTGCCTCCGCGATAGATCAATTGGCTTAGCCCCGATGTGCCTTCGTAATGATACATCAGGCCATTGTCGGCCATGAACACAACAATCGTATTGTCCGCTGCGCCAACCTCGTCAAGCTTGGCCAGAACCTCGCCAAACCAGTCGTCAATCACTTCAAGTTTGTCGGCCATAAAGCCGCCATTTCGTGAAGTCGACTGGTCAGGATAAACAAAGTTCAAAGGGTAAAGCGGCCAGTATTGCATGAAAAACGGCGCGTCTTCTCCGGCCAGCCGCTCCAGCTGCTCCAGTGTCTGACGTTGGTAGCGCTCATTCATCTCTACATAATGTGCCTGCGTCCATTCCTCGCCCGGCGCCAGATCAACCTCGCGTGCCATGCCGCCAGCTTCGCCTTCGATACCTGTCACCAGCCCATACGGTTTGAACCGCTGGTCCAGCGCAAACTGGTTTGACTGGCCGCTACTATGAAGTCCCAACATATTGTTGGCCTGCATCGCCTCGCGCGTCATCAAGCTTAGCTGGACCTGCTGATGCAGCGGAAATGCCGCCCAATCGAAGCCCTGATTGTGGGCGTATGCCTGTTCGATGTCGCCTTGGTGCCATTTGCCAACATGGGCAGTGTTATACCCGACTTTTTTCAGGATTTCGGCAATTGTCACTTCCTCGGCGGCCAGCCCTTCGCCTACCAACGCGACTTTCACTTCCTCAACACCTGCACGATAGGGCTGACGTCCGGTCAAAAAAGCGGTGCGCGTCGGGGTACAGGACGGTTCTGTGTACATCCGCATCAGCGACATGCCTTGGGTGGCAAAATCGTTGATGTTCGGTGTGTCGATACCCGTGACGTAATTCATCGCCCGGTTGCCCATCTGGCCAAAGCTGACATCGTCGATCAGTACGTAGAGGATGTTGGGCGGCGTGCCGCCGTTTGCCTCGTAAATTTCGGCAAGGCGACCGTCAATCTCAAGGTCCTGCGCATCCCACTGTTCGCCAAACTGTGCGCGCAGATAGTTGTATTCCCCGTCGTGAATGATTGGTTTGTCTTCGGCATATGCCGACGCGCCCATCAGTGTCACCGCCGCGCCGACTGCCGCGACCCAACTAGTTTGTCTCATGATTTATCCTTTCCCGGATGGTCATTTGTCATTTCTTTGCCGCCAACAATGCGAGAATTTCCTGTTCCAACCCAGCCATGCTCGCACGGATATCTGCACAGTAACTAGCGTCACCTGCACCCTGAGCGCCTTTTATGTCGTTCCAAGCGACAAGTAGTGTCCTGAAATCTGCAAGCAGTTCATTCAATTGCGTTGAAACTGGCGCGCACGAACGCGCCTCTTCGGCGATAGCTTCGTAAAAACGCATTGGGTCATTTTCGGGTGACAACATTGTGAAAGCATCACCAAAATTTCAGACCTTGGAAGGTATCTTTGCGCATGCTACCGTAGCATCTGCTACCTTTGGCGTTGATTTTTCAGGGATTTTCTCGACATTGCTAAACACGGAAAACCAATCTGATAACGCGGTATCACCGTCTCAGATACAGGCAGCACTGGCCGATCTGCTAGCGTCAGAACGCTTTGCAAACGCGGATCGGCTCTGCAAATTCCTGCAATACGTCATCGATGAAACTCTTGAGGGTCGCAAAGAGATGATCCGCGCAAAATCTATTGCGCTGGACGTTTACGGCTATCGCCCGGATGAGGTGGAACAGCGCGAAAGTGTTGTGCGTGTCGATGCCGGACGCGTGCGCCGCAAATTGTACGATTATCACACCAATGAGGGCAAAGACGCTGCCGTTCGGATCGAACTGCCCAAAGGTGGGTATGTCCCAACATTTAGCCAGCGCCCCGACAGCGTTCAGACGCATGTAGAAACACCACCACGCAAAAAATGGCCGTGGGGGATTGGATTGGCAACCGCCTGCATAGTGGTCGTACTCGCTTCGGTCTTCCTCGCGGAGCGAACCCCACAAAACACCGCCCGCAACATTCAGGACGAAACCGCGTTGCGCCTTGCCTTATACGATACCGCCCCTCACCGCCTTCAGGCGATGAGGCTTGCCCAAGAGGGGCGCGATTTGATTTTCCCGGCGACCAGCCAAGAACAGCTAGAGGCCGCCGCCGCTGTGTTCAATGCTGTCCTGAAATTAGACGACACTTACGCCGGCGGGCATGCGGGCCTGTCCCAGGTGCTTGCCATGTTTTCCCTTTTGTCTCCCGATACGGTGACAGCGGAACCCCTTGCCGGCAAAGCGAATGCCCTCTCTGATAAGGCGCTCGAACTGGCCCCAAGCGCAGCTTGGTCCATGTCCGCCAAATCCTGGAGCGCGCTGGCCACCAAAGACTATGCCGCCGCTCGATTCTGGACAGACAAAGCGCTGGACCGGGCACCTGACGACCCACATATTCTAGAGTTTGCCGCGCTTGTGCTGCTATATAGTGGTGCCTTTGACGACGTTTTGCAGCGCACCGGCACCGACGTGATCTCTGCAAACCCAAAACAGGGATTTGTATTCCACAATGCACGCGGCTCGGCCCTTTTTCACCTGAAAAACCATGAGGCTGCGGCGCAAGCTTTTGAAACATCCATTGCAACTGGCGGACCGCTTGGTCCGGTCAGTGTCGCCTATCTAATGGCGTCATATCACTATTTGGGCCAAGACGTTCGCGCCGCAGAGTTGGTTCGGCTCTTTAATCAGCACTGGCCTCAAAACCGGATCGACCTGCTCCTGATGCGCCTGTTCCAAGACGCTGTGCACGGTCAGTACCTTTCTGACGGTATGACAGGCGCTGGATGGATACCACCAAATTAACCTTGGCCGCGTTACTTCAAAATAGAGAGAAATGGTGCACCCGATAGGATTCGAACCTATGGCCTCTGCCTTCGGAGGGCAGCGCTCTATCCAGCTGAGCTACGGGTGCCTGATGCGGGGTATAGCCAGCCCCGCGATCCGCCGCAATCGGAAAAATTCCGATTAGCCAAACAGATCGTGGGCAAGCTCTAGGGCGTCCACCAAAGCGTCCACCTCATCCGTTGTATTATATAACCCAAAGGATGCACGCGTCGTGGCTGTGACGCCCAAATGCTCCATTAGCGGCCCGGCGCAATGGTGGCCCGCACGCACGGCGATGCCCTTCTTGTCCAGTATCGTCGAAATGTCATGCGCGTGCCCTGCCCCGTCCAACGTAAAGCTAAATATGGCGGCTTTGTCCGGCGTTGAGCCCTGCACCTGTAGCCAATTCAGGCCGCCCAGCTTGCCGATGGTATAGTCTCGCAATGCCGCCTCATGAGCCGCGACATTATCCATACCCAGCTCCATCAGGTAATCCAGCGCCACACCAAAGCCAATTGTCTGCACGATGCCGGGCGTCCCCGCCTCAAACTTCATCGGCGGGTCATTATAGGTAACCGCGTTTTTGGACACGTCCTTGATCATGTCACCACCGCCCAGAAACGGCTGCATCTCGGCCATGCGCTCCGATTTTACATAAATCGCGCCAGACCCGGATGGACCATAAAGCTTGTGTCCGGTAATCGCATAGAAGTCGCAGCCAATGTCAGCCACGTTCACCGGCATGTGTACCGCCCCTTGCGAGCCATCAACCAATACTGGCACACCTTTGGCATGGGCCCCTTGGGTGATGGCTTTGACATCCACCACCGTGCCCAGAACATTGGAACACTGTGTCACAGCGACCAGCTTGGTCTTGGGTCCAATCGCGTCGATTACCGCTTGCGGGTCCAGCGCGCCGCTGGCGTCCACATCGACCCACTTCAGCACCACGCCCTGACGTTCCCGCAAAAAGTGCCACGGCACGATATTGGCGTGGTGTTCCATCACGGACAGCACAATCTCGTCGCCCGCCTCAAAGCGCGGCATAGCCCAGCCATATGCGACCATGTTGATGCCCTCGGTCGTGCCCGAATTCAGCACGATCTCGTCTTCGCTGGCCGCGCCGAGAAACTTGGCGATCTTACCACGCACGGCCTCATACTGATCCGTTGCTAGGTTAGAAAGGTAATGCAAGCCTCTGTGAACATTCGCATATTCATGAGAGTAAGACCGCGTGATCGCGTCAATCACCACCTGCGGTTTCTGCGCCGATGCCCCGTTATCCAGATACACCAGCGGCTTGTTGTTCACTTCGCGCGACAGGATGGGAAAGTCAGAACGAATTTTTGCGACATCATACATTTATTGGATTCCCACAGGGACAACGCCCAAGAAAGACAAGAGTACAGAGATTACGACAGAGAGCGCGATCAGGGTGAAAATAAGCAAAACCACAGCTTTACCCATAGAATTGAACCCATGGGCAACGTTCATGAAATTCAGCACTATCCACGCACCATAAAGCCCTGCCGCCATAACAAAAAACGACGCCAATCCGGGCAGGAACAGCATCAGCACAATCGACCCGGCTTGAACCAATAGTCGCAAGTATTGCAGCCATCCCATCAATAGCAGGATTTGGTCAAACTCAGCTGTGCCGCCCATGATCCGGCCAATCGAATGAAAGCCGAAAATAAACGCCAGCACCACCGCGCCCAGCATTGTTGCAACACTTACGGGCGACATCAGAAATGATAACGTCAACTCTCCGGGCGGCGGGAATAGCGTGATCGACACAAAATAGGCCAGCGTGTTCAGAACTACGGCCAAGGCCAGCAATAGCCACGCGACATTTCGCTCAATGCGTTGCGCAATCAGAACCTGCGCCGCTTCAGACGGGCGTTGCAGGGTCATCACAAAGAGCTGTTTCAGAAATGCGCTCATGCGTCGACCTTACCTGCTTGCAACAGCCCTGAAATCCAGAACCACAAGAACAATATCAACCAGATCAGACCGACCGCGCTTAGTCCCGCACCGGGCCCGATGAAACCGGCAATTAACCCATGCAACAGCATCAGTGGCGACGCCGCCAGCAAGGCCCAAAACAACGCCACCCGCGCGCCATATGACGTCTGTCGACGTCCTACTGCCCGCAGGATCAGATGCGACATGAACGACAGGATGTAGAGCAAAAGTGGCGCGATGAACAACCACGCCAGCAATGTACCGCCCAGCAACGCGTTCAGCTCTTGGCCCGTCAGATGCGCCTCACGCGCCAGACGCGGCCACTGTGCGATGAACACCACCCCACAGCCCGCCATTAAGTAGACCAGCGCGCGATCTTCGCGCTGGCCCATACTCAGTAACCGCGCCACAACGCGGTGAGGCCCCCGATAGGTGGCCACCATGTCGCGTGTCACAGACATCAGCCGCGCCGACGCTCCAACCAGCCTTCAAGACGTCCGATGATCTCGTCGCGCAGGTCTTCGCGTTCAATCTCTTCCACCGCTTCCGCAAGGAATGAAAGCGTGAGCAAATCTGTTGCAATATCCTTGGGAATACCTCGCGCGCGCAGATAAAACAGCGCATCTTCGTCAATCGCGCCACTGGTCGAACCGTGCGAACAGGCCACGTCATCAGCATAGATTTCCAACTCAGGCTTGGCGAGGAACTGGCTGTCATCATCCAACAAGAGCGATTGGCTAATCTGATAGCCATCCGTCTTTTGCGCGCCGGGTTTGACAAGGATCTTGCCCTGAAACACGCCGGTTGCACCGTTGCGCAACACCTTTTTAAACACCTGGCGGCTCTCGCAATTTACCGCGTCATGGGTGATGAATACCGTGTCGTCATGGTGGAAATCACCGTCGCCCAGAGCCGCACCGGCGACATGCGCAATCGCGTCGTCCCCAGTCAGCTCGATCACGCATTCATTACGCGTCAACACGCCATTTACAGTGGTGGTAAAGGATTTGAATACGCTTTCCGTGCCCAACCGCGCAAACATATGCGTCACAGCGCGGCGCTCGTGGTCGCGCCCTTGCGCGCGCACATGGTGGAACGCGCCCGTGTCTGCAACATCGATTTCCATCAGCTTGTTGAACCGCGCCGCTGCCGGTCCGTTTTCCAGCAGGGTCAGCTCGGCCCCTTCTTCCACGCGGATCACGTGGTGCAGGATCGCGTCTGAAACGTCAGAGGCATGTTTATAGATCAGGCTGACAGGGCGTTCCACTTTGCCAGTGACCCGGATCACCACGCCATCGGTGGCGAAGGCAGAGTTCATCGCCGCAAACGGGCGCTGAACCGGATCCTGACCCGCCGCTTCTAGCATACCGTAAACATCACGCGCCCAATGGATATCACTCTGAGCGGCCTCGGCCAGACGCTCAATGCTCAGCCCTTCACCGCTCAGGTCATCCGAAAGATCGGCATCAAAAACACCATCCACAAAAACAACCTTGATCCGCTCAAACCCATCAAAAAGCGGCGCTTCTTGTGTATCCAGCGTGTCGGCAACAGGCGCTTCATGCTGATTCAGCGTATCGGGCCGGGTAAAGCGCCAGTATTCATCGCGCCGTTCGGGCAGCCCCATTTCGCGCAATCGCGCAAGCGCCGCGCCGCGCGCCTCGGTGATCCATGCGCCCCCTTCGGGCACGGCCATGGCGCTCAACCGCGCCTCGGTGGCCTCCTGTTTGCGTTGTGCGACGGCCATTACGCCACCTCCGCCAGAATGTCGGCGTAACCGTTCTGTTCCACTTCCAGCGCCAGCTCGGGGCCACCGGTTTTCACAATGCGGCCATCCGCCATAATGTGCACAACATCGGGTTTAATATGATCAAGCAGACGCTGATAGTGTGTGATCACAAGGAACCCACGCCCCGCATCGCGCAGCGCGTTCACACCCTCAGACACCAGCTTCATCGCGTCCACATCAAGGCCCGAGTCCGTCTCGTCCAGAATGCACATCTTGGGCTCCAGCAGCGCCATCTGTAGAATTTCATTACGTTTTTTCTCGCCACCGGAGAAACCAACATTTACCGGACGCTTAAGCATATCCGCGTCGATCTTGAGCGATTTTGCCTTCGCGCGCACTTCCTTAAGGAACTCTGCTGCTGACATTTCTTCTTCGCCACGTGCTTTGCGCTGTGCATTAACAGCCGTACGTAGAAACGTCATGTTGCCCACGCCGGGGATCTCAACAGGGTACTGAAACGCCAGGAACATGCCCGCCGCGGCGCGCTCTTCGGGTTCCATCTCCAGCAGGTCTTCACCCTCAAGCGATGCCTCGCCGCCGGTCACTTCATATCCGTCTTTGCCGGACAAAACATAAGACAACGTTGATTTACCCGAGCCGTTCGGCCCCATGATCGCGTGGACTTTGCCCGCTTCAACTTTCAGGTCCACACCCTTGAGGATCTGCTTGTCTTCTTCTTCAAGTTTGACCTTCAGGCCTTTGATTTCCAACATGATTCATCCCTTCATGTATATTCACAAGGCGGTTCGCGCACCGCCAGTTATCTCATTATTTCAGGGTCACTGCCGTGCCGCTGGCCGAAACCATCAGCATCGAGTCCCCCACAACTTCGTAATCCAGATCAACGCCTACAACCGCATCCGCCCCAAGCGCGGCTGCGCGCGCCTCAAGCTCTTGCATTGCCGTCTCGCGGGCGTCCTGCAACTTGGTTTCATAGGCACCCGAGCGTCCGCCGACGATATCGGTGATCGAGGCAAAGATATCGCGCATCACATTTGCGCCCATGATCGCCTCGCCCACAACCACGCCTTTGTAGCCAGTGATCGTATGCGTCTCGATGCTAGAGGTGGTTGTGATGATCATCTCAGAAAATCCCCAGCCAAAGCACCAACGAATAAGCCATCATGCCCACAATCCCGACCACAGCCGAGGTCACAAACACCGAGTCCGCCAACAGGCCCTGCGTGTTGCCAGACCGCTTGCGCATGTAAAAACCGACCGCCGAGCCAAGCGCGACGCCCGCCCCGACACCGGCAGATTGCTGCATCAATTCATGGATCGTTTCCATGGATTAGCCCACTGAGCCTTCCAACGAAATCGCCACAAGCTGTTGCGCTTCCATGGCAAATTCCATCGGCAGCGCCTGAAGCACTTCCTTGGCAAAACCATTCACGATCAGCGCTACGGCTTCTTCCTCGTCCATACCGCGCTGGCGGCAATAGAACATCTGCTCGTCATCCACCTTGGACGTCGTGGCCTCGTGCTCTACGCGGGACGAGTTGTTCTTGACCTCAATATAGGGCACCGTGTGCGCCCCGCATTTATCGCCAATCAGCAAACTGTCACACTGGGTGTAATTACGGCTGTTCTTGGCCTTGGGGTGCATCGACACCAGTCCGCGATAGGTGTTCTGCGCGAACCCGGCGCTGATGCCCTTGGAGACAATCCGCGATTTCGAGTTCTTGCCCAGATGGATCATCTTGGTGCCGGTATCGGCCTGCTGATGGTGGTTGGTGATGGCAATCGAATAGAATTCGCCCTGGCTGTCATCCCCGCGCAGAATGCAGGACGGGTATTTCCACGTCACAGCCGAACCTGTCTCAACCTGCGTCCACATCACCTTTGAGCGATCGCCCCGGCAATCGGCGCGTTTGGTCACAAAGTTATAAATGCCGCCCTTGCCGTTCTCATCACCCGGATACCAGTTCTGTACCGTGGAATATTTCACCTCGGCGTCTTCCTCAATGATGATCTCAACGACCGCCGCGTGCAGCTGGCTGGTGTCGCGTTGCGGCGCGGTACATCCCTCAAGGTACGAAACATACGACCCCTTGTCGGCAATGATCAGCGTGCGTTCAAACTGCCCAGTGTTTTCCGCGTTGATCCGGAAATAGGTCGACAGCTCCATCGGGCAACGCACACCGGGCGGCACATAAACAAACGAGCCATCCGAGAACACGGCCGAGTTCAGCGTCGCATAAAAGTTGTCCGACACCGGCACGACCGAGCCGAGGTATTTTTTGACCAGTTCAGGATGCTCGCGGATCGCCTCAGAGATAGAGCAGAAGATTACGCCCGCTTCCTTGAGTTCCTTCTGGAACGTCGTGCCCACTGAAACAGAGTCAAATACCGCATCCACAGCCACCTTGCGCCCCTCAGCCGGAGCATTTTCCGCGCCTTCGACACCGGCCAGGATCATCTGCTCACGCAGCGGAATACCAAGCTTTTCATAGGTCGCCAGCAGCTTTGGATCGACCTCGTCCAGCGACTTTGGCTTTTCTTCCATGCTCTTAGGGCGGGCATAGTAGTACTGATCCTGAAAATCGACCTCGGGGTAATCCAGCATCGCCCAATCGGGTTCGTCTTTGGTCAACCAGCGCTTATACGCTTCAAGGCGCCATTCGGTCATCCATTCCGGCTCTTCGTTCTTTTCCGAGATCAGGCGAACGATGTCAGGCGTTAGCCCCTTAGGGGCGTACTCCATCTCGATCTCGGTTTCCCAGCCGTACTTGTACTTGCCACCAACTTCGCGAACGGCGTCCACGGTTTCCTGATCGACGCCTTCCTTGACGTTCGTTGTATCCGCGGTTTGTTCCAAAATCGCCATCCTGTTCTCCTGTTCGTCCGCTGTCACGCCGCACCGGCAAGGGTGCGTGCATGGTGTTTCCTTTTCCGGGCCAGCCAGCTTTTGGCAAAACCCAGAATATCCTGTTCTGTTGTCTCCGGCCCCAAACTGACCCGGATCGCACTTGCAGCTGTTGCCTCGTCAAAGCCCATTGCGCTCAGAACGCGACTGGCGCGTACTTTGCCCGATGAACAGGCCGACCCGGCAGAAATCGCGTATCCTGCAAGGTCCATCTGCATTACTTGCGTTTCGCCCTTCCACCCCGGTGTGGCGATGCAACTGGTGTTAGGAAGGCGCTTGGCACCCTTCCCGACAAAAATGGTATCTTTTTCCTCTGCGGCAAGGGTGTCTTCAAGCAAATCACGTAGTTTTTCAACGCGATCCCATTCGCCATCCGCCACGTCCTGCACTGCCGCCGTGGCTGCTGCTGCAAACCCTGCTGCGCCAATCACATTCTCGGTGCCCGCGCGGCGGCCCATTTCTTGGCCGCCACCCAGCAATTGTGCGGCAATATCCGTGCCCCTCTTAACCACAAGCGCGCCGATCCCCTTGGGACCACCCAGTTTATGCGCCGAGACCAGCGCCATCTCCGCGCCGCTCCAGTTAAACGCCAGCGGCAGCTTGCCAAAGGCTTGGGTCATATCGCTCACGGCGAGCCCTTGTGGCAAATCCTGCACAATTCCCGTCTCGGAATTGGCCAGTTGCAAAACGGTCTGTGCCGGATCAGATACCGCGACACGTCCCTGCGCATCTACCGTCAGATCTGCGCTAATCCACGCTGCCACGGCGTCATGTTCGATGTCACCTGCAACCAACTTTCGCCCACGCAACGCCAAAGCGGCGGCTTCGGTCGCACCCGAGGTGAAAATCACATCCGCTCCGTCCGCACCCAAGGCGCTGGCAATCGCCGCGCGGGACTTTTCGATCAGCGCTTTGGCTTTGCGCCCTTCTCCATGCACGCTGGACGGGTTGCCGACCACTTCCATGGCCGCAATCATCGCTTCGCGTGCTTCGGACCGCAGGGGGGCCGTTGCATTATGGTCGAGATAAACGCGCATCAGGCATCAACACTCGGCGTTTCTTCGTCGACAACTGAGAAAATTGTCGGAACCGCTGGACATGGTGCAAGATCGTTTTTCACAACATCTGAAAGCCGTGTCTGATGCAGAAAGACATAGACATGTGCCGACAGCCCTTCCCACAAACGGTTTGCCATGGATTGTGCCCGCGAGCCGCTCGATCCGCCACTCGCTCCGGCACCCGTATGCAGCGCGGAAACCGTTTCATCTACTGCACTCAGAATATCAACTACGCGAATGTCAGAACTGGACTTGGCCAGACGATAGCCACCGCCAGGTCCGCGGACCGAATCAACAAGCCCGGCGCGGCGCAATTTCACAAACAACTGCTCCAGATATGGCAGAGAAATATCCTGTCGTTTAGAGATTTCGCTCAGGCTCACCAGACTATCAGCGGGTTGCAACGCAATATCAGCCAAAGCAACCAGCGCGTAACGCCCTTTCGTTGACAGTTTCATGACCACCCCTTGCGAATAGATTGACCTGAGCGCTCAACACGCTTAAGTCGCTTAAGCCCTATACGGTCGCCTGACGTGACCGGATTTAGAATTGTTCTAAAGTGCCAGAGCAAATTCGTCAAGAATTGCTTTCGCCCTTATCAGGAGACGAGCGAGACATCATGCCCGAGGTGATTTTTCCAGGACCAGAAGGCCGCCTCGAAGGCCGCTACCACCCTCAAAAAGAACGCGACGCGCCAATCGCCATCGTGTTGCATCCGCATCCGCAATTTGGCGGAACTATGAACAACAAGGTTGTCTACAACCTGCATTACGCATTCTTCAACATGGGCTTTACCGTGTTGCGCTTTAACTTCCGTGGCGTGGGTCGCTCTCAGGGCGAATACGATCAGGGCGTTGGCGAACTTTCGGATGCGGCATCGGCGCTCGATTACCTCCAGTCGATGAACAACAACTCCAAACATTGCTGGGTTGCCGGTTTCTCGTTTGGGGCGTGGATCGGTATGCAGCTTTTGATGCGCCGCCCGGAAATCACCGGGTTTATCTCGGTTGCGCCCCCCGCGAACATGTATGACTTTTCGTTCCTTGCCCCCTGCCCAAGCTCTGGTTTGGTGATCAACGGCACCAATGATCGCGTCGCCCCGCCTGCGGATACGCATTCGCTGGTGAACAAGTTGCACGAGCAAAAAGGCATCACAATCACACACACCGAAATCGACGGTGCGGGCCATTTCTTTGAAACCGACGAATATATGGACACAATGGTAGGTAACGTCAGCGACTATGTGAAACGCCGCCTAACCGAAACATCTCGCTGATGGGAACGATCGACACCCTGGCGGCAAAGCTCGCCGAAGATACACTGAAAGCACAGCGTATCACCGGGGATGATCGTTTGTTTGTCGAGGTAGGCACTGTTTTGGCCGCAGCCTCACAATCCTTGGAAGAGGCCTATCTGACAGAAATCCGCGTGCGCCTTGCCGAAGAAAAGGCGCGCGCCTTTCTGGTCAACAAAGTAAAACAATCACGTGCGGAAAAACCTGAATGACCGACCGTCTTGAGGCACAGTTCGCCTTTCTGAAAGAGGCTGATCACCTCAAATCCGTTCTGCGCGCCTCTCGCCTGATTGATGACAGCCGCTTTGAAAACTCTGCCGAACATTCGTGGCACGTGATGCTCTACGCTCTGGTCCTCGCAGATCAGGCGGAGCCAACAGTCGATATCAATCGCGTTCTCAAGATGTTGCTGTTGCACGACATTGTCGAAATCGATGCCGGTGATGCGCCCATTCACGGCAATGTCGACTATGCCGCCAAAGCCGCTGAAGAAGAAGCTGCCGCTGAGCGCCTGTTCGGCCTTTTGCCGGATGATTTATCGCATGAATTCAAAGATTTATGGCGCGACTTTGAAGCAGGGGAAAGCGCCGAGTCGCGCTTTGCAAAATCCATTGACCGCATTCCCACACCGATCACCAATCTGGAAATCGGCGGCGGGTCTTGGGTGGATTACAACGTGACCCTCGACCAAATTGACGCGCGTGTCGGCACTCCGATCAACACTGGTACGCCCGGTATCTGGTCATGGCTCCGCCCCAAGCTCGCCACGTGGTTCGCGCGCAACGCGGGCTAATCTACCAACATTGCGGCCTGCCATAGCCCCAGCGCCATGGCAGGCCGCTGCACGGCGCACCACCAATGCGAACCGCGTCAAACATGGCATCCGCTACGGTTTCAAAACCCCATATAACCTGTTGATCCGTAAGGTTATATTCTGCCTGCAACTCCTCGCTTTTCCCGGATACGCTCCCGGCCACGCACACCCGCAGCGCCTCATCGGCTTTGAGTCGCGCCAAGAAACCCGCCTCTGACGAGGGCTCCGCACCACCTGCGTGATATGCTTGATCATGGGTCACACAGCAACCTTCCCAAGGTGGCGTCCGATCATGCACATCCTCAAAGTCTGGAAACAAGCTGGCCACCGTTTTCCACGCCGCTGACATGCCGCCCGAACAGCCATCAGTGGTAAACGGTGACAGCTTCGCGTCGTCGACCGTCTTTTGCAACCGCTCGTGGCGCCACATCTCAAGGCGGGCCGTAGGCCCATATTCCTGCGCCAACACAGTTTGCGGCGCCAAAACCGATGCCAGTACCAGAATCTTACGGAGAGTCGTCACGATAGCTCTCCGTCTTCAGGTCCAAACCAATAGAACCCGCAAGCCCCAGAACCATGCGCTCGATCAGGTTCAGTTCGCGATGCTCTGCAATGGTTTTGCGGGCCAATGCGGGTTCGTCCGTGATCAAACCATCCACCCCTTTAGAGATCATCTGCGACATCGACAGCGCGTCATTGATCGTCCAGACAAAGGTCTCCTTGCCCGCTGCCCGCGTCTCTCGAACCAATCGATGAGACGTGGTCGCACCGTTCACCGCCAGAAAATCCGCGTCCAGCTCCCACATCCGCCCGAGCGATGCCGACGCCAAAAGCCCGATATTCCAATCAGGCCGCAGCGCGCGCATCTTTTGAACTGCCGAGTATTTTAGCGACATGATACGCACATGCTCGACCATATCGGCCGCCTCGACAAGATCAGCCACACGCTGCTCCAGCATCTCGTCATGCCCGTAATATTTCAGCTCAATCACCACTCCCGCACGGCCTTTGGCCAGGTCCAGAACCTCTGACAAAAGCGGTGTCCGCTCGTCACTGAATGCAGGGTCAAACCAACTGCCAATGTCGATCTCGGCCAGATCGGGCATGGTCGCGTCCCAAACCCTGAGGTTGACGCCAGCAATTTTCATGAAGTCGCTGTCATGGACAACCACCACCTTGCCATCAGCCGTCTCCTGAACGTCAATCTCAATCCAGTCAGCCTCATCCTCAATGGCGCGCAGAATCGACGCCATGGTGTTTTCCGGTGCTGCCCCAGCTGCGCCGCGATGGGCGATCACTTGAACCTCTGGGTTCGCCTCAACCCGTGCCAGCTGCGTCAAAGCAATGCCGGTCAAAACGACCGCCGCCACCGCAACGCCCGCGATCGCGGGCTTGGCCCAACTCGGAATGGGCGGCACGCTCGGCGCATCTTTGCCAGGCCACCCGGCACGTGCCACAATCAACGTCGCCAACGCCCCGGTTGTCATAGCTGCGATAGAAAAGTTCACCACTGCACCCAGCCCGGCAAACAACAACAGAAACAAAACCAACGACTGCAAGCCACCGGCAAAGCTGGCAATCGACAGATTTGTCACCACGCCAAGCACGGCAACAGCACCGGCATTTACAACAAAGCCAACAGCGATCCACACCAAAATACGTGACCCAAACCCAATTTCCTGGCCACGCATTTCTTCAGCACTCTGGGCAAAACTCTGTTTTGGCGCCACTCCGCCAAAAACAACAAGCGGCAGGGTCAAGGTCCAACGGATCAGCGATCGCAACAACACAATCGCCATCACAGCCAGAACCGCACCCGCCACAATCAATGTCCGTGTGAATTCCTGCGGTTTATTAGAGAGATAATAGTTGATGTCGAATTCTGTCATCCAGGCAAAGTAAGCCGCTCCTGCCACTGCCAGAAACGGCAGGCAAATCGCCAACACCCGCAGGGTCAGCCGCATTCCCAGCTCAACAATCACCCGCATTCTGGGCACGATCAGCATGATCGTCTCCAACACCCGCGTCTCGCCGCTGTGCCGCTCGCGCAGGACGATCGCCATCATAAAGGACACATCCAGCACGAAGAGGAACAACGCAAACCCGGCGAGAAACAGGAATGCCACAAACCCCACCGGCGACAGCAGGAAAACCGCGATATCAAAATCTGCCAACGCAGGCTGCCCAGACAGCTTGAGCGCCAATCGCACCGCCAATGCCATCACCGGCACCAAGACCGTGCCCAACACCAGGCTGAACACAAGGTGTGCAGCCAAAACCGGCCGCCTCAACCGCCATGCATTTGCAAAAGCTGCCCTCACATCTGAAATGATTGCCGACACGTCAAATACTCCCCTTCAATGGCTCCGACCCTACGGTGTTTGCCGTCCCAGATCGACCCATATCTCCCGCCAATCACTCCGCATAACGACTGGGCTGGACAAAACTGACACAGAGTGAAATGCACAAACCATGGTTAGCTTTCTTGAACCGCCCCACGCGGAACGTCACAGCGCATTCGAAGATTTTCAAGGCATCGTCGTAGGCACGGTTCTCATGGCGCTCTGCGTTCAATTCTTGCAAGCGAGCGGCTTGATCACCGGCCAGATCGCGGGACTATCTCTAACCTTGTCCTACGCAAGCGGGATAGGCTTTGCGGCTGTGTTCTTTGTGCTAAACCTGCCGTTCTATGTCATCGCTCTGATCCGCATGGGGTACAGATTCACGCTCAAAACATTTGCAGCCGTGGGCCTTATGTCGCTATGGACCTACCTGCTGCCAAGCGTCATGCGCATTGAAACATTGCATCCGCTCGCTGGCGCAGTGCTGGCCGGGATCACCGCCGGGGCCGGATTGATCGTGCTCTTTCGCCATGGCGCCACACTTGGCGGAGTGGGCATTGTCGCGATGTGGCTTCAGGACAGCAAGGGCATCAAGGCAGGCTGGGTTCAGCTTGGCTTTGACCTTTGTGTTTTTGCCCTTGCCGCGTCGCTTTTCGACGCGGCCACTGTCGCCTATTCGCTCGCCGGGGCTGCTATAACCAATATCATGATCGCAACCAACCACCGCCGAGACCGCTATATCGCCCGCTAAGGAACTGCCATGCTGCGCACGTACATTCTCCTATTGATCGCCGTGATGTTTGAAACCGTCGGCACCACCGCGTTGCAAGCCAGCCAGCAATTCACCCGACTGGTTCCTTCGGTTATCGTAGTTATCGGCTATGCGGCCGCGTTCTACTTTATGGCCCTCACGCTCAAGGTGCTGCCAGTTGGTATCACTTATGCCATATGGTCCGGCCTTGGCATCGTCCTGATTGCGATCATTGGCTATGTCGTGTTTGGTCAGCGCCTTGATCTTCCGGCAATGCTTGGCATGGGGATGATCCTTGCTGGTATTCTTGTGATACACTTGTTTTCCAACACAGCCGCGCACTGAACCAAATAAGGGGCTGGCCTTTTCTGCGTGCGCATTATAGGGCGGGCGCGAACACAAAAAGGCATATCCCAATGGATCTTCGTAATATTGCGATCATTGCGCACGTTGACCACGGCAAGACCACTCTTGTGGACGAGCTGCTGAAACAGTCCGGCGCATTCCGCGAGAACCAGGAAGTGGCGGAGCGCGCCATGGACTCCAACGACCTTGAGCGCGAGCGCGGCATCACCATCTTTGCCAAGCCCACCTCGGTCGAGTGGAAAGGCACCCGCATCAACATCGTTGACACCCCTGGCCACGCTGATTTCGGCGGCGAGGTTGAGCGTATCCTGTCGATGGTGGATGGCGTTGTCTTGCTGGTGGACGCTGCCGAAGGCCCAATGCCGCAAACCAAATTTGTGACCTCCAAGGCCCTCGCCCTTGGCCTGCGTCCCATCGTGGTTCTGAACAAAGTTGATAAACCCGATGCCGAACCTGATCGCGCGCTGGACGAATGCTTTGACCTGTTTGCCTCGCTGGACGCTGACGACGATCAGCTCGACTTCCCGCACATGTATGCCTCTGGCCGCAACGGCTGGGCAGATTCCGAGCTTGACGGCCCGCGCAAGGATCTGCACGCGCTCTTTAACCTGATCGTCAACCACGTGCCCGCGCCCAAGCAGATTGCCCAGCAAGACAATGATTTCCGCATGCTGGCGACCACGCTGGGCTCTGACCCGTTTGTTGGCCGCCTGCTTACAGGCCGCGTTGAATCCGGTCGCCTCAAGGTGGGCGCAACGGTTCAGGCGATCTCGCGCATTGGCCAGAAAATCGAACAGTTCCGTATCACCCGTATTCAGGCATTCCGTGGTTTGGCGCAGCAAGACATCGAAGAAGCCGCCGCAGGCGACATCGTGTCCATTGCAGGTATGTCAAAGGCCACCGTGGCCGATACGATCTGTGCCCTCGCTGTTGACGAACCGCTCGAAGCACAGCCCATCGATCCCCCCACCATCACCGTGACATTCGGCATCAACGACAGCCCTCTTGCGGGCCGCGACGGCAAAAAGGTTCAGTCGCGCGTCATCCGTGACCGGCTGATGAAGGAAGCTGAATCCAACGTAGCCATCAAGATCGCAGACACCCCCGGCGGTGAAGCGTTCGAAGTGTCAGGTCGCGGCGAACTCCAGATGGGTGTTCTGATCGAAAACATGCGTCGCGAAGGGTTCGAGCTGTCGATCTCTCGCCCGCAGGTGATCATGCGCGAAGAAGACGGCCAGCGCATGGAGCCCGTCGAAGAAGTCACCATCGACGTGGATGACGAATATTCCGGTGCCGTGATCGAAAAAATCACCGGTGCACGCAAAGGCGAATTGGCCGAAATGCGCCCCGCCGGTGCTGGCAAAACGCGCATCATTGCGCACGTCCCGTCACGCGGACTGATCGGTTATCACGGCGAGTTCCTCACCGACACGCGCGGCACGGGTGTTCTGAACCGTGTCTTCCACGGCTGGACCGCCTACAAAGGCTCGATCCCCGGCCGCCGCGCCGGCGTTCTGATCTCCATGGAAAACGGCGAGGCCGTGGCCTATGCGCTCTGGAACCTCGAAGATCGTGGCCGCATGTTCCTCGGGGCTCAGGCCAAGGTATATACCGGTATGATTATCGGTGAACACAGCCGTGAAAACGACCTCGAAGTGAACCCACTCAAGGGCAAGAAACTGACCAACGTGCGCGCCAGCGGCACCGACGAAGCTGTCCGCCTGACCACGCCGATCACGCTCAGCCTTGAAGAGGCCATCGCCTATATCAACGATGACGAATTGGTCGAAGTCACGCCAAACGCGATCCGCCTGCGCAAACGTTTCCTTGACCCGCATGAACGCAAACGCATGGCGCGCGCTGCGCAATAGATCAAAAAACTCAAGAGGGTCGCCAATTTGGCGGCCCTTTTCGTATCAACGGGGTTGTTTGCTAACGTTTTCTGTTGAAAGCTCGGTCCAAAGCCAGCCAAAATAGATTTTAAACCTTATGCGATTGCCCATTTTCCACTTCATTGCCGCCCTGTGCGTCGCCCTTTGGGGCGCCGTTGCCTCTGCCGAAGGGTTTGGCGATCAGGGTTTTATGGCCATCAAATCCGACGTCAGCGAACCAATCAAGGTTGGCGTCGGCATCAAGATCGACCAAATCACCTTTGTCGATCAGCAATCGGAAAACTATGGCGCTGTTGGCAATTTTGTCATGCGTTTCACCCATCCGGACCTCGCCTTTGACGAGGCCGAACATGGTGGCAGCATTCTCAGCCTAACGGTGGACGAATATCGAAAATATTCCCGTGATCGCTCAGTAATCGTGCCGTTTTTTGTACTGCAAAACCAACAGGGCCGCCGCTTTACACAACAGGCCCAGATCATTTTGCGCGCTACCGGAGAAGTAACGTTCCTTGAACGCTTCACCGCCACGCTTCAGGCGCCATACTTTAACTTTCGGAAGTACCCATTTGATACGCAACGTTTTTTTATGGAAGTTACATCCGTATTTCCGTCAAGCCACGTGGAATTTCACCCGTTGGATAACCTTTCGGGCCTAGGTGAACTCTTGGGCGAAGAAGAGTGGATCCTCAACAACCCGCGCATGCTGTCCCATGACATCGAAGGCATGACCGGCCTGCCATCCTCCCAAGTGGTGCTCGCGTTTGAGGCGCACCGCCACATGCAGTATTACATGCTGCGGATCCTTCTTCCCCTGTTGATCATCCTCTTCGCCTCTTGGGCAACGTTCTTCCTCGAGGAATACCGCCGTCGCATCGACATGGCGAACGCCAACCTTTTGGTCTTTGTCGCCTTTAACTTTGCGATCTCTACCACCCTTCCAAAACTGGGTTACCTCACATTCCTCGACAGCCTTTTTGTGGGCATGTTCATCATCACCGGGTCTATGGTGCTGGTGAATATCGGCCTGCGACGCTTGAAAATCGTTGAAAAAGAAGCGCTTGCCCGCAAAATCGACCGATATCTGGTGATCTGGGTCTACCCGATCATGTATGCCGGATTCCTGTTCTGGGCCGTACGTTTTTTCCTGATCTGACGGATCACATGGGCGGTGCAAACCGCTCGACTTGCACCTCACGCCCACGAAACGCACAGAACGAACCGGGCGGAACGGCAACCCAATCCTCTTCGTCATGCGCCAGCGGCTCGCTCACCACGGCATAACCTCCCCTGCTCTCGCTCCACCGATAATACACGGTCGGTGCCAGATGGTCCGACGCATAGCGAATAGCATAAAGTGTTTCGCCATCCGCAAACGCCGCGCCAATGCGCACATGTGGCGCCGTACCCCATTCCCGGCTTAACCGGTAGAGGATGCCCACGGCCAATTCCATCGCCTCTTTCGGGGTCTCATCGAGTCCCTCAACCAACGCCAATAGAAACAGGATTTCGCTATCTGTCGCACCCTTGCGCTCATGATAGAGCCGATCCGGGATCAACATATCCGCCCGGCGGCGAAACGCATCAAACCCGCCGATCTGACCATTATGCATGAAAGACCACCGCCCCACCGCAAAGGGATGGCAATTATTGCGACTGGTCGCTGTCCCGGTCGAGGCGCGCACATGCGCCAGAAACAGTCCGGATTTTACCTGCGCAGTCAAAGACTTGAGGTTGGGATCCGACCACGCTGGATAGGTATCGCGATAAAGGCCCGGTTCGGGGCGTGACCCGTACCAAGCAACACCAAAGCCGTCGGCGTTGGTTGTGGTTTTGCATTCGGTCGCTTGGATACTTTGCTGGATCAGCGAATGATCTGGCCGGGTGACGACATCTTCGAGATAAACGGGGTGCCCGATATAGGCGGCCCAACGACACATTTGGCCAGACTCCTGTCTTAGGTAAAACTACTCACTGGTTTCAACTACCATCAATTCACGTTCCGACGCGCCGCGCGCATGGCTCAGCGCCTCCTGGTATTCTGGGCTGTGATAGCAGGCCACCGCCGCATCAACATCCGGAAACTTGGCAACCACATTGCGGGGGCGCTCTTTGCCTTCAAGCTGAACGAAACGCCCGCCGCGGGCGATAAACTCGCCCCCGTGTTTGGCAATCGCCGGTCCAGCCAGTTCAGCATATTTTCCATATGCATCCGCGTCAGTCACCGTCACATGTGCAATCCAGAGAGCACCCATCTCTTATCCTCCGATAACGGCTTCGGCGGCGGCAATCGCGGCCTCGGCATTGCTGGCATCCTTGGCGCCACCTTGCGCCATATCCGGGCGGCCACCGCCGCCTTTTCCGCCCAGAGCCTCTACCGCCGCGCGCACAAGGTCAACCGCCGAAATGTCTCCCTTTCGGTCCTCGGTCACACCTGCGGCCACGGCCACTTTGTCGCCCGTGTCCGCAATCAACAACACCGCGCCGCTTGCCAGCCGCGACTTGTGTTCATCAATCAGCGCAGGCAGATCCCGCCCCGAAACGCCTTGCAGTACTTGCGCAAAGAATTTGACGCCCGCGACCTCCTTGGCCTCCGTCGCGCCACCTTGACCCGCACCACCGGCCATCGCCAGCTCGCGGCGCAGCTGCGCCACTTCGTTTTGCAGCGCTTTGCGCTCATCCATCATCGCTTTCAGGCGATCCATCACGTCGTCGGGCTGTGCCTTAAGCGCGACCGCCACGTCGCTCATCCGCCGCGCCTCGCGCTCTAGATGCTCAAACGCCGCCGCGCCCGTCAACGCCTCGATCCGGCGCACACCCGCGCTGGAGGCCGAGTCACCCAGAATGACACAAACCCCGATATCGCCGGTCTGTTTCACATGCGTCCCGCCACACAGCTCCAGCGAATAGGTGTTGCCATCCATGCCCTTGCCGGTATCGGCACGGCCCATCGACACAACGCGCACTTCGTCGCCATATTTCTCGCCAAACAGCGCCTGCGCGCCAATGCCACGTGCATCATCTGGCGTCATGATCCGAGTTTCAACTGGCGCATTCTGACGAATATAGGCGTTCACATCACTGCCCACCTTTTGCAACTCTTCGGCGCTCAGCGCTTTGGCGTGGCTAAAATCGAACCGCAGACGATCCTCTGCATTCAGCGATCCACGCTGTGCCACATGATCGCCCAACGCCTCGCGCAGCGCCTCGTGCAACAGGTGCGTAGCCGAGTGATTGGCCCGGATTGCCGTTCGGCGCGCATGGTTCACCTCAAGCTCAACCGGATCACCCTTGCTCACTGTACCGCTCTCAACTGTCACCTTGTGGGCAAATACCTTGCCATCCGCAAACTTGCGCGTGTCCTCAACAATCGACACGTCATCGCGATTATCCAACCGACGCACCACGCCCGTGTCACCGACCTGACCGCCGGACTCCGCATAAAACGGCGTCTGGTTAACCACGATCCAGCCCTCAGACCCGGCTTCAATCGCATCCACCTGCTTGCCATCCACGATCAGCGCAACAACCTGGCCCTCGGCCTTTTCAGTGTCATAACCCAGGAAATCTGTCGATCCGGCCGCATCAGCGATGTCAAACCAGATCGCCACATCAGCTGCCTCGCCGGTGCCAGCCCACGCCGCGCGCGCCTTGGCCTTTTGCTCGGCCATCGCCGCGTCAAACCCGTCGGTATCTACCTCGCGGCCCTTCTCACGCAAGGCATCCTGCGTCAGATCGAGCGGGAACCCATACGTGTCATAAAGCTTGAACGCAGCCTCACCTGACAGCGGCGCATCCTCAGACAACCCATCCAACTCGTCATCCAACAGCTTCAAGCCGCGATCTAGCGTCTGCTTGAACCGGGTTTCTTCCAGCTTCAATGTTTCTTCGATCAACGCCTGCGCCTGTCCCAATTCCGGGTACGCAGCCCCCATCTGGCTGACCAGCGACGGCACCAGTTGGTGCATGACCGGGTCTTTTGCTCCCAGCAAATGCGCATGACGCATCGCGCGGCGCATGATCCGACGCAACACATATCCACGCCCATCATTCGATGGCATCACGCCGTCCGCAATCAGGAATGAGGTCGAGCGCAGATGGTCCGCAATCACGCGATGATGCACGTTTTTGTCACCAAATGGCTCACTCGATGTCACATCGGCGGATGCCTCGATCAATGACTTGAACAAGTCGGTATCATAGTTGTCATGTGACCCCTGCAACAGCGCACCAATCCGCTCCAGCCCCATGCCGGTGTCAATCGATTGCATGTCCAATGCCCGCATCGAGCCATCTTCGAACTGCTCGTTCTGCATGAAAACGATGTTCCAGATTTCGATAAACCGATCACCATCTTCTTCCGGCGAACCGGGAGGGCCACCCCAGATGTGATCGCCGTGATCATAGAAAATCTCGGTGCAAGGGCCACAAGGTCCAGTTGGGCCCATCTGCCAGAAATTGTCGCTGGTCGCGATGCGAATGATCCGCTCTTCCGGAACACCAATCTTTTTCCAGATCTCAAACGCCTCATCGTCGGTATGGTAAACCGTCACATAAAGGCGGTTCTTATCGATCCCAAATTCCTTGGTGATCAGCTCCCAGGCAAACGGGATCGCTTCTTCCTTGAAGTAATCGCCAAAGGAAAAGTTCCCAAGCATCTCAAAGAAAGTGTGGTGGCGCGCGGTATAACCGACATTGTCCAGATCGTTGTGTTTACCACCGGCGCGAACGCATTTCTGCGACGTCGTCGCACGCTGGTAGTCGCGCTGTTCAACACCTGTGAACAGGTTCTTAAATTGCACCATGCCCGAATTGGCAAACATCAGCGTCGGGTCGTTGCGCGGCACCAGCGGGCTCGAGGCAACAACCTCGTGCCCCTGCTTGGCGAAATAGTTCAAAAAAGTCGACCGGATGTCATTCAGACTGGGCATGTGCGGCACTCTCGCGGCAAGTTTTTTCAGGTTCCGCACGGGTTTAATACCCCTGCCCGCGCCTGTCCACATGTCAAAACACCGGATGCCGCCTCAGCCAGAAAAACCGTCCACTTTTCGCAAAACATCGCCCTTCCGGATCTCTCCATCCCGCTCAATGCTGCACAAAATGCCGCGCAATCGCAGTTCGGGATGCCCTGGCGCGGTGATCCAATCCTTGGCCGCCGTACCGTATCGGGCTTTCCACTTGACGCAGCCGTCATTAAAAACGTCCGACACCTTCAATATTGCGCCGCCCACTTCCAGATATTGCCCGGTTGGCAGATTGACTAAGGACATATCCATATCCGCGACAAAAGTATCGCCAGGATGAACTGTGTTATCGCGGTCCAGCCACACCAGATCCAACACGCGTCGTGGCAGGATCGACACCTGAATACCCGGATGTGGCGCGCCGTTTTCGGTGCGCAACCACGGTTGTTCTAGCCACCGCTCCCCCGGAATCCCTTGATCGCAGGTCAGGGAAATCTCGTCGACGAATTTGCGAGTATTCCGTTCTGGGCGAAGACATAGCATATCAATGGCCGCCTCATCCTTTGGGGCGGCCATCACATGGGGTAGTGCCTCGTTCAGTTCCGTTTCAGAAACCGGCAAGCCACGTCATCCTTCGACTAGCGCGTCGTCATCATCCGCATCAGGTGGCGGCATATCGAAATCAAGCCCGTGCGCTGCCCGGATCTTATCCTCAATCTCCAACGCAATGCGTTTGTTCTCGGTCAAAAACGTCTTGGCGTTTTCACGCCCCTGCCCAATCCGCTCATCACCATAGCTGAACCAAGAGCCAGATTTCGCCACCACACCGGCCTTGACCCCAAGGTCCAGCAATTCGCCGGTTTTTGAGATGCCCTCGCCATACATGATGTCAAATTCCACCTGCTTAAAGGGCGGCGCCACCTTATTCTTTACAACTTTTACACGGGTCGCGTTGCCCACAATTTCGTCACGATCCTTGACCGCGCCAATGCGGCGGATATCCAACCGGACTGAGCTGTAGAATTTCAACGCGTTACCACCGGTTGTCGTCTCCGGGCTGCCAAACATCACGCCAATCTTCATCCTGATCTGGTTGATAAAGATAACCATACAGTTGCTGCGCGCGATTGAACCGGTCAGTTTACGCATCGCCTGGCTCATCAGGCGGGCCTGCACACCAACGCTGCTGTCACCCATGTCGCCTTCAAGTTCGGATTTTGGCGTCAGCGCTGCAACCGAATCGACAACCACCATGTTAACCGCACCGGACCGCACCAGCGTATCGGTAATCTCCAGCGCCTGCTCGCCAGTATCGGGCTGCGAAATCAGCAACTCATCCAAATCCACGCCCAGTTTCTTGGCATACTGAGGGTCCAGTGCGTGTTCCGCGTCAACAAACGCACATACGCCGCCCTTTTTCTGCTCTTCCGCAATGCAGTGCAGCGTCAGAGTTGTCTTGCCAGAGCTTTCGGGGCCGTAAATCTCAATAATCCGACCTTTTGGCAATCCGCCAATCCCCAACGCAATATCCAGGCTCAACGACCCGGTCGACGTCGACTCTATCTCTTGCGCCGGATTGTCTGCGCCAAGTTTCATAATTGACCCCTTGCCGAACTGCCGTTCGATCTGGGCCAGAGCGCTGTCGAGCGCCTTTTGTTTATCGGGTGTAGATTTGCTGCTCATCGTCAAAAGATCTGCCGTTGCCATTTCGCTTGCTTCCTTATTCCACACCCACGTCGGGGCGGCAATCACTGCCTGTGTTCACCTCTTGTTCTAAAACTATATGAGATCAAAAGGAGAACATTTCAACAAGAATTTTACGAAACTACTTTTTCACCTGAAGGTTAAGGACTAGTTTACAAATTCAATACACCCTGCCCTGGGCCTTGCAAGGAGTTGAAGATGCTGGTTTTTTGGAATGCGCGACTTGTCTTTCTCTCCGTTCCCAAGACCGGAACCACCGCCATAGAAGGGGCATTTGCGCCACATGCGGACATGGTCATTTCACATCCACCAGAGCTGAAACACGCGCCACTCTATCGGTATAATCGCTTTTTTCGCCCAATGTTTGAACGCGCCTGCAAAGTCGAAGACATGGAAACACTTGCGGTCATGCGCGAACCAATCAGTTGGCTGGCGAGCTGGTATCGATATCGACAACGAAATTTTATGCAAGGTCATCCCAACTCCACTCACAATGTGAGTTTTGATGAGTTTGTGAATGCCTACATGCGCGGCGACAAACCTGCATTTGCCAATGTCGGCAGCCAAGCAAAATTTCTGGAACCGCGCCCAAACGGAACTCGGATTAACCATCTTTTTCGCTACGAAGATCAATCTCGTTTGCTCAACTTTCTGCAAGATCGGATCAAACAAAAAGTCAGCCTGGAACGTCGCAATGCTTCTCCGCGAACGCAACTAGACCTTTCGCCTGAAACGCTGAAAAAATACCAGCGCAAATTCAGCGCAGAATTCGACCTTTACAACAGTATTTCTTGATAAGATCCTGCTCGAAAACCTATCGCGCTGCCAGATTGATTTGAACAGCGTCAGTCAAATCAGACAGCGAAAACGGTTTGGGTAGAAAACTGGAGTGCTAAATTCGCGCCTGATCGTCTGCGAAACTGTCCTTGGCATAGCCGGATACAAAGATCACCGGGATTGTTGGATATGTTTCGCGCGCGACGCGAACCCAACTTGGTCCATCCAGATTCGGCATAATCACGTCAGTCAAAAATAGGTCGATATGAGGCGCATCCTCGCCAGCCAGGATCTCCAGCGCTTCCTCTCCCGAGGCCGCTTCGAGCACGGTTAATCCCTTGAGCCGCAACGCGCGCGATGCGAATGACCTGACCGGCGCTTCATCTTCAACCAACAGAATTACGCCATCCTGATCATCAACCGCGGGCACCTTCGGGTGTTCTACTACAGAATCGTCGGTCACGAGAATGGTCTGCTCATGCACAGGAAACATCAATGTGAAAACAGTGCCCACACCCAGAGTGCTGTCCACAAAAATATATCCACCAGTTTGCTTAACGATCCCATATGCCGTCGATAGACCCAAGCCGGTTCCTTCGCCTGTACGCTTGGTCGTAAAAAACGGCTCAAACACTTTTTGTAGTTTGTCGGATGGAATGCCGATGCCGTCATCAGAAACTCGAACCGATACATAACGCCCGGTCGCGACAACAACACGATCTCGCTCCAGCGGCTCGGTCAGTTCTATATCTTCAGTCTGGATGCGAATCTCTCCGCCATCGGGCATGGCATCACGCGCATTGACCACCAGATTCATCAGCACCTGCTCTAACTGCCGCTTGTCCGCACGAATCGAAGGAAGAACCGGATCATTGTTCAGCACCAGTGACACTCTCTCGCCCACCAGCCGGTTCAACAAGTGTGTCAGGTCTGCTAGAGTATTACGCAAATCGAGCACTTCCGGGCGCAAGTTCTGCTTACGCGAGAAGGCCAGTAACTGCCCAACCAATGCCGCGGCGCGGTTGGCATTTTGGTTGATCTGTACCAAGTCACCGAAATCAGGATCGCCCTGATCATGCCGCAAAAGTAACAAGTCACAATGCCCCGAAATGGCCGTAAGCAGATTGTTAAAGTCATGCGCCACACCGCCCGCAAGTTGGCCAATCGCCTGCATTTTCTGGCTTTGGACAAACTGCGCCTCAAGAGTTTTTAACTCCGTTGCATCGCTCAGCACGGCAATCAAAGACGGCGCGCCCCCTTCGACAACCCGGTTCAGGCTCACTTGAACATAAACTTCCTTGTCTTCGCGTTTTAGGCGCAAAAATTCGGTCTGATTCACGCCCAAACCCGTGGCCGCTTCGCTCATCCAGTCCCGGATCGACCGGCCCAACCCTTCCATCAAATCGCTCACCACGACGTTCGAAACGTCTTTGCAATTCAACAATATACGCGCCGCATTGTTGGCCAATTCAACGCTGCCATCCACTCGTATTTTCAGTAATGCAACTGGCAGCTCATCAAACTGCACAGCCCCGTCGCGTACTGTCGGCACTTCAGTTTGCAGGAGGTAAATCTCGCGCATGCCAGAGTCGGTTTCGTATTCGGCAACCAAGCATTGGCATTCACCTTCGCGTGCCGTCACGGTAACTGCATCGCCTGCATTTGTTCCCGGCACCGCAATCACATCGCTCAAGTGGGTCCGACTTTCACCTAATAGACCCCGCGCAGCGCTGTTCATGAATAGAATTTGACCGTCTTCCTGCGCTGTCATCATTGGAATACGCGTTTTCTCACCTGGTTGCTCAGATGCTTGGGCCAATATCTGAGTCTCAAACTCCCAAAGCAGGTATCGCCCCCCAACACGGGACACAGTCAAATTCAAATTTCCAGCCAACAGCGGAATATCCCGCCTTATCCGAGGTTGTGTCCGCAAATCAGACGAAACTTCGGACACAAGTTCTTCAGCACTTGCATAAGTATAACCCAGCGCCAGCGACAAAGATTGCTCAGCGACCGCGCTTGGAAAACTGTCCTGCGCGCCTTTACTGAAGTGAACCAACGTCCCGTCGCGCCGTGTTAGGAATAGCGTTTGATCTCGATCTTCCAGAAATGGAATCAATACCTTACGCGCGCTTGCGGATGTAAACAGTGCAGGCAGATACCGCACACCCAGAGCCGCTCCAACCCATCCCGCCGTAGCAAGCAATACCAAGAACAAAAAGCCCAGATTTCCAGAGTGCGAAACAACGTAAACCGACAAACCAGAAACCACAAACAATCCGACCAGGGTTGCCCAATGGCGCGCGCCGCTGCGCCCACGGCTCAAGGGCAGTGATGCAGTTTCAAGCTCAGAATCCAAAGACGACACGTGTGGTTCCCCTGAACAGGCCGATACAGCCAAAGTACATGGAAACTATTAATACAGTCTTAAATGAACTTCTCCAATAGGTTGAATATCACAATCGACTTTCACGCCACCTCAAGGACGGCAAAACAAAACCCATCGGTTTCCTGACCCAAGGGGATTTGCTCTGTCGACACCAATTTCACACCTGAACTTACATCCATAAATTTTTGAATTTGAAGGATATTTTCGTCATCAAGAAGTGAGCATGTCGCATAAACCAACACCCCCCCCGGTGCCACCAACTGCGCCGCATCAAACAGAATACCAGCCTGCACCTGAGTCAGCTCATCAAGATCAGCTTTGGTGAACCGCCACTTTGCGTCTGGCGTTCTCCGCCATGTGCCACTGCCCGAACAAGGCACGTCACAAAACACCAGATCATAGGGCGCATGTTGCGCCGGATCGGTAATCACCTGAATATCAGCACCGGCGCGCTCGGCGCGATTGGGCAGATCCCGCAGCCGCGCTTCAATCGCGTCACACGCAAAATATTGCGCTGTCGCCCGGCCGGCCATGCCAAGCACCTTGCCGCCGCCACCTGCGCAATAGTCCAGCACTTTCATATCACTACGCAGTGGTATTGCCTCAATTGCCATTTGGCTTGAGACATCCTGCAATTCCACCAATCCAGTCTGGTAAGTCTTGGACTGCGCAACTTTGCGCGCGCCGGTGGTGGCAATCAATGCGGTACTGGCTTGTGTAGGCGAATAGGTTTCAATCCCGTCCTCAAGCAATGCACGACGTGCGCTGTCACGATCGGTTTTTTGAAGATTAACCCGCAAGGCAACCGGAGCTCGCGCGCTCATTGCCGCAATGCCGGTTTCAAAATCGCCGCCCATACTATCGCGAAGCCGTGGCACCAGCCACTCCGGGATATCCAAGGGCACGTCCCCCGACGGGACAATCTGTTCAGCGACACTCAAAGCGGCTGGTCCGTATCCCTGACCAGAAAACAGTGCGTCCAAATCCGCGCCATCCTGACGCAGTATGCCCAACATAATGCCGCGCCCGCTCAGATCGCCCCCCAGAAACGAGGCTGAATTGCGCCGCCTCAGGCCGTCATACACGTGATCTCGTACTGCCGCGCGATCCTTGGAACCGGCAAACCGACTGCGCCGTGCCCATCCCGTCAAAGCCTTTTCGGCAGGGGTGCCTGACAAAATCTCATCCAGCACTTCAATTGCGGTTTGCACACGTGCAGCAGGTGTCATCAGCCGATCCGATAATTTGGGCTTTCCCGCGTGATCTGCACGTCATGCACATGGCTTTCCTTAAGCCCGGCACCGGTGATTTTCACAAAGGAACAATTTCGGCGCATTTCTTCGACCGTGGCACAACCGGTATAGCCCATCGCCGCGCGCAAACCGCCGACCAATTGGTGCACAACCGTGCCCGCAGGACCCTTGTAAGGCACCTGCCCTTCGATCCCCTCGGGAACCAGCTTGTCGCTTGCCGCGTCCTTTTGGAAATATCGATCCGCCGAGCCGCGCGCCATGGCGCCAAGGCTTCCCATGCCACGGTAGCTTTTAAAGCTACGGCCTTGATATAGAATGACTTCTCCGGGGCTCTCATCGGTGCCTGCGATCATCGATCCAACCATGGCACAGCTGGCACCTGCCGCAATTGCCTTGGCAAAATCGCCCGAGAACTTAATGCCGCCATCGGCAATCACCGGCACGTCACCTGCGGCCCGCGCACAATCGTCAATCGCAGTCAACTGAGGCACGCCCACGCCAGCCACCATACGTGTCGTACAGATCGAGCCGGGCCCGATTCCCACTTTGACCGCATCCGCGCCAGCATCAATCAGGGCTTTGGTAGCATCCCCGGTGGCCACATTACCGGCAATCACTTGTACTTCGTTCGACAGTTGCTTGGCGCGTTTTACCGCGTCGATCACACCGGCGGAATGCCCATGCGCCGTATCAACCACAAGGATATCCACACCTGCATCCACCAAAGCGCCTGAGCGTTCGTAGCCGCTATCCCCTACGGACGTCGCCGCCGCGACCCGCAAACGACCCAATTCATCTTTGCACGCCGTTGGGTTCAAAACGGCCTGTTCTGTATCTTTGAGCGTCAGCAGCCCAGTCAGCTTGCCCTTACCATCATGCACCAACAGTTTTTCGATCCGGCGCGCGCGCATCAGGCTTTTGGCCTCTTCTAGATCAGCAGGCTCTGCCAGCATCGCCAGATCATTGGTGGTCATCATTGCGTGCACGGGCGTGTCATCGCTTTGAGCAAACCGCATGTCACGATTGGTCACAATTCCCACCACATGGCCGCGCTCATCCACCACTGGAAAACCAGTGAACCGATAGCGCTCGATCAGCGCCTTTGCATCGGCCAGTGTCTGATTATGGGTCAACGTGACCGGGTTATAAACAATCCCGCTCTCAAAGCGTTTGACTCGGCGCACTTCACGGGCCTGATTTTCGACATCAAGGTTCTTGTGAATAACCCCTATACCCCCGGCCTGCGCCATGGCAATCGCCATACGGCTTTCGGTCACGGTGTCCATGGCCGAGCTCAACAGAGGTATATTGAGCGCAATTGACTTGGTCACAAACGTGCGCGTGTCCGCCGTCGAGGGCAACACAGCCGACGCAGCCGGAACCAGCAGAACATCATCGAAAGTAAGAGCCTCACGAATCTCCATCACACATCTCCTTGGGGAACCTCGTTTGGCACGTCCCTATTGCACGACAGCGACGTTCGCGAAACCCCTAATCGGTATGCGCCCGTCGAACTTGCGCCGCGATCTCGTAAGTCGGACAAATTTGTCCGACCTACCCGGCCACAAACGCGCGCCATGCCGCCTCTGGGACAGTTCATGCCGCTCCTTGCATCTCGTTGCGCCACACGCCAGTTATGGTGCCAGCACGCGAACAGTTTTGAGGCAGCCATGAGCAGCGACCCCCTAGTGATCTTCACCCCCTCCGGCAAGCGCGGCAATTTCCCCGTTGGTACGCCCATCCTGACGGCTGCGCGCCAGCTTGGTGTTGACCTCGACTCGGTCTGCGGCGGGCGCGGCATCTGCTCGAAATGCCAGATCACCCCGTCTTACGGCGAATTCCCCAAACACGGCGTGACCGTGGCCGAGAACGCGCTCTCAGACTGGAACAAGGTCGAAGAGCGCTACGACCAGAAACGCGGCCTGGCCAAAGGCCGCCGTCTGGGCTGTCAGGCCACCGTTCAGGGCGACATCGTCATTGATGTCCCGCCCGAAAGCCAAGTCCACAAACAGGTCGTGCGTAAACGGGCCGAAGTGCGCGAGATCACGCTCAATTCAACAATGTCCCTGTCCTATGTCGAGGTTGAACAGCCCGACATGCACAAACCCTCCGGCGATCTAGAACGGCTCATGACCGCGCTCAAAGCCGCGACGGGACATGACTATATCGAGATCGACACGCATCTGCTGCGCCCCTTGCAGCCGATCCTGCGCAAAGGCGACTGGACTGTCACAGCTGCCATCCATCAGGGCCGCGACGGGCGCGCACCGCGCATTACCGCCCTCTGGCCCGGCTATTTCGAAGGCCCCCTATTTGGTCTTGCAGTTGATCTCGGCTCTACCACCATCGCCGGACACCTCTGCAATCTTTCCACCGGCGAGGTTGTCGCCTCGTCCGGCCTGATGAACCCGCAGATCCGCTTTGGCGAAGACCTGATGAGCCGCGTTTCTTATGCGATGATGAACAAAGGCGGCGATCTGGAAATGACCGCCGCCGTGCGCGAGGGGCTGAATCAACTGGTCAAGGACATCTCAACTGAGGCAGGCGTGGAACCGGCCCAGATCCTCGATGCAGTCTTTGTGATGAACCCGGTCATGCACCACCTCTTTATGGGCATTGATCCGTTCGAGCTGGGTCAGGCACCCTTTGCGCTGGCTACCTCCGATGCGCTCGATCTGATGGCCAGCGAGATCGGCCTCGACATCGCGCCCGGCACGCGCGCTTATCTTTTGCCCTGCATCGCAGGTCACGTTGGCGCGGACGCAGCGGGCGTGGCCCTCTCCGAAGCACCGGACAAGTCTAATGACCTCGCTCTGATCGTCGACGTTGGCACCAACGCCGAAATCCTGCTGGGCGACACCAATGGCGTGCTCGCCTGTTCTTCGCCCACCGGCCCCGCTTTTGAGGGCGCGCAAATCAGCGCCGGACAGCGCGCCGCGCCCGGTGCCATCGAGCGTGTCGAGATTGATCCCATCACCAAAGAGCCACGCTTCCGCGTCATCGGCAGCGAACTGTGGTCCGACGACGAGGGATTTGAAGCCGCTATCGCCACCACCGGCGTCACCGGTATCTGTGGTTCTGGCATTATCGAAATCATCGCTGAAATGCGTATGGCGGGGCTTGTTGACACGTCTGGTCTCATCGGGTCAGCCGAGCAAACCGGCACATCCCGCTGTTTTCTGGAGGGGCGCACCAATTCCTATCGCGTCTGGGATGGCGATGCTGACCAAGGCCCCATTACCGTCACCAATGGCGACATCCGCGCGATCCAGATGGCCAAGGCCGCGCTTTATTCTGGCGCACGCCTGTTGATGGACAAGCGCGGCGTGGATCAGGTGGATCGCGTGGTGCTGGCCGGTGCGTTTGGCGCGCATATCTCGGCCAAACACGCCATGGTGCTGGGCATGATCCCGGACTGCCCACTGGACAAGGTCACATCCGCCGGCAACGCCGCAGGCACCGGCGCGCGTATCGCCCTGCTCAATCGCGAGTCCCGCAGCCAGATCGAAACCCTCGTGCGCCAGATCGAGAAAATCGAAACAGCCGTCGAACCCAGCTTTCAAGAACACTTCGTCAACGCCTCGGCCCTGCCAAATTCATCCGATCCGTTCCCGATCCTACGCTCGGTGGTCGACCTGCCCGAACCCAGCTTCAACACAGGTGGCGGAGACGCCTCAGGTGGAGGCCGCCGCCGCCGCCGTCGCAGCGCCTAAACGAATCAAATACTCACGGGGATCAAACCTCGTGAGTCCGCTTCACATTCAGCCGTTGACCCAACTTCTCTGCGCGGCGCAGGTACGGTGATACCGCAACACAAGGCACCGGTATCATTGCCAGAAACGTTCTGAGCACTCCAACCACTGTTACCGTTCTCAATTTGCGAGCGCACCGCGCCCGACTAACGTCAAGCGCGCTGAACACATGATCGCTATCGGCCAACTGGCCAGAAAACCTCCCGCGCATGACGTACGCGGCGCTGTCACTGCGCCGCAATAAACCCGCTATACGATAGCCTGCATTCGGCAATTACCCGCAAACCGGGAAAATGTGATATACTCCCTGCATTCATTTCAAGGAGAATACAATTATGGCTGTTCGAATTTGCATGACGAGTGGACGATGCTTCACCTGCAACACAGGCACATTTGACGATGTGAGCTCAGCGGTGTCTGGATCCGGAAAATGGTACTGTTGCCCTGCCGTGGTGACAGATTATTCGTTCTGTGTCCGCGTCAGCGACATCTCTTCTTTCGAAGTTGTTCCCAAACGCCCGGACCCAGAACCAGGCAAACCAAATGATCCAAATATCAGCTACGGCGGAAGCGATAACGTCGTCGCCCATCGCTAGAAAACAACACCCACGGCATCGATGGCGGCACCTTTCGTGGCGCACATGTGTTGAAGGCTTGTTCGCTGGAGCGGGTAACGGGAATCGAACCCGTAACTTAAGCTTGGGAAGCTCTCAAAGAGGGATTGATATCCCTATTTTTATGGGAAATGCCTTGAGTTTCTCCATGTTTTCTCCAAAGATCCTGCCGGACGGAAATGGACAGATGTAACGTTGCGTCCGATGCAGTGAATTGGCGAGGGCCGACCATTTCGTATAGCGGCGGTCCGAGTTGGCGTTCCCGGTTTCAGTCTGAAACCAATGGTCGTCAGAGTTAAAGCTCAACTCCTTACCAGCCTTACACTGGTTGTCTTGTGGAAATGTTTTGATTGAGCCTTTACCAGCTTTGGAAGTGGAATAGACGCCCTTTTTCCCCGTCATCGTGGAGCCGTAGAACTATCTCAGAGTCCAACACGGTCGGTTCAGAACTGTCGCTTTTTGGCAAATCGAAATCCATCACAGTGATGATCGACTGGATGCCAAGTTGCGTGTAGCCGCGGATTGAATTCAAAAGGTTCTGCTTGGGTCGCGGATCCAAAAGTTCGAAAACCCCATCGTGGAAAACAAACCTTGGAAACGCTCCGTCGAGGTGCGCCCGCGCAATGGCAAGGTCAAATGCGACGCAGAGTAGTTTTTTGAAGGATGTCCCGTCTGCTTCACTGGTTGACAGTTCATTGCCATCGACGAAATCAGTTCGAAACTCCAAGTTGCCTTCGCCATTCAGGGTAACCGACAGAATGGCATCCCGACGCAGAATGTCTTTTATCTGGCCGCTGAAATACTCCCGCGTTTTGAATAGCAGGCTTGAGCGGTCTTGACCGGCTTCTCGTAGTGCCTCTTCTGCTTTTCCTTGTAGCTCGGCATAATGTGCTTTGGCCTCACGAAGCTCTCGTCGCTTATTTTGGATGTTGGACAACGTGTTGTGCTGGCGATGGAGCAAATCTACTTCCGCCGCTGTCTTAGCAACTTCGGCCGACAGGGTACGGTACTTCTCAAAAACATCTTCGCTGCGCAGATATTGGAGGTTCTCTTTTCGCTGCGCGTTAAGATGTCTCAACTCTTCGACAATGTCTGCGATCTCTTTCTTTGTGGAGGTCAGTTCCTCTCGGATATAAGAACTTCGCTCTTCCGTGATGGCTCGATTGAACGCGATCAACTGATCGAAGTCGACTTTGACCTGTTCCGGAAAACTGACGCCAGCTTCCTCAAATAGAGTTTCTGCCTTTTGTGGATCAAAGCTAATGCTATCCACTTTCAAACCGCGTTCCAGTTCTGAAACTGTATGTGAAAGCGTGTATCGCGTTTGATTCAACTCTGCGATACGGGCATCAATTCGATCGACGATTGCCGATGTTTTGTCGGCGTCGAAACCCTCAAAATCAAAACTGTTAAGTTCGTCTTGCATACGCCGAACTTCCAACTCGCGGAGTTGGATCAGAGCGCCGATCTTTTCAGGATCTTCTTCGCTGTCTTGAGCGTCTCTTTCGGCAGCCGCTAGAAGGGCTGCTTTCATTTCGATATCAGCCTTTAACTCATATCGTTCGGTGAAAATCGCATCGTCCAGTCCAAGTATGCGCGCGAGTATTGGTTTCCAGTCTTTGTCTCCACCGGCGTGCCGTTGGAGCTTGAACACGTTGTCATAATCACCTTGCATCCGAAGGAAATAACCAATGACGTTTCGGAATTTCCAAGGATCAATATCGCGTAGGTCGAGATATCCATCCAAAAGCGACTTTGCCTTGGCGAACGGAAGCTCGTAGTGGGACCAATCATCTTCCTCAAGACTGGTCAAGTCAGGCTGAGTTTCGGACGAAATAAAGAAGCTCACCTTTGAAGGGTTTGCCGCTGCTCGACGTGTGGTCAGAAACGAGCCATCGAGCAACTCAATCTCGAGAAAGAAAACAAACTCGCCAAAAAGATCCTCCCTCTTTTTCAAGAAATGATCCCTAGGCTCTGGACCTATAAACGGGTCCCGGCGTCAACAGCTGCTTTGACTCAGACCAGACACTGGCGAAAAACACGGCTATGACCGAGTTGCGGAGAGGCTGTGTGGAAACTCGGCTGATTGCGATGCCCGTCTGTCTTTACCTGCGTTTTTGCCCGTTTTGGCGTGAGATCGGCATTTCAGCCGACAGA
>NZ_PYGJ01000005.1 GCF_003014475.1 Shimia abyssi | reverse complement strand
CCCTCAATCCATCAGAAAAACGCCTAAGCCATCGTCACGCCAAATGGCCGGCTTTTACTCCGCCACACTGGCAGGTTTTTAATCCGCCGTTGACAGATGGAGGAGCAGAACAATTCCAGTTTCACAAGTCTTGACATGTCGGATCGGGGTTGGATCCGTACCCTATTGAAGAAGTTTTTACCTATTGCGGACGATTGCGAGCCACTTACTTTTAGGGCCAAATTGGGAGGAAAAGAGTCTGACGTCAGCGTCCATGTGTCCATTGTTCGCAATGCGCGCCGCGACGGCTACGAAGTTCGGAATTGAAAGTTAGTAAGACTTAAGATCGAAATGTCTGCTCCGGGCCGAAAACCCGTTGTATAAGAGATTTTTCTAGGTGACCGTGATGCCAGGCCGATCGGACAATGAAGGTGGATGATTTTGTGCCGTATGTGATCATAATTTCTGGGTGGCTGTCAGCTTGAACCAGAATGACCAATTGATAATCAATCATTTTATCTCGCAGCTATAACCACCTGAAGTTCAAAGACTTTGGTCGATTTCAAGCTTCGGTTTGCAACATTCTCTGCAACAAACCACGAGAATCCATCTTCGGCGAACGCTTTGCGGATTTCAGGGCGATTGCTCAGGTTGCGCATCGCCATCCGACAGATCGATTTGACTTAAGGACCGGTACTGGTGACGGAGATCAGCCAATCCCTAATGGTATTGATTTCGTCGATGTCGTTCAGTTCTTGGGTCAATTTCTCAAGTTCTTCATTCGCATCCGGCTAAGTATGCCCGCATCGACGCCGTCGCGA
Source organism: Shimia abyssi (assembly GCF_003014475.1). GTDB lineage: Bacteria > Pseudomonadota > Alphaproteobacteria > Rhodobacterales > Rhodobacteraceae > Shimia > Shimia abyssi. The sequence continues at coordinate 249,488 of NZ_PYGJ01000005.1, read as the reverse complement.
CTATGCAGTCGGTTCCGCTTTGCCGGATCCAGACCTTCGCCGCACGATGCTCGAATGGCGACAGAGCGGGACTTTCCTGCCTTTCGCACTGATCGGTCCAGCTACTGCTTTCGGCCCAAAGGCGACCTTGATCGCCAAACTCTACGCCGCAGTGCAGCTTCACCAAACCAGCCGTTCGTCCATCACGCAGTATTTTGAACGTTACGATGACCGCAGAGCGGGACAAAACAGACATCCTAAAACATATACTTTTGGATAGCGAGCGAGACCTTTTATCTCTTGATGCCAGCGTTGCATTGCGGGTAACCTTTTGAACAGTTTGCTGATGGAGCGTTTTGGGACATCATGATGTTCAGACAAATTTCGCTAGCCCTTCTGGCAGTTACCGTTTCTCCGAGCTTTGCTATTAGTCAGGATATTGGACCCGCGGAAGAAGACGTTTCGGGACCACCACAAAACTATTCCCCGTTCATCGAACGCACAGTTAAAAATCGTGGCCTCGCAGAGGGCCTTTATTGGGGCGACACCCACCTGCATACGATGTTTTCGACAGATGCAGGAATGATTGGAAATACACTCACGCCGGTTGATGCCTATCGGTTTGCAATGGGTGAAGAAGTGATCACTTCGTCAGGTCAGAGACTGCGTATTGACCGCCCTCTCGATTTTCTAGTGGTGTCTGATCATGCTGAAAACCTCGGCTTGCCAGTGATGCTAGCGGAGGCAAATAGAGATCTGCTTGCGACTGAATACGGACAGCGGTTGTATGACCTCGTCCAAGCCGGTGAAGGCTATGCGGCTTTCCAACTTTGGGGCAATGATGGTGTGGCGCAGAACCGCGACATTATCGACAATCCTAAACTCGACCGTACTATTTGGGAACGGCAGATCGAACTCGCGGATCAGTATAACGACCCGGGGAATTTCACCGCGTTCATTGGGTTTGAGTGGACGTCTATCAATAATCGGGAAAAGCCATCCAACCTTCACCGTGTGGTGCTCTTCAAAGAGGACGGCCGAAAAGCCAGCCAAGTGACGCCGTTCTCCGCGTATGACAGCCCCGATCCGGAAGATTTGTGGGCCTACATGCAAGGTTACGAAGACCTGACGGGAGGCTCCGTCATGGCGATCCCGCACAATGGCAACCTGTCCAACGGTCTTATGTTTGCTACTGAGCGTTTAAACGGAGAACCGATTGACGCGGAGTATGCAGAAACGCGTATGCGGTGGGAGCCTATCATCGAAGTGACCCAAATCAAAGGCGATGGAGAGGCTCACCCGGCATTGTCACCGGATGATGAGTTCGCCGACTACGGGACCTGGGACAAAGGCGATATCGGCGGATTTAAACCAAAAATGCCTGAGATGCTGCCTTTTGAGTATGCACGGTCAGCGTTGCAGGTCGGCATGCAACAAGAACAGAAACTTGGCATCAATCCATTCAAATTTGGCCAGATTGGAGCTACCGACGCGCATACCGCAGTGTCCACGACACGGGATGATAACTTCTGGGGGAAGATGCCATCGTCGGAACCTTCACCCGATCGGTGGAAGCATTATGTGATTCAATCTTTTAATGGTGACGAAACGCTGTCTACATTCGAATATGAGGCTCTCGCTTCCGGTCTCGCTGGGGTTTGGGCGCGGGAGAATACGCGTTCGGCCATCTTTGACGCCATGCAGGCAAAGGAAGTATATGCCACTACAGGCACCCGGATAGCAGTCCGTTTCTTTGGGGGATGGGATTTCGAAGGCGCAGACGTATTCCGTCCAAATGTCGTCGACATCGGTTATTCCCGCGGCGTTCCCATGGGAGGAGATCTTCCGCCGCAGGGCGAGGCAACCGCTCCGGTGTTCATGCTCGGCGCATTAAAGGATGTGAGCGCGGCCAATCTCGATCGCGTGCAGATCATCAAGGGCTGGATCGACACGGAAGGGGCAAGGCAAGAACGCATCTATGATGTTGCTGTCTCGGATGGACGCGAAATTGGTGAGGACGGGCGCGCTCGGCAACCTGTTGGGTCCACAGTGGACGAGGTAAACGCGACCTACACAAACGCCATCGGAACCGCCGAACTGCGAGGTGTGTGGACTGACCCCGACTTTGATCCTGCTCTTCCAGCGTATTTCTACGCACGCGTTCTCGAAATACCAACGCCAACTTGGCAGGCACATGACGAGAAGTTCTATGGGATGAAGATGGACGCTGATGTTCCGCGTTCGCATCAGGAGCGGGCATATACGTCACCTATCTGGTACACACCAGAGCAGTAGGAAGACCAAAATGACTGACCGTGCACTGCTACTCCTTGCAGCACTTGGCCTGGTGCCGATAGCACTATCATACGGGCTCTTACCGTCAGTGACTGTAACATACTTGCTCGGCTTCCCAGTGGAAGGAACGAACCAAGCGCATGTTTTCCGAGCCATCATGGGGCTGTATCTGGCAAACGCCGTTTTTTGGCTGATGGCAGCAGGAAAACCGGAGTTGCAGCGGCCCGCGCTCTGGGTGCTTTTTCTGTTTATGGTGGGCCTTGCTGCCGGGCGCGCGCTGAGCATCATAGTGGATGGCACGCCAGGGCTCGTTTTATTGTTCTATCTTGTGGCCGAATTGGTATTCGGCGTGTTGGCCTTTGTTGCGTTGCGAAGAAATGATGAAGTTAATTGAGGTTGTTATGACTGTAGTTCGAACCGCGCATCGTTCGTTTGCGGGAATATCTCTAATATTTGCTACCGCAATGATGGCGCAGGCGTCATCCGTGCAAGAAACGGTGGACGAAAATCTTACGTCGATTGAGGTCGCCATCGAGGAGGCTGGATTAGCTTCCATCGCCTCGATTGACCACGCTCGGCTCGCGGCTGCCGAGGGTGTAGAGATGCCGCCCTCGCGTGTTCAGGTTTTTTCGGACCCTGAAATCAACACATCCATTCTGAAAGAAAACATACGAGCGGGGCTCGACTTACCATTCCGTGTTCTGTCTTACGCACAAGATGGTACCGCTAAAGTTGTTCATACGGGTTCGGATTTTCTTGAAGTCCGCCATGGGCTCAGCGACAAGCCCGCACTCGATATGTTCTCGCAAAGACTAGCAGATGTAACGCGAGCCGCCGACGGCGATGCAGCACCAATAGATGGGCTCAGTAACGACTATGGTGTCATCGAGTTGACCTCCGCACTAAGTGTTGCCGAGGCGGTTGAAAACCTCACCAACATCGTGATGGCGCAAGACGATACTGTCTGGTTCGGTGAAATTGACTTTGCTGAAGAAGCTGCAACGCAGGGTGTGGAACTGCCCGAAGCGGTACTTTTGCTCTTCGGCGGACCTGGGCCTGGTGGTATGGCGATGGCCAAGTTCCCATCAATCGGCCTTGATGCATTTTGCCAAAAGTTGCTGGTTTATGCGGGCGATGACGGTGGCTCTGTCGTGATTTTCAATGATATTGCTGCCTTTGCCGAGCTTCATTATGGCTCATCAGCCAAACCGCACCACGCGCTGAATCAAAGGCTTACAGCCACTTTTGAGAAAGCCCTTCAATAAAGCAGAACGCGCTTCACAAAGCCGATGTGATTGCAGCAGTGCTGAACTGGTATTTCTTTCAAAACTGAGGTTCGATTTGGGCTCAGTGCCGCCTTGCGACGGTGCAGAAAATTACGCCGTTTCAGGGTCGCCTGAACGTCAGCTTCCAATGTCTCAGCAGGGTAGGTTCGCACTTGCAGAGAAAGTCTGGAATCCGCCCTTACCACCAGTTCGTGCGGATTGCAGCATTTGAAAAAATGGGCTCTCTCCAGCCGTTCTCTGCACTTCGCACAAATGGCAGGTCTCGAGGTTTCTTGCCATTCGCTGCGTATCAAACGCGCAGGTTCTGGCCCTTGAATAACCGGGACCGCTGTCGTCTAGCGGTTTGACGCGACGATGTCCCGTATTGGCGAAAGCACATATTGCGATGTTGCAGAGATGTTGCAGAAAACCAAAAGCCGCCCCTAGGGGCGGCTTGTTACTCTCTTAATCTTAAAGAGATATTTTGGCTCCGGCGGTAGGGAACCTTGCCTGGCTTTACCTTTCATCGGCTTACGGGGAAATCCTCCCAAACTAGGGCGGTTACTGGGGCGGAACGTCAGTGAGCATGGGGCATTTCTGACGTCTGAACGAGCTTCGGTGAGTGAGGACTGGAAATGGCTGGGGCATTTTAGGTATCGCCAGAGCCTAGCCGGAGCCAAGTTCTAGCAAAGCCAGAGCCCAGCTGGAGGGACGCTGGAGGTCCGTAGCTACACCACCCACGCGAGAGACCCGCCAAGGCCACCACCGGCTCTTGAGGGGGCGTGGGGGAGCTCTGGAGGCTTGTCAACCGCGATTGTATTTCCCACCCCCAGAACACGACCTCCTAGAACACCGTGTCGTCGAACCAGCCGGAGTTCGAGGTGAAGTCTGCGACTGTGTGACCCTGGAAAATTGCTGTAGTGCCGCCGCTCGACAACGATACCCCGTCCAGAGTGTCGGTCATCAAGGACAAAGCTTCCTGTTCGGAGGCAATGCCGAGAAGGACTAGGTTTAACAGGTCTTGTTCAGGACCGCCAAGTTGGAAGTCCCCGACGGTATCGGTGCCGTTATTGGATGCGAAGGCAAACGTGTCACTATCATCGCCGCCATAGAGCACATCGTTGCCCGGCCCACCCCAAATGGTGTCGCTTCCTCCCTCGCCATCTACGGTGTCGTTACCACCGCCGTTGTAGACCAGATCGTCACCTTCTTCGTCGCCAAATTCGCCGCCGAAGATTTGATCGTTACCAGCGCCACCAAAGATGGTATCGTCGCCGAATCCGCCTTCCGCGTAATCGGCTCCAGCACCGAGATACAACACATCGTTGCCTCGGAAACCATAGACTTGGTCATCGTCATTGCCGCCTCCCAAGACATCGTTCCCGTCAGCACCGTGTACGACATCATTACCGCTTCCGGCCCAAGCCGTACCGCCAGCGGAATCCCTACTTTCGCTGGAACTGGTTGTCAGTATCTGCTCTCCAACGTAAATCAAATCACCTCCGTGGCCCCCAAACAGGGTGTCAGAACCAGTGCCTCCCACGAGGTGGTCGTTTCCGAAGCCACCGCCGACTACATCAGTCCCGGACCCACCAAACATGAAGTCGCCAGAGTCGTCTCCCGGTCCGGCAAAGATACTGTCATTCCCGTCGCCGCCCTCAATGGTGTCGCGCCCCGCATCGCCGCGCAGGAAGTCGTCGCCGTCCTCGCCCTGTAAAGCATCATCGCCGGCCGCACCTAGAATTGTATCGTTTCCATCGCGACCACGCAGTCTTTCATTAGCTGCGCCCCCACGAATATCGTCACTGAAGCGCGTTCCCGCGAGATCACGCACTGGATCACCAAGTAAGGTGTCCATGCTACCGAAGCCGTCTTCGCTCACTATGCCTGTCGCCAAGTTGGCGACGATGCCAGTTGAAACGCTGCCTGAATTGTAATCGACGCGAGCGAGGCCAGGTCCGTCTACGTAGTTGATCGTGTCATTGCCGCCGTAACCCCTTATTCGTACGTTTCCGCCTTCCGCAACCGTTACATTGAAGGTGTCGTCCCCATCAAAGCTACCATAAAGATTCAGAGTAGCCTGGGTCATTACAACCTCAACGTCGGTCAGGATGGTCGTGCCTTCTGGTCCTTTATCGACAGTGCCTGTGTTTGCCACACCGTCGATATTAAAGGTAACTCCGGACGAAAGGTCAAAATGTGCAAGAGCGAAAAAACCAGATGTTGCGTCTGTAAAAATTACAGTATCGTCACCATCGCCAGCTTGTATTTCAATGTAGTCGTCGCCCGCGCCGGGACGCAGCACATCATCCCCCGCGCCACCTCTGAGTGAGTCATCTCCGCCTCCTCCAACAATTGTATCGTCACCGTCAGCACCTTCGATGCGTTCTCCATTCGTTGACCCCGTGATTGAGTCATTCAAGTCGCTCCCGCGAATTTGCCTGACTGGATCACCAACGATCGTATCCATTCCCCCAAAGCCATCTTCGGAAACTTGACCTGTTGAGAGATCGGCGACTATCCCTGTGGAGACAGAGCTGGATCGATAATCCAACCGCACGGTGCCGGGACCTGAGACAATATTAAATGTGTCGTTGCCTGCCAATCCTCGTATGAATGCAAAACCACTATCCACGCCAGTCACATTGAATACGTCGTCGTTCGGACTCCCTTGAGCACCAAAGCCGCTAGCCAGCATAGCCGACTGAACGTTCAACAACGTGGTTACGCCGTCATCACCCTTGTCAATTGTTCCAGAGTTGTCGCTTCCGCTAATGTTGTAGGTCGCTTCTCCCGCAAGCGCATCAAATCCTATTACGAAAAACCCATTGTCGGCATCTGAGAAATCAATAGTGTCGTTGCCCGCACCGCTATCAACGAAGTCAAAGTCAGCGTTGTCTCCGGGGTTTATGAGGTCATCGCCAAGCCCACCATTGATAATATCAGTCCCGGATAGACCATTAATTGTGTCGTCGCCATCTGTCCCAATTAGTGTATCGTCGTCCGTGGTTCCGTTAATGAGCTGTCCGATCATGAATTACTCCTCCCAAAAATAGTTGTGGCTGTAAAAGGTTAATACATTAAGAACTATGTGTCTTTCGACTTTAAGCAGAAAAGCATTCGAAGTCACTATATTTAGGGTCGCGACGCAGCCAACTGTACCGAATTAAGAACAATGAAAACCGCGCTCCTTTCTGCATCTAAATCAGAAGCAACATAGGAGTTAGACCGATGAAGACCCTTTCAGCCCTCGGCAGCGTTGCCGGGGGTTTTCTTATGAACACCCCGCCCAAGTCCGTCCTGCTGACCCTGTTCTGGATCGGCGGGCGGAGCCACCCGGCGCTGACCACGCTGGCCACCGTCGTCGTCCTGTCCGCGTGGCTATCCGCACGCCAAATTGCCTAAATGTTGGATCCATCGAAGGGGTGCGTTCCAAGATAAGCCACGCGTAGGTCAGGATCGCCAATCTTGCCTGCCGTAGCATACAGACGTGCCTGATTGACCACTGCTTCAACGTCTGAAGAGCGGAGTCGGTAGAATCGGTCTTTTGCCGTGACGCGGAACCGAGGACAAAGCAGTTCGCCTCGCTTCTCCGCGCTTACGTCGAGTTTTGCCGTTTGGTTGTGAAACTCGGCAAATGTGAGTTCGTTTTTTCCCGGTGCATTCGGCGCATCACCGCCGAAAAGTTGCCAGAGGCCATCTTCTGAATTGATCATCCCGGACCTGCTCTTGGCTCGATTTGCGAAAGTGTCTTCCACGCTGCAACAACGGCGTCACGAGGGAAGTCAGATTTGAAAACGGTGTCGACGGTTTGTTCAATCCGCTTCCGCATGGCCTTGCGCGCCTTTGGTTCAGGCAAGCGTCGGCGATAAGTCACGTAGACATATTCACCGTCGTTCCTGTCGGCGCACTGTTTCCAACCTTTTATCGTTTTCGGCAGATCGGGAAGTTCTTCGGCGGCTTCCTTGTGTTCTTTGCTTTCCTCCTTGCGGATATCACTCTCGCAGGCGGGGCGCAGGCATTCTTTGTCTGTCTCTGTCAGCGCGTCGCCGCTTTGGTACTTCTCCAACGCAGCGTCGAACTCGACCAACTTGCGCTGATCCTCAATCAATTCCTGAGTGAGATACACCAATTCTCGCTCGATGCGCACTTGTTCGTCCAGCAGACGATCCCGTTTCCGCTCGTTCGCTTTTCTTGCAGCACCCAATTCGTCTTTCTTGATCTTGAACAAATCATCCATACGCAGATCAGTGTCACCGCGCGCAAGACGCAACGATGGTGTGCTGTCTCCGACGTAGAAGAATCCGCGCCGGGGCGCGAGTTTGCCATCTACAATGCCAGGACCTTCGGTGATTTCTATCGCCCGACCGGCATGGCCAAGATCGAGCATCATAACGGCATCGCTTCCGTGCCAGTCATCGAGGAGCCGCGCGTGCTGCTTAACAATGTCGTCGTGATCGAAGTCATTCACGAGTGTGAGATAGCGCCCGTCTTTCCACCCGAACTTGATCTCGTCACCGACTTCGATTTCGGTCGGTTCGTCTTGGAAGCTTTTGAGCAGGTTGAGCGTTCGCGTCGAGAATATTGCAGAACCGTCGATCTCGCACTCAATTTCCACGATCTTGCGGTTGTTGGATGCGTAGAGTTTTCCATCGTGCAAAATGACATGCCGTTGCCATGGTGCCGCTTGCGCAAAAGGCCCGGTGAATCGCTTTGCCGCTTTCAGTTGGTCGAGAAAATCAGGCGGCAAGAGCATGATCGTCCTCCGCCACTGACTGGATTTCCCCTAAACTCACTATGCTCATCGCCCTGCGATCAAGCTGAACCATCGGGAACGGCAGGTAGTTTTCAGCCCGCTGCCTGACATGCTGCTGCTCGCGTTCTGTGAGCTCGGTGATGTGGTCTTTGTTGTTTGGAAGGGCACGATTCCCATCGTATTCGTTCCGCTCGATCGCAACATGCGCCTTGCGATAGTATGGCGTGACGGGCGGTGCGCCAAGCTGGTCAGCAACCCTTGGTTCGTCCCACCGGACGTCAATGTTTCCGTTTCCGCTGTGTGTTTTCCATGAGGTCGAGTCGCCGGAATACAGCCCAGCAATCTGCATCATCCGGTTCCCGGTCGTTGCGAGGCCGTGGCACTGGACTCCGGGCACTGCCGTGTTGTGAAAGAGCGTCCAATCCTCGCGCACTTTCTGCGCGAAGTCATTGTTCGGAGAAAGGCAAATGTAGCCATCAGCCATGTCGACCACTTCATTGAGGCGCGTGATTGACTCGTCTTGATGAAAGACAGGCAGGACCGTCACGTCAAACTCGGATTTCAACTTCGCAAAATTCTCGTCTGACTGCTTTATCGCCTCAGCCGTCTCGGCCTCGGTGGCACGCCGACCTTGCTCGCCTGGAATTTCGTCAAGGTTGATAAGGTAGATCTCGTCGAACAGGCCAGCGGCACGTTCGAGGAAATCAGTATAGGAGCGAATGACCGTATCCACATCGCTTCGCTGGCCTTTGCCCCAATCTGTGAATGCGCCCGTGTCGAGCATTATGCTTCTTGGGTAGCCGGGGCCAAGGCGACTGCTCAGGTTGCGCAGCGCATCCTCATAAGGCACCCAAGTTTGCTGATCAAAACCACGGTCGGACAGTTCCTGGCGCATGCGGTTGTCTGCTCGAACGAGTTTGCTACTCAAGCTTGGAGTGCGGGTCAGTTGATCCTCAAAAGAGAGAACGCCATTCCGCAAGTCATCTACCCATCGAAGTACAGATTTGAAGTAATCGCAATGCACCGAAAGCAATCGCTGACGAGCCAGTTGGTTCTCGACCACCTGGAATTCGTCATTAGCTGGTGTTCCTGATGCATAATGCAGCATCGCCACTCCCTTTCACCGAACGACGATATTTTCTTTATGTGTCAGAACTTTGGCGTGAACTTGGGAAGCAAGCGATTAAACCAATCGGAATCATAGATCGGTGTCGGCGGCACAATTCAGCCAGGGCCTAATGCTCTCGATGTCGTCGATCTCACCGCGTTCTTGGACCAGCTTCTCAAGCTCTTCAATCACAACTGGCAGTGTACGGCCCGCTTTGACACCTTAACGACAGTGATTCGATTTTGAAGCCAGGTTTGCAGCTGCGATCCATGCGGGTCCGCTTTGCTGGATCCAGACCTTCGCCCTATGATGCTCGAATGACGACAGAGCGGACGAAACCACCGTTGGCGCTCTCTGAACAATCGGCCGCTTTGTGTGCTTTGCGACTGAAGAAAAAAACAGAATTGACGATTACTGACAAAGCCTGACTTTGCTAAAGCAAGTGAATTGTAGAGCACTTCGGCTAATTGTTTTATTGGGCTCCTGCCTCTAAGCTGGTGACAGCCTAAGAGTTAGTAATCAAGATTAGGTGGCAATCTGCCGTGAACTAACTCAAGACACCGGTTGGGGAGTAACTGACTTTATGAAAAACCGGGCCCAACTGCGCCGCCTCTCAGCCAAAAATCTGACGGCAATGCTTAGTATTGTTCTGTTTTGCTCTGCAAAATGGGCGCTTGCTCAGGAAGTGGAGCCTTTTGAAAGATTGAACGCTCAAACGCTTTTTGTTCCAGGGTACTCTGAGGTTCTCACTCATGAAGGGGCGAGTGAACCTTTGGCTTCTACGTTGTACGTACACAATGTAGATCCGGAACAAAGCATTTCTGTTTTGGAAATTGAGTATCTTGATACTGAAGGTGCCTTGGTAAAACGCCATCTTGAAGAGCCAGCAGTGCTTTCACCGTTTCAATCTACGAGAGTTTTGGTGCCGATTGGCTCGACTCAAAACACACATGGAGGAAATTTCGTGGTGAAGTGGGAAGCAGAAAACGCAGTTCTTCAGCCAATCGTTGAAGCCCTCATTGTTGGCGGAAAAGGGACCCAGGGCATTTCGTTCATTTCAAAGGCACGCGTGCTGTCTCAAAGATAGTTTTGAAGTGATCAAGCTCAAGACAACCGTGTTTGGCTGTCTTGAGCTTTGCTTGTGGTGGGCAGGAACGAGCCTTCTTAAACAACAGTTGTTACTCGGGCACTTCACAGCTGAAGCTGGACGGATCATCGGCCTCGCCAGCTCCATCATAGGTCACAACAGACGGGTGCGCACAGATGATACGACCTCCTTTGCCGTTGGGCTGTCGGGTCCTTGGATCCACGTAAGGGGCATCAAGTTGGTCAGGCGCGACGCCAGTGTCCAACCATGCTTCCAGAGCTGCAATATAGTTTGTTCCATCCGGACCTGGACCACCGTTGCAATGGGTAACGCCCGGACGCACAAACAAACGCACATCTTCGCGCGCTGTCGGATCGAACTCCATTACTCTTTCATAATAATCTATCGTGCCATAGGCGGTAAGGGACCCATCCATCCAACCGTTATCGATGATGAGCTTGCCACCGTTGGCTCGGAACGCGGACAGGTCTGGGTTGTCGGCATCAAGCGTCGGGCCAAGACGCGCCGCATGATGATCGTAACCTGTGAAATCATAGCCATCGTAGGTCCATTCCGGATCGCTGTAGAAGAAGTGCTTCATCAACTGCGTCGTAAATCCCCAGCGCGCATTCGGGATTGGGGGTTCTTCAAACGCGCTTTCCTCGGCACCTGGGTGAAAGTCGATCCCTGCACCTTCGATATGGCCTCCTGTGATCCAGATCAGCCAGCCAAGGGGGTTACCGGGCAACTCTGCCCCCATAGGGGTGCCGGGCCAGGTGGCACCGCCAAATTCGGCGTCGCTGTAGATGGCGTTGGCTGCCACTACCTGTTCAGGGGTTAGGCATTGGGTGGAGGTACTGTCGCCGCAGGTCAGTGTCGCGACATCAAAATCACATTGTCTGGGGTCATTCAGGACACCGTCCACTAGACCATCCAAACCATCACATTGTTCCATGATCGCAGCACCAAGTATGCCGAGTGCCTCGCCATCAATGACCGGCGTCGAAATCTGAGTGGAGTCCGGGAACATGATTTGTGCATCATGTGTCCAGCGACCGGCCATTTCTTTTGTCCACGAATAAGCCGGTGCACCCGCATAAATTCCGTCAAACACATTTGGTGAACGCTGGGCAACAATCAACGCCTGCCCACCACCACGAGAGCAGCCAAAGAACAGGTTACGCTGGCTTTCGGACCCATAGTAGTCGGCAAGTATTGCCTTTGAGGTCACGGCTGTTCTGTGAACGGCCTGAAACCCGAAGGAGACCTGGCGCTCAAGGTTGTTCAGGGCCCAGGATGCGACGATATTACTGCCTTTGTGCCCTGTGTCGGTCGAAACCGTGGCCCATCCGTCCGCGACTACGTTCCGATAGTCCACAGCCGCATTGTCAAAGTTTCCGGCAAAGCCGCCGCTGCCACCCATGACGAATTTTCCGTTCCATTCATCCGGAAGTAACAACTGGAACTCGGTTTCCGTTCCAATACGGCCGATGACACGGCAATGCGGCGCTGGTTCAGTACCTGGCTCTGCCGACAGCACCTTAACATCCGGCAAAGTAGGGATGCCTTCGACACTGCATTCACCCGCAATTGCTGTAGACCCAATCACAACGAATGCAGCTCCTGCCAAAGGCGCAAGTCCAGCACGGAGAGAGTTGCTTTGTAGTGCGGGAAACTCGGGCATCCTGACTTCACCTTACTTCTGAATGGATGTATTTAGGTATCATCTTAGCGTTGCATTTCGTTACGAGTCGAGTTGATAATTGACCGTTTTCAAAATGTTGTCTTTCAATGTGGAACGCATGGAGCTCGAGGGTTCTGTTATCCAAAATCAGCGGTGGACCGTGCGTGCGTGTAACTGACAACAGACACCTTTTGCCGAGAACTGAGCCTTTACCTGCTATGATTCATGTCCTAACCCCTCCGAGTTCGGGAGAAAGAATTGGCTAACTCTCAGTTGCAAACACTACGCTCGGTTATGATTGCTTTGGCCGCCGTTCAGCTGGTGACGGCCGCGTCTTCGACACTGGTTTCGCTCTATTTTGCGGAAACCGGCGCATCCCAAAGTATCGCTGCACTGGCATCTGCCATGTACAGTATGGGATTCCTGCTTGGGTGCTTTTATGCGGCTGGCCCGATTTCCAGCATCGGGTACATTCGTGCGTTTTCTGCCGCCGCTGCTCTTTCCGCGGCGTCCGCGCTATTGTTTTCACTGACCGAGTTTGTGCCTGCGTTGCTCTTTGTGCGCATGATGACCGGTGTTGCAACCGCTGGCCTGTTCGCCGTTGGGGATTCATGGATCAATGAGTCCTCGGGCAATGAATCCAGAGGGAGATTGTTGTCGATCTACGCGGTTGCGATGGGTCTTATGTCTGTCGCGAGTCAGCTGGTGATCATGTTTGTACCAGAAGACCTGAATAAGTCTTTCGTGCTGGTGTCTTTGCTCTACTGTTTTGCAATTGTTGTCATTGCAGCCGCCCGCACAGATCCGCCCGAGATTAAATCCAAGGCGGCTGTTCGACTTCGGGGGTTGTTCAAGGAGTCGCCGTCAGCATTCACGGGTTCCTTCGTTGTCGGGGCCATTCAAACGGCGATTCTGAGCATCGTCCCGTTTCGCTATGCGATGATCGGTTTGACAGCGACAAACATCTCTATTTTGATCGGCGCATTGTATCTTGGACGTATCCTGTTTCAGTTTCACCTGGGCAAGTACTCTGACAAGGTTGACCGTCGAATCGTGATCCTGGGCACCGCGTCTGTTGCCACTATCCTTTTATTCGGGTTGAGTTTCCTGGGAAGCGGCGACGGGGCATTCATGATGGAGATTCTCGATAACTTTGGCTATTGGCCAATTCTTCTGCTTTCCATTTTGTTGGGTGGCAGCCTTTTGACAATGTATTCGCTTTTGGTTGCACATGCTTTGGATCGAACCCCTCCTGTGTTCGTGTCTGCCAACGCGATAACGATGCTATTCACATATACGGTTGGGTGTGTCGCAGGCCCGCTTTTTGTGAGTGTTCTGTCAGAGTTTTGGGGAGACGGCGCGTTGGCGTGGATTACCTTTAGTTTGATGGCCGCCTTTACGTGCCTGTTGATCTATCGCATTAAAACTGTTGCTCCCGCAGAGCGCGCAGAAAAGGTTAGCCGAGTTGCTGTGACCCAAAACAGTGTTGAGCTTCCTCCCACTGAAAAACGCGAGGAACACGCGACTGCCCAAGCGACAACAGATGGAATTGAGGACGACCAAGAGTGATGGCTAGCGAGAGATCCGGAAAAGACCTGTACTTTGCAGAGTGGCCGATAGCCCTGATTTGGCTAACCTACGTGATGTTTCTGTTTATTGGCGATGCCTTGAAACCCGAATACATCGGCACCGTCGCGTCAGGCGTTGTTCTGGGGGGCATTTTTCTGGTTATGCTGGCGACGGTGTTCAGGGTGGTTCACCACGCAGAATGTCTGGCCGAGATCTTTGGAGAGCCGTTTGGAACTCTTATTCTGACGCTTTCGGTCATTGGTATCGAAGTCGCGCTTATTACGGCTGTGATGCTCACAGGGGACGGAACGCCGACATTGGCCAGAGACACTATGTTTTCGGTTTTGATGATCGTGCTGAACGGGCTGGTTGGCCTTAGCCTGTTGATTGGCGGGATAAAGCATGGGTTTCAGTCGTTTAATCTGACAGGTGCAAACGCCTATCTGGTTGTTCTTCTGCCCGTCGCTATTACAAGCCTAGTGCTACCCAGCTTCACCCTTTCGGCACCGGGTGGGGGCCTTTCGCCACTGCAAACCGGCTTTCAGATCGTCATGTCGCTACTGCTCTATGGCATCTTCCTGGCATATCAAACCTTAGGAAAGCCGGAAATTTTCAGGCAGCCCCAAGACGCCCCCAACATTCCCGCTGCAACGTCGAGCCATACCCATGAGGCACAAAGTGTTCCCTTTCATGTAATCGGTCTGGTTTTGGCAATGCTGCCTTTGGTTCTCATGTCCAAGAAACTGGCGGTTTATGTCGATTTCGGAATTGTGCAAGTGGGCGCCCCTGTTGCACTAGGCGGCTTCCTGGTGGCGGTTATGATTTTGACGCCCGAAGCGATGGCCGCGTTTGATGCAGCCAAGGAAAACCAACTCCAGCGCGCTGTGAACATTTGTCTTGGGTCTGCTCTGGCCACCATTGGCTTGACAGTGCCAGCGGTTTTAACAGCGTCGAGCATTTACGGATTGCCCATCGAACTGGGACTAGATGGACCTGAGATTGTCATACTGGCGCTTACACTTGCAGTTAGTATCGTGACCTTTGTCGGGGCACGCACCAATGCATTGCAGGGGGTTGTCCATCTGGCAGCGTTCCTGACGTTTGTGGTGTTGATTTTCGACCACTAGTGTTGATGTCGGCCGCCTTAGTGCTGTGACTTGTCCATAACACAGGGCTGTCTTTGACGGGCACCATGGCTAGTCGAGGCATCTCGCTCAGGCGCCGACAGTTTGGAGTTTCGCAGAAGCCGCACTTTCGGGGCGGTCAATTCACCGAAAACCTCAATTGGAAAGAAGCTTCGGGACAAAGGCTGGTTTACCCGTCTGGGTTCTGCATGAATGGCAATCCGGTTTTGGCGATAGTCGGCGGTTCCCTTTGCCACGACTTGTACCCTACCAGTTTCGAGCACAAATCCGTTCGAAAAAACACGACCGGGTTGGATGACCAAGGGCGCGGAAATGCACATGATGTCGGAGTACCCCTGCCATAGGTCCTTCGAGAACAGCCATGGGATAATGCCCAGTCCGGCCAGTTTGATCAGACTCGTTCCGACGCGGCCATTGCCCATTTTCAAATTCAAATGCCCGTACATCGTCTCGGCCAAAGCATCTAATGAGCTGATGCTGGCGAAAATGTTGAAGTTACCGTTGATGGTACCGGACATTTCAAATGGTACGTTGAGCATATCGGTGAGCTCTTTGATCGAAATGCTGGTCAGGTTGCCAGTTGCCCGGACCGCATCCAGATCATCAAGCGTATTCACAAAAAGACCAAAACTTGCGGCCCCAGTGGGAAGGGTAATGGACACGGGCTGTAAAGAGGCAAGCCCGTCTTTCAATGCAAGAACCGAATTTAGCCTTGGTACTCCGGGCAGTCCGGATACTTTTTGAAGCCGCACATCAATCTTGGCGAATAGAGCCTCAACAAGTTCTTCCGGGTCAACGGCCAGAAATGGTTCGTCCAGAATGAGCGGTTTGATCGCATCGTCGAGCCAAATCGGCTGGACCGGCCTTCCCATTTCCGATGTTTTTGGTTGGTTCGAGACATCCTTCACCAGGTTGATGAGGTGCGAGACTGTATCGACATTGAGAATTTCGGATTTAATGTACCCCAGGAAAGAGACGAGCTGTTCTTCATAGCTTTTCTCCAAGTGAAGGGCGACCGCGCTATCGTCGACCGAGATGTTGACATCAGTAACCAATGCCTCTTCTTCGCCCTCGACACTGACTTCCAAAACGAGAGACGAGAGCGGTGTGGCATCCATATTGAGTTTGCCGGCAATTCTGTTCAGGTCGGGAAAAGCAAGGCTCGCGCTTCCACGGAACTTCTCGAGGTCGAACAGGTCTCTGCTTCGCATTGCCAGAGAGAAGTCCCACAGATCAGAGTTTTCGGACTTGACGGTCAAAGCCCGTAATCCAAGTGAGCCGTCCAGATTATCGATGCCAAAACTGCCCCGAAGATCCCCGAACTCTGTGATCCCTTTTGTTGGGCCTTCAATCAATTCCGCAAACTTCACGTCGATCTGACCTTCTGCGGACAGCCCCTCCAAGCTGAGCAGATTGGCAAGCTCTCCTGAAACCCGGATGACTTGCGCGTCTTCGGGGCCCGCCAGAATTTCTATACCGTCGACGCGCAGCATTCCGTCTGGTGTTCGAAAAACGCGGTCTACGCTGATTGGGCCCAGACGGCTAATGAGCGGGTTCGCCAGATTACTCTGTATCGACATGTCTTCCACGACTAAATCCTTGGCGGTCGAAACCACATGGGCAGAGGCATTCAGGATCGTAACGTCGTCAATGCTATCCGGAACGCTCGGCAACATCTCTTGAGTCGAGGTGTTGAGATATTCCACCAAAAGATCACCACCAGCCCAGTTGATCAGATTTCCAATTTCTCCAGTCACTTCGACTTTGTGCTGCGCTGACTCCGCGACAACGATCAAGTCAGAGAACGAAAATCGGTTCGGAGTTCTGACAACATCAGCGCTGGCACTAATCGTGCCCTCCAAAACGGGTTTGAGACGAAAGACGCTCAGGAATTCGGATATGGACTTTGCTTCTAATGAAAGTTTTCCTGTAAAACCCGTTCTGGCACGCGGGTCATCGGCGACCCCCTTTAGGGCCACGCGGCTGGACCCCAGTCTAGAGGAAACCTCAAAATTGGGACCATCTGGGAAACTGCCGAGGATTTCAAAAGGCTCGCCGTTTATTTTGCCGACACCTTGAAGCCTGGTCAGTGTTTCTCGCCTAGTCTGGCGAGAACTGAATTCGTCCAATTCAAAATTGAAAACAAAACCTGAGGGGGCATGACGGTAACGAACGCCAGAATTGACGAAGTCGACATTTCTCTCGGCAAGCAGTGACGCCATCAACGGAAATTCGCGCTCGATCGGACGGCTGTTTTGTTGTGTTCTGGGGCGCCAGTTGGAAACCCCGTTGGCATTGACATCCAGGTTCAAGAAAAACCCTGTAACCAAAATGGTTTCAACCTCGACGGACCCTCTCAAAAGTTCCGGCATTGAAAGCGACACCTGAACCAGGTCAACTTTGGTCAGGTCCTGATCAGAGCGGCTTGGATCGGAAACTCGCAGGTCCTGCAGGACCAGAGTTGGAGCCCGCGCCCACACCTTCAGTTTGGCATCACCTATTTCAACCTCTTCGTCTTCCAGGAAATCAGCAAGCAGAGCCGTTGCCAAAGCAACCCGTTGGGTCGAAAAGACAGGCAGGTTAAGGAACCCAAGGGTCATCGCAAGAAGCAAACCCAGAGCCCCGAGCATTCTGACCACGACCTTCAGCACCATTCGGCTCCCTTGTGTGTTCTCTCAAATCGCCCGGTTTGTACTCTAGCGATTGCGTTGCTCCACTCTGCAAGCATCCATTTCCGCAATCGCTCGCTTAGTCCCTTTTAGGGCATATTCAAAGCCAATCTTGGCTGAGCCGGATACAACAAAACTGAACCCGTTCGCGAGTTCCGAGACCAGTTCCGGATTGTTAAACTCAGCCCATCCCCCGTGGGATTCGCCATCAATGATCCCAATGGCATCACCACCAAAAACTTCGTCTCCAAAATCAAAAAATATCTCGCCCGCCTGACCTTCCTGGATGTCTTTCCAATCTTTGTTCAAAACAACGAAGTAGCCTTCGTGACTGATGAGCTTTAGTCCAAGCCTCATGATCGTTCCGTCCTCAAAGCTGCGCTCCATGAAGCAGCCTCCAAGTTCCGGGTCGTCCACAAAAATCAGCCAGTCGCCGGACTTTGACCATACCTCTGCTGATGGTTCATGTGTTTCAGCGTTGGCAAAGGTCCATCCCGACACGGCAAAGGCTGTTGCCAGACCAAGCCGTTGCGCCAACTTCCGCATTTTTTGTAGTCTTGCGAGCATGGCTTTTTCCTTGTCGTCAATGAATGCAATCGCCCGGTTTACGCAATGCATTCAGGGATTAGCCCTTATTCCGGCACCCATCCAAATTTTCCCCGAATTCCCTGAAGAGCGAAAAACAGCAAAGGGGTCAGCAACAGTCCGAAAGTAGAGGCGACAACCATACCACTCAAAACTGGAACACCAACCGCGGTCATCGCGCCGGACCCTGGCCCAACGGCAAGAACCAAGGGGATAAGGCCCGCGATGAAAGACAAAGATGTCATCATGATGGGTTGAAAGCGCAGGCGGGCCGCTTCGGAAATCGCGTCTGCCAAATCCATTTCAGATTGCCTGAGGTCCAAGGCGAAGGAATACATCAGAATGGCGTTCTTGGCGGCCAAGGCGATCAGGACAACAATTGCGATCTGACTGTACAAATCAAATTCCAGACCGAAGGCCTTGATTGCAACCAGAGCTGCCAGAACGGGCAGAACCACGGACATCAAAACCCCGATTGGGACCAGTGTGCTTTCATACATGGCGACCAGGAAGAGATACGAGAACAAGGCTGCCAACCCGATAACAATTGCCGTTTGCCCCGCGGCCTGCTTTTGCTGCAACGCCAGCCCGGTCCATTCATAGCCCCACCCCTCGGGCAGGGTCTCGTCCGAGATTTTCTCGATTGTGGCAATAGCCTCACCCACGCCTTTGTCAGCCGGAGGCGAGCCATTCAGCGATACAGATCTATACCCATTGTACCGCGTCATCGTTCGCGGACCGCCTGTCAATTCGAGCGTCGCAAAAGAACGCACGGCGACCAGTTGGCCCGATGCATTGGGGACATAGGTGTTCAGCACATCTTGGGGATCAAGGCGTAGGCTTTCGTCGCCTTGCAATTTGACCTGCCAATTGCGGCCAAGGAAGCTGAAATCGTTGACGTAGAGCCCGCCCATTCTTGTTTGTAACACGGCATACACCGTGGACAGATCTACACCCAGTCGAGAAATCTGATCACGATCGATGTCTAGACGCAACTGCGGGGTGTTGGCGTCAAACCCGGAAAACATTGTGCCGATGTCTTCGTGGGCCATGGCTTTCGCCAGCACCGATCTGGCGACAGCTGCCATTTCCTCAGGCTCTTGTCCGGACAGGGCTTCAAGAACGTACTCAAATCCGCCCGAAGCGCCGATACCGGCGATGGCGGGTGGGGCCAGAACCAGAAAATCTGCGTCGATGATCTGTGCGTTTAGGCCAAGGAACAAACGAACGAGAGTCGCATCAGCGCTCAGTTCGTCAGCGTGCCTATTGTCATAGTCTTTCAACTTTAGAAACATCGCGCCTGCGTTGGGGGCTGCGCCCTGCGCGATCATATCAATGCCATCGATCCGCAATATGTTGGCGACAGCCGGGTCTTTGGCAATGATGTTCTGGGCCAGATTGGCAACTCGCGATGTCCGGTTTTCCGAAGCCCCGGCAGGCAGCTGAAAGGCGACAACCAAAGAGCCTTTGTCTTCTTCAGGAACGAAGCCGCTAGGGGTGGAACTGAAAGTCAGATAGGCCAGCCAGCCCCCAGCAACAACAATCACGATGGAGATGTAGGAAAAACGCAGCAACGCCCGTATCAGGTGGGAAAACGCGTTTCCTACGCGATCTACGGCCGCAGAAAACTTTGCCAGCCAACGGGGCTTTTGCTTCCGGCTCAATAATTGAGCTGCCATGGCTGGGCCGAGCGTAAGTGCGCCAACCATAGAGACAATCATAGCCGCACAAATTGCCAAAGCGAACTCTCGGTACAAAACCCCTGAACTGCCGGGGAGAAGAGGTACAGGCACAAACACTGCAAGCAACACCAATGTTGTGACGATAATCGGAACCGCCACTTCATTCATCGCCTTAGCCGTGGCAGACGCAACGCTCAGATCAGGTTTTTGCTTCAGGGTACGCTCGACATTCTCAACCACGATAATCGCATTGTCGATCACGATGCTAATGGCGAGAAGCATCGCCAAAAGCGAAATTGAATTGGCAGAGCTTCCAAAAGCATAAAGAACGGCGACGCCGCCAATCACTGAAACCGGGATGGCTGCCAGTGGAATAAGTGTTGCGCGCATAGAGCCCAGAAACAGGAATGTAACCAATGTCACCAGAACCGTAGCTTCGAGCAAGGTAGTCAGAACCTTCTGGATCATCACGCCGACAAATTCGGCATTGTTCTGAACCTCGGTGAACTCCATGCCTTCTGGAAATCTATCTGACATTTCTTCCAGCCGTTGTTGAATAGCTTCCACCGTGGCTACGGCATTTCCGCCCGGCTGCATGTAGACACCAAGTGCTGCCGTTGGGCGTGCGTCCAGTTCGACCGTGATTTCGTTCTCACCGCCCAGCTCGACCCGGGCGACATCCCCTAGTCGAACGCGCCCGCCTTCAGGCGATGTCGACACGATAATGTTTTCAAACTCTTCCTCGGTCGCCAATAGTCCCGGCGATAGGATCGTCAACGTCAGGGATTGACCGGTCCGCTGCGTCGTTTGCCCAATGACACCGGCTGGACCAATCGTGTTCTGAGCTCGGATTGCGGAGATCAGGTTCATCTCGCTTAACCCCAAGGCCGCCAGACGATCCCCATCCGTGATCCAGATTCTCATGGAATATGGGGAGCCACCCATGGAGATCGCGTCACCTACCCCTGGTATCCTTTTCAGTTCGTCGATGATGTAGAGGTTCAGGTAGTTCGAGAGAAACAGGCTGTTTGCGTCAGGTGCGTCGCTCGTGAAGGCGACATTCAACACCAGGTCAGGCGACCTTTGGGCAACGTCAACACCAAGCTCACGAGTAACAGGCGGCAGCGACGGCAGCACCGTATCGACACGCCGCTTTACCTCTCCGGCTGATACACTTGGGTCAGATCCGATTTCAAAACTCACGGTCAGAACATACAGCCCACCATCATTTGAGGACGACTTCATGTAGATCATGCCCGGAGCGCCGTTGATCTGCGATTCCAATGGGCGTGCGATGGTTTGTTCGATCACCTCAGCGCTCGCGCCTGGATACAGCGCCTTGACGATAATGGTAGGCGGCGCGATGTCGGGGTATTGCTGGACAGGAATGCGAAGCCAGCTGAGAAGGCCGAGCAAAATGATGACGATAGATATCACATAGGACATCCGGGGGCGGCTGATGAAAGCTTGGAGGTTCATATTCTACCGTCCTTAGTTCCCGTGAACCGGGGAAACGATGCTACCAGGGATGGCCCGAGAGTGTCCTCCAACGAAAATCATCTCACCCTCGGACAGTCCGGACAAAACCACGTATCTTTGACGAGAGGCATCTTCTCCAAGCTGTGGCCGTCGCAATTCTACGACCCCGCTATCCAGAACCACGAGTACATAAGGCCCCTCTCTGTCGAGCAACACCGAGTCCTTGTTGATTGTGATCTGCGGCTCCTTCGGAGCACGCGCGGTCACGACGGTCAACGGTTGGCCAACGCGCAGCCGGAAGTCTGCGTTTGCTACCATAGCTCTTAGCACGGCCGAATTTGTCGAAGCATCCGCCGCTGGCTCAACAAATCCCAGTGCTGCGTCTTCATGATACTCGGCGCCACTTGGCAACAAAAAGTGGATATCTACTTCACTAAGGGCCACGCCACCGACAATATCCGCGTCGAGCTGGCTTAAAGGGATGCGCAATTCAATCGCGATGGGATCAAGTTGGGTTACCCTCGTCAATGGACCCTGAGCCGGGCCGACGAGCGCCCCGACAGAATACCGTGTGGAGGTGATGACACCTGACATTGGCGCAACCACCTTAGTGCGGGACAGCAAGAGCCGGGCCTGATCCACCGACGACTTGGCCGCCAAAACAGATGCCTCGGCTTTCAGAACTTCGGCTTCAGAAATCTCGACTTCCACGCTTGCCACCGATCCGCGTTCGTTGAGAAGCTTACGGCGCTCCAAAGTCGCTCTTGCCAGCGAAAGAGTTGCTTCCGCAGTCTTTTGGCCTGCTAAAGCCGCGTTAAGTGCAATGCGATAGTCTTCGTCTCGGATTTGATACAGCAGGTCACCGGTCTCTACTGTTTGCCCACCAGTAAACACGATGTCTTGAATGACCCCGGTTACCTCTGCAACCACATCAACAGCCGCTATGGCGTTTGTTCGAGCTGGGAACCGATTGCTGACCATTTCCGAAGAAGCCGCCAAAACCTCAACCCGCACGTTTGGGTTGGTCGTACCTTGCGCTGAGACCTGACTGGCCAGGACAAGGAAAGCCCCGAGAACCGCAGCTATTACTCTACTAGTGAAATTGTTCATTTTCATCTCTGTCACATCTCAAGAAGCGTAAGAATCCCAGCATTCGCAAACGTTAGTTTAGCTCGCAGAAGAAGCTTTGCTATGTGAAATATCTTCAAAAAACAATTCGAGCGAACGCAATCGCCTATTGGACTAACTCGAAAAGATACTTAACCGAACGAACCTATGTGTTCGTCACTGATCACTTGCCAAGAATTCCTTTTCCTTTCGGCTTTTAGTTTTTTCCTCACAAAGTCACCATTTTGCGCATAGTAGCTGTTCGAACCCGATAGGGCGAACGGCAGATTCCCGCCCCTTTTTTCAGTTCTCGCGCTTTGCAGCATCCGCCAAATTGGGCTCTCTCCAGCCGTTCTCTGCACTTCGTACAAATGGCAGGTCTCGAGGTTTCTTGCCATTCGCTGCGTATCAAACGCGCAGGTTCTGGCCCTTGAATAATCGGGACCGCTGTCGTCTAGCGGTTTGACGCGACGAGGCCCCGTATTGGCGAACGCACAAATCGCCATGTTGCAGAGATGTTGCAGAATGCCAAAAGCCGCCCCTAGGGGCGGCTTGTTACTCTCTTGTTATCTAAGAGATATTTTGGCTCCGGCGGTAGGGATCGAACCTACGACCAATTGATTAACAGCCAGTTGGCCGGAACTGGTACGCAGGAAAATTGCTTGAACTCCCAAAACCGAACTTGACGTTCTGACGGCAAGGAAATATCTACCCAACTAGTTGAGCGGGCGTTGTGTAGTGGTAAGACCTTAGCCTTCCAAGCTAATGACGCGGGTTCGATTCCCGCCGCCCGCTCCAGTGAAATTTCCACTGAAAATGTAGCAGAAATTGCAGCTGGAGAAAGCCAGTAGGTTTGACTTTTGTATTTGCGTCAACTGGTCGCTTGACGCTTGCTGCTTGCGGCGTCACTAACGTTGCGAACTTCAGGCGGGAACAACTTAATGGCCAGAAAACCTCAGCCAAACAACGCGGCGCAGGAACGAGACAAATCCAAGAACGTCCGGGCGCTTCGTGAACTGGGGCCGTTCATGCGGCCCTATCGGTTGCTCGTAATCGCTGCTTTGCTCGCGTTGACATTGACGGCAACGGTTTCCTTGCTTTTGCCGATGGCCGTACGCCGCGTGGTCGACAATTTTGGCACCGAAAGCGAAGCGCTGCTGGATAAGTACTTCATGGCGGCGTTGGCATTCGCGGCATTGCTTGCGGTTGGGACTGCGCTGCGCTTTTTACTGGTGACACGATTGGGCGAGTTAGTTGTCGTGGACATCCGCAAGGCCGTTTTTGGCCGCGTCGTTGGTATGAGCCCAACATTTTACGAAACCGCGATGACCGGCGAGGTCCTGAGCCGGATCACCACTGACACGACGGTTATTCAGTCGGTTATTGGCTCGTCAGTGTCGATAGCCCTACGCAATGTGATGCTTTTCTTTGGCGGAATGGCATTGATGTTATTTACCTCAACCAAACTGACCTTGCTGGTATTGCTGCTTGTTCCATTGGTATTGGTTCCTATTCTCGGGCTCGGGCGGCGATTGCGCCGATTAAGCCGGGAAAATCAGGATTGGATCGCAGAAAGTTCTGCCGTTGCATCAGAGGCGCTGATGTCTGTTCAGACGGTGCAAGCTTTTACCAATGAAGCGGCAACAAGAGACGGGTTTGGGCGGGTGACGGACCTGTCGCTGCTGGCCGCGATGCGCCGGATCAATACACGCGCATTGCTGACGATGATCGTGATTTTCCTGATTTTCACAGGGGTTGTGGTGGTTCTTTGGATCGGCGCGCGGGATGTGCGCGCCGGGGGAATGAGCGTTGGTGTGCTGGTTCAGTTCGTGATCTATTCGGTTATGGTCGCAGGGTCTGTTGGTGCGCTCTCGGAGATCTGGAGCGAATTGCAACGTGCCGCTGGGGCGACCGAGAGGTTGGTTGAGTTGCTGCAGGTTGAGGATACGGTTAACGACCCTGAAAACCCGGTAGCGTCACCAAGCCCGGTGAAGGGCGCGATTTCGTTTGAGAGTGTTTCCTTTCACTACCCGTCTCGTCCCACGGTGCCGGTTTTGGATGGCATCAACCTGACCATCGAGCCGGGCGAAACCGTCGCTTTTGTGGGGCCGTCCGGTGCGGGCAAGACCACGATCATACAAATGCTGCTGAGGTTTTACGACCCAACACATGGGCATGTAACACTTGACGGTCTTTCGTTGTCGGATATGGCCCGCGATGATTTTCGCCGCCACCTCGCGCTTGTTCCGCAAGACCCGGTTATTTTTGCTGACACTGCGGCAGAAAATATTCGTTTTGGACGCCCCGGAGCCAGTGATGAGGATGTGAGGGCTGCGGCTAAGGCAGCAGCAGCGCATGAGTTCATCAAAGCGTTACCGGAAGGGTATAGCAGCCCGCTGGGCGAGCGCGGAGTGATGCTCTCTGGAGGGCAGAAACAACGCATCGCAATTGCCAGAGCCATCTTGCGCGATGCGCCTGTGCTATTGCTGGATGAAGCGACTTCGGCGCTGGATGCGGAAAGCGAACGCCTTGTGCAGGCCGCCGTCGAGGAACTGTCGCAAGACCGCACCACATTGATCGTGGCACATCGCCTTGCCACCGTGAAAAAGGCAGATCGGATCATTGTCATGGAAGACGGGAAAATCGTTGCCGAAGGACAGCATGATGCTCTTGTTGCGCAAGGTGGTCTTTATGCGAAACTCGCTAAATTGCAATTCACAGATGGAACCGTTTAGGAAGCTTTTCCCCTGTTTTTACTGACCTTGTTGTCTCATGAAGTTTGTTACGCAACGTCTCGGCGTTGCTTTACCTGGCGTCGAGACTGGCCAATCGCTTGCAGCATAGTGTTTTTGACAGCATCTTGGGAGCAAGGGCCTTGCTTAAGCAGGGCGTCAAAAACAGGGGAGAGAACATGAGCTTTGAGACGCTGGCCGATCTGAAGGCCATCGAGGGGGAAATGGCGTGGGACGAGCGTGGCTTGCCCAAGACTGTTTATGAGTTCCTGACGGCGACAAAGGACAAGTTTCCTGACCGACCAGCGGTTAGCTATCAATTGATGTCTGGCCCCAAAGACAAGGCTGTTACCCTGAGCTGGAACGAGCTGCATCAAATGACGATGCAGGCGGCGAATATGTTCCGTGACATGGGTGTTGGTGAAAGCGATACGGTGGCCTATGTCCTGCCGAATTGCCATGAGACGTTGATCACGCTGTTGGGCGGGATGATCGCGGGCATTGCCAACCCAATCAACCCGCTGCTGGAGCCGGAACAGATCGGTTCGATCCTGCGCGAGACCGGCGCAAAGGTGGTTGTGACACTCAAGGCCTTTCCTAAAACGGATGTGGCCGAAAAGGTCGCCGAAGCGGTGCGACATGCGCCGGGTGTGCATACGGTTCTGGAAATAGATCTCAACCGGTATCTGACCCCACCCAAAAGCTGGATCGTGCCGCTGATCCGTCCCAAGAATCCGGGCAACCACCATGCGGATGTGAAGGATTTCAACAAGGAGCTGGCGCGCTATAATACGACGCTGGACTTTGCGGATGGTGGTCAGGATCGCGTGGGTGCATATTTTCACACGGGTGGGACCACGGGTATGCCCAAAGTGGCCCAGCATCTCTATTCGGGTATGGTTTACAACGGCTGGCTGGGGCAGCGGCTTTTGTTTACTGAGAAAGACAATATCATGTGCCCGCTGCCGCTGTTTCACGTGTTTGCCGTGCATGTGATCATGCAGGCGGCGATTGCCTCTGGCGCGCATGTGGTGTTCCCGACGCCAGCCGGATATCGCGGCGATGGCGTTTTTGACAACTTCTGGAAGCTTTGCGAGCGCTGGAAGATCAGTTTTATCATCACGGTTCCCACGGCGGTTTCCGCGCTGATGCAGCGGCCGGTGGATGCCGATATCTCGACCATTAAAACAGCATTTTCGGGATCGGCACCGATGCCGATGGAGCTGTTCAAGCGGTTTGAGAGTACCTGTGGGGTTGATATCGTCGAAGGCTATGGGTTGACCGAGGCAACCTGTCTTGTGTCATGCAATCCGCCAAGCGGCGCCAAAAAGGTTGGTTCGGTTGGATTGCCCTTTCCCCATACGGATGTGCGCATTTACAAGGGCACGCCGGATGGCCCGGTCGAATGCGGTGTTGACGAGGTAGGTGAGATTTGCATCTCTAACCCGGGTGTTTACGCGGGCAATACCTATACTGAGGCGGACAAAAACACTGACTTGTTCTATCACGAAAAGTACTTGCGCTCTGGGGATCTGGGACGCAAAGACGCGGACGGCTATTTGTGGATCACGGGCCGCGCTAAAGATCTGATTATTCGGGGCGGGCATAACATTGATCCTGCAGAGATCGAAGAGGCGCTCTTGGCCCATCACGACGTGGCCTTTGCCGGGGCGATTGGGCAGCCGGACGCCCATTCGGGTGAGGTGGCCTGTGCCTATGTCGAATTGATCGATGGTGCGTCTGTAAGCGCTGAGGACCTGCTCAAACATGCCAAGGTGCATGTGCATGAGCGCGCTGCACACCCCAAGCACGTTGAGGTGCTGCCCGAATTGCCCAAGACAGCAGTTGGCAAGGTGTTCAAGCCCGATCTGCGCAAGCGGGCGATCACGCGGGTTTTTGATGCGGTCCTTGAGAAAGAGGGTGTTGACGCGCGTGTGGCGCTTGTTGTGGATGACAAGAAACGTGGTTTGGTCGCGCAGTTGTCCGGGCAGGGTGCTGTTTCGGACGAAGATGTTTCTAAAGTGCTGGGTGCGTTTGTGGTGCCATGGGAGTGGGCCGCAGCATAACAGTAGGGGAGGGGGCCAGCCCCCTCTTTTGCCCAAGGCAAAATTTACCCCCGGGGTATTTCAGGACATTGAGAAGCGCATTGGCTCAGGACTTTAGCGCCAGTGCCAGATCCATGACGTTTGTGCCGGTTGGGCCCGATGTGAAGAGGGCGGTGCGTCGGCGCAGGAACACGCCGCTGTTTGCGTCGGTCAGGAAGGTTTTTGCCTCGTCCTGCCATGTGGAGCCGTCGACCAACCCGCCTGCGGCCTTTGTTGGACCGTCGGTGCCATCGGTGCCCGCCACAAGTACCGTAAGGGTATCTTGATCTGTAATTTCCTGGGCGAGGGCCAGCGCAAGCGCTTGGTTGCGCCCCCCTTCGCCCGGGTTAGCGGGCAGGATCACGGTGGGCTCGCCGCCATAAATCCGCAATCCTTTTGGGCTGTCGCGCAATTCCTGACCGATGCGCGGCGTAAGCGCAACGACGTCATCATATAGTGTTTCTTCGTTGGCGATTACGTCGAGGCCAAGTTCTCGGGCTTTGGTCGCGCATGCCGAACGGGCAATGGCGTTTGACGCGACAATATGGGGGTCAAAAGTAAATGAAGCGTCGGGGGCCGCATCGCCGATGCCAGAACCGATTACGCCAAGCGCGTCGCCTTCAACATCAGAGATTGCCAGTGTTGTAACATGCGCGCCTTGAAACCTGCTGAGCAGTCCGCCACCCTTGACAGCTGAGATTTCTTTGCGCCGCTTGTTCATCGCGTGGATGTCGAGCCCCTGGGACAGGAGCCGAGTGTTTTCGGCCTGTAGTTCGGCTAATGACATATCGCCAACGGGGCATTCGGCAAGGGCTGAGGCTCCGCCAGAGACAAGCATCAGGAGGTGACTGTTGGCTGGCATCGTAGCTACCACGTCTACCAAGGCCCGGCCACCACGCAGCGAATTTTCGTCCGGAACCGGATGAGCGGCCTCGATGATTTTCACGCCGTCGTCCAACCCGTCAGCATGGTCGTATTTGGTCACAACGAGCGCGGGAATGTCGTTGCCGAAATGCGCGCGCGCTGCTTTTGCCATGGCTGCTGCGGCTTTGCCGACGGCAAGGATTTGGTCCGGGCGTGCGGTGTTTTGCTCTTCCAAGGCGGTGGTCACGGCGATGTCGCCGCGCACTGCGTCGACACCTGCATTCCAGATTTCAGTGAGCAATTCTGCGCTGTTCATTTGGCTCTCCCGGTTTGCGCGCACATTGACCTAATTGGCGGCAATGTTCCAGTGCCGCAAGAGCAAAGTCAGGTAGTTTTGACGGCTCTTGTAACTAATTAGTTACATGTCCGGATCGTGTGAAGTTGCGCCGTGATCCGAGCTAGATATCTAGCCATATCGTTACCGGGCCGTCGTTCAGTAGGCGCACTTTCATTTCTGCGCCAAATTGACCGCGCGCGGTTGCAATGCCCAAGTTGGATAGCTGATCGGCGAAGTACTCGTAAAGGCGTTCACCATCCTGAGGGGCGGCGGCCGTTGAAAACCCCGGACGGTTTCCGCTGCGTGTATCTGCTGCCAGCGTAAATTGTGACACGACCAGCGCCGCGCGGCCCGTGTCGATCAGCGAGCGGTTCATTTTTCCGGCGTCATCCTGAAAAATGCGCAGCTTTGCGACCTTGGCCGCAAGCTTGTCTGCGTTATCTTTTGAGTCACCTTGCATGGCGCAGACCAAAATAAGAAGACCCGGTCCGATTTCGCCAACCACTTGGTTGTCGACCGTGACCGAGGCGTCGGAGACGCGTTGTACAAGAGCCCTCATCCCAGCAACCCTAACATTGCGCTGCCTTAGGTGCTTAGAGGTTGTCCGGTTGGGGCATGCCCAGCACGTGATAGCCGCCATCCACGCGGATTACTTCGCCGGTTGTACAATTGCCAGCATCGGATGCCAGGTAAACCGCCGTCCCGCCAATCGCCTCGAGCGTGGCATTGGCCCGCATTGGCGAGTTGATGTCGGTATGTTTGAAAGTTTTGCGCGCACCGCCGATCACCGCACCAGCCAAAGTCTTCATTGGGCCGGGAGAGATTGCGTTGACGCGAATACCATCCGGGCCAAGATCATTGGCAAGGTAGCGCGTGGCGCTTTCCAATGCGGCCTTGGCCACCCCCATGACATTGTAGAACGGGGTGACGCGGTTAGAGCCCTGATAGGTCATCGTCAGGATCGTACCACCGTTTTCGGCCATCATCGGATGTGCGCGACGGGCGATTTCGATCAATGAATAGCAGGAGATATCCAGCGAATTCTTGAAATTGTCGCGAGTAGTGTCGACAAATCGACCAGAAAGCTCATTTTTGTCGGAATAGGCGATGGCGTGAACCACAAAGTCGATGGTTGGCCACTTGGCGCTCAGCTCGTCAAAAGCGCGATCAAGGGAAGCATCGTCCGTGACGTCGACGTCTACCAGAAATTCACTATTCAGACCTGCGACCAGCGGGGCAACGCGTTTGCCAAAAGCCTCGCCCTGATAGGTAAAGGCCAGCTCGGCGCCGGCTTCGTGCATGGCCTTTGCAATGCCCCACGCGATGGAGCGTTCGTTTGCGACGCCCATGATCAGCCCACGTTTGCCCTTGAGTACTTGAGACATCGTCTTGTTATCCTTTGAATTTCGACAAGAGCATGGAGCCGTTCGTGCCACCGAACCCAAAGCTGTTTGTCATCACCGTGTCGAGACCAGCATTCTCAACGGTTTGCGTTGCGATCTCTTCTGGATTGATGGCGGGATCAAGCGTTTCGACATTGATCGAAGGAGTAATAAAGTCACCATCCAGCATGAGCAGGCAAAAGATTGCCTCCAGAGCTCCGGCGGCCCCCTGGGCGTGGCCGGTCATCGATTTGGTCGAAGAGATTGGCGGTTGCGATTTGCCTTCGAAGACACGACGCACGGCCTCTACTTCGCCGACGTCGCCAACCGGAGTCGAGGTGCCATGGGCATTGATATACGAGACACTACGCCCCTCGGGAAGTGTTTGCAGCGCAAGGCGCATGGCCCGTTCTCCGCCTTCACCAGAAGGGGCAACCATATCGTGCCCGTCCGAGGTCGCCGCGAAGCCTGTTACTTCGGCGTAGATCTTGGCACCGCGGGCTTGTGCGTGTTCGAGATCTTCGAGCACTACGATTCCGCCGCCTCCAGAGATCACGAATCCATCACGGTTTTCGTCGAACGCGCGTGACGCTTTTTCCGGGGCGTCGTTGCTTTTGGAGGACATGGCCCCCATCGCGTCGAACAAGCAGGACAAAGTCCAGTCTAACTCTTCGCCACCGCCTGCGAACATGACGTCTTGCTTACCCATCATGATCTGTTCAGCGGCGTTACCAATACAGTGCAGAGATGTGGAGCATGCGGAGGTGATTGAATAATTGATGCCCTTAATCTTAAACGCGGTCGCCAAATTTGCGGAAATCGTCGAAGACATGCACTTTGGCACCGCAAATGGGCCGATCCGCTTGGTTGCGCCGGTTTTCAGCACAGTCTGGTGAGCCGTCAGCATTGCGCTGGTCGATGGGCCGCCAGACCCGGCAACTAGGCCGGTGCGCTCGTTCACGACGTGATTTTCGCTCAGGCCTGCATCTGCGATTGCTTGTTGCATCGCGATGTGCGCATAGGCGGCACCGGGCCCCATGAAACGCAATGTCCGTTTGTCGATGTGCGCGGAAGCATCAACGTCGATTGAACCGGCAATCTGGCTGCGAAAACCATGCTCGGCCATCTCCGGGCTGGCCGTGATTCCAGACTTTCCCGCCTTGAGCGAGGCTGTGACCTCTTCGACGTTCGTTCCGATGGACGAGACGATGCCCAATCCGGTTACAACAACGCGACGCATTAGCGCTCTCCTGTTTTGGTCCAAGGTGTGGTGTCGGTTAGCTTTCCGACAGGGCAACCTTCATATCTTTGACTTCATAGATAACTTCTCCGTCGGCTTCGACAATACCATCCGCGACGCCCATAGTCAGACGGCGGGTCTGAATAGCCTTGGTGAAATCAACATAATAGGTCAGCACTTTGCGGTCCGGCCGTACCATGCCCTTGAGTTTAACCTCGCCTACGCCAAGCGCATAACCGCGCCCCTGCCAACCACGCCAGCCAAGGTTGAAACCTGTCAGCTGCCACAGGCCATCGAGTCCAAGGCAGCCTGGCATGATCGGGTTGCCGGGAAAGTGGCAGTCAAAAAACCAAAGATCCGGAGTAATGTCGAATTCGGCAACCACATGACCCTTGCCGTGTTTGCCTCCGTCACCAGAAACCTGAGTAATCCGATCCATCATCAGCATCGGTGGCGCCGGCAATTGCGCATTCCCAGGGCCAAAAAGTTCGCCACGGGCGCATTTGAGCAAGCCTTCTTTATCGAAGCTGGTGGGGTAGTCGGCCATTCGAATGGATCCCTCTCGGTTCTTTAGCTATTCCTGCTCCCTCTAGCACCGCGCTAAGGCGTCCTGCAAGGAAACAGTGGTATAGGTTGTTGACCTTGCAAATCATTTTCAATTGAAAAACGGGTCACAGAAGCGCTATATCAATTACTAAGAACCAAAATAGTGTGTTTTGTTATGGAAGCTACCGAAATCGGAACAAAGTGGCTTGCCGATGCAGGCCTGCGCCCGACACGGCAGCGTGTGGTGCTGGCTTCGTTGCTTGTCGGCGATGGAAACGATCGGCACGTCACCGCTGAGAGCCTTTTCGACTCCGTACGCAGTTCAGGAGAAAAGGTATCTCTTGCAACGGTTTACAATACGCTGCGTGCGTTTTGTGACGCGGGTTTGATGCAAGAAATCACGGTTGATGGGTCTAAGAGCTACTTTGATACCAACACCATTGATCACCCACATTTCTTTTGGGAAGACGAGCGTGAACTAACCGATGCGCCGCTGGAACAGCTAAGCATCGCGCGTTTACCCGATCCGCCTGCCGGTGCTGAGATATCAAAAGTTGATGTCGTTATCCGGTTGCGCCGGACTTAGGTCCTCTCTGAGATTGCACCAAATCCGACCCTGTGACAGCATACCGCAGCTGATGCAGGGAGCGATAATTTGAAAGCTGTGATTTGGCGCGCCTTTGGCGCGGCGCGGGATGTCTTGAATCTGGAACAAATGGAACAGCCAAAGCCTGAACCGGGAGAGGTGCGTGTTAGGATTTCCTATTCCGGTGTGAATCCCTCGGATGTAAAGGCGAGATCCGGCGCGCGCCCCGGCGTCACCAAACCACTTTTTAACGCGATCATTCCCCATAGTGACGGATCAGGTGTCATTGACGCCGTTGGCAGCAATGTTGATCCGGGGCGCGTTGGCGAACGGGTCTGGCTTTGGAACGGGCAATGGCAACGCGCGTATGGCACGTGTTCAGAGTATATTTGTTTACCGCAAGATCAGGCAGTTCCTTTGCCTGACACCATTTCTTTGGAAACAGGTGCTGTTCTCGGAATTCCAGGCCTAACTGCAAGCCATTGTGTTTTTGCGGGCGGTTCGGTGAAAGGTAAAGCCGTTCTTGTCAGCGGGGGAGGCGGCTCTGTCGGTTATCTGGCGGTGCAGCTTGCCAAATGGGGCGGCGCACGTGTCATTGCAACGTGTTCGCCCTCAGACGGCGATCGCGTCAAGGCGGCTGGGGCGGATGCAGTCTTAGACTACAAAGGCGCGACTTTGTCTGAGGAAATTCAAAAGGTCGCAGGAGAGAGCGCTATAGACTTGGCTGTAGAG
Source organism: Shimia abyssi (assembly GCF_003014475.1). Classification (GTDB taxonomy): domain Bacteria; phylum Pseudomonadota; class Alphaproteobacteria; order Rhodobacterales; family Rhodobacteraceae; genus Shimia; species Shimia abyssi. Next base: position 216,575 of record NZ_PYGJ01000005.1, on the reverse strand, counting down.
GTCGAATTCGGGGCAAATGCGGCCATGCTGGCGGATGTCATGGCGCCAAATGGGCGGGTTGCGATTTACGGATCCGCTAAAGACATGACGCCAACTCTCCCATTTGGCCCAATGCTCTTCAAAGCGCTGACACTGGATATCGTGTTGATCTATATCTTATCCGAACAGGCGCGCGCGCATGCGATTCAGAAACTAAACGCGGCACTTTGCGACAATGCGCTAGCACCCGTCGACCCATCGGTTTTTACGCCTGAAAACGCGTTTCTGGCACACGAGGCAGTTGAAACCGGCCAGCGTAAAGGGCCCGTGCTCGTAAAGATGGATTGAAACGCAGCGGCGCTAAAACCATTGCCCCGGTTCCATCAACCCAAGATCCAGCAGTTGCCGTGAGTGCCATTCAAACGTCGTTGAATTGTACCATTTGAAATCTTCGATCGCAAAAGTGCTGCCGGGGTTTCGTTTCAGCGCCTTGGCGGTGCGAAACGAACAAATGGCCGCGGTAATATTATTGTGCCATGGGCAGGCGTAGGTGTTGAATTCTTCGTCGTTGAAAGTGAAATCTTCCCGCAGCTGAAGACCCGGCGCGGCTTTGAAAAGCGAAATCCGGTCGATTTTGCGCCGCTCAGCGGGAACGTGTTCTTCAAACCGCCAACGAAGGCCACCGTAGAAATTCAGTTGGCGTTCCTTCGGGTGATTGTGATTCTGTGGATCATTTCGCGCAAGTGCATAATATCCACTACGGTCGAGCTGTGCGTCTTCAAGAGAAACAGCATTTGGCGCGACCTTGAGGTCAGGCGCATAGAGGTCAACGACATACGACAAAATCGCGTCTCGGCGTTCTTCTGTCTGAAAGGCCAGCATTTCGCCAACTGTGCGGGTTTCGCAGAAAGGAAAAAACAGATATTCACTGTTGAAGCAATAATAAAACCATGTTCCTGGCGCTACGTCGTTGATCTGATTGACAGTACGCATGACGGTATCGCCGCGCGGATTTTCCAATGTCACTCTAACGCAAATTTCAGCCAGATCCTTTGCCATTGTAAAGGAGGCTGGCATGAACGCGATGATTGTCGTGAAGCCAAGGTCGATATGATGGCGCAGCGTCGTATCGATTTCGGTGTCGTCTTCCATAAAAATCAAGGCAACCGGACCGGCTTGCAGCTCTGATTTGCCGTTTTGAATGAGCTGTGAAACGGAGTCGAAACGCATTCTGTGCCTCTTGCTTCTTTTTCGCGAGACTCCGTCAAATTGCCGTGCATTGCAAGGCGCCCTGTTTATGATGTAGGGAAGCGCGCTCATACCGCGAAGGACGCTCTCATGGCTGATACAAAAAAGCTCTACATCAAAACCTATGGCTGTCAGATGAACGTTTATGACAGCGAGCGCATGGCCGAGGCCATGGGCGGCGCAGGGTATGAAACAACAGACACCCCGGATAACGCGGATATGATTTTGCTCAACACTTGTCACATACGTGAAAAAGCGGCTGAGAAAGTCTACTCGGAACTGGGGCGATTTAAGGGGCTAAAGGCTGAAAAACCTGACCTGAAAATTGGTGTCGCGGGATGCGTGGCACAGGCGGAAGGCGAAGAAATCATGCGCCGTCAGCCGATTGTGGATCTGGTGGTGGGCCCGCAAGCTTATCACCGTTTGCCCGAGATGGAAGCCAAGACACAGGACGGTGCCAAGGCGCTGGACACTGATTTCCCCGAGGAAGATAAGTTCGAGAAACTCAAGAACCGCCCCAAGGCCAAGCGTGGCCCGACCGCGTTTCTGACCGTTCAGGAAGGGTGCGATAAATTTTGCGCTTTCTGTGTTGTGCCCTATACGCGTGGAGCCGAGGTCAGTCGGCCAGTGGATCGCGTGCTGAGTGAGGCCCGCGATCTGGTGGAGCGCGGCGTGCGTGAGATAACGTTGCTGGGGCAGAATGTTAACGCCTATCACGGTGTTTCGGGTGGCGGCGACAAAACGCTTGCGCAACTGATCTGGGAGCTGGACAAAATCGATGGTCTGGAGCGGATACGCTTCACCACCAGCCACCCTAACGACATGATGGATGATCTGATCGAAGCCCATGGCACATGCTCCAAGTTGATGCCGTATCTGCATTTGCCTGTTCAGTCAGGCAGCAACAAAATTCTGAAACGGATGAATCGCAACCATGATCGCGAAAGCTATCTTCGCTTGATCGAACGTATCCGCGAGGCGCGCCCTGATATTCTGTTGTCGGGCGATTTCATCGTTGGTTTCCCGGAAGAAACCGAAGCAGATTTTCAGGACACGATGAATTTGATCGAAGAAGTTAAGTACGGGCAGGCGTACAGCTTTAAATATTCGACGCGTCCGGGAACTCCAGCGGCTGAGCGTCCTTTGGTGGACGATTCCGAGGCGAGCGATCGCCTCTACCGCCTGCAAGCGCTGGTTGCGCAACAGCAGCGCGAGATTCAGGATAGCATGGTCGGACGTGAAATTCAGGTTTTGTTTGAGCGGGCAGGGCGGTTTGACGGTCAGATGGTGGGCAAATCAGAGTATTTGCACGCCGTTCACGTGGCAGATTGCTCTGCTGCGATCGGCGAACTCGCCAAGGTCAGAATCGTTAAGAGCGGAACCAACTCGCTGGCTGGCGAACTCCTCTGACATTATTTTTAAACAGGAAACAATCTGGCTAAACAGGCCAGATTGGCGATGCGCTGATTAGGGACCTGCCCAATTTGAGCCACAATTTTGCCATTTTTTACAGGTGGTGGTCGTGGAACTCGGGATTAATCCTTCACATGTTGGCTAATTCCGCTAATCTTTGAAAATTAGTGAAGGCCTTGATTTCGAAAACGATTCACGGGATCGGCTTTCGGAGTGTATTGAGAGGATCAAGTCGTGGCGGATAAGACAAGTAAATCGATCCGGGCCGCGTTGGGGGGAGTCGCAGCTGTCTGCATGGCAATTGTGGCAATGGTTCCACCGGTGGCGGCACAAACCCAGCGGACTGTGTTGGGACAAGAATATATCCCGACTGTGTGGGTTGACCCGGACGGGTGCGAACACTGGGTTATGGATGATGGTGCCGAAGGGTATATGACACCGCACGTGAACCGGAACGGTATTCCTGTGTGTCGACGTGGCAGTGTGTGCGGTGTGATGAACTCGGATCAGTTTTTTGCAACCGACAAATATTACATCAACGCAGCAAATCGGCAGAGTCTGGCGCAGTTTTTTCAGAATTCAACCGCGTCTGCCTTTATCATTGCGGGCCATACAGACAGTCGTGCGTCTGATTCCTACAACATGCGTCTGAGCCACAATCGCGCCAATGCGGTGGCACAGGTTGCCCGTCAATCTGGCGCGCGTGTCGTGGACGTTCGTGGATATGGCGAGCGTGTCCCGCGGGCGAGCAATCGTACGGCATCTGGCATGGCACAGAACCGCCGCGTCGAAATCATTTGTCTGCGTTAAGGGAGAATGAAAATGAAACTTATCAAAGGTGTTCTCCTTCTATCGCTAAGTGTCGGTGTTGCGGCGTGTGACAACAAGGTCGACAAGACCGTCGACCGCGGTTTTGACAGTGATCACATCAGCACAATGACCGCCGGTATTTGGGTTGATCCAAACGGGTGTGACCATTGGATCATCGACGACGGCGTCGAGGGGTATCTGTCACAGCGGCTTGACCCATATGGTAAGCCGGTCTGTTCCGGTGCGGCCCCTCCCGGCGTGGCAACGGGCCCGTTCAAATCGGGATCGGCCTTTAAAGATCAGATTTGATCGACCGGGATGAAAAATTGGACCGCTTGCAGCGATGCAAGCGGTCTTTTTTCGTTTGGTCATGGAAAATTCATCCCACGGTGCTTGCACGTGCTAGCGCATCTTGGCACCATCGACACATAACGACTCTTTTTGTTTAGGAGACATGCTTGCCCACTGGCGCAATGACCCCACCGCCCGCAGCTCAACAGCCTACAGAAACCCTTATCGAGTTTCCGGATAATCGTTTGTTGATAGACCTTTGCGGGGAATATGATCGCAATCTGGCAGACATCGAACAAAAGGTTGGGGTGCAGATATTAAGGCGCGGCAATCAGTTGGCGATTCACGGCGAAGATGGCGCACGTGAGGAAGCGGCTCAAATCCTGTCCTCACTGTATGAACGTCTGGAAACCGGTAAATCCGTGGAACATGGAGATATTGACCGCGAAATCCGTATGGGCGGTTCAGAGGCCGATACTGGAACGCGGGCCGGTGATCAGCTTGAAATGTTCAAAGGCGGCACGGTTGAGATCAAGACGCGCAAAAAACTGGTGGAACCGCGCACCGACGCTCAAAAAGCTTACGTCATGTCGCTGTTCAACAATGAGCTCGCCTTTGGTATTGGTCCGGCTGGTACGGGCAAAACCTATCTTGCCGTGGCGGTTGGTGTTTCGCTGTTCATTCAAGGACATGTCGACCGCATCATCCTAAGTCGTCCTGCGGTCGAAGCTGGCGAAAAGCTGGGCTATCTGCCTGGCGATATGAAGGACAAGGTCGATCCGTATATGCAGCCGCTTTATGATGCGCTGAATGATTTCCTACCGGGCAAGCAGCTGGCAAAGTTGATCGAAGAGAAGCGAATCGAAATTGCTCCCCTCGCCTTTATGCGGGGGCGCACCTTGGCGAATGCCTTTGTGGTGCTGGACGAGGCGCAGAATGCCACAACCATGCAGATGAAGATGTTCCTGACCCGACTGGGTGAGGGATCACGTATGGTGATCACGGGGGATCGCAGTCAGGTTGACCTGCCACGCGGCGTGCAGTCTGGGCTAAGGGATGCCGAACGATTGCTCAGCCATATCGACAAGATCTCCTTCAATTACTTCACTGCGGACGATGTGGTTCGGCATCCGCTTGTGGCCGCGATCATCAAGGCATATGACGCGGACTCAGAGCGCGCACAGTCAGACAAGGACAGACGCGCCTGAATAAGGCAGCCCCTGTGCGAGAGAATGAACATGTTGATTGACGCGATCATCGAGGATGGACGATGGGAGGCCATCGATCTTGAAGGGTTGTCCGAGCGCGCTTGTCGCGCGGCGTTGTCCCATCTCGGTCTGGATGCAAACCAGTTTGAGGTGGCGCTACTGGCCTGTGATGACGCGCGCATTGCGACTCTGAACACCGAATTTCGCGACAAACCCGTGCCAACCAATGTGTTGAGCTGGCCAAGTGAAGAACGCGGCGTGCAAATTGATGGTGATACACCGGCGCTCCCAGGGCCGGGACTACTCGGTATGGCGGATGAGTTGGGTGACATTGCAATTGCGTGGGAAACCTGTGCGCGCGAGGCGGCAGAGGAAGGTAAAACCATGCACGATCATGTGACCCATTTGGCTGTTCACGGCCTGTTACACCTCTTGGGGTATGATCATGTCCGTGACAAAGATGCCACTTTGATGGAATCGCTTGAGACAGAGATACTTGGCAAATTGGGCATAGCGGACCCATATACTTAAAAAGGGGCGTATCCCCGACGGAAAGGAACAATGGGCGACAGTATCGACGGGTCTTCTAACGCAGCGCTTCGCGCGCAGCCTGTAGGCCAAAGCAAGAGTAAGGGCGGCATATTACGACGCCTGTTTTTTTCAGACACTTCCCAGACAAATGAGTCTTCGGGCGAGGCGGCAGTGTCGACACCCCCGCCGGTTCAAACCCATGGTATGATCAACCTGCGCCGTATGCGGGTTGAGGATGTGGCTATTCCGAAGGCAGACATCGTTGCGGTGCCGTCAACCATTACCAAGGCGGACCTTGTACAACTTTTCCGTGAAAGCGGTCTGACCCGGGTTCCGGTTTATGAAGGTACGCTGGATACGCCGATTGGTTTTGTTCACCTAAAAGATTTCGCATTGCGCCACGGGTTTAATGGGACCGGTGGACGGTTTTCGGTCAAGCTGGGCCTGCGCCCCTTGCTGTTTGTGCCGCCTTCGATGTCGATTGGCGTGTTGCTGACACGTATGCAGGCAGAGCGTCGTCACATGGCATTGGTGATTGACGAATATGGCGGCGTTGATGGCCTCGTTACGATTGAGGATTTGATTGAACAGGTCATCGGCGAAATCGAAGACGAACACGACATCGAGGAAGTCGACCTCTGGACCGAGGAAAAACCGGGATCTTATCTGGCTTATGCCAAGTCGCCGCTCGCAGAGTTTGAGGCGGCGATTGGTCGGTCTCTGACACATTACGAAGATGTGGATGTGGAAGAGGTCGATACGCTGGGTGGCTTGGCGTTCATGCTGTGTGGGCACGTCCCCGCCCGTGGCGAAGTTATGGAACTACCTGATGGTGTGACCTTTGAGGTGATAGATGCAGACCCACGCCGCATCAAACGTTTGCGTGTGATATTGCCTGAAAGCTCTATTGATGACTGACGGGCGTCGGCGTCGCTGGTTTCAATCGGTGACGCGGCGCGACTTGTTGGTGATGTTGGCGGCTGGCGGAGTTGCCGGTCTGGGCCACCCGCCGTTCGACCTTTTTTTCCTAACAATTGCTGGTCTGGGCGTCGCCGTTTTGTATTTGGGAAGAACCCAATCGCCTGGGCAAGCGTGGTGGCTTGGCTGGGGTCTTGGCGTCGGCTATTTTGCGGTCTCGATCCATTGGATCGTGGAACCGTTTTTTGTGGACCCTATGCGGCACGGTTGGATGGCGCCATTTGCCATTCTCTTCCTTTCGACTGGCCTTGGCCTATTTTGGGCACTAGCGTTTTGGGCAACACGCCGGGTCAGTAATGCGATTTGGCCGCTCGCGGTGTTCCTGTCTCTGGCAGAGTTGGCACGTGCATATGTCTTCGGTGGCTTCCCATGGGGTATGCCGGGCTATGTGTTGGTGGATTCCGTTGGTGGCCAGTTGGCGTCTTGGCTTGGTCCGCACGGGGTGAACCTGTTTGTGTTCCTGCTCGCGTGGCTGGTGTCAGTTGCCGCAAGCCGGGAAGGGCGCCAACGTTTTGCGCCTGCTATCGGCGCCATTTCGGTGGTTGCGGCTCTGTTTCTGACGCCCAGGGGCGATCTGCCGGTTGCAACTGATGCGCCAGTTGTTCGGTTGGTGCAACCCAACGCGCCGCAGCATTTGAAATGGGAACCGGAACACATGCGCCGGTTCTTCGATCGTGCAGTGCTCTACACAGCGGTTGGCGAGACTCGCCCGGAGCTGATCATTTGGCCGGAAACCTCGGTGCCGGTTTTACTGGATCGCGCCGGACATACGTTGGACGTGATTGCCGAGGCTGCAGCTGGCAAACCCGTTGTGCTCGGAGTCAACCGGACCGACGGCGTGCGCGCCTATAACTCTGCTGTCTTAATGGACGCGCAGGGGCAGGTCGCGCAGGTGTATGACAAGCACCACCTTGTTCCATTTGGAGAGTACATTCCATTGGGCAATATGCTGAGCTGGTTTGGTATTCGCGGATTTGCCAGCCAGCATGGCGATGGCTATTCCGCCGGTTCGGGCCCGGTTGTGATGGATTTGGGAAAGCTTGGCAAAGCGCTTCCCTTGATCTGCTACGAGGCGGTTTTCCCACAGGATGTTGGTGGAGCGGCGGAACGGCCGGACTTTTTAATGCAAGTGACCAACGATGCTTGGTTCGGAAACTTTTCAGGACCGTATCAGCATCTTGCCCAAGCACGGATGCGCGCGATTGAGCAGGGTCTGCCAATGGTGCGCGCGGCCAACACCGGTGTGTCTGCTGTCATATCGGCCAAGGGACGCGTCACCGCCTTTTTGCCGCTGAACGAAGAGGGGTACATCGACGCCGCGTTGCCGCCAGCAGCCACACCAACCATGTATTCGCGCACCGGCGACCTGCCGCTGGCTTTCGTTTTGCTTGTGGTTACTGGATTATTAACGCTACGTACGCGTTTCAAAAGCGATTGACCTAACGCGTCGTCCAGCGTAAGCCGGACTGCGTTATTCACCGTCACAACGGCTTCCTGGCGTGACGCGTTCAGAAACAATGGAGCACTTCATGAGCAGACAGAACTACACTTTCACTTCCGAAAGCGTTTCGGAAGGGCATCCCGATAAGGTATGCGACCGCATTTCCGATGCGGTATTGGACGCATTTTTGGCCGAGGAACCCGAAGCACGGGTTGCTGCAGAAACGTTTGCGACCACAAACCGGGTTGTGATCGGGGGCGAAGTTGGCCTGTCTGATCAGGCCAAGCTGACCGAGTATATGGGGCGCATCGACGATATTGCGCGTGCCTGTATCAAAGACATCGGATACGAGCAGGACAAGTTTCACCACGAAACCGTCGAGATCACCAACCTGTTGCACGAGCAATCCGCGCATATTGCCCAAGGCGTAGACGCGGCAGCCAACAAGGACGAGGGCGCTGGCGATCAAGGGATTATGTTTGGCTATGCCACACGTGAAACCGAAGCGCTAATGCCAGCCCCGATCCAGTATTCTCATGCCATTCTGCGCCGTTTGGCCGAAGTGCGTAAATCTGGTCAGGAACCGACGCTGGGGCCTGACGCGAAATCCCAGCTTTCGGTGATTTACGAAAATGGTGTTCCAGTTGGCGTCAGCTCAATTGTATTGTCAACCCAGCACATGGACGAAAACATGACCTCGGACGATGTGCGCGCGGTGGTCGAGCCATACATCCGTGAAGTTCTACCCGAAGGCTGGGTCAGTGGCGACACAGTCTGGCACGTGAACCCCACAGGCAAGTTTGTCATTGGCGGACCTGATGGCGACGCTGGACTAACCGGCCGCAAAATCATCGTTGATACTTATGGCGGTGCAGCCCCACACGGGGGGGGAGCGTTTTCTGGTAAAGACCCGACCAAAGTAGACCGTTCTGCCGCCTATGCAGCGCGCTATCTGGCCAAGAACGTTGTCGCGGCGGGCATGGCCGAGCGCTGCACGATCCAGCTCAGCTATGCGATTGGCGTTAGCCAACCTCTGTCGATCTATGCCGAAACACATGGCAGCGGTCAGGTCGCGCCAGTAGACATTGAAAAGGCAATTGGGCAGGTTATGGACCTGAGCCCGCGTGGCATTCGCGAACATCTGAGCCTGAACAAGCCGATCTATCAGCGCACAGCGGCTTATGGACACTTTGGCCGCCAGCCGGACGCCGATGGCGGTTTCAGTTGGGAAAAAACTGATCTGGTCGAGGTCCTTAAGAAAGCTGTTTGACGCTATTCAGCGATCTGACAAAAAGGCCAAAGCCTAAAACACGGGGCTTTGGCCTTTTTTTGTGCCAGAGATGTGCCAGTGATTGGACAATTCCCGCTCAAAACACTATGCCCGCGGCATGACAGATTCCAAACATCCATCAGGCGCTCCATGGCGCAATTTTTATGGTCGTTTCAAAGGTAAAGGCCTGCGCAAGAGCCAGGAAGCCTATCTCGATCAGGACCTGGCTGCGCTGTCCCCCGGAGCTGTGGATTGGGATGTGAACCCAGAACGCACACCGCTTGATCTGGCTAGCATTTTTGGCGACCGAGACGTCTGGCTGGAAATCGGGTTTGGGGGTGGTGAACATATGGTGCATCAGGCCGTGCAAAACCCAAATGTCGGGATCATTGGATGTGAACCCTATATCAACGGCGTCGCCATGTTGCTGGGCAAAATCCGCAAAGCCGGGGCAGCCAATGTGCGTGTACATCCCGGCGATGCGCGAGACATGTTCGATGTATTGCCCGAAGCAAGCATTTCACGCGCCTTTCTGCTTTATCCTGATCCTTGGCCGAAAAAGCGCCATCACCGCCGGCGGTTTGTAACGCCAGAGCACCTCGCACCGTTAGCAAAGGTTTTGAAACCGGGTGCGATTTTCCGTGTGGCAACAGATATCCCGGACTATGTACGCCAAACGTTGGAACAGGTGCCGCAGTTCGGTTTTGAGTGGTTGGCGGAACGCCCGGATGACTGGCGTGCACCCTGGGATGACTGGATCTCCACCCGCTATGAACAAAAAGCCTTTCGTGAGGGGCGTAGTCCGCACTACCTGACGTTCCGGCGAACCTGATTTCTGATCAGTAGTGCGTCACACGGCATGGACGACACCGGGGTGTTGCGCTAACAGAAAGACAACGATCTATAGAGGAAGCGCGCGCTCATGTCCGGACACGGCACCATCATTCCAATGACGTCTAATCCCTGTGGCCCGCTAACAGGCGAGGCGCATGTTCCCGGCGACAAATCCATTTCCCATCGCTCGCTTATTTTGGGTGCGATGGCCGTGGGGGAGACCAATATTTCCGGTTTGCTTGAAGGCGAAGACGTACTGGACACAGCCAAGGCCATGCGTGCCTTTGGGGCTGATGTAATTGAGCATGGAAATGGTGAATGGACTGTGCACGGTGTCGGTGTCGGCGGTTTTGCAGAACCGGACAACGTGATCGATTGCGGAAACTCCGGCACCGGTGTCCGCCTGATCATGGGAGCGATGGCAACCTCTGGAGTTACGGCCACTTTTACTGGCGACGCTAGTCTGAATAAACGCCCAATGGCGCGGGTGACTGATCCAATCGCGCTGTTTGGGGCGACATCTGTTGGTCGCTCGGGCGGGCGTTTGCCGATGACCATTGTTGGGGCGTCCGCACCCGTATCTGTAAACTATGAAGTGCCCATGCCCTCGGCACAGGTGAAATCAGCTGTTTTGCTCGCAGGGCTGAACGCACCGGGCCAAACTGTGGTGATCGAAAAAGAAGCCACGCGAGATCATACCGAACGCATGCTGAAGGGCTTTGGCGCTGAGATTTCCGTTGAAGAAACGAATCAAGGACGGGTCATCACTCTGAATGGACAGCCAGAGCTAAAGCCCCAGACGATTGTTGTGCCGCGCGACCCAAGCTCTGCAGCATTTCCGGTTTGCGCTGCGATTATCACGCCAGGTTCGGATGTGCTGGTGCCAAATATCGGGCTGAATCCAACACGCGCTGGATTGTTTACCACGCTACGTGAAATGGGTGCTGATCTGACTTATGAAAATGAACGCGAGGAAGGTGGCGAACCCGTTGCTGATCTTCGCGCCAAGTTTTCGCCTGATCTCAAGGGGATTGACGTAGATCCTGCGCGCGCGGCATCGATGATTGACGAATACCCGGTTCTGTCCGTGGTCGCGGCATTTGCGTCTGGCAACACAGTGATGAAGGGCGTCAAAGAGTTGCGCGTCAAGGAGTCCGATCGGATCGACGCTATGGCAACTGGCCTGCGTTTGAATGGTGTCAAAGTGGACGAGGGTGACGATTGGTGGGTCGTGCATGGGCTTGGCCACGGCAATATACCGGGCGGCGCCACATGTGAAAGCCATCTTGATCACCGCATCGCCATGAGTTTCATGGTGCTGGGCATGGCCGCCAACAATCCGGTTAGCGTTGACAACGGGAACCCGATTGCCACGTCGTTCCCGATTTTCGAACCGCTGATGAGCGCGCTCGGGGCAAACGTGGTCCGAACAGACACGTAAAATCGCAATTGGAGAATGCGCGCGCGTCAATTCTTCAAAGGCGGTTTTTGTTGCTTTTGCCAGTTTCGGCGTCATGATCGGCGGGATGTGAATGTGGGCAACCGATGTCGCCGTTTGGTCGGCTAGGATGTCCCAATCTGGGGTGTGAATGCAGCGAGCCTTTTGGATCAGTTTCGTAGTGGCAAGCGCAGCCTATTTGGCGATTGTGCTATGGGCATTGCCCTTTGTGTCGCAAGAAGCAGGCGGGCAAGTGCCGTTCGACCTGCGTCCTACGGGCTATTCAATGGAAGACGCTCAGGCATTTCTCAGCGCTCTCAGTGCGCCGGGGCGGGACTTCTACCTTGGTGTCCAGCATAAGCTGGATATCTTTTTTCCAGCAGTTTTGGCACTAACTTTCATCCTAGGCTTTCAGATGTTGTTTTCACGTTGGTGGGCCACATTCTTTGGCTTTGTCGCATTGTTGGGGGCCGCTTCTGATTATCTGGAGAATTATCTGGTGTCTGTCATGCTCACAATGCCGGTCGAGACGATTGAAGGTTCGCTGGTGAGCTTGTCCAGTTTTTGGACAATTAGCAAATCTATCTCCTCAACCCTTTGTTTTGCCGCCCTTTTGTTTGGCGCAGCCCGTGTATCTTTGCGGCGATGGGTGCTCTAAGGCTTGCTCGTGAGGCTAAAGCTTGAGATAGAGAGACGGCATAACATCAGCGAGGTTTCATGAGCTATACCATTGCAATTGACGGTCCGGCGGCGGCTGGGAAAGGGACCATTTCCAAGGCTGTTGCAGCGCATTTTGGCTTTGCACATCTCGATACGGGACTGCTATATCGAGCCGTTGGCGCGTGTGTTTTGCTCGGCGCGGACCCCGTCGAAGCCGCCAAGTCTCTGACATCTGAAGATTTGCAGGGCGACAATTTGCGTACCCCAGAGGTTGCGCAGTCAGCTAGCAAAGTAGCCGTCATTGGCGAAGTTCGCGCGGCGTTGATCGAGTTTCAGCGGGCATTTGCGCGACGTGCAGGCGGGGCGGTTTTGGATGGGCGCGACATTGGAACTGTGATTTGCCCGGAGGCGGAGGCGAAACTTTTTGTGACCGCCAGTGCCGAGGTGCGGGCGGACAGGAGGTTTGCGGAACTGGTGCAGAACGGAATGGATGTGAGCCGTGATACTGTGCTGGCAGATGTCGTTGAGCGCGACCGGCGGGATCGTGAGAGGGCTGAGGCACCGCTGGTGGCGGCGCAGGATGCGGTCGAAATAGATACGTCGAACCTGAGCATTGAAGAGGCGGTTTCTCGCGCAATTCAAGTCGTGGAAGGTCGCAAGAACGGTATTTAAATCATGAAGTTACGCAAGTTTTCAAACGGTCCGGATGTATCAGCAGTTGGCGTTGGCGCGATGTCTTTTTCAGACTTCTATGGACCGACGGATGAGGCGCGGAGCCACGCGATTTTGGATGCGGCAATGGATGTGGGGGTGACCCATTTGGACACTGCCAATGTCTATGGGATGGGCACGTCTGAGCAGCGGATTGGGACGTATCTGGCTGCGCGAGGCAAGGGCGCGCGGGACAGGTTTTTTATTGCAAGCAAGGCGGCGATCACTAAAGATGACGCCGGAAAACGATGTATTCGCAATGACTTGGCACACCTTGAGGCGGAGCTTGACCAGAGCTTGGTGCGGATGGGCATAGATTGTGTTGATCTGTTTTACGTGCACCGTCGTGACCCCGAAATGCCCATTGAAGACGTGGCGGGCGCTTTGGGTGAATTGGTGCGTCGGGGCAAGACAAAACACATTGGATTCAGTGAGATAGCACCCAGTTCTTTACGTAGAGCGCATGGAGAATTTCCTGTGTCCGCGGTGCAGTCTGAATATTCGCTGTCAGTGCGCGCGCCGGAATTGGGGTTGGTGCAAACCTGTGCAGAGTTGAATGTGGCGCTGGTGGCGTTTTCTCCGGTGGGTCGTTCCTTGCTTACGGACAACCCGCTTTCGTATGAACGCATTCTGGAAATCCCGTTCATGCGAAACAATCCACGGTTCATGGGGTCAAATTTTGACTTTAATATCAAAGAGTCAGACAAGTTCCGCGCCTTGGCCGCAGACATGGGTTTACCCGCCGCCGCGCTGGCGATTGCATGGGTTCTCGCTCAAGGCGAGCACGTTTTTGCCATCCCCGGCACACGCTCTGTCACCCACTTCAATGAGCTGGTGAGAGGGGCGGAAATCACGCTGAGCGACAGCGATTTGGCCACGATCGAGGCGGTGTTGCCGGTCGGCTGGGCACATGGAGATCGCTATGACGTGGTACAGTGGGTTGGCCCTGAGAGGTTCAGTTAGGGGTGAAATTCAACGTCGGTATTACGTCGGTATTCCGTCAGTATCGCGTCGGTGCGATTTTGCGGACTTCTCCGGATTGAAAGTGAGCTTTAGGATCGTGGATTAGCGCGCTGATATTATTGTGTTTTTTTTGGTTTGTGTAGGGTCTTGTTCATGAGTGACGAAAAATCGGTGGATCCATGGGTTAAAGATCGGTTGGACTATAGCGCGGTCGGGGAGAGCTTTGGTAATCTGATCCGGTCGGTTGACGATGCCAAGGTCATCTCGATTGAAGCCGGTTTTGGGCGAGGCAAAACGTTTTTTCGAAAAGCCTGGGCCAAGCAGCTTTGCATTGAAGGCGAAGTGGTTGTCGAGATCGATGCACAGCTTTCGGATCATTCCGGTGACCCGGTGGTGACGTTTATCGGCGCGTTGATCGACGCTTTGCCGAAAGAAGACAAAAGCGGGCGGCAAAAAGCATTTGAAAAGGGGAAACGCGTCGCGGGTTTGGCGGGGCGTATGACCGCGGGTGCTGTGCTGAGAGCAGGCACCGGGATGGCGCTTGATACAGCCGGAGACTACATTGCGTCGCAAGCGAGTGAGGTTCAATCGCTCGAAACGGCGGTGAATGCGGTTGAACAGGATTTGTCCAAGCAGGCGGGCAAGCTGATCGGGGCGCAGTTGGCCGCTGAGAAAGTGCGCCAAGAGGAGCTGCCGGAGCAGTTAACCGCATTGCGGGAGGCGTTGACAAAAAAGGGCAAGACGGATCGCGTTGTGATCCTGATTGACGAGTTGGACCGATGCCACCCGGATTATGCGATTGCGTTATTGGAGGCGATGAAGCTGGTCTTTGACCATCCGGGGTTTGTGTTCTGTTTGATGGTGAACGCCGCGTATTTGGAAAGTCTGGCGGCGCATCGGTTTGGAGAGATGAAGAGCGGGGAAAAGTACCTCGACAAATTTGTCGATATTCGTCTGAAACTGCCGGACACGGTTGAGGTGCGCGCGGCGGCGACAAAGGAGTTGTTCGGGACGTTGCCGTTAGAAGTGCCCTATGGAGATGCGCCCGAGTTTTCGGTGAAGGCGGCGGCGGAATTGGCGGAGCAAATTGTCTTGGCCTCAGTTTTGTCGATTCGACAGATCAAGCGGGCCTTGTTGAAGGTGGAATTGGCGATGCGGTGCTATCGCGATCAGCCGATAGATGGGCCGTTGTTGGTGTTTTTGGAGTTTCGGTCAAGGTTGTCTGCGGGTGAGGCTGAGACTATCTCAGATTTTCTGAAGCGTTCGAATTTGGTGCCTGAGTTGGCGCAAGTAGCGTGGACCGAGGGCAAATTCGGGGATCAGAAATTTTACAGAGGCAGATTACAGAAACTTCCTAACGAAAACCAATGTCGCTTGTTACTGACCATTCCACGAGATCGCTTTCTGCCTCCTGACGATAAACGCTACTATGATGAGTACAAGATCTGCGAGTTGTTATCGCAGCACTACGTCCCCAGTCATCAAGCCATGCTTGATGTGGTTGCGCGTTTCGATGCTGTGCCTGAGGCGAGTGCTCAGGAGATTTAAAATCGTGTGTGTTTCCCGGCATCACCCGACCCGCCGCTATGGGCGGGCCGTGTCGCCGAATATCAAACGCCCATTTCATCCCGAAGTAGGCGGCGCAGGATTTTGCCGGAGGGGGATTGGGGCACAGAGTCGACCAGTTTGAGGTGGCGGATCTGTTTGTAATGGGCGAGGCGGCCATCGAGATGGGCCTGGACGCTCTCTAGGGTTGCTTTTTCCTCGGTTGGGCAGACGACAAAGGCCATGGGCACCTCGCCGGCGTCATCATCGGCAATGCCGATCACGGCGGCGTCTGAGATCAGGGGATGGGTGAGCAGGGCGGCTTCGAGTTCGGCGGGGGCGACTTGAAAGCCTTTGTACTTGATCAGCTCTTTGACGCGGTCGGTGAGGGTGAGATAGCCATCATCGTCAAAGCAGCCGACATCGCCGGTATGCAACCAACCCTCTGCGTCGATGGTTTCGGCGGTGGCGCTGGGGTTGTTGAGATACCCTTTCATCACCTGGGGGCCGCGCACGAGGAGCTGGCCGGTTTCAGTGGGGGGCAGATCAGCGCCGGTTTCGGTGTCGATGATCTTGGCCTCGGTGTTTGAGATGGCGACACCGGAGGAGCCTGCACGCCCGCGCCCCTGCGGCGAGACATGGCTGACCGGGCTGAGCTCGGTCATGCCGTAGCCTTGGGCGACATGGGTGTTGAGCCGGGCGGCCAGTGCCTCGGCCACGTCTGCGCCAAGGGGGGCGGCAGCCGAAAAGATCTCGGTTATGAAAGACAGGTCGTATTTGTCGACGATCGGGTGTTTGGCGAGCGCGAGGGCGACGGGGGGCACGACCCAGAGGCGCCGGGTTTTGTGCTTCGCGACAAGATCGAGATACATTTCGAGGTCAAAGCGCGGGATGGTGATCAGCCCACATCCTGCGCTAATATACATGTTCATGAGAACCTGAAGCCCGTAGATGTGAAAAAAGGGCAAGAAGGCGAGGGTGGTTTCGCCGGGGTCAAAATCCATGGTGGCCATGGTTTGGTCGATATTCACGACAAGGTTCTGGTGGGTGAGCATGACCCCTTTTGGCAGGCCGGTTGTGCCCGAAGAATAGGGCAGGGCGACGACGTGGTTGGCGACATCGACGGGGGCCTGTTCGGTCTGAGGTGTGCCCATGAGGTCGGACAGGGGAACGGTGCCGTCGGGCGCGTCGCCAATGAAGGCGATGGTGTCTACGTTGGTGCCGGTGATCGCGTCTTTGGCGGTGTCGGCAAAGGGCGCGATGGTGATCAGCAGGTCGGCGTTGGCATCGGTGAGCTGATAGGTCACCTCGGGTGCGGTGTAGGTGGGGTTAATTGTTGTTGCTGTTCCACCGGCCCATGCAATGGCGTGGAACACGACGCAGTATTCGGGAATATTTGGGGCCATGATGGCGACGGTTTTGCCGGGGCCAAACCCGCGCGCGGTGAGGCCACCGGCGAGAGATTTCACGGCCGACATGAAGTCTGCCCCAGTGAGCGTGCGCCCGGATGGGCCATCGGTGAGGATGATCGCGGCGGGGTCGATCCCGTCGAACACGCGTTGGGTGACGGTTTTTTGTGAAAGTGCGACGTCTGGAAAAGTGCTTTTGACAATGGACATAAAAATTCCTCCCTCGGGTGACTTTAGAGGGATTGCCGGGATTTCCAAAGCGTCTTGGTTCCGGTCGGCTCGCGGGGGTCTCACCAAGCTGTGTATCGTCACTGGGCGTTTGGCGGCGTAGCGTTGAAGGAACAGAGCGCAGGAGGTCCGTATGTGGAGAGTTTTGTTGAGCATTATCCTGAGCGCGGGGATGGCGGTTGCGCAAAGCGACGAGCCGGAAGTCGCGCCTGAGTGGGTGCCCGAGGTCGAAGCTGAGTACGAACCGCCGATGACCTATGAGCGGTTGGGGCGGATTGTGTTTGCGTTGGACCCTGAGGCGGTGCCGCAGGGAGCGGGATTTCAGTTGGTGGTGGATGATGTGCCGGTTCTGATCATCACGGACCCAAACGCCGATCGGATGCGGGCATTGGTGCCGATCCGATCGGCGCAAGACCTGTCCAACGCGGATTTGATGCGGATGATGCAGGCCAATTTCGACAGCGCGCTAGATGCGCGATATGCGGTCGCGAACGGGACACTTTGGGCGACCTTTATTCATCCGCTGTCGCCGCTGAAAAAGAACCAGCTGATTTCGGGTTTGGCGCAGACCGTGAATGTGGCCAAAACCTATGGCTCGCTTTATTCGGGCGGTGCGCTGCAATTTGGCGGCGGGGACAGCAACAACCTGCAACGCCAGTTGATTGACGAATTGCTGAAGAAGGGCGAGGAGATTTAGGTGACTTGCGCCTTTCCGTTTCGTGATGTAATAATATAACGAAATTGAAAACTGATTTAGGCTGGCGAATTGATGGGCATGTTGCTGTTTGGTTGGGGCGACTTGTTCCCATTGTACGCTGTTGGTGCCAAGACCGCTTACATCGAGCCAGGAGCCCCTTGGGAGAATGGGTATTGCGAAAGCTTAAATGCACGCTTCCGAGACGAGCTGCTGAACGGGGAGGTCTTCTACAGCTTGCGAGAAGCGCAAATCCTGATTGAACAATGGAACCTCTCAGCGAATGCGTGCATTCGCCTGTCGGTCAGCGGGAAACACTACAACACCAAACGACCACATAGTGCCTTGGGCTACCGCCCACCGGCCTCGGAAACCATCGTCCCGATGTAACCCAGGCCAATCATGCACTAACATTCAAACTGGACCATTTAGGTGGGGCCGATCAACGCGACCTCTTTGATGCCAAACCTCTGACCTGCCACCTTAAATCAGATGCGCTGAGGTTTCATTTTGACGAAAGCGGACATTTGTTATTGGCGCAGCACCAAGCACTTTGGCATCGATGCTGCCATTTTTTATTGAGTTGACCAATGTTTGCCATGGCTCTGCGGCGAGTGCAGTTTTCGGGGCTCAGATGTTTGGGGGGGCATAGAGATATTCCATGTCTGGTTTCTCCGTGGCATAAAAATGCACCCATATGTAGGCATGGCTAAAGGCTGCGACGAGGAGAGCCGCAGAAGAATTGAAACCAATCGCAATGGCCCAGAACAACAGGAATGCATATAGGTACATCCCATTTTCAGTAAAACGGAAAATGCCGTCTTTGACCAATGGTGCGTTGCGATAACGCGTGTCGAAATGATCTCCACCCGCAGCACGTGCCATGCCGAAATACCGTTGCACGCTGTACATTGCGTAAAGGCCGGGTAGGAGTAGGCATAGGGTGAGTAGAGCGATGGCAGAATTGTTCAATCCCAAACTTCCGAGGTCTTGAAATGCCAACCACGCGAGTGACAGAAAGCGGCCTGAAAACAAAACAAAAAATGTGATCAGATACCCCTTAAAGCCAATCGTGTTACTGATCGCTGAGTTCTTGAGCTCGATACGCCATGCCAGCCAGACCCAAACCTGGTGCAAAATCGGAAAGGCGACTGCGGTCCAGAATGCTATGCAACTTGGTTTGCCGAGCAGGCCCCAGACAAATGTGACGACCACCAGCAGGGCAAAAAGGCTGCCGAAGTGCAGCATTTGCCCGGTACGCAATTCCGGTGCTGGTGAGGGTCGGGAGGGTTCTTTCAAATTGCTATCCGGCACGTTGCCCTACTTCCCTTTTGGTCTGCGTGTTCCGTCAAATGCCTTCGCTACACCAAAATAGCATAATTGAGACCTGGTTTCCGAAACTTTCTGCACGGCCGCCGGCACATCTTCTGCCGAGGGTTTAGTCAACGTCGGAATTGTTTCAGAGCTTGCTGAGGTTTCCGGATGTCCGATATCTCCGCCTCTTGCACAGCCCCGTTTTATCCTCTATACGCGCGAGCGTCGACAAGGCGATTGACGCCCAATAATCAAAGAGACGAGCAGGGTCGGTATGCCGACCCTCTTTGTTTTGGGCCCAAGACACAATCGTCTGACCAATCAGTTTCGCCACAAGGCGGGGCGCTCACTAAGACCGGCGGAGACAACCGCTCGGCCAGATAAAACGATTATAAAGGAATGAAACGCCACATGGCTAACGCAACTATGGAGGAATTCGAAGCCCTCCTGCAAGAAAGCTTCGAAATGGACACACCGGACGAGGGTTCGGTTGTCAAAGGCAAAGTCATCGCAGTTGAAGCGGGACAAGCCATCATCGACGTCGGCTACAAGATGGAAGGCCGCGTTGATCTGAAAGAATTCGCAAACCCTGGTGAAGCTCCTGAAATCGCTGTTGGCGACGAAGTGGAAGTGTACCTGCGCTCGGCTGAAAATGCCCGCGGCGAAGCGGTTATCTCGCGCGAGATGGCACGCCGTGAAGAAGCATGGGATCGCCTTGAGAAAGCATATGCCGACGACGCTCGTGTCGAAGGCGCGATCTTTGGCCGTGTCAAAGGTGGCTTTACGGTTGACCTCGGCGGCGCCGTGGCCTTCCTGCCCGGTTCGCAAGTTGACGTGCGCCCCGTGCGCGACGCTGGCCCTCTGATGGGTCTCAAGCAGCCATTCCAGATCCTGAAAATGGACCGTCGTCGTGGCAACATCGTGGTTTCGCGTCGTGCGATCCTCGAAGAGTCCCGCGCCGAGCAGCGCGCCGAAGTTATCGGCAACCTGTCCGAAGGTCAGGCCGTGGATGGTGTGGTCAAGAACATCACCGAATACGGTGCGTTTGTTGATCTGGGCGGTGTTGACGGCCTGTTGCACGTCACCGACATGGCGTGGCGCCGTGTGAACCACCCAAGCGAGATCCTGACGATCGGTGAAACCGTTAAGGTTCAGGTCATCAAGATCAACAAAGAGACGCACCGCATCTCCTTGGGCATGAAGCAGCTGCAGGAAGATCCATGGGATCTGGTTGCCGCCAAATACCCACTGTCGTCGGTCCACAAAGGCCGCGTCACCAACATCACCGATTACGGTGCATTTGTTGAGCTGGAGCCGGGTGTTGAAGGCCTGGTTCACGTCAGCGAAATGTCCTGGACCAAGAAAAACGTACATCCCGGCAAGATCGTTTCGACGAGCCAGGAAGTGGACGTTATGGTTCTGGAAATCGATGGCGCCAAGCGTCGCGTTTCCCTTGGTCTTAAGCAGACCATGCGCAACCCATGGGAAGTGTTCGCAGAAACCCATCCCGAAGGCGCAGCCGTGGAAGGCGAAGTCAAGAACATCACCGAATTCGGTCTGTTCATTGGCCTGCCCGGCGAGATCGACGGCATGGTTCACCTTTCGGACCTCAGCTGGGACGAGCGTGGCGAAGAAGCGATCCAGAACTACCGCAAGGGCGACATCGTTCAGGCCGTGGTTTCCGAAGTCGACATCGACAAAGAGCGCATCTCGCTGTCGATCAAGGCTCTGGGTGGCGACAAGTTCGCAGAAGCGGTTGGCGGCGTGAAGCGCGGCTCGATCGTGACCGTGAACGTGACCGCAATCGAAGACGGTGGCATCGAAGTGGAATACGAAGGCATGAAATCCTTCATCCGCCGCTCCGACCTGTCGCGTGACCGTGCAGAGCAACGCCCAGAGCGTTTCAATGTGGGTGACAAGGTTGATGTGCGCGTGACCAACGTTGACAGCAAGACACGTCGTCTGGGTCTGTCGATCAAGGCACGTGAGATCGCCGAAGAGAAAGAAGCCGTGGAACAGTATGGTTCGTCGGACTCGGGTGCATCGCTGGGCGATATCCTGGGTGCCGCGCTCAAGACGGGCGACGAATAAGCCGGTTCTGGTTATTCCTGAAAATAGAGAGGCCCCGTCGTATGACGGGGCCTTTTTTGGTTCGCAGCCTGGTGACCGTTTTGCGCGATCATATACCAGGTAAGATCACGGCTCTGGTTTACGGTGTGTTAACTTAATTGCCTTAAAAATCAGGGTTCCATGCCGGGTTTTCTGCGCTTGGTTGGGAGTGAACTTAGTGCCGTTTGGCGACGGCCGGCTGAAGATAGGCTGTTTGATGAAACTGGCTGTGATTTGGGCATTGAATGCCTTGGCAATGTTTCTTTCTGCCTCGTGTGTTTGGGCGGAGCAATCGCAACATACGTGTCATTCGATTGGAAACGATACCAAGCGATTGAGCTGCTACGACAGCGAGACAAAATTCAAGCCTAACAAGCCGGAAGCGACTCCAGCCAAACCTGTGGGCGTGGGAAAGCAGTGGCGGTTATCGCAGGAAGACAGTCTTTTGGACGGACGTACGGATGTCTGGCTAAGTGTCACCAGTGAAAACAGTCAACCCAATCAGATTGGTCGCGCAGAGGAGGCGCGGCTGTGGGTCCGGTGCATGAACAACAGCACCAACGTCTTTGTAACGTTCAATGACTATACCCCTGATAATCAGAACGTGCAGTACAAGTTGGATGATAGCGCCGTTGCAAAGAAATGGATGATCCATATGCAAGGTGGAGAAGGCATTGGGTTGTGGAACGGTAAGAGCGCAATTCCGTATGTAAGGACCTTTTTTGGTAAGGAAACGCTGGTGATCGCGTACAAGTCTTACAACAATATTAACCTTGAGTTCGAGTTCGATATTTCAGGCTTGCGCGATCGGATTGATCCTCTGGCGGAGAGCTGTAACTGGAGCCCATGAGAA
Organism: Shimia abyssi; assembly: GCF_003014475.1. Lineage (GTDB taxonomy): Bacteria > Pseudomonadota > Alphaproteobacteria > Rhodobacterales > Rhodobacteraceae > Shimia > Shimia abyssi. The sequence goes on along the minus strand of NZ_PYGJ01000005.1, from coordinate 194,648 downwards.
CGGTGGGGGTTTAGCCCTCGGACGGGAGGGGAACGGTGCGCGATGCCAGATCTGGGTGTTGATAAGCCTCGGGGTAAGGCATTGGAAATGTTGGCCCCAAGGGGATTGTGCCGTTCCATGATCGACCAAAATAGCCCTGTCGACAATGGATCAGGGATCCGCTGTTGCGCGCGCCGGGTAGGGCGTATGTCCGGCAGAGCCAGCGCCAGAGGTGCGGAAAATCGAGGATGCGGGCGCCGTTGAGTTTCATGCGAAGGTAATAGACGGGGTCGTGACGGTAAAGCGTCGGGAAAAGGCGCAGGTCGGCTTCGGCGAACGTGTCACCCGTAAGGAAGGGACGACCATCTGAGAGCAGGGTTTCTAAATGGGCGAGCGTTTCAAAATAGGCCTTAAAGGCGGCGGCGTAGATCTCTTGGTCAGACGAAAAGCCAGCCTTGTAAGCGCCGTTGTTGATGGTTGTATATATAAGGTCGTTTAAGGCGTCGATTTCGACGCGTAGCGGTTCGGGATAAAGATCGGGACGGTCTGGAATGGTGCTGCCAAGGGCACCTGCATTGGTGTTGAGCATCCGAATGATCTCGGCGCTTTCATTCGTGACAATGCGACAGGACTGTTTGTCATAAAGGATGGGGACTGAGGCTTCGGCGCTGTTTTCGAGCGCATAGATTTCCGTGGCGAGGCGCAGCGATTGGCCGGTGCCAGTTTCGCCTGTGCATTCTGGCAGGCGCGCGCCAGTCAGCGTTGCGATGCGATGCGGTGCAAATTCCCAGCGATTGGGCGAGACTGGGTCATCCTCGTTCGTGCGGTTAGGAAAAGCGACGTCCATTGTGATTGCATCACGCAGCCCCAACACCTCGCGGGCAAGTGTGACGCGGTGGCACCACGGGCAGTTGAGGGCGACATAGAGATGGTAGCGGTTTGGTTCGGGCGGAAAATCTGGACTTTCGCCAATAACGTGACGAAAGCCGCTGACGCCGCGGACAAATTCACCTGAGGCGCGGCGGGCAGCAGCATTGTGTTGGGATTCTTCCGTTGCTGTCTTTCGGTTGTCGGTCTTGGGTGGGCGAGAGGACATTGGCAGCTCGGGGTTGATTGAAAGGTTTGCACAGGATGACGCAAGTTGCATGGAGATACCATCTTCGCGTTTGTCCGTTGTTGTTGAAAGGTATGTGTTGCTGGCTTTGTCTTTGCGAATCAAAGGTTTCTCTGCGCTGCGGCGCGATTGTCGCGCGTGAAATTGTGGCGCTGGCGAGCGTCGGATTCGCGGGTTTTTGCCTAAAATCCGCGAAATTTTCGATAAACTTCAGGTCACTGCCGGGATTCCGTTTCCGTTTGTGTACATTCTTCCTATAGTCGAGGCCGATGCTCGCGAAGAAGACTTGCACGCCCAGGGAGATGTGAACCGATGATCCGTTCGGAACTGATACAAAAGATTGCCGATGAAAACCCCCACTTGTTCCAGCGCGACGTTGAGCGCATTGTGAACACCATTTTTGAAGAGATCACCGATGCAATGTCGCGTGGGGATCGGGTGGAGCTGCGGGGCTTTGGCGCGTTTTCGGTGAAGAAACGGGACGCCCGGACAGGGCGCAACCCACGCACGGGCGATTCGGTTGAAGTGGAAGAAAAACACGTGCCTTTCTTTAAGACGGGCAAGTTGCTCAGAGACCGACTGAACGGAAAATAAACGATGCGCTACATTCGCTATGCTTTTCTCGGCACCTTGGGGGTCGTGCTGATCTCTGTTGCCTTGGCCAACCGGGACATGGTGACGTTGACCCTTTTGCCTGAGGCATTGGGCAATTTGATCGGCTTTAACTTTTCGGTGGCGATGCCGCTGTTTTTTGTCCTGCTCGGTGCGGTGGCGCTGGGGGTTGCGATCGGTTTTGCATGGGAGTGGATGCGGGAGCACAAGCATCGCTCGGGCAAGAGCCGGGCAGAGAAGGAATTGCACCAGACCAAGCGCGAAGTGCGTCGGTTGAAGGGCAAACAGGCAGAAGGCAAGGACGAGGTTCTGGCCATTCTGGACGAGGCGAGCTGAGGCTTTGCAACCCTGACCGGGTTTGATAGGGCAGGGTTATGGATATTCGGGTCAAAATTTGCGGGTTGAGCGAGCCTGAACATGTGGTTGCTGCGGCGGAGGCTGGGGCGGCCTATGTGGGGTTTGTGTTCTTTCCAAAATCACCGCGCAATGTTGAGATTGACGCCGCACGCGCGCTGGCGCTTGAGGTGCCGGTGGGGGTGGCCAAAGTGGCGTTGACGGTGAATGCGGATGACGCGTTTCTGGACGAGCTGACCCGAAAAGTGCCGCTCGACATGATGCAGTTACACGGTGGCGAGAGCCCGGAGCGCGTAGCAGCAGTGCGCGCGCGATATGGCTTGCCGGTGATGAAGGCGGTGGGGATCGCGGATGAGAGTGATTTGCCGGCGATTGACGCCTATGGGGCGGTGGCGGATCAATTGCTGATAGATGCCAAGCCGCCCAGGGGCGCGGACCTGCCGGGCGGGAATGGGTTGGCGTTTGACTGGCGTTTGGTGAAGCGGAAATACTGGCCTTGTCCGTGGATGTTGGCGGGTGGATTGACGCCCGAGAATGTGGCACAGGCAGTACAAATGACAGGGGCGCGGCAGGTTGATGTGAGCTCTGGCGTGGAAAATGCGCCGGGGGCGAAGAGTGCCGAGCTGATCCGTGCGTTTGTGCAGGCGGCACAGGGTGATACCGCGCCGGTGCCGGTGCTGAAATAATTGTAATTGCAGCGAGTTAACGCAGTTTCAGCCCTGACGTTGGGTCATAGGAAAAGTGCGTGGCGAGATCTGTCAACTCGGCCGGGGTTGGCGGTATTGATTGCCATGCCATGCTGGCAACGCCCAACATACGCGGCATGAGCATGGGCCAGATCTGATCGTCCTGCGTGGTGAATTCAGACCAGAACGTGCCCTGCACGCCGATGATGCGATTGGCGAGGGCGGGGTCTGGAACCGGGTCCCATGAAACGGTGTCTTCCAGCGAGACAAAGGCGGCCCAGCCTGCGCCCCAATCGTCGGGGTCGCTGGTGTGGGCCATGTCGAGATAGACGTTTTGGGCCGGGCACATGACGACATCATAACCTGCGCGCGCGGCGTCCAGTCCGGGGCCTTGACCGGTCCAGCTGAAAAGGATGGCGTTGTTGCCGATGCCGCCATTGTTGCCCTTTTGGGCCTCTTCCCATGCGGCGGGGCGAAGTCCGGCGTTGGCGACGGTGCGGGCGAGTTTTGCGATCGTCCACCCGAGAAGGTCGTCGGTGGTTTCAAGCCCATGTTCCGCCATCAGCGCGCGGGCACGGGGGCTGCCCATCCAAGTGTCTTCGGGCAGCTCATCGCAGCCAAGATGCAAGTGGCCGAATGGGAACAGGCTACCGATTTCGAGCGCGAGCTTTTCGAGGATTTCCCATGTTTTGGGCATGGCCGGGTTGAGAACGTTGCGGGCGTATCCCTGAACCGAGCGTTCTTGCCCGGTGTCGTCGGGATCGCGGGTGTCGGGGAAGATTTTGGCGATGGCGAGGGCGTGCGCTGGGGCCTCGATCTCTGGCAGGACCTCGATATTGAGGTGTTTGGCGTGGGCGATAATGCGCTGAACATCGGATTTTGAGTAGGTGCCGCCCGCCTCGGCCATGTCGCTGAAGATGCCGGGCAGGAGATGGCCATCGCCGCGCAAGGCGGTTTGTTGCCAGAGTTCGGGTATGCTGTCGATCTCGATGCGGAACGCCTCGTCATCGGCGAAGTGCCAATGGAACCGGTTGAGTTTCAGGAGCGCCATCAGGTCGAGCAGGCGTAAGATTGTGGCGGGTTCGTAGAAATGGCGAGCGGTGTCGAGCTGTTGGCCGCGCCAGTCAAAACGGGGCGTGTCGGTGATACGACCGCAAGGGAGCGGGCCGTGTTGCAAGAGCAAGAGGAGTGTGACGCCCGCGTAGAACCGGCCGCCATAAGACGCGGAGGTGATGGTGATTGCGGTTTGGGTGACGTCGATTTCATAGGCGTCATTGGGCAAATCGCCCGCGATCAGGTTTATGGGATGGGTGCCGCGAAACGTCATACCCTGACGTGTGGCAAGGTCGGCCACGGCGGTAAGCGCCGCATCGTCAAAGGACAGGCCGTCAATGGAGAGGTGGCCGTTGGCTGGGGTCCAGCCGCAGGGCTGGGGCAGGATTGGCAAACCATTAACCGGGCGCGGGTCGGGTTGCGGCGGCGCACTGCGCCCGACGGGCGTGGCGGGCAGAAACAGGGTTTCTCCGTCGGTTTTGAGCCGGGGGCCAAGCGGCATCCACGCGCGGTTGGCGGGCGTGAATCCGCCCTCAAAGCAGAGGGTCACGGTGTGCGGTGTGTCTGGGTGCAGATCAGGCAGAGCGATTTCGGTATAGCCACCAACGCTTGTCAAAAGGGTGCCGCCAGAGATGACATCGTAAGGCGCGATACCGGAAAAACAAAAGACAGGCGCGGACAGGGCGCGGCGAGTCTGGATGAGGCAGACCAAGGTGTCGCCCGAGATGTGGCAGCTGTATTGCATATCAATCGAGCCCAATTTCGGAAACAAAATCATATACATCCGGGCGATAATACCCGTTGGTATATTCGATGGGGCGGCCCGACGGCAAATAGGCGGTACGCTTGATCTGGAGCAGGGCGGTGCCGGTTTCGACCTCTAACAGATCGGCCACCGAACTGGTGGCATTTGTGGCGGTCACACGTTGCAGTGCGCGGGTGGGCGCGGTGCCGTTCTGACGCAGGATTTCATAGATCGAAGTGCCGACCTTGTCCGGGTGGGGCAGGATATCGCCGGGCAGCGCGGAGTATTCCAGCGCCATGGGCGTGCCATCACCGCTACGCAAGCGATTAACGCGTGCAATCTGTTGATTAGGGCCAACGCCAAGCGCGGTGGATTCCTGTGTCGTGGGCTGGAACAATCCGGCCAGTAACACTTTGCTGGAAGACGTGATGCCGCGCATTTCGAGGTTTTCGGTAAACGAGATCAGCGTTGAGAGCGATTGTTCGTGCCGGTCCGGTTGGCTGCGCACAAAGGAACCAGCACCACGGCGCTGTTCGATCAGGCCCGCGTTGGCCAGCTCGCCAATGGCCTTGCGCACGGTGACACGGCTGATGCCAGCGATCTCGGCAATCTCGCGTTCTGAAGGCAGCTGTTCGTCCGGACGTAGGTCGCCGGATCCGATCAGATCGGATAGATGGCGAAAGAGTTGACGATAGCGGGATCCGCGCCCGCCAGCGTACCAGTTTTGCGGCTCAAGCTCGGCTATGAGATCCACCATACGCTGTCTCCTGTGGTCCAAAAAAACAATACCAAAGCGGCAACTTGGCTGCATTCCCAGATAGGCTTGGAATATTTTATAAGGAAAATCAAGGGGAAATGCGATTTGGCTTATTTTGGTATTAAACTGGTAGTAAAAATTTCGAAACGCGTTATCGTAAGGGGGTATCGGGCGATTCGTCGCACCGTTTCAGGGGGGAATTTATGACCGAAACCGTTGGTAACGCACTGGTTCAGGAGCGGCGCGCAAAAGGGAGTGCTATTCCAGAGTCGCTGTTTGGCTGGTTGCTGATCGCACCTGCGATGTTGTTCATCATGGTGATCGTTGCGTGGCCTCTGGCCGAGACGATCCGGTTGTCGTTTATGGAAGCAGGTCTGGGCGGTGAAGAATACGTTGGTCTTGAGAACTACCAGGACCTCGCCAGCAGCCGCCGGTTTCACCAGACGGTCGTGCGCACGTTTTACTGGATGTTCCTGTCGGTTGGTCTGAAGCTTGTGCTGGGATTGATCGGAGCGACGCTGTTGAATGCAGCGGTGCCGGGGAGGTCGTTGTTCCGGGTGCTGGTTATGCCGCCCTGGGTCATTCCAATGGCGATTGGCTGTATCGGTTGGCTGTGGCTGTATAACGGGTATTTTGGTGTGCTGTCGGGTACGATGCAGTGGATTGGCCTGACCGATGGTCCGTTTGAGTTCCTCGCGCATAAGCGGTCAGCGTTTTATTCGGCGGTGGTGACCGATGTCTGGGTTGGCACGCCGATGGTGACGTTGTTCTTCCTTGCGGCGATGCAGGGCGTGCCCAAAGACCTTTATGAAGCGGCCTATGTGGACGGGGCGGGCCGGTGGTATCGTTTCCGCCGGATCACGATCCCGCAGATCATGCCGGTGATTGTGTCGATGGCGCTGTTGTCCGCGATCTTCACGTTCAATTCGTTTGAGATCATCTGGATCCTGACCGAAGGCGGGCCGCGTGGAGCGACCACAACCCTGATCATCGACACATATAAGAAGGCGATCAGCAACTACAAATTTGGGGAAGGTGCGGCCCGTGCGGTGATCATCGTGGTTCTGCTGGGTGTGTTCAGCCTGATCTATCTGTTCTTCCTGAACAAAGTGAACCGTCATTACGGGAGCGGCAAGAAATGATGGACCGGTATACAAAACTCCAGATGGTGGGGATCTATGTCGCGGTTGCGATCTTCCTGACCTTCATGCTGTTGCCGTTTTTCGAAATGTTTATGGCGTCGTTGCGTCCCTTGGAGCATCTGTTTCGCTCGCCTTATCAATTCTGGTCTGACGATTTCAGCTTTCAGGCGTATCGGGACATGTGGGTGACGGTGCCATTGTTGGGGCGCTATATCCTGAACTCGATCTTTATTTCGCTGTCGGTGACGGCGATGACGATGGTGTTTGTAGTGCCTGCGGCCTATGCCTATGCGCGGCTGGAATTCCCGTTCAAGAACATTACGCTGGGTATTTTTCTGGGCGTGAACATGTTCACCGGCGCGGTTTTGTTGATCCCGCTTTACCGGGTGCTGCGCAGTCTGGGGCTGTTGAACACTTACTGGGCGATGATCGTGCCGGGGGTGGCGTTTTTGATCCCGACGGGCATCTGGCTGTTGCGGTCGTATCTGGCCAAGATCCCGCGCGAGCTGGAAGAGGCGGCGTTCGTGGATGGGGCCTCGCGGCTATATACGCTGCGCCGGGTGGTGCTGCCGCTGGCGGTTCCGGGGCTGATCGTGGTCAGTGTGGCGGTGTTTATCGGTGCCTATGCCCAGCAATTCCTTTTCGCAATCACGTTTAACCAGAAGCGTGAGTTGCAACCCCTGCCAGCCGGTTTGTTTGAGTTCATCGGCTATCAGGATGTGACCTGGAACCAGATGATGGCAGCTGCCCTTGTGGGTGTGCTGCCGGTCATGCTGATCTTTTTGTTCCTGCAAAAATATCTCGTCGCCGGACTGACAGCTGGCGCCGTGAAAGAATGACATCAAAAAATCTTCAAGGGAGAGAGAACATGAAAAAAACAAGACTGACACTTGCAGCAGCGTTGCTGACATCGACGGCGGGTGGTGCGTTTGCGGCGGATGGGGCCGAGTTGCATTTCATCATGTGCGGCGGCGAAGTCCGCGCCGCCGATCAGGCGGTCGTGGACCAGTTTCAGGCTGATTACGAAGGCGTTTCGGTAAACCTTGAGGCGGTGCCATGGGGCACTTGTCAGGACAAATCGCTGACGCTGGCCGCGGCCGGTGATCCGCCCTCGATCGCATATATGGGGTCGCGTACGTTACGCCAGCTGGCCAATAACGATCTGATCGTGCCGTCCGAGCTGTCAGAAGAACAGGTGTATCAGCCCGGTGTTCTGAACACGGTGACGATTGAAGGCACCACGTGGGGCTATCCACACGCGTTTTCGACAAAGGCGCTGTATATCAACTGTGGTATCGTCGAAGCGTCAGGTCAGGAATGTGCAGCGCCCAAGACGTGGGATGACATGTATGCCATGGCCAAGGGTGTGGTTGACAACACCGATGCGGCGGGCGTTGGGCTTGCGGGCAAAGATTTCGACAACACGATGCACCAGTTCCTGAACTATCTCTATTCCAACGGTGGCGTGGTGATTGATTCAGCGACCGGCGAGAACAAGCTGGACAGCAAGGAAACCCGCGAGACGCTGGAATTCTATGGCAAGCTGGCCGAGGTGGCGCAGGAAGGTCCAACCGCGTGGGAGCGCGATGGTCTGAAAGATCTGTTCAACGACGGCAAGATCGCGATGTATGTTCAGGGCCCATGGGGTGATGGACAGCACAACGACGATATCAATCAGCTGGTCGCACCCGTGCCTGCGGGCCCATCGGGAGAGTCTGGTACCATCCTGATCACGGACAGCATTGTTGTATTCAAAGGCTCTGGCCACGAAGACCTTGCCCAAGAGCTGGCGCGCCGGATCACATCTGGTGACAGCCAGTATGATCTGGACAGCAGCTGGGGTCTGACACCGATCCTGGATTATGAGGCCATGGGCCGCACGGATGTTTATTATAACGAGGGCATCTGGCCGACCTTCACCGCGCCGATTTCCACAGGTGGCCCAGAGCCGCTGGTTGAGGATTTCAAATCGTTGCAGTCGGTTTTCACCAACATGGTGCAGGGCATCATCCTAAAGGATGACAGCGTTGAAAACCTGGTGACGATTGCTGGCGAAGAGCTGGACGACGCGCTGTAAGCGTTTCGACTTGATCCGGGCGGGTCGGTTGGACGCCGCCCGGATTTTCGATTTCCTTTGAAAAGACAGAGACCATCATGGCAACGCTTGATCTTCTTTCCATAAGCAAATCCTTTGGCGCGGCCAAAGTGCTGCACGATATCAGTCTGGCAATCGAGGACCGCGAGTTTGTGGTGTTTGTCGGGCCATCCGGTTGTGGCAAATCCACGTTGTTGCGCATCATAGCCGGGTTGGAGGAAGCGACATCGGGTCAGATCATGATCGGCGGCGAGGACGTGAGCGCGGCCCCACCAGTGGAGCGCGGCATCTCGATGGTGTTTCAGTCTTATGCGCTTTATCCGCACCTGTCGGTCTATGAAAACATCGCCTTTCCGCTGAGAGTGCAGAAACTGCCGCAGGTCGAGATGGACGAACGCGTTCAACGGGCGGCGGGGATTTTGCAGCTGACCGACAAGCTGGACCTGAAACCGGGGCAGTTGTCAGGTGGTCAGCGTCAGCGAGTTGCTATTGGGCGGTCGATTGTGCGCAATCCCAAGGTGTTCCTGTTTGACGAACCGCTGTCCAATCTGGACGCGGCGTTGCGGGGTGACATGCGGGTTGAGCTGAGCCAATTGCACCGCCAGTTGGATGCGACCATGGTTTATGTGACCCACGATCAGGTCGAGGCGATGACAATGGCCGACCGTATTGTTGTGCTGAATGGCGGGCGGGTTGAGCAGTTTGGCACGCCGATGGAGTTGTATCATCATCCGCGCACCAAATTCGTGGCGTCCTTTATCGGGCAGCCCAATATGAACCTTGTGCCTGCAACCGTCGTGGCCGCCGATGCAAGTGGTGCGAAGGTGGCGCTGGAAGGTGGGCACGAGATGGTGCTGCCGGTTGCCGCGGGAACGCTGAGTTCGGGAGACAAGGTCGAGGTTGGTATTCGCCCTGAACACGTGGAACAGGATCGCCCCGGATTGGATGTGGCCGTGAACGTTCTGGAACGTCTGGGCGGGACGTCCATTGTGTATGGCAGTTTGCAGGATGGCGCACGGTTCTGCGCATCGTTGCCGGGGGATGCGGTGATCGCAGAGGGCGGATCGGTGCATCTGGGCGTGGCCCCGGAGGCCTGCCATCTGTTTGACGCAAGCGGGGACGTGTTGCGCCGGACCTCGGCGCCGGAGATCCAGTGATGCGCGTTGTCACGGCGGGCATCGGCCTGCGCGCAGGTCATGTTTTGTCGATCCTGAAAGAGACGCTGCCAGAGGTGGAATTTGTCGGATTCTATGATCCGCAACCAACCTTTCTGGAGAAGATCGGGGACGAGACGCCAAGGTATGACGATGTGGCCACAATGCTGGCCGAGGCTAAGCCCGATCTGTTTTTTGTCGGCTCGCCCAATGCGTTTCATCTGGAACATATCACGCTTGGCCTTGAGGCTGGTGTGCGGATGCTCACGGAAAAGCCGGTTGTCACCACGCGTGACGAGACAATGCAACTGGCGAAACTCCTGTCGGATCATGGGACCGATCAGGTGATGGTCGGCCTTGTGCTGCGTTATGCGCAACACATGGTCGACCTGCGCGCGGTGCTGGACCAGTTGGGACCGATCGTGTCGATGGAGGCCAACGAGCATATCGCGCCGTATCATGGGGCGTTTTTCATGCGCGACTGGCGGCGGATGGTGCGTTGGTCGGGTGGATTCATGTTGGAGAAATGCTGTCACGATCTGGATATCTATAACATGGTCACGGGGTCGCGACCGGTGCGGGTGGCGAGTTTTGGAGGGCGCAAATCCTTTGTGCCGGAACTTGCGCCCACGTCGAACACGGAAAACGAGATCATGCATCGCAAAGCCAGCGTGTGGGAGAGTGTTGACGATCCGTTTCAGTCGGATGGTGACATAATCGACCACCAGACCGCGTTGTTGCAGTTCGAAGACGGGGCGAGCATGACGTTTCACACCAGCCTGAACACGCCGGATGAACATCGCCGGTTCTGTGTCATGGGGGCGCTGGGCATGGCCGAGGGTGATTTCGTGCGCGGCTATCTGAAGGCGACGGCGCGGGATGGATCTGTGATTGCGGATCATGATTATACGAAGATGGATCAGAAACATGCCTCGGCCCATTACGGGGCGGACCATTTGATGGTGCGCGACATTGTGGCGTTCCTGAAAGGCGAGACTGAGGCGTTGCCAGTGGGCGTGGTCGACGCGTTGCAAGCCGGGTTGGTGGCGATGGCGCTGGATGAGGCGCGGGTGTCGGGTGGTGTTGTTGATATGAGCGAGACATGGGCCGAGTTCGACCGTTTTGGCCTTACGGGCTGAGCGCTGGGCGCTGGGCTTTTGAGGGTGCGCAATCGAGAGAGGCGGCGCGCCGATGCACGATGTCATGAATAAGAAAGAGTTTCAGATCAGATGAGTGATGCAGCGGGAAAATGGTTCACGACGCTGGAAACAGCGCGTCAGCCGCAGATTTGGCGGGACTGGGGGCGAAGCCTTGCCGTTGAAGAACTGCGCGCTTGGGTTGCGACGCAAGAGTATGACGAGCTGTGGTTTTGCGGGGCGGGGACAAGCGCGTATATCGGGGACATCATAGCCGCTGCGCTGCCTGGTACGCAGTCGATTGCGACAACGGATCTGGTGGCGCGTCCGCAGCATTACCTGAAGGGGCGCAGGCCGCTGGTGGTGAGCTTTGGGCGGTCTGGCAACAGTGCAGAGACGCTGGGCACACTGGACGCGCTGGACGCGTTGGCGCCAGATGCCCCGAGGCTGAACATCACCTGCAACGCGACATCGGCGCTGGCCACACGAGAGAGCGCGGCGCGCAAGGTGATCGTGTTGCCGGATGAGACGCATGATCAGGGTTTTGCGATGACGTCGAGTTTTTCGACCATGTTGCTGACGGCATTGGCATTGTTTGATGCGCCGTGTGATGTGGCGGGGCGGTTGGCCGCGCTGGCGGATCAGTTAGAGGCGCTGTTGCCACGGTTTGCCGGGCAACCCATGCCTGAGCGCGTGGTTTATGTGGGGTCTGGGCCGTTGGCTTTTGCGGCGCGTGAGGCGGCGTTGAAGGTGATGGAGTTGTCCGGCGGGCAGATACCGGCTCTGTGGGACAGCAGCCTTGGGTTTCGGCATGGGCCGAAGTCGTTTGTGACGGACGAGACTACAATCACGGTGTTCACCAGTCCCGACGCACCAACCGCGCAGTACGACGCAGATTTGGCAGAAGAGTTGCGGTCGCAGTTTCCTAACGCGCGGGTCGAAACCATTGGCGCGGCTGGGGAAATCGGGATCGATATGCCGTTTGGCACAGCCTGGGCCGCGCCGCTATGCGTGGCGGCGGCGCAGGTGCGCGGCGCGGCGTGGTCAGAGCAGTTGGGGTTGAATGTGGATGACCCGTTCAAGGGGCAGGGCACGCTGAGCCGGGTTGTGTCGGGCGTTACGCTTTATCCGGTGGAAACGCCGTGATTGTCGGGCTGGATATTGGCGGCACCAAGATCGAGGCGCAGGTGTTTGACGCGGATTGGACAGAGGTGGCGCGGCTGCGTCGCCCGACACCAGCTGATTACGACGGGCTGGTTGCGGCGGTGGCCGGGGTGATTGAAGAGGCCCAAGCCGAGACCGCGCCGTTTGAGGCGATTGGGATCGGGGCGGCGGGGCTGATCCATCCTGATACGGGGCTGGCGACCACAGCGAACCTGCCGGCCATGGGGCGGCCCTTGCCCGGCGATATCGCGGCGCGGCTGGGGCGTAACGTGACTTATGTAAACGACTGCCGGGCGCTGGCATTGTCAGAATCGGTGTTTGGCGCAGGCAAGGGCAAACGGTGCGTTGTGGCGCTGATCATCGGGACCGGAATTGGCGGTGGGATCGCGATCAATGATCGGCTGCTACAGGGGCCGACCCTGACCGGAGGGGAGTTTGGCCATATCGCAGCGCCAGCGCATTTGATTGCAGCGCACGGATTGCCGGTGGAGCAATGCGGCTGTGGTCGGATGGCCTGTATCGAGACTTATGTCTCGGGTCCCGGCATGGCGCGGTTGGCGAAGCATCTGACGGGCAAGGATGTGACCCCGCCCGAGATCGCTGCACGCCGGGATGGCGACATGGCGCAGGTGTGGGACATCTGGTGTGCGCTGGCGGGTGAGATGCTGTTGGGGCTGACGTTGACGGTGGATCCGGATGTGATCGTGCTGGGCGGCGGTTTGAGCCGGATCGAGGGCGTGACGCAGGCGCTGGAAGACGCGACACGCGCGGCCCAGATTGGCGCGTTCAACGTGCCGCCCGTGGTGTTGGCCAGCGGTGGTGACAGCAGTGGCGCACGCGGTGCGGCCTATGCGGCGTGGCAGGAGTGCGGGGCATGACCGAGATGCTGAAACAGGTGATTGCGCGCAACCGCGCGGGCGAGGCTGTTGCCATTCCATCGGTGTGTTCGGCGCATCCGGATGTGTTGCGCGCCTCGATCAGGATGGCCGATGTGCTGGGCCGGCCGCTGGTTGTAGAGGCGACGTCCAATCAGGTGAACCAGCATGGTGGCTACATGGGGATGCGCCCCGAGGCGTTCATCGCCTATGTGCACGCGATTGCCGACGAAGTTGGTGCGGATCGCGCAGCGGTGCAGTTTGGCGGCGACCATCTGGGCACGCAGGTGTGGCGCGCAGGTGATGCGGCTGCAGCCATGCAGGAGGCGCGGGTCCTGGTGAGGGATTACGTCGCCGCTGGGTTTGACAAAATCCACTTGGATTGCTCGGAAGGGTGCCGCGGTGAGGCCGCGCAGTTGGATGACACAACAACGGCGACGCGGTCGGCGGATCTGGCGCGGGCGTGTTTAGAGGTGCGGGACGATCTGTTGTTTGTCGTAGGCACCGAAGTGCCCCCACCGGGTGGCGCACGTATGGATGAGGATGGACATATTCCGCCGACAGATGCAGGTGCCGCACGGGCGACGCTGGCGGCGCATGACGCGGTGTTTGGCGATATGGCCTCGATGATTGGCGGGTTGGTTGTACAGCCCGGTGTTGAGTTCAGCCCAACGCAGGTGCACGCCCTGCCAATGGAGCGCGACCCCGGTCTGGCCGATGCGATTGCGGACCGGCCCGGTGTCTGCCTTGAGGCGCATTCGACGGATTATCAGGATGGGGCGGTGTTTCCACGGCTGGCTGAATTGGGTTTTGCCTTTCAAAAGGTCGGTCCGGCGTTGACCTTTGCCTATCGTGAGGCGATGTACGCGCTGGATGGGTTGCGGCAGGACAAGGGGGCGCTGGAGCGGTGTATGGAAGACATCATGTTGCGCGATCCCAAATACTGGCAAGGGCATTATCACGGCGCGGAAGAGTCTCTGTATCAACAGCGCCATTTCGGGCTGGCCGATCGTATTCGGTATTATTGGCCACAGGATGCGGCGCGGGCCGGGGTTCAGGCATTGTTTGACGATCTGCCGGAAGTGATTTCTGATGATGCTCTGTCCAAGGCATTTGCGCCTGAGGTGCTGGATCGCGCAGAGGCGGGGCACGGGCCCTTGGCGCAGCGATTGATCGAGGCGCAAATTCAGCAGGCGCTGAACCCGTACTTCTTTGGAGAGATGGCATGAGCGAATGGGTGACACCGGAGCGCGTTTTTGATGGTCAGGTGCTGACCTCGGGGTGTTCGGTGCGCCTTGTTGCGGGGCGTGTGGTTGAGATTGCGCCACGCCGCGCCGATGCGCGGGCGATTGCGGGCATTTTGTCGCCGGGATTTGTGGATTTGCAGGTCAATGGCGGGGGCGGCGTATTGCTGAACTCTAACCCGACACCAGAGGGGATGCTGACAATCGCCGTGGCGCATCGTGCGTGTGGAACGGTGGCAATCCTGCCGACGGTGATCACGGATGAGGCGGATGTCTTGGCGCGGGCGGCGGAGGCGGTTTTGGCGGTCAGAGGGCAGGCCGGGATCATCGGGTTGCACATTGAGGGGCCGCATATTTCACAGACGCGTCGGGGCACACATGCGGCGCGGTTTGTGCGGCCGATGGAGCAGGCGACGCTGGACATCGTGGCTGGATTGCGGAGCGCGGATGTGCCGGTGATGCTGACCCTCGCCCCTGAGGTTGCAAGCTGCGAAGACGTTGCGAGGCTGACGGCGATGGGCGTTGTGGTGTCGATTGGCCATTCGGATGCCACGGCGGAACAGGTTGAGGCGGCGATTGTCGCTGGCGCATGTTGTGGGACACATTTGTTCAATGCGATGGCCCCCATGACCAGCCGGGAGCCGGGGGTTGTTGGCGCGATCCTGCATTCGGAGGTGCCGTTTGGGATCATTTGCGACGGGTATCATGTGGATGATCGCATGATACGGCTGGCGCTGCGCGCGGCAGGCCCTGAGGCGCGGGCCTTTTTGGTGTCTGACGCGATGGCGACGATTGGAGGGCCGGATCAGTTTGCGCTGTATGACGAGGTGGTTCATCTGCGTGACGGGCGTTTGATCAATGCCGAAGGCGGATTGGCGGGGGCGCACATCACACAGGCACGCGGTGTTCAGCGGCTGGTGGCGGACATCGGTCTGTCGCTGGAACAAGCGTTGCAGATGGCCGTGAGCACACCGGCACGGGTGATGGGCCAGCCGGGTTTGGCGCGGCTGGAGGCGCGCGCGCTGGAGGATGTGCTGGTTCTCTCGGAGCAGTTGGAGCTTGTGGGAACGCTGGCGCAAATGACGCAGGTCGCGCCTGTGCAGTCGTGACGTTGCCGAGGCAATTCGCTTTGCGCTTGCCCTGATCGCGGCCCCGCTTTAGGACATGTGGACGATTGACAGGCGGGCGCCAATGGCGACCGCTGCGCGAGCATGGGGCGGACAGATGGCCAACGATCTTTTCAATTCATTCATGACGGGCCCTGATGAAAAGGGCAGGTTCGGCGATTTCGGGGGCCGGTTTGTCAGTGAAACGCTGATGCCGCTGATCCTTGACCTTGAGGCCGAGTATGAAAAAGCCAAGGACGATCCGTCGTTCTGGGCCGAGATGGACGACCTGTGGAAGCATTACGTGGGCCGCCCAAGCCCGCTCTACTTTGCGCCACGTCTGACCGAGAGCCTGGGCGGGGCCAAGATTTACCTCAAGCGCGACGAGCTGAACCACACTGGCGCACATAAGATCAACAATGTGCTGGGCCAGATCATTCTGGCGCGCCGCATGGGCAAGACCCGGATTATCGCTGAAACCGGTGCAGGCCAGCATGGCGTGGCCACGGCGACTGTTTGTGCCAAGTTTGGTTTGAAATGCGTGGTCTATATGGGTGCGCATGACGTGCAGCGTCAGGCACCAAACGTGTTTCGGATGCGTCTGTTGGGCGCAGAGGTGGTGCCGGTGACGTCTGGTCGCGGCACGTTGAAAGACGCGATGAATGACGCGCTGCGTGACTGGGTCACAAACGTGCATGAGACGTTTTACTGCATCGGTACGGTGGCGGGGCCGCATCCCTATCCGGCGATGGTGCGCGATTTCCAGTCGATCATTGGCAAGGAAGTGCGCTGGCAATTGGCCGAGCAAGAAGGCGAAGGGCGTTTGCCTGATACTGTGATTGCCGCGATTGGGGGCGGATCAAACGCCATGGGGCTGTTCTATCCGTTCCTTGACGATCCATCGGTTAACATCATTGGCGTCGAAGCGGGCGGCAAGGGTGTGAACGAGGATATGGAGCATTGCGCTTCACTGACGGGGGGGCGTCCGGGCGTGTTGCACGGCAACCGCACCTATCTGTTACAGGATGATGATGGGCAGATCCTCGAAGGGTATTCGATTTCTGCAGGTCTGGATTATCCGGGGATCGGACCGGAGCATAGCTGGCTGCATGAAATCGGACGTGCGAAATACGTGTCGGTCACCGACAAGGAAGCGCTGGAAGCGTTCCAGTATTGCTGTGCGCAAGAGGGGATCATCCCCGCGCTAGAGCCCAGCCATGCATTGGCGCATGTGATGAAGATTGCCGGTGATCTGCCTAAAGACCACATTCTGGTAATGAACATGTGCGGGCGGGGCGATAAGGACGTTCAGACCGTGGCGAAGCACCTTGGTTTTGACATGAGCGACACCGAAGGGCGTGAAGCGCACTGATTTTTTACCTTTGGCGAGCGTATTTTTGAAACACTGAAAGCGGGGTCTGAAAAGGCCCCGTTTTTTTGTTTAGACGGCGTAGTCCTGAAGGATGCGCAGAGGCACGATGTCCAGCGCACGCTGGTGCGTGGCGGCAAGGTTTACATTTGGCGCGCAGCCTTCGTCATGGGCCTGAAGAAAACGCGCGGCGCACAGGCACCATTGATCGCCGGGTGTGAGGCCAGGAAAGTTGAACTCGGGCCGTGGGGTCGACAGATCATTGCCGACATATTTGGAATAAGCAAGGAACTCGGCTGTCATCACGGCGCAGACCGTATGGCTGCCCTGATCCTGATCGCAGGTGTTGCAATGCCCGTCGCGAAAGAACCCGGTGAGCGGATCAGACGAGCAGGGGGACAGTTCGGTGCCAAGCGCGTTTATGGCGGGGTCTTTGTTGATCATGAGGGCATCTTGGCATGGGGATGGGCCTTGGGCAAATGTTGCGTGCGGATTTAAATGGGCATTTCATTTTCCGGATTGACGCATCGTGCATTTGCGGGAAAGGCTGGCGTCTATGAGACAGATTACAGAACCCGCCCGCCAGATAGATGTGATCCACGAAACCGATGTTCTGGTTGTCGGCTCTGGCCCCGGTGGGTTATCGGCGGCGCTGGCGGCGGCGCGCGCCGGGGTTGAGGTGACGCTGGTTGAGCGGTTTGGCTGTTTTGGCGGCAATATCACGGTGGTCGGTGTCGAGGGGATGCATTGGTATCGCCATGAAAAGACCGTAGAATCCATGGGCATCCCCAAAGAATTTGAGGACGCGGCCAAAAACGCCGGCGCCGCCGTGCCAGAGAGCCAGTCATTGAGTTATGAGATCGACAGCGAGGGATTCAAGCTGGTCGCGGACAAGATGGTCGAAGAGGCGGGCATTCACCCGATGCTGCACCGCCAGTTTGTGGCCCCGATCATGGAAGGCGACGCAATTGTCGGCATCATCACCGAGTCCAAGGCCGGGCGCGAGGCGATCCTGGCCAAACGTGTGATTGATGCAACCGGGGATGCGGATGTGGCGCACCGGGCGGGTGCACCTACGGTGATGACCCCGCGCGAGGATATGATGGCTGCATCGGTGATGTTCCATCTGGCCGGGGTGGACAAAACCAAATTCATGCAAGGTATTCACACCGACCCCCAGACCTATGCCGATTGGGGCGGCGGGGGCGAGTGGAATATCGAAACCACGGGCAAGGAGGACGAGATGTTTTCGCCCTTCCTTGGCAAGCCGTTCAAACAGGCAATAGACGCAGGGTTGATCCCGCCGCATCTCAATACAATTGCGGGCACATGGGGGGCGATGCACGACAGTGGTGAGCTGACCTACATGAACCTTGTGCATATGGATGGGATTGACGGGACCGATCCGGACAGCCTGACCCAAGGCGAGATCGAGGGGCGAAAACAGGCGATGCTGGCGATTGAAGCGCTGCGCCGGTTCACGCCGGGCTGCGCCGAGGCGCGGCTACGCAACTTTGGTATGAGCCTTGGGATACGAGATACGCGCAAGGTGGACACACGCTATACCATGCGCGAGATCGATGTGCGCGAGCAAGGCCGGTTCGAGGATTCCATCGGAATTTTCCCTGAATTTATAGATGGTTATGGCATATTAATCCTGCCCACGACGGGGCGGTATTTTCAGGTGCCTTATCGCAATCTGTTGCCCAAAAAGGTCAAGAACCTGTTGGTATCCGGGCGCGCGACAGGGGCCGAGCGCATCGCTCATGCCGCCACCCGCAACATGGCGTGCTGTGCAGTGGTTGGTCAAGGGGCAGGCGTTGCGGCGGCCATGTCGATCAAGCAACAAGGGCGCGATCTGGATCAGATGGACGTGCTGGATATTCAGGCCGAGCTGGAACGACAGGGCGCGCGGGTGCACTAAGGTCTGGCTGACCGGTGGAATGGTTGTTGTCATTTTGGCAAAGAAAAGCGACGCTCCTTGGCGCGGAATTCCTGTAGTTCGGGTGATTGAGAAATATTGTTACTTGATTAGGTAGTATTGTTTTGCGCCCGCATCAGCGCCGCAAATGTACTCAGCAATGGGTTGAGCGACCCGGCTCAGCGCGCAAAAGCGGGCGCTGTGGTCCTAGGGGGCGGACTCCAGTGGTAAGAGAGGATGCTCTCCCGGTGAGCGCGGCGCCGCGGTTTTGCGTATATCAGGGGATCTTTCCCTGCCCCCATGTCGAGCTCCACATCTGACGCGCATACGGCGCGAAACCAATGAAAAATAGGAAAATATTATTTTGAGAGAATGGCAGAGAGACCGAAGGTGATGGGGTATGTTGAAAACGATAGAGCACTTGACGAGCGTTATCCGGGTAACATTGACCAAGGAAGATCAGGGTCTGGTGCTTAGCAAGGGTCGGTTGACCGGGTGCTGGGTGCAGGTGAACACCGGACTAAACGGCGTGCTGAGTCGCTTGAGATTTTTCATCTGAACTGTCCCTGTGTGACCTCTTTGAGCGCAAATGCGCTGTTTCGTGAACGGCCCATTTTGGCCGAGGCGCTGATGGTGCGGTTTGAGACGCGGCCCGATAATGTTATGCTGGTGCCGCCGAAACGGTGCGCCGCGAGATGGTCGAGATCGGTCTTGAAATGCGAGGCATCGCGCGCAAGGTTTTGATTTTGAACGTTGAAATGCCCACATCCGAAACACGGGTGTCGCCGCCTAGAAGGAGGCTGAGGCGAATGTGATCCGGCGGCGCGAAGAGAAGAACGCAACCCATTCGTTGCTTAACTCCACCAAGGCGATGGTCGGAAACCCGATCATATTGCGCCGGGAGGAGCTGGAAGCCATCGCTGGCAAAGCGGCGCATCTGACGGTGCATAACGGCACCAAAGGCATGATGGACGACATTGTGCAAAAGCGTGACTAAGACCCAAAGCGAACCTGCCAGATATGGCGGTTCCGTTTCCTTTGGCGTCCTTCATTCATCTTGCCAGAAATACTTGCGGGGGTCCGGGGGCAGCGCGCCCCCGGCCTTACCTTATTGTGCCGCCGCCGCAATGGCACGGAACATGGCAACATTGCTCGCGTGGGCGCCGCCTTCGCGGAAACCCTTATCAGCGGCATTGGTGGCGATCACGATGCCAAGCGGCTGATTGATATAGATATATTGCCCGTAAATGCCGCGCCCCAGAAACTCACCATGGGTGGCGTTGATGGGGATCCACCATTGATAGCCATACTGAATCTTGCCGGGCTGAGTCTTGTCGCTGGCGATTGTGCTGGCCGTGACCCAGTCGGCGGGCACAATTTGGGCGCCATTTGCAAAACCGTTTTGCAGGAACATCTGTGCAAAGCGGGCATAGTCGCGGGTGCGTAGGTTCAGACCACCAAGCACAAAGGCAACCCCGTCGCCATCGGTGATGTAATAGGGCGCTTCTTCAAGGCCTAGTGGGGCAATGATTTTTTCTGACAGGAGCGATGCGATATCCCGCCCCGTCGCACCGCGTATCACCATCGACAATACATGTGTGTCGATCGACACGTATTGCCACTGGGTGCCCGGCGCGATGAAAGTCTCGGCCAGCGCCTCGGTAAAGCCGTCCATGGAGCCCCCGAGCGCGAGGGTGCGGCTCATGCGGTTGATGTCGGAATTGAAGTCGAGGTAATCCTCGTCAAAGCTTACACCGGAAGACATTTGCAGCACGTCGCGGATACTTGCGCCGTCATAAGCGCCGCCCGCCAGTGATGGCGCGTATTGGGTGACGGGGTCGTCGAGCGAGGCGATGTGACCTTCGGCCACGACCACACCAAAAAGGGCCGAAAGAAAGGATTTCGCCACCGAGAAGGACATGCGCCTGTCGGTGTCGGTGGTGCCTTGGTAATAGCTTTCGTGCACCAATGCGCTGTCTTTGAGAACCACAAGCGCGGTAACCGCGCGGTCATTGGTCCATTGTTTAAAGCCGGTAGGCATCGAGAGGGGTGCGCCCGCGGGCAGCTCAAAGACCGGACCGGTGCCACGTTCGACTGTCACGTTGGGAAAAGCGAGATTCATGCCGGAGAAGTTGGCGACAATCTTGTCCGCGTCATAGAGCGTAACCACCGAATAGAGGCGGCTGATCTGCTCGCGTTTCCAGACAAAGACGACCACAGCGGCAAGGATCAGCATCAACAGGATGCGGCCAAGCCATTTACCAAATGTGCGCATGATGTCCCTCGTTTTGCCCTGAACCGGATATGAGCAGAGCCCCCCAGATCAGGCAAGCGCGACGTCAGGGCAAGCGCGCTGGTCCCTGCCAATCGACCCAACGGCCATGGAAATCGACGCGCCCCAGAGTGAGTGTTATGTCGCCGGGCCAAAGACGCAGGGTGAGCCCTGCGCCCGGCGACGCGTTGTCGGCCTCGTATGAGAGCCATGCCAGCGGCGCCTCAGGCGAGGCGGTTGCACCGGCGGCCTCAATTAGCGCGGTTCCACGCGCCTGAACCGCGGGCGGGAAATACTGCCACGCGACGGTGTGATAGATCAGGTGTACCTGACCCGGCTGGTGGGCGAGACGGGGTCCAAGCCAATCGATGGCGTCAGCGCGATCAACAGCTGCGTCGTGCAAGGCTATGGCGGCGCGGGTACGGGTGACACGGTCGGATTGGTCGGGCCAGAGATAGGCCAAGAGGCGCAGGCGGTTATCGTCTGATGTGGGCGTGAGCGGGTTGAGGTCAACGCCGCGCCGATCCGCGATTTTGGGCCGTATCGCAGGTGGTAGCGCGCCGGTCCAGTCGGGGGCGAGGCGTACGTCGCTTGCGGGACCGAAGGTGGTGCCATCGAGGGTGAGCTGGAACTGATCAAACATCAGGTTGAGCCCGCCGGACGCGCCCAGTTCCGAAAGGCGCAGAGGCAGGTCAAATTTGTCTGCCAATAGGTGCGCGGTGGGGATCAAAACAGCGGCGCGGCGGACCTCGTTGGTTTGGGGCGCGTTGCTGATCCAGTCGGTGAGGAAATTGTCATGAGTGAGCAGGGCCGCCAGGATTGTTGCCTGAAACTCGTCATCGGGGGCTGTGTTTGGCGGGTAGACGGCGGCAAGCTGAGCGTCTTGGTTGCGCAGAACCAATGCGTGCAGGCCGCCGCAGATGCGCAAGGGCAGAGATGCGGCCATGGGCCCGATGTCACCTTGCCAAGCGGCACATTTTGCGGCGAGCGCGGTCTCGGCGGGCCAGTGATCGGCCAAGAGGCGCAGCAGGCGGCCCATAAAAGGACTGTCCATGCCTTCGCAAGATCGGGCTTGTGACAAGAACGCGTCGCGCAGGGCGCTGGGGGCAGCGCTCATTTGAACTTGTCCATGAGCATCTGCATCTTGGAGCGCGTTTCCTGAGGCTCTGGTGTGGGTTCGATGGGTTTTGAGGGTTCGGCGGTTTCGGCCTTGGGTTTGGGAGACTTGGAGGAGCGGGGCGGGGCGACGCGTAGGGCGACGGCGTTCATGAATTTGCCGCTATCGCCCGAGGCGAGATGCGGTGCGCCATCGGCAATGCCGCGCAACACGTCATCAAGCCAGCCTGTGTCAGCCTTTGGGAAATCGCGCAGAACATAGCCCGAAACCGCGTTTTTGTTGCCCGGATGGCCGATGCCAAGGCGTACGCGGTCGTAGTGCGGGCCGATATGCTGGTGAATCGAGCGCAAACCATTGTGGCCTGCGTGCCCGCCACCCGATTTGACGCGGCATTTGCCCGGTGCGAGGTCAAGTTCGTCATGGAAGACGGTGATGTCTGTGCTGTCCAGTTTGTAAAACCGCATCGCTTCGCCCACGGATTGGCCGGAGAGGTTCATGAAGGTTTCGGGCTTGAGCAGCATCACCTTTTCGGAACCAAGGCGGCCTTCGGTGAGGCTGCCCTGAAACTTGCCCTTCCACGGGCCAAAACCGTGATCTGAGGCGATATGATCGAGCGCCATGAAACCGATATTGTGCCGGTTTTGTGCATACTTGGCACCGGGATTGCCGAGGCCGACAAATAGTTTCATGGGAAAGTTCCTCGTTTCGCGTGTTGGTTGCTCTATACGGGATGGAGGCTTAGGACTCAATTCAGCAGAAATACGGGGGAGGTGGACATGAGCGTGCATGTGCATAAAGGGATCGAGATCGAGCTGCCTGATTGGCTGGTGGGCAGTCGGATTGAAGATAAGATCGCCGCCGGGGAATACGAGAACAAGGAAAGCGAGGCCGCGCTGAAGCGTATTCGCGCGGGGTGGAGCGTGCTGGAGATAGGCGCAGGGCTTGGGTTTGTAAGCTCGGTTTGTGCCGCGCAGGCGGGGGCGGAGAACGTCGTGAGCGTGGAGGCGAACCCCAAGATGCTCGACCCGATCCGCAACAATCTGAAACGCAACGGGTATGAGGATGTGACGCTGTTGCATGGGGCCGTGGTGGGGGATGATCACGAAAACGAAACGGTAAAATTTCGTGCCGGATCGCTGTTTTGGGGTGGCGCCATTGTCGAGGACGGCAAGAGCCATGATGACATGGTCGAGGTGCCTGCAGTGCCGATGAGCCATCTGTTGATGATCTACGAGCCGAAATTTGTGATGATGGACATTGAAGGCGCGGAACAATGGCTGTTTGAGCGCCCCTGGCCCAGATGCGTGAAACATGTGGTGATGGAAATCCATCCCGGTAAATACGAACCTCGCGTGATCAAGCGGATCGTGGATTGCATGTCAAAATCGGGGTTGACCTATGATCCGGTGATGTCGAGCGGGCGCACGCTGGGGTTTATGCGGGTTGGTAAGGGTAAGGCGTGACAACGGGGCCGTTGTTTTGAAACGGATGAATGGCGGCAATAGACTTTGGTCGCATATTGCGGGTTCTGCCTTGGGTAAAATCAAATAAAAACAAACACTTTTACGTTGCGTAATGCGGCGGATGTTTTGCATGAGTATTGACGGGGGGCGTGTCCGAGGCGTTAGATTGCATGTGCAATAAATCGTTCGGGGGACGTCATGACCAAACTCCTTGGCCAAAACGGATCTGTGTCCAGACGCGGTTTGATCATGGGCGGGCTGGCTGCGCTGAGCTGTTCAACGCCGGTTTTTGCGTCGGATGGCGCGATTGATCTCAACTGGAAGCAGCTGAAGCCAGATGTGGCGCGCCGGTATGCGGCGCCAACCCAACCGTTGTCCCATAGCGCCGCCCCAACCCGTACCTTTAGCGATCCGCGTGCGTTTATGGTGGTCAAGGATTACAACGGCAAACGCGTGCGATTGCCGGGGTTTCTGATCCCATTGGAGATGACAGCGCAGGGCAGTAGCGAGTTTCTATTGGTGCCGTTTGTCGGGGCCTGCATCCATATTCCGCCGCCCCCGCCCAACCAGATTGTGCATGTGACAACGCAAGCACCCTATGAGGTGCAGGGGCTGTTTGAACCGGTCTATGCGGTTGGAATGCTGAACACGGTCTTGACCGAGAGCGTGTATGCGCAGGCGAGCTATACGCTTGAAGTGGAAGAATTTGAGCCGGTGTCACTGTGATTTCAGGGCCGGAGAATGTGTATTTGAAAGGGAGCCGAAAAATGAGTCTGAAGACGGTAAAGTCATGGATTGCCGGGGCGCTGGCTGTTGGGTGTTTTGCAACGGCGGGTGCCGCGCAGACTCCTAATCCCGCGCCGGTTGGAGAACCATCCACTGTTGAAGATATGCAGGCGGCGTTGTTTGGGGGCATTCCGGGGGATCGTTGGAAAGAAGGCCTGTTGTTTGAGGGAATTTCGCCGCATCCGTGGCTGAACTCGGCGTCGAACTGGTTTCCGGGTACCGAAGATGTGCAACCGGACGAAATGCGCATCATCTTTATGGGTACGTCACCGATTATTCGCCCCGGTCAGATGAACACGTCGATCCTTGTTCAGCTGGGTAATGGCGAGAATTTTGTCTTTGATATCGGTGAAGGGTCGGTTGCCAATTACAACGCGTCCAACATTGCGTTGAATGAGTTAGACAAGATTTTCATCACACACCTGCATGTCGATCACTATGGATCGCTGCCGTATATCTACGTATTTGGCGGCTGGTCCGGGCGTTGGCACAACCCGTTGCGGGTGTGGGGGCCGTCCAGCAACGCGCCTGAATATGGCATGGCCGCGATGATCGACGGCATGATGAAAATGTTGGCATGGCACCGCCGCGCATTCAGCGTGTTTCCGGTGGGCGAGGGCCATGACATTCAGGTCAATGAGTTTGACTACCTTGATGAAGGTGGCGTGATCTATGACGAAAACGGTGTGACCGTCACCCATTGGCAGCGTAGCCACGCGATGGATGGGGCATCGGCGTATCGTCTGGATTGGAACGACATGTGCTTTGTCTGGACGGGTGATGGCCGCCCGAACATGCGTGATGCAAAATATGCCAAAGGCTGTGATGTCTATGTGACCGAAGCACAGACAGAGCTGGTGGAAATCAGCGCAGGTGTTGCGGGTGTGCCGCCGTTTCTGGCGCGGTATACGATCGATACGCACCATACGCCGGGATATGCGGCGGGTTATATCGCCAACCTCGTGCAGCCACGGATGTTCCTGACCACGCATATGCCGTTTGATCCCTATCTGAACGAAGAGACGGTTGCGGAAATTCGCGAGCACTGGAAAGGGCCGTATCACTTTGGTGCGCCCGACGGGATCGTGGTGAATGTCACCAAGGATCAGATCTGGGTGCGAGAAGGGATCATCCCGGATTATCCGAACAACCGCGCGCCACAGTTCAACTTTGACAATGATCAGCTGCGCGTGCCAGCACCGCAATACGCACGGGAAGAGATCCAGAACGCGGATATTCGGGCGACCGAGATCGATCCGGAATTGTATTATCCCGAAGGGTATCACCCTGAGTTGTTGACCGATTGGCCGACCGGGGATCGTGACCTGATTATCAATATCGAAGACCTGCCGCCAAGCCTGAGAGAGGGTATGGGCGACACCTGGCGCAAGCGTAAAGCCGCGCGTGAGGCAAATGGTCTGGAATGATTGAAGCGGGCGGTCCGCGCGATTGTGTGGGCCGTTCACTTGGCTCAATTGCAACAAAAAACGGCGCCCCGAGGGAGGCGCCGTTTTCCATCGTCCGAAGGCTCGGAGCGATTATTCTTCTGCAGTTGCCTCTTCGGCCACTGCTTCTGCTTCGCCGTCACCTTCTTCGTTTTCGGAAGAACGCAGACCCGATGGGGCCGAGATGTTGGCGATCACGAAGTCGCGGTCGATGGTTGCTTTGGCACCCGATGGCAGGGTCACGTTGGAGATGGTGACGGTGTCGCCCACTTCCAGACCGGCCAGATCGACGGTGATTTTCTCAGGGATGTCACCCGCAGTCACGTTCAGCTCGACTTCAGGGCGTACAATCGTCAGAACGCCGCCCTTTTTGATGCCGGGGGCTTCTTCTTCGTTGATGAAGTCCACGTGAATGAAGATGTTGATTTTCGAGGTGCGGCGCAGGCGCAGCAGGTCGATATGGGTCGGAAGATCTTTGACCACGTCGCGCTGAACGCCGCGGCAGATCACACGAACGTCTTCTTCACCTTCAACTTTGAGGTTCCACAGCGTGGACAAGAAGCGGCCTGCTTTGAGTTTTTTCAGCAGAACGTTGAACGGGATCTGGATCGCTTGTGGGTCGGCTTCGCCGCCATAGACAACACCAGGAACAAATCCGTCGCGACGCGCTTGACGAGCGGCGCCCTTGCCTGTCCCCGTGCGTGCTTCGGCGTGAAGATCAGGAATCTGACCAGCCATATTGAATACTCCATAAATAGGGCGGGGATCCTCCAAGGCTGTATCCCCGCGTGAAGCCGCGTCCTTAGCCCGGTTTTGGTCAATTGCAAAGGGGGATTCGTACGCATTTTTGTCGAAAATGCGCAGGTTCAGCCGATATAGGCGCGCAGAACGCCGCCCGCCTGTATTATTTGGTCGTAGAGCTCAAATTCAGGTGCGCGTGCAGTCCGTAGCTTGCGTTCAACCTCGGGCGAGATCGGCGCAGGGATCGAGGGGGATACGTTTTTGGGTTTTGGCTCAATCTCGCGTTCGAACCGTTCGCTGAGAAAGTCGCGCAAGGCGCGCTGATGTTCATAGGCAAAGAGGTGGTGCACGGGCACGATGCCACCGGGGATCGAGAGAAAGGCCCGTTGGCTGCCGACGCCCGCCGGTTTGCTGGGATTGTCGGAAATCACATCCAGAACAAACTCATCAAAGCTGACGCCGCCGTGACAATAGGGATTGTCACCCATGCGGTCGGGGCTGCGGTATTTGTACCAGCTGCGGATCACATCGACAGGGTCGCGCATTACGGCAAGGCGTTCGGGATTCTGGCGATACGTCTCTTGGAGAAAAGGGGCAAGGCGGCTGTGATACTTGCCCATTGTCATATGCTTGGTGCCCTTGCGAAATGCGATATCGGCAAGGGGGCGCAGCTTGGTTTCGTATGCGGTGGTGCCAGTTTTTGGCACCGCAAGCATGGTGAGTTTCTGCTTGAAGAATACCAGCACGTTGACGGCCCCGTTTTTGTTGTTCTGCCCGCTGTCTTTATCGCGCAACGGGCAAAGGTTTGTCAAAGCGCCACGTCAGGGTTGCCAGTGTCCTTCGAACCCTTCTGGGATCAGCAGTATGTCGCGGTCCAGATCATTGATATTACGCCGCCCACAAAGGGCCATAGAGAGGTCGAGTTCTTTGTGAATAACCTCGAGCGCCTTAGTCACGCCAGCCTCGCCCATGGCACCAAGGCCGTAGACAAATGCGCGTCCGATATAGGTGCCCTTGGCCCCCATCGCCATCGCCTTGAGCACGTCCTGACCCGAGCGGATGCCGCTGTCGATATGAACTTCGATCTGATCCCCAACCGCATCCAGAATGGCTGGTAGGGCGCGGATCGAGCTGAGGGCGCTGTCCAGTTGGCGCCCGCCGTGATTGGAGACGATAATTGCGTCTGCCCCGACATTAAGCGCCTGTCTGGCGTCTTCGGCGTCGAGGATCCCTTTGATGATGAACTTGCCGTCCCACATTTTGCGGAATTTGGCGATCTGTTCCCAGTTCAGGGATTGGTCAAAGGCTTGCGCCGTCCATGAAGACAGTGAGCTGGCATCATCGACGCCTTTGGCGTGGCCGACGATGTTGCCAAAGAACCGGCGCTTGGTGCCCAACATCCCAAGGCCCCATTGCACCTTGGTCATCATGTTGGCGACAGATTTTGGGGTCAGTTTGGGCGGGGCGGAGAGGCCATTTTTTATGTCTTTGTGGCGCTGACCCATCAGTTGCAGGTCGACGGTGATCACGATGGTCGAACAGCCTGCGTCTTTGGCGCGCGCAAACAGGCGGCGCATGAAGTCTTCGTCTCTGAGGGTGTAGACCTGAAACCAATAGGGTTTGGTGGTGTGTTCAGCCACATCCTCGATTGAGCAGATCGACATGGTGGAGAGGGTGAAGGGTACGCCGAATTTTTCGGCGGCGCGGGCGGCTTTTATTTCGCCATCCGCATCTTGCATTCCGGTGAGGCCGACCGGCGCGAGGGCAACCGGCATCGAAACATCTTCACCAATCATTTGTGTGGCAGTAGAGCGGCCCGTCATGTCGACGGCGACACGTTGGCGCAAGTAGATGTCGTCAAAATCCGAGGTGTTTTCGCGAAAGGTTTTTTCGGTCCAGCTGCCGGATTCCGCATAGTCATAGAACATGCGTGGCACGCGGCGTTCATAGATGCGTCTGAGGTCTTCGATGCAGGTGATGGGTGGCATTTGCGGAATTTTCCCTCGATATTGGTTAAGTTCCTTTACCAATGCGGGGGTGTTTTGGCAATATCCGTGATGAAATAAGGGACCCGCCGCGCCGATGGGGCGCAGCGGTGGATTTTGATAGGCGGATCAGATTGTTTCGACCTTGCCGGAATAGACTTCGACAATGTGCTTGTCGGCCGCCGCCGCGAGTGCAGTTATTTCGGTGTTTTGGTCTTCGGAAAGGAGGCCGTTGTCAGGCGCGTTGTTAATGACAGACAATGCCTGATCGCGGGCTTCCTCAAAGGCGCCGCGTCGGTTGCTGGCCTCGTAATCATCGCGGCCCACGCGCTGGAAGATACGCGGCGTGAACTGATCGCGACATCCGGTGACGGTGTGATCAGCGTCAAGGAAATGCCCCCCCACGGCGACGTTCATCATGCCATCGAAATTGAGCGCCTCGTCTGAGATTTCAGGAACACGCAGAAAACGGCGGATCATGGCGCCGATTTCATTGTCGAGTACCGCCTGAACCGGGCTGAACACAGTGGCGCATTCCAGCTGGCCGATGCCACCGAGGATGTCGGCCCCGGAAAGCGCGACGGTTTGCATGAGCATGGCGCGTTCTGCCATGGATTGGTGATCGGCATCCGGGGTATCGGACCCAGAACCGTAAGTGTGCGCCATTAGGCCGTAGCTTTTGCAAAGCTGGATTGAGAGAGAGGCTGCCTGAAGCGCCTCAACGCTGGATTGCAGGGCGCTGCCAGTGCGCATGTCGAGTGCGAACATGAGAGGTGTGGCAATCACGGGCAGGCCGGGCGAGAGCACATGCGCCATGGTGATCATGCCGATGATTTCGGTCACGGCCATGAGTGTGAGAGACGGCGCCGAAAGCGGCGCGGTGCCACCCGCGCTGGGCAGCGAACAGGCGTGCACGGGCACGCCGAATTTGCCACAGGCGATGATCACCTCGGTGTCCATGTATTTGAACTCGAGCGGCGAGAACGAGCAGGTGATCGTGCTGGTCGACGGGTGCGCGCGCAGCTGATCTTCGCCCCCGGCAGCAATGGCGGCGATTTTCAACAGGTAGTCGACGTTTTCCTTTTGGTAGGGCTGCATCCATACATGTTTGTTGGTGTAACCGCTGATGCGGGCATATGAGTGGATGTCTGCCGTAACCTCTGGCACGCCATGCACAAAGGGGTGTGCGATGAACCCAACCTGATCGAGACTGTCTGCAACGGCGGCAATCTCGCCCACTGCTTTCAGGTCCATGTTGCGGTACGAGGCGTCGCGCGGGTCGACATAGCCATGCCCGCCAGTGCCGGTGCGTAAGATGAACCCCTGATCGGCGCGGGGGATCTGCATGTCAAAAGCGCGGGTTTTTCCCGCAAGCGTGGTGGTTTTGGGGGTGGCTGCCAAGGACTCGTGTACGAGGGCGCGGGGCATGCGCAGGCGGCCCGCCTCTGACCCTTCACGTGCGCCTGCCTTGATCAGCGCGGCGTGCGCCTCGGGGTGGACGATCATGACACCGTAGTCTTGGAGAAGGCGCAGAACGCGTTCTTTGAGAAAGGCCATGCGGTCGCTGTCAAGAAAGCCGAACCCGGCGCGGGGGCCGATGACGTGTTCAAGAGAAAAGGCGTCAGCAGACGCGCGGCTGGTGGGTGGGTTTTTGCGACCGCGACGTTTGCGGGGGGTGGTGTCGGTGTGTTGCTCCATCTCATATCCTCCTAAATCGAAAGAAGAGCTGGCACACACCGATTACGCTCACTGCCTGCCGACTTGAGCGAGACAAGGATAGCGGATGGGCGTTGTCGATCAAGGATTATTGCGCAGACAAGCGCGGTTTGGCGTTTACTTAGACCGAGTGCGCGCCGTCTGCGAGGGTTTTCACAAAGGCGAGCACATCGGAAACCGGCTTGCCTGCGCCAATCTGACCGACGATGGCGGAGCCCACCACAGCGCCGTCCGCGACAGAGGCGATGGCGGCGGATTTCTCGGGCGTGTTGATGCCAAAGCCAACAATCACGGGCAGGTCGGTGCTTGATTTGATGCGCGCAACCTCGGGGCCAACATTGGTGGCCTCAGCCTCGCCCGCGCCGGTGATGCCTGTGATCGAGACGTAATAGACAAAGCCGGAGGTGTTTTGCAGGACGGTCGGCAGGCGTTTGTCGTCTGTTGTCGGGGTGGCGAGGCGGATGAAGTTGAGGCCCGCTGCCTGTGCAGGAATGCAAAGTTCGTCGTCTTCCTCGGGGGGGAGGTCGACCACGATCAGACCGTCAATGCCCGCGGCCTTGGCATCGGTCAGGAACGTGTCGACACCGCGGCTGTAGATCGGATTGTAATAACCCATCATCACGATCGGTGTGGTATTGTCGGTCTTGCGGAACTCGGCAGCCAGATCGAGGGTTTTTTGCAGGGTCATACCACCCTCGAGCGCGCGTTGCCCGGCGAGCTGGATTGTGGGGCCGTCGGCCATTGGATCGGTAAAGGGCAGGCCCAATTCGATTACATCGACGCCAGCGTCAGGCAAGCCTTTGACGATCTCAAGCGAGGTGTCGTAGTCCGGGTCACCCGCCATGACATAAGCCACAAAGGCTTTCTTACCGGCGGCCTGAAGCTCTGCGAATTTGGCGTCGATACGTGTCATCGGCGTGTCCCTTTGTCTGCTTTGCCCCCATGTGCCGGAAGCGGCAGGGGAAATCAATCCCGTCGGGACCGCATGGAGCCGAAATCAGAAGGAATGGTGATAGCGCACTGTCAGCGTGTTCACGCCCGGATTGACCGAACTGAGGGCCGCATTGGATTTATGCTGAAACCCGAGCGAGATGGCCGACTTTGGGTTGAAGCGGTATCCAAAGGCGAGAAGGCTACGGAATTCGAGGGTTTGACCGAGATCGTTGTTGGAGCTGCCCTCAAAAAAGGCGCCGGGCATGAAGGTAAGTTCGGCGAACCAGTTTTCGTTGAACTGATACTTGTTCACAAGACCAACACCGAAAAAGACGTTTTCCTCGGAATCTGCGGCAAGCACACCGCCAAGGCCGATCGTGAAATTGCCACGCTGATCAAAAGGTTTGAGATGGTATTCCAAATCAATGGCAGTGGCATCGCTGGCGTTGCCATCTGAGTAATCCGAATATCCAAGTCCGACGATAAATTCCTGACCGGCGGCCTGTGTTGCGAGCAGGGCGGCGGCAAACGTAAGTGCGAGGCGTTTCATATTCTGGTCGATCCGTTCCGCGTAGTGAGTTGTTGCGATATGTGCACAGAAAACGGGTGTAACAAAGAGAATTTCAGTGAATATCACGGAAAGTTAAACAGTGTGGCGAAGAGGTGGGCTATGATTTACCTTAGGTAGAAGGTGGCTCAACTCCAATCATCCAATGGGTGCCAAACCGATCCTGGACCATACCAAAGGCCGGGGCAAAGAAGGTTTGCGCGTACGGCATGGTGATTGTACCGCCCGCTGACAATTGTTCAAAGATGCGCTTGCCCTCTTCGATGGTTGCCACTGGGTGATTGACCGACACGGATTGTTGCGGTGCTGGTTCTGATCCGGGGGGGAGGTCAGAGGCCATGAGGCATGTGTGCTCGCCAACCATGATATGCGAATACATAACCGCATCTGAGGTCGGTAAACCTTCAGATTTGGGCGCGTCTGAATAGCGCAGGATCTGCACTTCGGTTGCGCCAAACAAGTCAGCGTAAAATGTCATTGCGGCCTCGCATGTGCCGTAGAATTTGAGATAGGGAATGAAACTCATGCTTGGTGTCCTCCTTGGCTGAGTTTAACACACCGCTTGCGCGCGCCCCAAACACTGCATATTAGCAGCGCGAGATGTATTCAGGAGGCCGCAATGGGTTTCAAAATGGGGATCGTGGGACTGCCTAATGTGGGCAAGTCGACACTGTTCAACGCGCTGACCAAAACCGCTGCGGCGCAGGCGGCGAATTTTCCGTTCTGCACCATCGAGCCGAATGTCGGTGATGTGGGTGTGCCGGACGCGCGACTGGACAAGCTGGCCGCGATTGCGGCGTCCAAGCAGATCATCCCAACGCGGATGACTTTTGTGGACATTGCCGGGCTGGTCAAGGGTGCGAGCAAAGGCGAGGGGCTGGGCAACCAGTTTCTGGCCAATATCCGCGAAACGGACGCGATTGCCCATGTGCTGCGCTGTTTTGAAGACGGTGACGTGACCCACGTAGATGGGCGCGTTGATCCGGTGGCGGATGCCGAGACCATTGAGACCGAGCTTATGCTGGCCGATATCGAGAGCATCGAGAAGCGGCTTCAGGGGCTGGTGCGCAAGGTGCGCGGCGGTGACAAGGAAGCGCTGTTACAGGAGCGTCTGCTCAAAGAGGCGCTGGCGGTTCTGGAAGAAGGCAAGCCCGCGCGGGTGGTTGAGGTGGACGACGAAGACGCCAAAGCCTGGAAGATGCTGCAACTGTTGACCACAAAGCCGATCCTGTATGTTTGCAACGTAGGTGAAGCCGAGGCGGCAGAGGGCAACGCATTTTCGACGCAAGTGGCCGAAATGGCCGCAGCGCAGGGCAATAGCCACGTGATTATCAGCGCCCAGATCGAAGAAGAGATTAGTCAGCTTGAAGCCGATGAGGCCGAGATGTTCCTGACTGAGATGGGTTTGGAAGAGGCTGGGCTGGACCGTTTGATCCGTGCCGGTTACGAGCTGTTGCATCTGGAAACTTACTTCACGGTTGGTCCCAAAGAGGCGCGTGCCTGGACGATTAAGCAGGGTACGCTGGCCCCGCAGGCCGCAGGCGTCATTCATGGGGATTTTGAAAAAGGATTCATCCGGGCCGAGACCATCGCCTATGACGACTATATCACCTGTAACGGTGAGCAGGGCGCCAAGGAAGCAGGCAAGATGCGGGCGGAAGGCAAGAGTTATCTCGTCAAAGACGGGGATGTGATGCATTTCCTGTTTAATACGTAAATCGCGGCACTGGTTTTGTTTGAAGCGGCTGTGTGCAGGGCACCTTCGTTGATGGGCGTAACGCCCATCTGACAGAGGTGGTTATCCCATGGTCTTTTGCGCGTCGCGTTCCCGGATAGCGAGGACCGAAGAGTAGGTTGAGACCGAATAGGGCACCAGAAAAGTCAGGCAGATTTTGACGATTTGTATATCGGTTACAGAACCGGTCAACACGGCGTCGCCATGGTTTAACATCCCCAATACGATACCAACAACGATCGCCACGCTTGCAGCGCGCCGAACGACGGAACGCCGGCGCGCGATGGCAAAGAAGCCATCTTTGGAAGTGAGATCCATGGTGTTTGGCATCGCGCTGTTCCCGGCTCAGACCCTTTTGACCTGTAATTTGGTTTTAAGGTCTGTACGGCAGAAGGCGTGCAGAAAGCAGGTTTGTTCAGAGATATCCAGCATCTCTTGGGCGGTTTCGTCGCTTTCGCCGGTTTCAAGGTAGACATGGGTCTCGATCGGGTCCGCCTCTCCTGCCTTGCCGGTGCCACCCGAGGCACCGCCGAGTGAGAAATGCGTGTCCTGGACGATGCGATAGTCGGGCAGGTCGAGGTTTAACATCGACACGAAGCGTCCAAACTGGGTCATGAAACAAAAACCGATGCCCGCCGAGATCAGCGTATTGGCGTCTGGTGCGCGGCCGTCTTCGGAGCTGAGAAAGCGGAAGGATGTGCCGTAGGGCGAATACTGCATCTGTTGGATGTCTTTGATCCCATCCTCGCGCAGCACAGCGACGGCGCCGATGTTTAGCCGCCTGTCTTGTTCATCCGATAGAGAGGAACCGCCGGCGGTGGTGCCTTTGACTACATCCTTTTTCGGGGTCTTTCCAACCGGTTGCATCAGTGTGAGTTCCGCCGGAGACGGGATAGACTTGGCAAAGTGGTTGCCGGGGTCGGGGAACAGCGCGCCGTCGAGCTCTGCGACCTTGGCCGTTGGCAGTTCCTGCCCATTCTTGCCCAGTTTGAACAGGCTTTCCAGCTGGCCGCGCATCAGCCCGTTGAGGGGAGAGGCGTAGGTTGCATTGATGAGGAATTCGTTGAGCGCGGCATCGTTGAGATCACAGTCGATCTCGACCTGAAGGTCGATGTTTTCCGCGCCACCAATCATGGTGCGTTTCATCATGGAACCTTGCATGGTGTAGTAATTGTCCTGGATCAGCTTGAGTTTGCGGATTTCGATCCCCTGCAATTTGGCCAATGCGAGGATTTCGTTCATGAAGCTGGCGACCATGCCAGAGGACAGAAAGGCCAGCGGGCAGGGGGCCGCGTCGTGACCGTTGAGATAGGGTCCTTCATCGCTGACCAGGCGCCATGTGTCGCCGGTTTTGGCGGATCGGATCAGCGCCTCCTTTTGAAAGCCCGACAGCGAGCGCACCCATGTACGGAGCGCGTCGCCCTTGCGGTTTTGTGGCGCGTCGATGCCAACCGTGTCGGCATTTGCGACCTTGAAAAAGGGCGGCAGGCCGCTGTTACCGATGATGTTTTCGCCAAGTGTAGCCATGTTGCGTCATCCCGTGTTTCATCGCGCCCCGGATCGGAGCGTTGGTATCGTGGTGTTGATTAAGAGCCATCAGGGCCTGTCTGGCATTGGCCCGATGTTTACGATGTCGTATTTCTCATTCAGTGCCGCCATTTTGGCGTCGTCTTCAAAGTCCGCTTCGTCCATCTGTGCCATTTCTGCGAGGAACTGATCAAACCCAGAGGGTTGATAGATCATCAGCATACGGGCGTGGGTGCATCCGTTGGCCATCATGCAGGCATGGGGCACGCCGGGCGGAACATGCAAACAAGTGCCGGTTGGGGCGGCCATCCA
Source organism: Shimia abyssi (assembly GCF_003014475.1). GTDB lineage: Bacteria > Pseudomonadota > Alphaproteobacteria > Rhodobacterales > Rhodobacteraceae > Shimia > Shimia abyssi. The sequence continues at coordinate 159,542 of NZ_PYGJ01000005.1, read as the reverse complement.
ATCGCCATCCACAAAGAAATCCACCGTTCCTTCGAGAATATAGAATGTCTCGGCATGGTGGCGGTGCAGGTGCAGGCCCAACCTGAAATTGGCTTTCAGATTGTCCTCCATCAGTGTGTATTGCCCGCCTGTGTCAGCGGCGGAGACCTTGACAAAGGTATGATCCGCCGACCAGTCGTAATTCGGGCCACCACCCGGCGGAACAAGGGAATAGCGCTGGGCCATGGTCAGAGGTTCACCTTGCCGCCATCGACGTTCAGGGTTTGCCCGGTCATGAAGTCACTGTCGGATGTGACGAGGAACATCAGGGATCCCAGCAGGTCTTCGGGCGTCATTTCGCGCTTGATCGAGCGGGATGCAACCGTTGGGCCGCGCGCTGGATCAAAACCAGCATGGCCTTGAAGCGCCTCGGATTCTGTTAGGCCCGGTGCGATGGCGTTGATCTGGATGTTCTTGTCACCAAGTTCGCGCGCATGGCCGCGGGTCAACGCAATCACCGCGCCCTTGGAGGCGGTGTAGTGCGACAGGCCGGGAGGCCCATAATAAAACGTACCAGAGGCGATGTTCACCACCTTGCCGCCACCTGCGCGCAACATGGCGGGCACAACAGCCTTGGTCGCCTGATGCACGCCGCGTGCATTGACTGTCATCACCTTGTCAAACTCGTCATTGTCGATCTGCATGAACGGCTTTGGCTGCAATGCGGCAAAAATTGAGGCGTTATTGACAAGAATATCAAGGCTTCCGAACTCTTGCTCGGTCGCGGCCACCATGGCGTTCAGATCATCGTCCGAAGTGACATTAACGCTGAGCCCGATGGCAGAGCCGCCATCGGCCTTGATCGCGTTGACAGTATCGGCGGTGTCCAGCACGTCGGTCACAACCACGTTGGCCCCTTCGTTGGCCATATGCTTGGCCATCACCGCGCCAATGCCACGGCCAGCGCCCGTAATGACGGCGGTCTTTCCTTGCAAACGTCCCATGTTGTCCTCCCGGTTCAAATTTCGATTTCAAGAATATTTGCGACTTCGGTCCAGCTTTTGGCACCGTTTTCGCGTAAGTCGTTGGTCAGGTCTTCGGGCACCCAGTCTATCAGGCACTTCTTGAAGTTTGGCAGCGCTTCTATCCGGGCGAACCACTTTTCCACGTTTGGGAGGCGTCCGTTTTCCCACATGCCGCGCATGGACATCATCGCGAGTCGGTTGACATAGGGTGTCATGGCGATGTCTGCGATTGAGAATGTGTTACCGACGAGCCAGTCGTTGCCGCCCTCAAGTGCGGCTTCCATTTTCTGGAGATAGCTGTCGTAGAGTTTTACCTTTTCCGCAGCACCAGGCGCGTCAAACCCAAAGCGCGTGTAGCTGTCTTTGAGGTCTTTCCAGTTTGAAGTCACCGACATGGGCGGTGTAGAGGCGAGGAATTTTTTGACACCTTCCTCACCGAGATTTTTCAGCACGGTATGGCGGTGTGAGCAGACAAAGGTCACGGCGCCACAGGCCGGGTGAAGATCTTCGTCCACGGCTTTGGTCCAATAGCGCGCCTGAGCACGTTCGACCGGGTCGGTGGGGTGTACGCTGGTGTCGGGGGCGAGCTGGTCCAGATATTCGCAGATCACGGTCGAGTCGACGATCACCGTGCCGTCATGCACCAAGGTTGGCACAACGGATTTCGGGTTCAGCTTCTGGTATGCGGGGTCGAACTGCTCTCCTTTGAGGATGTCGATATAGACGCCGTCCCAGTCGAGCCCCTTTTCGGCCATGGCAAACCGCACCTTGGCGGCGCAAACAGACGACCCGTGATGATAAAGTGTAAATGTCATAGCTGCACCGTAACCCATTTCAGTTCTGTCATAGCTTCCATATCGGCGTCTGTGCCTTCGCGACCTACGCCGGATTCGCCATTGCCGCCAAAGGGCACGTGGGCCTCGTCGTGGATGGTTGGTCCGTTGATGTGGCACATGCCCGCGTCGATATTGCGGGCAAAGTGAAATGCCTTTTCTATGTCATTGGTAAAGATGGCCGAGGACAGGCCGTATTCCGTATCGTTTGCTTTAGCCAAACCTTCCTCGTAACTATCGATTGGATAGATCGACGTGACGGGGCCGAAGGTTTCCGTTTTGCAGACAGTCATGTCTTCGGTGACGTTGGTGAGCAGGGTAGGCTGGCAGCGGTTGCCCTTCCATTCGCCGCCATGAACAGTGGCGCCTTTGGCGCGGGCATCCTCGATATGGCTGCGGATCCGGTCACGTTGGCGCGGTGAGATCGCCGGAGCAATGACTGTGTTGGGATCGCGCAGATCACCCATTCCGATTTTACCAATCATTCCCGAGAACCGTTTGACGAATTCGTCATAAAGCGGCCGCTCGACGTAAAAGCGGCTGGACCCGATACAGGCCTGTCCGGCGAACATGAAGATCGAGCGCGCCGCCAGCGGCATCACCTTGTCCAGATCCGCATCGGCCAGAATGACTGTGGGACTTTTGCCGCCGAGCTCTAATGTGTTCGGCGTTTTATTCTTGGCGCAGATTTCGTTGATGTGCTGACCAACAACGGTGGAGCCGGTAAAGGTGACAAAATCCACGTCCTTGTTGCCGGTCAGGTTGTCGCCAATTTCGGAGCCAAGGCCGGTCACGACGTTGTAGGCCCCATCGGGGAATCCGGCTTCGGCGATGATTTCAGCGAAGATCACCGTGAGATGGGGGGCCATTTCCGAGGGAAGGTGCACGACTGTGTTGCCCACGGCCAACGCGTTAGCGACCAAGCGGGTGGTTTTGATCAGGGGCACGTTGAACGGCGTGATCACGGCCACCACGCCCAGAGGTTCGCGGATCGACATCGAGAATTTGCCGGGCGCGTCCGAAGGGATGGTTTCACCGCGCACGTTGCGGCACAGGCCGGCGGCAGCGCGCACCATGGTCAGCCCTTTGGTGAATTCAAACATTGCCTTTTGAACGGGCGAGCCGATTTCGTCGATCAGGCAATCCACCAGATCCTTTTGACGCGCTTCCATTAGTTCGGCCACGCGCAGCAACCAGCGTTCCCGCTGGGTGGGCGTGGTTTCTTTATAGGCCGGGAAAGCGGCCTTGGCTTTTGCAACTGCGTTGTCCATATCTGACGCAGCACCTTTAGCAGCGTGGAGATAGAGGCTGTCATCCAGAGGGTTGAGAACTTCGAAAGTTGCGCCGTCTTTGGCATCAACCCACGCCCCGCCGATAAAGTGCTGTAGCGTTCTTGTTTCAGTTGTTGTGTCCATAAGACGTCTCCTGTTTCTAGCCGCCGACAACTTTTTCCGGCAGGTACAGTGCGATTTGTGGGAAGAGGATGAGCAGACCAATCATGCCCGCCATGGCAAACCAGAACGGCCAGATACCGCGGAAAATCTGGCTCATGGGAACCTCGGGGGCGATGGATTTCACGATGAAAACGTTGATCCCGACCGGTGGGCTGATCATGCCCATTTCAAGCACGATCACCACGATGATGCCGAACCAGATAAGGTTCCAGTCCAAGGCGATGGCGATGGGGATCACCACGGGGATGGTCAGAACAAGCATCGCCATGGCTTCGAGGAACATTCCTAGGAACATGTAGATCAGCACCACGATCAAGAGGATGCCAATTTCGCCGATAGGCAGGGATGTAAGGATCGTGACAAGCTGTGCGGGCAGTTCGGTCAGCGACATGAAGGGAATGAAAACAAAGGCGCCGATGATAATCATGAACACGGTGGCGGTGGCATTCATGGTTTCCAGAATCACGGTTTTGGATGCCTGCCAGTTAAGTGAGCGGCGCCCCAGCGCGACGAGGAATGTCAAGAAAGCGCCAACGGATGAGGCCTCGACCGGGGTGAAAAAGCCGGTGTACATGCCGCCGATTGTGGCCAGCACCACGATCAGGATGGGCAGCGCGTTCCAGAGCGATGCGATCTTTTCACGCCGCGCAAACCGTTCGCCGCGTGGGCCGGCCTCGGGGTTGCGGCCCACAGTCCAGTAAATCGCGCCGATGAACAGAAGTGTGAGGATGATGCCGGGAAAGACACCGGCCATGAACAGGCGGCCGATCGACTGTTCTGTCAGGACCGCGTAGATGATCATGCCGCCTGATGGTGGGATCAGAAACCCAAGTGTGCCACCTGCTGCGACGGAGCCTGTGGCAAGGCTGTCGGCGTAGTTGTAGCGCTTCATTTCCGGCAAGGCGACACGGCCCATAGTGACGGCAGAAGCCAGAGACGAGCCAGAAAGTGCAGCAAATCCAGCGCAGGCGGCAATGGTGGCCGAGGCCAATCCGCCGCGCAGATGCCCCATCCAGCGATAGGCCGCTGTGAAGAGATCATTGGACATGCCCGAGACACCTGCAAGGTTGCCCATCAGGACGAACATCGGGATGACCAAAAGGTTATAGTTTGACGCGGCTTCAAAGGTTTCGCCCGCGATATTAGAATACGCGATTTTCAGCCCGCGCGCCCATGCCTGATCTTCGGCCATGCCGACCATCATGAACTTGTTGGCGTTGGCGATCACGGTGCCCACGAACCCGACGCCCAGCATTGAGAGAGCAACAGGCATGCGTAAGGCAAGCAGAATGAAGAGTGCGAGAAGGCCAAGCAGGCCGAGTGCGGTCATGCTGATCACAGTGTGTCTCCTGTGATGCGCAATGATTGCACGGCGTTGCTGCGCAGCAGTTGCCAGATGTCGAGCACCAGTACGACGGCGTAAATTGCGGCCGAGGCGGACAGAAGATAGTAGAATGGTTCAAACGAGATCAGCAGCTGTTGGGTGGTCTCGCCAAATTTACTGGCGGTGCCCCCGGCGTGCCAGAGCCGCCACGACATGAACGCCAGCAGGACGATCCCCATGAGCTTCATCAGGATCATCGACCATTTGGCGAACGCAGCCGACATGCGCGATTCAAGTACTTCAATCTCGATATGCGCCCCGGTGCGCGCGCCCAAGGGTATCGACAGAGCAACGATCACAACCAGTGACAGGATCAGCAGATCCTCGGCGCCGACAATGGGAGCGTTCAACGCCTTGCGCATGATCAGGACGTTCCAGACCGAATACCCGGTCATAAAGATCAGCGTGGCGCCGCCGCACACCAGCGACACCCACGTCAAGCCCGTGTCGAGCAAGCGGATCGGGCGGGGCAGATTGGAATCTTGTGACATCGTTCCTGCTCTTTTCAGACTAGTGAGAAATCGGGGCACCATTTCAGGATGCCCTGTTGATAGCTTTCGCGGGCCTCAAAGGCGGCGGCCCAGCGACGAATGTTTGGATAGTTTTCGAAAGAAAACCCGCAACCAACAATCACGAAATAGAGCGGGATCCACGAGATATCTGCCAGCGAAAAGCGGTCGCCCATGATCCAGTCGCGCCCTTCCAGAGTGACTTCCAGTTTAGTGAAGCACGCGCCAAGGATCGCTTTGGCCTTGTCAAAGTCGCTGGTGCTGAAGCTCTTGTCGCCCGCGTGCTTTCCGTGGAAATCCTTTAGTTCCTGGTTCTTTTGCAGCGCGTCGTATTTCGCCTGCTCTTCGGGGGTTTTTTTGATCTTTGCCGCCATCTTGGTGGCGTAAACATAGGGTTTGCAGGCCGGCACATGGATGGCAGCAGCCAGATGCAGCCATTCCATCATCTCTTCGTTGTTCTCGGCCCGTAAAGATGGCTTTGGATAGGTGTCGTCGAGATAATCAATGATGTCGTTGGACTCGATATGGACCACGCCATTGTCGACCAAAGTTGGCACCAGGCCATTCGGATTAATCCCGAAATACACGTCAGTGATGTTCTCTTTCTTTTTCAGGTCGAGATGATGGCTTTCCCAATCCAACCCCTTTTCAATCAGGGTCATGCGAACGCGCATTGAACAATTCGAAATCGCACCGTGATAGAGGTGCAGACCTTCAAAATCTTCGACTGATTTGTTGGTAGGAACGATGACAACCATTGGTTAGCTCCCTTTTGGAAATATACAGCGAGACGCGAAAACGTTCTGGAAATTGGTTGCCCACAACCGAATGCCAAAATGTTCTTTTGGAGGACACACCGGGCCGAAGCCCGGCGTTTCAAAGTGCAGGCGCTACTGGTTCAGCGCTTCGTAAATTTCCTGTGCGTTGGGAATTCCACGCGCTGCGTAGTCCTCGTAGATTTCGGCCATGCCCACTGCGGCAGCGGCCTCCATCTTGGCGCGTTCTTCCGGGGACGCCACGATCCATTTAACGTTCAACTCTCCGGCGGCGATTTTTTCGTCTTTCCATTCCAGCGCCTCAAGATCAGCTTCGTGGAAAGCGCGTGCGAGTTCTCTTGAGAAGGGAAGGCCCGAAATCTCGTCAATGATTGCTTGGTGCTCGGCGCTGAGACTTTCGTAACGCTCTTTGTTCATGACGTAGAACACAGGGTTGAATGTCGCAGGTGTGTTTACGACAGCATATTCTGCTACTTCATCAAGGTTCCACGGCGGCATGATGTTGTTGATCGACGAAATCGCCCCATCGATTGTTCCAGTGGAAAGAGCCGTGTAGTGTTCTGTCGGGTCCATCTGAACAGGAACCGCGCCCATACCTTTCATCACCGGCGTCGTCATAGAGGCCCAAGGGACGATTTTTGCTCCCTTCATTCCTTCAATGGTCGAGACGTCTCGGTTGGCGATGATCATTCCGCCGGCAGGGTTAGCGATCCCGAGAACCTTCACGTCGGACCACTCATCGGCCATGTACTCGTCGAAAACGCGCCACATGCGTTCCGTCGAGTCGGGACCGTCGACCGCCTTGCCCGGAAGGATCGCCAGCATCGTTTTGGGGAAAAGGGTCGGCGTGGTGGACGCGATACCGAACGTAATATCGGCGACACCTTCAACGGCGCGTTTGTATTGTTGGACCGGACCTGCGCCAAGCTGGCCTGCGGCATAAAGTTTGATCGTGATCTCGCCATTGGAGCGTTCTGTCAGTTCGCTTTCGAACCAAGCCAATGCCTTTGTGACGGTCTCGTGGCTGGGCGGTACGAAAGTCGCGACGGAAAGTTCCTCTGCATATGCGGATAGGCCCGTCAGGCTGAATACGCTGGCAAACGCGGTGGCAAATTTGAACGTGCTGAATGTCATTTGTTTCCCCCTCTTGTATTTTGCACCCCGAAGCCAACTCCGGGGTGCTAATGCTGCGCTTATTGGTTCAGCGCGCCGTAGATCTCGCGGACATTAGAGATGCCGCGGCCTTCATAATCGGCAAAGATCGCTTCCAGACCTTGGGCGACCGCGGCGTCCATCTTGGCGCGTTCCGCGTCTGTGACGACCTTCCACTCGTAGTTTTTGTCGGTGGCCTCTGCGATCAGTTTCTTTGAAACCTCATCCGCACCGTCAAACGATTTTGCCAATTCCAGCGACATTGGCAGACCGGCGACTTCGTCTATGATGGCGCGATGTTCGTCCGAAAGGCTCATATAGCGCTCTTTGTTCATCACCGCGTAGGTCACGGCGAAGGTTGTGGGCACGTTTTCGACAATGTAGCCGGACACGTCCCAGAAATTCCAAGGCGCAGTGATGTTGTTATAGGACGCCGTTGTCGCGTCGATGGTTCCTGTCGAAAGGCCGGTGTACATTTCCGTCACAGGCATTTGAACCGGCACAGCACCCAGTGCTTCGATAATGGGTGTGGTCATGGCGGCGAAGGGAACAATCTTGGCCCCTTTCATACCGTCCATAGTCGAAACATCGCGGGTTGCGGCAAAGAGGTTACCGGCGACGGTGCCAACGGCCAGAACTTTGACGTCTTCATATTCATCCGCGAGATGCTCATCGAAGATATTCCAAAGGGCGCGAGTGGATTGATCGGCGGTCTCGGCGGCTCCGGGAAGGATGCCGAGCATCGTTTTTGGGAATAGTGCCGGAGTGTAGCCCGAGACACCAAAAGTGATGTCCGCGACCCCCTCGACGGCGCGTTTGTATTGCTGCACGGGGCCAGCGCCCAGCTGTCCGGCAGGGTAAAGCTTCATGGTCAGGGTGCCGCCTGAGCGCTTGTCGATCTCTTCGGCGAACCATGTGAACATGCCAGTATTGGTGTGGTGCTGTGGGGGCAGGAAAGTGGCAACGCTGAGTTCTTCGGCAGTTACGGCTTGGGTCGATATGCCAAGCCCAACAGCGAGCGCGGCGGTGAGCGTGAAACGTGAGAATGTCATAATGTCCTCCCAGACGTGATGCTGTCGGTTTATGGGATCCCAATTTTGCGTAGTGGCAAGGGTTCCTAAGCGCCGACTCGATGTCTCTGTTACCCTAATTACCATCTTGGGATCCCAAAACAAGAAGAATCTTGCAAATTTGGAGTGATCATCGCGCCTGATCCTTAATTGGGATCCATTTTGTGACCACAAGTGTGGGCTTTACAATTGATTAGGCTGTCTTGACTTTGGGATCCCATGTGTGGTCAATGAGGCATGGAATCCATTGACACAGAATTGGCCGCCCGCATTCGACAAGACATCATAATGGGTGTTTTTAAGGAGGATGAACGCCTTTCAGAGGCGCGGCTATGCGAAATTTACGACGTCTCACGTACACCAATTCGGTTGGCTCTCAGGCTGTTGGAGCGAGAAAAGCTCATCCGCCGGGGGGAAGGGCGTGGCTACACGGTTTATGTGCCCACGGTTGAAGAGATTTTGCAGGCGGTGCAGGTTCGTGGTCATCTGGAAAGTCTGGCGGCGCGGCTGATGGCGCAGTCTGAGCACAAGGCACAGCATTTGCCACATATGGCGCGCGCGATTGAAACGATCGACAAAACCGTGCGGCAGGCAGATTTTGGTGATGCTGCCAAACGACAGGCGCAGGCGGCGAACAAAGTGTTCCACTCAACCATCTTGAACGCCTGTGGCAATGAGTATGTTGGGTTTACATGTGATCAGATCAGCCATCTTCCGATGTTGGCAGTTGGATCGATGGTGTTTGATCGGACCACAAGCGAGTCATCTGATCAGATGGAGCGGGGCCTGTTCCGGCTGCATCTTGGGAATGCCCAACATCAGGTTATTTTTGAGGCCATTGAAAAAGGTGATGCAGTGCGCGCGGAAGGTATGATGCGAGAGCATTCTCATACCATGGTTGACTATATCCGTACCTTCGAGCGCAAGGATGACAGTCTTTCGGTGGCCGATCTGATTGCGTATTCCGGGGCAGAGCCTTTGACGTTTGGGCAATGACCGCGCGCGGCTGGATTGACCTCAGGACGCTAGGGTCAGACCCTTGTAGATCAGGCGTAGTGCGATCAGCGAGACGAGGATCCTGAAAACTCGCCGAAACAAGGTTTCTGACACGTGATGTGTGGCGCGTTTTCCGAGCGACGTCCCGACAAACCCGGCAAGCGTTGCACCGATGATGTGCGGTATGTAGTCGAAATAGCTGAAGCCAAAGCTGACATATCCTGTCACCTTCATGACATCGAGGGTCAGCAGGCACGCCGCCAGCGTTCCGGTCACTTGTAGTTTAAGCAGATCGGTGCGCAGCAAGAGCGGTTGAAGCACGCCTCCGACGCCGAACATGGCGCCAAGAAAGCTGTGGGTGACGCCAACTAAGAAAAAGGGGTGGCGGAGCGGGATGTTGATGCGCCCTTTGGGTAGCCAGATAAGGACCAAGAGAACGCAGCCTAGCGCGGTGGAGATCACCGCATCTGGCAGCACGACAAATGTTCGGGTGCCGAAATAGACGCCGAACAGGCATCCAACAACAAAGGTGCGTACGATCCGCCAGTCGATATGCCGCCAGAAATAGTAAATCCGTGCAGAGAGTGACCCGGCTGCGAAAGCGGATTGCAATGGAACCGCCGCTGAGATCGGCAAGACAGAGACGCTGGCGATCAGCAGGATGTAGACTCCGCCGGTGGCAAAAGCCGCGTTCACGAAAGACGCGATCAGGCTGGCGAGTGTGATAACAACAAATGCGGTGTCCACGTCGCGGAGCTCCTGTATTGGTCTTGCAGGCCTGTTAGCGCATCAGGTCCGGCAGCCACGTGGCAATCTCGGGGACGAGGAACAAGAGCAGCAACCCGGCCAGCATTGAGAAGATAAACGGCGTGACACCGATAAACATCTTGGCCAGATCAACATCGGGTATGACCGCCTTGACCGTAAACACATTCATGCCGATAGGGGGGGTTATCAACCCCAGTTCAACAACCAAAATAATGATGATGCCGAACCAGATCATGTCAACGTCAAGCGCGGACAGGGAGGGTAGGAAGACCGGCACAACCAAAAGCAGGATACCCAAGGATTCAAAGATCATCCCAAGCAGGACGCAGATCACACAGATCCCCAAAACCAGCTGGGTCGCAGAAATGGCGCCTTCGCCTTCGACCAATGCGACAAGTTCAAATGGCATACCAGTAATGTTCACGAATTGGGCCAGCATCATGCCGCAGAACACGATGGTAAAGATCATACCTGTCGTCTTAACCGTGTCTGCAAACACATGAAGCAGTTCGGGCCATGTGCGCAGGCGTCCGCGCGAGATGGCAAAGATGAACGCAAAGAAGGCCCCCACGGCGGCGGATTCTGTGGGTGTGAAAATGCCGGTGTATATGCCGCCCAGGACAACCATGAACAATAGAACAATTGGCCATGTTGCCTTGGAGGCGCGCAGTTTTTCAACCCAGGTCGTCGCGGTGCCGGGCGGGCCGGAGTCAGGAAAGATGCGCACAACAATCGCGATACCCACCAGAAATAGGCACACCAGCATTAGGCCCGGTACGATGCCCGCGATAAACAGTTTGCCGATATCTTCGCCCACGATAATGCCATAGATCACCATTGGCACAGAAGGGGGGATCATAATGCCCAGCGTTCCGCCCGCCGCGATTGTGCCGGTCGACAGCGCATCATTGTAGCCAAAACGCCGCATCGGGGGCATGGCGACGCGGCTCATTGTGGCAGCTGTTGCCAGTGAAGAGCCGCTGACTGCGGCAAAGCCGGCGCAGGCGAATACTGTGGCCATGGCTACGCCGCCCTTGAGCTTGCCGAGCCACGCATAAGAGGCCTCGTAAAGCTCGTCAGATATGCCTGCGCGGTGGATGAATGTGCCCATTAAGATAAAGAGAGGTACGACAGACAGGCCCAGGTTCATGGTCATTTCGATGATCCATTGGCCAGACACCGCGACGGAGGCATCCAGGCCGCGATAGGCCGCGAACCCGACAACGCCGACTACAAGCGTGGCGTATCCCAGTGGGACACCGATGAAGCTCAGGAACAGGACGACGGCTAAGCCGATAAGCGCATTGGTCATGATGGGCCTCTAATCTGCTGGCTCGTGGCCGATTTGGCCTTTGGTGAAAACCTTGAAGCCCGCCAAAAGCGCGATGGCGACAAATACAATCAGCACAGAGATGATCCAGCCAAACGGGATTTCCAGACCTTCGGTCACGTCCTCGTATTCGAACGCATCACGAACGGCGACGATCAGCACCCAAAGTAGGAAAGCGGTGCCAAGTGTGTTTGAGATTGCGTAAACCAGTCGATAAAGGCGCGTCGACAGCCGGTCGATGAAGGGTTCAAAGATTGAGACGACAACGTGGGTGCCATCGCGGCTGACCAGAATGAAACCGGCAAACACCGTCAGTGTCAAAAGGATCTGCGTCATCTCAGCGCTTCCGGAAATCGGTGCAGAAAACACGTAACGCATGAACACGTCTACCACAGTGATCAGCATCATCATGGCGAGCAGAATTGATCCAATGATCAGGCCCGCCTTGCTGAGCGTATCGATGATCTTGTCAAACATCCGCCTGTCCCTTTTTGATGCGTTGATACGTACCGGGCCAATCGTGCCGAAAGGCCCGGTCTGTCATCATCAGTTGGCGTTGACGGTGCTCAGGCGCTCGACCTCGGCGCGCATGAAGTCCAGCGCGGCCTGACCATCGACTCCCATATCTGCGACCTTGGCAATCCACGCATCGACGACCGGTTTTGACGCCTCTTGAAGGCTGGTCATAAGAGCGTCAGAGGGCTGAATGTATTCAACCGTCTGGCCAAGCTCATCACGCCCGGCCAGCGCCTGTTCTGTGACCTTTGCACCCACCATGCGCGCGAGGTGTTCACCGGACAATTCGGTCAGGACCTGCTGATCCTCGGGCGACAGCCCGTCCCAGACACGCTGGTTTATGAAATGCGAGAAGTTGATCGAAAAGGGAGACTTTTCAAACTGAACACAGGATTTCGTGTAGGACGCAATCTTGAATTGCAGAACCGAGTCATAGGTGATGCCGGTAAAGGCTTCGACTACGTTGCGCGACACGATCTCGTGTATTTGCACCGCCGGGCCATTGACGGTGGCGACATTGAGGTTTTTTAGCATCTTGTCCAGATTGCCCTTGAGCGACCAGACCTTGCGTGAAGACAGATCTTCGGCGCTCTCGATCTTTTCGTCCGTCACTGAACAGAGCGCGCCGCCGCCAAAGTGATACATGCCCAGAAGGTGCACGCCGCGCCATTTCTCGGCGTCAGAGAAGTATTTTTGATAGGTATTCCAGAGGGCGACTGACGTGGCCTCGGAATCACCCTGATGCACCCATGGCATCAATCCGACATGCGCGCCGGGATTTTTGGGGCCGAGATAGATATTGGCGAGGAAGCCCGCATCCGCGGCACCTTTGCGAACGGCGTCCATGACTTTGGGAGGTGGGGCAACCGATTTGGGGGTGAATTCGATGGTCAGGCGACCGTCTGATTTGTCATGCACCTGCGTGGCCCAGTCCCGCATGACATCCCAATAAAAATGGCTGGGCGGCACAAAGATATTGAACAGAATTTTGGTTTCAGCTGCGGCTGAAAGCGGCGACAAAAGCGCCACGCTCAAGCCCGCCAAAAGCGTGCGTTTCATCGATTTCACAATCATTTTTTCCTCCTCCAGATGGTCCGTAGTAATGTCGCGCCTTGTTATGTCGTTGTGTTCGGTTTGCGCCTTGGCAGGATCTTTGGATCCTTGCCTTTGGCATCGTTTTCGTCCCAATAGCCGATCAGAACGCCCAGCTTTTCCTCCATGCCGGTCATTTTGATATTGTGGGGCTCGCTCCAGGTTTCGCGCTGTCGATAGTGCAGCGACCAGTTGCCCAGCCGCTTGAACATGGACTGTCGAATATCTTCGTGATCTGGGTTGCGACCCAGATCTGTCATTTCATCAGGGTCATTCTTGAGATCGAACAAAACCGGCGGGTAGCCCGGTGCATGGACGTATTTCCAGTCTTTGGTCGCAACCATGTAAGAGCGGCACTCAAGCGGCTCTTTGCCGGTTTCGGGGCGGAAGACCTGACAGGAATAGTCATATTCGCTGATCACGAAATCGCGCCATTCAGGGGTGTCGCCGTGCAGTTTGGGAAGCAGCGAACGCCCTTCCAGAATGTTGTAGGGGATCTCGCCACCATAGTATTCGACAAAGGTGGGGAGCAGGTCGATCAATTCGACAAGCGAGGCGTCCGTAGTGCCACGGGTCGCATCAGCCTCGGATTGGGGGTCGCTGATGATCAGGGGAACCTTGACCGACGGATTATGGAAGTAATCCTTGTCGCCCATCCAATGGTCGCCCATGTAATCACCGTGATCCGAGGTGAACACGATCATTGTGTTCTCTAGCAAGTCACGTTGCTGCATGAAGTCAAACAGGATCCCAAGCTGATCATCGATCTGGGTGATCAATCCCATATAGACAGGAATGACCTTTTCGCGCGCCTCGTCGCGGCCAAAGGTTTTGCCCGCAACCCGCTCCATGAAGTGTTTCATCAATGGGTTGGTGTCTTCCAGCTCGGCGTCGGATTTGACGGCGGGGATCACGTCATCAGCGGAGTACATATCGTTGTAGGGAGCGGGCGCGACGTAGGGCCAATGTGGCTTAATATAACTGAGGTGCAGCAACCAAGGGGTTTCGCCGTCATCCTCGGCCAGAAAATCCATGGCACGTCTGGTCATGTATGGGGTTTCGGAGTCTTCGTCGGAGACCCGAGCGGCAAGGTCTACACGGTCATTGAAGAAACCGGAGCGGACGCCCTGCTCAGTTTCTACGGAGTTGGCGGCCCAGTGCCACGGGTTGCTGTCTTCGCCATAGCCTTTGGATTTCAGGTATTCGTTATAGGGCAGACCGGGGCGTACCATGGTGTCGGGGTGAATACCGTCGTCGCGTTCATATGCTTCAAACCCTGCTTGGGCGTGATTAACGCCTATGTCGCTCTCGGGATCAATCCCAAGGCGTTGCATCCCTTCTGTGTCGGGTTTCATATGGGTTTTGCCGACCAGCACGGTGCGCACGCCAAGCGGATTCAGATGGTGGCCGATATTACGCTCACCAATGCGAAGGGGCGCAAAGTTTGAGTGCGCGCCGTTGGAGGACACATAACGCCCTGTATACACGCTCATTCGGGATGGGCCGCAAATCGGAGATTGGCAGTAGGCGTTTGAAAACTGTACGCCCCGTGCGGCCAGAGCATCTATGTTGGGGGTTTTGATCGACGGGTGCCCAGCACAGCCGAGGTAGTCAAACCTGAGCTGGTCGCACATGATGAACAGGATGTTTTTGCGGGCCATCTACTCGTCACCACGGTGATGCTGCCCGAGGTGATGTTGCGCGTATCTGCTCTCGCGGGCGTCGCAATTTTCGATCAGTGTCCTCTGTTCGTGCGCGCGATTTGTCATTGTCGCGGATGAATTTTGCATTCTGTCAACGTCCTCCTCCGTCGTGTCTTTGTCAGGATGCGCAGTCTTTCGTGCGGCGATACCAAGCCGGCCGCGATAGCGGCCGTTCCGACAAGCACTAATCCCGAGATTAGAATCGGGGATAAACAGTCATATCGCACATATGGGATCCCAAAACAAACAATATTGAAGAAATATTCACAAAAATGGAAAATGAATTGATTTTGGGATCCCATTTTTGTATTGACAGGGATAGCGGATGCGCTGTGTTGGTGTGGAGCCAAGCGGAGCAGGCCGTAGACATCTCGGGTTGAGCAAAAAGGGGAACTGAAAATGCACGCGGAATTGCGAAAGCACCCTGAGTACTTTCAGAAGGAGGTGGTTCAACTCGCGGATAATGTGTACCAGGCCTTTGGGTTTGCGGCCTCTAACGTCTATATGATCGTCGGACTGGATGGCGTTATTATTGTAGACACGACCGAGACCACAACGGCGGCCCAGAACATCCTTGCGGAATTTCGCAAGATCACGGACTTGCCGGTGAAGACGATAATTCTTACCCATTCTCACCGTGATCATGTCTCTGGCGCGAGTGTATTTGCGGAAGGCGGCACACCGGAGATACTGGCAAGTGCGAGAAGCTCTGAAGATCCGCTTATTGTTGCGACCAAGCATCCCAGGGCGGCCAAGGCCATGCAGGCGCGCACCAAACGTCAATTCGGGATCGGTCTGTCCTATCCGGATGAGATTATTGGTATCGGTGTGGGTCCCGGCGATCGCCCATTGAAGGGCATGGGAGCCGGAATTTTGCCGCCAACCCGCAAGATCGGTGATGAAGGTGAAACCCTGACGAGATGTGGGATCGAGTTGGAATTGGCGATCGCGCCCGGAGAGACGCCGGATCATTTGGTCGTCTGGTATCCTGAAAAGAAGGTTCTGTTCTGCGGGGACAATTTTTACCGTTCTTTCCCAAACCTGTATGCGATCCGAGGCACCGAATACCGCGATTTTGACACCTGGGCTGATACGATGGATCAGCTTATGGCGTTTGCGCCGGATGTTCTGGCACCGGGGCACACCAAAGCGGTCATGGGAGCAGAGCGGATTAACGACGTGCTGACCGACTATCGTGATGCTATTCGTTACATCACGAGTGAAACCCGCAAGGGCATGGATGCCGGTTTGACAATGGATCAGCTGGCGAAGAGTGTAGAACTGCCCTCTGAGTTGGCTGAAAAGCCGCATTTGCGCGAGTATTATGGCCGGGTGGCTTATGCTGTGCGCGCTTATTTTGTTGGGACAATGGGTTGGTTTGACGGCAATCCAACATCGTTGAATCCGCTTGCTCCGAAAGAGGAAGCTGAACGTTTCATTGGCTTGGCTGGGGGTGGAGAGGCGGTGTTGCAAGCAGCACGGGACGCGGCTGAAAAAGGGGATTTTCAGTGGTCTTTGCAACTTGCCGATAGGCTGATCTCGACTGGGCGACATGCTGAAGAGGCCACCGCTTTGAAATCCGAAACGTTGCTGGAATATGCGAAGATCCAGATCAACTGTCCGACGCGTCACTATTACATTCAATGCGCCAAGGAGCTGTCTGATGCAGCTGACTGAATTGGGATAGTACTCGTGGATAGAGCCGTATTGACGGCTTTGGGTCAGAAGTCATTGGCCCTGCGACGGTGTTGTTTGGGTACAAGAATACTAAGTGAACGCTGCTTGGCGTTTGGTCCTGCTTGAAAGTGGTACAGGAACCGTGTTGATCTGCTGCAAAACGCAATAGTGGGGACGGGGCGATTTTCAGCAGGGACCAGATGCCGGACGGCGGGGGATAGCGGCGTGTCGGCTGTTTTGTTGATTGAGCAGGCGCTTAATGGGCTGCAGTTTGGTGTGATGCTGTTCCTGATGGGGGCGGGTCTGACGCTGATCTTTGGGGTCATGGGGTTGATCAACCTCGCCCATGGCTCGCTCTATATGGTCGGCGCCTTTGCTGCGGCGGCTGTGGCGGGGGCGACGGGATCGTTTTTGCTGGCGCTTGTGGCGAGCCTTGTGGCGGCGGCAATTGCCGGGGTGCTGGTCGAGGTGCTGGTGATCCGGCGGCTCTATGACCGGGATCATCTGGATCAGGTGCTGGCGACCTTTGCGCTGATCCTGATCTTTTCAGAGGGCACACGGTGGGCTTTTGGTTCGTTTCCGTTGTTTCTAGACCGGCCCGAGTGGCTGGCGGGCACGGTGATGTTGCCGTTTGGGATCGAATACTCGCTATATCGGTTATTCATTATTTTGGTGGGCCTGGCGGTCGCGGCGGGGCTGTTTTGGATGATCGCCTATACGCGGATCGGGATTCAGATCCGCGCGGGCGAGAATGATCGCGAGATGATCGGCGCCTTGGGTGTAAACATCTCGGCACTATATACGCTGGTGTTTGCGCTGGGCGCAGCGTTGGCAGGATTTGCGGGCGCGATGATCGGGGCTATCCAATCGGTACAAGTGGGCATGGGCGAACCGGTGCTGATCCTGGCCTTTGTGGTGATCGTGATCGGTGGGATCGGCTCGATCAAGGGTGCGCTGGTGGGCGCGTTGCTGGTTGGGCTGACGGACACGCTGGGCCGGTTACTGTTGCCGCAGTTTTTCGAGCTGTTCATGGAGCCGGCGGCAGCGACATCGGTTGGCGCATCGCTGGCATCGATGGCGATCTATATCCTGATGGCGGGCGTATTGCTGTTTAAGCCGTCGGGCCTGTTTGGGAGCACAGCGTGATGCGGCGCGAGACCACGTTGAACGCCGCATTAATGGCGGCCTTGTTGGCGTTTCCATTGTGGGCCTATGCGGTGGATGAGCCGTTTCTGATCACGCTGACCACACGTGCGGTGGTGTTTGCGATTGCGGGCGTTGGGCTCAACTTTGCGTTGGGGCTGGGCGGATTGGTTAGCTTTGGACATGCGGTGTTTTTTGGGATTGGCGGCTATGCGATGGGTATTCTTGCCTTTCACGCGCAGAGCTATACACCAATAATAGACGGCTGGTTGGTGATTGAAGGCACTAAGTCGATGCCGTTGATCTGGCTGGTGGCGGTGATCGTTTCGGCGATTGCGGCGCTGGGTTTGGGGGCGTTGTCGCTGCGCACCAGCGGAGTTTATTTCATCATGATTACGCTGGCCTTTGCACAGATGTTTTATTTCTTTGCCATCTCGTGGCCTGCCTATGGTGGGGAAGATGGGCTGTCGATCTATGTACGCAACGGGCTTGGCGGGCTGAACACGATGGACCCGATCCAGTTCTATGCCATCTGTTATACATGGTTGGTGGTGGTGCTGTTCTTTGTGTATCGCGCGGCCAGATCGCCCTTTGGGCTGGCGCTGAGCGCGGCGCGGCAGAACGAGGCGCGGGTGCAGGCGGTTGGTCAGGTGCCCTATCGGCTGTATCTGGTGGCTTATGTGATTTCGGGGGCAATCACCGGGTTGGCAGGTGCGCTGTTTGCGGACCTGAATCGGTTTGTCAGTCCAACCATGTTCAGCTGGCAGACGTCGGGCGAGATCATGGTGTTTGTCATCCTTGGCGGGGTGGGGCGCGTGTTTGGGCCCGTGGCCGGGGCGGTGCTGTTTATCTTGCTAGAGCATGTTTTGGGTGGGCTGAGCGCCTATTGGCATGTGTATTTGGGGGCAATTCTGTTGGGCGTGGTTCTGTTTGCGCGTGGGGGGCTTTTTGGGCTGATCGCGGGCCGGGAGGTTGCCCATGACTGAGCCGATCCTGAAAGTTGAGGGTATTTCAAAGAGTTTTGGTGCGGTGCAGGCGAGCAAGGATGTGAGCCTTGATTTGCGAATGGGTGAGATTCACGCGTTGATTGGACCCAACGGGGCGGGCAAGTCTACCTTGATTGCGCAGATCACTGGTGGATTGGTGCCGGATCGGGGACGCGTTGTATTTGGTGGACAGGATGTGACCGGGTTGAGCACGGCGGCGCGGGCGCGGCTGGGCATGGGACGGACGTTTCAGATTTCGGCGCTGGCGATGGAATATACGGTGCTGCAAAACGCGGTTCTGGGTGCTCTGGGGCAGCGCGGCGGTGTGTTTCGGTTTTTCCGGCCCGTGATGAAGGATGCGGCGTTGCTGGACGCCGCGCGGGCGGCGTTGGCGCAGGTGGGGCTAAGTGATGTGGCTCAGGTGCGCACGGCTGAGCTTTCTCATGGGCAAAGACGCCAGTTGGAGGTGGCAGTGGCGCTGACCCTGAGGCCACGCGCATTCCTGATGGACGAGCCTATGGCGGGGCTGGGCGCAGATGGAACGCAGGTGTTGACCAAGTTTTTGGATGAGCTGCGCGCACAGGCGCCGATACTGTTGGTGGAACATGATATGGACGCGGTGTTTGCGCTGGCCGACAGGATCAGCGTTCTGGTTTACGGCGAGGTGATTGCGACCGGAACGGTGGACCAGATCAGAACAAATTCGCTGGTCCGCGAGGCTTATCTGGGCGAGGAGATCGCACCATGAGCCTGCTGCAAGTGGAAAACGTGTCGGCGTTTTACGGACCAAGCCAGGCGTTGTTTGATGTCAGTTTGACGGTCGAGGCGGGGGAGGTCGTGGCGCTGATGGGGCGCAACGGGATGGGTAAATCAACAACGGTGAAGGTGATCTGTCGGTTGCTGCGGCACCGCGACGGGGTGGTGCGGTTTGACGGGCAGGATCTGGCGCGAGTGCCGTCTTTTCGGGCGGCGCGGGCTGGGATTGGGCTGGTGCCCGAGGGGCGGCGGTGCTTCACAAACCTGAGCGTGCATGAAAACCTGATCGCCGCCGCGCGGGCCGGAGCGTGGGGTTTTGCAGCTGTCGCGCAACTGTTCCCACGGCTGGAGGAGCGGCGGGATCAGGTTGCCGCATCTTTGTCGGGGGGCGAACAGCAGATGCTGGCGATTGGGCGGGCGCTGATGACCAACCCAACACTGCTTATTCTGGATGAGGCGACCGAAGGGCTGGCCCCGGTGGTGCGTCAGGAAATCTGGGCGGCAATTGCACGATTGAAAGCCGAGACCGGGCTGGCGATCCTTGTGGTGGATAAGTCGGTGGCCGAGTTGCGGCAGGTGGCGGACCGGGCGGTGATCCTTGAGAAAGGAGTGGCAGTCTGGGATGGCGGCTTTGACGCGCTGAGCGCGGATGTGACGGACCGGTATCTAGGGGTCTGAATTCTGGACATGGGAGAGTATGGGACGCCGTAAGGCGGATGGCGGTATTGTCCCAGGTGAGTGATACGGGAATTTATGGGCCGGGCGAGGTGTGGTCGGTCTGAAATGGGTGAGAACGGGGAATTTTGTCAATCTTGGCACTGCGAATCACTTTGGAATGATAGTTTTAGCGGCGAAAACTGCGATAATTGGAAGGTCGATCGTCTTTGCTTCCGCAATTTTCCAGAAAATCTGGGAATTTATGGGACTAGCTGGGTGCATAGTGAGTATCTGCGCCTAGGCACTATATATCGCAAACCTTTGCGATCTGTGCACCATATATGCGTGATTTCCAGAGAATCGAGCGCCTTTAAAACCATGTAAGGCGGCTTTCGGAGTTAACTAAGGCAGGTCGAAGGCAAGATTTTTCTTGATCCCCATGAATTCCCATGTCATCCCTATATGCAAGATGAGGACGGGAACATAAGGGGCGATTAAGACCCCACAGAACTCCAAAGTCAGGTTTCATACAGGCACCCGCTTTCATCGAATTAGAGAGATCCGGCGCGCGGGCGAGCAGACATCCCCCCAGGTGGCGCGCGCAGCTGGACACCCGCTAGAGCGGGACGAGGGCGGCGAATTGATCAGTGGCAGCAGATCAATTCGCCGTTTTCCTTCCTACCCTCTGGCAAAACGGGGCGATTTTTGAGAAAGGAACCGGCACGCCGTGGCACGCAGGTTCAGAGGCGAAAGCGACCATAAGGTCGACAGCAAGGGCAGGGTGTCTATCCCGGCCTCGTTTCGCCGTGTCATCGAGAGTTGCGACCCGGACTGGACCGATGGTCTGCCCCCGCGCCTGATCCTTGTTTATGGTGGCGCAACCCGCGACTACATCGAAGGTTTCACAATCGAAGCCATGGATGAAGTCGACGAGAAAATCAGTAAATTCCCGCGCGGATCCGCCAAGCGAAAGGCGATGGAGCGTCTCTATTCGGCGCAATCGAGCGAGATCGTCGTGGATGACACAGGCCGGATTGTCTTGCCCGCCAAGCTGCGCGAAAAGATCGGGCTGGATGGGCTGGCGCGGTTTGTCTCCTCGGGGGACACGTTCGAAATCTGGAACCCTGAAGCATATGACGCCTCGATTGATGCGCTGGACGAGGACGGGTTCGATCCCGACCTAGACCCGTCGATCTATCTGGATGGTGATCTTGGCTGAGATGGGGTCTGACGCACCGCATATTCCCGTACTTATCGACCCCATTTTGACGCGCTGTGCGCCGATTAACGGCCGGTGGTTGGACGGCACGTTTGGTGCGGGTGGTTATACCCGCAGCCTGTTGGATGCGGGTGCCGACAAGGTGTATGGCGTGGATCGTGATCCGCTGGCGTTTGAGATGGCCGCCCCGTGGGTTGGCGATTATGGTGACCGGCTGGAACTGGTTGCGGGTGTGTTTTCCAAGATGGATGAATACGCGCAGGATTTGGACGGCGTTGTTCTGGACCTTGGGGTCAGCTCGATGCAGCTTGATCTAGCGGAACGCGGGTTTTCGTTTATGAAGGACGGTCCGCTGGACATGCGTATGAGCCAGGACGGAATGTCGGCAGCGGATATCGTGAATGACGCCGAAGAGGCGGAGATTGCTAATATCCTGTTTCACTATGGCGAAGAGCGGGCAAGCCGCCGGATTGCCAAGGCGATTGTGCGGGCGCGCGGTGTTGAGCCAATCAAGACCACGTTGCAATTGACGGAAATCGTTGAAGGATGTTTGCCAAGGTCCAAGCCGGGGCAAAGCCATCCGGCGACGCGTAGCTTTCAAGGTCTGCGGATCGCGGTGAACGACGAATATGGTGAGTTATTTCGCGGATTGATGGCAGCAGAGCGGGCGCTGAAACCCGGTGGATTGTTGGCCGTGGTGACGTTTCATTCGATTGAAGACCGGATGGTCAAGCGTTTCATGCAGGCGCGCGCGGGGCGCAAGGGCAATGTGAACCGCTATGCGCCCGAGGTAGAGAAAGACGTTCCGGCCTTTGAATTGTTGACACGCAAGGCTGTGGGGCCGGATGACGCGGAGCTGTCGGTGAATCCGCGCTCGCGCTCGGCCAAGTTGCGGATTGCGCGGCGCACGGATGCGCCGTCTGGTGATATTTCGGGTAAAGAATTGGGTATGCCGACGCTGGAGGCTTCAGCGCGGGGGGGAAGACGGTAATGCGTACAATCTTGTATATGATCGCCGCAATGGCCGTAATCGGCCTTGCTGTGTGGGCCTATCAGGAAAATTACCGCACGCAGAACGCGATTGCCGAAACCCATACAATCCAGCGACAGATTGGCGAGGCACGCGCACGGCTGGCGGTGTTGAAGGCCGAATGGGCCTATCTGAATCGCCCTGAGCGTCTGCGCGATCTAGCCGAGATAAACTATGACGACTTGCAGCTGTTGCCGCTGCGTCCGGAACAGTTTGGAAAAATTGATCAGGTGGCCTATCCGCCAAGTGACTTGCAGTTTGACCTGAGCGGCGCAGTGGATGTCGCCGCAGAGGAGGCGCGGCCATGATCCGGAAACCGCTGCGACCGCTGGCGTCGATTTTGAAGGCGCGCGATGCAGGTGAAAACCCGGATGTGATCGAGCGCGAGAATATCCGCCAACGCCACGAAGAGATGCGCGATAAGGCCCGTTCGCGGGCCGAAGGGCGCTTGTTTATAATGGCGATCCTGTTTCTTGGCGGGTTCATCACAGTGGGCGCGCGCATGGGCATTGTGACCTATTCCGAAGCGGTTGAGCCGCGCACGAACTATTCCGCGAATAGGATTGTCGCACAGCGGGCCGATATCGTGGATCGTCAGGGGCGTTTGCTGGCCACCAACCTTGAGACCAGCTCGCTTTATGCGCAGCCGCCGCACATGATCGACAAGGAACGTGTGGTCAAGGAACTGGTTGAAATCTTTCCCGATCTTGATGAAGAACGTTTGATCAAGGATTTTACCGGCAAGCGAAAATTCGTCTGGATTCGCAAGAAACTAAGTCCTGAGCAGAAGCAGGCGGTGCATGACATTGGCGATCCCGGCTTGCAGTTTGGCGACCGCGAGATGCGGCTTTATCCCAATGGCAAACTGGCGGCACACGTATTGGGTGGTGCAAGCTTTGGCAAAGAAGACGTGCACGCCGCCGAGGTGATCGGTGTTGCGGGAGTGGAAAAGCAGTTTGATGATGCGCTGCGTGATCCGTCAAACGGTGGCAAGGCGTTGACGCTTTCGCTGGATTTGACGGTGCAGGCGGCGGCGGAGCGGGTGCTTTACGGTGGTATGAAGCTGCTCAATGCCAAAGGCGCGTCGTCGGTTTTGATGGATGTGCACACAGGCGAGATTATCTCGATTGTCAGCCTGCCAGATTTTGATCCGAATGACCGTCCGCGTCCGCCAACCCAAGGCCACGCAGCTGACAGCCCGCTGTTTAATCGCGCCATTCAGGGGTTGTACGAGCTTGGCTCGACCTTCAAGATTTTCACAGCTGCGCAGGCGATGGAGTTGGGGCTGGCAAATCCTGAGACGTTGATCAAGACGGCGGGGCCGCTTCGTTGGGGCAAATTCAAGATCCGTGATTTCCGCAACTATGGCTCGCAGCTGACGTTGACCAAGATTATCGTGAAATCGTCAAACATCGGTACGGCACGCATGGCGCAAGTGATTGGTGCCAAGCGGCAGCAGGGTTTTTTGCGCGATCTGGGATTCTTTGAACCGACGCCTGTTGAGGTGGTCGAGGCACGCGGGGCTCAGCCGATGTTGCCCAAGAACTGGTCGGAATTGTCAACGATGACAATCTCTTATGGACATGGCATTTCGGCAAGCCCGCTGCATTTGGCAGCTGGATATGCGGCAATTGCCAATGGGGGTAAGCGGGTTTTGCCGACATTGCTAAAGCGGGATACGCCACAGGATGGGCCACGTGTGATGTCTGAGGCGAGTGCGGCACAAGCGCGGCGCATGTTGCGGTTGGTCGTGACCGAGGGCACGGCGAGCTTTGGCGACGTGCCGGGCTATGCGGTTGGCGGCAAGACCGGTACGGCGGACAAACCAAAGGAAAACGGCGGCGGATATTATGAGGATAAGGTGATCGCCACTTTTGCCTCGATGTTCCCGGCGCATGATCCGAAATATGTTCTGATCGTCGCATTGGACGAACCGGTTGAGACATCCGGGCCGGAACCACGCCGCACGGCTGGTTGGACAGCGGTGCCGGTGGCGGCAGAGATGATTGCCCGGGTTGCGCCATTGTTGGGACTGCGGCCTGACGTTGAACCCGGGGCGCTGCCTGATATAACGCTGACATCAAACTAAGCCGAAAAAGGGCAGAGCAGATGGCGGGACCGGTGAGACAGCTTTCAGACCTAGGACTGACGGCTGCAAGAGGACTGAATCCGGACATAACCGGGCTGGCTGTGGACAGTCGCGAGGCGCGCGACGGATATCTGTTTGCCGCATTGCCGGGGACGCGGGTACATGGTGGCGAGTTCATTAAATACGCACTGCGCATGGGGGTAGAGGCGGTTTTAACCGACGCCGAAGGTGCGCGGATTGCCGAAACGGAACTGGAGGAAGCCGGGGTTGCGGTGGTAATCGCCGAAGATCCGCGCCAGACACTTGCTTACACTGCGGCGCTTTGGTTTGGCGGGCAGCCGGGGATTATGGCGGCAGTGACAGGCACCAACGGCAAGACGTCGGTGGCGACGTTTCTGCGCCAAATCTGGCAGGCGCTGGGGCTGGAAGCGGTCAATCTGGGCACAACTGGGGTTGAAGGTGATTTCGAAGCTCCGTTGAAGCACACCACGCCCGAGCCGATCACGCTGCACCGCACATTGGCGGCGTGCAGCGCAGCCGGTGTCGAATTTGCAGCGATGGAAGCCTCCAGTCACGGTTTGGCGCAGCGGCGGCTGGATGGCGTGCAGTTGCGAGCGGCTGGGTTCACGAATTTCACGCAAGATCACCTGGATTATCACGATAGCTTTGAAGACTATTTTGACGCAAAGGCGGGGCTGTTTGCGCGGGTCCTGAGTGAGGACGGCGTGGCGGTGATTAATATTGATGATCCGCGTGGCGTAGATATGGCGGCGATTGCCAAGGCGCGAGGCCAAGAGGTGATCACGGTGGGGCGCGATGGCGCGGATCTGGCACTGCTGGGGCAGCGATTAGACAATACCGGGCAGGATATCCGATTTTCGTTTCGTGGGCGCAGCTATCAGGCGCGGCTCGAGCTGATCGGTGGGTTTCAGGCTGAAAATGTGTTGCTGGCCAGCGGGTTGGCGATAGGATGTGGGGCTGAGCCCGAACGGGTTTTTGAAGTGCTGCACGAGTTGACCACGGTGCGGGGGCGTATGCAGTTGGCGGCGACGCGATTGAACGGCGCGGCGGTGTTTGTGGATTATGCCCATACACCAGATGCGGTGCAAACCGCGCTGCGGGCGATGCGGCCGCATGTGATGGGGCAGTTGGTGGCGATTGTCGGCGCGGGCGGAGATAGGGATGCCGGCAAGCGGCCGTTGATGGGGCAGGCAGCGGCGGAAAATGCCGATGTGGTTTTTGTGACCGACGACAATCCCCGAAGCGAAGATCCGGCCAGCATCAGGGCTATGGTGATGGCGGGTGCGCCGGATGCGACCGAGGTGGGCGACCGCGCCGAGGCGATTTTGCGCGCGGTGGATGCGCTTGGGCCGGGGGATGCGTTGCTGATTGCGGGCAAGGGCCATGAGAGTGGGCAGATCATAGGGGACGATGTATTGCCCTTTGACGATTGTGAACAGGCAAGTGTTGCTGTGGCAGCGCTGGATGGGGGGCTGGCATGAGTCTTTGGACGTCGAGCGACGCTATGGTCGCGACCAGTGGTCGCGTCACACGGGAGTGGGTTTGTAGTGGGATATCGATTGACACGCGCACCATTGAACAGGGCGATCTGTTTGTTGCGCTGACGGCGGCGCGGGATGGGCACGAATTTGTCGCACAGGCACTGGAGAACGGCGCGGCGGCAGCTTTGGTGAGCCATGTGCCTGAAGGGGTGCCCGAGGATGCGCCGCTTTTGGTGGTTGACGACGTGATGGGGGCATTGGAGGCGATGGGCCGCGCGGGACGCGCACGCACAGAGGCGCGCGTTGTGGCTGTGACCGGGTCTGTTGGGAAAACTTCAACCAAAGAAATGCTGCGTGCGATGCTGATCCGGCAGGGGCGGACTCATGCCAGCGTTGCGAGTTACAACAACCACTGGGGGGTTCCGCTGACGTTGGCGCGGATGCCGCGCGACACCGAATATGCGGTGATCGAGATTGGCATGAACCATCCCGGAGAGATAGAGCCACTGGCGCGCATGACCCGTCCGCACGTGGCGATGGTAACAACCGTGGCGGCGGTGCATCTTGAGGCGTTTGACAATGTCGCCGGGATCGCGCGCGAGAAGGCGGCGATATTTGACGGGCTGGAGCCCAGAGGTGTGGCCGTTCTGAACGCCGATATCGAGACGGCGGCTGTGCTGCGTGCGCATGCGCAAGACGTAGGCGCTTTGCAGGTGACGTTTGGTGAAACCGCGACAGACTGGCGGTTGGAGGCCGTGACACTTTCCGGGGACACCACAGTCGCACAGGCAGAAGTGCATGGGGCCCCATTGGTGTTCAAGATTGCCAGTGCGGGCGCGCATTTTGCCATGAACGCGCTAGGGGCATTGGCCGCAATTGAGGCATTGGGCGCGGATCTGGCGATTGCGGCGAGCGAATTGGGCCGTTGGGTGCCATATGCCGGCCGTGGGGTGCGAGAGACGATCTGGCTGGACCCCGTAGAGCGGGAGCAGACACTAGAGCTGATTGATGACGCGTATAACGCGAACCCGACCTCGCTGGGCGCGGCGCTGGATGTGCTGGCGGCGGCGGCGGTTAAAGACGGGATTGGGCGGATTGGCAAAGGGCGGCGGATCGCATTGGTCGGAGATATGAAAGAGTTGGGGCCGCAAGAGGTGGAGATGCATTCGGGGCTGGCCGCGCACCCGGCAATGGCCGCGATTGACGTGGTGCATTGTGTGGGGCCGCTGATGCGGCATCTGCATGACGCGCTGCCAGAGACAAAGCGCGGCCTTTGGACCGAGACGAGCGATGAGTTGGCCGCACAGATGCGGCATCTGGTGGATGCAGGCGATTGTTTGCTGGCCAAGGGATCTTTGTCTATGGGGTTGGCCAAGGTGGTTGACGCTGTGCGCAAACTGGGTCATCCCGCCCCGCAAAATAAGAACGAGGACGCCTGAATGCTCTTTTGGTTGACAGAACTGTCGGATGGCGGGGATTTCTTTAACCTGTTCCGCTATATCACTTTCCGCGCGGGTGGGGCGTTTATGACAGCGTTGCTGTTCGGCTTCATCTTTGGCCCGCCGTTGATCAATGTGCTGCGCCGCAAACAGGGTAAGGGACAGCCAATCCGTGATGACGGGCCAGAGGGGCATTTCGTTAAAGCCGGAACGCCGACAATGGGCGGGTTGCTAATTGTTGGGGCATTGGTCACGTCGACCATGCTTTGGGCACGGCTGGACAATGGATTTGTGTGGCTGGTGCTGTTTGTGACGCTGGCTTATGGGTTGATCGGGTTTGCCGATGACTACGCCAAGGTGTCCAAACAGAACACCAAGGGTGTGTCTAGTAAGCTGCGGCTTTTGCTGGGTTTTGTCATCGCTGGCGTGGCTGCGGCATGGGCGACCAGCCTTCAGCCGGATGCGTTGCAATGGCAGCTGGCCTTGCCCGTGTTCAAGGACACGTTGCTGAACCTTGGATTGTTTTATGTGCCATTTGCGATGTTTGTCATTGTTGGTGCAGCCAATGCGGTTAACTTGACTGATGGGCTCGATGGGCTGGCGATCATGCCAGTGATGATTGCGGCGGGGACGCTGGGGGTTATTGCCTATGCGGTTGGGCGCGTCGACTTTACCGAATATCTGGATGTGCATTACGTGCCGGGTACGGGTGAGATCCTTATCTTTGTCGCGGGTTTGATTGGCGGCGGGCTTGGTTTCCTTTGGTATAACGCGCCGCCTGCGGCTGTGTTCATGGGGGATACCGGATCGCTGGCGCTTGGCGGCGCGCTGGGGGCAATTGCGGTTGCGACCAAGCACGAGTTGGTTTTGGGCATTGTGGGTGGACTGTTTGTGGTTGAGGCGCTGAGCGTGATCATTCAGGTGCTTTATTTCAAGCGCACCGGCAAACGTGTTTTCCTGATGGCGCCTATCCATCACCATTATGAAAAAAAGGGTTGGGCTGAGCCACAGATCGTGATCCGGTTCTGGATCATATCATTGATCCTGGCGATGATTGGGCTGGCGACGTTGAAGGTACGATAAGGTGGGTATTGGGGGCGCTGCCCCCGCCGCCCGTTGGGCGCCTCCCCCGAAGTATTTTGGGCAAGATGAAGGTGCATGTGTTGCGCATCTGAACAGCTGAAGCGAGCAATTTGGATGGTTTTGTGGGGATGACGGGATGATTCCAGTTCAAGGGTACAAGGGCGCGACGGTCGCTGTGTTGGGGCTGGGTCGGTCTGGATTGGCAGCGGCGCGTGCGTTGCGTGATGGTGGCGCGCAGGCGCTGTGCTGGGATGACAATCCAGCCGCACGGGAGGCCGCGGAGGCTGAAGGGTTTGAGTGTGTGGATCTGTTGCGCCAAAGTGCGTTTGAGGACGTTGCCGCATTGATCGTCAGTCCGGGTATCCCACATTTGTATCCAGCGCCAAATCCCGTTGTGGCGGCAGCCATGGACGCGGGTGTGCCTGTCGACAATGATATCGGGTTATTCTTTCAGTCATTTGCCACACAGGCTTGGGATAATTTTGACGTCATGCCCAAGGTTGTTGCGGTGACGGGATCAAACGGCAAATCGACCACATCCGCCTTGATCCATCACGTATTGGAGGCGGCGGGGCGGTCGGCGCAGCTGGCCGGAAACATAGGGCGCGGTGTGCTGGATATTGATCCGGCAGTGGACGGGGATGTGGTGGTGCTGGAGCTCTCGAGCTATCAGACCGATCTGGCCCGCGCAATGACGCCGGATATCGCGGTTTTCACAAATCTCTCGCCAGATCATCTGGATCGTCACGCTGGTATGGGTGGTTATTTCGCGGCCAAGCGACGTTTGTTTGCCGAAGGCGGGCCGGATCGCGCTGTGGTGGGTGTGGATGAGGTAGAGGGGCGCTACCTGGCGGGGCAGTTGACGCAGAACCGTGCGGATGATCGGGTGATACGGGTTTCGGTGGATCGCAAGCTGACCGGGCCGGGATGGCATGTTTTTGCGCGCAAGGGTTTTTTGAGTGAATGGCGCAAAGGGCGCCAGATAGGCTCGATTGACTTGCGCGGTATCAAGGGGCTGCCCGGAGCGCATAACCATCAGAATGCCTGCGCGGCGTATGCCGTGGCGCGGACACTGGGGCTGGCGCCGCGTGTGATTGAGGCGGGTTTTGCCAGTTTTGGTGGCTTGCCGCATCGCTCACAGATCGTGGGCGAGGCGGGTGGCGTTACTTACGTGAATGATTCCAAGGCGACAAACGTGGATGCTGCGGCCAAAGCGCTGGGGGCGTTCAAGAAGATACGTTGGATTTGTGGCGGGTTGGAGAAAGAAGGCGGGGTGGGCGATTTGGCCAGCGCGGCTGGTGAAGTGATCAAGGCCTACGTGATTGGGCGCGAGGCGGCTGGGTTTGCCATGCAGCTGAACGGAGTTGAGGCCGAAGTGTGCACCACGATGCAGCAGGCCGTGGCACGAGCAGCTCAGGAGGCACGGGCGGGTGAAACGGTTCTATTGGCACCGGCAGCGGCGAGCTTTGATCAGTATGACAGTTTTGAAAAACGCGGTGAGGATTTTGTCGCGCAGGTTCTGCGCGTTTTGAGCTAGGCGCGTTTGGACGCGATGGCTGTGCCAGCGGCCCAGCCGGATGACCACGCCCATTGGAAATTGTAACCACCAAGCCAGCCGGTGACATCAACGGCTTCTCCAATTGCGTAAAAGCCCGGAAGGGTTTTGGCCTCCATGCTACGTGATGAGAGCGCGTCTGTGTTGATGCCGCCAAGGGTGACTTCGGCAGTCCGGTAGCCTTCGGTGCCAGTGGGGCGCAAGGGCCAGTTTTGCAATTTGTCAGAGAGCGCGCGCAGGGACGCGTCTGATTGATCGGCGAGGTTGCCGCTCAGTGCCCATTCCTGTGCCAGATAGTCGGCGAGTTTTGTGGGCAAGAGCTGGGCCAGTACAGTTGAGAGATTGCGGCGGCCATCGGTTTTGCGTTTGTCTCGAAGGGCTTGAAATGCGTCGGTGTCTGGTAAGAGGTTTACGGATATGTCCTGCGCTTCGTGCCAATAAGAGCTGATCTGTAGCATGGCAGGGCCGGAAAGGCCGCGATGGGTGAAGAGCATGGCTTCGTCAAAGTTGGTGCCGCTGGCGGTTGCCCGTACGGGTAGCGCTGTGCCAGAGAGCGATTTGAACGGGTTGTCGGAGAAAGTGAACGGCACGAGGCCCGCGCGGGTGTCGGTGACGGGTAGATCGAATTGGCGGGCAATGTCATAGGCAAGGCCGCTCGCGCCCATTTTGGGGATGGATTTGCCGCCTGTGGCCAGTACCAGGTTTTGAGTTTGCAGCGACTGGGTTTTGCCATGGCTTTGAGTGGTGACGTGAAAGGCGGTGCCGTCATGGGTGACGTTGGTGATTGCGGTGTTCAGGCTCAGCTCCGCGCCCGCAGCCTGCATTTCGGTGCGCAGCATGGCGATGATGTCTTTTGCGGAGGTGTCGCAAAAGAGCTGGCCAAGGGTTTTCTCGTGATAGGGGATATTGTGGCGGGCCACGAGGTCGATGAAATCCCATTGCGTGTAGCGCGACAGGGCTGATTTGCAGAAATGCGGGTTCTGGCTGAGGAAGTTATCCGGGCCAGCATACATATTGGTGAAATTGCAGCGCCCGCCACCGGAGATGCGGATTTTCTCGCCCGGGGCTTTGGCATGATCCAGAACTAATGTGCGACCGCCTGTGTGAGCAGCGCACATCATGCCAGCAGCGCCAGCGCCCAGAATGATTGTATCGTAAACCATGCCGGCGGGGTGCCTGATGTTTGCGGGGGCGTCAAGCGGGTGGTAGGTCGGACAATATTGTCCGACTTACGGGCGGTCAGCCCAGCTTGGAGTGGGTGCCGTCACACGTGGGTTGGTTTGCCGAGTGTTTGCAGCCGCAAAAGAAGACCTTTTTGCTGTCTTCGGCTGTGTATTTTACCGGCGTAAACCCGGTGTCCTTGTGTGAACCGTCGCAGAAAGGCTGTTTTGAGGATTGGCCGCAGGCGCACCAGAAGTAGGATTTCCCGGCTTCGACCTCGACCGGGATCGGCGATTTTTGGGCGATGATGGGGGCGTCATGCATGCTGGTTTCCTTTTTGGTTGGATGGCTGAGAATAAGGGTGAGCGGCGCGAGAGGTGGTTGATCAGTGGTTTGGCGCGGTCCAGCGGGGTGCTTTTGCTTGCGCTTCAAGTGGCGGTGGAAGAGCCAAGGTGCGAGGAGTTTGTCATATGTCGCAGAGGCAACGTGATAAACCCCCGGCAAGCCGGTTAGCCAGGCGAGAGGGCGATAGCGGGGCATTTGCCACCACAGAATGCGGAATGCATCGAGGCCGACATGAAGTTCGTTGCCATGCAGGACATGTAGTCGCCTGGCGGCGGTTTCAGGGTCAATACCCCATTCAAGGCGCGCGTCGGTGTTGAGATCATCGTAGCGCACGGGGATGTCGCGCGCACCAGTGTAACGGGCGTAGTGGCAGATCTCTGCGTCGCAGATCGGGCAATCGGCGTTGTAAAGGACGCGGGTTTCGGGGGGCATTTGAGCCTCTTGGATGTGTATCATCAAGGATACGGCGGGCGAGGGGAGGTGGATCAGTAACGGTGCGCGTTGCAACACGTTGCGGGCTGGGCAAGAGTGACCATGGGAGGGGCCATGCGGAAATTTATTGAACACACCAAAAATCGCTGTGTATGGAGCTGGGCCGGGCTGGTCGCGACGTGGCGGTCTGAGTTTTCGTTTCGCAGCTGGGTCTGGGTTAATCTGGTTTCTGCGGGGCTGGCGCTGTGGTTGCCGTTGAGCACGGGGGAGAGAGCGCTGATATTGGCGCTGGGGGTGTTGGTGCTGGCGGCGGAGCTGTTCAATACGGCGATTGAACGGGCGGTGGATTTTATCTCGACCGAGAAACACGAACTGGCGCGGCTGGCCAAGGATGCGGGCAGCGCGGGTGTGGCGATGACGGCGATTGCGGCGGGGGTGGCTTGGGTGGTTGTGTTGGTGGGGATGGTCTAGGGCGTGTCCTTCAATCTCCGAGCGAGAAGTTTTCTATTGATCCATCGCCAAGCGCCGCTCGTCGCTCCTCAATCCTGGATTGGGCCGAGACGTATCTGGCGGAAGCATAGCTTGGATGAGAAATCGATATTCTAATTGTCTCAAGATCAATTTGTTCGGACGGCGAAATTCGATTCCCGATGTCGCGCGCGTAATCGAACAAGTGCGCGACCATCGCTCGAATGACCTCCAAATCGTAAGCCAGATCTCCACGGACTGAATCGATTAACAATCGATGGCGATCCGAAACTTGCCCAATCGTTCTTGAACGCGCAACTTGGTATCTTGAGAATATTGTAGTCATCCATTTTCTGGTTACTTCATCAGATAACTCTATGCATTCTTTGAGTACGCCTACAGTTGCTTCGTCGATTTCCAGCCGACTTCGGACGATATCGGAATTGTCAGGGTCATTAAGGAAGATCTCTTCTTCCAATGCTATACCAGTTCCGTTTTCTGCGATCTCGTGAAACCTTGAAAGTGCCAAAGGCAGAAGTGCTTTGGAAGCGAGCAGAGATTTCTTCCTCGTTTCATCAAAAATGCGGTTTTGGTTGGCGATACTGGTGAGAACACCTGCCACTGCAATACCTGAACCGAGAAGGGCCACTAACGCGCTGATACCGTATGTCCAATACTTTGTGTATTCGTCGGATAGTTCAGCCTCAATTGCGATTATGAAGCAAACGCCAAGAACTGCGCCCAAGAACCCGCCAATTGAGAAATTTCGAAGAACACCATTTTCAAAGCTATTCATTAGTTCACCCGGTGGTTAGTAGGGCTCCGCCCGTGCATTTCGGAAACGCTCCACTGGAGCGTTTCTCATTTCGAAATGCACCCCCAAAGATCATACTCCCCCGCTTCGTCTACTTCAACGCGAACAATATCTCCGACCGACAACCCGTCCGTTCCCTCATCGATAAACAGGTTCCCGTCGATCTCGGGGGCGTCGGCCTTGGTGCGGCAGGTGGCGATGCCTTCGGCGTCAATGTCGTCGACGATCACGTCCATGACCTTCCCGACTTTGGCGGCGAGTTTGCCCTCGGAGATGGCCTGTGCTTTTTCCATGAAGCGATCCCAGCGGTCTTGTTTGACCTCGGCCGGGACGTGATCGGGCAGGGCGTTGGAGCGCGCGCCGTCGACGTTTTCGTATTGGAAGCAGCCGACGCGGTCGAGCTGGGCCTCGTCCATCCAATCCAGCAGGTGCTGGAATTCGGCTTCGGTTTCGCCGGGATAGCCGACGATGAAGGTGGAGCGCAGGGTGATGTCTGGGCAGGTGGCGCGCCAGCGGGCGATTTCGTCCAGCGTTTTGGCGCCAGCCGCCGGGCGGGCCATGCGGCGCAGCGTGTCGGGGTGGCTGTGCTGGAAGGGGATGTCGAGATAGGGCAGAACGGCGTTGTCAGGGTCGGCCATGAGCGGGATCAGGTCGCGCACGTGGGGGTAGGGGTAGACGTAGTGCAGGCGGACCCAGAGGTCTTTGGCCGTGCCCAGTTTCCCCAGTTCGCGGGAGAGATCGGTGATATGCGAGCGGACCTCGCCGTCTTTCCACGGGTGGGTGGAATATCTGCGGTCGAGCCCGTAGGCGGAGGTGTCCTGCGAGATGACCAGCAGTTCCTTGACGCCGCTTTCGACCAGCTTTTCCGCCTCGCGCAGGATCGCGTGGGCGGGGCGGGAGGCGAGTTTGCCGCGCATGTCGGGAATGATGCAGAATTTGCAGGCGTGGTTACAGCCCTCGGAGATTTTGAGGTAGCTGTAGTGGCGTGGCGTGAGCGAGACTGAGCGCGCCGGGAGCAGGTCGACAAAAGGGTCCGGATCGGGGGGCACGGCAACATGCACGGCGTCGAGCACCTGTTCATATTGGTGCGGGCCGGTGACAGCGAGGACCTTGGGGTGCGCGCCGGTGATGTATTCGGGTTCCGCGCCAAGGCAGCCGGTCACGATGACCTTGCCGTTTTCCTGAATGGCCTCACCTATGGCCTCAAGGCTTTCGGCCTTGGCGCTGTCGAGAAAGCCGCAGGTGTTCACGAGCACCGCATCGGCGCCGGAATAGTCCGGCGACACACCGTAGCCTTCGGCGCGCAGGCGGGTGAGGATGCGTTCGCTGTCGACCAGTGCCTTGGGGCAGCCGAGCGAGACCATGCCGATCGTGGGCTGACCGGGGCGGCTGGTGGGCGCGACTTGGGCGCGGGCGAGATCGGGGCGGAGTTCGGGCGGATTGCTGGACATGGGGGGCATATAGGGGATGCGGACGGGTTTGGGAATTGCTGAAATGACCGGAAGGGGAAAGGTAGGGTTGAGTTGGTATGGATGGTGAGACCGGTATGGGTGAAAAGAATGAAAGCGGGCTGAAACCGGCGAATGAGGAACCTTGGTATGTGTTGATGACTCTTTACGAACAACGAGAGTGGGAGGATCTTGACTGGGAGCTTCATGAGAAGAACTGGCGGGTTTGGAATGAGGGGCTTAGCGCCGAAGAACAGGAGAGCGCGGCAGAATCGACTGGGATAGACGTGGCGGAGTTGCGAGGCTGGGATGAGGCGAAAGTCGAAATTGCGGACAGACATGCGCTGATCTGGAAGGCGCGCGATGGTGCGTCGGACTATCCCGGTCGGCCGTCTGTTAAGGGCGAAATTGACCGGTCAAAAACCACCGCTAGGATCTATTTCGCCACGTTCATCGCTGACGCTTTGTTCGCCTCCGCCAGGCGTTGACCCAGCAGGGGCTGACGGTTGAAGCGCATTTCTTTTTTTGCGCAAGATGCGAGCGGCGGAGGATGATGAGCAAGGTGCCGCATTGGCTGTTTCGGGTGTTCTCGAATTATGGGAGTCGATAGTCTATCCGGTTTGGTGGTTAGTTGGGTGTTAGGCGATGGGGGTTGCGGCATTCTGGGGGTGTTTTGCGAGCACGGGCGGTGGTTGGGTGGGCACGGCGATGGAGCTGAGTTTATACAATCTTTTTCCGATTTTTGGCTTTGGGCGACTGTATTTGAGAGACGTGATTGAGGTGTCTCCACCGTCCTTGATCACTTGGTCGGGGTCTCAGAAGGTGCTCAGCCTGCCAATGTTGTTCCTCTTTGGCCTACGCGCGCGGTTTCGGTTGCGGTGACGGGAGTTTGAGTTGCCTGATTGTGGCGCGCGCGGATAGGCTGGAGGGACAGGCAGGTTTGAGGAGTGTGGTATGCGGTTGATCCGGGTGTTGTTGGGGGCGGTTGTTGTTGTCGTGGTTGGGTTGATCGCGCTGGTGGTGTTGCTGCCGGGTGAGAAGATCGCACAGCTGGCGGCGGATCAGGTCAAGGCGCAGACCGGGCGGGATCTGGTGTTTGAGGGCGATGTCGGGATCAGCTGGTATCCGGTGTTTGGGGTTTCGACCGGGCCGGTGTCGCTGAGTAATGCGGATTGGTCCGAGGCAGGACCGATGTTTGAAGCCGAGAGCGCGGCGATTGGCGTGGATGTGATGGCGGCCATTACCGGGGATATCCGTATTACTAAGATAGAGGCGGTGGCGCCTGTTGTGCTGTTAGAAAAGGCGGCGGATGGGCGGGTGAACTGGGAGCTGTTCCCCGCCGGGGGAGAGGCGGCGCCGGGTGCGTCCACGGCCACGTCGCAGCGTCAGATTTCGCTGGAGTCGCTGACCGTCAAGCGTGCGCGGCTGAGCTATGTGGATCATGGCGGGGATCGGTTTGATCTGGACAACCTTGATCTGGCTT
The DNA here is from genome assembly GCF_003014475.1 of Shimia abyssi. Taxonomy (GTDB): domain Bacteria; phylum Pseudomonadota; class Alphaproteobacteria; order Rhodobacterales; family Rhodobacteraceae; genus Shimia; species Shimia abyssi. Next base: position 123,668 of record NZ_PYGJ01000005.1, on the reverse strand, counting down.
TGGCGTGGCCGGGGGCCGATGCGCCGGCAGAGCTGTCGATGACGGCGCGTCCGGCGGGGCATGACGTGGATGTGACGGCAACTGTCGGGCAGTTGAGTGCGTTGATGAATGGCGATGTGTCGACATTGGTGACTAAGGTCACGGCCATTGGCGGGACCGTGGATTTTGACGGGCGCGTCGGGATTGCACCAGAAATGGCGGGGCGGCTTGTGGCAGATTTGTCAGATGCCACGGTGTTTATGGGCGCGCTAGGGCTGGGCGGCGGTGTGCCGGGGCCTGCGCGGTTTGAAGGTGATGTAACCCTGACGCGGGATTTGGCGGTCAGCCTGCGCAAAGGCGTGATTACCGGGCTGGGCAACGCGGTGCAGGCCGAGGCGGATGTGGCGCTGGGTGGGGTTAAACCGGTTGTGACGGCGAATGTCGTGGCTGGACGTTTGGCACTGGGGGGCGCCGAGGGAGAGGCAGATGCCCCGGTGAGCGGTGCAGGCGGCTGGTCGAAAGCGCCGATTGACGCCAGCGCGCTGGCCCTGATTGACGGGCAGATCGAGTTTGGTGCCGAGGCGATTGATCTGGGTGATATGGTGATTGGGCGGACACGGGCAACGGTGAAGATCGACAATGCCCGCGCGGTGGCGACGCTGCACGAGTTGCAGGCTTATGACGGTGTGGTGACGGGCTCGTTCGTGGCCAATAACCGCAGCGGGCTGTCGGTGCGCGGGGATCTGAACGTTGCGCAGATCGCGCTGAAGGGGCTGTTGGGGGCAAGTGCTGGCATAGATCGGTTCACCGGCAAGGCGGATGTTGTGGCCAGCTTTCTCAGCTCGGGCGCGTCGCAATATGACATTATGAATGCGCTGAGCGGGTCGGGCAATGTGGCCGTGGGGCGTGGAACCATCGAGGGGATCGATCTGGACAAGCTGTTCCGGGGTGACACCAGCGGTGGCACGACCGTTTTCGACAGTATGAGTGCGAGCTGGTCCATCAAAGGTGGCGTGTTGCGCAATGAGGATCTGTTGATGGAACTGCCACGGATTGTGGCTAGCGGTATAGGGGACATCGGGCTGGGGCAGCGGGTGTTGGATTACACTTTTACACCAAAGCTTCGCAGCGAGGATGGATCGGGGCTGGCGGTGCCGGTGCGGATTGATGGCAGCTGGGACAACCCGAGGATCGCGCCGGACCTGGATGCGCTGTTGAAACAGAACCTTGATGAAGAGCGCAAAGCCCTGGAGGAAGAGGCTAAGAAGAAGCTGGAAGAGGAGCTGGGCATCGTCAAGGAAGAGGGGCAATCCACCGAAGATGCGGTCAAAAAGAAGCTGGAGGAAGAAGCCAGCAAGGGGCTTTTGAAGCTGCTGGGCAACAACTGAGGAACGTGTCAGAAGGGGGGATGTTTCAAGCCGCCCAAACGCCTCCTCGCATATCGACCTTGATCCTGTTGACGGGCATTTCGGTGCTGTCGTTGAATATGTTTCTGCCGTCACTGCCAAACATCGCCGCTGAATTTGGTGTATCGTTTGGCATGGCGAACCTGTCGATTGCCGGGTTCCTTGGGGTGACGGCCGTTTTGCAAATCATTATGGGGCCGTTGTCTGACCGATACGGGCGACGGCCGGTTTTGCTGGCAGGGCTGGCCGTGTTTGCGATTGCGTCAGTTGGGTGTCTATTGGCGCGGGATATTTGGGTATTTCTGTTTTTCCGGGTTTTACAGGGCGCGATTGTTGGCGGGATGGCGTTGAGCCGCGCAGTAGTGCGGGACATGTTTGACGAGCGGACGGCGGCCAGTCAGCTGGGCTATATCTCGATGGTGATGGCGATTGCGCCAATGACTGGTCCCATGATCGGCGGGTTGCTGGATCAGACGTTTGGCTGGCGCGCGAGTTTTGTTTTTTTTGTGCTGGCCGGGTTTGGGTTACTGGTTTTGGCGTGGCGCGATTTAGGGGAGACCAACACGTCACCCACCAAGACAATCCTGAGCCAGTTCAAAGCCTATCCCGAATTGCTGCGGTCGCGGCGATTTTGGGGATATTCCATCTGCATCACGTTTTCGCTGGGCGCGTTTTATATCTATATCACCGGCGCGGCGCTGGTGGGGGCGGCGGTGTTTGAATTATCCCCGGCGGCGACCGGGCTGGCGGTGGGGGCAATCACTATGGGGTTTGCGTTTGGCAGTTTCCTGTCGGGGCGCATGTCTAAACGCTACCCGGTGTTTGTGATGACGCTTGCGGGGCGCATTGTTGGCGCGGCGGGATTGTTGCTGGGGCTGACACTGGTGCTGAGCGGGATTGTGACGCCGATTTCGTTTTTTGCACCGGTCATTTTTGTGGGTGTGGGCAATGGTTTGACTCTGCCGGCGGCCAATAGCGGAGTGATGTCGGTGCGCCCCAAGCTGGCGGGCAGTGCGTCTGGCATGGCGGGTGCCATGAGTGTTGCCGGGGGCGGTTTGCTCACATGGGCGACTGGGTTGCTTTTGACGCCCGAAAATGGCGCGGTCATGTTGCTGGTTCTGATCCTGACCTCTGTGGCCATTTCGCTATTGGCGGCGTTTTATGTGCGTTGGGTCGACATGCGAGAGCCTGTGCAGGCTTGACCCAAGCCCAATCCTGTGCGAGCCAGTGGCCATGACACAGAGCTGCACTAACACGTTTGTCTATTATCCCCTGTCCACATAGTGGCGGGGTGATTGTGATGTTCAACCGCCGCGTTTGGCGGGGTTGAGCGACGCAGCTTTCAATCAAATTTGATCCCGACCTGCGCGGCCCCGAGATGGGAATATTGTGATGGGTTTAGGAAAAAGGCCGCGTTTGGGGCTGATTGGATTTGGTGGGTTTGGCCGGCTTATGGCGGGTGCGCTATGCCCGCACATGGATATTCTGGTCTGTGATCCGGCCTATGTGGGCGCAGTGCTGGACACAGGCCAGGCTCTGCCGATGGGTACGCTTGAGGATGCTGCGCAATGTGACATCGTTGTATTATGTATCCCGGTGGCACGGGTGCCGCATCTGTGCGCGCGCCTTGCGCCATTGTTGAAGCCGGGCACGTTGGTTGTGGACGTTGGATCGGTCAAGGTCGAGCCGATGCGGGTGATGGATGAGCTGCTGCCGAGCCATGTGGATATAGTGGGCACTCATCCGCTGTTTGGGCCACAAAGCGCACGTGACGGCATTGCCGGACACAAGATTGCCGTGTGCCCATTGCGCGGGGTGCGGTGGCGCTCTGTGGCGGGGTTTCTGCGTCGTATCGGGTTGGACGTGATTGTGACCACACCCGAAGCGCATGATCGCGAGGCGGCGATGGTGCAGGGGCTGACCCATCTGATTGCGAAGGTCTTGGCCGGTATGGGGCCGTTGCCGGAGCGAATGACTACGGCGAGTTTTGAGCATTTACGCGCGGCCATCGGCATGGTGCAGGATGATCCGCCGACGGTTTTGCATGCGATAGAGACCGCGAACCCCTACGCTGCCGACATCCGCAGCGCTTTTTTCGAGCGGGCAGAGCGGTTGCGGGTGCAGTTTGACGGGGTTTGAGTGTTGGCGCGAAACAAAAAAAGGCCCAGACATATGTCTGGGCCTTTGATTGATTATTACCAAGCGGGGCGGATCAGCGTTTGCGATCGCGGCGCGAACTCATCGGTTGGAAGGCGACGCCGACATGGGCCTCGCAATAGGGTTTTCCTGCTTGGACAGGCAGGCCACAGAACCAGAACTCATCTGTTGCAGGGTCGCCAACGGGCCATTTGCAGGTCCGTTCGGTCAATTCCATCAGCGAGAGCTTTTTGGCTGTCTTTTCAACTTCGTTGACCTTAGCCAAAGCCTCTGGGCTGATTTCGTTGGCCGACGGCTGCGGCGGCAAGGGTTGGCCTGCGGGAATGATCGCCTTGCGCAATGATTGCGCGGGTTTTGGCGGCACGGCCGGTTCGGTTTTGGGCTCTGGTTTGGATTCTGCGACCTTTGGCTTGGGCGCGGGGGGCGCCTTGGGCTTGGGCGCCGGCTTTGGCTTGGTCTCTACCTTAGGCTTGGCATCGGCTTTGGCCCCACCGGTCGACCGGTTGGACAGCCCGAGACGATGCACCTTGCCGATCACGGCGTTGCGCGTCACACCGCCTAGTTCTTTGGCGATTTGGCTGGCCGACTGGCCTTCGCCCCATAGTTTCTTCAATAGCTCTACGCGCTCGTCGGTCCAGGACATTACTGCTTCCTTAGCTGTCGCACGTCGCGCCCCTTGAGAATGCTTGCCGGCGATGCCTGACGCCATGCATTTCAAAAGGTCACGAAATGCATGAAAAAGCGACCCCGTCGGAGCCGCCTCTGCAAATCTTGATCAGGGGCCTATTCTAGCCACCCCGCCCTGAGTTACAAGGCCGAGAATCACTTCTGGAAGAGCAGGATCAGGCAATGAATGATTTAGAGATGGGCGTCCGTCGTTTTGGCCGGGTAAACTGGTTAGGCATGTGGACGCTGATCAAGCGCGAGATCATGAGGTTCTGGGCCGTTTGGACGCAGACATTGCTGGCGCCACTTGTCACGGCGGGGCTGTTTGTTCTGATTTTCTCGATCGCCATCGGGCCGTCACGGGGCGATGTGATGGGTGTGCCGTTCACTGTTTTTCTTGCACCCGGTATCATGACGATGACCGTAATCCAGAATGCCTTTGCCAACACGTCGTCCTCTCTTGTGATCTCTAAGGTGCAGGGCAATATTGTGGATACTTTGATGCCTCCTTTGTCGCCAGCGGAAATTGTAATTGGGTATTTGGTAGGTGCGACGGCGCGTGGATTTCTAGTCGCGACGGGTATTGCCGCCGGGTTTGTTCTTGTGCTGGGTATATCCATTGCAAACCCAATCTGGTTGATCGTGTTCATAGCCTTGGGCGGTGCACTGATGGGCGCTATTGGGATCGTGGCTGGTGTTTTCGCCAACAAGTTTGATCAGATGGCGGCGATTACAAACTTTATTGTCACACCGCTCGCGTTTCTGTCTGGCACGTTCTATTCGGTGTCCGCCCTGCCGGAGAGCCTACAGGTGATTACGCGGTTCAACCCGATCTTTTACCTGATTGACGGCGCACGTTATGGAATGATTGGTGTTTCTGATGGCGCGCCATGGTTTGGACTGGCAGTCGTGGTCGGTGCGCTGCTTGTGGTTCTGGTATTGGCGTGGTGGTTGTTTAAAACTGGGTATCGGCTAAAAAGCTGATACCGGGCAAGGGGTTAACGCCAAAAGGCGACCCACTCGATCAGGTCAAAAAACTTGCGTGCCAATAGCATAGTCGCATCGCCACTGTTGAAAATCAGATCTGCGCCAAGACCGGCGAGGATCAGCACAGTGAGAAAGACAGCGATTGGATTGGTCATGACGCACTGCGCCCCCGGGGTTTGTAGTAGTCAAAGCAGATATGCCTGACCCCCCCCGGAGGCGCAAGAGAGGTTTGAAAAAGTGTGTCTTAGATGCGGCCCATCTTGGAGGCGACGTCGGCCATACGTGCCGAAAAGCCCCATTCGTTGTCATACCATGCTAGAACACGCACGAGGCGAGAGCCCAAAACCTTGGTCTGGTCAGCGGCAAATGTTGAGCTTTCGGTGGTGTGGTTGAAATCAACCGAGACCAGCGGTGCTTCGTTATAGCCCAGAACACCCTTCATTGCGCCAGCGGCGGCTTCGGCCATAACCGCATTCACGTCTTCAGCGGTGACGTCTTTGGAGGCGGTAAACGTCAGATCGACGGCTGAAACATTTGGAGTTGGTACGCGAATGGCGGACCCGTCAAGCTTGCCCTTGAGTTCTGGCAGCACCTCGCCAAGCGCCTTGGCGGCACCGGTCGACGTAGGGATCATGGACATTGAAGCGGCACGGGCGCGGTAGAGATCCGAGTGGCGACGGTCTAGCGTGGGCTGATCGCCGGTATAGGCGTGGATCGTTGTCATGATGCCATTTTCGATTCCAAATGCGTTGTTCAGAACCTTGGCCATCGGAGCGAGGCAGTTTGTGGTGCATGATCCGTTGGAGATCATGTTGTCATTGGCCTCGAGCTGGTCGTCGTTCACGCCAAACACAATGGTCTTTTGCACGTTTTTAGCGGGTGCCGAGATCAGGACTTTCTTTGCGCCACGCTCGAGGTGCTTGTTGGCCTTTTCGCCGTCGTTGAAGTTGCCGGTGCATTCCAGAACGACATCAACACCTGACCAGTCTAGCTCGTCCATATCGTAGGTCGAGAACATACGGATCGGACCTTGACCAACATCAAGTGTACCGTTGCGGGCGATTACTTCGTTGCGGAAGCGGCCATGCACACTGTCATATCGGATCAGGTGTGCGGCTGTGTCCAGCGGCCCGGTGGCGTTTACTTTGACGACGCGCACGTCTTCGCGCGCTTCCTCTGCGATGTGCATGAGGGTGCAGCGACCGATACGGCCAAATCCATTGATACCTACGGTGACGGTCATGACAATCTCCTGAAATCGCGAAAGCTGCGGATGCTGATGTTGTGTTTCCTATAGTGGTCTTGCTGCAATCGCGAAAGATAAAAGCGCCCAAAAAAGAAAGTGTTAGCGATAAATGTGACGGTTTGGCGTTCGGTTGCGCTAACGATTATCCACCGGTTTCGCTAACGGTGAACCGCCATTGCTGCAACTGGTTAAGCGGCGATGATTCGCCGCAAAATCTGGCGGTTCTGCCACAGTGCAGCATTGACGCCATGCGTAGCGCTCAAAAGCTGGAAACGGACATGCATTTGAGTTAGACCACTTTCAATCGGTGTTTTGAACCAAGGCGCTTGGTTAAGCGCCATGTAGAAAGTGGATTGCTATGACTTATTCCAAGCGCCCTGTCAGACGAAGCTGTATCACAGGCGGTTTCTTGGGATTGATCGCTGGAGGCCTTGCCAGCACTGTATTCGCGGATGGCCACACGGCCAATGCGCCTCTGGAAGCACCATATCGCCACCAGTTTAACTTTCCCACTGGTGTGACGCTGGACAAGGGCGAAGCAGACGCGACCGTCGGTTTGTTGCACACGATACCCGGCTCTACAAACGCCGCGGGCGGTACCGGCAACCAGGTCTATTTCTTTGGTTTTAACTATGGGATTTCCGACAGGTTCCAGCTGGGGTTCTCGCAATCCGCCTTTCAGGATCCGCCTCCCACACCGATCAATGGCGCGCTGAACCCGATCCGGGTCCGCTCGAATGCGTTTCACGGCACCTTTCGTGTTCTTGACAATGAGCAGTGGAAAATCGCCGCCGAAGCGTCGATTGAACACGCGTTGCTGCGCAATCTGACCGGTGTTGCCGGGACAGAATATTCGGGCGCGATCGGGAGTGTTTATGTTCCGATCAGCTATGCGCCGAGCCGCGAATGGTTGCTGACAGCAACGCCGGGTGTCAGTTTTTTGCCTGACTCGATTGGCGGCACACGGCTTTATGGAACAGTTGCGTCGATGGGATTTGGCGCCACTTGGAAGCCCACTCAACGCTTTGCGGCTTATGGGTCGGTCAACGTGCCGCTATCAGGCAACAACACAGTAACCACAGCTGGAACCGTAGATCAGGTGCCGGTCTGGACTGTGGGTGCGCGGTTTAATGCGACACCCAAAGTTGCGCTGGATGTCTTCTCCACCAATGGCATGGGCATTACCCCGGCCACCCGTGTGCTGACCTTCTTCCCGGACGGCGACGAAGCGTTGGTCGGTGCCATGGTCACATATACGCCGGGCGAGCGTGAAGGCTATCGGCCCAACTATCGCGGCCTGTCTGGCGAACCGTTGAGCAAACGACAGCAAGAGCTGCAAATTGACGGGATCACGCTGAGTTCGCCTGATACATTGAGCCCGGGGCGGGTTGCCCTGACCGGGTTTGCTGGTTCGGAAAACAGCTGGTCAGGAGGTATTCAATTCAGCCCCGACTATGATTTTCAGATTGAGGCGGCCTATGAACAATGGTCGGATGACGGCTCGCTTGGGCGTCCGACGGTGCCGGGCTTTGCCGAAACCTGGGTTGTCGGCGGAACGATCCGCCTTATGGACCAAAACAACGGCAGCCCGTTCTCATTGGCTGGTAAGGTGCTGATGGGGCGCGAGGAAAACAATGGCGACGGCACGTTCTTTGCCAGCGTCCCGATGTCTTATAAGGCCAATGACGGCTTTGCGCTGATGGCGGAACCTAAGGCTGCGGCATGGGGGAGCACTGAATCCTTCGGTCTGGGTCTTGGCGTTAATGCGTCACCCATAAGAGGGCTGAGCGCGTTGGCCGAGATCACACCGGTCACCGAAGGACCAAATTCGCTGGTTTGGGCCGCGGGTGTACGCTGGCGTCCGGCCAATACCGGCTTGAATTTGGAGTTGAGTGCAAGCAACGCTGTTGGGCGCTATGGCTACGGCACCATGGTGGCGCAAGACGACGTCAAGATCAGCCTTGGCGCTACGCTCGTGCTTGACGGGCGCGGTCTGAAGTTCTGGTAAAACGCCCCGACGACATGCCATTCGGCCGGTGTGGCCGGGTGGCGCAATACGCAGAAATTTGGCACGATCCGCGAGTAAACTGGCGCGACCTGCGAGACAAATCCTTCTGAAGCCACACTATTTTCCTTCTGTATCCATTCGGAACAGCAGGAGAGATAACGTGGAATTGATCGTGGATGGGCAGCGACACGAGGTGGATGTCGAAGATGACATGCCGCTGCTGTGGGTGCTGCGCGATGAGCTGAACATCAAAGGTGTGAAGTACGGCTGCGGAATTGCGGCCTGCGGCGCGTGCACGGTGCATATCGCAGGTCAGGCCGTGCGGTCCTGTCAAACTTATGTGTCAGATGTGGATGGACCCGTGACCACGATCAACGGGCGGGGTCGCCCAGAGGCGCTGCACGCGGTGCAAGAGGCCTGGATCGAGACACAGGTTGCTCAATGCGGTTATTGCCAGTCGGGGCAGGTGATGCAGGCGGCGGCACTGTTGTCGGACATTCCAAACCCGAGTGACGCGGAAATCGACGAAGCGATGTCGGGCAATCTGTGCCGGTGTGGCACCTATCCACGCATTCGGGCAGCAGTGAAGCTGGCCGCTGCCAAGGCACAGGGAGCGTGACCCATGGGTAAAGTTGGCAAGATAGCGCGTCGTTCGTTTCTGATCGGTTCTGCGGCTCTGGTCGGGGGCGTCGCGTTTGGGGCGTATAAGGTGAAGACACCGTATGACAATCCATTGGAAGACGCCGTTTCGGCGCAAGGGGCGACGTTTAACCCTTGGGTCATGATTGACACGGACAAGATCACGCTGGTTGGTCCACATGGCGACAAGGGGCAGGGTGTAGCACATGCGCAGGCTGCACTGATCGCCGAGGAACTGGACCTAGAGTTTGGACAGTTCGAGATCAGTTTTGGCGCACCTGACAAGGCCTATTGGAACCGTGCACTGGCGGATGAAGGCGTGCCGTTCATGTCGTCGGACGCGAGTTTTATCGCCGAAAGCATGCGCGACGTGATGGGGGGTATGGTTAAGCTAATGGGGATGCAGATCACCGGAGGCTCGACGACCATTCCTGACAGCTTTGATAAGCTGCGCATGGCTGGTGCAGTTGCACGTGAGACGTTGAAGGCGGCGGCGGCGCAGAGAGCGGGCCTTGATGTTGCGCGACTGAGCACCAAGGGCGGACATGTCGTGCTGCCGAGTGGTGAAAAGCTGTCTTATCAGGAGTTGGCCCCAATCGCGGCGACGATAGACCCTGTTACGGACGTTACGCTGCGCGATCCAAAGGCGTGGCGGTTGATCGGCAAGCCGATGCAACGGATGGATGTAGTGGCCAAGTCGACCGGCACACAGACTTATGGGATCGACCTTGAGATTGATGGCGCGGTTCACGCAGCGGTTAAGGTGAACCCACGACAGGGTGGCGCGCTGAAGGGCTTTGACGCGACCGACGCTTTGGCGATGCGTGGGGTGTCGAAGGTTGTCGAGATAGCCGGCGGTGTAGCTGTGATTGCGGACAACACATGGCGCGCGTTTCAAGGGGCCGAGGCATTGTCGGTCGATTGGGGCGACGCGCCATACCCGGCGGAGCAGGCAGATCATTGGAAAGTGATCGAGGGGTCATTCAATGAAGAGCAGCTGGACAAGACGTGGCGCGATGACGGCGATGTCGTCGCGGGGCTGACAGAGGGCAGCCTGGTGTCGACAGAGTATCGCGTACCCTACGTCGCACACGCGCCGCTGGAGCCGCTGAACGCCACGGTACTGGTTGAAGAGAATGGTGTCACCGTGTGGACAGGCCATCAGATACCGCGCCAGTTGCAGGTGCTGGTTGCAGCCATCACCGGGCATGTACCTGAGCAGGTTGCGTTTCACAACCAATACATGGGCGGCAGTTTCGGGCATCGGCTTGAGTTTGAGCACATCAAACAAGCAACCGAGATTGCCAATCAAATGCGTGGTACGCCGGTCAAGCTGACTTATTCGCGTGAAGAGGATTTTGCCCACGACTTTCCCCGCCAACCGGGGATTGCCCGTGCGAGCGGTACAGTGCGCGACGGCAAGGTTGAAACGCTTGATTTGCAGATTGCCATGCCTTCGGTTGTTGCGTCGCAGATGGGGCGGGCGGATATTGCGGTGCCGGGGCCGGACAGTCAGATCGCAGCGGGCGCGTGGAACAACCCTTATGCCATCCCAAATTATCGCATGAGGGCGTATCGCGCGCCGGAATTGGCGCCGGTGTCGTCGTGGCGCTCGGTGGGTGCGTCGGCCAACGGGTTCTTTTTCGATTGCGCGTTGGATGAGCTGATCCATGCGGCGGGTGCCGATCCTATGGCAGAGCGTCTGCGGCTGATTGACCATGACCCGAGCCGCAAAGCTCTGGAAACGGTGGCTGAAATGTCAAACTGGGGTGCACCGCTCGAGGCTGGTCAAGGCAAAGGGGTGGCCTTTGTCGAAAGCTTTGGCGTGCCAACCGCAGAAGTGGTGCAGGTACGCGCCACGCCGGATGGCATTCGGATCGAAAAGGTCTGGGTCGCGGCGGATGTTGGAAAGGTTGTCGATCCGGTGAACCTTGAAAACATGTTGCAAGGCGGAGTCGTGTTCGGCCTAGGTCACGCAATAAACTGCGAGATCACTTATTCAGACGGGATGGCCGAACAGTCGAATTTCGATAGTTTTGAGGGATTGCGGCTGTATCAATGCCCTGAAATCGAGGTGCGTGCCCTGGAAAACGGTGCCAAGATACGCGGCGCAGGAGAACCGCCTGTTCCGCCCGCTGCGCCTGCCTTGGCCAATGCGATTTATTCTGCAACGGGGCAGCGCATTCGCAGTTTGCCTTTGTATAGCCACATCGACTTTGTCTGACGCTCAGCGTCATTGTGGCGCTGAACTGCATCAAAGACTGGCGCGACCCTCGCGGGTTAGCGCCAGTTTGCTTTTACATGATACAATCGACCTCTTTTTTCCGGTCACACAGCACGATAGGATTTTGCATAATCGCAGGGATTGGAGCGCGGGAATGGTGCAGGTCAGACGAATTTTGCATGTCGAAGATGACCCGGATATTCGGGAGATTGCCAATCTTGCGCTGGCCGAACTGGGCGGGTTTGACGTTTTGCAATGCGAAAGCGGCGCTGTTGCGCTGAGCAAAGCCGAAGCGTTTGCGCCGGATGTGATTGTGCTGGACATGATGATGCCGGGGATGACCGGGATTGAAACCTTGGCGGCGTTGCGCAAGATCCCGTCTTTGGCCCAGACCCCAGCCATTTTCATGACCTCCAAGAACGTCGCAACCGAACATCAGGATGTCATACAAAACGAGGCGGCAGGTGCCATTCAAAAGCCGTTTGACCCTGTGACCTTGCCGGAGCAAATCCGTCGCATTGCCGAAGCGTCCTAGCCGCGCGCGACGGCGGCGCGCAGTTCGTCCGTGAGCAGCTCAGTTGCCAAAAGAATATCAACCAGCGTTTTGCCTGTGGATTTGTTTTGGCGGGCCGTGTCGATAAGTTGCTCCGTTATCTCAGCCTGTCGGCCCATTGCGGTCAGCCCATATGTCGCGCCGATCCCGGCAAGCTTGTGGACGGCGAAATACAATTGTTCGAGCGTTTGGGGGCATGGGCCCTTGGTCAGTAACGTTGCTGTTAAATCTTCAAGCTCTTCTTCGCGTTTGGGTAATCCGGCGACAAAACGGGATCTGAGAGCGGCAAGAGCGGTATGGTGATTTTTGGCCATTTGACGATCCGCTCTGTATTCAGCGTGTTTCGGACATCAGCGGGATCTCGACATAAAAGCGGGTGCCCTCACCAAGTACGCTTTCATAATCGATGTAACCCTGATGGTCGGACACGATTTGCTGGACAATCGACAAGCCCAGGCCTGTGCCATCGTGGCTGCGTTTGTCTGAGCCATCAACCTGAGTGAATTTGCCAAAAACCAGATCGCGTGAGTTCTCTGGAATGCCTTCGCCAAAATCTTTGACTTCCAGTACCGCTAAGTCGCTGTCGCGTTTAACGCAGAGTTCGATGCGACCGCCCGCAGGCGAAAATTTTGCTGCGTTAGACAGCAGGTTGTTGAGGACCTGCATCATGCGTTCGTAGTCAGCCAAAACCGTCAGGTCGGGCTCAATTTTTGTAAGAACAACGTCCACATCGTATTGATCGGCATAGGGCGCAATAGACTGGCGGGCTTCCTCGAGTAGGTCAGACAGGTCCAAAGGCGCAAAATTGTAAGTCATCTTGTCGGATTCCATCTTTTGGATGTCCAACAGATCGTTGATCAGTTTACTAAGACGCTGGCTGTTTTTGTGCGCGATGTTCAGCATCCGCGTTGCGCTTTCGGGATTGTCGGACAAGTCCGCATCCCGCAATAGGCCAAGCGCGCCGTTGATGGATGTGAGTGGCGTGCGAAGCTCATGGCTTACGACGGACACAAATTGCGACTTAACTTCATAGGCGTCGCGAGCGCGGTCACGTTCAGTGCGCAGTTCTTCGAGTTGATCCAGCCCGCGCTGATATAGTCGCAGGAAGATGACCGAGCATTCCAGAACGAAATAGAGGACAAAGATAGCGGTGGCGAAGTGCAGCCACATCTTAGACCCATAGAGCGGGTTTTCCATCCAGATGTCATGTGCTGGAATGTAGATGAAGAGGGCACCATAAATCACGAGACGCACAGCCAGAACCTGTGGCAATTGGTGATTGTTGACGGCGGCAAACAAACCGGCTGCAAACAGGAAGAACAGCGACGTAAAGTGCTCTGCTGGTCCCTCAAGCTCAGCGACCAGCAATGTAAATGTGGCCACAGCAAGCGAACTGAATAGGTTGGACAAAAACAGAAATGCCAGCAGGCGACGTGTGTGACGGAATGAGTGGTTCTTGCGGTTAACCACCTTGAGCGACACAAAGCTGTCAAAGATATCAGCGAGTTGGCAGAATAGGTAGCAAAATGCCGCTACGGGTATGCTGTAGTAAAAGCCACACAACAGAGCGGATCCGAAATAGATGCCCTGGCGCTGCCAAAACAAGGCCAAGCCGCCACTTGCAAAATCGTGGAGCTGTTTTTCATACCGGCGGACATTCTCAATACTTGGTGTCTCGGCAAACATGAACCGAGCAAGCATACGTCCTAGGCGATGTCTCAGCGTGTTGACTTCGGCTGGCCGTTTGGAAATGTCAGTATGCATTTTGCGATACCCGGTTTGTGGTTTTGTCCCACTCATGCGGAACGGTCTGGTCGCTCTACTCAATCCTAGAATTGTGACTTAAGCGTGGTGTGCGTTCGGCGGGAGTTCGTTGATTTCAGTGCATCCAGACCATTTCCGGCAGAGAATACTTTCGTCCGGCGTGGAACAATTCCGGCCAGCTTTGGGCACGGCAGTTGAAATCGAGCAATAGAAAGGTTGTATCAATGTAACTGGTCTTGTGCGGGATATATCCAGATTGGGCAAAGGTGCCCGTCGCTTCGATGACGTCGCCAGGCGAAGTTTCGTCGCGAAACCTCTTGATGAGATCGGGGTTTTTAAGTGTGAAACACACGCGCTCGGGGTGAGCAAAACCCGGAGCTGAAGCGCCAGTGCTGGGATTGGGCGAAACATCAATCAGAAGTTTCTGTTCGGGTTCTCGCAATAACATGCTCCCGACAAGTTCGCCTTTTACGTGAAACGTCATGAAATAAGGTGACATGTTACCCTCTTGGCAGCGACAGATGTGGTGTGCGGTCCAGGAACTGGTCCGTGAATTCACAGCATGTTTGGGCAAAGGGGCAAATTCGTGGTCTCAAGTTGGAGAATCCACGATTTTGTGAACCACAATGGTAAAGGGCGGATGTGCAAAGAGCGTCCTGCAAATTGTGCATGCCGCTAGCAAAGTGACAATATGTTGAGCATGAGTGTCATCTTGGGCGGTGTTTCTGCCACACCCAAATCCGCCTAAGCTAGAGAATGGCATTTTTTGGTGGAATTTTCGACAGTTATGTGTCTGTCTTAAAAAAAAAATGAGGCAGAGCAGTTGCTACGCAGTTTCAAAACTAGCGTGGCCGAAACGGTCGACCGGTTGGTCGTTCCGTTTGGGTACATGTCATGTTCTCGGCTACGGTCTTGGCCGCAGCCGATATTGAACGTGCGCATGATCGGTTTTCGGGCTGAGTATACCCCCATCTTTAGACCTCAGAAAAATTGGTTTTCCGGACTTGCCCACGCGTTGGTCCGGCTGTGTCTTTCGCCTGTGTGGTTTCGAACTAAATCGACATCTAAGGAGAGATGGGGACATGCTAGCAACCACCCTGTCCTTTGAGAATTTGCACGTCCACGGCGAGTTGCTTGTTAAGCTTCTGAAAGCGCGTCGACAGTGTTTTATTGTTCAGAATAAGTGGAACCTGCCGGAGGCGGAGGGAATGGAGTATGATCAATACGACACGCCTGCCAGTCGCTGGATTGCCGTTCACGATGGCGGTGACGTTCTGGCGGGTATTCGGCTGACGCCCACAACGGCGCGTTGCGGGATGTATTCCTATATGATCCGGGACGCGCAAAAGGGGATGCTAGATGCGATCCCCACGGACTTGTTGGATTTTGAAGCACCTGTGGATGTTAATATTTGGGAATCCAGTCGCGTGTTTATTTCAAACAAAGTACCCGCAAGTTCCCGTACCAGAGTCCAAGCCGAACTGATGAACCAGTTGATTGCCACCTCGCGTGAATTGGGCGCGACCAAAGTGCTGGGGCTGGTGCCGGCTGTCTGGTCGCGGTGGATTGGACGCTTGGGGCTGGTTGCGGAACCCGCGGGGCCGGTTATGGAAATGGACGGCGCGCGTGTTCAGGTCGCGTTGATGGATCTGAGTAAGACGAAGCACTAATGAAAGGGCAGCGCCGATGACGCTGCCCGCATTCAAAATTTCGGTTGATTGGGAAATGCTATCCGTATGCTTTGGCATCGGGAAGTGTGTTTTCTTCACGCAATGCGTCCTGAAGCAAGACCTCATAGGCGCGTCGCTCCATTTCACTCTGGAAACCAGAGCGGCGGTGAACACGCGCTGTTCTGCGCAAAAGGGAGAGGATTTCCTTTTGGTTCTTGGCGCGTTGCTCGGCGTTGGCTCCGGCTTTTTGCAAGGAGAACATTGCCCCGGCACGCGTAAGCGATCGCATGGAAACAGGTTCGCCGACGCAAATTTTAACGTTCTGATCGTCCACATGCAGCGAGGGCACATAGTCTAGACGCGAGTTCAGTTCCACTTCGAAACGTGTGTGTGAAAATGCGCCGATCTTTGGCACCATGACCAAGAACATGCCGTTGCCTCGATAGGTGGCCATAGCATCGTTTTCGGCAAGCACTGACATGGTTTCGCTGGCGATGTCTGACAACATCTGGCGGAACGAGATATGGCTGACCGAGTCAAACAGGCGCTCTACCCCGGCAATCTTGATCGCAAAGACCGAAGAACGCAGCAAAGACGCGCGAGATAGCTGCATGAGGTAGTTTTCAAAAGCCACATAGCCAACGACCTGCGTGATCCCGGACAGTTCGACAGGTTCATTGAGGCTGTGGGCGGTATGGGTCATCAGGTCGCGCTTAAGCGCGGACATTTCAGAGGTACCCTCAATCACGCGTGCCTGTTCGCCGGCAAGCTTGTCTGCCACATTGATGCGGGTGAACAGCTCTAGAAAGTCGAAGGGTTTAGTGATGAAATCCGTGGCTCCGGCGGTAAAGGCAGCGTCGATGTATTTCTTTTGCGACATGGCTGTCAGCATCAGGATTGGTTTTCGCGCATAGCCCTTGGTCTTGCGGATTTTCGAACACAGGGTAATGCCGTCCATGATCGGCATCTGGATGTCGAGCAGGAAGCAGTCAAAGGGATCATTCTCTCTGGCAAGCATACGGATGGCTTCCGGGCCGGAGGAGGCGACCTTGATCGTGTGCGCACTCTTGGCGGCAACTGCCTCAATCAGCAGTTCGCGAATGCTCTCGTCGTCGTCGACGGCCATTATTTTCATATCCTCAGCCCTTTCTCTTCGGCTGTTCATTCGAAAACAAAACAATACACACTATTTGCACACGCGCTGCTTGAGGCGGATTTCAGGCCGCGCACTGCAAAATGTGCTCAAGGAATGCGTCGAGAACGGGGCAAAAACTGGGTTATTGCGCATTTGGTTCGAATTTTCAGGATTATGGTAATTTTTGACGCCAACGGGCGTCAAAAATCGCGCAAAAAGGACCAATTTCAACGGTTTGCGGGGTATTGTTCAGGCCGAATTCAGATTCGCATAGAGCAATTTTCGGCCCAAAAAGCGCGTGATGTCACATTTTACGCAATAGATAGATATCCATGATCCACCCGTTTTGAGCGCGCGCAGAAGCTCGGGCTTCGACAATTTCTGCGTGAACGTCCACCAGCGGCCCTTCGATCAAGAGTTGAATGGGCATGCCGACATAGGCGCCCCACCAGATGCGGTATTTATCCAGGTCAAGATGCTGAAAAGAGCACTCTCCGTCTAGCATGATCGCCACAGTCTCGGCACCCGCAGGCCAGCCATGGTCGCGTAAATTGCGCCCTGTCGTGATCTGGACAGCCCCGGCCAATGTGTTGAGCGGGATGGCGTGCGCCGCAGTCAGCATCTGGAGCGAGGTGATGCCGGGCACGACCGAGACTTCGATATTGACCCCCTGCGCTGTGAGACGATCAGCGATGCGCAGTGTGGAATCATATAGCGATGGATCGCCCCAGACCATCAGCGCCACATGGCCGTCGGGATGGGCGTGCCGCGCAATGAGTCCACCCCAGATCGCGGCGAGCGCATCGTGCCAGGTGTTGACACCGTCAAGGTATTTTGGCGTCGCCGCGTCGCGCACCGGATAATCGAACTCGACGATCTGAGGTGTAGTTTGCAATATGTCTTGCGCGATCATCCGGCGCAAATCGGCCAACTCGGTCTTGTCGTCACCTTTGCGGGGCAACAGGATCAGGTCCGCACTTTCAAGCGTACGGATGGCCTGAAGGGTTAGATGATCTGGGTTGCCGCTGCCGATGCCGACGAGAGAGAGCTTAATCATAGGGGCGTCCGTCTTGAAAGGTCAGCTTTCGGCGAGGTCGCCAAAAAGGATGAGGCCGGGCGTGCCGGAGATCTCGGATGAGAGCTGTTTGGCGAGGTCGGACATGGTGGTGCGCTGCAGGGTCTGGTCGGCGTGGCTGACGTTTTCCGCCAAGAGGGCCGGACAGTCGCGCCGCAGACCCGAGGCAAAAAGTTTCTCGGCCAAGGCCGGAAAGGTGCGTTTGGGCATGAAGAGCACGGTTGTCGCGCCGGGATCGGTCAGTGATTGCAGATGCAGATCGCCGGGCAAAGCACCAGCCACGTCGTGACCGGTAACAAACTGAACCCGTCGCGCCACAAGGCGGCGGGTTAGTGGGATGCCAGCGGCGGCGGCAGCGGCGCAGGCCGAGGTGACACCGGGAATGATCTCATAATCGATCCCGGCTGCCTTGAGCGCGTCGGTTTCTTCTTCGAGCCGTCCAAATATGCCGCTATCGCCGGATTTCAGACGCACGACATGTACGCCGGATTGGGCATAGTCCACGAGCAGCTGGCTGACGTGGTTTTGTTTTGGCGATG
The DNA here is from genome assembly GCF_003014475.1 of Shimia abyssi. Lineage (GTDB taxonomy): Bacteria > Pseudomonadota > Alphaproteobacteria > Rhodobacterales > Rhodobacteraceae > Shimia > Shimia abyssi. The sequence continues at coordinate 105,620 of NZ_PYGJ01000005.1, read as the reverse complement.
GTCGACCCGCGCGTTTGCCGACGCCGACCAGATCGGCCTCTGCGCTGGCATGTTCGAGGATCGGACCGGACGAGAGATCATCAAACAGGATGGCGTCGGCCTTTTTCAGACGGTCCACGGCCTTGAGCGTGAGCAGTTCCGGGTCGCCGGGACCAGAGCCGACAAAGCTGACAAATCCGCTCATTTGCTGGCCTCTGCGATCAGGTGGAAGAAGGTGCCGGTCGTATTACCGCGTAAAGAACCGGTTTCGGGTACAGGGTTGCCGTCGGCGTCGCCCACTTGGGCCAATGGCGCGTCGGGCTCTTCGAGGATGGTGGAATAGTGGAATTCGTGCCCACGCAGGCGCGCACCAGCCCCAAAGCCGGGCATTGGGGCGTGCAGGCTGGCTTGTCGGTAACCAAGGTGGAATTTGCGTTTTTCGTATGAGGTGACAAGGCCAAGCAGCCCAGCCATCTGGTGGCGGGTGCCTTCCTTGTCGATCAATGCGGTGCCTAAGGCCATGTAGCCGCCGCATTCACCGTGCACGGGCTTGGTTTCAGCGTGTTTACGCAAGCCGGAGAGGTATGTGGCATTGGCGGCAAGGGTGCCTGCGTGCAGTTCAGGATAGCCGCCGGGGAGCCAGACGAGATCGGCGTCGGTGGCAGGGGCTTCGTCGGCGAGGGGCGAGAAGGACAGAATTTCCGCGCCCGCATTGCGCCAACCCGTCAAAACGTGGGGGTAGGTGAAGGAAAAGGCCGCATCCTGAGCCAGCGCAATACGTTGCGCGGGCGGTTTGGGCAGAGCGCCGGGAGTTGAGTGAGGCGTGCCAGCAAGGGCGGCGGATTTGATCGCCTCAAGGTCGACATGGTCACGCAGGAAGGTGGCGTAGCCTTGGATCGCCTGTTCGAGGTCGGAGTGTTCAACAGCCTGGATCAGGCCGAGGTGGCGTTCTGGTAGCGCAAGATCACCCCGGCGGGGCAGTACACCCAGCACCTTGACGCCCGCATGGTCCATACCAAGGCGGGCGAGGCGTTCGTGACGTGGCGAGGCGCAGCGGTTGAGGATAACACCCGCAAAAGGCAGGTCGGGGTTATAGGCTTTGAAACCAAGCGCGGTGGCGGCGGCCGATTGCGCCTGACCGCCTACGTCGATCACCAGCACAACAGGCCAGCCCATGCGCAGTGCGGTTTCTGCCGAGGAGCCAAAGCCGCTTTCACCACGTGTTGCAACACCGTCGAACAGGCCCATGGAGCCTTCGGCAACGACGATATCTGCACCTTGCGCCTGATCGGAAATGCCTGAGACCAACGCGTCGTGCATGGCCCAGGTGTCGATATTGAACGACGGGCGGTGTGCTGCGACGCGGTGGAAGGCAGGGTCAATATAGTCAGGGCCGGACTTGAACGGTTGTACGGTTAGCCCGTCCTCAGCAAGAGCGCGCAAAAGGCCAAGCATCACGGTGGTTTTACCAGTGCCGGAGGACGGTGCGGAGATCAGGAGGCCGGGAGGAAGGGTCATGTGATGTGATCCGAGATCTAAGGTGTTTGGGGGTGGAGCCAGCGGGGGCCAGCCCCCGCACCCCCGGGATATTTTGCGCGAAAGGAAAGGTTGGGGCGTTTTAGGTCAATCGTCGCCGTGTTGCCAGCCTGACCATTGGCTGTTTGCTGTTTGAGGGCGGTAGCGGCGGTCATACTCGGTGGCGTAGAGGCAACTTTCGTCAAAGCCGTCGCCAGCCAGTGCCGGGCCGACAAGAATGAGGGCAGTGCGGGTGATGTTTTCGGTGACGTCTGATTTGAGTGATCTCAGAGACGTGCGGATGATCTGCTGGTCTGGCCAACTGGCGCGGTAGACAACTGCGACCGGGCAATCGGCGCCATAGGCCGGGGTGAGGTCGGAAATGACGTGATCAAGGTTGCCTATGGAGAGGTGGATGGCCAACGTGGCGCCTGTCGCAGCGAAATTGGTCAGGGTTTCGCCTGTCGGCATGGAGGAGGCGCGACCTGGCGTGCGGGTGAGGATCACCGACTGGGCAAGGCCCGGAAGAGTGAGTTCGGTTTGCAACGCTGCGGCGGCAGCAGCAAAGCTGGGCACGCCGGGTGTGACCGAGACGGGGATATTGAGCGCGCGCAGACGGCGGATTTGCTCACCCATAGCGGACCAGACGGAGAGGTCCCCGGAATGCAGGCGGGCAACGTCCTGACCTGCGTCATGGGCGGTTTTGCAGTGGGTTGTGATCGCGTCCAGATCAAGCGGAGCGGTGTTGATGATTTGCGCGTCTTTCGGGCAATGCGAGAGGATTTCATCCGGAACAAGGGAGCCTGCATAAAGGCAGACGGGGCATGAGGCGATCAGGTCGCGTCCGCGCAAGGTGATGAGGTCGGCGGCGCCCGGTCCGGCACCAATGAAATGGACGGTCAACGGGGGTCTCCCTTGGCGATGGCGCAGGTCGCAAGGCGATCCAGCGAGATGTGGCGTGGTGTCAGCAGGGTCGCATTGTGGGAAAGCGCGGCCAATGCGCAGGCCTCGGCGACGCTGCCGGTGCCGCGTTTTTCTAAAACTTTTGCCGAGTGCGTTAGGGTGGAGGCGGCCTGCATGGTTGGGGCGGTGATCGGCAGGATGGGAGCGCCGAGCGTTTTGGAGAGGGCAAGGAGTGCGGGTGCGTCTGCCTTATCAGATGGGGTCGCAATCGCGTCAGGCGCGGAGTGGCCGGTTGCATTCAGCGCGTGCTGGAGAGATTGGAGCGTGGCGCTCTGACGAAAACCGATACCGGCGACGATCATTTGGAAACGCTCCATTGCACGATGGGGTAGCTGTGTTTCCAGCCCCGTTTTCGCCCCAGTGGATTGGACAAAGCGATGTCGATGCGCATGAGATCGCCACCTTTGTCGGCGTGCCAGTTCATAAGAAGCGTTTCGGCCTCGAGCGTGACAGCGTTTGCCACAAGGCGCGCGCCGGCAGGAAGTGCAGCCCAGACCGTGGTGAGCATGTCCCGATTGATGCCACCACCGATGAAGACGGCGTCTGGTGGTGTCAGGTTTTTTAGCGCGTCTGGAGCGGAGCCGGTAACGACCGCTAGTCGGTGCACGCCGAGATTTGCGGCGTTGCTGGCGATGCGTTCGGTGCGGGTTGGGTCGATCTCGATAACGGTGGCTTGGGTGCTGGGGTGCGACCAGAGCCATTCAATGGCGATCGAACCTGAACCACCGCCGATGTCCCAAAGGTGTTCGCCGGGGCGTGGGGCGAGGGCGGATAGGGTCAGGGCGCGTACGGGGCGTTTGGTGATTTGGCCGTCATTCTCGAACAGGGTGTCGGGGCGGCCTGTGGCGAGTGGGATAGTGTGGCCATCACCGGCGACTTCGATGCCGACAGAGACAGGGTGTTGGATGTCAGTGTCGTTCAGCGTGCTTGCGGTTGTAGTGCGGATTCGCTGTCGTGGGCCGCCCAATGCCTCGAGCACATGAAGGGTGGAGGCTCCAAAGCCGAGGTCTGTCAGATAGGTGGCCAGATCGGAGAACGCAGTGCCATCACGCAGAGTGGCCAGCAGGTTTTGGCCGGGGTGCAAGTGTGGGCGCAGGGTCGCGAAGGAGGCCGCGTGCAGACCAAATGTGAGAGTTTTTTCCAACGGCCAGCCAAGGGCAGCGGCGGCGAGTGACATGGTTGAAGGGGCAGGGATAGCCACGTATTCATCCGGCGACAGGTGTTTGGACAGAGACGTTCCCGCGCCGTGCCAGAACGGATCACCTGAAGCGAGCGCAACAGTTGGTGTGCCGCGATGGCTCAGGAGCTGAGGGATGCCATCTGCAAAGGGAACCGGCCAAGGGATGAGTCGTCCGGTCAGGTCAGGTAGCAGCGACAGGTGACGTGCCGCTCCCATAATGATCTCGGCGTTTTTAAGTGCTTTGCAGCTTGCAGGCGACAGGCCATCCGGTCCATCTTCGCCCAAGCCAACGATGGTCAGCCACGGAGTGTCAACCATGGATCCCAACCTCCTTATTCTGGGCGGCACAACCGAGGCCAGCGCGCTGGCGAAGGTCGCGGCGGACCATGGTTTGCGCGCCGTGTTTTCCTATGCTGGTCGTGTGTCCTCGCCAAGAATTCAGCCGATCCCGCAGCGTGTTGGCGGCTTTGGCGGTGTTGCGGGACTGGTTGACTATTTGAACGCTCAGAATGTGACCCATGTGGTCGACGCCACGCATCCGTTTGCCGCTCAGATGAGTTGGAACGCGCATCATGCCTGCGTGCAGGCGGGTGTGCCGCTGCTTGCGCTGACCCGCCCTGCATGGCAGACGCAGAGAGGCGATGACTGGCACCATGTCGCCGATATTGAGGGAGCTGTGGCAGCGTTGAATGGGGCGGCGCGGCGCGTGATGCTGGCGCTGGGTAAACTCAATGTCCCAGCTTTTGCCGCACAACCCCAGCATCACTATGTTCTGCGTCTTGTAGACACGCCAGCTGCGCCCATCGACCTTCCCAACCACAACGTTGTGGTCGCGCGCGGACCCTTCGATGTTGCCGGCGATATGGCCCTGTTTCGCGAACACAGTGTTGATGTGGTGCTTTGCAAAAATGCCGGAGGTGTGGGCGCAGAGGCCAAGTTGCATGCGGCGCGTGCGTTGGGCTTGCCGGTGATCATGATTGACCGTCCAACACTGCCACCACGCACCGAGGTAGCGAGTGTTGAGGGGGTGTTGGACTGGCTTGCTCATGTCAAAACAGAGCGCGGCGTGTAGACGAAAGGCGCGCCGTTGCGGGTGATGATGCGGGTTTGTGATGAGCCGAGCAAAACCACGGTGCGCATGTCGGCCATATCTGGCGTGGTATCGTTCAACGGCACAATGCGAATGGTTTGATCAGGGCGCGTGACGTTGCGGGCAAAGATCATTGGGCGTGCATCACCACAGGTATTTTTCAGCGTTTCCAATGCTTTAACAAACCCTTGAGGGCGCGATTTGGACCGTGGGTTATAAAAAGCCATCGCAAAATCCGCCTCTGCGGCCAGGCGCAGGCGTTTTTCGATCAGCACCCATGGTTTCAGGTTGTCGCTGAGATTGATCGCACAAAAATCATGTCCCAAAGGCGCGCCGCAGGCTGCGGAAGCCGCGAGCATGGCGGTGATACCGGGTAAGACGTGGATATCAAGGTCTCTCCAATGCGCGTCACCGTTCTCGACCGCCTCAAACACCGCTGAAGCCATTGCAAAAACTCCGGGGTCACCGGATGAGACAACCACGACGTGCTTGCCCTCGCTGGCCATTTCCAGCGCGTGGCGCGAACGATCGATTTCGACGCGATTGTCAGAGGGGTGCAAGGTGAGGCCGGGGCGGGCCGCAACGCGCTCGACATATGGGATATAGCCGACAATGTCAGTGGCGCGTTCAAGTGCGGCATGCACTTCGGGTGTGATCAGGGCGTCGTTTCCGGGGCCAAGTCCGGCAATGACAAGAGAGCCGTTCATGGTCGTCGCCCCTGTCCATGCACCACGATGATCGAGAAATAGGGCGTGCCTGGATCTGTCATTTCCGAGAGTTTGGTCACAGTCTGCTTGGCCATCGTGGCATATTGCACAATCCATGCGTCATCGAATTTGCCACCGGCCTTGAGCGCAGATTTGACCTTGTCAAAGTTGCTGCCGATTTTCATGATCACCAGCGCATCCGTGCGGCTGATATGGTCGATTAACTTGTCCTCGGGCAGGGTGGCCATCAGCACGGTTAGTACATCGTCGCCCCATGTGATGGGGGCTTCGGTGGCGGTCCAGGCGCCGGACATGCCGGTGATGGCGGGCACAACCTCGACCGGGACGATGTCGCGCAAGCGGGCATAGAGATGCATGAACGAGCCGTAGAAGAACGGATCGCCCTCGCAGAGGACGACCACGTCCTGACCGGACTGCGCCAGCCCGATCAGGTGTTGTGTGACGTCCGCGTAAAAGGTCGAGAGCGCCTCGTTGTAGCGCGGATCATGCAGGGGAATTTCGGTTGTGACCGGGTATTCCATCGGGAACTCAATCACGTTTTCTGGCAACAGACCTTCGACGATCTGGCGGGCCTGGCCTTTGCGTCCTGCCTTGCGAAAGAAAGCGACATGCGGTGTGGAGCCGAGCAGGCGGTGGGCGCGAACGCTCATCAAATCCGGATCGCCAGGGCCAAGGCCGACGCCATATATGGTGCCGGTCTTGCTCATTCTTTGCGGCTCGCGATGGCGTTGATGGCCGCAACGGTCATGGCAGAGCCGCCAAGGCGCCCTTCGACGATCATGCATGGCACAGGCTGGTCAGCCCAAAGCGCGTCTTTGCTTTCGCGCGCGCCGACAAAACCGACCGGGCAGCCAATGATCGCGGCTGGTCGCGGGCAGGTTGAGTCTTCGAGCATGTTGAGCAGGTGAAAGAGAGCGGTGGGTGCGTTGCCAATGGCCACGATTGCGCCTTCCAAACGGTCGCGCCAATGTTCCAACGCGGCGGCGGAACGGGTGTTGCCCATTTCTTTTGCCAATTCTTGAATGCCGGGCGCGTGCAAAGTGCAAATCACCTCGTTATCGGCGGGTAGGCGCGGGCGGGTGACGCCTTCGGACACCATGCGCGCGTCGCAAAACACTGGTGCACCGTTTTCCAGAGCAGTGCGGGCGGCGGCGACCATGCCGGGCGTGAAGCGCACGTGTTTTTCCAAGCCCACCATTCCGGCTGCGTGGATCATGCGCACCACAACTTGTTCTTCGTCTGCATCGAATCCCACCAGATCCGCCTCGCGGCGAATGGTGGCAAAACTTTCGTCGTAAATGGCTTGGCCATTCTGTTCGTATTCATAAGGCATCACATTCTCCGATGCGCTGAGCAAGTGTTTCCGGCGTCAGGCTGGGTATGAGGGGCTCATCCCATGGCAGGCCGTTGCGGACAAGATCAAAGCGCCCGTTGCGACCCACCAGAGTGGTTTCACAGCGGCGCGGGCGGGCGCAGCCTTTGGAACAGCCGCTGATGTGCAGCGGGCGGCGGCTGAGCGGGGCGAGGGTGCGCGCAAGGGCGCGAGTTTCGACTGTGGCCGACGTACATAGAGGTGCGCCGGGGCAGGCGTCGATATTGAGCAGCGGGTCGTCGGCACAGGTGATGAAATCGGAAGTATCATCAGCGAAAAAGGAGGTGCCTTCGAGCAGGATCAGCCGCCACGGTGTTACGCGAAGGGCTTGTGCGCCGGTATCGTTGATCAGGCCGGCCAATGCGGTGGCGTCGATTTTGCCAAAGGCGGCGCCATAAATGTCGCCATTGTCGGTTGCGCCGGGGGCGAGGGGCGAGGCCGCGTTGAGCGGTGCGGTTGTGCGCCATTCGGCGGGCAAATCGGTTTGGGCCAGATGGACGGCCATGCGGCGGTGCTCCGTGCCTCTTGTGTCGGCAAACCAATGCGCCATTCCGATAAGCGCGTCGACGGCGGATTCGGGGGTGACGGGACACCCCAGATCAGATCCATCGGCGCGCAGGATCAGGGTGTTCTCGCCGCGCTCAAAACGGAAATCAGCGGAGTTCTTTTGAAACTGCGGGGTGGGGCCAGTGTCGACGGCATAGCCGACCTTGGCAGGCAAGCCCGGCAGTTCTCCAAGGCGGCGGGTCAATTCGCTGGCAAGGCTATGTGTCTCGTCGCCGTCTTTCCAGAAGGGGGCAATCAGGATGTTGCGGCGGCTTTCCAAGATGGGATCATCTGGTAGAAGATCGAGATCGAAAAGACGCTGCAGTAGGGCTTCGTGATTCGCTTCCGTTACGCCGCGGATTTGCAGGTTGGAGCGGCTGGTGAGATCTAGCACACCAGAGCCAAATTCCTGTGCGGCCTTGCAAAGACCCAAAACCTGATCGCGGGTTAGGCGCGCCAATAGGGGGCGCACGCGCACCACCAAACCGTCGCCCGACATCATCGGTCGATAGGCACCGGGGCACCAGCCTTTGGCCGCTGGTCGGCTCATGCTGAGCGCTCCAGATTGGCAAGGATTGAGTTGCGCCGTGTAATCCAGAGGCCCGCGCTGTGCAGGGCGGCGAACCGGTCACGCATGGCGGCAAGTGCTTCGGGGTTCTCGCGGTCAAGAAACGCAATTACAGTGTCGTCGCCCAGCGTGGCGTCATGGTAGGCATCAAAGAGATGCGGTGGCACTGCCCCGGCAAGGTTTGCAAAGGCAGCCATATGTTCAAGGGTTGCGGCAATTTCTGCGCCGCCGCGGAACCCATGACGCATCATTCCAGCGAGCCAATCCGGGTTCGTGGCGCGGGCATGAACAACGCGTGCGATTTCTTCGCTGAGCGCGCGTGCACGGGGATTTTCCGGGTTGGTATTGTCCATATGATAGAGTGCGGCGTTGCCACCTGTAACAGCTTGCGCCGCGGCGAAACCCGCCTCGTGAGTGGCATAGTCGGTTGCCAGAAGGATGTCGGTTTCGGGCATGTCCTGAAGATGCACAAAGCTGTCAGCATTTGCGACACGTTCGGCGATGCCGTCGCGGTCTTGCACGGGTTTGTCGCCCTCAAGCGCCCATGAACTGGCATTGAGCCATGCCATGCCTGCGGCAGCGCGCCCCTCGTCAGAGTAGTCATCTATGTTTTGGCCAATTCCAAGACCATAGCTGCCCGGTGCGGGGCCGTACACGCGCGGTGCGGTGACACGACCCGCAAATGGGTTCCAGTCAGCGGCCTCATCGCGATTAGACAAGGCGCGGATGGCCTGACCAAAGAGACCCGAGAGGGTTGGGAAGACGTCGCGAAACAGCCCCGAAACACGCAAGGTGACATCTATGCGGGGGCGATCAAGCAGAGTGATTGGCAGGATTTCAACACCGCTCACGCGCTCGCTTCCTGCGTCCCAGACCGGTTTCGCGCCCAAAAGGTGCAGCGCCATCGCAAATTCCTCGCCTGCTGTGCGCATGGTGGCCGAGCCCCAGAGGTCAACGATCAGGTTACGCGGGTAATCCCCCTCGTCTTGTAGATGGCGTCGGACCAGCTCTTCGGCGAGTTTGACGCCTTGGGCATAGGCTGCGCGAGTGGGGACTGAGCGGGGATCGGTGGTGTAAAGGTTGCGCCCCGTTGGCAGAACGTCATGGCGGCCACGGTAAGGTGAGCCGGAGGGGCCAGCCTCGATCCGTTTGCCGGTCAATGCGCGGCGCAGGGCTTTGGATTCTTGCGACACAGAAGCGGCGGTGTCAAAGCTGCTTTCTGTAACTGGAGGGCGGCCAAAGATATGCAGACCGTCGCCGAACTGGCTTTCCTTGATGTCGCAGACGAAGGTGTCGATCCGGGTGATTGCCTCGGCCAGACAGGTTGCGTCGTCCAACCCAAGTTCTGCCTCAAGCCCGAGCGCCTCTGCTTCGCCGCGGATGTCCTGTTGCAAGCGGTCGCGGCGGCGTGGGTCAAGGCCATCGGCGTTCGAAAACTCATCCAATAAGGATTCCAGTTGCGCGAAACGGTCGGGTGTGGCCGATGGTTTGAGCGGCGGGGGCACGTGCCCCAATGTCAGCGCGCCGATACGGCGCTTGGCCTGTGCGGCCTCGCCGGGGTCGTTCACGATAAACGGGTAAATAACTGGCGTTGCGCCGATTAGCACCTCGGGCCAGCATTCAGCGCTGAGGGCGACGGATTTGCCGGGCAACCATTCAAGCGTGCCGTGCGCGCCGATATGCAACAGCGCGTCGATGTTGTGGACACTGCGCAGCCAGAGATAGAAGGCGACATAGCTGTGGCGCGGGGTGCGGGTAACGTCGTGGTATTCTTCGTCGCGTTTGGTATCCTGCCCGCGTTCGGGTTGTAGGGCGATCAGGGCATTGCCGCGCTGTACCGCCTTAAATGTAAATTCGCCGTTTATTACGGTTGGATCGGTTTCTGGCGCCCCCCACGTTTCGGCAAGCTCGTTTTGCAAAACCACTGGAAGCTTGGCCAGCTCGGCGCGGTAGGTATTTACCGGCCAGCTCAGGGATTGTGTAATAAGCGCGTCGGAGAGATCACCGTGTGTGTCGATGGCAAAGCCGTCAGCCTCGAGATCTTCGAGGATGGCGTCTGTGCTGGCCAGTGCATCCAACCCCACAGCGTGAGCCATGTTCCAATCTTTGCCCGGATAGGTGCTGAGGATACAGGCGATATGTTTGTCGGCATTGGGTTTTTGCGACAGTGAAACCCAGTTTTCAACTTTGTCGGCGATGGCTGAAATACGTTCGTCGTGCGCGCGGTGGCCAAATCGGGAATACTCCAGAAGCGGGTCTTTCTTACCCGGTTCCTTGAATGACGACACCCCGGCAAAAAGCCGCCCGTCGACCTCGGGCAGGACCACATGCATGGCGAGATCTGCGGGTGAGAGGCCGCGTTCAGCTTCGGCCCAGTCCTTGCGCCGGGCCGTCGACAAGGCGATTTGAAACACTGGCGCGTCGGTGGCGTCGAGCGGGGAGGTGCCCGCCTCGCCTTTGCCAGAAAAGGAGGTGGCGTTAACAATGGCGGCAGGGGCCATTTCGCGCAACGTTTCGGCCAGCCATGCGGCGGCGGCGGGTTGTTTGAGGGAGGGGGCAAAAAGGCCAATAACCTCAAATCCTCGGGCGCGAAATTCGGTAAAGATCGCCTCAATCGGGGCGGTGTCGGCCGCGCTGACATAGGCGCGGTAGAAGGTGACGGCGATCAGGGGTTTGGCGGCGTCGCGCGCCGGAATGTCCTTGAGAAACCCAGTTTCGGGCGTCCATGCGCCGGTGTCTGGCAAGGCTTTGGAACCAGGCACGGGGCGCGCGTAGAGACCCGCGGCAAGGGCGAGCTGTGCGAGTGCCGCCTGCGCCGCCACAGCGCCGCCGGTGTCACAGAGATGGGTTAGTCGATGCAGGGTGCTGACCGGGAGAGTCGAGACCTCGTCCAGCCGCGTATCGGGGCGGCCATCAGCAGGCAGAACGGCCAGCGCGATGCCTTTTTCCTGCGCCAGCGCCATGACCTGTTGAATGCCATAAGACCAATAGGAGATGCCGCCTATCAGACGGATCAGGATCGCCTTGGCCCCGACCAATGTCTGTTCGACATAGGTATCAACCGAGAGCGGGTGTTTGAGCGCCGTCAGGTTGGCCAGTCGCAGCGAGGGCAGATCGCCATTCGCGCGATGCCAGCCTGCCGCGAAAGCGCCAAGATCAGAATCCGAAAACGACAACACCACCAGATCGGCCGGGGATTGGCCCAGATCCATCGGGGTTTCGGTTTCTTCCAACCCATGGCTTTCGCGAAAGACGACATGCATGGTGCTTAGTCCACCAGAGCGGCGCGGATAGCTGCTTCGTTCACGTCATCATGCTCGGCAATCACGACCATTTTGCCTTGACGGCCTTCTTCGGGCTTCCAAGGGCGGTCGAACTGGTGGCGCACTCGGGCGCCGACGGCTTGAACCAACAGGCGCATAGGTTTGCCTTCCACGGCGGCGTACCCTTTCACACGCAGAATGTTCTGCTCGTTAGCAAGCTTTTCGATCTTGGCCGCAAAAGCCGCCGGATCGGATTGCTCAGGGATATCAATCACAACGCTTTCGAAATCGTCGTGTTCGTGATCGTCGTGGCCGTCATGATGGCTTGGGCGGTTGTCCATGTCGTCTTCGGCAGCAGCTTCCAGACCAAGAATCACGCGTGGATCAACAACGCCCTCGGCCACCTCGACCACGGGCAGAGCGCGGGGTGCTTCTTTGAGCACCATTGCCTTTGCTTTGGCCACACCTTCGGGGCCAGCAAGGTCAGGTTTGGTCAACAGCACGATGTCGGCGCAAGATACTTGATCTTCGAATACTTCGGACAGAGGTGTCTCGTGATCAAGGCTGTCATCCGCCTCGCGTTGCGCATCCACTGCGGCCACATTGGGTGCGAAACGGCCATCGGCCACGGCCTCGGCATCGGCCAGCGCGATCACGCCATCAACGGTGATCTTGGAGCGGATATCGGGCCAGTCAAACGCCTTGAGCAACGGTTTAGGCAAGGCGAGACCTGAGGTCTCGATGACAATATGCTCGGGACGCGGTTCCAGTGCCATCAGCGCTTCTATCGTGGGGATAAAGTCGTCGGCCACCGTACAGCAGATACAGCCGTTGGCCAGCTCCATGATGTTCTCTTCCGGGCAGTCGGGAATGGCGCAGGATTTCAGGATCTCGCCATCTACACCCACGTCGCCGAACTCGTTTACGACAATCGCCAGACGTTTGCCTTGCGGGTTTTGCATCAAGTTGCGTATCAGCGTGGTTTTACCCGAGCCGAGAAAGCCAGTGATCACGGTGACGGGGAGTTTTTCGAGGCTGCTCATTCTGGGGTCTCCTGCGGCGGGATGCGCGCGATACAGTTTTTGCGGAAATGGATGGAGCGTTCACGCCAAGGAACAAGCCCGTCAACGGTGGCGGCGTATTTGGTGACACCATCAGCGACCAGTTCGGCGTCTTCAGCACCGGTGAAACGGCCATAGACATAGGTCCAACGCTCGTTGCCACCACGCAAAGTCACCGAACACCCCTGATCGCAATTGGAAAAACACTCGACCCCTTTGAGGGTCACATTTTCGGGAAGATCAGCGGCGGTAAGCGCGTCGAACAATTGCGTGCCGGGGCGGGGGCCTTCGACATTGGTCGGCTGTCCGGCCCGGCAGGTCGTGCAGACCAGCAATTCAACTGGCTGAGAAGCATCGGCCATCTATCTATCCCTATGGTGGGACGGGGTTGGGCGGGTTGCGCATGTCAGCCCGACACCGGAACACCCCGTCCGGTTTCGTCTTTTCTTCGGTGCTGGCAGGTCTCCCGGCTTGCGGATCTCGGCATATGCCTGCGGTTGCCCTGCCTTCCCGGATTGGTTCCAGTGGCTACGGGCGACCTCTCCGGTCACGGTCGCGGGGGCGGCTGCGCTCGCGGAGTGATCCGGTACGCATTCCCTATTCACCTGTCCGAAAACAGGCACCAGCGCGCCCAAGTGATGCAGGTAGGGGGGCTTTGTCAAGCAACAGGCGGCCATGTTAGCGTTTGTCGCGTGACAAGCGATCATTGCCGACGTGCTTTGCACCAAAACCGGCATGAAATTTGTGGATGTAGCAGCAAGGCATGAGGAGGCGATTCTCTTGTGCATGGCGGCAACACAGGTAAATCCGTCGCAGGCCTGCTTGTGATTGGCATCGGGCTATGGTTTCGTGCCGCGAAATCGCGCAACAGCAGGAACCGGTTATGACTGACGAAAACGCCCGACACACCGAAAAGATGAATAAAATCAAAGCCGCGCGGGATCGCATGATGGCGAACAAAACCGAGGAAAAGGGCTTGATCATGGTCCATACCGGCCCCGGAAAAGGCAAATCCAGTTCAGGATTCGGCATGATCATGCGCTGTATCTCGCACGGGATGCCGGTGGCCGTGGTGCAGTTCATCAAAGGCAATTGGGCCACGGGTGAGCGTGACTTCCTGCGCACCCATTTTCCGGACGAGGTGAAATTCCATGTCTCGGGCGAGGGATTTACCTGGGAAACACAGGACCGCGAGCGCGACATTGCCAAGGCTGAGGCGGGCTGGGAGCTTGCCAAGGAGCTGATCCGCGATCCGGCGAACCGGTTCGTGATGCTGGACGAAATCAACATCGCTCTGCGCAATGATTATTTGAATATCGATGACGTGGTGGATTTCCTGTTGGAGGAAAAACCCGACATGACCCATGTGCTGTTGACCGGTCGTAATGCCAAGCCTGAGCTGATCGAAGCGGCGGATCTGGTGACCGAGATGTCGCTGGTCAAACACCCGTTCCGTGACGGTATTAAGGCGCAGCAAGGGGTGGAATTCTGATGCCGAAAAAACGCCTTCTAACTGAGTTCGGGATGGGATCATCCCTTCGGCGGCTGGACTATACAGAAGCCGCGTGTCGGGCGGTCAGGGATGCGTTGTGGCATAATTCGATCAACCTGTCTGAGCTGTTTGGCAGGGAGAAAGAAGAAATGCACATCACTGTGGAGGTTGGCGTGCAGGATCCGGGGGCGGTGGATGCCGCCAAAGTGGCAGGAATATTTCCCTATGGTCAGGTCGATGTGCGCCCGGTTGCGGGCGGGTTGGATGTGCCACGTAGCGACGGTGGTAATCCGACGGTGATCGCAAATGTGGCGATTTCGGTAGCGCTGGACGTGGAGGAAAAGCCGTGAGTGATCAACGTTTTATTATCGAGATGGGCATGGGAAATGACCAATACGGTCAGGACTATACCAAGGCCGCTGCGCGCGCGATCGAGGACGCCATTCGCCATTCGTCGATCCCGATGTTCGATGCGCTTGGGTTGGACCATACAGAGATGCGTGTGCAGGTCACAGTAGCTGTTCAAGAGCCGGAGAAGGTGGATTGTGCGAAACTGACCCAAGGTTTGCCGCGCGGGCGGGCCGAGGTGAAGGCAGTGTTTGGCGGGCTTAATGTGACCAATCCCGACAGCGGAAATGTTCTGGTAATGGCAAGCGCGGCAGTTGAAGCGTTCTTGGCAAAACAGGCCTAGAGCATGACGCGGGCGGTTATGATCCAAGGGACGGGCTCGAATGTGGGCAAGTCAATGTTGGTGGCGGGCCTTTGCAGGGCGGCGGTGCGGCGCGGGCTGAGCGTGGCACCGTTCAAACCGCAGAACATGTCCAACAACGCAGCCGTGACCAGCGATGGCGGCGAGATCGGGCGCGCTCAGGCGTTGCAAGCGATGGCCTGCGGTAAGCCATTGGTGACGGACATGAACCCGGTGCTACTCAAACCAGAAACGGACGTTGGCGCGCAGGTGGTGGTGCAGGGCAAGCGCCTGACCACTGTAAAGGCGCGCGAGTATGCCAAGCTGAAACCGCAGTTGATGGAACATGTGTTGGAGAGCTTTAATCGGCTGAAATCGCAGCATGATTTGGTAATTGTTGAAGGGGCGGGGTCGCCGGCTGAAGTGAATTTGCGGGCCGGGGACATTGCCAATATGGGTTTCGCCGTGGCAGCGGATGTGCCGGTTGTTCTTGCTGGAGATATTGATCGCGGCGGGGTGATCGCGCAGGTTGTCGGTACTAAATCGGTTATGGAAACGGGCGACGTGGACATGGTGGCCGGGTTCCTGGTCAACAAGTTTCGAGGCGATCCGAGCCTGTTTGATGATGGCTATACCCTGATCGAAAAGACCACGGGATGGCGCGGGTTTGGGGTACTACCGTATTTTGATGAGGCTTGGAAACTGCCCGCCGAAGATGCGCTCGACATATCCAATGCGGAGCGGGAGGATGGGCTGAAAGTGGTGTGTCTGGGGCTGTCGCGGATTGCAAATTTTGACGATCTGGACCCCTTGGCACAGGAGCCGGGGGTGAGCCTGAGGATGCTGCGCGCAGGTGAGGTTTTGCCGGGCGATACGGATGTGGTGATCATTCCCGGCAGCAAATCGACGCGAGGCGATCTCGAGTTTCTCAAAGCGCAGGGTTGGGATGTGGATCTGGCCGCGCATGTGCGGCGTGGCGGGCATGTGCTTGGAATTTGCGGTGGATATCAGATGCTTGGGACCGTGGTGCGGGATCCAGAAGGCATCGAAGGATCGGCAGGCGATACCATGGGGCTGGGGCTCTTGGATGTGGAAACGGTGATGACGTCGGATAAGCGCCTGACCGAGACGCAGGCTGTTCATGTGCCGTCGGGGCAAGCGTTTCGAGGGTATGAGATTCATATCGGGCGAACGGAGGGCGGAGATAGGGCGCGGCCATTTGCGCACGTTGACCGGCGCGACGAAGGCGCGATGCGGGCGGATGGGCTGGTGGCGGGGAGTTACTTGCACGGGATGTTCCGTGATGATGGGTTTCGCGCCGCGTGGCTGGAGAGCGTGTGCGGTGCGGCCAACGGGCTGGAATATGACGCGACAGTGGAGGCAGTGCTAGACCGGTTGGCGGATCATGTAGAGCGGCATCTGGACGTTGCAAGCATTTTGAGCGTCGCGCGGTGAGGCGCAGGTGTTATTGGGTATTTTGGAACATTGAGAGGAGCTTAGCGGGGCGAGACCTTCTGGCGGAGGGCGCGGGTTGAGGTGCCGTAGGCGGCGCGGAAGGCGCGGGCGAAGCTGGACGGGGAGTTGAAGCCGGTGGCCAGTGCGATATCACGTACGGGCAGGGACGTGTCGGTGGCAAGGCGGTGAGCCTCGGACAGGCGGAGCGATAGGTAGTGCGCTTTGGGCGATTGACCGAGCTGGGTGCGGAAGCGCGTTTCCAGCGTGCGTATGGAAAGCCCTGTTTTTGCCGCGATTTCTGGGAGTGGGATTGGGTCGTCCAGAGTCGATTCCATGAGGTCCAATGCGCGGGCGATATGTGGGTTGCGGCGCAGGGGACGTGGCGCGGAGCTGGTGCTTTGCTGGTGGGCTGGGACCGGATCATAGAGAAAGGCGCTGCCGACGCGGCGAGCGAGTTCTGGGCCGAAGCGGTCGTTGAGCAAGTGCAGCATCATATCAATGCATGGCGCCGCGCCGCCGGAGGTGGCGAAGCGGCCTGAAAGGCAAAACCTGTCACGACGCACGTCGATATTGGGAAAGCGGGTGGCGAATTCTTCTAAGTCTTCCCAATGGGTTGTGGCGTGATGATTGTCTAAAAGGCCCGCGCGGGCCAGCAGCCACGGGCCGCCATCGATGGCGGCGATGGGGGTGCCTTGGGCCGCGATCCGGCGTAGGCTGGCAAGCAGTTGCGGGGTGGCTTGTTCTTCGAGCCGGAAGCCCGCGACAATTAGAAGGATGTCGGCGCGGGTGAAACGGCTGATGCTTTGGCCCGTCACAGTCAGGCCGCTGGTGAGGTTTGAAGGCTGGTCCGTTGGTGTAAAAAAATCCCATTTAAACAGTGACTTACCCGCGCGTCGATTGGCGGCGCGCATAGGATCGACTGCGGCGGCGAAGCTGAGCGTGTTGCACTCATCCAGCACGAGGATGGCGGTATCCAGTGTGCGACGGTCTGGTAAAAACGGCATTTTTTCGATTTTCATCAAGTCAACTACGTAAAATGGAAAGTCATTTGACGCAAGTCGGGGAATAATCACACAACTGAAAAGGAGTCGCTTATGCCGTTGGCCATGAACAAAGACGTTTTTATCACCTGCGCGGTCACCGGATCGGGCAGTACACAGGATCGCAGCCCCAAGGTACCACGGTCGCCTGAACAAATTGCTAACAGCGCGATTGCGGCGGCGAAGGCTGGGGCGGCGATTGTGCACTGCCATGTGCGCGACCCTGAAACCGGGGCGCCGAGCCGGGATCTGGCGCTGTATCGTGAAGTCACGGATCGGATCCGTGACAGCGACACGGATGTCGTGCTGAACCTGACGGCGGGCATGGGCGGTGACATCATTTTTGGTGGGGTCGAGAATCCGTTCCCAACAGCAGAGGGCACCGACATGATTGGTGCGACTGAGCGGGTGGCCCATGTGGCCGAATGTTTGCCGGAAATCTGCACGCTGGATTGTGGCACAATGAACTTTGCCGAGGCAGATTATGTCATGACCAACACGCCGGGGATGTTGACGGCGATGGGAAAAATGATGACAGAACTGGGGGTTAAACCAGAAATCGAGGCGTTTGACACTGGTCATCTTTGGTATGCAAAACAGCTGGTCAAGGACGGTGTGCTGGACAGCCCGGCGCTGGTGCAGCTGTGTATGGGCGTGCCATGGGGCGCGCCGGACGACCTCAATACCTTTATGGCGATGGTCAATAATGTGCCAGATGACTGGACGTTCAGCGCGTTTTCGCTGGGACGTAACCAGATGGCCTATGCTGCGGCGGCGGTGCTGGCCGGTGGCAATGTGCGCGTGGGGCTAGAGGATAATCTGTGGCTCGACAAAGGGGTGCTGGCCGAGAACTGGCAGCTCGTGGAACGGGCGCAAACCATCGTTGAAAACATGGGTGCGCGGGTGATTGGGCCACAGGAGGTGCGGGATAAGCTTGGGCTGGAAAAACGTGCGCCGAAAGCGTGATATGTCCAATGGTTAACGCCAAAAACCGCCGAAAAAGCAACGTCGGTTTTACGTCGGTATTGCGTCGGTATCGCGTCGGCGCGGTTTTGGGCGGCGCGCTTTTGTTAACGGGTGCAGTGCAGGCTGAGACGCCGCCAATTTGGGAAGGCTATTGGAGCGGGAACGCCAGTTGGTGCGTCCGCGCCGGTGAGGTGGGCGACGAGACGCCCACCTGGTTCGGGCGCGACGGTTTTTTCGGGATCGAGTGGAGCTGCGAGATCGATGGTGTTGTGGCGATTGGGGTCGGCCAAAGCTGGTCCATACAGACAACTTGTCTGGATGCCGGGTTTGAATACACGCAGTCGCAGATATTCCTGGTGACCTATGAAGACCGGCTGTTGATTTTGGATGAGACCGGAGAGACGGCGAATTTGGTGCGCTGCGCTCTGCCTGAGGGGCCGTGAGAGATGCCGGATATCCTATGTTTTGGAGATAGCAACACGCATGGCACCTGTCCGATGGTGCCGGAGTTTGGCGGTATTGAGCGGTTTGGACGCGATCTGCGCTGGCCTTGTGTGATGGCGCGCGCCTTGGGGGCGGATTGGCACCTGATTGAGGAGGGCCAGCCGGGGCGCACGACGGTGCTTGACGATCCGATTGAGGGCGAACACCGCAATGGACGGCGTGTGCTTCCGGCGATCATTGAGAGCCATGGGCCGATTGATGTGATGATTATTATGCTGGGCACCAATGACCAAAAGGCGCGGTTTGGGTTAACCGGACGCGATATTGCGCTGGGGGCCGGGCGGTTGGTGGAGATGGCACTGGCCAGTGGCAAGGTTGGCCGGGTGTTGATGGTCTGTCCACCGCCAGTGTTGGAGCGGGGCGAGGCGAACGAGGTTTTTGCCGGGGCCGAAGCGCGGAGTGCTGGGTTAGCGACAAAATATGCGGAAGTGGCGCGCGCACTTGGCGTGGCGTTTTTTGATGCCGGGGGGGTGATTGAAAGCCATCCGGATGAGGGCGTGCATTTTGGCGGCGCAGCGCATCGGGCGTTGGGGGTGGCAATTGCGGGCAAGGTACACACGATGATGCAGGAGAGTGCAACGTGACAACGGCGGCGATAATTGGCGGTGGGGTGATTGGTGGCGGCTGGGCCGCGCGGTTCCTGCTGAACGGGTGGGATGTGCGGGTGTTTGACCCGGACCCGGAGGCCGAACGTAAGATTGGCGAGGTGCTGGACAACGCACGCCGTTCGATGCCGGGGCTGAGCGATGTGGCGCTGCCGGAAGAGGGGCGGCTGAGTTTTCATGAGAGCCTGGCCGAGGTCGTTGAGGGCGCGGTCTGGATTCAAGAGAGTGTGCCGGAACGGTTGGAGCTGAAGCAAAAGGTCTATGAGGGACTGCAAGCGCATTGCGATGCGGGCGCGATTATTGGGTCGTCAACCAGCGGGTTCAAGCCAAGCGAATTGCAGGAACAAGCGCCGCGCCCTGAGCAGATCGTGGTGACGCATCCGTTTAATCCTGTATATCTGATGCCGCTGGTCGAGCTGGTGCCGACGGCGCAGAACACTGCGGACCTGGTGGCGCGGGCCAAAGAGATTTTAACCGGATTGGGGATGTTCCCGCTGCATGTGCGCAAGGAAATTGACGCGCATATTGCGGATCGTTTCCTTGAGGCGGTATGGCGCGAGGCGCTTTGGCTGGTCAAGGACGGGATCGCCACGACAGAAGAGATCGATGAGGCGATCCGTATGGGGTTTGGCATTCGCTGGGCGCAGATGGGGCTGTTTGACACCTATCGCGTGGCCGGGGGCGAGGCGGGTATGAAGCATTTCATGGCGCAGTTTGGCCCGGCGCTGGAATGGCCGTGGACCAAGCTGATGGATGTTCCGGAATTCACGGATGAGCTGGTTGATTTGATCGCGGGACAGTCGGATGCACAGTCAGGCCATATGAGCATTCGCGAGATGGAACGCATTCGCGATGACAATGTGGTGTCGATGATGCGCGCGTTGAAAGCACAGAACTTTGCGTCTGGTGCTGTGTTGAATACGCATGATGCCGGGCTTGAGGCCAAGGCGGGCATGGTGAAACGGGCGGGCGATATTGTCGATCCGGGACAACCGATTGTGACCATTCGGCGGGCGGTGCCGGTGGATTGGCTGGATTACAACGGGCACATGACCGAGAGCCGGTATCTGCATGCGTTTGCGGATGCGACGGATCGGTTAATGGAGATTGTCGGTTGTGATGCGGACTATATCGCGACGGGAGGCAGTTTCTTTACCGCAGAGACGCATATCCGCCATATCGATGAGGCCAAGCTGGGCGAACGGATTGAGGTGCGCACGCGGGTGCTGATGGGGGAAGGCAAGAAGATGCACCTGTGGCATGAGATGTATGGGGGCGAACGGCTGTTGGCGACCGGAGAGCATATTTTGATTCATGTGAGTTTGGAGACGCGTCGGCCCGCGCCGTTCAGTGCAGAGATTGCAGAGAATCTGGCGATGATAGCCGGGGCGCAGTCCGGATTGCCAGCACCGGACGGTGTTGGTCGCTATGTGGGAGCGCCGCGGTGAAGCGGGTTCTGATCACAGCCGGAGCCAGCGGCGTTGGGCGCGCCATGGGCGAGGCGTTTGACGCGGCAGGTTGGCAGGTTTGGGTTTGTGATCGGGATGCGAGCGCGTTGGCGGATGTGCCGGAGGCATGGCGCAGATCGTTGGTCGACGTGACCGATGAGGTGGCGGTTTCCGGTTTGTTTTCAGAGGTTTCCGAGGTTTGGGGCGGGGTTGATGCGCTTTGCGCAAATGCGGGTATAGCAGGGCCAACTGCGGCTATTGAGGACGTATCCTTGCAGGATTGGCAAGCCTGTCTGGCGGTCAATCTGGAGGGGGCGTTTCTGGCGGCGAAATATGCGGCACCGCTGATGAAGGCGGCCAAGGCCGGGTCGATCGTGGTGACAAGTTCGACCGCAGGGCAGTACGGCTATCCGTTTCGCGCGCCGTATGCGGCGGCAAAATGGGCGGTGATTGGACTGACCAAGACGCTGGCGATGGAATTAGGGCCGTATGGCGTGCGGGCCAATGTGATCTGCCCCGGCGCCGTGGAGGGGCCGCGCATGGAGGGGGTTCTGGCACGCGAGGCAGAGGCCAAGGGCATGTCGCGCGATGCGGTTTATGAGGGTTATGCCAGCGGGACGGCGATGGGGCGCTTTGTTGAGGGCAAGGATGTGGCCGGGATGGCAGTGTTCCTTGCTTCTGACACGGCACGTTTGGTCAGCGGACAGGTGATTGCGGTGGATGGGTTTACCGTTAACCCGGACCCGAAGGTCTAGATCGCTGTGCGCTGGGTGGACATGTATTCCGGGATTGCGCGGGCGGTGATTTCGGATTTGCGAACGAGATTGTCAAAATGTTCGGTGAAGGACGCAACCCGTTCGGTATCGCGAAAGGCAAGATAGTTGCGGCCGAGATAGAGCACTGCGAGCAGCGGGCCGAAGACGGTGATCGGGCTTGAGAACAGCCGGTGCGCATCAAAGAGATAGATGCGCAGGCGGGGATAGAGTTGAGCTGAGAGATCGGCAAAATGATCGAGCTGTGTGCGGCGCAGGTCGGGCGGCAGGCCACGGTAGTAGCCGGTGCCGGTGGCAAAGCTCTCTATCTCGTGCAGGGGCAGCGCGATTTCGTAGTCTGACTGAGAGGAGCGCATCCAATTCAGGCGGTCGCGCGAGGCGTTGATCGCCTGTTCGGTGGTGCGGCCCAGGTGGGCGGAGTATTCCCAAACCAGCATCTGGTCAGTTTTTAACATGTCGGGCAAACCGGCGGGGACGTGGCGGATTTTGTAGCCCGCGGCCTCTTGGTGCCAGTTGAAAATCTGTTCGTCCACTAGCGCGCGCGGGGCGGCGGTGACGGTGAGAGAGTTCGCAAGGATGTCTGCTGCGCTCTCGGGGCGATCAGTAAGCGAGAGCAGCCAGTCGGCAGAGACGCCTAGCGCGCTGGCGCATTCCCCGACAACTTGCGCATTGGGCAGACGTGCGCCGGTGTCCTTGAGCAGCTGCGATATGGTCGAACGGTCGACCCCAATCTGCCGTGCGAGTGCGCTTTGGGTCACGGATTGCCCCTGCATCGCGGCGGCGAGGCGTTGGCGGAAGCGATCGGCGCGCAGGCGTTTGTCGATAAATTCACTCATATTGTGATTTATATCTCCAATGCTGAATTTTGTTAATCATATTCAGAATTCTGCACGATGCCGATCCGAGGTAACAAAAATGTGAGCAATACATTTTGAGGAAGCAGAATGGAAACCCGAAAGAGGTCAATTCTCAAGGCAGTGATCTGGAACCTGATAGGTTTGGCGATGATGGCGCTGGTTGGGCTGATTGCCACCGGGTCGGTTGCTGTTGGCGGGACGATGGCGCTGATCAATTCGGCAATCGGGCTGACATTCTATGTGGTGTATGAACGTATCTGGGCAAAGATCGGCTGGGGGCGGACCCATGCGTGAGGCCGCAATGCGCCGTTCCCCGTTGGTCGAGTGGCCGACACTTGCGCTGATTGGGCTGTGTTATGCTGCGTTTATCTGCGGGACAGTGTGGCTGGCAGCGTGGTGGCTGCCAGTGGGGATAGCGGTGACGGCGCTGGCGCTGGCGTTGCATTCGTCGCTGAGCCACGAAGTGTTGCATGGGCATCCGTTTCGCAATCGACTGGTGAACGAAGCGCTGGTTTCCCCTGCAATCGGACTGTTCATTCCGTATATCCGGTTTCGCGACACGCATTTGGCGCATCATTTGGATTCAAACTTGACCGATCCCTATGACGATCCGGAGAGCAATTATCAGGACCCGGCGATCTGGGGTGGTCTGCCGGTTTGGCGGCGTAAGGTATTGACGTTCAACAATACTTTGGCAGGGCGGTTGCTGATTGGGCCTTTGGTGGCGCAAGAAGCGTTCATGCGCTGTGACTGGACGTCGATAAGAAACGGAGACCAGGCGGTACTAAAGGGGTGGCTGTGGCATATCCCGGCATTGGCGATCGGGGTCTGGTGGGTTTTGACCGTCGCGGC
The DNA here is from genome assembly GCF_003014475.1 of Shimia abyssi. Taxonomy (GTDB): domain Bacteria; phylum Pseudomonadota; class Alphaproteobacteria; order Rhodobacterales; family Rhodobacteraceae; genus Shimia; species Shimia abyssi. The sequence continues at coordinate 82,675 of NZ_PYGJ01000005.1, read as the reverse complement.
GATGCCGGTTTGGGCCTATTTACTGTCGGCCTATGGCGCGTTGTCGGTGTTGAAAATCCGCACCTTTCTGGAGCATCAGGCGCATGAGCGCGCGCGGGGTCGAACGGTGATCATCGAGGACCGCGGGCCGCTGAGCTGGATTTTTCTAAACAACAACCTGCATGTGGTGCATCACATGCACGCGCGGGTGCCGTGGTATCAGCTGCCACGTCTGTTTCGGGACAATCGGGAACGCTATCTGACCCGCAATGACGGGTATTACTACCGGTCTTATGGCGAAGTTTTTCGCCGCTATCTGTGGCAGCGCAAAGACCCGGTGCCGCATCCGCTCTGGTCAAAAGACTGAGGGGCGGGCACTAAGGCGGCATGGAACTCTGGATTGCCGCCTCACTTGCCGCCGCGCTGTTTCAGACGGTGCGGTTCATGTTGCAGAAACATTTGGCCAAGGTGTCGTTGTCGGCAGCGGGCGCAACGTTTGCGCGTTTTGTTTATTCGGCGCCGGTGGCGGTGCTGGTTTTGTTGATTGTTTTGTGGGGTGCGCGGCCCGAGGTCAGCGTGTCTGGCGCGGCGTTCTGGACATATGGCGTAGTGGGCGGCGCAGCACAGATCACGGCGACAGTGTGCACCGTGATGTTGTTTGGCCGGCGCAATCTGGCCGTGGGCATGACGCTGATTAAAAGCGAAGTTTTGCTGACAGTTCTGATCGGTTTGGTTGTACTGGGCGAGCGTATTTCCGGCGTTGGACTGGCGGCGATTGTTGTTGGCGTGGCGGGGGTATTGATCTTGTCAGGGCCGGTTGAGGGCGGCGTGGGCCTGCGCCGGTTCTGGACACCGTCGGCGGCGTTGGGAATTGCGGCGGGCGCATTGTTTGGCGTTTCTGCAGTATGTTATCGCGGCGCGACGCTGGAGGTGGCGTCAGATGCACCGCTGCTGCGCGCGCTGGTGACGCTGGCGGCGGTGACGTCGATGCAGATGGTGGGTCTGTGGGTTTGGTTGCGGGTGCGCGAACCGGGGGAAGTGGCACGGGTTCTTGGGGCTTGGCGCACGGCCGGGTTTGTCGGGCTGACCAGCATGGCGGGGTCGTTCAGCTGGTTCGTGGCGTTCACGTTGCAAAACGCGGCCTATGTAAAGGCGGTGGGGCAGATCGAGCTGGTGTTTGGGATTATCGCCACAGTGTTGTTTTTCAGGGAAAAGATCAGCGGGCGGGAGTTTGCTGGGATCGGGCTTTTGGCGATCTCGATCCTTGGGCTAATTGTTTGGTCCTGAGCGTGTTGCAGGACGTTAATGGCATTCTCTGGAAACCATTGTGGAATAGCTTGATAACGGTTGTCGCGAGCATCGTGGAACTTTTTCGAATTTGCGGAGAGTAACGGGAGAAAGCCTAAATGATTGTTGCTGCAAAGCGTATGTCAGCTTTGGGTTGGGCTCATACCTTGCCGCTCTGAGGTTTGTTCGAGACGTGCCTTGAGATGTGCGATGACCTGTTGTGCTGTTGCGATACTTTCTGGTGGCAGGCCGCTTGAAAGCTCATTCACCCACGGGATTTGCTTCGCAATCGCGGCTTCGTATAACTCATGCCCTTTTTTTGTCAGAGAGATTAAATGTGCGCGCTTGTGGTGTGGATTTGGCAGAAATTCCACCATGCCTTCTTTATTCAACTCATTGACGATCCGTTGAACGCCCTGTCGGTGAACCCCCATCGTGCGCGCGTGCCACGCAACTGATTCCGGCCGATCCGCGTAAGCGATGGCACCGAGGATCTGCCATCGGGCACTTGTCAGTTCCAAGTCGGATACGAGCCGATCACCAGCGAGTTGCAAACGACCATTCAGCCGGAACACATCCATTATCAGCGCAGTGACCGCTTCGCCTTCTTTCGTTCTTTGTTCATCTGGCATATTCGCACCTCATTTTATTTGACAATATGTTGTCATTATGGTTTGAAATCACAATATGACAACATGACACCATTTTAGAATGATATTCAAGGAGCACCAAAATGGTTAAATTCAAACCCCTCGACCCCGAGTTTCCCATTGACCGGCAGCTTGGCATCGACGCCGGACCAGTCGTTCTTGTTAATCTCTTTACAGTCGATCCCGTTGACCAAGACGCCTTGGTCGCAGCATGGAAGAGTGATGCTCAATGGATGAAGGCGCAACCGGGTTACATTAGTACGCAACTGCATAAAGCTATTGGCGATGGCGGCATGTACCTGAACTATGCTGTTTGGGACTCTGTTGCCGACTTCCGTGCTGCATTTTCTAACCCGGAATTCCAAGCGCACCTCGATCACTATCCATCAAGCGCCGTAACGGCTCCGCACTTGTTTGAGAAAGTTGCCGTTCAGAATTGCTGCACGGTCTGACATAGGCATTCGCACCGGCCCGATTGAGGAAAAGGTAATGAAAACAACAATTCACGCTACCGCAGGCTGCATCGGTTTTCTGTTGATCCTCATGTTTTGGACATCAACGGTTATGAGCGAACTCTTTATGAGTGACGAAACAGTAGCGGCAATCAAAGCGCTGATCCTGAAAGGAATGTTCATTCTGGTACCAGCAATGGCCCTTGCCGGCGGGTCAGGCATGGCAATGAGCCGCAAACGCAAAGATGCGCTGACGCGTGCAAAGAAGGCCCGAATGCCTTTCATTGCTCTGAACGGATTGCTGACCCTGATTCCGGCTGCTTGGTTTCTCGCAGGTAAGGCGGCCGCGGGCGAATTTGATGGCACATTTTATGCGGTCCAGGTTGTTGAGCTCATCGCTGGTGCCGCCAATCTCACTATGATGGGTTTGAACATTCTCGATGGATTGCGAATGACCGGAAAAATTAGAAGGCCGCGGTGAAACCGCGGTTTTGGTTCTTCGGATGGTCTTTTGTGAGTGGCCGCCGCATTGCGGGCTATTCGAGCGATGTTTTTGTGGAGACAGGGGTTTGTTGAACCTGTCTTTATTCGTCCGCCGCTGTCGGCGGCCGGCCCTTGAGGTGGAGAAACAGGCTTTCTTCGTCGCCGTTCTTGAAGAAAGGAACTGAGGCTGGAGGGGCGGTGTCGTGCAGACGGCCTTCGACTTCGGCGAGGACCACTTCGGTGATAAAGGGCAGGTCGAATTCGCGCGCCTTTTTCAACGGGATCCATTGCAGATGAGAAAGTTCGTCACAGGCGGCGGAAAAATCGTCGAGGTCTGTGGCGATTTGGGCAGCGTCCAGCAGGAAAAAGCGTGCATCAAATCGGCGGGGGCGGCCCGGAGGGGTGATGGCGCGGAACACAAATTGCAACGCCTGAGCAGAAGGCACATGTCCGGTGGCGGCGTAGGATTGCCAATCGGGCGGTGGTGATGACTGCCAAGTACCGGGTGCCCCGAGGATCAGGCCGGTTTCTTCCCACAGCTCGCGGATACAGGCCACGCCAATTGCGTGTACCAAGGATGGGTCCGCGTCCTCGGTAAGGCGGTCGCGGCAGAGCGCGGGCATTTGGCTGGTCAATGGGATATCGCCATCGGCCGCATCAACCGCGCCGCCTGGAAACACAAACTTGTTGGGCATGAACGCGGCTTTGGCACCGCGTTGGCCCATGAGGATATGGGGATCTGTTGCGCGATCACGCAGAACAATGACGGTAGCCGCATTGCGAATGGCGGTCTTGTCGATGGTCATGATCCCCTCCTGATGGCGAAATGCGCGGCTCAGGAACTGGGGTCGTCGTCAAACCCGTGCATGCGCCGTGCGTATTGGAACGCCACGACGACGCCCTTGAGCCTTGGCAGAAGGTAGAGCGACAAGCCGACACAGCCAACCGCAAAAATCGTGAAAAAGGTCAGCGGGTCCGGGCGGTAATGAGAATAGGCAAAATGCATGCCGAACCCGAGGATGTGACCGACAATCAGGATTGTCAGATAGGCAGGCCCGTCATCCGCCCGGTGATGCGAAAGATCCTGTTTGCACACGGTGCAGGTGTCGCGCACTTTGAGATAGCTCTTGAGCAACGGGCCGCTGCCGCAATTGGGGCATTTGCGGCACCAACCCTTGTACAGAGTGGGCCAAAGGGGGCGATCCTCCGCGATGGGAGCGTCTGTGATGGACATCGTGATTCCTTGCTGGTGTGAGGTCAAGATGTGCTCAATCGGGCGTGTTTGAAAGAGGGCAAAACGGCTTGCGTCGCGATGTCGCAAACCGGGCGGTGTGAGAAAGTGAAAGTTTTTGCGACGGAAACGTCGGGCCGCCGCGTTCTAGTTTCAACAAATCGGGCAGGAGCCGGGTTTGAAACCAGAGCAGGACACTGCGAAACAGGAGAATGAGTTATGAAACGCACGACATTTATCACCGGTATCGTTGTAGCAGCCCTGAGCGTGACGGCGGTGGCCGCGTCGGCAAAGGGGCAGGGCGGCAAGCATCGCGGGATGCAGATCAACTTTGAAGAGCTGGATACAAATGGCGACGGGTTTGTGACGCAGGCCGAGATGGACGCCCACGCGGCGGCGCGGTTTGCCAAGATGGATACCAATGGCGACGGCGCGCTGAGCGCGGATGAGCTGGAAGCAGCGGTTGCCGAGCGTGCGCAGGAGCGGGCCAAGAAGGGCGCCGCGCGCATGATTGAACACCGCGATGCCAATGGCGACGGCGTATTGAGCCAGGACGAGATGAAGCCCAAGGCGGAACGCAGTGCCAAGATGTTTGACCGTCTGGACAGCGACGGGGACGGCCAGATCTCGAAAGAAGAGTTCGAAGCTGCTCGCGAGAAGATGCGTCACGGTCATAAGGGCAAGAAGCGTGATGGCGATCGTGGTGGCGACAACTAAGGATCAGACCTGATCGAGCAGGTGGGCGGGCAGAAAATGCCCGCCCGTGATTGCCTGTGATTGCAAGTTTGACGGCAAGAGGCTAGCCATCGGGACCTATGAATATGCCCTATGACACGCAGGCGGATATACCGGACGACGCGCTATTGGTTCTTTATGCCAATGGCGATCAGTCGGCCGCGCGGTCGTTGACGCTGCGGCTGACACCTCGGGTTTTTTCCCATGCGTTTCGCATGTTGGGTGACAGGGCCGAAGCCGAAGATGTGGCACAGGAGGCGTTGATCCGCCTTTGGAAGATCGCGCCAGAGTGGCGGCAGGGCGAGGCCAAGGTGACAACCTGGCTCTATCGTGTGGTGGCAAACCTGTGCACCGACCGGCTGCGTAAAGGGCGCGGGGTTGGGCTGGATACTATTGCCGAACCTGAGGATGACGCCAAGGGGCCGGCACAGGTGATGCAGGATCGCGCGCGGTTGGATGCGCTGCAGGCGGCCTTGAACACATTGCCTGAGCGGCAGCGACAAGCGGTGGTCTTGCGTCACATAGAAGGCTTGGGCAATCCTGAGATTGCCGGGATACTGGAGATCAGCGTCGAGGCGGTAGAAAGCCTGACGGCGCGGGGAAAACGGATGTTGGCCAAGGCATTGGCCGGGCAGAAAGAAGCACTGGGGTATTCGGATGACGGATAAAGATCGTGACGACATGATGCTGGATGCTTTGTTTGCCGAGGCTCGAGCGGATACGGCGGCAGAGCCTTCGCCTGACTTTCTGGCGAAAGTGTTAGGCGACGCGGAGGCGTTTCAGCCCACTGCGCCGGAGGTGGCGCCACTGCCGGAACGTAGTGGGTTCTGGCGGAGCGTTTTGGCTGTGCTGGGCGGTTGGCCCTCGGTGAGTGGGCTGGCGATGGCGGCCACGGCTGGGGTTTGGATCGGTGTGGTCGGATCGACCAGCCTGATTGAAGACGGGATTGGTGCCAGTTTGCTGAGCGCGGGGCAGGACAGTTTCCTGTCGGATCTGGATACGAGCTATGCCTTTGTGGTGGAATAGGAGCGCGCCATGAGCGAGCAAGGAACTCAAAAACCTAAGATGCGGCTGGGCTTGCGGCTGTTGCTGATCGGGTCACTGGCGATCAACCTTGTGGTGGTCGGAATCGTGGGCGGTGCGGTGATTGGGCATCTTAAGGATGACGGCAAGAAGCGCCCACACGACCGATTTGGCTCTCCCTATGTTCGGGCACTGAGCTTTGAGGATAAGCGCAAGGTGGGGCGGTCAATCCGTGAGGCGTATCGTTCAGCTGAGATTGACAGGGCCGCCGAGGGGCGCAGCTATGCGCGGGTGGTAGATTTGCTGCGTTCATCACCGCTGGATCAGGACGCTTTGCAGAATGAGGTCAAACGACAAGAAGCGCATGGGCATGAGCGCCGTGACGTTGCACAACGGATTTGGATTGAGCGCGTCGTGAATATGACGGACACCGAGCGGCTGGAATATGCGGATCGTTTGGAAGACACGCTGAAACGTGGCGGACGTAAGGATAAGGAAAAACGGGATTAGGGGGAGTTGTATGGTGTTTAGTCAAGGCTAGGATCAGCGATGATCCGGTTCGCGTTCGACCCTGTCCCTGGGGCGGGCGCGATTTTTTGCGTTGGGCTCAGGCCGCAGGCGCGCTGAGTGTAACCTGATCGCGGCCATGAGATTTGGCACCATAAAGCGCTTTGTCGGCGCGGTCGATCAGGTCCGTTGCATTGATGTCGTTGGTGTTTGTGCAGTCCGGTACGTTCACGTCTCCCATGGCAACGCCGATGCTGACCGTGAGGGGAATCTGAATGTCGCGTTTTTGCAGGTACACAGGTTCGGCGCGCACGGCTTCGCAGAGGCGGCGAGCGACGTCACAGGCTTGGGCGCGATTTGCGCGGCGCAGCACGATCAGAAATTCCTCTCCGCCCAAACGGGCCAGCAGGTCAGCCTCTCCCACGGTTTGGCGCATTCGGCGGGCAATCTCGGCAAGAACCACGTCGCCTGCGGCATGCCCATAGCGGTCGTTTACACCTTTGAAATGGTCCAGATCGGCCACCATGACCGCAAAACTGGTTCCTTGAAGGCCCGATTGCCGCGCGATTCGCGCCAGTTGGGGTAGAGCATATCGACGGTTGTGCAGGCCGGTCAAAGGATCGGTCACAGCCGCATTCAACCCGTCATGCACATTCTGGCGCAACCGATCAATCAGGTGTTTGCGGCGGATCAGCGCATCGAGACGCAGTGTGACTTCCTCCGCGTCAAAACCGTACGGCAGCACATCATCTGCGCCCAAATCTAGCGCGTCGACGCGGGCCGTGTCATTGTTTGGGCCCATAACGATGAGCACAGCCGATTTGCGGGTGGCAGAACGGGCGCGTATTTCGGCGAGAAACCGCAGAGCTTCTTCCGGCGCGTTTTCATCTAGCGCGATTACAAAGGCGTCGGGCGCAGTGGTTTGCGACAGATTACGTAGGGCGTCATTCAGCGGGTGGTGGCGGTAAGCGTAAGGCGCCAGCGGCTTTAGCAGGCTGCGCCAGCGCAGACCAAGTTCGGGCGCATGGGTGGCGAGCAGGACGGCGGCGGGCGTGTCAAAGGGAGACGGGGACTCGGCAAATCCGAGGGCCTGAGCCGAGGAATCCTTGAGCCGCAGCTCTTCGATGGTATCACGAGCGCGTAGTAAGCTGCGGATGCGCGCCTTGAGGAAGGTGTCATTATGCGGCTTGGCCAAAACGTCGTCAGCCCCAGCTTCAAGTGCTAGGCGGCGGATACCGCAAGTTGCGTTTTCGGACACAAGGATAATGGGAATGAAACGGGTTTTTGCGTGGAGTTTCAGGCGACGGCATAACGAGAGCGCGGCCATGTCTGGCAGGGAGTCGCCCAAAATCACAAGGTCCGGTGGAGATTGTTGGATGAGCGACAGAGCGTCATTGGCGTTGGCCGCTTGTTCGACACGATAAAATGCAGAGGCGAGCTTGACCTTGAGCACGATGCGGTTCGTGGCAATGCTGTCTATGATTAAAATTCTTCCGGGCATTGTGGACCTGAGAAGTTGCCAAAAGGTTGACTCAATTTGTATGTGCATTGGTTAAGAAAACATTTCGAAAGCACTAAATAATGTCGATATCAGAGGAAGCGGCTGAGGTTCTGGCCCTTAAGGCGTTGAGTTGGTTGGTAACAAACGACGAATTGTTGCCAGTTTTTTTGGGCGCGACAGGCGCATCGGTTAACGATTTGCAGGCCAGCGCGGGTGAAAAAGAGTTCCTTGGGTCGGTTCTGGAGTTCCTGACAATGGATGATGCGTGGGTGATGGCCTTTTGTGATGCGCATCGGGTGGCCTATGAAGACCCGATGATGGCGGGTGCCGTTTTGATGGGCACGGCGCGTACGCATTGGACGTGATGGATGCCGTCGCGTAGATCAGCGCTTGTGCTGGTCTGGGCGGTCGGGCAGTCTGCGAACACAACCTTTGGTTTAAATTAGGGCACTCAGGGGCAGATATGCGCGCGGATGGAATATTGTTCGATAAGGACGGCACGCTTTTTGATTTTGGCGGAACGTGGAATGTGTGGTCGCGTGAGGTGATCAGGGCTTATGCAAAGGGCGACGCGGCAATTGAACGGCGGCTTGCTGATGCATTGGTGTATGATCTTGAGGCTGAGCAGTTTCACCCTGAGAGCTTTGTGATTGCAGGGACGAATCGGGAAGCGGCAGAGGCAGTTGCGGCTGAATTGCCTGGGTCAGACGTCGACGTGATCGAGGAGCAGATGGCCGTCAGCGCATCTGAAGCGCCCTTGGCACCTGCAGTGGATCTGGCGCCTTACCTGAAAGGGTTGGCTGACAAAGGATTGCGGTTGGGCGTGATGACGAATGACTCGGAATATTCTGCCAAAGCGCAGTTGAAGGGCGTGGGAGTCGACGGGCATTTCGATTTTATTGCCGGATTTGACAGCGGGTTCGGGGCTAAGCCTGACCCGTCGCCATTATTGGCGTTTGCCGATCACATGAAACTGGACCCTGCACGGGTGGTGATGGTTGGTGACAGCACCCATGACCTGATTGCGGGGCGTCGTGCTGGAATGCAGACTGTTGCGGTGCTGACTGGTATGGCCGGTACGGAAGAGTTGGCCCCTTTTGCGGATGCAGTGTTTCCTGATATCGGGCACATCACAGGATGGGTTGACGGCTGACGCGCAGCTTGTTTGCGCCTGGTAACGACTGGCGCGGGCTTGGCTGAATTGGCCCGCGGATCTTGCATTTTGTCAAGGCAGAGCATGAAACCGCTGTTCCTGAGGGGCAGCGGTGCATAGCGTTTTGGGCGGTGTGGCAGCGCCTGAAGAACAGAAAGGATTACAAAAACCGCACTTTTGAGCAGCCGGGCGTGAAAAACGACAAGACTTGTCGCAAAGGCGCAATCGACTGGCGCGAGCTTGGGTTTTCTTGTGAACCAAGGTTTAACGGGAGACGGATTCATGGCGGAAGAGATTGTGAAGCGGCGGCGCGGCGGTGGTCGTGCAGGCAATGCGGCGCGGCGTGGCCAGTCAGGGGCCATTGAACAGATGCCATGGCGGTTGCCAGTGAATACGGATCGCCCTACCGAACCGTTGAATGCGGATGGCGTGCAGCGCATCCATGAAGGATCGATGCGCATTCTCGAAGAGATCGGTATTGAATTTTATAACGCCGAAGCGCGCGAGATCCTGAAACAAGCCGGGTGTATTGTAGATGGTGACAATATCCGGTTCGGTCGCGATTTTATCATGGAGATGATTTCGAAGGCACCGTCGAGCTGGACGCTGACTCCACGTAATGCGGCCCGACAGATCACGCTGGGCGACAATCATATCCTGTTCGGCAATGTCAGCTCTCCGCCAAACTATTGGGACATGGCGCTGGGGCGTAAGGTGACAGGCACGCGGGAGATGTGTGCGAACCTGCTGAAGCTGAGTCAGTATTTCAACTGTATCCACTTTGTTGGCGGCTATCCGGTTGAGCCACAGGATATTCACGCAAGCATCCGCCATTTAGATGTGCTTTATGACAAACTGACGCTGACGGACAAGGTGGCGCATACCTATAGTCTGGGGGCCGAGCGGGTAGAGGACGCCATGGAAATGGTGCGCCTGTCGGGCGGCTGGTCCGAGGAGGAGTTCGAGGCGTCGCCCAAGCTCTATACCAACATCAACTCGACCTCTCCGCTTAAGCATGATGAGCCGATGATGGACGGCTGGATGCGGATGGCACGGCGCAATCAGGGGCTGGTGGTGACGCCGTTCACGCTGGCCGGGGCAATGGCGCCGGTGACCATGTCAGGTGCGGTGGCACAGTCGTTGGCAGAGGGGCTGTGCGCGGTGGCGCTGGCGCAATATATCCGTCCGGGCGCGTCCTGTGCGATTGGCACCTTCACCAGCAATGTGGATATGAAATCCGGCGCACCTGCGTTCGGTACACCGGAATACATGCGGGCCACGCAGATGACCGGGCAGATGGCGCGGTTCTATGGTCTGCCAATGCGGGCCAGCGGCGTGTGTGCGGCCAATGTGCCGGATGGTCAGGCGATGTGGGAGACCTCGAATTCGCTATGGTCGGCGGTGCAGTCCGGCGCGAACATGGTCTATCACGCGGCCGGGTGGCTGGAAGGGGGGCTGATTGCCTCGCCAGAGAAGTTTGTTATGGATTGTGAAGTGATCCAGATGATCCAACGCTATATGGAGCCTGAAATTTGCGCGACAGGCGAGGACGAGATTGCAATCGACGCGATCAAGGATGTGGGCAGTGAAGGGCATTTCTTTGGTATCCAGCACACGCAGGATCGCTACGCCACTGCGTTCTATCAGCCGATCGCTTCGGATTGGCGCAATTATGAAGCCTGGGAAGCGGCGGGCAGCGTTTGGACGCCTGAGCGCGCGCACCAGATTTACCGCGATATTCTTGCGGATTTTGAGGCCCCTGCAATGGACGACGCGGCGCGCGGTGCGCTGATGGAGTTTGTTGCGCGACGCAAGGAAGAAGGCGGCGCGCCCACAGATTTCTAAGGCTACGTGGGTATTGGTTTTCAGGGCGCGGCACAGCGATGTGTCGCGCCCTTTGCGCTAGGGCGTTGTTATTCCTTGTAAACTGCGGGTAAGCTGAACGCGAGTGATAGGCAGGAGGGCGCGATGTTATCCAGAGACGAACAAAGACTGGTAAGCCGCGCCGAAATGGCGCTGATTGGGGCGCTGGCCGGGGCGGCCATGTGGGTGCTGATCGAGTATGCGCGTGATGTGCTGGTCTCTGCGCATTTGTTTGTGACTGTGGCCAGTGGCGTCGCCGGTTTTTTCGCTGTGCTGCTGGCGTTGAGCTGTCCTGCGACGGTGCGTCGCGCTGCTCTTGGGGCGGTGATTTTGACAGTTCCAGCTGCGGTTTTACTGGGCTTGAGCAGTTTGCGGTATGACACGCTGGGTGAGTTTGCTGAGGCGGCACATCTGGTGTTTGCCTGGGGCGCGATGCTGTTTATCGGGACGCCGTTTTTGGCGGTCTGGCTGGAAGACCGGCGCGGGGTGCACAACTACGAGATGCTGTTTGACGCCGCCTGGAGCATAGTTGTGCGCTACAGCGCGGCGTGGCTGTTTGTCGGCGTGGTTTGGGCGGTTGTGTTCCTTTCGGACGCACTGTTGCAGATTGTCGGAGCCACGGTGATTGACGATGTGCTGGACATTCCGGTTGTTCCACATGTGTTGAGCGGCGTTGCACTGGGGCTTGGGCTGGCTGTGGTACACGAGATGCGTGACTACGTGTCACCATATCTGTTGTTACGCCTTTTGCGACTTTTGGTGCCGGTCATGCTGTTGGTGGTGGGCGTGTTTGTTAGTGCTGCGGCGCTGCGTGGTACGGGCGCGATGTTTGACGAGCTGAGCGTGGCAGCGACGTTGTTAGCGGTGGCGCTGGGGGTGATATCGCTGGTCAGCGTTGCGCTGGACAAATGTGATGAAGACGCGGTGACGATAAGTTGGATGCGTTGGGCAACTGGCGCGCTGGCGCTGTTGTTGCCGGCGCTCGCTGGGCTGGCGGGCTATGCGGTTTGGTTGCGCGTGGCGCAATACGGCTGGACGCCGCCCCGTTTGATGGCAAGCACGATCACCGGAGTTGTCGGGGTTTATGCGGTGACATATGCGGTTTCGGTGCTGTTGCGCGGGCGCTGGATGGAGCATATCCGACAGGCCAACATTGTGATTGCGGGCGGCATCCTGCTGCTGAGCGCGGTATGGATGACACCGGTTCTGAATGTTGAAGCGATTTCTGCCAGGAGCCAGATGGCGCGTATTGTGAATGGCAATGTTGCACCTGAGGACGCAGCGCTTTGGGAGTTTGCCAATCGTTGGGGCAGGCCGGGCAAGGCGGTGCTGGCTGATTTGGAGGCGCGCGACGATACCAGTGCAGAATTGGTGGCGGCAATTGAAAAGGCGCGTAGTCAGGCGAACAGTGTTTATCAGGCACCCGTTACGGAAACTCAATCGGAGCTAAGCGCAGAGCTGCGCGCGATGATCCGGGTGTTGCCGGATGAAGCCGCGCTGAGTGTGGCGATGCTATCAGGGCTACCCGACTATCGGGTGCTTGAATGGTACGGTCTGTGTGGGCGCAGCCGAGAGCCGGGCTGTGTGCTGGTGCTGGACGATTTTGATGTGTCGCGCGCCGGTCTTGAGGGCGTGATGTTCCTGCCCGGAGAAGGGCAGGGATATGATGTGATGAGTATGTGGGTCGAATCTGGAATGCTAAGCGCCGGGCTGTACGTGCAAGAATTGGGGCAAAGTGGCGTCACGCGGGGCGATGTTGAGCGTGTATTGCGTGGCGATTTCAGGGTTGCCCCGAGTAGTCGCAAAGCGCTTTGGATCGGTGATTTGGAGTTATTTCCGGAGAATTGAACCTATTGGGACTTTCTTAAACCCCTTGTGGTCATACTTGGCTGAAACGTAAGGGGAATGGCCATGCATGGGCTGATCAATAGAGCGATTCAGTGTTTTGTGCAGGACAGCTATGGCAATTGCCGGTGGATTGAAATCACCCGGTTGGCCGGACTGGACACGGTCGAGTTTGAAGCGATGCTGCATTACGAGGATCATGTTACGGATCAGCTGATCGCGGCGGCATGTCAGCAAATTGGTGCGCCAAAGGAGACAATACTGGAAGATATCGGCACCTATCTGTTGTCACATCCGAATGTCGAGGCCCTGCGGCGGTTACTACGGTTTGGCGGCGTGAATTTTGTCGAATTCCTGCATTCTCTGGATGATTTGCCCGACCGTGCGCGGCTGGCAGTGGATGATCTGCGGCTGCCAATTCTGGAACTGCGGGAACACGCCGTAAATCGCTTTAGTTTGACCTGTACGCATAGCAAGCAGGGGTTTGGTCACGTCATGATTGGCGTTTTGCGGACATTGGCTGATGACTATGGTGCATTAGTATTTTTGGAGCATCAGGGCGGTTCAGGTGGTACGGAAACCATTGATATTACGCTGATCGAAACGGCCTTTGCTCAGGGGCGCAGTTTTGATCTTGGCGCAAGGGCTGTGTAGCGCCATGGTGTGTTTGGGATACCTGACAAAGATGCTGGACGTGTTTTGTCCAATGCATATGGTGCTGGATGCGACCGGACACATCAGCCATGCAGGGCCAACCGCGCAAAAGCTCCTTCCTGACGATACGCTTGTGAATAAGCGGTTTTTGGAGGTTTTTGAGCTGTGTCGGCCAAGATCGGTGTCGTCCATGGAACAGCTTTTGGGTGTCGCCGGACTAAAGTTGCATCTGCGCAAACGGGATGCAGCGCAAACGACGACTAAAGGGGTCTTGGTGCCGCTGCCCGACAATGGCGGTGCGATTATCAACCTGAGTTTCGGGATTTCGATCATCGATGCAGTGCGGGACTTTGCGCTCACATCTGCTGACTTTGCGGCCACGGATCTGACTATAGAAATGCTTTATCTGGTGGAGGCAAAGTCAGCCGCGATGGAGGCGTCGCGCAAGCTTAACCAGCGGTTGCAAGGCGCTATGATTGCGGCCGAAGAGCAGGCATTTACCGATACATTGACGGGGCTGAAAAACCGCCGCGCGCTGGAAACAATCGTGCCGCGATTGTTGGAAGATCGCAGCCCATTTGGGATGATGCAGATTGATCTGGATTTCTTTAAGGCGGTGAACGACACGTTGGGTCATGCGGCGGGCGACCACGTTCTGCAAAGGGTTGCCAAGGTTCTGGTTGAGAACAGTCGGGACGACGATTGCGTAGCCCGAGTTGGTGGCGACGAGTTTGTAATGGTGTTCAAGGGCATCACGGATGCGGATGTGTTGGGACGCATTGCAGCGCGGATCATTGCCGAGGTTGAGCACCCTATGCCCTTTAAGGAACATGTCTGCAAAGTGTCGGCCAGCGTTGGCATTTCGGTGTTCGCCGGGCAGGTGGGCACCACAATTGATACGATCATGTCTGACGTGGACATCGCGCTCTATGCATCCAAGCATCAGGGGCGTGCGACTTATACGTTGTTCTCGGAAAACCTGCGTCAGGATGGACCGTTGTCGCAATGAAAACCGTCGTGGCAGCGTGGATGAGATATCACTGTGCCTTGGAAATGGTGTCGAGTTTCTTGCGCGCCTCGACTGTCATGAAATCCACAAATTGGCGAATTTTGGGATCTTGGAATTTGCGATGAGGATAAAGACAGCCAAAGCTTGCAGGCAGTGGAGGGGTGTCTGGCAGGATCTCGACCAGGTCACGTGTGGCCAAATGGCGGGCAATATCAAACCGCGGCTTGTTGGCGATGCCTGCACCATCCAACGCCCATTCCGTAAGAACGTCGCCATCGTCGGCGTCAAACCGGCCTGACGCTTCGATCTTGCGAGTGCCATTAGGGGTTTGCAACGTCCAGAAATATTCGGGTGAGCGTGGGAACCGCAGCAGAAGACAGTTGTGATCGCGTAATAGATCGTCAGGTGTTTCTGGTGTGCCCGCGCGCGCAAGGTAGTCGGGAGACGCGACAAGCACGCGGTCGCAATCGGCGATTTTGCGAAGCTTGAGATTCGAATCCTTAAGCTCGCCTAACACGAATGCTACATCGAGACCGTCCTCGAAAAGGTCCACTTTGCGATCGGACAGGCGCATTCGGATGTCGACAAGCGGATACTGGTTCGTAAACAGAGGAATCAGGGGGGCAATGATGCGCCGTCCGATCCCAAGCGGCGCAGTCACGCGGATTGTGCCGCGAGGGGTGTCGGAAAACCCGGCGACCACGGCCTCGGCCTCGTCCAATGCGTCGATTACTTTGCGAGCATGATCATAAAAGACCTTGCCGACCTCGGTCGGAGAGAGGTTCCGCGTGGTGCGGTTGAAGAGGCGTACACCGAGGCGCTGCTCTAATTCCTTGACCCGATTGGAGGCCACCGCTGGCGTCAGGCGCATGTCGCGCCCGCCGGAGGTGATCGATCCAAGCTCGACCACGCGCACGAAGACTTTGAGACTTTCGAGATAGGGCATGGTGTCTCCGAGGTTTGCCGTTTCCTTCAACATAGAGGCAATTGAATGTGCGATTATCAATGATTTGTTGAAATAGATTAGCAAAAACTCTCGTTTCATTGAAGGCTAATCGTCCGATAGAGTGAGATCAGCACAGGATTCCGCCAATTCCAGAGAGGGTAGCATGCAGGTTCGCAACGAGATCAGGTTTCTTTTGAATGGCCGGGATGTCGCGATGCGCGATGTGGCGGCGGATGACACGCTGTTGGATTTTCTGCGAATTGAGCGCCGTTTGACCGGCACCAAGGAGGGCTGTGCCGAAGGCGATTGTGGGGCCTGTACGGTTCTGGTGGGGCGCTTGACAGATGGCGGTTTACGTTATGAGGCGGTGAATGCGTGTATCCGGTTTCTGGCATCGGTGGATGGCTGTCATGTGGTGACTGTCGAGCATTTGCAGGGGCCAGGTGGGCGTTTGAACCCGGTGCAACAGGCCATGGTCCAACATCACGGCAGCCAGTGCGGATTTTGCACACCGGGCTTTGTAATGTCGCTTTATGCGTTGTGGATGGAGAACGAACGCCCGTCGGCGACCGAGGTTGAGACAGCGATACAGGGGAATTTGTGCCGGTGCACCGGATATGCGCCGATCATTCGCGCCGCGTTGGCCGTGGCTGAATACGGTACACCATCGGCGGAACACCTGGCAGCTGAGCGAGAGGATGTTGCGGCGCGGTTGCGGACGTTGAAGGATGGCACGCGCGTTGAGGTGTGCAAGGGCGCAGCGCGCGCGATTTTGCCGGGTGATGTGGATGACCTGGCCGCTGTTTTGGAGGCGGAGCCAGAGGCAACGATTGTTGCGGGTAGCACGGATGTAGGGCTTTGGGTGACAAAGTTTTTGCGCCCGATTTCACCTGCGGTCTTTGTGGGCCATTTGGATGGGTTGAAGGCGATCGAGGTTGATGTGGACGCGGTGACGATGGGGGCAGGCGTGACCTATTCCGAAGCGCAGGATGTGATTGCGCAGGAGTATCCACATCTGAGCGCTTATTGGGATCGGATCGCAGGTTGGCAGGTGCGCAACATGGGCACGATTGGCGGAAACATCGCCAACGGGTCGCCCATCGGGGACACTCCGCCGGTGCTGATTGCGCTAGGGGCGGAGGTTGTCCTGCGCAAAGGCCCAGTGCGGCGGATTCTGCCGTTGGAGGCGTATTTTATCGCCTACGGCAAGCAGGACCGCGTGGCAGGTGAATTTGTCGAGAGCATTCGGGTGCCGCGTCTGAAGGGCGGGTTTCATGCGGCGTACAAGATATCGAAGCGGCGAGACGAGGATATTTCTTCGGTTGCAGTCGGGTTTAATGTGCAGGTTGAGAATGGCGTGATCGCCAGTGCCTGTGTGGCCTTTGGCGGGATGGCGGCGACGCCAAAACGCGCAGGCGCGGCTGAGGCAGCTCTGGTGGGGCAACCTTGGAGCGCGGCGGCGTTTGACGTGGCAGGCGAGGCGCTGGCGCGGGATTTTGCGCCGCTCAGCGATATGCGAGCCACGTCGGAGTATCGGATGAAGGTCGCTCAGAACCTGTTCCGTCGGTTCTGGTTGGAACAGTCGGGCGCAGATGTGCGCCTGATGAGCGCGTGAGGAGTGGGGCGATGAAACAGACAGTATCCATTCAAGGAAGTGTGCACACGGATTTGCAGCACGATAGTGCGGTCAAACACGTGACGGGTGCGGCGGATTATTGCGACGATATTGCCGAGCCGATTAGCACACTTCACGCCTATCTGGGCACATCGAACGTAGCGCATGGGCGGATCAAGGCGATTGACCTGAGCAAGGTGGCGCAAGCCGCTGGTGTTGTTGGTGTTTTGACGGCTGACGACATTCCGGGTGTGAATGATGTGAGCCCAACTGGGCGTCATGATGAGCCGGTCTTTGCGACGGACAAAGTTGAATTCTGGGGTCAGCCGATCTTTGCGGTTGTGGCAACCAGCCGCGAGAACGCCCGCAGGGCGGCGGAGCTGGCTTTGGTGGATTATGAAACTTTCCCGCATGTGCTTGATGCGGCGGAGGCGATGGATCAGGGATATCCACATGTGACCGATCCGCTCAAATTAGAGCGTGGCGACGTGGCCGAGGGGCAAAAGGCGGCGCATCGGATCAAAGGGCGGATGCGCGTCGGTGGGCAGGACCATATGTACCTTGAGGGGCATATTGCCTTTGCCATGCCGGGTGAAGATGACGACGTGATCGTGCATTCCTCGACCCAGCACCCAAGCGAAGCACAGCACATGGTGGCCCATGTTCTGGGCGTGCCCTCAAACGCCGTGGTCGTAAACGTGCGGCGCATGGGCGGCGGGTTTGGTGGCAAGGAAAGCCAGATGAACCTGTTCTGTGCGGTCGCGGCGATAGCGGCCAAGAAGTGGAACTGTGCGGTGAAAATCCGTCCTGATCGTGATCAGGATATGGAAAGCACCGGCAAGCGGCATGATTTTGTCGTGGATTACGATGTGGCCTTTGACGAAGGCGGGCAGATTCAAGCGGTTGAGGGGCAGTTTGCGGCGCGCTGCGGTTGGACCTCGGACCTGAGCGGGCCTGTGACGGACCGCGCGTTGTTCCATGCTGATAATGCGTATTTCTATCCAAACGTGCGCCTGACCAGCCGTCCGATGAAGACCAATACGGTCAGCAACACAGCGTTTCGCGGCTTTGGTGGCCCACAGGGCGTGATCGCGGCAGAACGGATGATCGAAGAGATCGCATATGAGCTGGGCAAAGACCCGCTTGAGGTGCGCAAGGCCAATTTTTACGGCGTGCAGGGCGATGTGACGCCCTACCACCAGACAGTTGAAGACAATATCATGCCGCGTTTGGTGGACGATCTTGAGGAGCGCTCGGAGTATCAAGCGCGGCGCAAGGCGGTGCTGGAGCATAACGCCAAAGGCGGAATCATCCGCAAAGGGATCGCGCTGACGCCGGTCAAGTTCGGGATCAGTTTCACGGCGACATGGTATAATCAGGCGGGCTGTTTGCTGCATGTCTATAATGACGGCTCGATCATGTTGAACCATGGCGGTACTGAAATGGGGCAGGGCCTCAATACCAAGGTGGCGCAGGTGGTGGCAGATGCGATGCAGGTGGATTTTGAGCGAATCAAGATCACCAAGACGACCACCGAAAAGGTGCCGAACACCTCGGCCACGGCGGCATCGAGCGGAACGGATTTGAACGGTATGGCGGCGCTGGATGCGTGTGAGCAGATCAAGGCGCGGTTAGTTGAGTGGGCCGCTGGGCATTGGAATGTGACACCTGAAGAGGTTCACTTCCTACCAAATCAGGTCAAGGTTGGGTCGGAAGGCTTTGCTTTTGCCGATTTTATCAAACAAGCATACATGGCGCGCGTACAGCTGTGGGCCGCTGGGTTCTACAAGACGCCCAAGATTCATTGGGATCGTGAAAAGGGAATGGGTCGCCCGTTCTATTACTATGCCTATGGTGCGGCAGTGGCCGAAGTGAGCGTTGATACCCTGACCGGAGAATACGAGGTCGACCGGGTCGATGTGCTGCATGATGTAGGCAAGTCGCTGAACCCGATACTGGATAAGGGGCAGGTTGAGGGCGCGTTCATTCAGGGGCTGGGGTGGTTGACCACCGAAGAATTGTGGTGGGACGATGCCGGGCGCCTGCGCACCCATGCGCCGAGTACCTACAAGATTCCGTTGGCCAGCGACATACCGCGCGAGTTCAACGTTGAATTGGCGGATTGGTCGGAAAACCGGGAATTGACAATCAAACGATCCAAAGCTGTCGGCGAGCCACCGTTTATGTTGCCGATCTGTGTGTTTGAGGCGCTGGGCATGGCGGTGGCGTCGGTCAATGAATATGCCGAGTGTCCACGGCTGGACGCGCCCGCGACACCGGAGCGCGTGTTGATGGCGGTGGAGAGGCTTCGGGGCTGATGCGGGCCGAGGCGCTCTTATCGTTTCTGGATCGCGAAGCGGTGGTCGTGCAGGTCGAGATTACGCGGGTGCGTGGCTCGTCCCCGCGCGAGGTCGGCGCGTCAATGTTTGTCGCACCGGATGCGATGGTGGGCACGATTGGTGGCGGGCAGTTGGAGTATATGGCGTTAGATGAGGCGCGTAAGCTGTTGAAAAACGGCAGTGATACGGCGTTCATGGATGTACCGCTAGGGCCCGAAATCGGGCAGTGTTGCGGTGGGCGTGTTGAGATCGCGTTGACCTTGATGGACGCCACCGCGCGCACCCTGGCGAAGACGCGGGCAGGCGCGGATGAGCGGGCCTTGCCGCATGTTTATGTGTTTGGTGCCGGGCATGTTGGCCGGGCGCTGGCCGATCTGTTTCAGCATTTGCCTGTGCGCTGCATTCTGGTGGACAGCCGTTCTGAGGAATTGGCGTTGAGCTCGGCGCGGGTAGAGCTGCGGCTTTCTGCGCTGCCTGAAGCGGACGTGCGGGCGGCACCCAAAGGGAGCGCGTATATCGTGTTAACCCATGATCACGCGCTGGATTTCCTGTTGAGCGCGGAGGCGTTGGAACGTTGTGACGCGACCTGGGTCGGGATGATCGGGTCAGCCACCAAGCGCGCGTCGTTTGAAAGTTTTGCCAAGAAAACCTGCGGCGGATTAACCACCGACGCATTAATTTGCCCCATCGGGGCAAGCGGTAGCCGCGATAAGCGGCCGTCTGTGATTGCTGCGGCCGTGGTGGCCGAAGTGATCACGGCATTGACCTCTGAACCTGCCGCACAATCGCCCGAAAGGGCCATGCCCTGAGCTGACGCCTCAGGGAGATTGGAACCGGCCATCCCACCACCCCCGAGGAGGAGCGGGAGGGGTGCGCCTTTTACAGAGGAGACCCGCTATGAGCGGATCAAGCTATACATATAAGCTGTTTTCACGCAGCGATTTCAGCGCCTTCTGGGCGCTTTTTACCGATAACCTGATCAACCTGATGGTTTTGGCGGGGATTTGCCAGTTCGTCTTTGGCATGCCCGCCGAGATCGTGTTTGGCCGCATCGTGCCGGGCGCGGCGGTCGCGATTATGGCGGGCATTGCGGTGTACACGTGGCTGGCCAAACGCACGGCAGAGCGCACCGGGCGTGACGTGACCGCGTTGCCCTATGGTATTTCGACGCCGGTGATGTTCGTTTATCTGTTTGGCGTGATCGGGCCGATTTACTGGTCGACCAATGACCCGGTTCTGGCATGGCAGGTTGGGATTGGTGCCGGGTTCATGGGCGGGATTGTCGCCGCCTTTGGCGCGCTGATCGGACCGTTCCTCAAGCGGGTAACACCGCGCGCCGGAATGCTGGGCACATTGTGCGGGATAGCGTTGGTGTTCATTGGCACGGTGCCGCTGGCGACGATTTTTGAAGACCCTTACATCGGATTTGCATCACTGATCATCATCTTGTGGGGTTTGGTCGGGCGGTTCCGTTTGCCGTTTAACATGCCCGCTGGTCTGGTGGCGTTGTTGGTTGGGACACTTGTTGCGCTTATTTCTGGCAAGGCATCGGTTTCAGTTGAGGGTGTCGGGCTGTATCTGCCGCTGCCCTATGTGGGCGATCTAGTTGCAGGTATTCAGCACCTCTTTGCCAATCCAGAGCTGTTTCTGGTTCTGGTGCCGGTCCAGATCTACAATTTCATCGAGACCATGAATAACGTTGAGAGCGCAGAGGCGGCAGGGGATCATTACCCGGTGGGCCTGTGTCAGGTGACGGACGGTGTGGGCACGATGATCGGTGCAGTCTTTGGCTCTCCTTTTCCGACCACGGCCTATATCGGGCACCCTGCGTATAAGCGTATGGGGGCACATGCGGGGTATTTGATTGCCGTCGGATTGGTCATTCCGGGGGCGGCGTTCCTTGGGTTGCTGGCGTTCCTGAACAATCTGATCCCTGTTGCGGCGGCGGCACCGGTGCTGGTGTTTGTAGCGCTGAGCCTGATTACCAACACGGCACAATCGGTGAAACCGGCGCATATGGCGGCAGTGACGATTGCGATGATGCCGCATGTGTCGGCGTTCCTGATAATCAAATGGGGCAGCCTGATGAACGCGTTGGGGGCAACCGGAGTTGAGGGCCTGCCGCGTTTGGGCGACGAGGCGCTGACCGCAGCCTTGTTGCAGCAGGGCGCGCATTTCAGCGGACATCTTGCTTTAAGTCAGGGCGCGATCATCACCGGGCTTGTCTGGGGTGCGATTGTGGCAAGCGTGATTGACGGGCGGTTCCGCAATGCAGGTGGCTTTGCGCTGGCGGGGGCTGCGATGTCGGCGATTGGAATCGTGCATTCGGCCAGCCTGCATTGGCCGGAATTGTCGGGTGTGACGGTAGGATATCTGATTTCGGCGGCATTCCTGTTGATTTACCCGATCTTTCACAAAGCTGAAGAGAATTCGCATCTGGCAGTGGACGAACCGGGCGCGACAGCGGCAGAATGAGGCAACGGCGCGGGCGGCGGTTTGCGGCCCGCGCCACTATTGAGTGTGAGACAAATGATGACAAAAACAGTTCTGCGCGGGCGTATTCTGAGCTTTGAGCGCGAGCCGCAAAGCCCTGAGGATGTAGAGGCGTTTTCTTATATCGAGGATGGCGCGCTGGTGATAGCGGATGGCCTGATCGAAGCGGTTGGGACGTTTGACGAGATTAACACATCGGAGTGCAATGTCGTTGATCATCGCCCGAACCTGTTGATGGCGGGCTTTGTTGATACACATCTGCATTTTCCACAGGTGCAGGTGATTGCGAGCTGGGGTGCGCAGCTGTTGGATTGGCTGAACAATTACACGTTCCCCGAGGAAACCCGTTTTGTGGACAAGGCACATGCCGATGGCATTGCGAAAGTGTTTTTTGATCAGTTGATCGCGCACGGTACTACAAGTGCGGTCGCCTATTGTTCGGTGCACACAGAATCGGCAGAGGCCTATTTTGAGGAGGCCGCACGGCGCGATATGCGCATGATTGGCGGCAAGGTCATGATGGATCGCAACGCTCCTGATGGCCTGAGAGATACGCCGCAATCGGGGTATGATGACAGCAAGGCGATGCTGGAAAAATGGCACGGGCGGGGGCGGGCGCTTTATGCGATTACGCCGCGTTTTGCGATCACGTCCACTCAGGAACAGCTTGAGATGGCTGGGGCCTTGGCCGGCGAGTTTCCCGAGTGCCATATTCAGACGCATCTGAGCGAGAACCACGATGAGATCGCGCTGACAAAGGAGCTTTTCCCGGAAGCGCGGGATTACATTGATGTCTATCAACAGGTTGGCCTTTTGACCGACAAGAGTCTGTTGGGGCACTCAATCCATCTGGAGCCGCGCGAGATTGACGCGATGGTCGATACCGGCGCACACCCGGTGTTTTGCCCAACATCGAACCTGTTTCTAGGCTCGGGTTTGTTTGACTATGAAGGACTGCGCGCGCGGGGCCTTGTGAGTGGCGTGGCGACAGATATCGGCGGGGGAACGAGCTATTCCATGCTGACGACGTTGGCAGAGGGGTACAAGGTGCTTGCGCTCAGGGGACAGAAGCTGCACCCGTTCCGCGCATTTGACTGGATCACCCGTGGTAATGCCGAAACACTTGGGCTGGCGGACAAGATCGGGACATTAGAGCCCGGAACGGAAGCAGATGTCGTGGTGCTGGACGCACGCGCGACGGAGGCGATGGCGATCCGGATGGATCGTGTTGAAACGCTGGCAGAGGAGTTGTTTCTGTTGCAGGTCATGGGGGATGATCGCGCGATTGCCGAAACCTATGTGGCGGGCAAAGCGATGAAACAGGCCGTTTGAAGGTGGCGGTTAGGCGCTGATTGGGATGGGTGTCAAAAACGTTTCACATCTCCGTTCTTGCCAGATGGCGTCAAAGGTCTAGGCTCATTCGGGTTCTGCTCGCACAATTTTTTGATTGGAGACGCCAAATGCCGATTACCCTGAACCGCCGTCATTTTCTGGCAAGCACTGCCGGTTTCATTGCGCTACATCCGTTTTCCGCCAACGCCGCGACCAATCAGGCCCATCTGCGGATTATGGAAACTACGGACCTGCATGTGCATGTGTTCCCTTATGACTATTATGCTGACAAGCCACGCGACACGGTTGGTCTGGCGCGGACCGCGTCGTTGATCAACGCGATCCGCGATGAAGCCTCAAATTCCTTGTTGATCGACAATGGAGATTTTTTGCAAGGCAACCCGATGGGCGACTACATCGCTTATGAGCGGGGTATGAAGGAGGGCGACACGCACCCGGTGATTGCGGCGATGAATACGCTTGGGTTTGATGCTTCGACCCTTGGCAATCACGAGTTCAACTATGGGCTCGACTTTTTGATGAAGTCGCTGGCGGGGGCAAAATTCCCGGTGGTGAATGCCAATGTCGCGTTGGAGTTGGGCAGTGACCCGACCAAGGACAAAACGCTGATCCCGCCTTATGTGATTTTGGATCATATGGTGACGGATGGCGGTGGCGCTGAGCATCCGGTCAAGGTGGGTTTGATTGGGTTCACACCACCGCAGGTTATGAACTGGGATCGTCGTCATTTGGAAGGCAAGGTTCAGGCGCGCGATATCGTTGAAACTGCCAAGGCGTATATTCCGCAGATGAAAGAAGAGGGCGTTGATATTATCGTGGTGTTGTCGCATTCCGGTATCGGCGCCGCGGATGCCAGTGACGGGATGGAGAATGCAGCTGTTCCGCTTGCCGGGTTGGATGGTGTGGACGCCATTCTAACCGGTCACAGCCATCTGGTGTTCCCTTCGCCGGGTTATGCAGAATTTGCTGGGGCCGATGTGGACGCGGGCACGTTGATGGGCACACCTGCCACGATGGGCGGTTTCTGGGGCAGCCATATGGGACTGATCGATCTGTTGATCGAGAAGGATGGCAGCGAATGGCGTGTTGTGTCGGCGGTGTCCGAAGCGCGCCCGATTTCCAAGCGCAACGAGGACCGTTCGACCACTGCGCTGGTCGAAAGCGATGCGGCGGTGCTGGCTTCGGTTCAGGCGGAGCATGATGAGACGCTGGCTTATGTGCGCCGCGCTGTTGGCAAGACGGATGCGCCGTTGCACAGCTATTTTGCGTTGGTTGCGGACGATCCGTCGGTACAGATCGTGTCGATTGCACAGCTTTGGTACATTGAACAGATGATGAAGGGCACCGAGCACGAGGGCCTCCCGATCTTGTCCGCGGCGGCGCCGTTCAAGGCTGGTGGTCGCGGGGGGCCGGAGTATTTCACCGACGTGCCCAAAGGGGATGTTGCGATCAAGAATGTCTCGGACTTGTATCTTTATCCGAACACGGCACGTGCGGTACGGGTGACAGGGCAACAGGTGAAGGACTGGCTGGAACGCTCGGCGGGGATATTCAATCAGGTAACGCCCGGCGCGCAGGATGTGGTTCTGCTGAACCCGGCCTTTCCGAGCTATAACTTTGATGTGATTGACGGGGTTGAGTATCAGATCGACCTGTCACAGCCCTCAAAATACGATCCCAAGGGCGGGCTGCTGGACGAAAATGCAAGCCGCATTGTCAATCTGACCTACAACGGCGCGCCGCTGGATCTGGGCGCGGAGTTCATTATCGCAACCAACAATTATCGCGCAGGTGGTGGGGGCAAGTTCCCCGGAGCGTCCTCGGAAACCACCGTGTTTGAGGGACCTGATACCAACCGTGACGTGATCGTGCGCTATATTGTGGAGCAGGGCACAATCAGCCCGCGTGCGGACAGTAACTGGTCGTTTGCGCCGATGGCAGGCACGACGGTGTTGTTTGACACAGGGCCAGCTGCAAAGGCTTATCTGGATCAGGTTGATGTCAATATCGAAGAAGCCGGAGACGGCCCGGACGGGTTTGCACGGTTCCGTATTTCGCTGTGAACCATGGCAAGCGTCACGGGGTGCGTCGCGTCGCCCCCCGTGACACAAGTCTGTTCAAACTGACTTAGACAAAACCTGACTGATCTGCGTTAGGCCACGGCCGGATTGCTCCATCCACGTGTTGAACGCGGACTGGACGTTCTTCATGGCACCTTTGGACGTTGGTTGTTTGTCGATCACACCCTCGGCGATCAGGCGGGCGACGACATCCCGGCTGATGATGAAGCTGTCACGACCCATAAAGCGCATGGCATATTGGCCGGTGTTTCCGCCGATACGCGCGCCGTTTTTCTTCATGGAGTCTAGCAGGCCGACGTAGTCAGTGGAGGGCCAGCCGCCCAGAACACTGCCTGCGCCGCCCTGATCGCGCAAGCTCTGGAGGTAGTGGGCATTGTCGATGACGGTGCGAATCTTGGGGCCGTTGCGCACGATCGCGGTGTCTGACATCAGGCGATCCATGTCTTCGTCATGAAGAAAGGCGCAGCGGTCAATGTCAAAGCTGTGAAAGGCGGTCTCGAAGCCATCCCATTTGTTTTCCACGACTTTCCAATTGAAACCAGCCTGAAATACACACTTGGTCAGTTGCGCGAGCCAGCGGTCTTCGGGGATTTTGG
The DNA here is from genome assembly GCF_003014475.1 of Shimia abyssi. GTDB lineage: Bacteria > Pseudomonadota > Alphaproteobacteria > Rhodobacterales > Rhodobacteraceae > Shimia > Shimia abyssi. The sequence goes on along the minus strand of NZ_PYGJ01000005.1, from coordinate 56,880 downwards.
CGAGCTCTGCGGGTGCCAAAGGAGACGCCAGCGAAGCATTGAGAGCGTCCGCGCCGCCTTTACGTTCAGCGGCAATGTCAAAAATGTCGTCAAAAGAACGCATTGGAATACTCCGGGTCGGGCGGCCAGAGAATGGCATGGTGTGCCCTGGTGGGGAAGGGGCGGATTGGGTATTTTGAAACATTGAGGATGAGGGTGCTGACAGTGATCGCAGGTGTTGCACATGAGATGCGCAACGGGGTGCGCTCACGGCGACTTAACCGTTCGTTAACTTAAAAAAGATCAGGTGGCCTTGCAGCCCCCCGGACGCGGCACTAAGACTCTGTGACGGGGGACGCGATGTGGACCCCGGATACGGTTGAACAGGCAGGTTGCACAGGCAGGCGGATATGACAGACCCATTTGAGACATATATGAACACGTTGGTGCCTATGGTGGTCGAACAGACCAGCCGGGGCGAACGTGCCTACGACATCTTTTCGCGGCTTTTGAAAGAGCGGATCATCTTCCTTAACGGTCCGGTACATGACGGCATGTCGAGCCTGATCGTGGCGCAGCTTTTGCACCTCGAGGCGGAAAACCCATCGAAAGAGATTTCGATGTATATCAATAGCCCCGGCGGCGTGGTGACCAGCGGATTGTCGATCTATGACACGATGCAATACATCAAACCCAAGGTGAGCACGCTGGTAATTGGCCAGGCAGCTTCGATGGGGTCGTTGTTGTTGACGGCCGGCGAGCAGGGGATGCGATTCTCGTTGCCCAATAGCCGCGTGATGGTGCACCAGCCATCCGGCGGATATCAGGGTCAGGCGACGGATATCATGATACACGCCGAAGAAACGCTGAAGCTTAAGCGGCGTTTGAACGAGATCTACGTCAAGCACACTGGCCAGGAACTCGACAAGGTTGAGGCGGCACTTGAGCGCGACAACTTCATGTCGCCGGAAGAAGCCAAGGCATTTGGCCTGATCGACGAGATCGTTGAAAGCCGCGCCAAGGGCGACGACGAGAGCTGATGGTGATCGTCCCGCGGCGTGTCGTGCGGCGCGGGACACTTTGACATTGTACCCGCCAATTGGCTGGCCTAAGCTGGTCCAAACGCGGGAGCCAACCGGGCCAACCGGGCGGCATATCAGGGCCTGAAAGGTAGAACATGGCGAACACGTCCGGCGGAGATAGCAAGAACACCCTCTATTGCAGCTTTTGCGGCAAGAGCCAGCACGAGGTTCGCAAACTGATTGCAGGACCCACAGTGTTCATCTGTGACGAATGCGTCGAATTGTGCATGGACATTATCCGCGAGGAAACCAAAGCCTCGGGATTGAAAGCAAGTGATGGCGTGCCGACGCCGCGCGAAATTTGCGACGTTCTGGATGATTATGTGATCGGTCAGGCGATGGCCAAGCGTGTTTTGTCGGTGGCTGTGCACAACCACTACAAACGTCTGAACCACGCTCAAAAGACTGGCGATATTGAGCTGGCCAAGTCCAACATTCTGCTGATCGGCCCGACGGGCTGTGGTAAGACGTTGCTGGCACAAACGTTGGCGCGCATTCTGGATGTGCCATTCACGATGGCAGACGCAACCACGCTGACTGAAGCGGGCTATGTGGGAGAAGATGTTGAAAACATCATTCTCAAGCTGTTGCAGGCTTCTGAGTATAACGTGGAGCGCGCGCAGCGTGGGATCGTTTATATCGACGAGGTCGACAAGATCACGCGCAAGTCTGAAAACCCGTCGATCACACGTGATGTATCGGGCGAAGGGGTTCAGCAGGCGTTGCTGAAGCTGATGGAAGGCACTGTGGCTTCTGTGCCGCCGCAAGGTGGGCGCAAGCATCCACAACAGGAATTCCTGCAGGTGGATACAACGAACATCCTGTTCATATGTGGTGGCGCGTTTGCAGGTCTTGACCGGATCATTGCGCAGCGTGGCAAAGGCTCGGCCATGGGGTTTGGCGCAGATGTGCGTGACAATGACGAACGCGGTGTGGGTGAAATTTTCCAAGAGCTCGAGCCGGAAGATCTTTTGAAATTTGGTCTGATCCCGGAATTCGTTGGTCGCTTGCCTGTTTTGGCAACGCTGGAAGATTTGGACGAAGACTCGTTGGTGACGATCCTGACGGCGCCCAAGAACGCGCTAATCAAACAGTATCAACGCCTATTTGAGTTGGAAGACACGCAACTGACGTTTACTGACGATGCGCTTCAGGCCATTGCCAAACGAGCCATTGAACGCAAGACCGGTGCGCGAGGATTGCGCTCGATCCTTGAGGAGATCTTGCTCAACACGATGTTCGAATTGCCGGGGATGGATAGCGTGACCGAAGTGGTGGTGAATGAAGAGGCCGCGACGAGCGATGCTGCGCCTTTGATGATCCACGGCGAGGCAGAGAAAGAGCCGGCAAGCGCCGGGTGACCCCGATCGAGACGGTCTGAGAATTGCGCCCCGGTGTCATCGCCGGGGCGTTTCTTTGTTCATGGATCGGGTGCGCGTCATGTTCCCTAAATGAAACGGTCGCACAAGAGGCGGGTGTCGGGCGATTTGGCGCTGAGACACTGCTATGCACGGGCTGGACCTTTTGCGCGTAATGGTCCATATGAAAAAGAGAATTTGCGGAGGCATCGATGGGCATTCTGAGCACGATCAACAGCGTTCTGACTTGGTGGAATGGCGGGACGCTAAACACTCGCCTTTATACCCGCCGCAAGGGCATCAAAATGGGCGAAGATGACCAGGGTAACGTTTTTTACCGCAATGCCGACGATTCCAAGCGCTGGGTGATGTTCAACGGCGAAGTTGAAGCGAGCCGGATTGGCGCGGATTGGCATGGCTGGCTGCATCGCACATTTGACGAGGCCCCCTCGGACAAGCCACTGCCACGTAAATCGTGGGAAAAGCCACATCAGGAAAACTTGTCGGGCACGGCGATGGCCTATGCGCCGGCCGGATCTATCCGCTCTGGCGCGCCGGTCGAGAGGCGTGACTATGAGGCGTGGAGCCCGGAATAAGCCATGTCGGCAGTACGCACAGAGGCCACCGTTGGGGCCGTGGTTGTTGCAGCGGCCGCTGGGTTCCTGATTTATGCCACGCAATTCACCAGCCTGTCCGCCAGCAGCGCGGGCTATCCGCTAACCGCGTCCTTTCGCTCGATCGAGGGAGTCAGTGTGGGCACGGATGTACGCCTCGCTGGTGTTAAGATCGGCACGGTCACAGATATTGTTCTGGATCCGGCGACGTTCCGCGCGGATGCGGAATTTACTGTCGCAAACGGTGTTGAATTACCCGATGACAGCGCTGTTGTGATCTCGTCCGAGGGGCTTTTGGGTGGGAATTTTGTGGAAATTCTGCCGGGAGGCTCGCCGTTCAATCTGGCCGCCGGGGATGAAATCGAAGACACGCAAAGCTCGGTCAGTTTGATCTCGCTATTGCTGAAGTTTGTGTCCGGTGGGGATGACGAATGAGGCTTGGTGCGGGAGTGATTGCAGGCGCGATATTGCTGTCCGCGCCAGTTTTGGCACAGGAAATCATTGTTGAAACGCTTGAGATTGAACCGCAAACCTTTGAGCCATTGCAACAAACGCTGGGTGATGTGACCAGCGAGAGTGTCACGGCGGCCAAAATTGCGCTGGGTGCGCAGCTGCGAGGGTTGGACAAGTTGACTGGCGATCTGGTTGATTTTGATCTGGAAAACGGGTTCAGCGTAAATTTTGGCGCGTTGCGTGTGGATATGGCCCAGTGCCGGTATCCTGAGGACAATGCGACAGGTGAGGCGTTTGCCTATCTGACGATCTGGGAAGACAACGGCGCGGGTGCCGTGGCATTTGAGGGCTGGATGGTGGCGTCTTCTCCGGCGCTGAGTGCGCTGGATCACGCGCGTTATGACGTCTGGGTCCTGCGGTGCAGCACCTCGGGGGCTGACGGCAGCGAGTGAGCCGTGATGTCGGCGTTCTGTCGGATCGCCCATGTCAGCAGTTTGTGATAATCTGCGCGCGGAATTTCGACCGCGCCCAGCGTGGCCAGATGGTCTGTTAGAAATTGCGTATCAAACAATGTAAACCCGCTGCGACGCAGGTGCTCAATCAGGTAGGCAAGCGCAATTTTTGACGCGTTCGGGCGTCGGGAAAACATGCTTTCCCCAAAAAACGCTCCGCCTAAAGTGACGCCATAGACGCCGCCGATCAGGTCGCCGTTATCCCAGAGTTCGAGCGAATGCGCCTGACCCCGGCGGAACAAAGCGATGTAGAGGCGGCGGATTTCGTCGCTGATCCAAGTCTCTGACCGGTCAGCGCAGCCATCAACGACACCCATAAAATCGCGGTCGAGCGTGACCGAATAAGGCGTTTTGCGAATGGCGCGGGCCAAGGAGCGCGAGATGTGGAATTTATCGAGAGGAAATACACCGCGACGGATGGGGTCGACCCAGAATATTTCTGGGTCGCCACGATGTTCGGCCATGGGGAAAACGCCCATAGCGTAGGCGCGCATCAATGTATCGGGTGTCAATTCACCCATACCGGCGCGCGCCCATCGTATCAGCCTTCGGGCAGGTTGGTTTCAAGCCAGCGTTCCAGCCAGTGGATATTGTAGTCACCCGACAGCACGTCATTTTCGGCCAAAAGTGCGTGGAACAGCGGCACGGTGGTGTCGATACCGTCCACGATCAATTCGCCCAAGGCCCGGTTCAGGCGTGCGAGCGCCTCGTTCCGGTCGCGGCCATGCACGATCAGCTTGCCAATCAGTGAATCGTAGAAAGGCGGGATCGAGTAACCGTTATAAAGCGCCGAATCCATCCGCACACCCAGCCCGCCGGGTGCGTGATAAGCCGTGATTTTGCCCGGACAAGGGGCAAAATTGGGCAGACGCTCGGCATTGATGCGTACTTCGATAGCGTGGCCGTTGATCTCGAGATCGTCTTGACCAAAGGACATATCCATACCGGAGGCGACGCGAATTTGTTCGCGCACAAGATCAACACCAAAGATCGCTTCGGTTACGGGGTGTTCCACCTGAAGACGGGTGTTCATTTCTATGAAATAGAACTCGCCATTCTCATAGAGAAATTCGATTGTGCCTGCGCCGATATAGTTGATCTGTGCCACCGCATCCGCACAGACCTTGCCGATTTTGGCGCGTTCCTCGGGGGAAATGCTGGGGCCGGGCGCTTCTTCGAAGACTTTTTGGTGGCGACGCTGCAGTGAACAGTCACGCTCGCCCAAATGTACGGCCTTGCCCTTGCCATCTCCAAAGACCTGAATTTCGATATGGCGCGGTGTGGTGAGGTATTTCTCGATATAGACCTCATCATTGCCAAAGTTGGCTTTGCCCTCGGCGCGCGCTGTTTGGAACGCGCTTTTCATCTCATTGGCGTTATGGGCCACTTTCATGCCCTTGCCTCCGCCGCCTGCCGTAGCTTTGATGATCACCGGGTAGCCGAATTCTTCACCAATTTTTAGAGCGGATTCGACATCTGGTACACCGCCATCCGAGCCGGGCACGCAGGGCACGCCAAGCGCCTTCATTGTGTCCTTAGCCGTGATTTTGTCGCCCATGACGCGGATATGTTCGGCGGTCGGGCCAATGAATGTCAGGTGGTGGTCTTCGACGATTTGCACAAAATTGGCATTTTCCGACAGAAAGCCATAGCCGGGGTGAATGGCCTGGGCGCCGGTGACTTCGCAGGCGGCAATGATCGAGGCCATGTTGAGATAGCTCTCGGTGCCAGCGGCAGGGCCGATGCAGATGGCTTCGTCCGCCATACGCACATGCATCGCGTCAGCGTCAGCGGTGGAATGCACCGCAACCGACTCGATGCCCATTTCGCGGCACGCGCGGATCACGCGCAGGGCGATTTCTCCGCGGTTGGCGATCAGGATTCTATCAAACATATCAGCGCCTTATTCGATGATCACCAGAGGAGCGCCGTATTCGACAGTGTCGCCGTCGCCCACGAGGATACGTTTTACGGAGCCGGATTTGGGCGCTGGAATGTGGTTCATTGTCTTCATAGCTTCGACGATCAGGATGGTGTCACCTTCGTTAACCTGTGCACCGACGCTGACAAATGGAGGTGTGCCGGGTTCAGCCTGAAGATAGATGGTGCCGACCATAGGCGACGTCACGGCGCCGGGGTGGCTGGCAGGATCGTCATCGTCAGTCGCGGCGGCAGCGGGCGCGGCTGCGGCGGGCGCTGCAATCGGGACGGCAGCAGGGGCGGCGGCCACGGCGACCGGCGCGGCGGCAATGGGGGCGGGTTGTTGGCGGCTGACACGCACATTCAGGCTGTCATCTTCGCCGTATTCGCGTTTGACTTGGAGTTCGGTCAGATCGTTTTCACGCAAGAGCTCTGCCAGTGCCTGAATAAAGGCAACATCTGTCTCGTGGTTCTTGGTGCTCATGTTCGTTTCTACCCTCTGCGACGCTTAAAAGCGGTTCTGGTCTTGTTTGGTGTTCCCTGCCGCGCCTTATAGGTGAAAACCACGGGCGTGGGAAGCTGATCTGACCTCGCCAGATAGGGGTTTGGCGCAGTTTTTACGAGGGTAAATCGCACAATTTGCGCATCAAAGCGGCATCCCCGACAGTTTCGCCACCAGTTCAGCGAGTTTACGTGCGCTGAATTTGCGCAGAAGGCGGGCGCGGTATTCTTCGACTGTGCGGTATGAGAGGCCAAGTTCGAGGCCGATTTCCTTGGAAGTTAAGCCGCGACAAGTCAGAATGGCGACTTCGCGCTCGCGCTGGGTCAGTTCGACCAATGGGCGTTCGTCGGAAAGGTCTGCAAACGACCAGATCGAGCGCTGAAATGGGTTGTCGGGAGTCAGGGAGGTTCCGCGGACACGGCACCAGAAAAGTTCGCCACCCCGGCGACGCATGACGCGCTCGTCATTATATCGCCCAGCCGCCAGAAACCCGGCCATGACCCGCTCGCCCATGACCTGAAAGTCTTCTTCTGAGGCGTAGAATTCGGCCAACGAGAGGTTTTCGCATGTTTTTGGATCTTCGCGGAACATCTCGCCGAAATGGCGGTTGCACCGCCGGATGATGCGGTTTTCCAGAACAAGAAGTCCCACAGGAGCGTAATCAAAGGCAAGTGCGTCCAAATCCATGCGCCTGTGATGGCATAAGCCGCGCCAAACGCCAAGAGGCAGGCGGCAAGACAAAAGCCCGGCCAATGAGACCGGGCTTTGGAATTGAGTGGCTGTTGATGCGCTTAATTGACGAGGGTCGCTTCGGTTGCGGCGCGCAACTCGTCTTCGGTGACACCGTCTGCGGTCTCGACAATCTTGAGGCCGCCTTCGACCACATCCAGTACGCCGAGGTTGGTGATGATGCGATCCACCACACCCTTGCCAGTCAGCGGCAGAGTGCATTCCTTGAGCAGTTTGGATTGGCCGTGTTTGTTGGCGTGATCCATAACCACAACCACACGTCCAACTCCGGCCACCAGATCCATCGCGCCGCCCATGCCCTTGACCAGCTTGCCGGGGATCATCCAGTTCGCCAGGTCGCCGTTTTCGGCAACTTCCATCGCGCCAAGGATGGCCATGGCGATCTTGCCGCCACGGATCATGGCAAAGGATTGGGCGCTGTCAAAATAGGCGGTTTGTGGCAGCTCGGTGATGGTCTGTTTGCCCGCATTGATCAGGTCCGGGTCTTCTTCGCCCTCATACGGGAAGGGGCCCATGCCCAACATGCCGTTCTCCGATTGCAGCGTCACCTCGACTCCGTCGGGGATGTAGTTGGAGACCAGTGTTGGGATGCCGATGCCGAGGTTTACATACCAACCATCTTGTAGTTCCTGCGCCGCGCGGGCGGCCATTTGGTTACGATCCCAAGCCATTATGCTTCCTCCCGCTTGCGCACAGTGCGCTGTTCGATGTGTTTTTCGGCGTTGCCCTGAACGATGCGGTTCACGTAAATGCCGGGTAGGTGAATGCTGTCTGGTTCGAGCGAGCCTGTGGGCACAATCTCTTCAACCTCAACCACGCAGAATTTGCCACATGTCGCGGCGGGCGCGTTAAAGTTCCGAGCGGTTTTGCGGAACACGAGGTTTCCGGTTGGATCCGCTTTCCAGGCTTTGACCACTGCGAGATCGGCAAAGATGCCTTCTTCCATGATGTAGTCTTCCATGGTGCCGTCGGGACCGGTGGGGAATTGCTTTTCGACCTTGCCGTCAGCGATTACGGTTCCAACGCCTGTCTTGGTAAAGAAGCCCGGGATGCCGGCGCCGCCGGCGCGCATACGCTCGGCCAAGGTGCCCTGAGGATTGAACTCAAGCTCAAGCTCGCCAGAGAGGTACTGGCGCATAAACTCGGCGTTTTCACCAACATAGGAAGACATCATTTTGCGCACCTGACGGGTTTCGAGCAGGATGCCAATGCCGTGACCGTCTGTACCGGCGTTGTTTGAGGCGAATGTCAGATCCTTGACACCGGAGTCGCGGATCGCATCTAGCAGCAGTTGAGGAACGCCGCAGAGCCCGAAGCCACCTGCCGCGATGAGCATGTCATCACGCAGGATACCGTCGAGCACCTCTGCAGCGCTTGCATATACCTTATTCATGGAACTCTCCCTTAGAACCGGAATTGCCCGTGTTTTGGCGAGGTGGGACGTGGGAGTCAATGTGAAGCGGGCAGGCGCGTATTACTACGGGCGGCTTGTAAACCAGCTGCTACCCGCCGTTGGCGGGGGGCGCTCGGCTAACGCTTGCGGGGCTTTGTCGCCAGCGGCGACGTTGCTATTCGGACGTGGTTTTCGTTGCCACAGGTTTTTTAGCGGTCGCCTTTTTGGCAGCTGTCTTTTTTGTCGTGGTCTTTTTTGCGGCAGCTTTTTTGGCGGGCGCTTTCTTTTTTGCAGGGGCCTTGCGTTTGGACCCTGATTTGGCAGCCTTTTCCGCAATCCATTCGACAGCTTGCTCAATGGTGACGTCTTCGGCTTTGACGTCCTTGGGGATGGTCGCGTTGACCTTTTCCCATTTCACATAAGCGCCATAGCGCCCGTCCATGACATTGACCGGACCACCGGAGTCGGGGTGTTCACCCAGTTCCTTCAATGGTTTAGCGGCGGCCTGGCTGCCGCGGCGGCCAGGGTTATTGCGTTTTTCGGTCAACAGTTCTACGGCGTGGTTCATGCCAATGTGAAAGACGTCGTTGGGGTCTTTGAGGTTGGCATAGACCGGTTTCGCATCGTCCGGCAGTTTGTGCATGACATAGGGGCCAAAACGCCCGAAGTTCGACGAGATCATCCCACCCTCGGGGTGTTCACCGATTTCGCGTGGCAAAGACAAGAGCGTCAGGGCCTTATCAAGGTCCATATCCTCTTTGTTCCAGCCGCGTGGCAGGCTGGCGCGTGGGGGTTTCTTGTTCTCAGGTGTGGGTTCGCCGCGTTGCACGTAGGGGCCAAAACGACCCGCCTTGAGCCAAATCTCGTCGCCTGCATCTTCGCCCAGAAGACGTTCGTCGCCGTCGGCCCCTTCGCCCGCGATGGGACGTGTATAGGTGCATTCGGGATAGTTGCCACAGCCAACAAACCCGCCCGTGCGAGAGGATTTGAGGTGTAGCTGGCCGTTGCCGCATTTGGGGCAGACACGCGGGTCGGTGCCGTCCTCGCGAGGCGGGTAAAGCTGAGGGGCGAGCGCGTCGTCGAGCACATCGAGCACTTGAGCAATCCGCAGTTCGGATGTTTCGGCAATGGCCGCCGAGAAGTCTTTCCAGAACCGTGCAAGGACGGTTTTGTAGTTGCGGTCGCCTGCGCTGACGTCGTCCAGCTCTTCTTCCAGATTAGCGGTGAACTCATAGCCGACATATTGACGAAAGAAATTCAGCAGGAAGATGGTGACGATCCGGCCCTTGTCCTCGGGGAAGAGGCGGTTTTTGTCCTTGCGGACATATTCGCGGTCCTGAATCGTAGTGATCACGCTGGCATAGGTTGACGGGCGGCCGATGCCCAGCTCTTCCATCTTTTTGACCAGTGTCGCCTCGGTATAGCGGGGCGGGGGCTGGGTGAAGTGCTGTTCGGGTGAAATGGATTTTTTGGTGGCGGCTTCGCCTTGCATGATTTGCGGCAGGCGCTTGTCGTCGTCATCGACAACCTGATCGTCGCGCCCCTCTTCATACACTCGCATAAAGCCGTCAAACAACATGACCTGACCGGTGGCGCGCAGGCCGACCTGTCCGTCATCGCTGGCGATGTCGACAGTGGTTCGCTCAAGGCGGGCACCTTCCATCTGGCAGGCAAGGGTGCGTTTCCAGATCAGATCATAAAGCTTGCGCTGGTCGTCATCGGACAGTTTGAGCGACGTTGCGTCGCGCGCCATGTCGGTGGGGCGAATACACTCGTGTGCCTCTTGCGCGTTCTTGGCCTTGTTTTTGTAAATGCGCGGTGACTTTGGAACGTAGTCGTCGCCGTAACGGTTTGCGATGGCCGCGCGGGCCGCCTCAACCGCTTCGGGGGCCATGTCGATACCGTCGGTCCGCATATAGGTGATATGGCCTGCCTCATAAAGCCGTTGCGCGGTGCTCATGCATTGGCGCGCGCCCATTCCAAATTTGCGGCTGGCTTCTTGCTGGAGCGTGGACGTCATGAAAGGGGCAGACGGGTTGCGGCTGGCTGGTTTGGCCTCGACCCGTGCGATTGAGAGATCGCGGGAATTGATTGCCTGAACGGCCAGTTCTGCGGCGGTGCCATTTTCAAGATCGTAGCGATCCAGTTTGTTGCCACCAAGTATGGTCAGACGTGCTTCGTATTCCTGACCGCGCGGTGTCGACAAAATGGCCTTGACCGACCAGTATTCGCGCGGATTAAACGCCTCAATCTCCATCTCGCGTTCCACGATCAGACGCAGGCAGACCGATTGCACACGCCCCGCAGATCGCGCGCCGGGCAGTTTACGCCACAAAACAGGTGAGAGATTAAAGCCGACAAGATAGTCCAGAGCGCGGCGGGCAAGGTAGGCGTCGACCAGCGGCTGATCCACTTGACGGGGATTCTTCATCGCCTCGGTCACGGCCGATTTGGTAATAGCGTTGAACACCACGCGGCTGACGGGCGTGTCTTTCTTGATGGCCCGCCGCTTGCGCAGGGCCTCTTCAAGATGCCAGCTGATCGCCTCTCCTTCGCGGTCGGGGTCGGTTGCGAGAATGAGTGCGTTATCTTCTTTAAGAGCGTCGGCTATCGCTTTGACATGTTTGCGAGAATCGTTGCCGATTTCCCATGTCATGGCAAAGTCGTCATCGGTATCGACGGACCCATCTTTGGGGGGCAAATCACGCACGTGGCCGTATGAGGCCAGAACCGTGTAATCGGATCCCAGATATTTATTGATCGTCTTGGCTTTGGCTGGGGACTCGACAACAACAACCGGCATGAAAACTCCTATCGACTCGAGACGAGCGTTATGGCGGCGAAAAATGTGGGGCGAAAGGGGGAATTGTCAATGCGTGACAAAAAAAGCGTTTTGTAGGTGAGGTGGCCGGGTGCCAGGTTGCGGATCATTTCAACGCGCAGTGAAATCAATTGCGGCTGAGCAACCCGCCAGATTGGCGCGTGATCTTGCCGTCAAGTTCGAGGTCGACCAACACCGGTGCGACATCTGAGGTGTCGGCCTTGAGGTCGCGGATCAACTGATCTTCGGCAACGGGGGTAGGGCCAAGACGGTTCAATATCTGCATATGCAGGTTGGACGTGTCGCGCAGCGATCGCTTTTTTGGTTTTTGTGCAGGTGGTAGATTGGGCAACTCTGGTTGGTCGAGCGGCGAAATGCCCGTAAGGTCGCTGAGCGCCTCGATCACATCTTCAGCAGAGCGCACCAGTTGCGCGCCGTCACGAATTAACATGTTGCAGCCCGAGGCGCGGGCATCAAAGGGATGTCCGGGCACGGCCAGGACGTCACGCCCTTGATCCAGCGCGTTGCGTGCAGTGATTAAGCTGCCAGATTTGGCGGCGGCTTCGATCACGACAACGGCCCGGGATAGGCCCGAGATAATCCGGTTGCGCGCCGGGAAATGGCGCGCCTGTGGCATGAGACCCATGGGTTGTTCAGAGATGCGCAGCCCCTGTTTGCCGATATCTTCGGCCAGCCGGGTATTTTCAGCCGGGTATATGGTGTCGACCCCGCTGGCGAAGACAGCAATGGTGCCAGTGGGCAAAGCTGCCAGATGGGCGGCGGTGTCCACGCCGCGCGCGAGGCCGGACACGACAACAAACCCCTTGTCGCCCAGATCGTGCGCCAAGGCGCGCGCCATGCGCGTCCCGAGTGAGGACGCGTTGCGTGCGCCGACAAGGGCAATCATTGGTTGATGAAGGAGTTCGATGCGCCCCATAGCCCAAAAGAGTGGCGGGGAATCGGGGATGTCGTTAAGCGCGCTGGGGTAATCGTAATCTCCGCGCGCAATCAAATGCGCACCTGTCGCCCGGCCTGCGTTAAGTTCGCGGTGAATAACCGACTCTGGGCAGACTTCGTATCGCTTTACACCGGCGGCGCGCGATTTCTGGCAGTGCCTCAAGAGCAGCGGCGGCGCTGCCGTGTTCGACCATCAAGCGGTTGAATGTGGAAATCCCAACCCTGCGAGAGCGCAAGAGACGAAGCCACGAAAAACGTTCTTCTTCCGTGGTGGGTGGGAGTTGGGGGTGAGTGGAAGAATAGTTGTCTTCAATCATCCGTGGCTCCGTCTGCTTGCAGAATCAGGTTTAGCGCGGTGGTGGTTAATGACGCGTAAACCAAGAACGATAATGTCGCAGAGCCGAAGAATTTTCTGGATGTGATGAGTCCGGCGCGATTGCACGCCTGAATGCATTGCCCACCGTTTGGCGGGCAATGCAAAGTTACTCAGGCAGCTGAGCCGCCCACGGTCAGCCCGTCCATCAGAACAGTTGGTTGGCCAACGCCAACCGGAACCCATTGACCCGCCTTGCCGCAATTCCCCATACCAGGATCAAGCGCCATGTCGTTTCCAAGGCCGCGAATCTGGGTCATGGCGGTGGCACCATCCCCAATCAGGGTTGCGCCCTTGACCGCTGCGCCGATCTTGCCGTTCTCAACACGATACGCCTCGGTGCAGGAGAACACGAATTTACCATTCGTGATATCCACCTGCCCGCCGCCAAAGCCCACCGCATAGATGCCATCCTTGAGCGAGGCGACCAGATCCTGTGGATTGGCGTCGCCACCTTCCATGTAGGTGTTGGTCATACGCGGCATGGGGGCGTGCGCATAACTCTCGCGACGTCCATTGCCGGTGGGGTTTACGCCCATCAGCCGGGCGTTCTGTCGATCCTGCATATAGCCAACAAGAATACCATCTTCGATCAGAGTGTTTTTACCGGAGGGCGTTCCCTCGTCATCCACGGTTATGGATCCGCGGCGATCCGGGATGGTGCCGTCATCAATGACGGTCACACCACGAGAGGCGACCTGTTGACCGATCATGCCCGAGAATTTCGAGCTGCCTTTGCGATTGAAGTCCCCTTCCAGACCGTGGCCGACCGCCTCGTGCAGCAGAATGCCAGGCCAGCCGGGGCCAAGCACAACCTCCATCGGGCCAGCCGGGGCAGGGACCGCATCGAGGTTTACAAGCGCAACGCGCAGCGCCTCGCGGGCTTTGTCCTGCCAATCGGCGGGATCAAGCAGGCCATCAAGTCCGATGCGCCCGCCGCCACCAGCGCCACCGCTTTCGCGGCGTCCGTCCTGTTCCACGATGACCGAGACATTGACGCGGGTCATCGGACGAATGTCGGTCACGCGGGTGCCGTCGGGACGCAGGATCACCACCTCTTGGTGGCTGGCGGCCAACGTGGCCGAAACCTGAACCACGCGCGAATCAAGGTCGCGGGCAAAGGCGTCGATTTCACGGAGGGTGTCGATTTTTACTGGAAAGGACACACCTCCAATGGGATCCGCGTCTGTATAAAGTTTGCGGTTGGTTGGCATCGGACCAGCGGCCAAGGAGCCACCACCCGCGCCGATTGCAAGGCGTGCGGTTTCCACGGCGCGTTTGATCGAGGCTTCGGAGATGTCTGAGGAATGGGCATATCCTGAAACATCGCCGTTGACAGCACGCAGGCCAAATCCTTCGCCCGCGTCATAGCTGGCGGTTTTTAGGCGGCCATCGTCAAAAACCAGTGCCTCCGAACTGCGCCGCTCTAAAAACAGCTCGCCGTCTTCGGCGCCGTCAGTTGCGGCGCGCAGGTGGCGCAGGGCTGTGCCTTCGTCCAAAATGGTCTCAAAGGGTCGAAAGGTGGTGTCGTTCATGCTCGGTTATCCCCGGTTATTTGATCTAAATCAAAAAAAGCGTCTGTTTGCCGCAAGCTTCGATCTTTATCTGTGCGTTAGAATATGGTTTCTAGGCGCGAAACAACAACAGGATTCCACGCAAGCCGCGTCGTGTCCTGTCGTTTAGACATAGAACAACACCGCAACCGATCAGGGTGACACATGCGAATTCTCTCGACAGTCCTGGGCCTATTGGCAGCCATCACAGCCGTTCCGGCAATCGCTCAGAGCGTTGAAACAGTGGGCAAACCGGTCCCGAAAGGCATCGGGTTCCAACCCGCTGCAACCGAGCTGGCACGCCAGATCCAATCGCTGGATTTTATGCTGCTGGTCATTATCACAGCCATCGTTGCGTTTGTTAGCGCGCTGATTCTTATCGTGATCGTGCGCTACAACCGCCGCGCCAATCCGACCCCATCCACATTTACCCATAACACGACGGTGGAAATCGCTTGGACTTTGATTCCGATAGTGATCCTGGTCTTTATCGGCGCGTTCTCGTTGCCGGTGCTGTTTAACCAGCAGGAGATTCCTGAAGGTGATGTGCACATCAAGGTCACTGGATACCAGTGGTACTGGGGTTATGAATACACCGATCACGAGTTCGAATTCGAAAGCTTTATGTTGGGCAAGACGGCTCTGGAAGAGAATGGCTATGCGCCTGACGAATATCTTCTGGCAACCGATACCAAGGTTGTTGTGCCAATCGGCAAGACCGTGGTGATGGATGTAACAGGTGCCGACGTGATCCATGCATGGACGATCCCAGCGTTTGGCGTCAAGCAAGACGCCGTTCCGGGCCGTATTGCGCAATTGTGGTTCGAAGCCGAGCGTGAAGGCATCTATTTCGGCCAATGCTCGGAACTCTGCGGTAAGGACCACGCATACATGCCAATTACTGTCGAGGTTGTTTCAGAAGAGAAATACCAAGAGTGGCTGAAGGGCGCGATCGAAGAGTATGCTGGCAATCCCGCAAGCCTGCCTGCAGTGAAAGTGGCTTCGGCTGATTGATTGAGATGGCGGGGGCTCCCCCGCCTTCTGACAAGCTTTTGGTTGAGGGGCCCCGCCCGTTGACCCCGCAAGGAAGAACAGATGAGCGACGCAAGCATTAATACGCAAGCCAGCACAAACGAGGCCGGGTTCGGCGATTATTTCGCCCTGCTCAAACCTCGCGTGATGTCGCTTGTGGTGTTCACGGCTGCCGTTGGGCTGTTGGCTGCGCCGGGATATGTGCACCCTTTTGTTGCGTTTTGCGCGATTCTGTTCATTGCAGTGGGTGGCGGTGCCTCTGGTGCTTTAAACATGTGGTGGGATGCCGACATCGATCATGTGATGAAACGCACGCAAAATCGCCCGATCCCATCTGGCAAGGTTGAGCCGGGTGAGGCGATGGCGATTGGCGTTGCGCTGTCTGGCTTCTCTGTTGTGATGCTGGGCCTTGCGACCAACTTTGTGGCCGCGGGGCTGCTGGCATTCACGATTTTCTTTTACGTGGTGATTTACACCATGTGGCTTAAACGCTGGACGCCGCAGAACATTGTGATCGGTGGTGCGGCGGGTGCGTTTCCTCCGATGATCGGTTGGGCGGCTGTGACCGGTGGCGTATCCGTCGAAAGCGTTTTGATGTTCACGTTGATTTTTATGTGGACGCCTCCGCATTTCTGGGCGCTGTGCCTGTTTATGAAATCTGACTACAAGGATGCGGGCGTTCCGATGCTGCACGTGACCCACGGGCGCCGTTCGACGCGCAACCACATCCTCGTTTACACGCTGTTGTTGGCGATCATTGCCGTGGGCATGGCCTTTACCGGTGTCGGTGGTCCGATTTATCTGGCGACATCGCTGGTGCTGAACGCGTTGTTTATCATTGGCGCAGTTGCAATCTGGCGCCGCTCGGAAGAGGCGTCTGAGGCGGATGGGTTCAAGCGCGAGAAATCATTCTTTGGCTTGTCGCTGCTCTACCTATTCCTGCATTTCGGTGCGATACTTGCCGAGAGCGCCTTGGCGCCTTACGGACTGGGGGGCTGGTGAGCATGAGTTTTCGTGCAGAACACGAGATTCACAAACGCCGCTTTGGCCGCAACCTTGGGGTGGCCTTAGTCTTGGTCGGCTTTATCGCAATTGTCTTTGGCTTAACCGTGGTCAAAGTGACCCGCGGGGACTATGAGCCTGAAAATTCGGTGATGACGAACTGATGGCTATGCAGGGTAAAAATAAGACAGCTGTTCAGGCGGTAAGCGTTGTAATCGTGATGGGTGCGCTGGCGTGGGCGTCGGTGCCGTTTTACGATTGGTTCTGTCGCGTGACAGGCTTTGGTGGTGTCACAAATGTTGCGGCAGATGGGTCTGATGTGATCCTTGATAAAACCATCAAGGTGCGTTTTGACGCCTCTAAGGAGCGCGACATGCCTTGGGAATTCAAACCCATGCAGCGCGAGATGGAAATCCGAATTGGTGAAACGGGACTGGCCTTCTATGAGGCGTACAACCCGACTGATCGTCCCATCGCCGGGTCAGCCAGCTATAATGTAGCCCCCTATGACGCAGGTGGGTTCTTTACCAAGATCGACTGTTTTTGCTTTGAAGAGCAGGTTCTGCAACCCGGTGAGCGGGTGACAATGCCAGTGAGTTTTTACGTGGATCCCGAAATTGTTGATGACCGCGACGCGAAATTCGTCAAGGTGATAACGCTGGGTTACACGTTCTTTGAAATCGATTTGCCCGAAGAAACCGCGTCTTTGACGCGGACGGGTGAGACGGACGTAAACTAAAAAAGCTTCCAACGAGGGGAAGAGAGAAAAAATGGCGCACGCAAAAAATCACGATTATCATATTTTGCCACCCTCGTGGTGGCCGTTCCTGGGCGCATTGGGTGGCTTTATCATGCTGTTCGGTGCGGTTCTGTGGATGCACGACAATGGCCCATGGATGTTCCTGATTGGTCTGGTGGCTGTTCTTTACGTCATGTTCGGCTGGTGGGCCGAGGTGGTTACAGAAAGCCGTGTTGGCGATCACACGCCAGTGGTGCAGATTGGTCTGCGCTATGGCTTTATCCTGTTTATCATGTCCGAGGTTATGTTCTTTTCGGCGTGGTTCTGGACTTTCTTCAAACACGCCATGTACCCGATGGGCCCGCTGAGCCCCGCAGTAGATGGCCCATGGCCACCCGTCGGTATCGAGACGTTTGACCCATGGCACCTGCCATTGATTAACACGCTGATCCTGTTGTGTTCGGGCTGTGCAGCAACCTGGGCGCACCACGCGCTGGTGCACGAGAACAACCGTGAAGACATGAAATGGGGTTTGATCATCGCGATTGCCCTTGGCGCGATCTTTACCGTTTTCCAGGTCTATGAATACAGCCACGCGGCGTTTGGTTTTGCTGGCAACGTCTATGGCGCGTCATTCTTCATGGCGACCGGGTTCCACGGTGCGCATGTTGTGATCGGAACAATCTTCTTGTTTGTCTGCCTGTTGCGTCTGATGAAGGGACACTTCACCCAAGATAAACATGTCGGTTTCGAAGCGGCGGCTTGGTATTGGCACTTTGTTGACGTGGTTTGGCTGTTCTTGTTCGCAGCAGTCTATGTATGGGGTCAATAAGCCTGGCGCATATGGCTTGAGCCGGTTGAAACCTGAATAAGAATAAGATTAAGAAAACGCGGATGGTTTTACTGTCCGCGTTTTTCTTTTGTGCAAGGAGCCCTGCGTGGCCCGATATCTTCTTCCACTCTTCTTTGGTGTTCTGGGAACCGTGGTTCTGGTGTCGCTTGGCGTATGGCAAGTGCAGCGCATGGGTGAGAAAGAAGCCTATTTGTCGGATATCTCGGCACGTATTGGCGCGGTGGCCGCCGACCTTCCTGCAAAGCCGGACCCGGTGTCGGATCGGTTTCTGGCGGTCCGCGCCGCGGGGCAGTTTACCGGCGAAGAGTTGCATGTCTTGGCCTCGACCCGCGACGTGGGTGCCGTTTATCGGATTGTCGCCGCGTTTGAGACCAGCGACGGTCGGCGTGTGATGGTGGATCGTGGTTGGATTAAGCCACCGCAAAAGGATGTGACGCGACCCAAAGTGGATGCAATGATCGAGGGCAATTTGCATTGGCCTAACGAAGTAGACAGCTATACGCCCCAAAATGATCTGGCAGCCAATATCTGGTTTGCGCGGGACGTGTCGGTTATGGCAGATGCGCTTGGTGCCGAGCCGGTGTTGATCGTGCTGCGCGAAACGTCGGAAAATGACCCAACGGTGACGCCTTTACCGGTCGACACATCTGGGATTGCAAATGATCATCTGGAATATATCGTGACATGGTTCGGACTGGCGATTGTCTGGGTCGCGATGACGCTCTATTACCTGCATCGACTGCGCAAAAGCGAAAAGGCCTGAGTCCTGTGAAATACATTTCGACCCGTGGAAACGCACCTGAACTAAGCTTTGAAGAGGCCATGCTGACCGGGCTGGCGCGGGATGGGGGGCTTTATGTGCCCGAAGCCATCCCGACGATGAGCCCGGAGGACATCGCGGCATTGGCTGGGCTGTCTTATGAAGAGGCTGCGTTTAAGGTGATGCGCCCGTTTGTGGGTGATGCATTCACCGATGAAGAGTTTAAGGTTATTATCGCCCGCGCGTATGCGGGTTTTCGCCACGATGCACGGGCGCCGCTGGTACAGCTGGCACCCAATCACTATTTACTTGAACTGTTTCACGGGCCGACGCTGGCGTTCAAGGATTTTGCCATGCAGCTGATTGGTCAGCTATTCCAGTTTTCGCTGGACCGCCGCGATGAACGTGTGACCATCGTGGGCGCAACAAGTGGCGATACTGGGTCGGCTGCGATTGAAGCGTTTCGGGGTTTGGACAACGTAGATGTGTTCATCCTGTTCCCGCATGGCCGGGTGAGTGACATTCAGCGCAAGCAGATGACCACACCAGACGATGCCAACGTGCACGCGCTGGCGCTGGATGGTGATTTTGACGATTGTCAGGCCAAGCTGAAAGACATGTTCAACGATTTCGAGTTCCGTGACGGTGTGAAACTGGCGGGTGTGAATTCGATCAACTGGGCGCGGGTTCTGGCGCAAGTGGTATACTTCTTTACCTCCGCCGTGAGCCTTGGTGCGCCGCATCGCAAAGTGTCGTTCACTGTGCCAACTGGGAACTTTGGCGACATTTTTGCCGGTTACATTGCCAAAAAGATGGGGCTACCCATCGAGAAACTGGTGATCGCCACCAACCAGAACGACATTCTGCACCGCACGATGGAAAGCGGGGCGTATACCAAGGATGGTGTGACGCCTTCGATCAGCCCGTCGATGGATATTCAAGTCAGCTCGAATTTTGAGCGCGCGCTTTTTGATGCCTATGGCCGGGATGGCGGTGCTGTGGCGCAATTGATGGAGGAACTCAAGGATGGGTCTTTCACTATCAGTCAGGGCGCGATGGAAACCCTGCGCGATCATTTCAGCTCGGGCCGGGCTTCGGAAGCGGAAACCTTGGCGGTAATATCCGAGGAATTTGTAAGCTGCGGAGAAGTTCTTTGCCCGCACTCGGCAGTTGGGGTAAAGGTTGGAAAAGAAAACCTTTCCGGGACACCCATGATCACTTTGGCCACTGCCCATCCGGCAAAATTCCCTGACGCTGTTGAACAGGCCATGGGCGCGCGACCGGTGCTACCGCCGCATATGGACGATATGATGCATCGCGAAGAACATGTGACGCGCGTGCCCAATGATCTGGAGCATCTGGAAACTCTCATCAAGGAACGGATTGCCCAACGTTGACCGTAGAACTGCACACACTTTCCAACGGCTTTCGGGTTGTGACGGAACATATGCCGGGGCTGGAATCCGCCGCGGTGGGAATATGGGTCAATGTCGGTGGTCGTCATGAACGACCACATGAGAATGGCATTGCCCATTTTCTGGAGCACATGGCCTTTAAAGGTACCAAGCGGCGCAATGCGCTGGAAATTGCCGAAGCCATCGAAGATGTGGGCGGCTATATCAACGCCTATACCAGTCGCGAGGTAACCGCCTATTACGCGCGTGTGCTGAAAGATGATGTGGCGCTGGCGTTGGATGTCGTGGGCGATATCGTATTGAACCCGGTGTTTGATCCGGTCGAAATCGAGATTGAGCGGGGTGTGATCCTGCAAGAGATTGGTCAGGCGCTGGACACGCCCGATGACGTGATTTTTGACTGGCTTCAAGAACGCGCCTATCCTAATCAGCCGCTGGGCCGTACCATTCTGGGCGAGGGCGCGCATGTACGCGGATTTGGGCGTGATGACTTTTCGGCATTTGTGTCCGAACATTACCGGCCCGAACGGATGGTACTGTCTGCTGCGGGTGGCATCGATCACGATGAGATTGTGCGCCTGGCCGAAGAATTGTTTGGCCATTTAGAGCGCGGACCCGGAATTACCGTGGCACCGGCGAAATTCGGCGGCGGTGAATTCCGCACCGAGAAAGAGCTGGAGCAGGCGCATTTTGCACTTGGTCTCGAGAGCCCGGATTACCGCAGCCCTGATATTTATTCGGCACAGATTTACACGACCGCCTTGGGCGGGGGCATGTCGAGCCGTCTGTTCCAGGAAATCCGCGAAAAGCGTGGTTTGTGTTATTCGATCTTTGCACAGACCGGGGCCTATGCTGATACGGGCATGACCACAATCTATGCGGGCACCTCTGGTGGGCAGATTGCCGAACTGGAGCAGATCACGATTGACGAGTTGAAGCGCGCCGCCGAGGATATGAACCCGACCGAGATTGCGCGGGCGCGTACGCAGATGAAAGCCGGCTTGCTGATGGGGCTGGAAAGCCCGTCGAGCCGCGCCGAACGGCTGGCACGGATGCTGGCGATTTGGGACCGCATTCCGGCGTTAAGCGAGACGGTCGAACGCATTGATGCTGTGACCGACGCGGATGTGCGCCGGATTGCCGAGCATATGGCAGTGGCCGCGCGTCCGGCGCTGGCGCTTTATGGGCCTGTGTCCAGTGCGCCTGATCTGGACACATTGCAGCGGAGGCGCGCTGCCTGATGCTGCTCAATCGGCGTAAGGTGCGGATTGATACGGAACGGTTGGTTTTGCGCCCACCGATCCATTCGGACTTTCGGGAATGGGCCGAACTGCGCAGCGACAGCGCAGATTTTTTGATCCCATGGGAGCCGATTTGGGCGCCGACCCATCTGAGCCGTAAGAGTTTTACCAATCGGGTGTATTGGGCGCAGCGCTCAATTAGCAATGACAGCGCGATGCCTTTGTTTCTACTGCGTCGCAGTGATGACATGCTAATGGGCGCGATTACGCTAGACAATATTCGGCGTGGCCCGGCACAGGCGGGGACGCTGGGATATTGGATTGGTCAACAATATGCCCGGCAGGGTTTTATGCGGGAAGCGATTGAAGCGGTGGTGCATCACGCGTTTCAACGCATGGATCTTAGCCGAATTGAGGCAGCATGTTTACCTGAAAACCTTGCGTCGCGTGGGGTGTTGGAAAAGTCGGGCTTTAAATACGAAGGCGTGGCGCAGAGTTATTTGCAGATCAATGGGCGTTGGCGCACACATGTGCTGTATGCGGCTTTGCGCGGTGATCGGCGCGGACGCACACTCGCGGGTCAGGCTTAGGGGCGAGGTTGGTTGGGGGCGTTGCCCCCTCACAGCAAAGCTGTGATTCCCTAAAGTATTTTTGGCAAGATGAAGGTGTTGGCCGCGTAATCGACGCCTTTACGTAGGGTTGGTGAGCGCAAATTGGTCGTTTGCTCGCAGAATTGGCACCCTCGTTATCTGTTGCAACGGAGGTCGGCTTTTGCACGCCGATATTGTGCTGTTGCAAAAGCAGTAGAGCGTGGCAGAGCGATTCTCTGATAGCCTGACGATCAGGGAGGCACGGATATGATACGCATTCTATTGGCACTGTTACTGACTTCAGGTATTGCACACGCGCAAGAGCGGCGGGTTAGTCATTGCATCGCGCTGGCAGAAGCGACGCCGGGCATTCAATATCTCCACAAAGCGTCGTTTCGCGATCCGGTTGAGAAACACGCCGTGCGCATCAGTTATATCTCCCATGCCTCTTTCCTGATTCAAAGCCATGATGGGCTGTCGGCAGTGACGGATTTTACCGGGTTTGTTGGCAATGTGGATTTTATCCCTGATGTGGTCACGATGAATCATGCCCATGGCACCCATTGGACGGCCAGTCCCGATCCGGCTATTACGCATGTATTACCCGGGTGGGGAGAGTATGGGCAGGGGATTGATCATCATCTCGATCTTGGCACGATGTTGATCCGAAATGTATCGACTGATATCCGATCCTTTGGAGGGGTAGAAGAAAACGGCAACTCAATCTTTGTTTTTGAAGTGGGCGGTTTGTGTGTCGGGCATCTGGGGCATCTGCATCATGAACCCAACCCGGCGCAATATGCAGCTCTTGGGCGGATCGACGTGGTGATGGCAGCGGTGGATGGTGGAACCAGCCTAGATGTGCCTACTATGATGACGGTGCTGCGTAAGCTGAGGGCGCAGGTGGTAATCCCGATGCATTGGTTTGAGGGTTGGACGCTCTCGGGTTTTTTGAATGGCATGTCAGATGCCTATGCTATTGTGAACGAAGGGGAAAGCAGCGTTGAGGTGAGCCTGCGCACGTTGCCGGATCGACCGACAATTGTGGTTTTACAGCCGAGATTTCTGACCGGGCCATAGACAGGTGATCGCTTGGGGCTTAAGCCTTGGAGCATGACACTCAATCCTGCTGACACTGCCTTTTGCGACCACCTTGCGGCGCTATTGCCAACCGATATTCTATGCACGCCTGAGGCGCGATATCTGGAAGAACCGAGAGGCAGGTTTGCCGGGATAGGTGGCGTTTTGGCGCGACCGCGCACCGTTGAGCAAGTGGCGTCTGTTGTCCGCGCTTGCAATGTTGCGCGCGTTGGTGTGGTGCCTTATGGCGGCGGGACCGGGCTGGTTGGGGGGCAAGTGCAACCAGAGAGACCGGCACCTGTTATTCTGTCACTGGAACGAATGAATCGAGTACGCGATGTGCGCCCGTTGGAAAACGTGATCGTTGCGGAGGCCGGTACCATTTTGGCAGATGTTCAATCGGCGGCAGAGGCGCAGGAACGTTTGTTTCCACTGTCGCTTGGATCTGAGGGCTCGGCCCGCATCGGCGGCAATTTGGCGACCAATGCCGGCGGGGTGAATGTTTTACGTTATGGCAATGCGCGCGACCTTTGCCTTGGGTTAGAGGCGGTGTTGCCAAATGGTGATATCTGGCGTGGCTTGACGCGGCTTCGCAAGGACAACACCGGCTATGACCTGCGTAATCTGCTGGTGGGGGCAGAGGGGACGTTGGGGGTAATCACGGCGGCAGCGTTGAAGCTGTTTCCACGACCCTCATCTGTTGGCACCGCGCTGATGGTGGTGAAGAGCCCGGAGGCGGCGTTAAAGCTATTGGCGATGGCACGAGATGAGGTGGGCGAAGGGGTGTCCAGTTTTGAGTTATTGCATCGTCAGGGGTTGGAGTTTGTGCAAGAGGTCCTCCCGGATGTGCGCGTGCCGTTTGAGGATTTTCCAGAATGGACTGCGCTGATCGAGTTTGGATTAGCGCAGGACGCAAATGACGCACTTGAACGTGTGTTTTCTGCCGGTTTGGAGGCGGATCTGGTTTCAGATGGATTGATTGCCCAGAGTGACAGCCAGCGAATGGCCTTTTGGGGGCTGCGAGAGGCGATTCCTCAAGCCAACAAGATTGTGGGTTCGATCGCGAGCCATGACATTTCCCTGCCGCTGGATGAGTTGCCTGGTTTTATCTCCAAAGCACGGGGGGCACTGGCTGAATTGGGGCCGCTGCGTGTGAATTGTTTTGGGCACTTAGGTGATGGGAATTTGCACTTTAACGTCTTTCCCGCCGCTGGCAGACACCGAGGCGAGTATGATAACATCCGCGCGCAAGTGACTGACATTGTGCACGAATTGGTTTACGTATGTTCCGGGTCCTTTAGTGCGGAACATGGTTTGGGGCGTATGAAGGTAGCGGATCTTGAGCGCTATGGAGACCCCACCCGATTGGCCGCTATGCGCGCCATTAAGTTGGCGCTGGACCCGAACGGGATCATGAATCCTGGCGCTGTTTTGCGCGCTTAGGTAGGAGTTGGCGAGCCGCCGCGTTAAAGAGCGTGCTGGCGACGCCTGACGCGATCACTCAGAGACCTTCGAATTCGCAGAGAACGGTCACATCCATACCGAGGTTTTCCAATCGCTTGCGTCCGCCAAGATCGGGTAGGTCGATGATAAAAACACATCCGATGATTTCGCCACCAAGACGTTCCACCAGTTTGATCCCGGCCTCTGCCGTGCCACCCGTGGCGAGCAGGTCGTCGACCAAGAGGATCTTTTCGCCGGGCTGAATGGCATCGTCATGGATTTCGACAATCGCCTCGCCATATTCCAGTTTATATTCTTCGGAAATGGTGGTGCCGGGCAGCTTGCCTTTTTTGCGGACGGGCACAAAGCCGACGCTGAGCTGGTGGGCGATAGCTCCGCCAAGGATAAATCCACGCGCCTCAAGCCCGATGACTTTGTCAATCCGCTCGCCTGCATAGGAGTGTAACATTTGGTCGATCGCCATTCGAAACCCACGCGGGTCTGCAAATAGCGTTGTTACATCGCGAAACAGAATACCCTCATGAGGGAAGTCCACGATTGTTCGGATATAGTCTTTGACTTCAGTTTTCTTGGCCATTTTTGCGCCTCTGCCTGTCGGTAATTCGGGCACAGCAATCACCCAAACCGCCCCTTAAATCAAGTGGCAGACGGTTCCATTCTTTTGGCGAAGCCGAAAACAGGTTACTCCCAGCGGCGGCGCGACGAACGGTACATGCGCACCCCAAACCAAGCCACATGCGGCTTGTGCCAGTCCATCCGGTCCTCAACCAAGAGCGTTTTCGCGGCGTGAAGGTTCATTTTTCATTCCTTTCTCAAACCGCCTCAGATATCGTTGTGTGTCTTTTGTATAGTTTTTGTATATACTGTGCGCGAACTAGATGCTAAATTTGGCTAACATGAGACGCGTAAACGTGGGGTAAACGTGGCGAAAAAAGACGGCAAATCCAAGGCCAAGAAGGACAGTCAGTTGGTTTTGCGACTGGACAAGAACGAGCGCGATGCGTTTGTCGACCTCTGCAAAGAGCTCGACACAAGCGCAGCGCGCGAAATTCGCGGTTTTATTCGCAAATTCATGAAAGAAAACCAGCTCGACGAATAGATCGCCGCCACCCTGTCAGGCAGAGCGGCGCAAGGTTGCCGTCAGAACCCCCATTCCAATGAGCGTAGCGCCGCCTGTGCGCGTGAGCCAGCGAATGACCGAAGGACGTTCGATGCGCGCGCGCAAGCGATCTGCCAAAAGGGCATAGGCCAGTGCGTTCAACGCGGCGAGCGTCACAAATGTCGCTATCAGAATGGCAAATTGCACGGACAAGGGGCGTGTCGGATCGATGAATTGCGGCACGAAAGCAATGAAAAACCCAATGCTTTTGGGATTGAGTGCCGTTACGGCGGCGGCATGTCCAAACACTCCGCGGGCGGGCAGTGTGCGGGCGCGCATTAGTGACCCGATTTCAGCATGTTGCGCCCCCTTGATCATCTTAAAGCCCAGCCAAACCAAATAGGCTGCACCGACCCATTTTAGCACAGTGAATGCGGTAGCTGAGGCCAGCACGATGGCTCCCAATCCAAGCAACGAAGCGGTCATCGCGATGAAATCGCCAAGGGCAACACCGGCCGCAGTGGCAACGGCCACTTGGCGACCCTGTGACAGGGCATAAGACAGTACCAAGAGGATCGTCGGCCCGGGAATTAGCAAGAGCGCGGTGGAAGCGGCGACGAAAGTGAGCCAGAGATCAAAGGGCATGGTTGTTCCTTTAGGGGTAGTGACGTCTCAGGACCATACGGTCTTGACCCTGAATGCGCGAGAGGCTGTAGCCGTCTTGGGAGAAGATACTTCGATTGGTGTAGTAGGGGTTATCAATATCCGTCAACAGGCCAAGCGCCTGAGTGATTTCTTCGAGCATTGTGGAGTTGATTGCGTCTGGGCCAATACCTGTGCCGATTACAATGGCGCTGCGTTTAATGCGATGGTTGCCATCCCACTAGATCTGAACACGTGCGGCTTCGATCTCAATGCCGTCTAGGCCAGATATGCCCGTGCCGTGTAACGTGCCGCCTTCTGGGATGTCGAGAAGTAGGATCGGGATCTTTGGACGGTTTGCCGATGGCCGCAGTTTGATGTCAGCGCCACTATTGTTAAGCTGTTGAATTGCTGATGAAACAGCTGCCTCTATCTGGGGGATGCGAGATGCTGGAAATGCGGGGTCAATGCGAGTGATGCCAACCGTCAAGCGCCGCGCATCCCGGCTGGACCAGCGCACGATGGGTTTGTTGCAATCCCCGCCAGGTGGGGCGCCACATGAGATCAAGCGATAGAAATCCGGGTCGCTTAGGCGGCCTTGGGTCGTGATGTATTCTTGTGCGAAGGCGAATGTGCCCATGCACAGGAACAGCGTGAGAGCTATGGCGCGCCTCAGGAGTTTCATCCCAACACGCGGCCTGCGATCGCGTCGAGCTTGGCGGTCATGGCTGCGTCGCGGGCGTCGGAGGCGGTGAGAATGGCGTATTCTAATGCGCGGTCGCAGCCGTGTGGGCATAAGTCGCGAGAGCCACCGAGCAGGGCGGGGAGGCGGGCGACGAGGTCGCGGGCTTTTTGCGCGTTGCCGGTCAAAGTGGCAATGATTTCAGAGACATCCACTTCGCCGTGATCGGGGTGCCAGCTGTCATAATCCGTCACCATGGCGACCGAGGCATAACACAGCTCTGCCTCGCGTGCGAGTTTGGCCTCGGGCATGTTGGTCATGCCGATCACATCCGCGCCCCAATGTTCGCGATACATTTTGGATTCCGCCAACGTTGAGAATTGCGGGCCTTCCATGGCGAGGTAAGTTCCCCCCTTGTGCACGGTCACACCGGCATCCGTGGCGGCCGTGAAGCAGGCATCGGACAGGCGCGGGCACGTGGGATGGGCAACGCTGACATGGGCAACAAGGCCGGGACCGAAAAAGGATTTCTCGCGTGCAAAAGTGCGGTCAATGAATTGATCTACAACGACAAAATCTCCCGGCGCCATCTCCTCGCGGAATGATCCGGTAGCCGAAACCGAGATCACATCAGAGACCCCGATCCGCTTTAATGCGTCGATATTGGCGCGGTAAGGAACAGAGCTGGGCGTGTGCACATGGCCGCGTCCATGGCGCGGCAGAAAGGCCATTTTTACACCGTTGAGCGTACCGGTCAGGATCTGGTCAGAGGGCGCTCCCCAAGGGGTTTCGACGGTCTGCCAGTTGGCGTTTTCCAACCCGTCAATGTCATAAATGCCGGAACCGCCGATGACGGCAATCATGGTCTCGCTCATGAAAGTGATCCTTTGTTAGCGCTGTTATTTTGGGGTCAAGTTTTGGGCCTGTGACGCAGATAATGCAACTGGGTTCACCAAGAGGTTAATGCGCCGTTTCGACTCAAAGCCTGACGTCGGTATCACGTCGGTATTTTGTCGGTAACGCATCGGTGCCAGATTTGTTGCATTTGTGTTTAAGCGCATCGCGCGCTCAGGGTAGATTGCGTTTATCCGATTGCGCGACGAAATCCTCATATGCGGGTGCGAACCCTTTGAGGGGCCAAGTCAGGTTGCGTGGTGCTCCGTGCCGATCGGTGAAGGTAAAGCGAAAGGCGTCACCGGTTTGCATGGCATCAACGAGCGGTGTTGCGTCATCGCCGCTGAACGTGCAGGCAAGGCCAGTCAGGCACCCGCCTCGCTGGGTGGACCAGATAATGGTGTCGTCGGCTGAAGTGATACGGAACCCGTCCGGATCGTAAATGGTGCCCGGTTCCATACCGAAGTCAACTTTGGGCCCATTTGGTTCGGGGGTGATGAAGACAAACTGCCCGGCGAATTTGGGCGCGCGCGAAAAGACGTCGACCCAGCGGATGTAGCAGCGCTGTGAGAGGGCGCCGTTATCAGGGCGTTCATCGCAAATGCTTGTCCAGATGCCAAAGGGTTCGAAATGCGTGACGACCCATTCACCAGGAGTGTCGTTGCCCTCACGATCCTGAGCGGAAAGGGGGACAGCAAGTGGAACTGAAAGGAGGAGAGGAAGTAGCCAGCGCATCATGTGTCCTTGGTGTTGATGCCATAAGGTGGAGCCGGACGCACGCAGGGTCCAGTCACAAGGGGGTGAAAGGGGGAAGAGTAAAGTAGCGGCCGCGCAATTTTTAACAAAGGGGGCGCCAATGTCCGAAGCCGTACATCCAAAAAATGGTGGCGCGAGGCAAAGCAGACGCCAGCAGTTACAGGCCGATACCCCAAGAATGCTAAGGAGCGGGCCATATTGCTGGTCGGTTTTGCGACAGACCTCCAGGCGGAGTGGCCTGTTCTGAACGGTCGCTAGCCCGTGATGGGTACTACAAGAGAGTCATCGCGGACCGTCAAAAGGAGTTTTAGCTGGGCTCCCGAATGGACGGAAACGCCAAGCAAGTCTGCGTAACCAAAATACCTTGGTCAGAGATAGTTCATCATCTTTGTGATCCAGAACAATATTTCCGCCAAGATTCCGATAGCGCCGGCCTTGTCAGTCATGACCAATGCGGTTCCAGAGGCACCGATGGGTAAGGATACAGGGTCAATCCCGTCTGGGGTTTCAATCATGACAGGGAATTCTGCGCTCCCGCGGAGATCGCGCAAACTCGGCAACCCGCTGCGTGTATCAAGCGAACCTTCTGCGGTTCCCGGCGGTAGTGCCGCAATACGCGCAGTGAGTTCTTTTCCAGGCAGAGCTCTCAGGGCCACGCGGATCTCGTCTCCGACGGCGACATTGCCGCGGCTCGATTGAGGCAGGGTAGCTACCATTCTGCGGTCCTGCGGGATCATGAAGTTGATCGCCCCACGCAGTGTTGTAACCCGGTTGCCTGGTCGAAGAGTAAGGCCCGTCACAAGGCCATCATCAGGTGCGCGTACTGTTGTCTGCGAGAGGTTCCAGCGCGCCGCGACCAGCGCGTTCTCGGCTTCGGCTACGCCGACATCCTGACCGTCGACCTGTGCCGCGATCCGGCGTTCTAGCCCCGCTTTGCGTGCTTCTGCCCCTCTTATGCCAGCCGTGAGCTGATCAATAGTGGACACGGCTTCCTGCAATTGGAACGTCGTTGAGGCACCTCGGTCTTCGAGGCGTATGATGTCGTCCCGGCGCTGGATTCCAAAGACCAGTTGAACATTCAGCGAGTCAATCTCGGCTTTTGCGGCCTCGAGGTCCAGATGAAGCTGGTCTGCGGCAGACCGTGCCGATTCCAGAGAGGCTTCTAGGCGCGCCACTTCTGCTGCATAGACCGTATCATCGATCTGGAACAGGACATCGCCCTCCTTGACCTCTGCTCCGGGCTCTACCACGACATCAGTTACACGCCCTGACACATTGGGAACGATATTGGTTACGACGCCCTGTACGGAAACCCGACCGGTTGGGGTCGTGTGGTTTAAGGCGCCAATCACAACAAGGGCAATGACGAGCGCAACCGTCCACACCACGGATTTAAAGAAACCGTTCCAGGGAAGGAACTTCATTTTGAAGAAGATAATCCAGACAAGACCGGCGTAGAGACCGAGAACAATAAGCATCTAGAAATATCCCTTTGTTGTTTGGCGCTACGTCATTGCAGCCAGTTATTCGTAATCAAAATGCTCTGTCAGGAACGTTTCGTCGAGCGTGAGCACCCTGTGCATCAGAGCCTGAGCCGCGGCACGGGTCAATGTCAACGGTGCGTAGGTGGAAGTGGTGGGGCGGTGGATTGCACGAGGCGCCTGTGGGTAAACAAGGCGGCCTTTCGTTGTTCAGCTGGAAAAGGGATCCCGGCCCTCACGGGGAAGGCCGGAATGCTGTTAACTCATTGTCCGATACTTGGATCAGCGTTCGGATCAAAAGGAAGTTCGTCCAGATGATCGATATATTCGAGCGGATCAAATGGCAGATCTTTCAAGATCAGTTGCGGGTTTTGCTCACGCTTTAGCGCCTCGGACGCATTGGCGATACCTGTCCACGGGATACCATGCGTTTCCGGGCGATCCGGATACTTTTCTTTCCACAGGTTGTGGCGTAGCACCATCCGGTTAAAGGGACGCTTTAGGTGGATAAGGTTGGTCAACATAGGTTGTACTTCGCGTGGATCGGACGGCAGGAAGTAAAAAGCTGCTGGAATGCCGCTGGCTTCACCGATTGGATCAGGCGAGATCATGTGGCGTTTGTAGTCACCCTTTACGACCGCGCCAAGCGTCGGACCCGCATAGGTAAATGTATAGTCCCGCCGACCTGCGGTATCACCATTCGGTAACAGTGCTGTTTGGTCGACACCATCAATCACGCGATCCGTTGGGATGTTGCCGATGGCTCCACCGAGGCTGGCGAATGTCGTAAACAGATCGGTGA
Source organism: Shimia abyssi (assembly GCF_003014475.1). Classification (GTDB taxonomy): domain Bacteria; phylum Pseudomonadota; class Alphaproteobacteria; order Rhodobacterales; family Rhodobacteraceae; genus Shimia; species Shimia abyssi. The sequence goes on along the minus strand of NZ_PYGJ01000005.1, from coordinate 26,081 downwards.
TGTGGATCATATCATTGGGAAGCGATCCAGGTTTGATCACGCTTGGCCAGACCGCAAAGGCTGGAACACGTACACCGCCTTCGAGAAAATCGCCTTTTCCGCCGCGGAAGATCGTTTCAGCAAAACCAGTGCCAGGGGGCGGGTTGTGTGACATTGGTCCGTTATCAGCCATCGCCACAATCAGAGTGTTTTCCGCGATGCCCAGTTCATCAAGTTTGGCGCGCAGTTCCGCAATGAACGGATCGATTGTGCACTGAAGCCCATTTTGCAGCAAGGCGCGAGCGCGGGTACATTTGGGGCGGATCGGCATGAAGTTCGCCATATTTGGACAACTGGCGACGAAGAAAGGTTTGCCCTCCTTGGCGTTGGCCTCGATGAAGGCAAACATGCGTTTGAAACCTTCGTCATCCATTGCTTCATAGGATTCGGTTGTGTTGTCACGCCATTGCAGTGTTTCCCCGCCCTTGGTGCCTTCGGCGGCCATCACCCAGTCTTTGGTGATGAATGTGTCGTCCAGTTTGTAAGGGTTCTCGGGCAGCATGTCCTCGAAGAGGCCGATCGAAGCGTTGCCCTGCTCTGCCTCGCGAGTGTTTAGTGAGAGGATTTGGTTATACCCGGTAAAAAGCGCCTCATCGAAACCCTGATTGTGGGGGTAGCTTTGTTCGATGTCGCCAAGGTGCCATTTGCCAAAAAATGCGGTGGCGTAGCCAGCATCACTTAAGACTTCGGCCAGAGTAACCTCTTCAGCATTCAGACCATGGCTCTCTTGTAGCATGCCAATGTTGTACATGCCTGAACGAACGGCCAGGCGCCCCGTGATCGCAGCGGCGCGGCTGGGGGTACAGCCAACCTCGGTGTACATGCGGGTAAACATCATACCTTCTTGGGCAAGTGCGTTGATGTTAGGGGTATCGAGACCGCGCACTGCCTGAATGCCAGGCATTCCGAGATCACCATAAGCAGTGTCATCCCACATGATGTGGATGAGGTTTGGCGGGGTGCCGTGCTTCTCGCGCAATGCGGCCAGCTTTGCCTGGATGTCCGCGTCCTCCGCTGCCCAGCTTTCGCCGTTTTGGGCCATGAGAACGTAGTACTCTGCGTCGTGAACGAGGCCGCCCGGACCCTCTGCGGTCTGGGCGAAAGCCGGGGCTGTCACCATCCCGGCTAAGGCCACCGCGACCAGCATCCTGCTGGTTTGCGCCATCTCGGATTTCGTCATCTCATTCCTCCTATTGGTGGTGAATTGTTTGCGCGTCAGTGGTCATTCTGCGGTCGATCGGGCGCGAAGGTGTCGCCGGATCTCTTCTGACAGACCGTCAAGGCTCTCTGCGACGGCCTCATCGTTTTGCTTACCTTCGCGTAAGACTTTGGCCATCAACTCAAAGTCGTGGCAGATCTCGTCAAATACCGGATCGTCATTGCGCAGCCTTCGAACTTCGCTGCGTTGCTCGGCAAAGAGGTCCTCTGGGGATCGAATGGCACCGTTACGCATTGGGTTTATCGGGTTCATTGATACAAGATGCTTACCCCTTGCATTCCCAAGCAAGGGTTTTACTGTGAATGTGGTGTTACATTGCAGATGTAACGTGCTGTAACGTTTTGGAATTGTTGTGCTTTGATGAAGATGTCCAACGACAGCGAGAGAGAAAGTAGTGCGGGCGCCGTTATGGAAAACTCAGTCCGCACAGCGCTTGAGTCTGCCCTGTCCAGCCCATCGTTCGCAAACGCCGGTCGACTGCGCGCCTTTTTGAGGCATGTTGTAGAAGAGACTCTCGAAGACCGTGCTGATCTGCTCTCAGGGAAGAGCATCGCGCATGGCGTTTATGGCCGCGACCCTGATGACACTGACAGTATTGTACGTGTCGACGCGGGCCGGTTACGACGCAAGCTAGCGGAGTACTATGCGGCGGAAAGAGCCACCGAGACGGTTCGCATCCACATCGACAGCGGTGGCTATGTTCCCCGGTTCGAGGAACTAAATCAGGAGGCGCCACCTGCAATTGACGAACCAGCGCACAACAATGGCGCCGCTAGGCGCTTTGGGCCCTTGAGCAAGCTTTTGGCGGTTGCTGGCATTTGCGGTCTAGCGGTTTTGTTCTGGCAGATGCGCACTGAGCCTGCTGATCCACCAGAAGACAGTGGGCACCGTGCGGTCATGAGCGCACAGAACAGCCTTGAACGTACGGCGCTGGCGGAGAAATCGACCGCGACACTGCAGGCCGCCAATCTGGCCGAAAAGGCGAGTGATCTTTTGTTTCCGATAGCCGATGCAGAACATCAGAAACTGGCGACTGCAATGTACCGGGAATCGATCCGGATCGACCCAACTCATTCTGGTGGATATGCAGGTGCTGCGCACAGCCTCGCGACCCTCGCCTTGATCGCTCCGAGCGCAGAACAGAGCGCGAAATTTCTGGAGGAGGCCGAGAGCTTTGCTAAACAGGCCGTTGAACTCGCCCCGTTGTCCGGCTGGTCCCACTCGGCCGTCGCCTGGGTCGCTCTGGCGGCGCAGAACTTCACTGAGGCCGTTGAGTTGAGCCGGTTTGCGGTGTCCCTCAGCCCGATGGACGGCAAAGTGTTAGATTTTTACGCCGTGACAGCGCTGATCACGGGGCATTTTGAAGAAGGGTTGCAGGCTTCGGACCCCGCTCGACCACGTGATAACAAGGGTCGTCAGCCCGCTTATCTCAATGTGCAGGGTGTGGCGAATTACCATTTGGGTCATTTCGACGAGGCCATCGCTTGGTTTGATGCAGCCATTCAGGATGGCGGTCCAGTGAGCGAGTTGACATTGACCTATAAGGCCGCTGCAAGTCAGGCGGCTGGTCGCACAGAAGTTGCGCGCGCCCTTTTGGATGAGCTGGCGCAGACCTGGCCGGCGTTTCGCCCGGAACCTATCCTGAAGAAGTTTTACCAATACCCGGAACATGCCGAACAAGTCATAGCCGAGCTTCGCGCAGCTGGTTGGCCCGCGGTTTTGAAATAGTCGGCATGGCAGCGAGGGATCTAAGACAAATCTCTACCTGACCGTCAGAGCGTGCAAATGGCTGGGTCTCGCGGCGTCGAGGTTCTGGAAACACGTATCGAATGACTGTTTAAAAAAAACGGGAGCGCAGCCCGTCAGCGCGGCGGGGTGTTTGAGCAACGCGCATGGCGGGTTTGTGTTGTGGGCATTGTGATTAAGGGCATTTGTCGTTAGGGACTGCGCCAAGCGAACAACACCCCACACCCTAGAAAGACAGGTAGCTCATGAGACGCGCGGCGCTGGCCATGCTGGCCAAGAACATTTCCCCGCCCAACCTTTCCATCATGCAGGATGAAGGGCTAAGTGCAGGCCGGATCCGCACCGAAGTGCTTTCGGGGCTGACCGTGGCGCTGGCCTTGGTGCCCGAAGCGGTGGCTTTTGCCTTTGTCGCAGGAGTGCACCCGCTGGTGGGGCTTTATGCGGCCTTTCTGGTGGGGTTGATCACGGCGATTATTGGCGGGCGTCCGGGCATGATCTCGGGGGCGACGGGGGCCTTGGCGGTGGTCATGGTGGCCTTGGTCGCGCAGCACGGGGTTGAGTACTTGTTTGCGACCGTGGTGTTGATGGGGATCTTGCAAGTTATCGCAGGTGCGATGCATTGGGGCAAGTTTATCCGATTGGTGCCGCATCCGGTGATGCTGGGCTTTGTGAACGGGCTGGCGATTGTGATTTTCCTCGCTCAGATGAGCCAGTTCAAAGTGCCCGGATCGATGGTGTCTGATGGGCATGGCATGACCGGCGGCGAATGGCTGGCAGGCCCGCAGTTGATCACGATGCTGGCGCTTGTGGGGCTGACGATGGTGATCGTGTGGGGGATGCCCAAGGTCACCAAGGTGATCCCGGCGCCGCTGGCAGGTATCGCGATCACGGCGTTTGTGGTGATTGGCTTTGGTCTGGATGTGCCGCGCGTGGGCGATATGGCCTCGATCGAGGGTGGTTTCCCGGCGTTCCATATTCCGTTTGGTGAGGGGCTTGGGATTTATGGCACACCGTTGGCACCGCTGAACCTTGAGACATTTTATATTATCTTGCCCTATGCGGTCATTCTGGCGGCGATTGGGCTGATCGAAAGCCTGCTGACGCTGAACCTTGTTGGGGAGATGACCGGCAAGCGTGGTGGCGCCAGCCAGGAATGTATCGCGCAAGGCGTGGCTAATGTGACCACCGGCTTCTTTGGTGGCATGGGCGGCTGTGCGATGATTGGTCAGTCGATGATCAACGTGAAATCGGGCGGACGGACGCGGATTGCGGGCATTGTTGCGGCGCTGTTCCTGTTGCTGTTCATCGTGGCGGCAAGCCCGTTGATCGAGCAGATTCCATTGGCCGCATTGGTTGGCGTTATGTTCATGGTGGTGATTGGCACGTTTGCGTGGAACTCGTTCAAGATCATGCGCAAAGTGCCTTTGATGGATGCGTTTGTGATCGTGCTGGTGACGGTTGTGACAGTCATGGAAGACCTTGCCGTGGCGGTTGTGGTGGGCGTGATCGTGAGCGCGCTGGCCTATGCGTGGCAGAACGCGCGGCGTATTCACGCCATCGAGCGAGAGTCGGAAACCGAGATTGGCGCCAAGGTGTATGAAATTCAGGGGCCGCTGTTCTTTGGCTCTGCTGACGGGTTTGCGGAGCTGTTTCACATCCAGGACGATCCGGACATGGTGATCGTGGACTTTAAGGCCAGCCGGGTGGTGGATCAGTCGGCGTTGCAGGCGATTGAGTCTGTTGCGGCCAAGTATGAGGCGGCGGGCAAGAATATCATGCTGCGACACCTGAGCCGGGATTGTCACAAGCTGTTGACCCGCGCAGGGCACCTGATGATCGACAGTGATGATGACCCTGAATATGAAATTGCCGTGGACTACTCGGTCAAGACCGGGGTTCTGGGAGGCGGGCACTAGCGAATGTGCCAGAGGTTTTTGAGGGCGGTTCCGCAAGGAGCCGCCCTTGTTCGTTCAGGGGGCGAGGTGTTCGAGCGCGGCGATGTCGCCTTTTAGGATCGCTTGCAGGGCGTGTTCGATCAGGGTGACGGGCCAATCCCACCAAGCAAGTGCCAGCAATCGGGCGACGTCATCGGGCGAAAATCGCAAACGGGCGACAGTGCCGGGATTGCCGGTGACGACAGAATAGTCGGGCACCGTGCCGCCCACGACAGCGCCTGCACCAATGATGGCACCGTTACCAATCCGGGCACCGGGCAGGATCAAGGCGCCGTAGCCAATCCAGACGTCGTTTCCGATGGAAGTGTCGCGCGTATCGGGCTGATAAGCTTGCATATTTGCCGGGTCAAACACCGGGAAAGGATAGCAGCTGAGCCCATCCTGAGCGTGATTGGCTGAGCTGGTCAGAAAGCGCACACCATGGGCGATTTGGCAGAACTTGCCAATGCTGAGCGTTTCCTGAGAAAACGGAAAAAGATAGGGCGCGAGATGGCTGGCCCAATCTTGGGGTGGGTTGAAGTCTGAGGCGTAAGTATAGGCCCCTGCGTGGAATTTTGGGTGATCGATGACCTGCGAGAGGAACACAGTGCCCTTGTGTGCACTGCCGTCGGGCAACGTGATGGGGTAGCGCTGGGAAGGGTCTGGTAAATGCATAGTCAATCGTCGGGGCGTGAAAGGGTGAAGGTGTTGTCCACTACAGAGTAGTCGCGATAGCCAAGCCGCGCGAGCGGGCGGTAGGTGGTCACATCAAAGATGCCATCAACAAGGCAATTGTCGCGCAGGTGGATGCCGATCACCTCGCCCATGATCATGAAGTTGTTTGCGCCCAATAACGGTACGATCTGTGTCAGGCGGCATTCCAGCGCGGCTGGAGCGCCGTGGAGGCGAGGGCAGTCGATGGTTTCACATTGCGCCGCAGTCAGGCCCGCGCGTTCGAATTCGTCCACGTCCTTGTCAAAGGTGGTGGTTGAGACATTCATGGCATTGCGGGCGGATTCTTCGACCACATTGATGCAGAATACCTCTGTTGCGCGGATATTGGCGAGCGAATCCTTGCCCTCGGTCTGGTCGGGTTTGGTGCCGGTCGAAGCAAACATCACCTGTGGCGGTGTGTAAGCAATACCGTTGAAAAAGGAATAAGGTGCGAGGTTTTTGACGCCATCCACGTCGCGTGTGGATACCCACGCAATGGGACGCGGGGTGATGATGGCGTTGAACGGGTTGTGGGGCAATCCGTGGCCGTCGGCGGGGCGGTAAAACATGCGTTGCGTGTCCTTATGGTTTGCCCAAGAGGTAGCGGCATGTTAGTGGCGATTCCACTGTAAAAAGACCAAATGGGGTGCAGGGCACGTGTTCACGCTCGCACAGGAGACAGATCAGGACTGGTGGGAGGTCGAGGCGCTGTATGACCTGTGCTTTGCGCCGGGGCGCGAGGCGTTGAGTTCCTATCGGTTGCGTGATGATGTTCCGCCAGTGACAGGGCTTTCCCTGGTTGCGCGTGACGGTCAGGATATCCTGGCAGGCGCCATCCGGTATTGGCCGGTGCGGGTGGGCACGTTTGAGGCGCTTTTGCTGGGACCGGTGGCCGTGCACCCGACCCATCAGGGCGAAGGATTGGGTGGGCTGCTGATCGAAGAGAGCCTGTCGCGCGGTGTGGATTTCGGCTGGGATCGGGTGATGCTGGTGGGGGATGCGCCGTATTATCGCAAGTTTGGATTTGCGCGGCTCGGTGACGTTATCATGCCACCGCCGACCAATCCGGAACGCGTTTTGGGACGTGAACTGCGCCCCGGCGCGTGGCACGGTGTGGCGGGTCATGTGCGGAGTTTCGCCGAGGAGGCTTGAACCAGCACGTGCGCGGGCCAATCTTTATATGATGAGTGATATTGATCCGTATACCGTAATTCATGCGCCAGTGATCGACCCCGAGGCCGAACTGGCGCGATTGACCAGCCGCTATCGCAATGCGGGCGGGCTGGGCATTGAAATCCTGAATGTGCTGGGTGGGCAGGCCGAGGGCCTGTTGGAGCGTTTGCCGTCGCAGGTGCGTGACACGTTGGATGGCGCCACCGAAGCGGCGTTGACCCAAGCGATGCGGGCCGCGCAAGGATCGCGGCGGTTCGTTGGTGATCCGCAGAAATCATGGCTGAACACGGCTGTTGCTACCGCGCTGGGCGCGGCAGGTGGGGCCGGGGGATTGCCCGGAGCGCTGGCGGAGCTGCCAGTGACCACCGCGGTTTTGTTGCGCGCCATTCAGGATGAGGCCAAGCGGCAAGGCTTTGATCCGCAATCAGAAAACGTGCAGTTTGACTGTGTGCGGGTGTTTGCCGCGGCAGGACCGATGGCCAAGGATGACGGGGCGGACCTGGCCTTTGTAAGCACGCGGCTGGCGCTGACGGGGGGGGCGATGCAGGCGTTGATCGCGCGTGTTGCGCCGCGCTTGTCGGTGGTGCTTGGCCAGAAGCTTGCAGCACAGGCGGTGCCGGTTTTGGGCGCGGCCGTGGGGGCGGCGACAAACTATGCTTACACGAATTACTATCAAGAAATCGCGCATGTGCATTTTGGGCTGCGCCGGTTGGCGATAGATGCGGATCTGGATCACGATGAGCTGGTGGCTGAGATGCTGGCGGGGATGAAAAAGCCGTTTGCGGCGTGATATTCGACGCTGTGAGGGTGGGCCGCTCTTCAAGCCCTTGCGGGCTTTCCTCGCGGGGCGCGCGCGAAAATGATCGGTTTGGTGGCGCGGTGCGTAGTCCTCCAATTCTACAGGAACAGGGAGCGACAGATGACATATTCACTCAGCCGGGCAAGCATGGTTTTGGGAACAGCCTTGATCGTGGCGGCACCGATGGCACAGGCTGATCTTGCCGTGCGGTTCATAGAAGGCGCGCCGAAGGATCGGTTTCAAATTGAGAATACTGGTGCATGCGCGGTGACGTCTGGACTGGTGCGGCTGGATTTGGCGACTTCGGATGGAAAACTGATTTTTGACGTCACGGATCGCGGTGCGGGTGTGGAAGTGTTTCAGCCCTTTGAGTTGGTTCAGGGGCAGTCTGCGGTTACTGATGCGCCAGCCGTTGTGGATGGGCAGTCGGTTGTTGAATTGGGTATTAAGTCCCTGGCACCCGGCGATATTATCGCCTTTACTATTGATGTTGATGACACGGTGGGGCAGCGAGAGATCACGGTGTCAGGGTCTGAGATCGCAGGCGCAACCGCGTCTTATGTGCGCGGGGCAGAGCGGTTTACAGCGGATTTTGATGAACGCGCCAGAACGACGGTCCCATTGAGTGTGTGCTAGGGGGATGCGCTGCGAGGCGAGTGCTTTATGAGTGTTTGGGTGGTACGCTTGGCGTTTCTGGTGCTGGTCATGGGTGGTGGCATCCTGATTGGCACCACAACGGCGCCGGGCTCTTGGTATGCTGATCTGAACAAACCGTTCTTCAATCCGCCAAACTGGATATTTGGCCCGGTTTGGACCGTTCTTTACGTGTTGATTGCCATGGTTGGCTGGCGTCAGTTTGAAGGTCGACGTTCAGGGGCGGAAACTGGGGCGGTGATGCGGCTTTGGTGGGCGCAGTTGGGGTTGAATTTCCTCTGGTCCCCGGCGTTTTTCGTGATGAAGCTGCCGTGGTTGGCGTTGATCGTGATCGGTGCATTGTGGGTGGTGTTGGTTTTTTTGATCAGAAGTACAGCGCGCACGGATCAGGTATCGACGTGGGCATTGTTGCCCTATCTGGCATGGGTCAGTTTTGCGCTGCTGCTGAACCTGTCAATTGCGGTGCTGAATTGAAGGGGCGATGATGCGGAGTGCTTTTGCGGCTGTATTTGCCGCTTTGTTTTGTCTGGGAGGGGCTGCGGCCTTGATGGCTGAGGACTTGGTGATCGAAACTTTTGACTCCGCGCCCGGTACCCGTTGGGATTATGTCGCCGATACGGTTATGGGCGGCGTGTCGACCGGGCAGGCACGTTTTGAGACGGAGCGGGGCGTTGCGTTTGCTCGGTTGAGCGGCGAAGTGAGCACGCAGAATAATGGCGGATTCATTCAGGTGCGTCATCGGTTGCAAATTCCAGTGCCAGAGACGGCCGCAGGTGTGCGGCTGATTGTGCGTGGGAATGGCGAAGAGTACTTTGTGCATTTGCGCACCAAGGGGACGCGATTGCCGTGGCAGTATTACCAAGCTGAGTTTGAGACAACCGGCGAGTGGCGTGAAGTGCAATTGCCCTTTGACGTGTTTGCGCCGTCGGGCAGCTTAATGCGGAAAACGCCCACGCCGGGGCGTGTGGTGTCCGTGGGCGTGGTGGCGTTTGGCCGGGATCACAGTGCGCGGGTGGATATCCGCGAGGTCGGCTTCTACGACCGCTAGTCTCGGGTGCGGAGATAATCCATGACGGCAGGGCGCACGGATTGGTCGCCGCGCTCGCGGGCCTCGATGATGACGTCGCGCACTTCGTTGAGGTGCACACGGCGCAGGAGGCTTTTGACCGGCCCGATAGAGGCGGGGCGCATTGACAGGTAGCGCAGGCCGATGGCCGCCATGCACACGGCTTCGATCGGGCGACCTGCATCCTCGCCACAGAAGCTGAGCGGGGTTTTTGTGGTCACGCAGCGGTTTACGATGCCTTCGAGGAAAGTCAGGAAGCTGACATTGAGTGTGTCATAGCGACGGCGCACCCGTTCGTTTTCGCGGTCGGCGGCAAAGAAGAACTGTTTCAGATCATTGCCACCGATGGAAAGGAAATCAACCTCTTCAAAGAATTGCTGTGGCGCGAAGGCGAGTGATGGGGTTTCCAGCATTGCGCCTACTTCGAGCTTTTCGGGCACGGCGTGGCCAAGGATATGTTCACGTTCAAGCGCCTTGTCCATTTCCGCACGTGCGGCCCGATATTCATCATATTGCGCGATGAAAGGGAACATCACAGTCAGCGGACGCCCTTTGGCGGCGCGCAACAGCGCCTGAAGCTGCATCCGCATCACGCCCGGTTTGTCCAGCGCAACCCGCACGGCGCGCCAGCCAAGTGCCGGGTTGGGTTCATCCTGTGGTGCCATGTAGGGCAACACTTTGTCTGAGCCGATATCAAGTGTGCGAAACACCACGCGTTTGCCCTCGGCGGCGTCCATTACAGTGGAATAAGTCTGGGCCAGCTCGGTCCGTTTGGGCATTTGGTTGCGGACGAGGAATTGCAATTCGGTGCGGAATAGCCCCACGCCATCAGCGCCAGAGCTGGGCAAGCTGGGCAGATCGGCCATGAGGCCGGCATTCATTTGCAGGGAAACCGTGATGCCATCGCGCGATTGTGCGGGTTTGTCGCGGATCGATGTGTAGCGTTCCTGAGCCTTTGCGGCCATGGCGATTTTGTCACGAAATGCCGCGACAACCGTATCGTCCGGGCGCAGGTGCACCGCGCCCTGATCACCGTCGACCATGATGTGATCGCCATTGAGCGCCTCGGTCGTGATCCGTTCGGCGTGGACAACCAACGGAATAGCCAAAGCACGGGCGACGATGGCGGCGTGGCTGCCGACAGAGCCCTCTTCGAGCACGATACCGCGCAGCGAACGGCCGTATTCAAGCAATTCGCCGGGGCCGATGTTGCGGGCGATCAGGATCGGGTCGGCGGGCAAATCCGCGCCGGTTTCGGAGCCTTGCCCTGTGAGAATACGCAAGAGGCGGTTTGAGAGGTCGTCCAGATCGTGCAGGCGTTCGCGTAGGTAGGCGTCAGTGACCTGTTCCATGCGGGCGCGGGCGGTGGATTGTTCTTTCTCGACAGCCGCCTCGGCTGAGAGGCCGCGCGAGATGTCCTGCTCCATGCGCTTCATCCAGCCCTTGGAGTTGGCAAACATCCGGTAGGCTTCGAGCACGTCGAGCTGTTCCTTGTCGCCGCGCGCGGCCCCTGCAAGCATCTTGTCAACGCCGACGCGCAGCTCTTCGACCGCGTCTGAAAGGCGCTGAAGCTCGGTTTCGGGATCATCGGCCACCGGGTTTGTGACCACAACGCGTGGTTCGTGAAGCCAGACGTGACCTTCGGCAGCGCCTTCTTGAGCGCTTCCTCCTTTGAAGGTGACGGCCTGTTGATGGCGCGCGCCCATGGCGGCACCTTCACCTATAAAGGCCCCCAGTTCGGTCATTTCGGCCAACACCATAGCGACCACTTCGAGCGCATAAACTTCGTCGGCGGAATAGCTACGGGCGTCTTTGGATTGGACCACAAGCACGCCGAGATTGTCGCCAAGACGTTGGATTGGCACGCCGCAAAAGCTGGAATAGATTTCCTCGCCTGTTTCGGGCATGAAGCGGAAGCCCTTGGCGGAGGGGGCATCATCGGTGTTGACCACTTGTGAGGTGCGCGCCACGCCCCCGACGAGCCCTTCGCCCACGCGCATACGGGTCTGGTGCACCGCGTCGGGGTTCAGACCTTCGGTGGCGCAGAGTTCAAGGGTTTCTTCGTCGCGAAAAAGGTAAATAGAGCACACTTCGGTGCCCATGGAGGTAGCAATCAGCTGAGTGATCCGATCAAGCCGTTCCTGGCCTGCCGTGTCTTCTGCGAGGGCGTCGCGCAGACGCCCCAACAGTTTCCGGCTTTCTGATTCAGGTCTGTCGGCCATGTTCGCCCATCACTTGTATCCGACCCACGCAGGACACCGCAAAGACAGGCGATGACCCTTAGGCCGCGTTTTCCAATTCGAACGCATCATGCAGTGATTGCACGGCAAGTTCCATGTATTTTCTGTCAATCAGCACGGAAATCTTGATTTCTGACGTGGTAATGACGCGAATGTTTATGCCTTCATCGGAAAGCACTTTGAACATCTTGGCTGCAACTCCAGATTGAGAGCGCATCCCAATGCCAACCACGGAAATTTTGGCCACGTCCAGATCGGTGATCAGGTCGGCAAAGTTCAGGCCGCCGGAGTTCTTGAGCTCTGCCAGCGCGCTTTCGGCGCGTTTGACCTGATCTGTGGGCAGTGAGAAGGTCATGTCGGTGCGACCATCCTCGGAAATGTTCTGCACGATCATGTCGACATTCACGCCACCATCGCTGAGGCAGCCGAAGATGATCGAGGCGATGCCTGGACGGTCCGCGACAGATTGCAGGGTCATTTTGGCTTCGTCGCGGGAATAGGCGACGCCAGAGACGGCATTGGATTCCATGATTTCCTCCTCATCGCAGACCAGCGTACCGGCCTCGTCGGATTGTTCTTCAAACGAGCTGAGTACGCGCAGTTTGACTTTGTAGCGCATGGCGAGTTCGACCGAGCGGGTTTGCAGGACCTTGGCCCCGAGGCTGGCGAGTTCGAGCATTTCCTCAAACGCGATCTTGTCCAGCTTGCGCGCCTTTTCGCAAATGCGCGGGTCCGTTGTGTAGACGCCGTCGACGTCGGTGTAGATGTCGCAGCGTTCCGCGTCAAAGGCAGCGGCAAAGGCCACGGCCGTTGTATCCGAGCCGCCCCGACCCAGCGTGGTGATGCGCCCTTCGGGGCTGACGCCCTGAAAACCCGCGACAACAGCCACGCGCATACCTTCGTCAAACTTGGCGTTGATATTTTCGGGCGGGATGTCTTCGATCCGGGCCTGTGAATGGGCCGAAGTGGTCAGGAGCGGCACTTGCCAGCCTTGCCATGAGCGCGCCGGAACATCCATTTCCTGCAACGTGAGAGCCATGAGGCCAGCGGTCACGTTTTCACCTGAAGAGACAACAGCGTCATATTCACGGGCGTCAAACAATGGCGAGGTTTCATCAACAAGACCAACCAGCTTGTTGGTTTCGCCGGACATTGCCGAGACAATAACTATGACGTCGTAGCCTTTGGCGACTTCGACGCCGATACGTTTCGCCGCGCGGCGGATGCGGTCGAGATTGGCGACCGAAGTGCCGCCGAATTTCATCACGAGAACAGGCATAGCGTTTCCCTGGATAAGAACTTGGGGCGGGGTTTACGCGGTTGGGCCGGAGGGTGCAAGTGGGCGGGAGGAGGGGCGTTGCCCCTCTTGGCGCGGTGCGCCAATTCACCCCAGGATATTTTTGGCGAAAGGAAGCCAAGGATGTGGTTGAGAGGGTTGGCGTGCGCAAGTAAGTTGCGCGGTCAGCGCATCCAATAGCCGTTTTTGCGCAGAGTGTTGCGAATGGCCTGTTCCTTGCGCGGCAGGAAGGAGCGGTCAAACAGGGCGCGGGCCTTGTGGCCACGGTTTTGGTAGATCATACGCTTGAACGGGTCGTACTGCTTGAGCACCTTTTTGATGCGGTTCGGTGCGGCCACCTGTTCAAGTACATCAACGGCATGGTCGCTTTCACGCGCATAAAGCAGTGGTAGAAAACGATAATGGCAGCTGACTGAGCCGTCGAGATATCCCGGCGGTAGCGTGTCGCGCGCGCCGCCAAAGGAATGGATCACGAGCGGTAGGGCCACCTGATCAAGCCAAGGTTTCATGGTCTGGCAGACCAATTCGACCGGTGGGTCCGTTTGGATCGCGATTGCATAGTCCAGAAATCGTTGGCCAAATTCATGCGGGCAGCGGTAGTAGAAAAATCCGGCGTTGAAGTAGAGATATCGGCGCCAGTATTCATCGGGCTGCGAACGGTCGAGCGTGGGTTCAAAAGAGAGGCCAAACTTGTCGTAGAGCGACTTCCAGATCTGGGTGTAGCCGGGGCCGTAAAGTTCGATCTGCGGCCATGTGCCTTCGACTCTGAGGGAGGCGGAGGGACGGGCAAAATCAAAGGGAACTGATGACAGGTCGCCGGTGATCAAGGTGTCGGTGTCAAAAAACACAAACGGTTCGCCTTTGGGGAGCGCCGAGAGCAGTTCGATCTTGTTTCCTTCGGGATAGGATTGACCAAAGTGGCGGTTTTCTATGGGCAGGATCTCAGCATCTTGCTCCTGAAGGAAAGCTCGGACATCCGGGTTGGACATGCGCGGATCCTTGTCCCACAGAGGCCCCGGTTGCGGTTCAGCCACAAACAGGCGCCCGGAAAAATCCGGATTTGTGTGTCGCAAAGAGGCGACAAACAGCGCCGCCTCATATTGCAGGCGTCCCGATTGCCCGACCACGACAACGTTGAAATCTTTGGGAGGCGTTGCTTTTCTTGCCATTTTGCCTGCTGCCCTGCACGATGTTTGGATTGACTATAGAGTGCCCCGGCGTGTGGGAAAAGCAGAACCCACAATGGAGTGCGCAAAGGGGCGTGATGTCTCGGGTTATGGAGGGTTTATGAATAAGGTATTGATATCGGGTATTTGCGCGGCGTTTTTGATGGGCGCCGAACCAGTTGTCGCGCGCGAAGCGGAGGATCAGACTCCATCGGGCAAGTTTTTGACCGCGACCGAGGTGCGTCCGATCCTGGATGCGACCAAGGGGAACTGGGTGGCGGTTCGCGAATATGGCGGGCAGGATCTTGTGTATTTTACGCATCTTTTGAGCTGGCGATGCGGGCTGTTTGACGTGCATTTTTCGATCAATGGCGGCGAGATGCAGCGGTTTGACATTCCCGAATGCCCGCCCGACATTGCCCAACCCAACGCAATTCCCGACGATGCGACCATCTATCTGAGTTTTGAGCTGGGGTCAGTTCAGTCGATTGAAGTAGAACTGCTGTATGACGATCTGGGTGCCGACGCCGCCACGTTTGAGCGTGCCGCTATCCTATTGCCCTGACCCTCAGGCACGCCCGGCCAGCGCAAGTGTCTGCTCCCATACCGCCATTTCGAGCGGGACTGGGTCCATTTCAGCCTTGCCCTGACCGGGCATGCGCGCGCCTTCGTCCAATGCAACGCCTTCGGCCACACGCTGCATGCGATCAAAGAAGTCTGGGGCATTGCCGGGGTCAATCAGTAGATAATATTGGCCCAAATCGTGAGGTGGGCCATCCGGCGCCTTGAGTGGTTTGACATCGCGGCTGATCACGCCGCCGGTCATGCCCGCGGCCAAAAATTCGGCCATCAGGCCAAAGCCCCATCCTTTGTAGCCCCCCATACTGACCAATGACCCACCAAGGGCCGCTTCCGGATCAGTTGTGGATTGGCCTTTTGCATCTACAGCCCAGCCTTCGGGGATGGTCTCTCCTGCGGCCTTGGCCATGGTGATCTTGCCAAGTGCCACGGTGGTGGTGGATTGGTCGAACTGCATCGCGATCCCACCCGACCCGTCGGGCACCGAAAAGGCAATTGGGTTGGTGCCGATCACGCGGGTTTTGCCGCCCGGAGGTGCGACAATGGGCGAGGCGTTGGTCAATCCAAGACCGATCAGGCCACGGCACGCGATCTGTTCTGTGAAATAGCCCAGCGATGTGCAGGTGTGCGCATGGCAGATGGCAAGGCTGGCGACGCCGTTCTCCTGTGCCGCCGTCATGGCGTCTGACAGACCGCGTGAAAACGCCGGTTGAGCAAAGCCGAATTTCGCATCAACGACAACGGAGCCGGGTTTGGGGCGCGTAACCTGTGGTTCGGCACTGCCGTCCACCCGCCCGCTGTGCAGCTGTTTGCAATAGCTTTCCAAGTAATAGAGGCCGCAGATGCGATTTCCGACCGCCTCGGCCTTGCGCACGGCGCGTGCCACTTCGGCAGCGATCCAAGGTTGCGCACCATGACGTTCAAGTGCGGCTTGGGTGGTCGTCTCGATCTCGGTCAATGAAATGTCGGGCATGTCGTGCTTTCGTAAATGTCGCTGCCTGACTGGCATCGCCTCTGACCGTAGCGCCCGAGCCAAGCTCAGGCTAGGCAAATAACGCTGTGATCCGAGCAAAAGCGCGTTGGTTTGAATCTGCGGGAAGACTATGTGCGGGTTTTTGAAGGTCTCGTTCCGAGATCGTCTGTCAGTGGCTGTTTGGTGCACAATATTTCGCGATCCCGCAGGTCCGGCACGGCCTTGCGTGCGCGTTAGATCAGATCAAGGTCCAACGTGGCGCCTATGACTTGCTCGGAAGGATCGCGCCAGCATTAGAACGGCCGGAGGGGTCAACAATGCAGCTGAGACCGCAATGCTCGTGGTCGTTTTCTGAGCCGCAGCAGTGAGCACAAACCATGAAAATGCCATTCTCATAGCCACTCGAGGAGGCAACGAAGTGTGACGACTGTTCCCAATCCACGCCGCAAGAAGCCGGGACCGAACTGGCTTAGGCACCTATGGCTGCAAGGCGGCGTATCAGATCTGGGAACGTGCACTCATGTTAGAAAACAATGCCCATTCTCACATGGCGAATATTGAAAACTGTAACATAAGTGCCGAGAGCATACTAATCCTGCTCGGTCCTAACCGGCAGCATGGATTTTCGATATTTGGTCTGCGTTTGGCCCAAGGCATCAATCAAAATGGCAGCTGTAAAACCCAAGTCACACGAGCGTTCGGGATACACTTCGAGAAAGCGGCCCTTCGCTGCAAGTGCAAGCCGGGCGTGTCGGAACATTGAAAGCAGACATTGTAGCAATGGCTGGTTTGTCAACACCCTCCGCCTTTAGGTCCAACTGTAACGCTCAGCATTTTAGTCAAACAAAGCCGGAGCGGCGTTTGCCTAATCCTCGAGACTGGTCGTAGGATTTGAAGGTGTGGGAGCTGACCATCCCGACTCTTCTAGCGCTCTGGTCAGGTCTGTCACTTGATCCGGATTCAAATACAACCTGCTCAAAACTGTCTGCGGGTCAAAATCTGGCCAGTTCTCCGTGAGTTCAACAACGTGGCGTTTTGATTTGAACGCATTGCCCAAGCGATGATGAGAAGCGGCCAGATACGCAAGAGTTGGAGCTGAAATAGGGTCTCCCGAAATGGTCGCGGCTGTTAGGGCATCAATGGAATCCTGATATTGCCCGAGATGATAGCTAGATGCGCCAAACAAACTCTTGTTGGCGAACCGGCCCAATCCGGACGTTCGCTTTCTGTTGTTATCAGACGCCTCTTGCGCAGCAGTGAAATTGCCAGCTGAAAGCATCAAAACCGCGTAAAAATCCAGAACATTTCCATCCGTCGGCGCAAGATCAATCGCAATATTTGCGTGCTCAATTGCCTGTTCTGTCTGCCCCTCTACGAAAAACACCCAGGAAAGTGCGGACTGTGTCCAAGAGTTGGCCGGTGAAAGCGCTTCTGCCTGGTCAACCATATCGCGCGACTCTTCTAAGAGCGCAGACTTTTTTTCCCCTTCTGGCAGGTAGATCGCCAGGGCAGCGAGGCTTTGCGAAGCCCCGGCGTATCCCCCGAAATACAAACTGTCCTTTTTGATCGCCTGCCGGAACATTGCGAGCGATAATTCCACCTGTTGCGTTTCAACAAAAGGAAAGATTAGATTCCGGGCCTGGTCCGACATAGTAACGGCTTGAAGGCTGGACGGCGATTTCGCCAATCTTGCACGACGTTCTGCTTCGAGTTTCGGATCGCCGGAGTATTCCACCTGAAGATCAGAGGGTTTGAGCGTTTGATCGCCCGGAAAAAAGGCGACGCCCAATCCAAATCCGATGAATAGCGCGACAAAAACTGCAACAACTGTCGTGAAAGGCCTTTTCCACGCCCCGTGCGTCGATGCTCCCAGCTCCGAAGGTGTGAATTCCGCGTTCTGTGCACGTTGGTTTGTTTCGAAACGAGGTACATAAGCGCCGGGATCGACATGAATCAGTATCGGATTGTCCCGCCCCGGACCGGCATAAAATTCCGCCAGTCGTCTTCTCAGCCGTCCGGCATCAACCCTGACAATATTTTGACTGTCGTTGTCCTTGTCGGGAGCTCTGCCATATATTTCCTCTGCGATTGTTTTGGCCAAAATCTTTCGCGAAGGATCTTTTAAATTCTCTTTCACAATGTATTCGAGCAGGTCGACAAGTCGACTTGCGCCAGAGAACATTTCGCTCGACCGGATCGTCTGCAACTGTTCAAGGACCGCTTCCGGAGAAACGGAAGCGGTAGTCTGGTCCTTAGCGTCAGCTGAATCGTGTGCGCTCGTCATTTGACTACTTTAACCGTAACTATCGAAAATCAAAAGTATTTCACCCCTTTCACACGGTGTGAAACTGGCGGGCCGTCGATGTGAGTGCGATCCTGATGGCACGGACCGATCCAGGATTGGAGGGGCACATGGACATTTTCGAGGAGGACTTTCCGGAGTGGGTCAACATAATTAGGGCTCTCCGAATTGTAGATGCGGAAACAGATGAAATTTGTCGCGACTACGAAATCCTAAAAGTCGATCTGCACGATGCTGAACGCATTGAAGGCATATCGGGTGAGAGCCGGCAGGCTGATCTCAGAGCGAGCCTCTCGGGGTTGGAAAAAGAGATCCAAGCCAAGGTTATGTCAAGCCGGGGTGCTGCTCTGCGGAACACAGAAACCACAAAGCAAAGAAAGGGAACAATTGATGGTTAGGAGATGCGCGATTCTTGCGTCAACATTTGCCACAGTGGCATTTGTATCGACGCCTTACGCACGGGCTCAGGAGGCCCCCATCGTTCGCGACGCGGAGTACCGGATCCTTGAACGCCAGCACGGGGACCAATGGGCTGCAGAAGACGCAAACATAAATGAAAAGCTCGCAGAGTTTCGTGAGCGCAACGGCGGAAAGCCACCAAATATTCTTTATATCTTGCTGGATGACATTGGGTTTGGTGAATTTGGAATGCCAGACCTGGATGTTATTCGCGGATACTCAACTCCTGAGATTTCGAATTTTGCCGAACAGGGCATGTCGATGATGCGGATGTACTCTGAGCCAAGCTGCACGCCAACACGCGTTGCCATGATCACTGGTCGACACCCGGTCAGAACCGGTTTTGACGAGGCAAAAGCCGTACCCGAGGGCGAAGGTCTTGCGGCCGGTGAAGTGACGATTGCCGAAATACTAAGTGATGCAGGCTATGCCACGGCCCATATCGGCAAATGGCATATGGGGGATATCGAGCAGAGCTATGCGATCAACCAGGGCTTTGACTATGCCGAACACCCGATCCATCAGCAGGCGCAGCTAGCTCTTATGAACACAACAGCGCTGAACGAAGGCCATATCTCGGGTGTGGACTTGCGTCTGCGCTCTGATGAACTGATGCTGGACGACACGTTTCGAATTGATCCATTCGCCATGGTCTACAACATTGTCGGCGAAAAGGGAGGTAAACCGCGCGAAGTTGACATGGAGCCTGGCCAGAAGTTCTCGCAAGATGACTACCTAGCGATGGGGCAGCGTTATCAGGACAAAACCTTGGAGCAACTCGAAGTACTGTCTTCAGGTGACAAGCCTTTCTTCCTACAATACTGGCCGTTGATTCCGATCAGCTTTACCCGGACCGATATCGAGCAGGCCCAGACGCTCAACGGAGGGCCGATTGCCGAAGCCATCGTCAACATCGACACTTACGTTGGTGAAATCCTGGACCGGATGGACGCGCTTGGGATTGCGGACAACACAATCGTTGTGATCATGGGCGACAACGGCCCGTTCATGGAGTTCGTTGACCGCAGCGGTCAGTCCGACCGGATTTACCGGGGTGGGAAGACCGAGCATCTTGAGGGTGGGGTTCGTGTAAATGCCTTTGTCCGTTGGCCCGAATTGATCGAAGCAGGTTCTCGCGTTAAAGACATCACCCACGTGTCGGACCTGTTCACCACATTTGCCAGGCTTGGTGGCGCCGAAGAAGGCATTCCACGGGACAGAATTATTGATGGCGTTGACCAATTGCCGTTGTGGCTTTTGGGGGAAACACATGGTCGGCGCGACTATGTCTTCATTTACGAGGGATTTGTGCTCAAGTCATTGGTCAAGCAGCAATACAAGATGCATTTGCCACCACCAGGTGGAAATCCAATTCTGGCTTCTATGTACGACCTTTACAAAAATCCGCGTGAAGACCGCCCGCAGGATTCCATTCAGGTCGGTGTTGGTTTTGGAGCCAATTTTAGTCTCATGGCGCAAAGACATCTGGGCATGAAGGAACTCTATCCTGATATGCCGGCAGGGCATGGCCCACTGTATGGTGGCATCGAATACCTGCGCCCAGAAACTCAGGCACTGGTCGACAACATCTTGTTTGCGCAAAGCCTGACAAAGAAGCCAGAGTAAAATGGCTTTCCCGATCCCTGGCCAAACTCTTTCGGCTGGGGATCCCGCAAATTTTGCGGATCATCAGGTTTCGATGATTACGGTGTCCTCTACACACATTTGAAATTCTGCGAGACCTACACTCAGGCCTTTGACGCAATGGATGTCATAAGAAATGTCCATTTTTGAAGCTGCAATGCTGTGAGGCTGGTGTTCTTCTGATTAAGGCAGGACGCCATTTAGGTGCCCCGTTCAGGGTCTGGAACAGGATGCAGACAATGACCGGTATATTTGCCCGGAAGGTAAAGATCTCCACCACATACGGCGGAAATACTCCGCCGCCAGAAGAGACAAACCCAAATCTGGTTGCTCCACAATATCAGACCAACATTCCCGAATGCTCCATCGAAAACAGCAATTTTTTAACGACATCGGCCCAAAGTGACGAATGCTGCGGTCCGTTCAAACGGCGGCGTATCAATAAAAGCTGGCGCTAGCTGAATTCAATGCTGCAACATGCCTATGGCCGTTTGGGGAACATGCACAGGTCACGAACCGCGTTGCCCGTCATTGGTCACAACAAGAGTCCAATTGTTGGGCAATGCACCCGACCGAGAACTCCACCACGTCTTCCAGATCAGCTTTGGACACTCCACGTGTTGTCATCTGCCGCAAGCCGGTATGCAGGGTCATAAGGTAGGTGCCAAGAGCTTGTGCGTCGCTTGTCGGGCGCCCGGCTGACAGCAGTGCCCGTTCGAAAAAAGCAACGTATGTTTGCTGCGCCAGCGCATTCATTGCGTGGACCTTGGCGGTCTCATGGTTTGGCAGATGCCCCCCACAATCATCTGTTGAAGACGACAAGACCAAACATCCTTTTGGACCATCTGGGTGTTTAACAGACGCCAATGAAGCTTTCAAAAACATGCGGATCGCTTTGGTTGCCCCGATGTCATCCCGTTTCAAGTGAACGTAGGCAGTTTGGGACTGTTGCTCAATGTATCGATCAAGTGACGCAGAGTACATCGAAGCCTTGTTGCCGTAGGCCGCATAGAGACTTGGCTTGGTCAGACCCGTTGCCTCAACCAGATCAGACATAGTCGTTCCGACATAGCCTTTGCGCCAGAACACATCCGTGATGCGACTTAGAACCTGCCCTTCATCGAAAGTCCTCGGACGCCCTTTCATGCCGCACTCCTCTTTTTTATCAGTTGACTTATATACCGAACGGTATGTATGTCAAATAAATACCGTTCGGTATAGTAATGTGATTGAACTCTTACAGCTTGGGAGACTGTTCATGGAACGACGTGACTTCTTGATTGGAACTGGAATGACATCCGCATTGGCAGCTCTTGGATGGTCGGTTGGACCTGCGGACGCCGAAGGGCTTGTAGCGGCACGACGCTACCGGGTTGGGGCAGCAACGGTTCATGTCTTGTCTGACGGGTACATTCCACTCGGGCCAGAAATGCTCAATGGAGTTACCCCAGAAGAGTTCGCATCCTTGCTTGAGGCCGCGCATATCTCGTCCGATTTGCATCCGACCGCTGTAAACGCGTTCCTTGTTGAGATCGGAGAAAGCAAAATTATGATCGACGCTGGCGCTGGGGACATCCTTGGCCCGACAGCGGGCAAGCTGCCAGAGGTTATGAATGCCATCGGCATCGACCCGGCTGATATCGACACGGTGATCTTCACCCACCTGCACGGGGACCATATCGGTGGCGTTGTGTCGCCGTCGGGCAATCCCTTCATCAACGCAGCGCTGCGGGTCGCAAGTGCGGACGTCGACTTTTGGACCAACGCCGATATCCAGGCCCAAGCCCCGGACGCATTCAAACCCTCGTTTGACCTTGCGCGCGCCGCGCTTGGCGGCTTTGGAGACCGTGTGGATGCGTTCGGGTCAGGTGAAGTTTCGCTTGCGCCGGGCCTGACAACCGTTCCGTTGCCGGGGCACACGGTCGGCCATACGGGGCTGATGCTTGAAAGCGAAGGCGAAGCCCTATTTATAACTGCCGACATATTCCATGTTCCGGCGGTGCAGCTTTCGATGCCCGGCGTGACAATTGGCTTTGACACTGATCAAGAGTTGGCACGTCAGACGCGCCTGAGAACGTTGGATATGATCGCAACGGATCGCATGATGATGGGTGGATCGCATGTCGCTTTGCCCGGCTTGGGCCATCTCGACACAGCCGGCGATGGATATCGCTGGACGACTGCCCGGCATCAATATGGATAGTCCGCCCCCCCCCCGCCAAACGACTAACGGCCAATCCTGCCAGTGGGTTTATGGCCAGCCGTTCTGTGGACCTACCTGGAGCTCATAAACTTTGTGGCGAAATGGTCGCGACACGCGAAGAACCGAGCAGAAAACGCCTTAACCGGACCTAGATGTGGATCTCAGCTGATGACGGCTTTGGGCCAATGTTCAAGATGCTGCATGGTGCATTACTACCCGCTGGTGCTGAGTCTTTTCCGATTGAGGTAAATTCACCGTGCACTGGTGCGAACTCTCCTTGTTCGCCATCGGCAACAGATGCCTCTCAATTGGCCGAAGATGAGCTTCTAGTGTGTCCCGGATCGGATTCATCCAATTTTCTTCAGGCTTTGACTCCCGCAATACGTCACATTCATAACTGACTTTACAGTCACTGACCTTTTAGTCAGTTATGGTTTGCGGTTTTGTCCCCGAGGAGATTCGCTTCGAATTACGGGTTTCTGCTCCTTGAAGAGAAGCCCATAGCGACATCGTCACAACGTAAAGGCTGACACAGATGAGACCACAAAAGGGGAAGAAAAAGATTTTCGATGCCGCGATGGAGCTGTTTGAAACACAGGGGTACTTTGCGACGACTGTAGAGCAAATCACCGCAAAGGCCGGCGTTTCCAAAGGTCTCGTCTACAACTATTTTCCCAGCAAAGAAGCCTTGCTAGTTGGCCTCATTGAAAACACAACAGAGACGATGAATGTTGTGGCGGAAACGTGGACGCAACAAGAGACATTAGAAGCATCAATATCCGGGTTTTTAGACGGCTATTTCCAGTACCTTGCGTCTGAACGCCGTTTTCTGAAACTCCAGCTGACGCTTTTGTTGATGCCTGAACTGCAGAGCGTTGTGCGACAACCTCAGCAAGCACGTGCGCAGCTATTGCTGTCGATTATGACCGATTGGTTCGCAGAGTGGGGGTCCGCAGAACCGGAAAACCAAGCCCGGCTGTTTCTGGCGATGTTGGATGGAATAGCCCTGCATTACTTGTCTGTGTACGAAAACTACCCCTTGGTTGAGGTGAAGTTGACCCTTTTACAAACGGTGAATGATTGGTGTCGTAACACCTCTGTGGGGTCGCAGCCATGAAAATTGGGCGACACAAACACCCCGTATGAAATTTCGAGAATGATGGTTTCAGTCTCCTTGGCGGAGCGAAAATCCGGCGACAAGTCCCTGAGTAAGACGATCACAAAGATCCAGAAGAACAATCGAAAGCAAGACAATGATCAGAGAATATACACACAACGATACCAACGCACTGATTGCCATTTGGGAAAAGGCCAATGCACTGGCGCATCCGTTTCTGGCCCGTGATTTCGTTGCTTTCGTCAAGGACGCGATGCGCAACATGTATCTGCCCAACGCGGAAACATGGGTGCTCGAAGAGAACGGCAGCCCCATCGGCTTTATCGCCATGATCGGCAATGAAATCGGAGGGTTGTTCCTTGATCCGGCACATCACGGGCAAGGGCACGGGCGTGCGATGGTGGACTACGTGGTCGAACTTAAAGGCCCGCTACGTGTCGAAGTGTTCGAAGACAACAAAGTAGGCCGTCCCTTTTACGAACGCTATGGGTTTGAGTTTGTCGAGGACTACCTGCACGAGCAATCAGGCGCGGTTAACGTGAAAATGTCCATGCCCGGTGCAGCATCAATTTAACCAGCGAATTTAACGCCCCCGCAGTTGCGCATCGCTATGTGCATCACGGGCTCTACTGTTCGGGGTGCAAGATACAGGGCACCTACATTGGAAGCGATCATGACGAATAATGCACTCACAATCCGCCCCTATGACACAGAAGACAACGCCGTGTTGACCGACATTTGGTATTCAGCGTCAAAGGTAGCCCATCACTTTCTGGGAGAAGACAAGCTTCATGAACATCGGTCTTTGGTTGCGGAACTATATCTACCGCAAGCAGAAACATGGGTAGCATGCCTTGACGGGACTCCTGTTGGGTTCGTTGGCCTGATGAATAACTTCGTCGGCGGACTCTTTGTTTCTCCCGAAGCACAGGGCAAAGGCGTCGGCCAAGCGCTAATCGCATACTGTCTTGAGTTGAAGGGCGGCCTGAATTTGGACGTCTATGCCCTCAATGTGCGCACCTATGAATTCTACAATAGATTGGGGTTTGTAGAAACTGAACGCAGGCCAACTGACAAAGAAGGGCTTCCCTTCGAAGAAATTTCTATGTGCTTGTCAAAATGAGACTGCGTTAGGGAGGAGGGCTTCCAACCTGGAACTCACGTCATCATTGTTTGTAATGGGGCCACCGCTCTGAATTGGGCTCGACGCTGTTCATCGCCCACCAGAGAACAGAGCGCATCATCGACCGGTGTGGAAGTGCAGTTGCCACAGTCCGAATAGCGGACCTTGGCTCATCCCGCGGCGAACGAACGCTCCCCGCCATTTCAGTTGGCGACGTGAACGGCGCTTAGCTGACCTTGATGCGGATCGAAGCTAAGGTCCGGTATGAGCCCAACCTGCACCTTCATCACGCCGCGGCGAGCTACCCTTGGCCTATTTGGGGCTAACGTTTCAAAGCGTCAAAAACTGTGCCTTGGGTTTCAAACCAACCGGTCGCTTTGGAGGTTCAGGCAATGCTTGGGCGGGCCAGAAACGACCTAATTGATATCCATTCTCCGGATGCGACCGACGAGCTAAAGGCGAGAAGGGATGCAGGCGCCTCGAATACCATCGCGAAACAACGCCCCTGCTTGACTGCACCGCTCAACCTCAAGGTCGCGGCGTTTCTTCTCCATAATGAGCCGAGACCTAATGGAAAGTCAGGCCGCCGTCGATGACCAGCGTCTGACCGGTGACCGTCTCTGCCCGGCAGAAAGTCAGCGCCTGCTCGGCCACATCGTCGATAGAAGTTGTCTTCTTCAATTTGGCCGCCTCGCGCCAAGTCGAAACGAAGCTTTCGGGTGCCCCGCCGCTCATTACCGTGTTCTCCATCAGCCCGGGCGCTACGCAGTTTACCCGCACATCCGGCGCCAGAGAGGCCGCGAGGAATCGGGTCAGGCCCGAGACGGCGGCCTTCGCAGGCTGAAATGTCCGGTCGGCACCCCAAGTTCCGTGCCCGATGGTGGAGCCGAAATTGACGATAGCGCCCCGCGCGGCGCGCAGATGCGGAGCGGCAGCCCGGGAGACGAGGAAGGGACCACGGAAGTTGATGTCGCTGATGCGATCCCAGGTCTCGGGGTCGTAGGCGAGGAGATCGCCCGCGGGCGGCCCCCCGGCTGCGCCGGCTGCGTTCATCAATATCGCGAGGCCGTCCAGCGCCTCGGCCGCCAACGCCACACCCGCTTCGACCGAAGCTGGGTCTCTCAAATCGAGCGGGACAGCGACCGAGCGGCGACCGTGCTTCTCGACCGCTTCGCAGGCCGCTGCCGCGCGGTCCTCGCCGCCGCTCCAACCCACGGCCACGTCGGCGCCCGCCTCCGCCAGCAGCTCTACCAACCGGCGGCCCAGACCGCCGCTGCCGCCGACGACCAGAGCCGGTTTTCCTGCGATGTCCATGTCGTAGCGCCCTTTCTTTGAAGCAGGCTTCTCCAAGCTAGTTAAATACTGCCAAGCTCCGACCGCTGGCGCAACCGATCAAGCGGAACCAGTCCCATCGGCGAAGTCGATGACGGCAGAGACGCCGAACGTGTTGAAAAACTAGGAAGCCAGTTATCTGCTACGGAATCGACAGCTTCTGTCGTTTGCAGGAACCCGCCTTTCAGTGGATGGCAGCTTTGTCCGGAGGCTGTGTGGAAACTCGGCTGATTGCGATGCCCGTCTGTCTTTACCTGCGTTTTTGCCCGTTTTGGCGTGAGATCGGCATTTCAGCCGACAGA
>NZ_PYGJ01000004.1 GCF_003014475.1 Shimia abyssi | reverse complement strand
GACCCTCGATAAATTGCGTCATCAACAACCTCCGTACCAAATACAGAAATTATACCATCAGTCCGGTCAGAATGGGGGAGTTTTCACACAGCCTCCGGACAAAACTGCCGTCGCGACACGGTTTTTTTCTAACCGCCATTCAACGCGAGGTGTTGTGTGTTATGCTATGTCACGCGCGACAGTCAGAGCGCTATTTAGACTGACGGGAGACCCTTAATGAATTTATTTGGTTTAGCTCATGCCGTAGCAAAGGCGGGAATAGTGTGCATCGCATCAGTCTCCATGGCATGGGGATGTACGGGTATCATGCTCTCAGGGCTGGATGGGAGCATCGTTCGAGCCCGGACTGCCGAATGGGGTCCTTTTGATCTGGAAACCAAGATAAACATTATTCCCAGTGGCTTCACTTATAGCGCGGGCGAGATGCCTGACGGGCAGGAAGGGGCAAACTGGTTCGGGCGTTTCGGAATGGTCGGTATAAGCATGTTGGACCACGGAGCGCCTGCAGATGGGCTCAACGAAGCGGGATTGAGCGCAGGGCTGTTTTACTTGCCTGGCTATACAGAATACCAAGAATATCTGCCTGAGCTTGCCAAAAACTCGATCCCTGGCGACTTGTTGGCCAGTTATGTCCTTTCTCAGTACGAAACCGTAGATGAAGCAGCAGCCGGGTTGGCAGACGTTCGCGTCGTTGGCGTGGTGGACGAGACGCTTGGATTTCCGTTTCCCTTTCATCTTTTGGTGGCGGACCGTTTCGGGGGACGCATTGTCATTGAATACATTGACGGCAAACTCACCGTTTTCGACGCGCCTCTCGGTGTGATTACAAACTCACCAAATTACGATTGGCACATGACCAACCTCAACAACTACGTGAACCTATCCGCCCTTGGGCTTCCTGCGGTTGAAGCTAGCGGGCTGACCTTTGCGCCACTGGGAGCCGGGAGCGGTATGATTGGTCTTCCGGGTGATTTCACTCCGCCTTCGCGTTTCGTTCGAGCAGTCGCATTTTCTCAAACCGCTCGCGAGACTGAAGGCGGATATGACACTGTGCGCGAGGCGTTTCGGATTCTGGATAATTTCAACATTCCGGCGGATGCTGCTGAAGGCGCACAAGACGATGTAAAATCTGACGACCTGCTGTACAGCGCAACTCAGATTACGACGGCTGCGGATTCCCAGAATCTGGTTTATTACTATCATACAATGTACGACAGAACCGTACACTTGGTTGACATGAAGCAGATTGATTTCGGAGCCATGGGCGAAGAGATGACCGTGTTTGAAACCAACGGTGATCGCAAGCCAACTTTAGTGAATATGACGCCGTCCAACTAACGTGTGCTCTCTTGGTTGCGGCTTCGGCCCGAGAAAGCCGCAGCCATACACACAGCGCTGTGAGCATCTTTCAATTTTGGGTTCCAAACCGGCTTGTCTGCGAAGTTCAATCCTGGCGGCTTTTTGTTTACAATGCCAGGCACAAGGTGTTTGACGACCAGCAAGAGAAGATAAGTCCCAAGACGGCTGCATTGGCCTGAACATGGCGCTCATAGGCTGAATCCGTCGGTCGTTCAGATTTTTTCATCTATTGCGTTGACTCGGGGAAAAACTGACCCTAGCTATACCGCCGTTAGCACTCGCCGATAGGGAGTGATAACGACTCCGCTGAGGAGTCAGGGAGCAAACTCAAGTTAGGGAAACCTAGACAATGGCATTTACACCTCTGCATGATCGCGTGCTGGTTCGCCGCACTGAAAGCGACGAAAAAACCGCAGGCGGCCTGATCATCCCCGATAGCGCCAAAGAAAAGCCCGCTGAGGGCGAGATCGTTTCCGTGGGCGCAGGCGCACGTGACGACGCTGGCAAGCGCGTTGAGCTGGACGTCAAAGCAGGCGACAAAGTTCTGTTTGGCAAATGGTCGGGCACCGAAGTCACCGTTGACGGTGAAGAGCTGCTGATCATGAAAGAATCCGACATCATGGGCATCATCGGATAAGCCAACAGGCTTACACGCGGCCGGATAGATCCGGGCCGCAGATGATTTTCCATACATTCTCTGAAAGAGGAATAACAAAATGGCTAAGGACGTAAAGTTCGACACCGATGCCCGCAACCGTATGCTGGCTGGCGTAAACATTCTGGCAGACGCCGTCAAAGTAACCCTGGGCCCCAAAGGTCGTAACGTGGTTCTGGACAAATCCTTTGGCGCGCCGCGCATCACCAAGGACGGTGTATCGGTTGCCAAGGAAATCGAACTGGAAGACAAGTTCGAGAACATGGGCGCGCAAATGGTGAAAGAAGTTGCCAGCCGCACCAATGACGAAGCGGGCGACGGCACCACCACCGCAACCGTTCTGGCGCAGGCCATCGTCAAAGAAGGTCTCAAGCAGGTTGCAGCTGGTCTGAACCCAATGGATCTGAAGCGCGGTATCGATCTGGCGACTGCCAATGTTGTTGCTGGCATCAAAGACGCGTCGCGCGAAGTTAAAGACAGCGACGAAGTTGCTCAGGTTGGCACCATCTCGGCCAACGGCGAAGCCGACATCGGCAACCAGATCGCAGGTGCGATGCAGAAAGTTGGCAACGAAGGCGTTATCACTGTTGAAGAGAACAAAGGTCTGGAAACAGAAACCGATGTTGTTGAAGGCATGCAGTTCGACCGCGGCTACCTGTCGCCTTACTTCGTGACCAACGCTGACAAGATGATCGCAGATCTGGACGACTGCATGATCCTGTTGCACGAAAAGAAACTGTCGAGCCTCCAGCCAATGGTTCCGCTGCTCGAACAGGTGATCCAGTCGCAAAAGCCGCTGCTGATCATTGCAGAAGATGTTGAAGGCGAAGCGCTGGCAACTCTGGTTGTCAACAAACTGCGCGGCGGTCTGAAAATTGCTGCTGTTAAGGCACCTGGTTTTGGCGATCGTCGCAAGGCGATGTTGCAGGATATCGCAATCCTGACCGGTGGTCAGGTTATCTCTGAAGATCTGGGCATGAAGCTTGAGTCCGTGACCATGGACATGCTGGGCACAGCCAAGAAAGTCGAGATCACCAAAGACGAGACAACCATCGTTGACGGTGCAGGCGAGAAAGCCGAGATCGAAGCACGTGTTGCTCAGATCCGCACTCAGATCGAAGAAACCTCTTCTGACTACGACCGTGAGAAGCTGCAAGAGCGCGTTGCCAAACTGGCAGGTGGTGTTGCTGTTATCCGCGTTGGCGGCATGACCGAAGTTGAAGTGAAAGAACGCAAAGACCGCGTTGACGATGCACTGAACGCGACCCGCGCTGCGGTTCAAGAAGGTGTTGTTGTTGGTGGTGGTGTTGCGCTGGTTCAGGCCGGTAAAGCACTGGAAACTCTGGAAGGTGCGAACGCTGACCAGAACGCCGGTATCACCATCGTGCGTAAAGCCATCGAAGCGCCTCTGCGTCAGATCGCCGAGAACGCCGGTGTTGACGGTGCGGTTGTTGCGGGCAAAGTCCGCGAGAGCGACGACAATTCGTTCGGCTTCAACGCACAGACCGAAGAGTATGGCGACATGTTCTCGTTTGGTGTGATTGACCCGGCCAAAGTGGTGCGTACTGCTCTGGAAGATGCAGCCTCGGTTGCTGGTCTGCTGATCACGACTGAAGCCATGGTTGCCGACAAGCCCGCCAAAGAAGGCGCGGCAGCCGGCGGCATGCCCGACATGGGCGGCATGGGCGGCATGGGCGGCATGATGTAAGGTTAAATTCCTGAAAGGAATTTGACCTTAAGCGACAGTGCATTGGCCCGTTGGGCCAGTGTCACGACAGCTTCCGCCAAGTCTAAGAGAGAGGTCACCTTTGGGTGGCCTCTTTTTCTTTGTGCGCGCTTCAAATGCGATCCGTGTCGTCGCCGCCTTGGCAAACCTTGCAAATGCCTGGCACGGACCAAATCAAAGACGCCCCGTTTGGAGCGCCTTTTTTGTGTCAGTCGTTCAAATTGACAGGTCTCGGTCTGGCGCGGTGCGCGAAGGCTGGGGTTATTCGGGGGGGGTCAAGGATTCGATAGAATCTACACTGAGGTGGACCCGGCTTCCTCTGATTTCCACGCTTCCCGTTCCCTTAATCTGGCAAAGGTCGCGTTTGTTCACCATGAAGCCATCGGACTCGCATTTGTCTTCGACAATTTCGCGGGTCTTGCGTCCCGCATCCATGGTCACGGGAAAGGCCTGACCATCGGCATCGTAGTACACGAAGGGGATGTCGTTGAGGCTGGTAGGATCATACCGGATGTGCCCTTCAAACACGACTTCGGTCAGGTCCAGTCGTTTCAAAAACGCCTCGAGTGTTTCTGCGGCCCCGCTGTTTGGAAAGAGCGCGAGGTTAATGACAATCAGTGGAATTCCAAATCGGATCATTGCTTTACCTCGTAAGTCACCAGTTTTCCACGTGTCGCGAACATCAGGATGCCAAGAATGATGGTCCCAAGAAACCATACGAACCAACCTCCGACAGCAAGTGCTCCGCCTCCGATAATGGCTCCGGTTGCGCAAGCTGCATCGATACAGTCGCCGGTAACGTCGTCGACCGCGCCGAAATTCGCAATAACGAGAACGATCATCGAATTCTGGAAAAGCCAGAAAGCAATTTGCTAGATTCTGCCAAAAAACCTCGACGTTGTTTGGTAACAGATGTTTTTTGTAGTGCCATATATTAACCCTGAAATATCTTAATAGATGAACACCTTTTACAATTTTATCGCTAAGATAATTCTATATGAAGTTTACACATTCTCAATCCCAGACAATGGACGTCAGTGGCCAAAAATTTGATCTGATTGGGTCGTCTCTGCGTAAATCTCTCAAAACCAAGCGGGGGACATGTCATGCAAACGAGGTTGCCGATCCGGGGGCGGGTTGTGATGTTGGCTTTGACAGTACTGTTGCCTTTGGCGATGGCGGCCAAGGCCCATGCGGATGTTGCGCCCGAAGTGGCTGCAACGCTGGGCCAGCCTGCTGAGCTGGGCAGCGGAGATTTTCGATGGTTGGGGTTCAAGGTGTATGAGGCGCAGCTTTATACCCAGCAGGGCAAGGGGTTTCGGTGGGAGCGACCCTTTGCCTTGCAACTGGACTATGCGCGCAAGGTGCGGGCGCGGGTATTGCTGAAAGCAAGTCTGGAAGAGCTGGAACGAATGGAGGGCGCCCGCGAGGATCACCTGGAGATTGGGGCGAAGCTTTCCGTGTGTTTTCGGGATGTGCGACCGGGAGACCGGGTGGTGGCCGCGCCGAAAAGTGCCGATCAGCTCGAGTTCTGGGTGAACGGCGCGCAGACATGTACGCTGCGCCACGCGGGTATTCGCGCCCGGTATTTGGGGATTTGGCTATCGGATCAGGCACGTGACCAATCACTGGCCAAACGGCTACGCGGAGCGGGCTGAGTGCTTCCGCGAATTGGTGTTTATGCCGCCATGCTGGCGGCCGCAGGCGTGCCGCTTTACATCCACCTGCCCCGTTTTGTGACGGTGGAGATGGGTTTGAGCCTTGGCACGCTGGGGGCCGTTCTGCTGGGCATTCGCATCATGGATTTTGCCCAAGATCCGGCTTTGGGGTGGCTGACGGATCGCCCCGGTGTACCAGTTGGAACATGGGCCGGGGTTGGGGCCATTGGACTGGCTGCTGGGTTTTGGGGACTATTTGGCATGGCCCCGCTTGGCGCACCGGTCGTTTGGCTGGTGGGTGTGCTGATGGTGATTTTCACGAGCTACAGCTTGTTGACCATTCTGTTTTACGCGCAGGGCGTGCGTTTGGTTGCGGCTGGTGGATCCGGCGCGCATTTTCGACTGGCGGGCGCGCGTGAGGCGGGCACGGTGGTTGGAATTTTGCTGGCTGCGATATTGCCAACCGCGTTGGGATATCAAGGGTTTGCCTTTGTTTATCTTGGCCTTGTGGTTCTGGCGACATTTGCCATGGCCCGGTTGTGGAGCCGGGGTAGCGCAAACCCAACACAAGGGATGGGTTTGCGCGCCATATTGAGTCACGCACGGATGAGATTTTTGCTGGCATTAGGGCTGGTCAATGCAATGCCTGTCGCGGTGACGTCGACGTTGTTCCTGTTTTTTGTAGAAGACCGGCTGGGGTTGACGGGCCAAGCAGGTCCGTTCTTGTTGCTGTTTTTTGCCTGCGCAGGTTTGAGCGCGCCGTTATGGGCCCGCGCGGCGCGCAGATGGGGTGCGCGACAAGTTCTTTTGGTGGGAATGTCGCTCGCGATTATCAGCTTTTTTGGCGTTGTGATGCTGGGGCCGGGGGCAGCGGCTGGGTTTGCTTTGGTCTGCTTCGGATCAGGGCTGGCGCTGGGGGCGGATATGGTGCTGTTGCCCGCACTTTTTGCGGTGGCGTTGGATGAAGAAGAATTGGAGGGCGGCGCCGGATTTGGTCTGTGGTCTTTGGTGACCAAGATGTCACTGGCGTTGGTGGCGGCGCTTGTTTTGCCGCTGTTGGATTGGGCTGGTTTCCAGCCAGGCATAGAGAATGATGCAGAGGCGCTTTGGGCGTTAACTTTGGGCTACGCGGTTTTGCCCTGCATCCTGAAAGTCGCGGCGGTGGCGCTGGTCCTTGCCCTGCCGCGCGAGGCACGCGAGACGTAACCGGACTTGCCCTCGGACGTCTCGCGTGCCAACTGATTTGTTATGCGCCTGTTTCTACTCTCAGCCCTCACCATGACCGCATTTGCGGCCAACTCTGTACTGAACCGCGCCGCCGTGGGCGAACTGGGCATGGACCCGGTTGTTTTTGGAACTATGCGGCTGGCGGCAGGGGCAGCCGTGCTGGGCATTTTAGTGGCAATGCAAGGGCGTGGCTTTGCATTAGGTGGGCTGGGCCGGGCCGTGGGTGTGGCGGGCTTGCTAATATATATTTTCGGGTTTTCAGGGGCTTATCTGGCTTTGGATGCGGGGCTTGGCGCGCTGATCCTGTTTGGCGTCGTGCAGGTCACGATGTTTGGCGGTGCGGTGATTGCGCGCGAAGAGGTGCCCGCACATCGCTGGATCGGAGCCGCCCTGGGCTTGTCCGGGTTGGTTTGGCTGCTTTGGCCCGGTGGCACGGTTGACGTGTCTTTCTGGCACGCGGTGATGATGGTTGGCGCTGGTATCGGGTGGGGCGTGTATTCGCTTCAGGGACGCAAGGAGAGGGACGCGACACAGGCCACTGCGATGAACTTTTTGTGTGCAGTGCCGATTGCGGCGGTGTTGGCAGTGGGATTGGCGGGGCCGGGCGCGGTGAGCGCAGGTGCTGTGGCGCTGGCTGTTGTGTCTGGTGGGATCACATCCGGTCTCGGATATGCGCTTTGGTATCAATTGATGCCTCAATTGGGCGCAAGCCGTGCAGCAGTGGCGCAGCTCAGTGTGCCCGTGATCGCTTTGGCGGGCGGAATGGCCACTTTGGGCGAACCTTTGACGCTGCGATTTGTTGGGGCGGCAGTGCTGGTGATTGCGGGCGTATTGGTGTCGATGCGGCGGTGATGCTCTTTCGCCCTGGCGGGCGTCATCGCGGTTTAACGATTGGCTCCAGGGGATCATAGAGCAGGTCACTGCCCCATGCCACGGCGGGCAGGCTATCGGGCTTGAAAGCGATTTGATCCATCTCCGCTCGTGAGAAAAAGCGCCGCTTGGAGACGATGTTTTCGGGATCTTGCCAACTGTCAGACAGTACGCCAGAGGTAATGGTGCAGCGGAAATAGATGTCGACCTGATGAAACGTGCCATTTGGATCGTGAAATTCGTTGACCAGACAGGGATCTCCCACAGCAACGGTCAGGCCGGTTTCCTCGTAAACCTCTCGCCTGAGATTGTCCGGCAACGAAGCACCTCGTTCCACGCCACCACCGGGCGCGCACCACAGGCTGCTTTGACCGGCTGGGTAGGCGTTGACCAGCAACAGGCGGTTATCTTGCACGATGAGCGCGCGGGCGGCGAGGCGGGGCGACGACATGGCTGCTTTCCGTAGGGTTTTGGCTTTTGCAGGGCGGCAGGAATGCCTAGGTATGGGATATGGTTCGATTTGCTTTCATATTTATGTGTCTTGGAACGGTTCTGCCCACAATGGCAAGGGCCGATTGCGTGGTTTTGTTGCACGGGTTGGCCCGAACAGAGGCGTCGTTTGTGCTGATGGAGGCCGCGCTGGAGCGTTTTGGCTATACTGTGGTGCGCCCGGGATATCCGTCAACACGCAAAGAAATCGAAACGCTGGCACGCGAGACATTGCCGGCCGCTGTGCAGCAATGCCGTGACAAAGAAGTGCATTTTGTGACCCATTCGATGGGGGGCATTTTGCTGAGGCTGTGGTTGTTGGACAATCGGCCCGAAAATTTGGGCCGCGTGGTGATGCTGGGGCCACCTAATAAGGGATCGGAATTGGTGGATGTGCTGGGGCAGCTGGAACCGTTTGACTGGATCAATGGCCCGGCAGGCGCGCAGCTGGGGACAGATGGTTTGCCGGTGGAACTGCCGCCAGTGGATTTTGAGCTGGGCGTGATCGCCGGTAACCGGTCGCTGAATCCACTTTATTCGGCGCTGATCGACGGCCCAGATGATGGAAAGGTTTCCGTGGAAAGCACCAAAGTGGCGGGGATGAAACAGCATCTGGTACTGCCGGTGACGCATACGTTTATGATGAACAATCCACTAGTGATCGCGCAGGTGCGTCTGTTCCTGAGCGAGGGCAGGTTTGATCCCTTTATGGAGTGGGGCGATGCGGCGGCGGCGCTGAGGGAAATTGATCTGTGGCGCAAGGGCGACTGCGACGAGGGTCAGTGCAAGGACAATCACGGTGATTGAATTTGATCTGGTGGGTGCAGATGTGCTGTGGCCCGAAGGGCTGATGCGTGCGCCTCTGGGTCTGTGCGCCGGGCGGATTGCCGCTGCAGGGGGAGGGCGCGAAGTCGATCTGAGCGGTTATTTGGTGCTGCCGGGGATTGTGGATATGCATGGCGACGGTTTTGAGCGGCATCTGGCACCGCGACGAGGTGTGATGAAAGACCTCGCGCCCGGTCTCGCATCGGTCGACGCTGAACTGGCAGCGAATGGGATCACAACGGCGGTACTGGCGCAATTCTGGAGCTGGGAGGGCGGTATGCGTTCTGCCGATTTTGCGCGCCGGTTTCTGACGGCGTTGGATAAGACAAGGATGCTCACAGATTGTCGCGTGCAGCTGCGGTTCGAGACACATCTACTGGACGATTATGCAGCGTTTGAAGAGACTGTGGCGGCTTATGATGTTGGGTATGTAGTGTTCAACGACCACTTGCCACATGCCGCACTGGAAAACGGCAAGCGCCCACCGCGCCTGACCGGGCAGGCCCTCAAAAGCGGGCGGAGCCCAGAGGCGCATCTTACACTGTTACAGGCGCTGCACGCTCGCCGCAGCGAAGTTGAGGCCGCGCTGGACGGGTTGGCGTCGCGACTCAATGCGCGTGGGGTGCTGTTGGGCAGTCATGATGATGCAACGGATGAAATACGCGCGAAATGGCGGGCGCGTGGTGTATCCATTTCTGAATTCCCCGAAACACAAAACGCAGCGGCGTCCGCCCACGACGGCAACGACGCCATCGTGCTTGGCGCGCCAAACGTGGTTCGGGGCGGTTCACATTCAGGCAATGCCGCGGCCAGCGATCTGGTGGGCGCGGGGCTGTGTGATGCCTTGGCGTCAGATTATCACTACCCTGCGCTGCGCCAATCCGTGCTGAGGCTGATCAACGAAGGTATCGTGACACTAGAAGCCGGTTGGGCGCTGGTGTCTTCACGCCCTGCCGAGGTGATGGGGTTGAGCGATCGCGGCAGTTTTACACTTGGAAAACGCGCCGACCTGATTGTGATGGAGCCCGAGACTGGTCGCATCGGCGCAACGCTTGTTGCGGGAAAAATCAGCTATCTTTCTGGGGATGTCGCGTCACGCTTTCTAAGTTAAAGCCTTTTCATCTTGCCAAGAAATACTTCGGGGGTGAATTTTGCCCGTCGGGCAAAAGAGGGGGCTGGCCCCCTCAACCTGCACACTTACCCAGCCTTGCCCTTGATGTGGTTCACATGCCCCATCTTGCGCCCCGGTTTGGTTTGCGCCTTGCCATAAAGATGCACAGCCGCATCGCGGGTCTTGAGCAATTCAGGTAAACGATCCATATCCTCGCCAATCAGATTTTCCATAACCACGTCGCCATGGCGTTGCCCATCGCCAAGCGGCAGACCAACAACGGCGCGAATGTGCTGTTCGAACTGATCCACGGCACAGCCATTCTGGGTCCAGTGCCCGGAATTATGCACGCGAGGTGCGATTTCGTTCACAATCAGACCCTGGCGCGTAACAAACAGTTCGACGCCCATAACACCGACGTAATCCAATGCGTTCAAAATGCGCGCCGCCAATAGAATGGCGTCAGTGCGCTGAGACGCGCTCAACCGTGCGGGCACCGTTGTGGTGCGCAGGATACCGGCTTCGTGTACGTTTTCGCCGGGGTCAAAACAGGCAACTTCGCCTGAAAGCCCACGTGCTGCAATGACCGAGACCTCGTGAGTGAAGTCGATAAAGCCTTCCAGCAATGCGGGGGCACCAGCCATATCGATCAATGCGGTTTCTGCATCTTCGGCTGATTTTAGGCGGGCCTGCCCCTTGCCGTCATAGCCAAAGCGCCGCGTCTTAAGAATCGATGGCGCGCCGATTTCGGAAACGGCAGCGATCATGTCTTCTGCGGATTCCACATTCGCAAAGGGCGCGGTGGCAAGGCCTAGCTCATTCAGAAAGGTTTTTTCGGTGAGGCGATCCTGGCTGATCCGTAGCGCCTCGCGGCCCGGTCGGATCGGGCGGTGCGCTTCAAGGATATCCAGAGCGGATGTGGGGATGTTTTCGAACTCATAGGTGATGACGTCGACGGACTTGGCAAAGGCGATAAGCGCGTCTTTGTCATCGTAGTTCTTTTGGAAATGGTAATTGGCAACGTGGCTGGCAGGACAGTCGCCACCAGGTTCAAAGATGCATGTCTTGTACCCCAGACGAGACGCTGCAACCGAGAGCATTCGGCCAAGCTGACCACCGCCCAGAATACCAATGGTGGATCCGAGAGGGAGGGTATCAGTCATCTTGGGGCTCATCTGGGATAGAGGCGGAAAGGGCTTCGCGCCACGCATCAAGGCGGGCGGCGAGATCAGGGTCTTGCAGAGCGAGGATACCTGCGGCCATCAGGCCTGCATTGGAAGCCCCGGC
Source organism: Shimia abyssi (assembly GCF_003014475.1). Classification (GTDB taxonomy): domain Bacteria; phylum Pseudomonadota; class Alphaproteobacteria; order Rhodobacterales; family Rhodobacteraceae; genus Shimia; species Shimia abyssi. The sequence goes on along the minus strand of NZ_PYGJ01000004.1, from coordinate 277,840 downwards.
GGCACCGATTGCCATTGTAGCAACTGGAAATCCTTTGGGCATCTGCACGATCGAGTAGAGGCTGTCGACACCGGACAAGGCACGGGTCTGGACGGGAACACCCACCACGGGCACGCGGGTTTTGGAAGCCATCATGCCGGGCAGATGCGCAGCACCACCCGCACCTGCGATGATCACTTGCAACCCACGATCGGCTGCGGCTTTGCCATAGCTCCAGAGTCGGTCCGGGGTGCGGTGGGCCGAGACGATCTTGGCCTCATAAGAGATGCCCAGCTCATCAAGAATATCGGCTGCGAGTTTCATGGTGGGCCAGTCCGACTGGCTGCCCATGATAATGCCAACTTTTGCTGTTTCCGTCATATCCGCCTCTGCCAAAATGCTGAGCCGCTCTTATAGAGAATTGCTGCGTTTGCGCAATGCGGGGAAAGGTGTGGTCGAGACGTCAGGCGATAATGTCAGGTGTCAGGCGATCTTCGATCAGGGCGATCATATCCTTGAGGCGCAGTTTCTGTTTTTTCAGACGTTGAATTGTCAGTTGATCGCCCGTGCCCCGATCCACAAGCGCGTGGATCGCATCATCCAGATCGCGGTGTTTCTGCTTGAACACTTCCAATTCGACCGAGAGAACATCGTCGGTTTGCATCGACAGGTCAGTGGGCGCATTCATGGGCGAGAATTCCTTAGGTATTGCAGGCCCCTAGCATAACCGTTCCGCATGAGTCGCGCAAAGGATTTGGACGGTTGGCGGTACGGCGGTGGATGTGGGGCGCCCTCTTGCGTTCCGGCGCGCAAACTCCCATATTTCCAATAGTCGGGTCGCCAGAACGGGGCCCGGTATTGGACTGTCGCTTGAGATTAAGGACGTGTCGATGACAAAAATGACTTTGGGGTCTTATCCCCATATGCTGGGGTTCGAACAGCTGGAGCGGTTGCTGGAACGCACTGCCAAGACCGGCAACGAAGGGTACCCCCCTTTCAATATCGAACAGACGGCGGACTACGCCTATCGCATCACGCTGGCCGTGGCGGGTTTTCCCGAAGAAGATCTAAGCATTACGGTGGAGGATCGCCAGTTGGTGATCCGTGGCCGCCAACGCGATGACGCGGACAATCGCGTGTTTTTGCACCGTGGCATTGCCGCGCGCCAGTTTCAGCGTTCGTTTGTGCTGGCTGATGGTGTCGAGGTGGGCGAGGCAATCATGGAAAACGGGTTGCTGCACGTCGATCTAAGCCAGTCCGTACCCGAAACCGTGGTGCAGACAATCAATATTCGAAAGGGCTGAGCATGAACACGAAATACAATTTTGACCAGAAAGACCTCGCACATGTTGTTTATGTGCGCGAAGTCCCGGTGGCCGACCTTCCGATGGAAGTGCAGGATAAGGTCGGCGGCGCAGAGATGTTGTTTGCCGTGCATAATTCGGATGGCGAGCGTCTGGCATTGGTGACGGAACGCGAAATGGCGTTTGTTCTAGCGCGTGAACATAATTACGCGCCGGTAGCAGTTCACTGAACCTCAAAGCGGCGCCATAGCATGGCGCCGTTCCGCATTATTTGGTTGGTGTCTTGATGATTGAGAGGGTTGCCTGATCAGGTAACCCTGTCTCTGGAAGGCCATTTTCCGTTTGAAACTGGCGCAATGCCCGTTGTGTTGCCTGACCATAGATTCCGTCTACAATTCCAGAGTAAAGCGAGCGACTTTCCAGCTCGACTTGGATATTGGCGATATCTGTGGGGCTGAGTTCATAGCGATCACCAGCAATTTCGTCGTTCAGCAGCTGATTGTAATTGGCATTTATCACGCCGGTTAACCGTGTAACTTGACTGCTGCCATTGAATTTGCGCACTGCGGCGGACCAGTTTCGGGCGTTAAGGTCAGCTATGATCTCTCGTTTTTCGAGGAAACGCAGAACAGCGTCATATTGGTTCATACCGGATACGAACATCGCCTTGGCAAAGGCTTCTTCGCTTTCATAACCGAGGAATTCATAATTTTCCCCCAAAAGCCCAATTGGCCCCCAACTGGTCGCTCGTATGGCGGCCTTTGCGTCGATTTTGCTAGCTTCGCGCAATTGGCCTTGGCGTTCCTCCAGTGTCTTGGGGTAAGGTATGTCACCCCAATTGGCGCTGGCAAGTTGCTGTTGGGACGCTGCCTGACGCGCGGCGGGGTCGCTCAAGGTGCGATAGAAAACATGGCGCTCGAACACAAGGAGTGGAAAGCCATTTTGGGCAAATTGGATTGCGCCGGGGTTTTGCGCATCGATGAAGGCGGTCAGAGCTTTGAGGTCGACGCCATATGTTTCGGCCAGTTTGCTCAGTTGACCTTCCGCCAGCGGCTCGCCACAGCCCAAAGTGGATGGGTTTGAGGATTGAATGAGAGATGATACGGATGCCGGCCCACATGCGGAGGGCTGTGATGGCGCAGTTTCCGTCGTCACCACTCCGGCTGTTAATCCCGTGCCGTCAAAGCGCACGAAGGCGACTTCGAGTTCGCGGGCCTTGCGTCCCAGATCAGTGAGTTTCTGCGTGTTTCGATCAAAGAGAGAGTCCATCGCCGCGCTGCGTTGGCTGAGTTCGTCCAATTTCTGATTGAGAGTTGTGTTGAATTCGTCGGACAGCTTTTCAAGCTTGGTGATTTCTATTTCGATCTCATTGAGGCGTTTGGTAATCGATTCCGAGATGAATTCGGCGCGGATGGCCTGTTGCTTGGCTTCTTCAATCGGTGCGTCGGTTTTGTCTCGCACGATAGATGAGACTATGGACGTGAATCCGAAATATCCAACAACGAGTATAACCACACCGATAGTCGCAAATCGGCGTTTGTCCCATTCCAGCAGTCGAGATTTGAGATCAGCCTCTACACGGTTAATATCATCGTCAGAAAAAAACAAATTGGACATATGAGCACCTCCGAAAACAATCGGAAGTTTAGCATATTTTACGCACTTGCGCGAAAGGTTAGTTGGCAGGTATCAGTGGCACCGGTTCACTCGGTCAGTTTCACCGCAAATGTGTGATCATCCCAGCCGTCCACGTTACAACTTGCCCGGATTAGAATCTCTGTGATTTCTGGTGGAATATTCACGGATGAGAGTGCGCGTGTGAATGGCTGCTCGTTGACATGTGGGTGGGCAAGGGTTCGGGTGCCCAGAACTTGGCCGTCCAACGTTTCAATGCGCCATCCGTCGGCGTAATGATCCCAACCTGTGTCCGGATGAGACAAGGTAACATCAAAGCGCCATGTGGAACCAGATTTTTGGGCCTTAACCACTTCGATTGTGGCAGGGTCTGCGAAAGCCGGGGCCGTAACGAAAATGAGCGGAAACAAATATTTCATGGTGGTGACATCCAAATTGTTGCGAACCTGTCTCGGTTGTCTAACACAAAAAGTATGCTCAGAGGGCGGGTTGGTGTTCACAAAACCATCAGGAGTGGGGAGCGGTTGTGGCGCCTCAAACGGTCGTTGATATTTGCGCAAAGAATTGACCCAAAGCCCCGCAAACCGGTCTTTGGTTTGAACGCGGTGACAGAGAGTGTTGGACCACAGGCAGACAGAAATCGTTGACGAGTGCCAGCGCTCTTAGGCTAGTGTGGTATCTATTACCTTGAGGAGCATTGTCATGAAATCCTTTCGAACCACGATGTTGTCGACCTTGTTTGCTCTTTGCATCGGCTCAGCGGGCCACGCTCAGGAGCAACCCAACATTGTTTTCATTTTTCTAGATAACTTTGGATGGGGGGAGCCGGGATTTAACGGTGGTGGCATTATTCGAGGGACTCCAACTCCGGAAATGGACGCGCTCGCCGCAGAAGGTTTGCGGCTGACAAATTTCAACGTCGAAAGCCAGTGCACTCCGTCTCGGGCTGCAACCATGACAGGGCGCTATGGCGTTCGCAGCGGCAACCATACAGTACCATTGGGTGGTGGCGTTTATGGGCTGACACAATGGGAAATCACCATGGCCGAGATGCTGAAAGACGTAGGCTATAGTACTTCCATGCTTGGGAAATGGCATCTGGGCTGGTCTGAAGGCCGGTATCCCACAGATCAAGGTTTTGACGAGTTTTACGGAGTAGAGACGACGGACGTGACAGTCTGGCGTTCGCTGGACGGTTTTGCCGAAGCTGACATGGAAGAGCCGGTCGTTATGCAAGGGGTCGCAGGTCAGAACGCGACCGTCGCCCGTGACTACGACTTTGAATATCGTGGTTTAATCGACGGGGACCTCACCGAAAGGGCCATCGATTTCATCAGTCGCAAGTCAGGCGAGGACGATCCGTTCTTCATCTATCTTGCCTACACGCAGACACATTACCCCAATGTCGCGCATCCAGAGTTTGACGGCGCCACGGGCAATGGTGTCTGGGCCGATATCCTGCTTCAGACAGATACCTACATCGGACGAGTTAATCAGGCGCTGGAAGACGCGGGCGTGGCAGACAACACGGTGGTGATCTTTACAGCCGACAACGGGCCCGAAGCTCTGCCCGTGGGCAATGCCAACGTGTCCCCGGTTCCGGCTGTGCATGGAACAGCAGGGCCATGGCGTGGCACTCTTTTCACCAGTCTTGAAGGCAGCCTACGCGTGCCTTTCGCCATGAAATGGCCGGGCAAAATTCCCGCAGGTTCGGCCAGTAACGATGTGGTGCATTCCATGGACCTGTTCCCGACGCTTGCCGCCTTTGCCGGTGGCTCGGTGCCAACGGACCGCGCTTTTGACGGCATTGATCAGTCAGAGTTTTTCCTCGGCAATCAGCCGAATTCGAACCGTGAGGGCGTAATTGTTTACATGGGGGACGAGATTTTCGGGGTCAAATGGCAGAACTGGAAAGTTTTGTTCAAGGAAAACGAGACAACATTCAGCCCCACCCAAACCTTTGACACACCGCGAGTCTATAACCTTTTGAACGACCCTCACGAACGGGAGAGCGTTCTGTTTCCACACACTTGGGCCGTAGAAAAGGCGCTACCGCAATTGCAGGAACACACCGCATCCTTCAAACAGTACCCGCCGATTCCGCCGGGCACGCCTGACCCATATGTTCCACCGAGAAACTGAGGGCTGATTGGCTCACAAACGGTTTGTTTACTCGTTGATCGAGTAGGAGGCTGCGGCAAAAGTCCGGGCTGCTGGACTGCGCCGCCTGTGAGGATGGCTGCGAGCTAAAACCAGTTAATTTGGCACTTTGTACTAAAGACACCTCTTGGAAGTTTTGGCACCAGGTAAGTCGCTGGGCTCATCATTCGCTTACTCAGGTCGCGAAGGATTGTAACGATCAATACAAACTGAAACGATCGTTACAAAGGTTCCACCGTGGTAAACAAATTTTAAACCCGTACTCTGCCCCGGCCTTCGGCTAGCGCGGTCATGGCCACAGCGGTCGGAGGCGCGATTGCCATTGCGTGTCTCGCATTGGCAACAAGTCAGGCGAATTTGTCGTTCATCATGGCCCATTTTGGAGCAAGTTGTGTGCTGCTCTTTTCAGTTCCTGCAAGCCCATTGTCACAACCGGAAAACGTGATTGGCGGGCATCTGCAGTCCACTTTCGTGGGTCTCGTCCTGACGGCGGTTTTGCCAAATGTCTGGTGGGCCGTCGCTTTGGCAGCTGGCCTTGCTATTGCGCTTATGGCTGCCCTGCGGGTAACGCATCCGCCAGCTGGGGCGAATCCATTGGTCATTTTTGCCGCTGACCCGGGGTTTCTGTTCCTGCTGTTTCCAGTGCTGTCCGTTGCCGTCGCCTTGGTTGCGATCGCGACGATTTACCACCGTCTATCCGGCACCACATTTCCGCTGGATCCCAGCTAATGGCCCGACTTGTTGCTGAGCGTAAAGATGCGATCCCGGCCTTGGGCGAAGCATTCCGCCGCTACGGATACGAAGGGGCAAAAATTGGGCGCATAGAATAAGGAATTAAGCTGAAACGCAGCAGTCTCTATCATTTCTTTCCCGGCGGAAAGGAGGAGATGGCCAGAGTGGTCCTTGATCATGTGGATAGGTGGTTTGAGCAAAACATCTTCGCAGTGCTCGAAGGTGGTAACCCGGCGTTGGCCATTGAGACCATGTTTGCGTCGGTGACTGAGTATTTCCAATCCGGCGGCAGAATATGCCTTGTCGGTATCTTCGCGTTGGACGCAACGCGAGACCATTTTTCGGATCAGATTGCGGGATATTTTGATCGCTGGCTGGATAGCCTGGCCACCTGTCTTGTGTGCCAGGGTTTTTCCGAAAATTGTGCTCAGATCATCTCAACGCAAGTTGTGGCTATGATTCAAGGCGCCATTATTCTGGCGCGTGCCACAGGCGACGCAGGTCATTTTTTTGGGGCCGTGACACAAGCAGGAAAGCGGCTTTGTCGTCGTTCTGAATAGATCTGTTTTGCATTGCCAAGTTTGCGTTTGCTGCGGAAACCTGGTCTGGCGTGCGGCGCTACGGCTCGTTCAGGCAGGATGTATGAATGGAATGAACCGTCGATCGCGGTTTTGCGAATAGGCGTATGAAGAGATGTGTTCCTCTTTTTGATCTGGAGCCGCAAGCGATGCTGCACCTTCTCAGAAGTTACTCCGGTGGCTGATCTGATTCAATAATCTGGCCGCGAAGGGTGCCGCGTTTCAGCGGTTTGGTAAGCGTTATGCACTTTAGAATCATGACCCTGCAGTGTGGCAATGTGCCGATCATCATCGCGTTGCGAAGGACGCGGCGCGGGTCCTCTGCACCCGTGTTGCCTGCGACCAACATTGTTCCAATGACAAGCGCGAGCAAGATACCCCAGGTCATTCGGTGGCGAATAACAGCCTGTAGGCTGCCGCCCGAAGCGATGGTTTTCAGAAGCGTGTAACCTGGCATGACTTCAAAGTTCGCAAAGAGCATGTTGGTTGTCGTGGCCCGATGATCGCGCCATTTCCCGCTCCTTTCAGTTTTGAACCAATCGCGGCGCCACCTAAGACCACGAGCCAAAAAAAGAAGGTCAGCGACGGGCAACCACGGTACCAAGAACAAAGCCTCGAACGCTGCGTCGTCGTGAAATCCGAGCAAGGAGTAGCCCAACAGACGGTGCGAATGCATCCTGCCAAGCCCAGTAGAATGTCGTCCATCCCTTTTGCCAGTCACCTAGTGGTGTGCCAGTTTCATGTGCCGCGAACAGAATTTCGAAGAAGTGCAGCAAGTCGTCGGCCAAAACCTGTGTATGGGTGGTTGCGGCAAAGACGACCGACCCCAAGGCAAGGAAAGTGCCCGGCAGGATCAGCGATGAGACCGTATTGAGGTTCGAGCGGTACTTGACGCCCCGGCCTACCTCGGAATCCGCTGACAACTTGGACAAGCCCATGATCAGAACCAAAGCGGTGATCAGGCTCGTGGTGCTAGGTTGTGGTTGTTGCCCGAAAGCAAGACCGGCTCGGCGCTTGTAAAAAAACCATCAGACCGACGCCAAGTCCGGCGCCGAACGTCATTGAGAACCATGAAAAGTTGGAGAATTCTGGCGGCTCGCCCAGTGTACCCAAAATTTGTTTCCCGCTGGCCCGAATGGCGGCAACCGCGATAGAGAAGACCGCAAATGCCCCAACTGCCAAAATGTAAAACTGGCTAAATACATCCAGCAAGAGCAAACTTAAGGTTCCTAACTGCGCATTGGGCTACAGCTCATCGGCCCCGGAGACCTTCGTCCCGATGGGCCAAAGGCTAACAATCAAATTGGACCACTCAAGTGGGGCTGTTCGTGGTGTTAACGCGTATAAAATAATTGTTTTCTGTCTTTTGTGAGGCGATTGTCTTGCGCGACAATCATTCGAAAAACCTGCGCCATCTATGCTCAGATCATGTGTCGATAGCAGAGATCTGTCGGGATTTCGGGATTGCCCCTCAACAATTCAACAAATCCGTCAACGGTCACGCGATGCTACCCGCATAAAACCTGCGCGGTATCGCCATCTTTTTGGTGCCGAGGTGGAGGATCTGTTGCACTCGCACGGCTTGTTGAGGTAACGCGCCTCAAAGACCAGGCCACAAGCGTTGCAAGGCCAGGGCGCTTACTGGGGTGGCTTTCCCGGGATGTTTGAAATTTGCGGGAAGATGTCGGCGCACAGCAAGTGTACTACTAGTCACCGGCGTTACTCGGGCAAATTATTATTTTTGCATGCTTTTGGAGTGAGAAATATGGTCAGAGTTTTGTCCGGTCAATCAAAAAGCTGCGCCTAGACAGCGAGGTCAAATCCCAAAAGTGAAAGGGATTTTGGCAAGTTGCCCTGTATTATGATCGATTGTTTGTCGATGAATTCGAAACCGGAAGCGGAAAGTCATTTACAAGTTCGATCATTAACGTACGCATCGATACAAGAAATCTACGGTCTTTGGGCTGATGTTGCTTTGGCCTCATTTCCGGGGTGTACGCCCTGCGCGCGTTGCACGGTAGGGAAACGCCAACCAAATTTTGTTTCTGCCAAGTTCGTCTTGCGCTCTTGCGGTAAATTTCCTGAGGAAAGAACGATCATTCCACCCGATGTGCGGCGGTTTTTGGCTTCGGGGCAAAGAATAATCACCTTGGCCAAGGTTGCGTTTGTTTAGATGTCTTTCATCTGGATCAACTGAATCAAGTTGCCGCAAGTGTCATCAAAGGCTGCCATTTGAACTGGGCCTGCATCAATTGGCTCCGTAACGAACTCAACTCCGCGCGCGCTCAGATTTCTCGTTACGGCATCGAGATCTTGCACGTGAAACGAATGGGCAGCAATGCCGTCTGCAACAAGAGCTTCCTTGAACGGTTTTGCAGCCGGGTGTTCACTTGGCTCCAGCTGCAACTCTGTTCCGTTCGGGTCCTTGTCTGAAACAACGGTCAGCCAACGATTTGCGCCCATAGGAGTGTTGTGTTTTGTCTTGAAGCCGAGGACGTCAGCGTAGTATTTTTCGGCCTTGTTTTGGCCATCACCAAAAACACTTGTGACGTAGATCTTCATGCCTTGCTTCCCTTCGGTTTGTATTTTTGTAAGCCATGATGCCGCGGCGATGTCATTTCGTTGACACTCGAGGTGTGCGCCTTTGTGCGCCCCTTCCATTCGATCACAATCAATCCCGCTCTTTCCAAAACAGCGAGATGCTGGGAAACCGTTTGTGGGGACAACGCGATTCCGTCCTCCGCAACCGACGCGGCGCACACCTCGAACAACGATCGAGCAGGTCTCTTGCTCAGATTGTCGATGATGCGTCGACGGGTGCAGTCCGAACGTGCCTTGAAAATTAGGTCGAGCTGGGCATCTGCTAGTTGAAATTTGACGTCACTAGATTGCGAGTGCACGGCTGTTTCGCCCGCACCGTCGACTAGATTCTGGCGAAAGACAGCCAAGTTTCAATTTTAACACGGCGTGCCAAATAGCTAAAAAGCATTTTTGACCTGACCAAAAAAACGGGGCGCCAGAAGCGCCCCGTTTCCTCTTGATGTGATTGCCTGCCAAATCAGGCAGTGATGAGGCCCATGCTTTCCAGCTTGAGCAGCACCTGATGGGCGCAGTTGTCAACGTCGACATTCTCGGTTTCGACGCTGAGCTCAGGGTTGACTGGGACGTCATAAGGATCGGAGATGCCAGTAAACTCTTTGATCTTGCCTTCGCGTGCCAGCTTGTAGAGACCCTTGCGATCGCGACGTTCGCACTCTTCGATCGAAGTAGCGACGTGCACTTCGACAAAGGCACCAAATGACTCGATGTCTTCACGAACAGCGCGGCGCGTGGTGGCGTAAGGTGCGATGGGCGCGCAGATCGCAATACCACCGTTTTTGGTGATCTCGGAGGCCACGTAACCGATACGACGGATGTTCAGATCGCGGTGCTCTTTAGAAAAGCCCAGCTCGGACGACAGGTTCTTACGGACCAGATCACCATCAAGCAGGGTCACAGGGCGACCGCCCATTTCCATCAGCTTGACCATCAGAGCGTTGGCGATGGTGGATTTGCCCGATCCGGAAAAACCAGTGAAGAATACGGTGAAGCCCTGCTGCGAACGTGGTGGCTTGGTGCGGCGCAGTTCTTTGACCACTTCGGGGAAGGAGAACCACTCGGGGATTTCCAGACCTTCAGCCAGACGGCGGCGCAGTTCGGTACCCGAGATATTCAGGATGGTGACATTGTCACGATCTGCGATTTCATCGTTGGGCTCGTACTGGGCGCGCTCTTGTACATAGACCATGTGTTTGAAGTCGACCATTTCGCAGCCGATTTCAGACTGGTTCTCGCGGTAGAGATCCTGAGCGTCATAGGGACCGTAGAAATCTTCGCCAGCCGAGTTTTTGCCGGGGCCAGCGTGGTCGCGGCCAACGATGAAGTGTGTGCAGCCGTGGTTGGCGCGGATCAAGCCGTGCCAAACAGCTTCGCGTGGGCCAGCCATACGCATTGCGAGGTTCAGCAGCGACATTGTTGTGGTCGAGGCTGGGTATTTGTCCAGAACCGCCTCGTAGCACCGCACGCGGGTGAAGTGGTCAACGTCACCGGGCTTGGTCATGCCTACGATGGGGTGAATCAGCAGGTTGGCTTGCGCTTCTTTCGCGGCGCGGAAGGTCAGTTCCTGGTGAGCGCGGTGCAGCGGGTTGCGAGTTTGGAACGCAACAACTTTGCGCCAGCTCAACTTGCGGAAATAGGCACGCAGTTCGTTTGGAGTGTCGCGGCGGGCGCGGAAATCATAGTGCACGGGCTGTTGGATGCCAGTGACAGGGCCACCGAGATACACTTTGCCCGCAGTGTTGTGCAGGTAGTTGACGGCCGGATGCGCGTCGTCATCGGCACCAAATACCTTTTCGGCTTCGCGCGCTTTGTTAGGCACCCAGTTGTCGGTGACGGTCATAGTGGCGAGTATTACGCCTTCTTGATCGCGCAGAGCGATGTCCTGACCTACCTCGAGCGAAGCTGCAAAATCTTCGGAGACGTCAAGGTTGATTGGCATGGACCACAGTGTGCCATCAGCCAAGCGCATGTTTTCGACAACGCCTTCGTAGTCGGCTTCGCTCAGAAAGCCCTTGAGCGGGTTGAAACCGCCGTTCATTAAGAGTTCGAGGTCGCAAATCTGGCGTGGGGTCAGGTCCCAGCTGATCAAATCGGCCGCTTCGACCTTGAGTTTCTGAGCGCTCTCGTAAGAGACGTAGAGCTCGGGGATGGGTGCCAGGTTATTTTGCATAGGATGGGTCCTGTGTTTAAGGGGCGAGTTGCCGCTTGCGGTTCCGGTGAGTTCCGCATGCAGCGCGTCGTATTCGGCGCGCTTGCGGGCGAGGAATTGGTCAGTGAGGCGCAATTTTTCCGATGCGCCTCGTGTTGTGATTGTATAGGCAAAGCGCTGGCGTTTGTCGGGGCCTGGCCGATCGCTGACTGTGATCAGTCCGGCGTCCGCTGTCGCGCGCAGCAATGCATTGAGCCGTCCCAGAGAAACCCCAAGAGCCGAGGCGGTAACCCGTTGCGACGCGCCCGGCGCAGCATCAAGCTGGCGCAGGAGGCGAAAGCGCAAGTCTTCCTCGTCTGTATAGAGTTTTATGTCTGGTGTTGGCATAAAATAATCGACTCAAAATGTGTGTTCACTCGTGAACACATATGGTGAAACATCGCCTGTGCAAAGTCCTTTTTGGGGGTATAGTTCGATTTGCGCCACCGTTGCATTGCTGCAACGCCGCATTTTACCGCGACGCTGCCCGCATTCACACGATCAGAGAGGGGCGCCGAGTAGCGCAGGCAAGTTGGCCGCCCGTGGCACAGCTAAAACGCTCAGAGGCTGGGCAACGCCGCGCAACTCAACCAATTGTAACTTCAAAGGCGCCAAATCGACCCCTGCCGCGAGCAATACGTCACGCGACACCAGCGTTTCTACTCCTAAATCCTTGGTCTTGGCCTCTAAACGGGATGCGGCATTCACTGTGTCGCCAATGATTGTCCGCGGCGCATTCTCCGCGGCCCCGATTTCACCAAGAACGAGATCGCCCAGATGTAAGCCCATGCCAATAGCTACCGGGTCTGATCCTTCGGCCACCATCGCGCGATTGAAGACCTGAAGTGCCGATCCTATTCCAGCGGCGGCCTTGAGCGCGGCCTCAGCTGAGGCTTGTTCTGTTTCGAGTTCGAACAGGGCCAGAAGACCGTCACCAAGGTACTTGTCTATGGTGCCTCCTGCACTTGTGATTGATGGCACAATCGCGTCGAAAAAGCGGTTCAGAAGAAAAACCACGTCATAGGGTAGCTGACCGGTGGTGCGCGCTGTAAACCCGCGCATATCGAGGAAAAGAATGGCAAGGCGACGCTCTTGACCCAGACTTTGGTGTTCGCGCGCGCGGCGGCCATCGGCGCGGAATACGCGCAGCACTGTTGCGGGATCGGTCGGGCGGATTTGGCAAGCAAGCCGCGCATTGGCTGGCGCATTGACTGCGGCGAGACTGGCGGTCTCTTCGGGTGAGGGTGGGTGCAAAAGATCCTGGCCATGTTCAATCATCACGCGGCAAGTCGTGCAACGGCCGCGCCCCCCGCATAGCGCCATATGCGGCACCCCATTCGCGCGGGACATTTCCAAGAGTGTCATGCCGCGCTGGCCGCTGATCTCCGGCCCGTCAATGTAGCGAATTCGCAAGGATCCGCGGTTGATAAGCAGCTTGCGACCGGCATAAAGCACAGCGGTCAGAACCAAGAGGCCGGAAAAAACCCATATGCCGCGCTCGGTTGCTGACGCGAGCGATTGAAACGTCTCGCTGGTCGGAAAGTTGTAGCTGTCACGCAGAGCAGGACCGGTGTCGGGTGCAAACATTAACTGACGTTGAAGGCGGCCCTGTGTCAGAAAACCTGCCAGAGAAAAGGCGGGGATTAGGGTCGCGAGGGTAATCATGACGGGCACCAGACGCCGCCACAGGGCCGTCGTGCGCAGCCAATAGTGCAGGCCAATGCAGCCATGAATCCAGACGATCAAAAGCAGTACTGCCTGGTTCCAGCCGCTCTGAGTATTCCAGATCAGCCCGGCAATATATCCCATCTCCGCCTCTACCCCAAAATCGTTCTGAGCGATGCGGGTGTGGACGATATGCGTCCAAAGCAGGAAGGGGATTGTCAGCCCTAGAATGACTTGAAGCAGTTCGACAAACGGCATCCGCAATGTGCGACGCATAGCGATGCGATGAAGGGCAAGCCCGAGATGGGTCAGCAGCCCGCCATAAAGTAGTACGGCGCCCGGTAGGCTTTCGGTGATTTCTTCCTGCATTTCCTGAGCGGTGTGCATCAGATCGAGCGAGAAAAGCCCCATGCCGACAGCGAGCAAATGCCAGAACACATAGGTGAACAGGATGAGGCCGGATGTAATACGTGCTTTGGTGCGCCAGTTGCCTTGCCAGAGTGAGGTGGCCATTTTGGTCTCCGTTTGCCTCGACCTGCAGGGTGGCGCGCCAGAGCGGAGGGGTCAAGCCATTGAAAGGCTTGACCCGATTGGTTTCACAAGGCTGTGTTTAATCTTGCTCGGCAAGAAATTTTTCGGCGTCTAGCGCTGCCATGCAACCCATGCCAGCCGATGTTACGGCTTGGCGGTAGACGTGGTCAGTCAGGTCGCCAGCGGCAAACACACCGGGGACGGTTGTGCGCGTGGTGCCCGGTTCGACCTTGACGTAACCGCCATTGTGCAGCTCCAGTGTGTCTTTGACCAACTCGTTGGCAGGCGCGTGTCCAATCGCGACGAATACACCTTTGGCAGGGATCTCGGTGATCTCGCCAGTTTTGACGTTTTTGACGCGGACCCCTTCGACACCCAGCGGCGCGTCGGTGCCGATCACCTCTTCGAGTTCGTGGAACCACAGCGGAACGATTTTTTCGTTTTTGAACAGGCGATCCTGGAGGATCTTTTCAGAGCGCAGCTCGTCGCGGCGGTGTATCAAAGTGACCTTGGAGGCGAAGTTCGTCAGGAACAGCGCTTCTTCGACGGCCGTGTTGCCGCCGCCGATCACCACGATCTCTTGGCCGCGATAGAAGAAACCGTCACATGTGGCGCAGGCCGAAACGCCAAAACCCTTGAATTTTTCTTCGCTCTCCAGTCCCAGCCATTTGGCCCGTGCGCCGGTGGCAAGTATCACAGCGTCCGCAGTATAGACCGTGCCGCTATCGCCGGTGGCGCGAAAGGGGCGCTCGGACATGTCGAGGTCATTGATGATGTCGCCAATGATTTCAGTGCCCATCGCCTCGGCATGTGCCTGCATGCGCACCATCAGATCGGGACCCTGAACCTCGGTATCGCCGGGCCAGTTTTCGACTTCGGTTGTGGTTGTCAACTGGCCGCCCGGCTCAATGCCTTGCACCAGAATCGGGTTCAGCATCGCGCGGGACGCGTAAACCCCGGCGGTATAGCCCGCGGGGCCGGAGCCGATGATCAGAACCTTGGTATGTTTGGTGTCGGCCATGGGGTGCCCTCTCATAGTGTCAAAGCGAATCTCGAAGACCGGATATAGTCTGCGCGGCGGTGCAGTAAAACCCTGTTGCCATTCACGCAACGCGGATGTGTTGCAGTTACATGGCTGGTATGAATTGCAAAAGGAAATTGCGCAGGTATGAAATATTATTGCGCGTGCGTTGGCGGGTGTTATAAGAACTGCAAATTCAACAGGAGAGTCAGCCCCAATGCCCGGAACCCGTCTGGACCCGATTGATCGCAAAATTCTTGCGGAATTGCAGGCGGATGGCCGCATGACCAACGTTGAGCTGGCCAAAAGGGTTGGAATATCCGCTCCGCCTTGCCTGCGCCGGGTGCGCACCTTGGAAGAAGCCGGTTATATTCGTGGCTATCACGCAGACGTTGATGCGCGTGAACTGGGCTTTGAGGTGCAGGTTTTTGCAATGGTCGGTTTGGTAAGTCAGGCTGAGGCGGATCTGAGCGTATTCGAGGAACGTTGCCGCAACTGGTCGCTTGTGCGTGAATGCCATATGCTAAATGGCGAAGTGGACTTTATTCTAAAGTGTGTTGCGCCGGATTTGAGCACATTTCAGAGCTTTTTGACAGAAGAGCTGACAGCGGCAGAGAACGTGGCGAGCGTAAAGACATCGCTGGTTATACGAGGTGCCAAAGATGCGCCGGGTGTGCCTTTTGATGTGCTCGAAGATCGGCTGGCGCGGGAGGCGTAACTGCTCCTCAAGCCCCGGTCGGGCTTTCCTCGCGATTTTCATTGTTTGCTTGAAGCTCTCGGCAGGCTCGGCCAAAGGCCGAGCCACGCCCAACGCTTTCGGTCGTGGCTTTGCCACGGGTGCAAAGGGGCGGGAGCGCTGCGGATTTCGTGTTTCCCCAAGCTGAGTTGTTACCGCGCGTAATGTACGACGCGGCACGTTTGGCCGCCCGTGGCCTTCAACGCCGCACGCAGGTCCTTGTCTGCAGATTTCAGCATTTTTCGCGCCGCCTTGTCGCATCTCTTGACCGCCTCGCGCGCGGCCCAGTCACGTGAGGCTTCGGCCCAGGAGTAGCCGATAGCACCGCTTTCGGAGATTGCGAACGCACCAAAGCGATCATCGGCTTGCAGGTTTGAATATTCGCGAAATTCGAGGCTGCCCTCTCGGGACAGTGTTAAACCGGCTTCGCTCGGATCGTGATGTTTGGGCAGAATGCGGGCATGCAGGTAGCAGCCATAGGGTTTGCCGGAATTGATCTGACATGAAATGCGCGCATGGCGCTCGGCGGCCTCAATATTTGGTGCACCCCAGTATGCCCCGGCCTTCTTCTCTGCATAATTGACATAAAACGCGCCGTAATACTTGGCCTTGCGCTTGAAACGCCGAAAATCCTTGCGGGCGCTGCCCTTGAGTTTCAGGTCAGACATTTCGTGCACGCGCGAGCGCTTTTTCTCGATATTGATGTCTTGCGCGAGAACGGGCAGAGCCACTAAGGAAGCGGCAATCCCCAGAATTGCCGCAGCGATTGAGTGTTTCATCAATGGGTCTTTCAGGTGCGAGGCACCTTTCTAGTGCGCGGCTGTCTGGTCAATTACGGCCGATAGGATAGCACGGGCATTGTCACTCGACCAGTCCGCATCTCCTTGCAAGCGGGCGATCTCGCGTCCTTCGCGGTCAATGATGACCGTGACAGGCAGGCCAAAGACCCCCATGTCGCGCGCGACCAGCTGCTTTGGGTCGCGGTGCAGAGGCAGGTTTGTCACGCCGATATCGTCAAAAAACCTCTGCATGGCGGGCACCAGATTGCGCCCGGTTGCCAATGTGACAACCTCGAAATCTTCGCCGCCCAGTTCAGATTGTAGTGCCGACAGCATCGGCATCTCGTGACGGCACGGGGCGCACCACGTGGCCCAGAAATTGAGCAGGATGACTTTGCCCTCATAGTCGGCGAGCACCGCCTCACCACCGTCATCGGTGGTGAAGGACTTGGTCGAGAGCGCGCGTGGGTCTGAGTGAAAGTTCAGTTTGCGCATGTCGCCGCTGCGCATTTCGGCAATTTCAGCGGTATCAAGCGTCGACCCTGCGGTTGCCGGATTTTGCAAGGCGACAAAGCCCACGGCGGCGATTGCGATTGCGGCCAAGCCTGTATAAACCAGCCCTGCAAGGGGGCGTTTCTGCGCGTTCCGTTTCATTTTCCCTCCGAAGGGCAGCTCATGACCAAAGATACCTCGAACCAAATGTGGGGCGGCCGCTTTGCCGCCGGACCGGATGCGATCATGGAGGCAATCAATGCCTCGATCGGCTTCGATCAGCGGATGGCGGCACAAGACATCGCCGGTTCCAGAGCCCACGCGGCCATGTTGGCCAAGGCAGGCATTCTGACTGATAATGATGCTGAAGCCATTCGGGAAGGTCTGCTCACGGTCTTGTCAGAAATTGACGCAGGAACTTTTGCGTTTTCTACCGCATTGGAAGACATCCACATGAATGTCGAGGCGCGGTTGAAGGACATCATCGGTGAACCGGCTGGACGGTTGCATACAGGTCGGTCGCGCAATGATCAGGTCGCGACGGATTTCAAATTGTGGGTGCGTGATCAGCTGGACGCGGCAGAAAGCGGTCTACTTGCACTCATCAGGGCGTTGTTGTCACAGGCCGAAGCCGGTGCGGATTGGGTCATGCCCGGATTTACCCATCTGCAAACTGCACAGCCTGTCACATGGGGCCACCATATGTTGGCCTATGTCGAAATGTTCGGACGGGATCTGACCCGATTCAAGGATGCGCGGGCGCGGATGAATGAATCGCCTTTGGGTGCGGCTGCGCTGGCGGGGACTTCTTTTCCAATCGACCGGCACATGACCGCAGAGGCGTTGGGATTTGACCGGCCTGCCGCGAACTCGCTGGATGCAGTGAGCGACCGTGACTTTGCGCTGGAGTTTCTGGCCGCCAGCAGCATTTGCGCTATGCACCTAAGCCGTTTTGCCGAAGAATTGGTGATCTGGTCGAGCGCGCAATTCCGGTTTGTCACCTTGTCGGATCGTTTCTCGACCGGGTCGAGCATCATGCCGCAAAAGAAAAACCCCGACGCGGCGGAATTGATCAGGGCCAAGGTGGGCCGTATCTTTGGCGCCAACACCGCATTGTTGATGGTAATGAAGGGGCTGCCGTTGGCCTATTCCAAGGACATGCAAGAGGACAAGGAGCAGGTGTTCGACGCTGCTGATAACTTGATGCTGGCGCTGGCCGCGATGGAAGGCATGGTCAAGGACATGACCGCCAACCGCGACAGCTTGGAGGCGGCGGCGGGCAGTGGGTTTTCAACTGCAACTGATCTGGCTGACTGGTTGGTGCGCGCATTGAACATGCCCTTCCGTGATGCACATCATGTGACAGGCACGTTGGTGGCGATGGCAGAGGAGCGCGGGTGCGACCTGCCGGATCTGACGCTTGAGGACATGCAGTCGGTCCACTCTGCGATAACTGCGGATGTTTTCGGCGTGCTTGGAGTGCATAACTCGGTTGCCTCACGTATGTCTTACGGCGGAACTGCCCCGACCCGGGTTCGCGAACAGGCGGCACGCTGGCGAGAGATTGTCGGATGAGGACCGCCCTAATTTTGGCGGCACTCACAGCGATTGCAGCTTGTGAAGGGCCGTCGAACCATTCGCGCGCGCCAGAGCCCGAGCCGACAACGGGTGTGACTATCTCGGGCGAGGCTCGGACGGGTGTTGTTCTGCGGCGGTAACGGCGTTTGGGCGCGAATGCGTGCCAAACTGTGTTTTGCAAAGCGGTGTGGCGTGAGCTAAACTTAGGGCCTGCTAGTCGGGGGTATGACACATGCTGCGAGTCGGTTTTTTGTTGATCTGTTTGTCAGGCTTGGCCGCCTGTGGCGTGGATGGTGAACCCTGGACGCCAACAATGAATGTTGGCGTGGGGGTTGGGACCGGTGGCGTGCACACGTCAGGGCATGTTGGGGTGACCAACGGCCCGGTGAGCATTTCGGTGGGCGGTGGCTGTTATCGGCACGGGTGTTGGTAACGCGCGCGATGATCTGACAGCGATGCTGTGGCGTAAACCTCAAGATTGATTTCGACTGGAGGTGACGTATGTCCCCGCTGAGACTTGTTTTTTTAGGCCTTGCAATCTGGGGTGCAGTTCATCCGATGATTTATTTCGGGCCATGGATCCTTGAAAACGGGTTGGATTTGCAGCGGCTGGTGGCCGAGTGGAAGGTTAGTCAAGCGACGACCGGCCTGTATTGGGACCTCGTGATTGCTGCGATCGCCTTGTCGGTGTGGATTTTGGCCGAGGTTGCTGTGCGTCGAAATTGGCTGGCGCTGTTGGCCATACCGGCCACGTTTTTAATTGGCGTCAGCTGCGGTTTACCGCTGTATCTGTTTTTGCGGGCTAAGCCGGTCAGGTGACCCAAGCGGTGCGTCAAGGTTCGTGACAACACTGACTGCCTTTGGCATAAATACCTAAAAATGAGCGCGAAGGACCGGAGCAGGGTTTTGCAGACATGATCTGCTGCGCACAGGGTTTGAGGGTATTTTGACGAGCTTTTATTCGGATCTAGAGGAACGGGCGTTCTGGAAAACCGGTGTTGCAGATAAGAGTGCGCTGGCGCTTGCTGATCTCTACCGTAAAAAGTGGGACATTCAGCCCGATTGGAAAATCGGCACTGCCGGAAGTTGTTTTGCGCAGCATATCGCCCGCCATATGCGCCAGAACGGCTATAGCGTGTTGGATGTAGAGCCCGCGCCAATGGGGCTTGCGCCGGAACTACATCAGTCTTTTGGCTTTGGCATGTATTCGGGACGCTATGGCAATCTGTATACCACACGGCAGTTCCGTCAATTGATCGCGAGTGCCTTTGACAAAGACCCTGAGCCCTATCTGATCTGGGAAAAGGGCGGGCGTTTCTTTGATGTGATGCGCCCGAATATCGAGCCGGCTGGATTTGAGAGCCGCGAGGAGGCGGTGCTGGCGCGTGACTATCATCTTGAGCGGCTGCGTGAGCTGTTCCTGACGGCGGATGTATTTGTCTTCACAATGGGATTGACCGAAGCCTGGGTGCACCGCGAGAGCGGGCGTGTTGTCCCGCTGGCGCCGGGTGTTGTCGCGGGGGAGGATGTGGCGGACGAGTATGTGTTCGAGAACTTCTCGCTTGAAGATGTGGTGAGCGAGTTCCGGGCGGCGATGGATCTTTTGCGTTCCGTGCGCAGAGGCCAGGACATGCGGTTTTTGTTGACGGTGTCGCCTGTACCGTTGACGGCGACGGCGACGGGGCAGCACGTATTGGCGGCGTCGACCTATTCCAAGGCCGTGTTGCGCACGGCGGCGGGGCAATTATGCGAAAGTCATGACACAGTGGATTATTTCCCCAGTTTTGAGATCATCACCAACCCTGCAGCGCGTGGAACATTTTTTGCACCAAACCTGCGATCGGTTTTGAAAGAAGGCGTGGACGTCGTCATGAAGACCTTTTTTGCGGCGCACCCCCCGCAAATTACAGAGCTAGGCACAGAAGCTGAGCCAGCACCCGCGCGCAACGTCGATGATGTGCAATGTGATGAGCAGATGCTGGAGGCGTTTGGACGATGAAACGGCTTTGTTTTCTCGGAAACTCGCATGTTGCCGCGGTGCGTCTGGCGATTGGCGAGATGCAAGAGTACTGCGTCGCCAAGGATGTCGAAATCGATGTTTTTGGCAGCCAGCGCAACTCGTTGCGCGCCGCTGAAATAAAAAATGGTGTTGTCACGTCGTCCAGCAAATTTGTGCGCAACAATTTTCAATGGACGTCGGGCGGGATGTCGGAGCTGGACATCGGGCGCTACGACGAGATTGTGGTTCTTGCGGGATTGTCGCTGTTCTCGTCTGCGCATTATCAGGCCAATGCCGAAGTCCCATTTGTCAGCAGCGGGTTGGCCGATGCGATCCTCGCGCATCGCGTAAAGGAAGATTGGGCGATTAACCTTGCACGCGAGATTGCTCAGGCGAACCGATCCGTAACCGTCACGCATATCGGCAGCCCGTTGATTTCGACACAAAGCCCAAGGGCGAAAAAGTTTATTTCGAGCTATCATGAGGTGGGATCAGAGTTTGGGGTGCGGGCCAAGCAACTAAAAACTCTGATCACGCAAAAGGTTGCAGCGCTTGGCGAGAGTAATTTTAGGTTTTCGCCGCCGCCGTCAGCCGCATTGGAAGACAGCGGCTTCTTTACCGAGCATGTCTATTGTCAGGGGTCGGTGCTGTTTACGCCAGAGGCAAATGAAGAGCACAAGCGGGACGATTTCAGCCATATGAACGCGAAATACGGGCGTTTGGTTGTGGAACATGTTCTGAGCTGAGCTGGATTTGCCTCGAGTGGATTGAATGCCACAGCGTCCGTGTTTATGAGGGACCGGACGCAAAGGCAGGAGACGTGCCCCATGGATCATTTTCTTTATCGTGACGGTGCGCTGTATGCCGAGGATGTGCCAATCTCTGAGATTGCCGCAGCGGTTGGGACACCGTTTTATTGCTATTCAACGGCCACGCTGGAACGCCATTTCCGCCTGTTTGATGAGGCGTTGGAGGGTGTCGACCATCTGGTGTGTTACGCGATGAAGGCGGCGAGCAATCAGGCAATTCTGAAGACGCTGGCCGCGTTGGGTGCGGGCATGGATGTTGTCTCGGGCGGGGAATATGCGCGCGCGATCGCCGCCGGTGTGCCGGGTGAACGGATTGTGTTTTCCGGCGTCGGTAAAACGCGGGAAGAGATTTCAGCCGCGCTGACCGGGGGCATTCGCCAATTTAACGTCGAGAGTGAACCCGAAATGGAGGCGATTAATGCCGTCGCGCTGGAGCTGGGCAAGGTCGCTCCGATAACCGTTCGGGTGAACCCGGATGTCGACGCCAAGACCCACGCCAAAATTGCCACCGGCAAATCCGAAAACAAGTTCGGCATTCCGATCAGCCGGGCGCGCGACGTATACGCCCATGCCGCCAGCCTCAAAGGGTTGAAGGTGATCGGGATCGACGTGCATATCGGCTCGCAATTGACCGAGCTGGAACCGTTTGAGCTGGCCTATAACAAGGTTGCGGAGCTGACTGAGCAGTTGCGCGCGGACGGGCACGAAATCACGCGGTTGGATCTGGGTGGTGGATTGGGCATTCCTTATGAGCGTTCCAACTCGGCGCCGCCGTTGCCGGTAGAATACGGCGCGATGATCAAGCGTGTTCTGGGCCCGCAGGGATGCGAAATCGAGATTGAGCCGGGGCGGCTGATTGCCGGGAACGCCGGGATCATGGTCACCGAAGTGATTTATGTGAAAGAGGGCGAAGATCGCGAGTTTCTGATCGTGGATGGTGCGATGAACGATTTGATCCGCCCGGCCATGTACGAGGCGCATCATGATATTGTGCCAGTTGTTGAGCCTGTACCGGGCGAAGAGCCTGCGCGTTACGATATCGTGGGCCCCGTTTGTGAAAGTGGCGATACATTTGCCAAAGGGCGTGCGCTGGCGACGTCCAAGGCGGGGGATCTGATCGCGTTTCGCAGTGCGGGGGCATATGGGGCGGTCATGTCGAGCGAGTATAATTCGCGCCCGTTGATCCCCGAAGTTCTGGTGAATGGTGATCAATTTGCGGTTATCCGCCGACGCCCGAGCTATGAAGAGATGATAAATCGCGATAGCATCCCTACATGGTTATAGGGCATTGCTGCCCAAGCCCTTGCGGATAGGAGCGTCGTGGGACACCGGACTGAGGCTGAAACTGCATTAAAGCGGCTGGGCTGGGTGCTTGGCCTGACGCGGGCTGGCCTTTTGGCGGAGCAGGTGACGCGAGCCTTTTGGCCGCTTTGGTCACTTATTTTTATAGTGATTGCTGCCCTGATGATGGGCGCGCAGGATGCTCTGCCGCTTGAGGCGGTGTGGGTCTGTGGTGTTGTTGTCGTTGGGGCCGGGCTTGTGGCCTTGGTCCATGGCGCGCGGCGCGTACATATACCGAGTCGCGCCGATGCATTGGCGCGATTGGACGCGACACTTCCGGGGCGACCTATTCAGGCATTGATGGATGAACCGGCGATTGGTGCCCAAGATATGGGCAGTCAGGCGCTTTGGCGTGCCCATCAATCGCGCATGGCAGAACGCACAATGCAGGCGCGCCCGGTACAGCCGGATCTGAAAGTGTCGAGGCTTGATCCTTTTGGAATGCGATATCTCGCGGTGTTGGCGTTGGCGGTTGCTTTACTGTTCGGCTCGTTTGCTAAGGTTGGGTCAGTCACTGAGATGACGCCGGGCAATGGTGCCGCACTGGCATCTGGGCCAACATGGGAGGGCTGGATCGAACCGCCGTCCTATACTGGATTACCTGCGCTGTATCTAAACGATCAGACCGGCGCATCGCTGGAACTTCCTGAAGGGAGCCGCATATTGCTGCGCCTTTACGGCGAAGTGGGCGCGCTGACTGTGGCTGAGACGGTGTCGGGTCGAGTTGGCGATGTGCCAAGTGCTGCAGAAAGCGAACAGGACTTTGTTATTGCGCAATCAGGCAAGCTTGAAATTGTCGGGCCCGGTGGGCGGGCATGGGAGATTGCGATTATCGAGGATAATGCGCCAAGCGTGTCTATCAGCGGGCTTGCGGATGTGTCTGCGAGGGGCGAGATGTCATTGCCGTTCAAGGCCGAAGATGACTATGGCGTTGCTGGCGGTACAGCTTTAATCACTCTGGATTTACCCTCTATTGAACGGGTTTATGGCCTGAGTGCGACGCCGGAAGATAGGCCGGCGATTGAAGTAGAATTGCCGCTGCCGATTTCAGGTGATCGCGCCGCGTTTGAAGAAGTGTTGATCGAGGATTTCTCCAAGCACCCTTGGGCGCATTTGCCGGTGATCGTGCACCTGAAAGCAGAGGACGACGCCGGGCTGACCGGGCAGGCGACGCCCGCCCCGTTGGATTTGCCTGCACGTCGGTTTTTTGATCCATTGGCGGCAGTCGTGATCGAAATGCGCCGTGATCTGTTGTGGTCGCGCGACAATGCTGCGCGAGTGGCACAGATTTTACGCGCTGTGTCGCACCGCCCCGAAGAGGGGGTGTTTCAGAAAGAGACAGACTATCTGCGGATGCGGACCATTCTACGCCGCCTAGAGGCGCATCTTGGTCATGGGCTGAGTGATGAAAAGCGCGACGAACTTGCCGATGCCCTTTGGGATCTGGCGATGGAGCTGGAAGACGGAGATCTTGGCAGTGCGTTGGAACGTTTGCGGCGTGCGCAGGAACGGCTGTCAGAGGCCATGAAAAACGGCGCCAGCGATGCGGAGATTGCTGAGCTGATGCAGGAGCTACGCGAGGCGACCGAGGATTATATGCGCGAGCTGGCGCGGCGGAATCAGGAAGAGGGTGAAGGCGGCGAGGAGCAGCAGCTCTCGGAAAATTCGATGCAGATGGATCAAAACGATCTGCAACGCATGATGGACCGAATTCAGGAGCTGATGGAGCAGGGCCGCATGGCCGAAGCCCAGCAGGCGCTGGAAGAACTTCAACAGATGATGGAAAACATGCGGGTCACCCAGGGCGAGGGCCAGCCCAGCCCAGGTGAGCAGGCTATGGAGGGATTGGCCGATACGCTGCGTGAACAGCAGGGCCTGTCGGACGAGGCGTTCCGCGAATTGCAGGAGCAGTTCAACCCGAACGCCCAGAGCGGCCAGTCTCAGGAAAACCAAGGCTATAGCGGTGGTGACGGGCGCGGTCAGGCACATGATGGCACCGGGCAAGGCACTGGCGAAGGCGAAGAGGGTACCGCCGAAGGGCAACAACCCGGTCGCGGCTCGCTCGAAGACCGCCAACAGGCGTTGCGGGACGAGTTGAACCGTCAGATGGGACAACTCCCCGGTCAGGGCTCACCCGAGGGCGACGCGGCCCGCGAAGCCCTGGGGCGCGCGGATGAGGCCATGGAAGGGGCCGAAGAAGCATTGCGCGGCGATGACCTTGCCGAAGCGATCGATCGTCAAGCCGAAGCCATGGAAGCACTGCGCGATGGGATGCGAAATCTGGGTGAAGCGATGGCGCAACAGCAGCAACAGCAGCAGGGCCAACAAGGCACAGCGGAGAACCAAGGTGACGCGCAGGATCCGCTGGGGCGCAGTGCGGGCAACCGTGGTCCCGCGGGCACCGAAGAGGGGCTGTTGCAGGGCGAGGATGTCTATCGTCAGGCACGCCGTTTGCTGGACGAGATCCGGCGCCGTGCAGGCGAAACAGAGCGCCCCGAAGTGGAGCGCAATTATCTCGAGCGGTTGTTGGAGCGGTTCTGACGAACGCCTCGGGGATTATTCCCCAGAGGCAATTCCATCCAACCACAGGAACAGGTTCGTCACCTGCGTGTCCAGCCAGACTCGTCCATTGTTGGCTGATTCAATGAACGAATTCACAAATGGCGCAGCAGCAGGGTAGGCTTCGGCAATCTGTTGGCTTGAGCTGTAGGTCACGATGGCGGCCAACGCGAGCAACAACGCAATCCCAAATCCAAGGCGGAACCCACGGCGACGCTTTGTTTCGCTCGTCTCGCCGGTCTCGCCATCAGACTGGCGCAGCGTATCGCCCGAACCACGCAACGTAGCGTTGATGTCTTCGATGTCCGGCAAAAGATCGCGGCGCGAATCCGGTTTCGGCGGCTCGGTGGGTTCCTGAGCCTCCGGGTCATCGGGCATACCGCGCAGGCGCCGCATACGGGCTTTTGCCTGTTTCAGCCGTTTGTCGGTTTCATTTTCTGGGGCGCGCAGGCCCAGATCGGGCTGTGTCTCTAGCGCATCGGCAGAGCGCGCGCGCGCCTCATGCTCGGCTTCCTGGCGCAGCACATCCGCTACTGATGCATCCAATTCCTGACGCTCGCGCGCAGGTGGGTGCGTTTCGAAAGGCTCATCCTCGGCAACGCCGTCTTCTTCGTCGCCAAATTCTTTATCGTAATCGTGGAAATAGTCGCTGTCGTCGTCGGGTTGTGTTGCGTCATCATCTGCCGCAATCACCGTGTCCGGGGTGTCTGCCACCAAATCGTCGAGATCCAGGTCGCTATCGTCGACTTCGGCTTCGTCCGGCTCATCATCGCTCGTTTCATCGGGGTCGACTCCCCAGTTCGATTCCGGTTCGGCCTCAGGAGTGTCTTCTTCTCCAAAGCTGTCCTCTGGAGGCTGGTCTCCTTTAGGCGTGTCAAAGAAAGTCTCGTCCACAGGTGTATCTTCGCCCAGCGAAATCTCTGGCGGTTCTACTTCTTCGAATTCATCGTGATCGTCAGATACCGCTGGTTCAGTCGCGTCGGATTCAGTTTTGTCTTCCGGCAAGGAAAACGCGTCTTCCTCCACCGGCGCTTCAGCGTCGGGGTGAGCCTGGAACCATGTATCTCCGCAGTTGGAGCATTGCACGTCGCGCCCCGCTTGCGGGATCACATCGTCCGGAACTTCGTATTGAGCTCCGCAATTCGGGCAAGTCAGCCTCATGATTTCCCCCGATGTCCCCACTGTTTGTTATTATTTTCTGACCTTATTGTGTAACAAGCGCGCGGGAAAGTGCAAAGCCTTGACGTGATTGGATTGAATCCAGTCCGATGCTCGTGCACAACAAGCTCGACACCAGAGGGCCAAAATGTGATCGAGCTAGACAATATTGCATATACTTACGGCGGTGGAGAACTGCTGAGCGAGATTTCCCTGAAACTCGCGCCCGGCTCGTTCCATTTTCTGACCGGGCCTTCGGGCGCCGGGAAAACGACATTTCTGAAACTGTGCTACGGTGTGCTGACGCCCACTGCGGGGCGCGCAATGTTGTTTGGGCAAGATGTTCGAGAGATGGATCGCGATGATCACGCGCTGACGCGCCGCCGGATTGGCGTAGTGCATCAGGATTGTCAGTTTCTCAATCACCTGCCGGTTGCGGACAATGTGGCCTTGCCGCTGACCGTATCGGGGCGGGACACGCTTGATCAGGTGGCAAACCTGAAGGAGTTGCTCAGCTGGGTTGGGTTGGGTCATCGTGCCGGAGCATTGCCTCCGGAATTGTCAGGCGGCGAAAGGCAGCGCGCCGCGTTGGCAAGGGCGGTGATTATGTCGCCCGAAGTGGTTTTGGCGGATGAGCCGACAGGCAACGTTGATTGGGAAATGTCCCAACGGCTGTTGCAGCTGTTGGTCGAGCTGAACCGGATGGGCAAGACCATCCTGATTGCGACACATGATATGAACCTGATCCGGGCAGCCAAACACCACGTGCAGGCACGTGTTTTGCGTATCTCCAACCGCAAATTGCAATTGGCGGGGGCGGATCTGTGAGTTTGAAAGCGTCGATTTCAACAATTTTCATGGGCGATTCACAGGCCGATCGGGTTGTGCCGCCGACTGGGTTTACGGCCCGATTGACCCTGTTCGCAGCAGCGACAATGGCGTTTCTCACGGTTTTTGCGTTGGCGTTATCATTGGCGTCCGGGCGATTGGCTGCGCGCTGGGGAGATGAACTGGCGCAAAGTTCGACGTTGCGCATATCGGCACCTGCGGAGCAAATGGAGGCCCAGACAGAGGCCGCTTTGACGGTACTACAGTCGACACCCGGCATAGCCTCGGCGCGGGCGCTGAGCGACGACGAGCAGCGCGCCTTGCTTGCTCCGTGGTTTGGCCCGGATTTGCCAGTTGATGGCTTGCCGATACCTCAGTTGATTGAAATCCTCGAAGACGATGAGGGCTATGATGCCGCGGGGTTGCGGCTGCGGTTGCAGGCCGAGGTACCGGGGGCGGTGCTGGATGACCACACGCGGTGGCGCAAGCCGCTGGAGCGCGCAGCGGGGCGATTGCGTTTGTTGGGGTGGGTGGCCATTCTTTTGA
The DNA here is from genome assembly GCF_003014475.1 of Shimia abyssi. Classification (GTDB taxonomy): domain Bacteria; phylum Pseudomonadota; class Alphaproteobacteria; order Rhodobacterales; family Rhodobacteraceae; genus Shimia; species Shimia abyssi. Next base: position 250,624 of record NZ_PYGJ01000004.1, on the reverse strand, counting down.
TAACGGCCACAACGGGTGTGATGATCACGCTTGCTGCCAATGCAGCGTTGGCCGCAAACTCTCAGGTGATCGCCGTGCTGCGCCTGATTGGCGCACGAGATACGTATATTGCACGGGCTTTTGTGCGGCGGTTCACGCTGCGGGCGCTGTTAGGGGCGACCATTGGCGCCGGGTTGGGCATGTTGGCAATGCTCTTGTTACCGGCTGCGCAGGATGAAGGCGGGTTCCTGACCGGGCTTGGGTTTAGCGGATTTGGCTGGGTTTTGCCTTTGATCATACCACCCTTAACAGGTGCCGTGGCATTTGCGGCAACGGGAGCGGCCGCAAGGCGTGTTTTGGCGGAGTTGGCGTAATGGCATACATGATCCAGTGGGTGCGTTCCCTGATCTTCAATTTCACCATGTATCTGGCCTTGTTCGTGATTGGCGTGCTGTTTTTCCCGTGGGCTATGTTCAGTCGTCACGGTGCGCTAAGGGCGTGTAAAACCTATGCCCATTGGGTGCGCTGGAGCGCGCGCTGGATGATCGGTCTGAAGACGGAGATCCGGGGCACGCCACCGACGGGCGAGGTTATGATTGGGGCCAAACACCAGTCGTTTCTCGACATTATCGTCATCTTTAGCGTTGTCCCTGCGGGTAAGTTCATCATGAAACGCGAATTGTTGTGGGCGCCGATCCTCGGCCAATATGCCAGATGGATTGGCTGTGTCCCTGTCAATCGCGGCAAGCGTGGCGCTGCGATTTTGCAGATGGTGGCGGACGTGGCATCGGGGGCGCAGGAACCCGGTCAGCTGATCATATATTCGCAGGGGACACGTGTCGCGCCGGGGGTCAAGAAGCCTTACAAAATAGGCACATATGCGCTGTATAAGGACCTGAATCAGCCCTGCGTTCCAGTTGCGACAAATATTGGCGTGTTCTGGCCGCGCCACGGCGTGTATCGCAAACCGGGCGTCGCCGTGGTGGATTTCCTTGAGCCAATTCCAACTGGAATGCAGTCCAAGGCATTTATGAGACAGCTTGAAGATGTTGTGGAAACCCGCTCGGATGCGCTGATGCGGGAAGCGGGGTTCGATCCGGATGGTACAATACGTCAGTGATATTGCCGAGCTGGAGGCACTTTATGGCGCACCAGCGGCGCCTGCGCTGCGCAAAGTCGCGCAGGCATTGACGCCGGAATACCGGCGTTGGATCATGGCAAGCCGGTTTTGTGTCGTTTCGACCGTGGGGCCAGAGGGTACTGATGGGAGCCCGCGTGGCGATGATGGCCCGGTTGTACGCGAGCTGGATACACAGACGCTGGCCATGCCGGACTGGCGAGGCAACAACCGTATGGACACGTTGCGAACATCGTGGCGGATGGGCGCATCTCGCTGATGTTCATGGTGCCGGGATCGAACACCGTGGTGCGGGTGAACGGGTTTGCGCGTGTGACGACGGATGCGGCACTTGGTCGGAGCTTTGAGATGAACGGGCGCAATCCACGTTCGGTTATCGTGATCCGGATTGGTGAGATTTACACCCAATGCGCGCGGGCCCTGATGCGGGCAAAGACTTGGGCTTCGGGGGATGAAAGCGCTGGCTTGCCCAGTGCCGGCGAGATCCTTGCCGCGATGACAGATGGCGAAGAGGGCGGTCGACCATACGACGACGCTTGGTTGGCACGGGCCAAATCGACCATGTGGTAGGTTAGGTAGGTCGGGCAAATTTGTCCGACCTACGAGTGGTTTAACTATGGATCGGACCGTCACCACAGGCCAGCGCAGCTTCGCGCACTGCTTCTGAATAGGTTGGGTGCGCGTGGCAGGTTAGGGCGATGTCCTGAGCGGACGCGCCAAATTCCATGGCGACGCAGATCTCGTGGATCATGTCACCCGCTGCCGGGCCGATGATCGCAGCGCCTAATATACGGTCAGTTTCCTTGTCCGCGATCAGTTTAACGAACCCGTCGCCCTGATGCACCGCCTTGGCGCGGGCGTTGCCCATGAACATGAACTTTCCGACCTTGATCTTACGACCTTCGGCCTTGAGGGAGGCTTCTGTTGCGCCGACGGTCGCTACCTCGGGGGTGGTATAGACCACGCCAGGAATGACGCCGTAGTTCACGTGACCATGTTTGCCTGCAATCACCTCTGCCACGGCCATGCCTTCGTCTTCGGCCTTATGGGCGAGCATCGGGCCCTCGATCACGTCACCAATGGCATAGATGCCCGGAACGTTTGTGGCCCAGTGGGCGTCGGTGGCGATCTGGCCGCGTTCGCTCATGGCAACGCCGATCTTGTCAAGGCCGAGACCTTCGGCGAACGGCTTGCGACCGGTCGCGACGAGCACCACGTCGGCGTCTAGCGTTTGTTCGTCGTCGGGCTTTTTCTTGAGCGTGTATTTGACTTTGGCTTTGGTTTTGGTTGCATCCACGCCAGAGACAGCAGCACCCATGATGAAGGTAAGCTCTTGTTTTTCAAGGATACGTTTGAAGGTGCGCTGGACGTCGGCGTCCATGCCTGGGCAGACGGCGTCCATGTATTCGACAACCGTGACTTCGGAGCCGAGACGGGCATAAACGGAGCCGAGTTCCAGCCCGATGACACCTGCGCCGATCACGGTCATTTTCTTTGGGACTTTCGGCAGGTCGAGCGCGCCGGTGCTGTCGACCACAATACCCTTGTCGTTGTCGACCGTGACGCCGGGCAGAGACGAGGGCACGGAGCCGGAGGCGATCACGATATTCTTGGTCTCATAAGTCGTGTCGCCCACTTTGACCTGGCCGGCGGCCTCGATCGATCCGTAACCTTTGATCCAGTCTATCTTGTTCTTTTTGAACAGAAATTCGATGCCGCCTGTATTCTGGCCAACGACGTCGGACTTGTAGGTTTTCATCTGCTTCCAGTCGACGGAGGGGCTTTTGCCCTTGAGGCCCATATCGGCAAAATTGTGCTCGGCTTCGTGCAGCATATGGGTAGCGTGTAGCAGTGCCTTGGACGGGATACAGCCCACATTAAGGCAGGTGCCGCCGAGGGTTTCGCGCCCCTCTACCACGGCGGTTTTCAGGCCCAGCTGAGCGCAGCGAATGGCCGACACATAGCCGCCGGGGCCCGCGCCGATGATGATGACGTCATATTGGGACATGGGTCATTTCCTTTGAAAAACGACGACTGAAACCGGTTCGGTTTGCGTCGGTATTACGTCGGTATCGCGTCGGTGTGGTTTTGACGCGTTGAGGGTGGGGAGGGGGCGCTGTCCCCGTCGCGGCAGGCCGTGACTCCCCCGGGATATTTGAAGCGAAATGAATACGTGGGTCTTCCCTTCTTTGTTTTACAGATCCATCAACAGGCGGCGTGGATCTTCGAGCGCTTCTTTGACGCGCACGAGGAAGGTCACGGCGCCTTTGCCGTCGACGATGCGGTGATCATAGGACAGAGCAAGATACATCATTGGACGGATCACAACCTGGCCGTTGATGGCCATGGGGCGGTCCTGAATTTTGTGCATACCGAGGATACCCGATTGCGGTGGGTTCAGGATGGGAGAGGACATCAGCGAGCCATAGACGCCGCCATTGGACAGGGTGAAAGTGCCACCCTGCATTTCGGCCATGGACAGTTTACCGTCGCGCGCGCGTTTGCCTTTCTCGGCAATTGCCTTTTCGATTTCGGCAAAGCTCATGCCGTCGGCGTTGCGGATCACGGGCACCACTAGGCCGGTCGGCGTGCCAGCGGCGACGCCCATGTGCACGAAGTTCTTGTAGACGATGTCGGTGCCGTCAATCTCGGCGTTGACTTCGGGCACTTCTTTCAGCGCGTGCACGCAGGCCTTGGTGAAGAAGGACATGAAACCCAGACGAACGCCGTGTTTCTTTTCGAAGTCCCCTTTGTACTGGTTTCGCAAAGCCATCACTTCGGTCATGTCCACCTCGTTATAGGTGGTCAGCATGGCGGCAGTGTTTTGGCTGTCCTTGAGACGGCGCGCGATGGTCTGGCGCAAGCGGGTCATTTTGACCCGTTCTTCGCGGGCCGCGTCTTCGGCGGCAACCGGAGCGCGTGGTGCTGCGGCCGGGGCGGGTGCGGAGGCGGCCGGGGCGGGCGCCGGGGCCAGCGCGGCCTTGAGAACGTCTTCTTTCATAATGCGACCGTCGCGACCAGAGCCGGCAACATTGGCAGCATCGATACCCTTTTCGGCCATCAGCTTATTGGCTGAGGGGGCATTTTCGACATCACCGCGTGCCGGGGTGGTTGCCGTGGCAGGGGCTTGCGCTGCTGCTGGGGCAGCTGGGGCCGGTGCGGCGCCTGAGCCGGAGATCACGGCCAATTTGGCGGTGGCGTCAACTGTGCTGCCTTCGGGCGCTGTGATTTCGGCCAACACACCAGCAGCGGGCGCGGGTACTTCGACGGAGACCTTGTCGGTTTCCAGCTCACAGAGCATTTCGTCCTGTGCGACGGTGTCACCAACAGCCTTGAACCATGACGATACAGTGGCTTCGGTTACGGATTCGCCCAATGTAGGTACCATGACATCTACACTGTCGCCGCCTGCTGCGGGGGCCTCAACGGCGGCAGGGGCCGCGGGAGCCGGGGCCGCGCCTTCGCCCGCGTTGATCGTGGCGAGCAGGGCGTCTACACCCACGGTTTCACCTTCGGCGGCCACTATCTCACCCAGCACACCGGCAGACGGAGCGGGGACTTCGACGGTGACTTTGTCAGTTTCCAGCTCGCACAGCATTTCATCCACTGCCACCGCATCACCCGGTTTCTTGAACCAAGTGGCCACGGTTGCCTCGGTGACGCTTTCGCCCAGTGTGGGGACTCGAACTTCGGTCATGGATCAGTTTCCTTCCATGGAGAGCGCGGCATCTACCAGCGCTGCTTGTTGTGCTTTGTGTTGGCTTGCCAGACCGGTTGCAGGTGACGCAGAAGCGGCGCGTCCTGCATAAACCGGGCGGGTGTGTTTGGCTTTGATGCGGGTCAGGGTCCATTCGATATTGGGTTCGATAAAGGACCAAGCCCCCTGGTTCTTGGGTTCTTCCTGACACCAGACCATTTCGGCATCCTTGAAACGTTCGAGTTCTTTGACCAGCGACATCGCCGGGAAGGGATAGAACTGTTCGATGCGCATCAGATAGACGTCATCTATACCGCGTGCGTCGCGCTCTTCGAGCAGGTCATAGTAAACCTTGCCCGCGCACATGACGACGCGCTTGATCTTGTCATCCGCTTGAAGCTGCGTGTCGGAGTTGCCTTTTTGGGCGTCGTCCCACAGCACACGGTGGAAGCTGGAACCGGTAGTGAAGTCCTCGGCCTCGGAGATGCACAGTTTGTGACGCAGAAGCGATTTTGGTGTCATCAGGATCAGCGGCTTGCGGAAGGTCCGGTGCAGCTGGCGACGCAGGATGTGGAAGTAGTTTGCCGGGGTCGAGCAGTTGGCCACGATCCAGTTGTCACCGCCACACATTTGCAGGAAGCGCTCCAGACGAGCTGAAGAGTGCTCGGGGCCTTGTCCTTCGTAGCCATGCGGCAAGAGGACCGTCAGGCCGGACATGCGAAGCCACTTAGATTCACCAGAGCTGATGAATTGGTCGAACATGATTTGTGCACCGTTGGCGAAATCGCCAAACTGTGCCTCCCACAAGGTGAGGGCGTTGGGTTCGGCCAGTGAGAAGCCGTATTCAAAACCGAGGACCGCGTATTCAGAGAGGGCGGAATCGATCACTTCGTACTGTTTCTGACCCGCGCGGATGTTGTTGAGCGGGTAGTATCGCTCTTCGGTTTCCTGATTCACAATGCCGGAATGGCGTTGCGAGAAGGTGCCACGGGTGGCGTCCTGGCCGGCGAGGCGCACGGGGTAGCCTTCGGTCATGAGAGAACCAAAGGCCATGGCTTCGGCTGTGGCCCAGTCAAACCCTTTGCCACTGTCGAACATGCCCTTGCGAGTATCGAGCAGGCGACCGACGGTTTTGTGTACCGGGAAGCCCTCGGGCAAGGTTGACAGAGCCGTGCCGATTTCTGTCAGCGTTTCGGGTTTGATCGAGGTTTGCCCGCGCTGGTAGTCCTCGTCCTTGCGGTCGAGGTGTGACCAACGGCCATCCAGCCAGTCAGCCTTGTTTGGTTTGTAATCCTTGCCGGCCTCGAATTCTTCATTCAGGTGCGCCTGAAAGGCGGCCTTCATATCTTCGATTTCACCTTCGGGGATCAGTCCATCCTTGACCAGTCGTTCGGTATAGAGCGACAGGGTGGTTTTGTGACCCTTGATGCGCTTGTACATGACCGGGTTGGTGAACATGGGCTCGTCGCCCTCGTTGTGACCAAAGCGGCGATAGCAGAACATGTCGATGACGACGTCTTTCTGGAACTTCTGACGGAATTCAGTGGCGATTTTTGCGGCGTGAACCACGGCTTCGGGATCGTCGCCGTTGACGTGGAAGATTGGCGCCTCGACCACCAGTGCGTTGTCGGTGGGATAGGGCGAAGAGCGCGAAAAGTGCGGCGCGGTGGTAAAGCCGATCTGGTTGTTGACCACGATATGCATGGTGCCGCCGGTTTTGTGCCCGCGCAGACCGGACAGTGCGAAACACTCGGCGACGACACCCTGACCGGCAAAGGCCGCATCGCCATGCAGCAGGATCGGCATAACTTGCGTGCGGTTTGCATCACCCAACTGGTCCTGTTTGGCGCGGACTTTGCCGAGCACAACCGGATTCACCGCCTCAAGGTGGGAGGGGTTTGCAGTCAGTGAAAGGTGCACGGTGTTGCCGTCAAATTCGCGATCCGAAGACGCCCCAAGGTGGTATTTTACGTCGCCGGAACCGTCCACATCTTCGGGTTTGAAGCTGCCGCCTTGGAATTCGTTGAAGATCGCCTTGTAGGGTTTGGCCATCACGTTGGCCAACACCGACAACCGCCCACGGTGGGGCATGCCAACCACGATGTCGCGCACCCCAAGCGCGCCCCCGCGTTTGATGATCTGTTCCATGGCGGGGATCAGGGATTCACCACCGTCCAGACCAAAACGTTTGGTGCCCATGTATTTGACATGCAGAAATTTTTCAAAGCCTTCGGCCTCGACAAGCTTGTTAAGGATCGCTTTGCGGCCTTCGCGGGTAAATCGGATTTCCTTGTCGTAGCCTTCGATACGTTCTTTGAGCCAACCGGCCTCTTCCGGGTTCGAGATGTGCATGTATTGCATGGCAAAGGTGCCGCAATAGGTGCGTTTCACGATATCCATGATCTGGCGCATCGTGGCGATGTCGAGGCCGAGAACCTTATCAATAAAAATGGGGCGATCCATGTCGGCTTCGGCAAAGCCATAGGATTTTGGATCAAGCTCAGGGTGGGGCGTCTGATCGCGCATTCCCAGCGGGTCGAGATCGGCAACAAGGTGCCCCCGAATACGGTAGGCGCGGATGATCATCAGCGCGCGGATCGAGTCCAGCACAGCGCGTTTGATCGCCTCGTCTGAGACCTCGATGCCCTTTTCGGCGGCTTTTGCTTTGATCTTGCTCCCTGCTGCCTTGGCTTCCACAGGTTCGGCCCATTCACCCGTCAGCGATTGGGTCCAGTCATCGTTTGGCTGAGGCGGCCAATCGGATCGTGCCCAGGAAGGGCCGGTGGCCTCTGCCTTGACGTCCAAATCGGCGTCACCCAGCTGGCGAAAGAAGTCTTGCCAGACCTCGTCAACCGCGTTGGGGTCATTGGCATAGCGGGCATACATCTGTTCGAGGTATTCCGCGTTGTGCCCCTGCATAAAGGAAGAGGCGTGGAAGATGTCGTTGGGCGACTGTTCGGTCATGATGATGGTACCTCGTCAGGGTTAGGACCGTATTAGTTTGGGCCGAGGTGGATTGGCTGGCCCGTGGCACGGAACAGCCGAAATGCGTCAAGCGGAAGAAATGGGCACAATATGCCGGCGGCGCACGTCACATATTTTTTGTCACGGGCGGATGGATCCGCTGGAAAATGTTCAATGGCGTTGGCCATTTTGCTCGTTTCTTCACGGGGGGTGCCCGTGAGCTCCGCTTTGGGCCCCGGACAATGCCCGGGGCGTGTTCTCGGCGTTAGCCGATGGCTTTCAGCACAGCTTCACCGAGGCCCGCCGGGCTGTCAGCGACAACAATGCCTGCTTCTTTCATGGCTTCGATCTTGTCTTCTGCACCACCTTTACCACCAGCGACGATGGCACCGGCGTGGCCCATGCGGCGGCCGGGAGGGGCCGTGCGGCCTGCGATAAAGCCAGCGGTCGGTTTCCAGCGGCCTTTCTTGCGCTCGTTGGCGAGGAATTCGGCGGCTTCTTCCTCCGCGGACCCACCGATTTCGCCGATCATGATGATCGACTGCGTCTCGTCATCCGACAGGAACATGTCGAGCACGTCGATGTGTTCGGTGCCCTTGATGGGGTCACCACCGATGCCGACGGCGGTCGATTGGCCTAGGCCGATGTCTGCGGTCTGTTTCACAGCTTCGTACGTTAGGGTACCCGAGCGGGAGACAACACCCACGCTCCCGCGTTTGTGAATGTGACCGGGCATAATGCCGATTTTGCAGGCGTCTGGGGTGATCACACCGGGGCAGTTTGGGCCGATCAGGCGGCTTGCGCTACCTTCGAGGGCGCGCTGAACGCGCATCATGTCCAGCACCGGAATGCCTTCGGTGATACAAACGATCAGTTCCATTTCCGCATCAATTGCTTCGAGGATCGAGTCCGCCGCAAAGGGGGGTGGTACGTAGATCACGCTGGCGTTAGCTTCGGTTTTTGCTTTGGCGTCGTGTACCGAGTCAAACACTGGCAGGCCCAGATGCTCCATGCCACCTTTGCCTGGTGTCACACCGCCGACCATTTTAGTGCCATAGGCAATGGCTTGTTCAGAGTGGAAGGTGCCCTGCGAGCCGGTGAGGCCCTGACAGATAACCTTGGTGTTTTCGTTTACGAGAATGGCCATATTGGCTTTCCTTGTTTTGTGTCGCGCAGCGAGGCGCGGATGTTTCGAAAGGGCTGCGAAAAGACCTGAGCTGTTTCAAGCCCAAGCAGGTTTGTTCCGTGGCGGATCCCATTTCGGACCAACTGTGAGATGAACGTGCCCCCAAGGCGACCCAGGCGCCTTGGAGAAAATCATCGCAAACTTAGTTGATCGAAGAGGGGGGGCTAACCGGGTCTGCGGCCTGAGGTGTGGTCCGAACTGGCAACGACTCGTTCTGGCCACATGCGGCCACGAAGAGTGTGCTGAAACCCAATAGTGCCATGACAAACGCTTTCCGCATGATCTTACCCTTTCACTGCTTTCACGATTTTCTCCGCGCCATCCGACAGGTTGTCGGCAGCGATCACATCAAGACCGGAAGTGTTGATGATCTCTTTCCCGGCCTCGACGTTAGTGCCTTCGAGGCGCACAACCAACGGAACCTTGAGGCCCACCTCTTTCACCGCGGCGACAACGCCCTCGGCAATGACGTCACAGCGCATGATGCCACCGAAGATATTGACCAAGATGCCTTTGACCTGCGGGTCCGAAGTGATGATCTTGAACGCTTCGGTCACTTTCTCTTTGGTCGCGCCGCCACCAACGTCGAGGAAGTTGGCAGGCTCTGCGCCATAGAGCTTGATGATATCCATGGTGGCCATCGCGAGGCCCGCGCCGTTCACCATGCAGCCGATTTCACCGTCCAGAGCGATGTAATTCAGGTCGTATTTCGACGCCTCGAGCTCTTTGGGGTCTTCTTCGGTTGTGTCGCGCAGTTCAGCGATGTCGGGGTGGCGGTAAACCGCGTTGCCGTCAAAGCCGACCTTGGCGTCCAGCACTTTGAGGTTGCCGTCATCCGCAACGATCAGTGGGTTGATTTCCAGCATCTCCATGTCTTTTTCCATGAAGGCTGTATAGAGCTGGCCCATCAGTTTGACACATTGCTTGACCTGCGCGCCCTTGAGGCCGAGGGAGAACGCGATGCGGCGACCATGATACGCCTGATAGCCGGTCGCGGGATCAACAGAGAAGGACAGGATTTTCTCAGGCGTTGCGGCGGCGACTTCTTCGATATCCATGCCACCCTCGGTCGAGCAGACAAATGAAACCCGCGATGTCTGGCGATCGACCAACAGCGCGAGGTAGAGTTCGCTTTCGATGCCAGATCCGGCCTCGATGTAAATGCGGTTGACCTGTTTGCCAGCTGGGCCTGTCTGGTGGGTCACAAGGGTGCGACCCAGCATTTTCTTGGCTTCTTCAGCAGCTTCTTCGACCGATTTGGTCAGGCGCACACCGCCTTTTTCGCCGGCATCGGCTTCTTTGAACGTGCCCTTGCCGCGGCCACCTGCGTGGATTTGCGCTTTGACAACCCAAAGCGGGCCGTCAAGTTCGCCTGCTGCGGTTTTTGCGTCTTCGGCTCTGGTGACGGGGCGGCCTTCGGAAACAGGGGCGCCGTAAGAACGAAGGAGTGCCTTCGCCTGGTATTCATGGATGTTCATTGAACTGTCCCATCTTGCTGCGGTTGGATTGGTTCTGGCACAGTTTTACCAGTCTATTAAGCGTTTTTTGGGATGTTGGGTAAATAATTGGTTTTTGTGATCACACTTTTTCTAGCTGTGATCACAAATCTGCACAGGTGGCGCTAACGCTGCGGTGCGATGTGCGACTCATGTGCTTTTTAACCGATATGGTCTGAATCGATTTGAGCAGAAAAAATGGGTATTAGCGAACGCCAACCGGAATGTGTTGTCGAATGCGCAAGTCGACTTTTGCCGAACCTGTCCTGCTTAAACAAAAAGCCCGCCATAAGGCGGGCTTGATAGGTCGTTTGTTTAAGTGGCTTAGTTCAAAGAACTGTCGATGCCTTTGCAGGCGTCAACAAGGCCCTGAACAGCTTTGACCGATGTGTCAAACATAACTTGCTCGTCTTTGTTGAGCTTGATGTTGACGATACGCTCGATGCCGCCCGCGCCGATCACGGTAGGTACGCCGACATACATATCCTTGACGCCAAGGTCGCCGTCGCAATAGGCGGCGCAGGGCAGAACGCGCTTTTGGTCTTTCAGATACGCTTCGGCCATTTCGATCGCCGATGCGGCAGGCGCATAGAAGGCGGAGCCGGTTTTCAGCAGGCCAACGATTTCAGCGCCGCCGTCACGGGTACGCTGAACAATTGCGTCCACCTTCTCTTGCGTGGTCCAGCCCATTTCGATCAGGTCGGGCAAGGGGATGCCGGCGACTGTCGAGTACCGAACCGACGGTACCATGGTATCGCCGTGGCCACCCAGAACAAAGGCGGTCACGTCACGCATAGAGACGTTGAACTCGTCTGCCAGGAAGTGGCGGAAACGCGCGCTGTCCAGAACACCGGCCATGCCGCAAACCTTGTGTGCAGGCAGACCTGAGAATTTTTGCAAAGCCCAAACCATCGCGTCCAGAGGGTTGGTGATGCAGATTACAAATGCGTCAGGTGCGTGTGCTGCGATGCCTTCGCCAACCGATTTCATGACTTTGAGGTTGATTCCCAACAAGTCGTCGCGGCTCATGCCCGGTTTGCGAGCGACACCGGCAGTTACGATGCACACATCCGCGCCAGCGATATCCGCATAGTTGCTGGTGCCGGACATTTGGGCGTCGATTTTTTCGACAGGGCCTGATTCCGCGATGTCGAGCGCCTTGCCCTGGGGCAGGCCGTCTGCGATGTCAAAGAGGATGACGTCGCCGAGTTCCTTGAGCGCTGCGAGGTGAGCAAGTGTGCCACCGATGTTGCCGGCGCCGATGAGGGCAATCTTGGGTCTGGCCATTGGAATTGTCTCCGGTCGATTGAAATATCGCAGGTGGCTTAGGGCGATTTGCCCTCTGACGCAAGTCTTTGCAGTTGCAGCAAACGGACGCAGGCCCAATTACCCAGGGTGAAAACAAAATAGTTTTCGTTAGAATGAGTATTCTTGCCCGTCTCAAATTTGCTGGTTAGGTTCGGCGTGAACACACATTTGATTAGGGTAGTGAACATATGAAACTGGCTTTGAAATCCTTGCTTGTCGTGGCTTTTCTGGGGGCAAGCTTATCTGCATGTGGCAACAGCACGACCGAAAATACCGTTGCGGCGACGACGGTGGGCGATGAGCTTGCAGCGCTGGAGAAAGCGTATGCCGACGGGTTGCTAAGCGAAAAGGAATACAAGGACCAACGTGAAAAAATTCTGGACCGCAAGTAATCAGAAACCGGAATATGGCGCGCGCATGAAAGCGCGCGAAGGGGTGATTCTGCCTGCCGATGCTGGCGGGCAGAGTCGTTTTTGAGGCAATCTCACGCGCGGACATCCGCGTAGCAAGGCGGTGTCAGGCACCATCGCCTTTGGGGGGCAGTGCTTCGGCAAGAGTTTCGAAAGCCTGCCCGCTGGCGACAAGGCAGGTCGCGCCGTTTGGATATGTGACCGTTATGGTCCAGCTGCCTGATGCCTCAGAGGCAAACACCTCCACCACGGCACCCTGAGTGCCCAACCCGAGCGCTTGGCGGGTTTCGCCAAAGCCGTCCGCCAGCCGTTGAACCACAACATCGCGCGGACCACATTGCCGAGCATTTTGCGCCTGAACCAGGTCAGCACCCAACGTCATGAGGCCAAGCCCGAACGTCATTGTCAGAAGTTTGCGTTTCATCTGTCTGTCCTTTCAAATGCGGAGCGCGCCACGGTGGCGACCGGGCCAGACAGGCCCGAAGGCGGCGCGGCCCCGGATTGCAAGTTGGATCGAACGCTTGATTATCCCCGGTTATCGGTGCCACCCGACCCGGACCTCCCGCTTGGTTCGATATGAAAATCATCGCGCCAAAGGCGAAAAATATAAGTTAATGGCGCGTTCGGGCGTGCTTTCTCTGCGCTGCGGCATTTTTGGGCTTGAACTTTTTATCAATTAATGGCTCATTCCGCGCAACATTATTGCGGAGTAAGTTCATGGATCAGCGCGCGCGCCCTTATCGTTCGGTTCTTTATATTCCTGGTTCCAAGGACCGGGCCTTGGATAAGGCCCGCAACCTGCCGGTGGATGCAATCATCTTTGACCTTGAAGATGCAGTTGCCCCGGATGAGAAAGAAAATGCGCGCGCAACGTTGAAAGCCGCGTTGGCGCAAGGCGGTTATGGCAATCGGATGCGCGTCGTGCGGATCAATGGGTTAGACACGCAATGGGGCGAGGCCGACGCACGCGCCGCCGCAGAAATGGATTGCGACGCCGTTTTGTTGCCCAAGGTCGAAAGCACAGAGCAATTGGATGCGCTGACCGCACTGATTGGAGGCAAGCCGATCTGGGCGATGATGGAGACCCCGCGCGCCATGCTGAATGCTGCGGAAATCGCGGCCTATCCGCAGCTGACCGGGTTTGTGATGGGCACAAACGATTTGGCCAAAGAATTGCAAACTCGTTTCCGCCCGGACCGGTTGCCGATGATGGCGGGGCTAGGGCTTTGCCTGTTGGCGGCCAAGGCTGAAGGGATCGTGATTGTTGATGGTGTGTATAACGCATTTAAGGATGCGGACGGCCTGAAGGTGGAATGCGACCAAGGGCGTGACATGGGGTTTGATGGTAAGACATTGATCCACCCGGCGCAGGTCGATGTGGCCAACACGGCGTTTGCTCCGTCAGAGGCAGAGATTGATCTGTCCCGCCGTCAAATTGCCGCGTTTGAAGAATGCGAGGCCAGCGGGCAAGGCGTGGCCGTGGTGGATGGCAAGATTGTTGAGAACCTGCACGTGGTCACGGCGCGTGAAATTCTTGCAAAGGCGGATGCAATCGCGGCTCTGGCAGAGTAAGGCTGGTCTCAAAGCCATCTTATAGGAGAGCGAAATGACATTGCTGGTGCTGGGGGTTCTGCTGTGGATTGCAGGACATTTGTGGAAACGGGCTTTGCCTGCGGTGCACGAAGGGCTAGGAAGCCGCGCGCGTATGGTTTCAACGGTCATTATCGTTGCAGGTGTGTTGGCGATGATCTTTGGCTATCGCATGTCGCCAACTGTCGACCTTTGGTACCCGCCAAGCTGGACGCTGCACGTCAACAACTTGCTGGTGCTGATTGCGCTGTTCCTGATGAGCCCGGCGCCACGCAAAGGTAAGCTGTTCAATAATGTGCGTCATCCGCAACTTGCCGGTTTTCGCGCCTGGGCGTTTGCGCATTTGCTGGTGAATGGCGATCTGGCGTCGGTCATCCTGTTTGGTGGGCTGTTCGTGTGGGCCTTGGTCGAAGTGATGTTGATCAACAAATCCGAGCCGGACTGGACGCCGACGGAAACCGGCACAATTGCCAAGGACGGCATGTTTCTGGTCGCGTCGCTGATTTTGATGGCGATCATTGGATTTGTGCACGGGTGGCTGGGCTATCCAGTGTTTCCGGGGTGAGGTCTTAAGCATGAAACTTTATCGTTTTCTGTCCGAAGAGGACACGTCGGCGTTTTGTCACAAGGTGACGGACGCGCTAAACAAGGGCTGGGAGCTGTATGGCTCCCCCACCCAAACCTGGGATCACGCCGCCGGTGTGATGCGCTGCGGTCAATCCGTGGTGAAGGAGGTTGAGGGAGACTACAGCCCGGAGATCAAACTGGGAGAGCAGTAAATGGCCAAGACCAATCCGGGCCGGTTTTTTGAAGACTACACTCTGGGGCAGGTGATCGAGCACGCCGTTCCTCGCACTGTTGGGGCAGGGGAGCGGGCGCTGTATCACGCGCTCTATCCGGCGCGCCATGCGCTTTATTCTTCGGATGAGTTTGCACGCGCCAGTGGCCTGCCTGCTGCTCCGTTGGATGATCTGGCAGCGTTTCACGTGGTGTTTGGTAAAACCGTTCCGGATGTTTCGCTGAATGCCGTGGCCAATCTCGGTTACGGCGAAGGACGCTGGTTAAAACCAGTTTATGCCGGCGATACGCTGCGGTCCTCGTCCGAGGTGATTGGGCTCAAGCAGAATTCCAACGGTAAAACCGGGGTGGTTTACGTGCGTACACGTGGTACGAACCAGCGCGACGAAGTGGTCATGGAATATGTGCGTTGGGTCATGGTGCGTAAACGTGACGTGGACGCGCCCGCGCCAGAGGCCGTCGTGCCAGAGCTGGCCAAAGTGATGGATCCCAAGGATCTGGTGATCCCTGAGGGGTTGGATTTCACCAACTACGACTTTGCGCAAGCAGGTGAGACGCATCGCTGGGGTGACTATGAGATTGGTGAAACCATTGACCACGTCGACGGTGTGACGCTGGAAGAAGCCGAGCATATGATGGCGACGCGGTTGTGGCAAAACACCGCCAAGGTGCATTTTGACGCGACGTTCCGACCCGATGGGCAACGGCTGATTTACGGCGGTCATATTATCTCGCTGGCCCGCGCGCTGAGCTTTAATGGGCTGGCCAATGCGCAGATGATTGTCGGCCTGAACGGTGGGGCCCATGCCAACCCGGCATTTTCCGGGCTAACGGTCAAAGCGTGGTCCGAAGTACTGGACAAGGCCGAGACCAGCGCGCCAGGTGTTGGCGCGATCCGGTTGCGGCTGGTGGCGACACGCGGTGGCGCGCCATTTGAATTGCGCGGAGACGATGGAAAATACTTGCCGGACGTTTTGCTTGATCTTGACTACTGGGCACTGATGCCAGTTTGATCGGTGCATGATCAATAAGTTCCTTGTACTGATAGCCATGGCCTATGCGCTGGCGACGCCCGCCCGCGCCGAGGTCGAGTTTGACAAGACGCCGGACGAAGTTCTTGGCTATGTCGAAAGCAACCTTCTTGGCATTTTCTATCATGAACTGGGACATGCGCTGATCGACATTCTGGGCCTTCCTATTTTTGGTCAAGAAGAGGATGCGGCGGATGTATTGTCTGTGTTCCTGATCGACGCATTTTATGAAGAGGACACCGCGGTTCAATTGGCGTATGACACAGCCTTTGGATTTCTGGGCGAGGCGGAGAACACGGGGGACGTCGCGTTCTGGGATGTGCACGGCCCAGATTTGCAGCGCTATTATAATCTGGTGTGCATATTTTACGGTGCGAACCCTGATGAGCGGGATGACGTGGCCCAAGATTTGGGTTTGCCGCAGGATCGGGCAGAATACTGTCCGGATGAATATGAGCAGGCCGCTGACAGCTGGGGGCGCGCGCTGGACGAGGTGACGCATCCCAAGGGGGGCAAATCGATCCAGATGCATGATGTGGATGTTGTTTCAGACGGCGGGCAGCTGACGCTTGATCTGATCTCTGACGAGATTGCGGCGCTGAACATGGAATTCCGTCTGCCAGAGACTTTGCGGGTGTCTGTTATCCCCTGCGAGGAGGCCAACGCGTTCTACGATCCACAGTATGCCGAGATTGTAATGTGCACAGAGTTTGCTGATTGGCTGGTCGAGATCGCACCAGAGTAGCCCGTCGCAATCGCGGTCTGCACATCATTGTGATGCTGCGATTGTCTGTTGCTCGCTAGGGTAAGCCATGTGGTTGCGACGTTTGATGTGTCTGATGATCGGAATCGCGCCAGTTTCGGCGCGGGCCTGTGACATTGCACTTTTGCTGGCGGTCGATGTGTCTGGCAGTGTGGACCCCAAAGAATACCGGATACAGATGGATGGGCTGGCCGCCGGGATGCGCGATGGCGTGGTGGTCGAAGCACTCGTGCAGGCAAAGGCCGCCGTGGCATTGATGCAATGGACCGGAGAAGGGCGTCAGGCGCTGGTTGTTCCCTGGACGTCGGTTGAGAGTTTTGAGGCCGCGGAAGATCTGGCACTTGCCATCGAAGCCGCTCCGCGAAGCTGGGACCGATATTCGACGGCGATTGGTGATGCGCTGCTGCGCGCGCGCAACGAATTTGATACTGCGCCAGACTGTCGGCGCAGGGTTATTGACGTGTCGGGCGACGGTATCTCAAATGAAGGCGCGGAGCCGTCAGAGGTGCGGCGGATCATGAAGGCGGCAGAGATCACGGTGAATGCGTTGGTCATAGAAACAGATGAAACTGATCTGACCGCGTATTTCTGGGAAAATGTGATCACAGGTTCTGGGGCCTTTGTTGTGACCGCCAATGGATTTGAGGAATACCCAAAACGCATCCGTGAAAAGCTGATTAGGGAAGTTGCGGAACAGATTTCTCTGTTCACTGCTGAATATTGATCCGCGCACGTCACCTTGTCATTTGGGTTTTTCTGCGAGCGCAAACATTCGATTTTGGCTCTGGTGATAAGTGAGTCTCCATATTTCCTCAATAAATCGTCGGAATTACCTGACAAAAAAAGTTAAATTTGGTTTTGTGATCACTAACAAAAAGCTGTGATCACGAAAATCAAAAAATCTGACCTGATGTGCCAAAAAAACGCAGATTTTCCCGACTTGGAAAGGTGACTTAAACGAAAAAACCGTTAGTAAGTATCCAAGGGAATATGAAAGGAAAGAGTATGGCCGAGGTAAAAAGGGTACAACGCCCGCTGTCTCCGCATCTGACCATTTACCGCCCGCAGATGACATCGATATCGTCGATCATGGTTCGTATCACTGGTATCGCCTGTTTGGTTCTTTCGGTGATCGTGGTCGCGTGGCTTTTGGCGGCGGCATCTGGTCCTGAGGCGTTTGCAACCGTTGATGGTATAGTACGCAGCTTTTTGGGTGACTTGATCCTGCTGGGCGGAACCTGGGCGATTTATTACCACATGCTGGGCAGGTTGCGGCACGTCATCTGGGACTTTGGCTATTGCCTTGATCTTGAGACATCGCTGAAACTGGGCACTGCTCTTTTTGTGGGGGCGACCGTTTTAACGTTGCTCACCGCGCTGATCGTATAAGGAGACTGGCGATGCAATACCTTACCGACCGCAAACGCGCCGTGGGAAATGGGTCTGGCCGGGCCGGCACGCATCATCATTGGCAGATGATGGTCAGCTCTACGCTTCTGGTGGTGCTGGTCCCGCTCTTTGTCCTGACATTCGGTATTGGACTGGGCGGCACCTATGAAGAGGTGTTGGCGTATTACAGCAGGCCTTTCCCGGCCATCGTGACCGGGTTGACGCTGGTTGTGGGCATCATTCACCTGATGCGCGAAGCCCATGCCGCAATCGAAGATTACATGCACGGTTTGGCGGAAAAACTGACCTATATCGCGGTAGGCGCCATTGCCTATACGCTGATCGCCGCGGGCCTTTTTGCCCTTGTCAAACTCGCCCTGTGAACGCGCCGTAAGGATTCTGAACGATGACAGCAGCATATGAATATGAAACCCACGAATACGACGTCGTTGTCGTAGGCGCAGGGGGTGCAGGTTTGCGCGCGACGCTAGGCATGGCCGAACAGGGCCTGCGCACCGCATGTGTGACCAAGGTTTTCCCGACACGCTCCCACACAGTGGCCGCACAAGGCGGCATTGCCGCGTCGCTCTCGAATATGGGGCCCGACAACTGGCAGTGGCACATGTATGACACCGTCAAAGGGTCCGACTGGCTGGGTGATACGGACGCGATGGAATACCTCGCCCGCGAGGCACCCAAAGCGGTTTACGAGCTTGAGCATTACGGCGTGCCATTCTCGCGCACCGAAGAGGGCAAGATTTATCAGCGCCCATTTGGTGGCCACACAACCGAGTTTGGCGAAGGCCCCGCCGTGCAGCGCACCTGTGCTGCGGCGGACCGAACCGGTCACGCGATCCTGCACACGCTATATGGCCAATCGGTCAAGAACAACGCTGAGTTCTATATCGAGTATTTCGCCATCGATCTGATCATGTCTGACGATGGTCAATGTCAGGGTGTGGTCTGCTGGAAGCTGGACGACGGCACCATGCACGTCTTTAACGCCAAAATGGTCGTTTTGGCTACGGGTGGTTACGGTCGCGCGTATTTCTCGGCAACCTCGGCGCACACCTGCACTGGTGACGGTGGCGGGATGGTGGCGCGCGCCGGATTGCCGCTTCAGGATATGGAATTTGTGCAATTTCACCCGACAGGCATTTACGGCTCTGGCTGTCTGATCACAGAAGGTGCGCGTGGAGAGGGTGGCTATCTGACCAACTCCGAAGGCGAGCGTTTTATGGAACGCTATGCACCGCAGTACAAAGACCTTGCGCCGCGTGACTATGTCTCGCGTTCGATGACCATGGAAATTCGCGAAGGTCGCGGTGTGGGCGAAGGCGGGGATCACATTCACCTGAACCTGAGCCACCTGCCATCCGAAGCATTGGCCGAACGCCTGCCGGGTATTTCCGAAAGCGCCAAGATTTTTGCCGGAGTTGACGTGAACAAGGAACCGATACCGGTTCTGCCAACGGTGCACTACAACATGGGCGGTATCCCAACAAACTATTGGGGCGAGGTGCTGAACCCATCGGCGGGGGATCCAACCGCAGTTGTACCGGGCCTGATGGCTGTGGGCGAGGCGGGATGCGCCTCGGTGCATGGTGCGAACCGTCTAGGTTCAAACTCGTTGATTGACCTCGTGGTGTTTGGACGCGCCTCTGCGATCCGCGCGGGCAAGGTCGTGGACGCCGAGGCGCCCAACCCAGTTCTGAATCAGGCGTCTGTCGACAAAGCGTTTGATCGCCTGGACGGGCTGCGCAACGCCAAGGGTGGCACACCCACCGCAGAACTACGCCTTGAAATGCAGCGTACTATGCAGGCTGACGCGGCTGTTTTCCGGACCGACAAAACCTTGAAAGAGGGTGTCGAGAAGATGACAGCGATCGCGACCAAGATGGACGATCTGAGCGTGACTGACACGTCGCTGGTCTGGAACAGCGACTTGATGGAAACGCTGGAGTTGACCAACCTGATGCCAAACGCCATGGCGACAATTGTGGGGGCCGAAGCGCGCAAGGAGAGCCGCGGTGCACACGCGCATGAGGATTATTCCGAGCGTGACGACGAGAACTGGCGCGTGCACACAGTGGCGCGCGTTGACGGCGGGACAGTTGATCTGAGCTATCGTCCAGTCATCAAGGACCCGCTGACCACCGAAGACGAAGGCGGTATCAGCCTCAAGAAAATCGCCCCAAAGGCGCGGACATTCTGATGGTTTCGGGGGCGGTGCGGTTGATCGCTGGTGCGGCGTGCGCGATGAGTGTTGTCTTTGGTTCACCTGTAGAAGTGCAGGCGCAAAACAACCAAGTCGCAACACACGTGCGGGCCTGCATGAAGGCAACTCGGGCACCGGGTAGCTACGCAGTGAACCAAGCGGCGGCTGTACCCAGTGTAGTGGTTTCCAATGGAGGCACCGAGCGCGGCGCACGCGATGTGAACGACTGTTTGCAAGACAAATACGCGGTTCAGTTCGGGGCGAAGTCTGCAACTGGATCCAGTCCGGCGTCTGGGGAAAACAAAAGTGCCGCGCAGTGTAAGACCACGCGTAATCAGCAGAAAGCGGCGGGTGGCGTCTTGACAGCCGGAACCTTTGTCGCAGCGGGTGCTGTACCGGCCGCCGCGATATTCTGGGGTGGGGTTGCGGTTGGCGTGACCGGAAATCGCGAATACCGCGACTGCCTTGATCGGGCAGGCGTGAAGCGTCAGGCTCAGGAAGTCGGCACGTATGGTCACTTCGTTTGTCGCAATTCTAGCGGCGGTATTTACGGCGGAAATAGCTATTGCTGATGAGAAATGTGCCAAAGCGCGGTAATCCCTTTGAGGATACTGCAGGCAATGTCAGCGGAAATTAGGAGACAAACAGATGGTTGAATTTGCACTCCCCAAGAATTCGCGCATAACGGTGGGTAAGACATGGCCCAAACCGGAAGGCGCGACCAATGTGCGCAAGTTCCAGATTTACCGCTGGAACCCGGATGATGGCAAAAACCCACGGATCGACACGTATTTCCTTGATATGGATAAATGCGGACCGATGGTGCTGGACGCGCTGATCAAGATCAAGAATGAGATTGACCCAACGTTGACCTTCCGCCGGTCGTGCCGCGAGGGGATTTGCGGGTCGTGCTCGATGAATATCGACGGCATCAACACGCTGGCCTGTATCTATGGTCTGGACGAGATCAAGGGTGACGTGAAAATCTATCCGCTGCCGCATATGGAAGTGGTCAAGGATCTGATCCCTGACCTGACACATTTCTATGCTCAGCACGCGTCGGTTATGCCGTGGCTTGAGACCAAGACCAACCGTCCGGCGAAAGAGTGGCGTCAATCGATTGAGGATCGTAAGAAACTTGACGGTTTGTATGAATGCGTGATGTGCGCCAGTTGCTCGACATCTTGTCCGAGCTATTGGTGGAACAGCGATCGTTACCTTGGCCCAGCTGCTTTGCTGCATGCCTATCGCTGGATTATCGACAGCCGAGATGAGGCCACGGGTGAGCGGTTGGACGAGTTGGAAGACCCGTTCAAACTGTATCGCTGTCACACGATCATGAACTGCGCCAAGACCTGTCCCAAGGGTCTGAACCCGGCGAAAGCGATTGCCGAGATCAAGAAGATGATGGTTGAACGCCACGTTTGATCGAGAGTTACATTCTTTGGAAAGCCCGCACATCTGTGCGGGCTTTTTTGTTTTCGCGGCGGTTTATTTGCCTTGGCTTGGCGCGAAAATGGTCGGCGGCTGACACGCGGGCCAGCACGATAGAACTTAAGGGCTAGCAGGTTTGGGGGCAGTGGGTATCACGGTAAAGTCGCGATGCGGGGGCAGTTTTGAGACGACGATTGTTCTCTGGGGTCGCCTGCGCGGGCTGTGTCGAGGATGTGAAGAGTAAGTGAACGCATTTTCGGTATGATCCGCAGTGTCAAATATCGAACAGGAGTTAACGGTATGAAAAAATTGCTTTTCTGGTTGCAGGGTTGATGGCGGGCGCGGCGTTTGCCGGGGACACGCCGTCAGCGGATGGCGCAAAAGTCTATTTCATCGGAGTCGAAAATGGCGCCGAGATTAATGGCCCGGTTGTGATACGGTTTGGCCTGTCCGGCATGGGTGTTGCGCCAGCAGGGACAGAAGTGGAAAACACCGGCCATCACCATATTTTCTTGAACCGTCCGGCCTTGGGCGAGGGCGCGGATGATGCGGAGCTTTTGGAGATTGGTATTCCATCTGACGATAACCATCGTCATTTTGGTGGCGGCCAGACCGAAGTCGCGCTTGATTTGCCCGCCGGAGAGCATACTCTGCAGCTGGTTCTGGGGGACGAATTTCATGTGCCGCACAATCCGCCCGTTGTGTCCGAGGTGATCACAATCACGGTGAAATAATCAACAAAGACAACGTATTGGGATAGCCTATGACAGACATTCACACCCCGCCTTCAGATGCCGAGGCGCGGCGGCGAGTGGAGCCGGTTATTTGCTATCCCAATGACACACTGCCTGCTGCGCCGTTGGATTTGTATCAGAGGGCACGAGCCACGGCAGAGAAGGTAGACGAAGTATTGGTTCCTGCGCGCGATGCGCGGTGTTTTGAGGTGCCCGCCGGGCATTTTTTCCGCATTTCGTCGGTGGAAGGATCACAAGTGGGCGACCTGAACCTTTGGAATTTAACTGACCTGTCTGAGCGGTTTTACTCCGGTAAAACGCGCGCGCTGCACGGGACACATATTTCGACCGGCGAGCGGATGTGGTCATCATTCCCGAATCTGCGGCCCATGGCGACTGTCGTGTCCGACAGTCTCGATTGGTACGGAATCGATGATTTCGGCGGGTCTGTACATGACGTGATCGGGACAAGATGTGATCCCTATACAGGTAACTTGTTGAGCTCGAACCAGTATCACTATTGCTGCCATTCTAACCTGACCCGCGCGCTGGCGGATCACTTGGGCTTGTCGCTGCATGAGGCAGAACCGCATGTGCATGACGTTTTGAACGTATTCATGTGTACTGGGTTCACACGGGACACGGGGCAGTACTTTATGAAGGCCAGCCCGGTGCGTCCCGGTGACTATATTGATTTCTTTGCGGAAATCGATCTTTTGGGTGGGCTGAGTGCCTGTCCGGGCGGGGACTGTTCGAGCGAGCACAGTTCGGATGAAGCGGCGTGTTACCCGCTTTTGGTTGAAACTTTCAAACCACAGAACGGCGCATTGACAAGCTGGGCCAGCCCAAGTGTGAACGGCTACGATCGCAGCCATGGGCTCTAGAGAAACATAACCTGGTTGCGGCTGGATTTCGTAGCCGTTGCAATCGGTATTTGGGCGAATGCATCGGCCCTGCTCCTTGGGTCAGGCACTCTCAATCCGACGATTGTGCTGGAAGTCTCTCAGCGTGTCCGGCTTCATCTGGATAGAGAATCCAGCTTCTGTTGGTGCCATATACGCACCATTTCGGACGCGACACGGGGTCAGGAAATGTTCGTGCAGGTGGTCAACATACTCGATCCGTTTGGTATCTTTTTCGCCGGTGATGGCGGCAAAGTCGATCATGGAAAGGTGTTGTACATATTCACATAAGCCAACACCCCCGGCATGAGGCCACACAGGCAAGTCATACTTGGCGGCCATCAATTGCACCGCAAGCACTTCGTTCAACCCACCCAATCGACAACTGTCGATCTGCACAAAATCAATAGCTTGATTGGCGATGAACTGTTTGAACATGATCCTGTTCTGGCACATTTCGCCAGTTGCGACCTTTATGGGCGCAACGGCTTCGCGGATCTTGCGATGTCCCATGACATCATCCGGACTGGTTGGTTCTTCGATGAACAGCGGGCGTGCAAAAGCAAGTTTCTTTACCCAATCAATAGCTTGATCAACTTCCCAGACTTGGTTGGCGTCGATCATAATGTTCATCTCGTCGCCCAGTACGTCGCGGGCGATGGTCAGTCGACGGATATCATCTTCGACACTTTGCCCCACCTTGAATTTAGTGTGGGTAAAGCCAGCATCACGGGCCTCTTGGCACAAGCGGCGGAGTTTTTCGTCGCTATAGCCAAGCCACCCGGCAGAGGTCGTGTAACAGGGGTAGCCTTCGGTTTTGAGTGTCTCGATCCGCGCCGCTTTGCCCACGGCACCATGGCGCAGGATATCCAGTGCTTCGTCCGGGGTCAGGACATCTGTCATATAGCGAAAATCGACTAGCTTGACGAGTTCTTCAGGTGACATCTCTGAAACCAGCCGCCAGACGGGTTTGCCCGATTGTTTGGCCAGCAGATCCCACGCTGCATTGACAACCGCCCCAGTCGCCAGATGGATGGCACCCTTGTCAGGGCCAATCCATCGCAGTTGACTGTCGCCTGTAACATGACGCCAGAAACGCCCCATATCTTCGCGCATCCAGTCGAGATCGAGCCCCACAAGGAGATGCCGCATGGCTTTGATCGCCGCGACACAGATTTCTGTGCCGCGCCCAATCGTAAAAGTCAGCCCGTGTCCTTCGTGGCCGGCATCTGTTTCTAAGACAACATAAGCCGCCGAATAATCTGGATCAGGGTTCATCGCGTCCGACCCGTCGAGTTGGTCGGACGTTGGAAAGCGAAGATCATAGGTTCTTAGCCCGGTGATACGCGCCATCAGCCAGCCACCACAGTCTGGCGTTGCACGCCCAGCCCTTCGACGCCCAACTCGATCTTGTCGCCGGGTTTGAGATAAGTCTGGGGTGATTGCCCCATGCCAACACCCGGAGGTGTTCCGGTAGAGATCACATCACCTGGTTGCAGGCTCATGAACTGCGAAATATGCGAAACGACGGTGGCGACATCAAAGTGCATCGTTTTGGTCGACCCGTCCTGATAGCGGTGTCCGTTCACCTCTAGGTACATTCCAAGGTTCTGAGGGTCGGCCACTTCGTCGCGCGTTACGAGCCATGGGCCAATCGGGCCAAACGTATCGGCGGATTTACCTTTGACCCACTGGCCCGAGCGATGCAGCTGAAAGTCACGTTCGGAGAGGTCATTAACCACACAATAGCCTGCGACATGATCCAGCGCGTCTTCGACGCTGACGTATTTCGCGTGCTTGCCAATCACAACGCCCAGTTCCACCTCCCAATCGGTCTTCACAGATGTACGTGGAATTTCGACAGTATCGTTTGGGCCGCAAATGGCGGATGTTGCCTTGAAAAACAACACTGGCTCTTCTGGGAGATCCATCCCCGCCTCAGCGGCATGGTCGGCATAGTTAAGACCGATGCAGATGAATTTGCCAACTTGCGCGACACAGGCACCAATGCGGGGATCGCCGCCAACTTTTGGCAGCGTGTCCAGATCGATTTCGCGCAGCCGGTTCAGTTCTGTGTCGCCCAAAGTGGCGCCGCCAATGTCCGCAATGACGCCAGACAGGTCTCGGATTGCGCCGTCTGTATCCAGAATGCCGGGTTTTTCGGCCCCAACTGGGCCATATCTCAACAGTTTCATTGGGAAGTTCTCCTGAATCTAAATTGACCAGCCACCATCAATGGCGTGTGTCTGACCTGTGGTGAATGCGCTGTCGTCGCTTGCAAGATAAAGTGCCAGTGCGGCAATTTCCTCGGGTTTACCGATGCGCCCCATCGGTTGGCGGGCGATAAAGTCGCTCATGGCCTGTTCATAGTCGCCGGTCGCGCGCAGCCGTTCGTGCATCGAAGGGCTGTCCACGGTGCCAGGGCATATCGCGTTGCAGCGAATACCTTGCGTGACATAGTCCGCAGCAATGGATTTTGTCATGCCGATTACGGCCGCTTTGGAGGCGCAATAGGCAAACCGGTTTGGGACGCCCTTGAGCGAAGAGGCCACAGAAGACATGTTGATGATCGATCCGCCGCCATTATCCAACATTACAGGCAAGAGCAGTCGGGTGAGGCGGAACATTGCCTTGACGTTCAGTTCGAAGCTGAAGTCCCAGTCGCGCTCGTCGCAGTCCAGAATGGATCCGTTAGCGACAAATCCAGCGCAATTGAACAGCACGTCAAGCGTTCCGATCTCAGCCATTGCAGCGCTCACAGCGGCGGGATCTGTTACGTCCAATTTCAACGCGGTCACACCGTCTAGAGCATCCAATTCGGCAAGGGTTTCAGGATTGATGTCGCTTGCAACAACCGTTGCACCCTCGGCTGCAAACAGCTCTGCGGTGGTGCGCCCGATACCTTGCCCGGCCGCTGTGATCAGCACTTTCTTGTTGGCCAGACGGCCCGTCGAGTTTGTCATCAATTCACTCCGTGTGAAAAACTTCTTCCATCATTGACCATTGTTCGCCTTCGGCGCGGCTGGCGAGCGGTGATTGGCAGGGGTCGGTGTGCGTCCACCATTCCTGTGTTCTGGGATCCTTGGCCATCTGGGCCATGTCACCATTGAAATCGTCGCCGTGATATTCCCAATACCCGAACAACAGGTTTTCAGGCTCTCGCAGAAAAATCGTATAGTTTCGGATGTTGCTGCCTCTGATCTGGTCCAGCACATCTGGCCACGCGTCTGCATGAAGCCGCTTATACTCTTTGATCTTGTCGGGTTTGATCCCGATCACCATGCCCATACGTTGCATTAATGTCCCCTAGTCACAGTGGTCGACAGAACAGATTTGGCGTCAATAGCTTGCCAATCCCAGTCTATCCCCAAGCCTGGCACATCTGAAGGAATGGCGAAGCCATCTTTCATTCGCATCCCGTCGCCTGTCACGCTGTCCAGTTGTGGAATGTACTCCAACCATTTGGCGTTGGGCACGGCGCAGACCAGCGGTAGATGCAATTCCATCAGGAAATGCGGACACACCATCACGTTAAACGCTTCGGCCATGTGCGCCACCTTTAACCACGGAGTGATCCCGCCGATGCGCGCCACGTCCACTTGCACAATCGAGGCCGCGCCCAGCTGTAAATAGTCCTTGAACTGGCTAAGTGAATACATGCTTTCGCCAACGGCGATGGGTACAGAGGTGTGACGCGCCAGTTCGATGTGGCCAGCCACATTGTCGGCGGGCAGGGGTTCTTCGAACCAGCCAATACCATATGTTTCCAGCAGTCGCGCGCGCCGGATGGCTTCGGACAGGGTGAATCCCTGATTGCCATCGGTCATAATCTCGTATCGATCGCCAACGGCGGCCCGCACCGCACCAAGCCGTGCGTCATCTTCGCTGATATGCTCACAGCCGATCTTGATCTTGGAGCCGCGAAACCCTCGCTCCTGCATTTCAAGCGCATCATCGACCAGCGCCTGCGGCTCAAGATGCAACCAACCTCCTTCGGTCGTATAAAGCGGGATGCGCTCGCGGCTGCCGCCTGCCGCTTTCCACAAGGGCAGATCCGCCTTTTTGCATTTCAGATCCCAAAGCGCCGTATCAATGGCCGCCATCGCGAGCGACGTAATTGCGCCCACGGCGGTGGCATGCGTGCTGAACAGCATCTCCTGCCACAACCCTTCGATCCGGTCAGGGTCACGTCCAATCAACAAGGGCGCCAAGGTGTGTTCGAGCATGGCCATGATCGAAGGCCCGCCGGTTCCGATAGTATAGCAATATCCGGTTCCCGTTGCGCCATCGCTATCGTGGAGCGTCACAATCGGCGTTTCCTGGCTGACAAATGTCTGAATGGCGTCGACCCGTTTCACCTTGGGAACCAAGTCGATCATCTGTAGGTCTATTCGTGTGATATGTGCCATGATCAGCCCCGGATTGCATTCGATGTCGCCGCATCAAAGATGTGGCACTTGTCCAGCATCAGCTGGAATTTCAGAGTTTCGCCGGGCCGAACTGGGCGGGGGTTGTACATCTTAGCTTGTACTTCGGTTCCGGCCACCTCAGTGAACAACAAGGTTTCCGTGCCCAATGGTTCTGTCAGGGTAACGGGCAAATCCAGCTCAGTTCTTTCTCCACCTTCTTCGACCGCGTGTCCCATCGGCATCAAATTGTCCGCCCGAAACCCGAACTTGATCGCCTGACCATCTGAAACGCGTCCACGTGCGGTTGACGGTAAGGGTATTGTCAGACCGCCATGTAATCCTCCGCTAGACGGAGCGTGCAATTCGACCGCGTTATCGCCGCGCACAATTCCGTCAATCAGGTTCATTGGCGGTGAACCGATGAACGTTGCGACAAACGTATTGACCGGCTTGTCGAACAGTTCCAGTGGAGTGCCGACCTGAACAATATGCCCGTCCTGCATCAGCACGATACGATCTGCCAACGTCATGGCTTCGACCTGATCGTGGGTTACGTAGATGATTGTGTTGCCGACTTTCTGATGTAGCTTCTTAATCTCGACCCGCATCTGAGTGCGCAGCTTGGCGTCAAGGTTCGACAAGGGTTCGTCAAACAGGAATACATCCGGGTGGCGCACAATCGCCCGCCCCATGGCAACACGCTGTCGCTGACCACCAGACAGTTCAGCAGGCTTGCGATCCATCAACTCATCCAACCCGAGGATTGCAGCGGCCTCATCCACCGCCGCGATAATTTCTTCGGGTGCCTTTTTCTTGATCGCCAGCGAGAACCCAAGGTTTTCGCGAACGGTCATGTGGGGGTAAAGCGCGTAATTCTGAAACACCATCGAGATATTGCGTTCCCGCGGCGGCAGGTCGTTCACGATCCGCCCACCAATTGAGACATCGCCGCCCGATATAGCCTCGAGCCCGGCGATCATTCGCAAAGTCGTGGATTTGCCGCATCCCGAAGGCCCAACCAGAACCACGAATTCGCCGTGTTGAATATCGAGGTCGATGCCGTGTACTGCCCGGTGAGCACCGTAGTTTTTGACTACATTTGAAAGGGTTACTTCGGTCATGATGTTATCCTTTGACGCCGCCGAAGGTCAGGCCGGCAATCAGGTGTTTCTGAACAAGGAAAGTCAGGATGAGCGCGGGGATGATCATAAGCACCGCAAGTGCGCACATCCCACCCCAGTTAATGGTGAATTCAGCCGTGAAATCGAGCAGACCAACCGGCATTGTTTTTGATCCCACCGAACGTGTCAGTTGGGACGCCAAGGCAAATTCGTTCCAGCTGGTGAGAAAGGCAAAGATCGCCGCTGAAGCTACGCCCGAACGGGCGACAGGGAACTCGACCTTCCAAAAAGCCTGCCAACGGGTACAGCCGTCAATCTCGGCCGCTTCATGCAGCTCCTTTGGGATCTGGCGAAAGAACCCGTCCGTCAGCCAAACGGTGAATGGGACGTTCATTGCAACATAGGCCAGAATCAACCCGAAATGCGTATCAATAATCCCGACGCGGGCGAACACGATGAAAAGCGGCAAAGAGAGCGCCACACCCGGCACCGCGCGAAACAGCATCAGACCAACGAAGTAGGCGCCTTTGCCTTTGAAACGGTAGCGTGCAAACGCGTATCCACCTGACATGCCAATCAGAATAGCGATCACTGTGGATGTCACAGACACGATCATCGAATTGCGGAAATAGGAGAACACAGGCACGCCGCCTTCTCCGGCGCCGCCGAACATGGCGCGATAATGGTCGAGCGTGAAGCTTGGCGTCCAGACTGGCGGCTTTGCCATGATCTCGACGGTGGGACGGAACGAATTCAGTACGATCCAGAGGCCAGGAATGCATATGATGGCCATCGTCAGAAAAAGCGCGACAAAGTGGACTGCTTTCAGAACGCGGCGGCGATTGCGGTGTGTGAGATTGCGATCCATATTCGTTACCCCGCCATGCCCAGTTCAGCGCGAGCTGCGCTAAGCTTGCGAAAGAAATAGATGGTGAAGAGGATGGAAAGAATGATCGACACATAGCCCATCGCATTGGCCAGCCCCATCCGCGCGTCCACATAGCCGGTACGGCTCATCAACGTCCAAAGCAGCTCGGTTCGACGAGCTGGGCCGCCGCCCGTCATGATCTGAACGATGTCATAGGCACGTGCCACATCCAGCGAACGGATAGTCATTGCGATAAAGATAAAGGGCATCAGAAATGGAAGCGTTATATGACGGAACGTCTGCCATGCGGTGCACCCATCCACTTTTGCAGCCTCCAGCGGGTCGCGCGGCATGGCGAACAATCCGGCCAGGATCAGGATGGCGAACACAGAAGTGCTCATCCAGATTTCCGCAAACAGGATTGAGAACATCGCCAATTTGCCATCGACCAGCCACGGTAGGGCGGTGTTGGACCCCAAAGACTGCAACACGTTGTTCACCAGCCCGATATTGTCGTTAAAAATGAACTTGAACTGAAAGCCAACAAGGATGGGAGAGAACATCATCGGAAACATCAGAATGGTTCTGAGAGTGCGCTGGCCCCACGTCACCTTGTTAACCATCAACGCAATGCCCAATCCCAAAATCAGTTCAAGGTTCAGCGCAATGGTCAGGAACAAAACGGTGCGACCAAAGGCAGCCCAGAATTTTGCGTCGGTCAGGATCTTTTCATAGTTGTAGGTGCCAACCCAACGCCACAACGTTGAGGGTCGCGTCAGCTTGTAAGGCGTAAAGCTGGAGTAGAGCGAGAAAATCAGCGGGATCAGGACAACGGCTGCAATGACGATGAACGCAGGCAACAGAAGAACCAACCACTCTGGAAAGCGGCGACGGGGCATGTCACACCTTTTTGGGAACTGGGCAAGGAGAGTATGGGGGCGAAACCAATCCGCCCCCAATTGGGAGAAGGGAACCCGGACCTAGTAGTAGCCGGATTCTTGCATCAGCTCGTCAACGGCTTCGGCGGCATCATCTAGTGCCTCTTTGACGGTTTTGTCGCCGACGATGGCGGCCTGAAGCTCTGGGAAAACGATGTTGGTGGTTTCACCCCATTCCGGAATTGGCGGAACTGCAAACGCGTATTTTGCACCCTCTGCAAACGCCGCCAGCGCTTCGGCACGGAACGCATCGTCGCCGCTCTTGGCTGCGGCTACATTTGCGTCCCATACGGCTGTGCGTGTCGGCAGCGATCCACCGGCAGATTCCGCCAGCTGGCTTTCTTCGCTGGTCAGGAACATAACAAGTGACGCTGCTGCTTCTTTGTTGTCGCAATCATTGGTGACGGAGAAACCATGGTGGCCGGACCATCCGGTGCGTGTCACGGACCCCATTGGCTGCACTGCAACGCCGACATTGCCGGCGGCTTTTGAGGATTCCGGATCGTTGAAGAACCCGGCCCAGCCCGGCCAATCCAAATTCAGCGCGACGGTCCCAGAAGCAAAGCCCTGTCCAAGGTCATCCCAAACATAAGAGGTTGTCCCGGCCGGTACGGCTTTGGCCTCGTAGAGGTCGACAAACCACTGTAGTGCGCGCTGGCCGGCATCCGAGTTGAAGATCGGACGCTTTTCATCGTCCAGGTAATTGCCGCCCTCTGCGACAACCATCTCGTAAAAACGTCCGACGATGGCTTCGTCTTTACCCGCATATTGTGTGCCATAAAAATTGGGCGGATCCGCAAAAAAGATCGCCTGATCCTTCATCTGTTCCCATGTTTCCGGCACGGCCAAGTCGTAGCCATATTCGCTCTTAAAGGCTGCTGCTTTGTCGGCGTCTTCATAATTCGACTTGAGGTAATAGAGAACCGACACGTCGAATTGCGCGCGTGGCAGCATCAACAATTCGCCACCGACTGTCGAGGCACCGATGTTGCCGCCAACAAACTCAGCAATTGTTTCCGCAGAGACATAATCGTTCAGATCGACATACAGACCCTCGTATTGCGGTGCAAAAGACGAATGGTTTGACCCAACACACCACGAGGTTGTTCCGGCCGCCATGTCAGACTTGATTTCCTTGTCGATCTCAAAGTGGCTTTTCTTTGAAATGATGTCGACTTTGGCGCCGGTTGCGGCCTCCCAATCTGCAATACGCCCATAGAGGCCCTCATACTGCTGACCACCAATCAGCTTCGCTTCGACGGTGACGCCATCAAAGCTACCCCATTCCGCGGCCACCGCCGATTCGCTTGCTACCACGAGCGCCGTGCTTGCCAGTAAACCTTTTAAATAGTTCGAGTTTTTCATTTTTTTCCTCCCTGGACGAAGACGTCAAAAGTATAAGATTTTCCGCCCTACATTCAAATACAAAACATTTATTTATCTATAAATCAAGCTTGACATCGATCGCCGCTTTTATGATCCTTTTGAGAGTTCCAAGGGAGAATTGGGCGCGGAATGGAAGAAATCAGTGACAAGTACCGGGCCCCGGCGTTGGAAAAAGGGCTCGACATCATCGAGCTGTTGGCCAGCCACGGAGAGGGTTTGACACAGGGCGAGGTGGCCAAGGCGTTGGATCGCTCGCAGAGCGAAATCTACAGAATGATCTCAACACTTGTCCGGCGCGGGTATATCGACCGGTCCATTTCCGGGGATCGGTACGCGTTGAGCCTAAAAATGTTCTCGCTGAGCCAACGCCATCCACCTATCGGTCGGGTGATCGAAGCAGCACTGCCGCGGATGCGCGCCGTGACGCGCAAGGCATGGCAATCGTGTCATATGGGCATGGAAAGTAATGGCGACATCGTTGTTGTTGCCGCCGCTGAATCGCCGGGCAATTGGGGGCTTGCATTGCGCACCGGCACCGTCGTCGGCCTTTGGAATACCGGTACTGGGCGAGTGCTCGCGGCCTTTCGATCAAGCGACGAAGTGGATGACCTGATCTCCCAGCACCGTTTGGCGGTGGGTGAGCCCAAACTCGACCGTGCCGAGTTTGATGAACACCTTGCGCGCATACGTAGTGTCGGTCACGAACTAATGCCCTCTGCCACCTTGACGGGCGTCACCAATATTGCCTTCCCGATTTTTGGACCATCGGGCAATGTTACCGCCGCTCTGAGCTGCCCTCACACGGAACGCGTTGATGAATTTGAAGTACCGTCGATGGAGGAGGTTACGGATATGATCGATAATCTCGCCGACGATTTGACCAGCTTGTACGGCGGCTCCAACCCGTTTCGGAAGGGAAGCTGAGAGATGATGCTGCCGCGACGTTCAATTGGGCGAACCTCACTTTTGGTTCCCACGCTTGGCTTTGGCGGTGCACCTCTGGGTGGTTTGCTTAATCCGGTCGATGATATCGAAGCCGCGCAAACGTTGACGGAGGCGTTCGCACAAGGCCTTACATATGTTGACACGGCGCCGTTCTACGGGTTTGGGCGCTCGGAGCATACTGTAGGCGATGCGCTGCGCGGGCAAGACTATGTGCTGTCGACCAAAGTGGGGCGATTGCTTAAACCGGGAATGCCGAAAGATCCTGCTGCGCTTGGCTGGCCAGAGCCGCTGCCGTTCCATCCTGTCTTTGACTACAGCTACGATGCGATCATGCGATCAGTTGAAGACTCATTTCAGCGGCTGGGCCTTGATCGGATCGACATTCTCTATGTTCACGACATTGGTCGGATGACCCATGGTGACGCCCATGAAGGTCATTTTTCCGACCTAGCCAATAGTGGGTACAAGGCGTTGGACGAATTGCGCGCCGGTGGGGTGGTTAAGGCCATCGGGTTGGGGGTGAATGAAAGCGCCGTCTGCATGGACGCTATGGGCATCGGGGACTGGGACGTGTTTCTTTTGGCCGGGCGGTACACATTGCTTGAGCAGGACCCGTTGGAGGATTTGTTAGTCGCCTGCACTGATAGAGGCATCTCGGTTGTGATCGGTGGCCCGTTCAACTCTGGTATTCTGGTTGGTGGAAAAACCTGGAACTATGGCGCGGCGCCGGATCATATTCGAAAACGGGTCGCTGATTTGTCAGCACATTGCCAAGCCTTTGGCGTGCCGCTGCCCGCCGCAGCACTGCAATTCCCATTGGGACACGACGCGGTCGTGTCCGTCATTCCGGGGTTGCGCAACCGCAAAGAATTGCAGGACGCCTTGAAATGGGCGTCAGTGGAAATTCCCGAAAGTTTCTGGGACACCCTCAAGGCAACCGGACTTGTGAGTCCGGATGCACCGACACCCAATTCCAATCCATTCAAGGTCTAGGCCCGTGAAAATCGATACACATCAACATTTCTGGAAACTGGATCGAGGTGACTATGGTTGGCTCACGCCAGATCTTGCGCCGCTTTACCGCGATTTCCTGCCATCCGACCTCAAACCGCTTTTGGACAGCGCTGGCATCGAGGGATGCATTGCCGTTCAGGCGGCGGATACAGAGGCGGAAACCGAATTTCTGCTTTCATTGGCCGACACTCATGACTGGATCGTTGGGGTGGTAGGCTGGGTCGACCTTGAAAAAGAAACGGCTCCAGAATCGATAGCCCGGCTGACGGAGCATCCAAAACTGGTGGGGCTGCGCCCGATGATACAGGACATCCCTGATGATCGTTGGATGCTGCTGGATGAACTGCGCCCGGCCATAGAAGCAATGCGTGCGCATAACCTCACATTCGATGCGCTGGTCATGCCGCGGCATTTGCCGCATCTACTTACTTTCCTTGAGAAATATGACGGATTGCGCGTCGTCGTGGATCACTGCGCGAAACCCGAAATCCGCGACAACGGATTTGAGCCTTGGGCGTCACTGATGGCGCAGGTTGCCCAGTCTGCAAGTGTTTTCTGTAAGCTGTCGGGCTTGGTGACGGAGGCGGGTGCAAATTGGACCACACCCGATTTGCAACCTTATGTTTCTCATGTGTACGAGATCTTTGGATCTGACCGCGTCATGTTTGGCAGCGATTGGCCTGTTATCAATCTCGCGTCGGACTATCCGCAGTGGCGTGAGGTTTTTAGTTCGCTCGTGCAGGACCAACCCATTCAGGAGACGCTAGGGGCAGGTGTCGCGGCAAAAGCATATCCTCGCTTAGGGTAGCCCCTGGCAGGTTTTGAGCTGCGCCTTCGTGACCTACTGGTGCTATCGGGCGATAACCTTTTCGATACCCGCCAGCGTTTTTGCGCTGGCCCCAGAGTGCAGACCCATGAACTCCGCGATGGTTTGCGGTTCGGGAACGGGCAGCGCCAACAGTGCGTCGACCATGGCGTCTGGCGTCTCGTAGGATGTCGCAATGCCGGCAAGTTTCGCCTCTTCGAACGGGTATTCGATTGTCCACGTGTAAGGGCCCACATAGGCCGGTTTGCCAATGGCAAGCGGCTCGATGATATTATGCGCGCCTCTTTCATAAAACCCGCCGCCCACGATGACCTTTTGCGCTAGGGCGAGGTAATAGAACATCTCACCAAGGCTATCGCCCAACAGAACCTGTATCTTGTTGGTGTCTGGAAGTTGGATGTTCTTCAGGCCTTCGGCG
Organism: Shimia abyssi; assembly: GCF_003014475.1. Lineage (GTDB taxonomy): Bacteria > Pseudomonadota > Alphaproteobacteria > Rhodobacterales > Rhodobacteraceae > Shimia > Shimia abyssi. The sequence goes on along the minus strand of NZ_PYGJ01000004.1, from coordinate 215,662 downwards.
CCGGGCGCGCCCAGTCTTGAGCGCCGCTCAACCGAAAGCCCGGCCTGACACAGCCCGTCAAACACCGCGTCAAACCGTTCGGGTGCGCGCGGAACATAGATCACCAACGGTGCCGGCGAACCACGCTCATGGGCATTGGCAACAAGGTTCTGGATCATGTCCCGATAAATTGTTTCTTCATGTTCCACGCCGCTGGCTATGGCGATGACTTGGCGATTGTCCCGTTGCAGGGCTGGGCGATGCGCCTCTGCCGCGTCTAGCAGGTAGTCCGGGATCGCCTGATCGAACCGCAATTCGCCGGTCACGATTACGTCCTCGACGCCGATCGACTCGTATCGCTGTTTGTGGATGTCCGATTTTACAAAAGCACCTGCGCATTTCGCGACAATCCGTTTGCGAAACTTCAACCCCTTGGCATCGCGTATCCACGATTTGGTCGCGTATTGCGCGTTACATAGATAAAGCGGCACACCGGCCCGCCGGGTGGCGTGGATCATGCAAGGCCAGATTTCCACCTCGAGGGGCAGGCAAATCTGCGGCTGACAGGCCGCGATTAACCGCCTGTGACACCAGCTCATGTCAAAAGGCACATAGACCACAGCCAGCCGACCGCTTGCGATTTCCGGGGCAAACTGTTTCTCGGATTCGCGCCGCCCGGCTGGGGTGAAGTTTGTAACCAGCACGTTATGCCCAGCGGCCAGTGCACAGCGTATCAAAGCCGTCGCAGATCGCAATTCGCCAATGCTGACGGCATGGATCCAAACCGGGCGCTGTGGCAATGGTTTTGAATAGACGCCAAATCGTTCTCCAATGTGCTGTCGATAAAGCGGGTCCTTGCGACCGCGAAGCCAGAGGTACACCAGCCCAACCGGCAATAAACAGGCCCATAGCAGGCGGTAAAATACCATGGTTGTGCCCAATATCATGCGCTGTGCCCCTCGAGTTTGAGCAGAGCCGCAGCGAGAGGTTCGAGCGCACTGCGGGCCTCATCAATCAATCGATCCGCATTGGCGTGAGGTTTCGCGCCTTTAGTTGATGTTATCTTATCCGCGATTTCCTGTGCCGCTTGCGGCGTATCGGCGATTTCTTCACTGATCGATTGCGCGTCAAGTATCTGATAATCTGAGATAAAATTATGTACACCGGGGCCGTGCAGTACGCGGTTGCTCAGACACACCGCCTCCCATGGGTTATGCCCACCTAACCCGTCAAATGACGCACCAATCAGTGCGATGTTCGAAATGCGATACCACACGCCCAACTCTCCGAAACTGTCGGCAAGATAGACAGACGTTTCCGGTGCTATGGGTTGCCCGATGCTGCGCTGAGCAAAAGAGAAACCCGCGTGCGCAAGTGTCGTCGCGATCTCGGGCGCGCGCACGGGAATGCGCGGGACCAGAACCAACAGGGTCTGAGGGTCGCGTTTGAGCAGGATCTTATGGGCCTCAAGCACAACGTCTTCGTCGGCCTTATGCGTAGATGCGGCAACCCATACCTTGCGCGTGCCTATAGCCTGCTGCATCTCCTGAACCACACCTGCATCCGCGCGCAGTGGTTCCGCGGCGGGTTTCAGCGAGGGCATGACCTTTACGTCATGCGCGCCAAGGGCTTCAAGGAATTGAGCGCTTTCCTGATTTTGGGCGGTGACAATTTCGAACTGGGCCAGCATCTTGCGATACAATCCACGAAACGTTTTTCGCCGCTGATAGCTTTGCGGCGTGATCCGTGCGTTGATGTAGGCAAGTGGAATGCCCCTGCGCGCGGTGTCCATGATCGCGCCGGGCCACAGGTCTTGTTCAGACCAGATCGACAGGTCCGGTTGCCAATGATTCAGAAACCGTTTCACAAAAAGCGGACCATCCAGCGGTAGGAACTGGTGCATTGTGTTGTCCGGCAGATTGTCCCCAATAACTTTGCCAGCTGAGCGCGCTGTTGATGTGATCAGGAATTGCAAATCCGGGCGTTGGCGTCGCATTTCAGTGATTAAGGGGCGCAAGGCCAGCACTTCGCCCAATCCAACCGCGTGTAACCAAATCAACGTGCCCTTAGGCCGGCTTAAATCGGTCAGGCCAAGCTTTTCCTGACTACGTACTGGATCGTCCTTGCCGGATTTGACACGGTGGGCCAAAACGCGCCGCATAATCGGCTGCAACAATGGGCGCAGCAGCTTGTAACACGCCATTTGCAGGCTGAACGGGGCAGAGCCAGACATCAGGGCACTGTTGCCTTAGCCAACCAGGGATCGTTTACCGCATCCACGGAACGGGGCAGGTCGATTGTGTCCAGCCGAGAGACCGACAACGCGCTGTCAGCGCTTGGTGTGTATAGGTCGGGAACAACCGTGAAACCGGTTGTGAACCCGGCCTGTTGGACCGCGCAACGCACGGTATTGTTCTCGCTACCGAATGGATAGCAGTAGAACCCGCCCTGCACAGGGGCGCCAATTGTTTCCAAGGCGCGCACGCTGCCGCTGACCTCTTGCGCAAGCTGCTCGGCGCTCGCCTTGGCGTGCCACAAATGCAGATCGCCATGCGCGCCAAACTCATTACCTGTGGCCCGCATATCGCGCGCTTGATCAGGTGTCAGATAGAGGGTTTCGGCAAAGGCGGTTACGTCCGTCGAGACGTGTTCCTCAAAAAGCGAGGCGATAATTTTGGCGCGTAAAGGGGCGGGTAACGCGTGTTGTAGCATCCGCTTGAAATAGGCGACATCCGGGTCGTCAAACCGATTGGCCGCGCCAAATTCCTGTCGCAAGGACGCGATGTCATCATACCCTTCCATTTCCAGATAACTGTCCAGTTTCCGGGCCAGCCTGTCGGAGTGTTCGCAGCATGCAAGGATGAACTGAACCTTGTTCACCTCCAGCATCTGGCGCTTGATTAGCGACATGTAGGGGGTAAAGAATAATCCAGTCATCGCGCGGTCTTGCAGAGCTGGAAAGACGTGATCGTAGTGGTCGCTATAGCCGTCATCAAAGGTCAGCAGGCACGGCCGGTTGGGCAAGTCTGCGCCATTGTGCAGCGCGGCGTGAAACGCGGCGGGCGAGATAACCGAGTAATGCGCCGAGAGATAGTCCAACTGTGTGTGAAAATCGGCAAGCTCAAGTGCCTTAAGCCTCGGGAACGGGCTGTCGGCCAAAGGGCGCACATAGTGATACATCACCACGGTCACCGGCGCGCGCGCGGATGTGCGAGTCATAGGCCGTGCTTTTCGTAAAAAGCCAAGGTTGGGCGGTCGAGATCCAGGTCGCCTTTGGAATAGAACTGTTGGCCAAAGTCATAAAGGGAGCTGCGATCATCGCGCGCCCAGAACACCAACGAAGTTGTTGGTGGGCGGCGCAGCTCGACCGGGTAGAACAAGCTGGGCAATTCAATCAATGGATCATCCACCGCCGAGTTCCAGCCGCGTGCCCGCAAGTTTGCGATCAGACTGTGATGCGTAGCGCTGATATCGACAAATGCACAGCCCCGACGTGTTGCTTCGGCCTCCAGAAACGCGCCCGCCGCGGCATAGCCAGAGGGTGGGCCAGAAAAATCAACAACATGCAGAAACGGTATCCCGTCCACCTCATCTTGCCGCATGACCACACCGCACGCGTTTGAGGCGTTTGCGTCAATCGCGAATGCTTCGTACGTGAATACCGGATGCTCGTCATAGCGCCACTGCATATAGGCGGCATCCCGGTTCCATTGGATGGCGTCAGGGGTAGGCTGGCCGACACGCCCGGGCAAATCAAACGCCGCGCAAGCTTGTCCCTGTTGGGTCAACGCCGCGCCCATTTGTTGGCGCCGTTGCACAATCGACAACGCCGCCGAGTGCGGGTCAGTAAACCGCGCAATACGTTCAAAGTCAGAAACATAGAAGAACCGCGGAATATGGGCGAGGAATGTGAACTCTGCCTTGAGGTACAGCGGCAAAGCCTGATTCGTGATCCCAGCGCCCGACAGCACTTCGTATCTGCTCTGAAAATAGCGCAGCATTTTGCCGCCCACACCGCGCCCCTGCGCCTTAGGGGATACAATCCAAGTGGTCAGCTCCGCACCCTTTTTGCACGTCTCACCCACACAAAAATCACGCGGCGTTGCCCCCATTACGGCAATGATCTCGGTGCCATCAAGGGCAACAACGCTGTGATTTCCCGCCTCTGACGTCGGCGCGTCATTGAATTGCCATTGCAAATAATCCGTGCGCCCAAGTGCAATTGGCCGGGCCCATTGCACAGCGTAAAACGCGGCGATGTCCTGATTGGATACACCTAATTCACAGGCAGATCCGATTGTGACCAACTGGTCGTTGATGTTTTTTGAAGTGCTTTGCATGTCAGAAGACATAGTTGACGCAAAACCAAAAATCACGCTGAATCTGAGGATTGGTTCGAGCCGTCTTTTTGCCGCCTTGCCTCGCGCGTTGAACGCAGTTGCGGCGCATCGTTTAGGCAAAGCGGAAACTCCGCTTTGCCCGTTTTCTAGTGTGATTACAGCAGGTCAAACCGATCTGCGTTCATGACCTTGGCCCATGCGGCGACAAAATCCGCCACAAACTTGGCCTCGCCATCCGACGATCCGTACACCTCGGCAATCGCCCGCAGGATCGAGTTGGAACCAAACACCAGATCGACACGTGTCGCGGTCCAGCTCTCTGCGCCACTGGCACGGTCTACGCCGCTATAAAGCCCTGGCTCACCCTCTTTCGGACCCCACTTGGTGCCCATATCCAGCAAGTTCACAAAGAAGTCGTTGCTCAGTGCGCCGGGACGATTGGTCAGCACACCGTGGGTGGTCTGGCCATGGTTTGCCCCCATTGCCCGCATCCCGCCAACCAGCGCCGTCATCTCAGGTGCGGTCAGTGTCAGAAGCTGCGCGCGATCCAGCAAAAGCTCTTCTGGTGCGACTGCATACTCGGTCTTCTGATAGTTGCGGAAGCCGTCCGCCGCAGGTTCCAGTACGGCAAAGCTCTCGACATCGGTCTGATCCTGACTGGCGTCAGTACGCCCTGCCGAAAACGGCACAGCCACATAGTGGCCAGCAGCTTTGGCAGCCTGCTCAACACCGACATTCCCCGCCAACACAACCAGATCGGCCAGCGAAACGGGTTTGCCAAACGACGTCTGAATGCCGCCCAGCACGTCCAGCACCTTGGCCAGCTGCGCAGGCTCGTTGCTGTCCCAGCTCGCTTGAGGCTCAAGACGGATGCGGCCGCCATTTGCCCCGCCACGCTTGTCCGAGCCACGGAAGGTTGCCGCCGCATTCCATGCGGTTGACACCAGTTCGGCCACGGACAGACCAGATGCTGCGATCTCTGCCTTCAAGGCCACTTCGTCTGCGGCGTCTATTGGCGCATGATCTGCGGCTGGCACACAATCCTGCCACAACAATTCCTCGTCTGGTGCCTCTGGCCCAAGATAAAGTGAGCGAGGCCCCATATCGCGGTGGGTCAGCTTGAACCAAGCGCGGGCAAATGCATCGGCAAATGCGTCAGGGTTCTGATGGAAATTGCGCGCAAATGGCTCCAGTTCGGGATGCATCCGCAGCGACATATCCGCTGTCGTCATCATTGGCGCGTGCATTTTGCTGGGGTCATGTGCGTCAACCACCATGTGCTCAGGGGCGACATCCTTGGCGACCCATTGCTGTGCGCCTGCCGGGCTCTTGGTCAGCTCCCAGTCATAGCCAAACAGCACGTCGAAATAGCCGTTGTCCCACTGTGTCGGGTTTGGCTTCCATGCGCCCTCAACTCCCGAGGTTGTCGTGTCACCCGCGTTGCCGGTGCCATGGCCATTGATCCAGCCCAGACCCATATGTTCGATCTCTGCACCTTCTGGCTCGGAGCCAACGAGGTCGGGGTTACCTGCGCCATGTGCCTTGCCAAAGGTGTGACCACCCGCGACCAGCGCCACCGTTTCTTCGGGGTTCATCGCCATGCGGCCAAACGTGTCGATCACGTCATTGCCTGACAATACCGGATCGGGGTTCCCATCCGGACCTTCGGGGTTCACATAGATCAGGCCCATCTGCACAGCCGCCAATGGATTGTCCAGCTCGCGCTCACCGGAGTAACGGCTGTTTTCCTGATCGCTGGTCGCCAGCCATTCGGTTTCGGCACCCCAATAGATGTCTTCTTCGGGCTCCCAGATGTCGGCACGGCCACCGGCAAAGCCAAACGTCTTGCCACCCATCGATTCAATGGCCACGTTTCCGGCCAGGATCATCAGATCGGCCCAGGAGATCTGGTTGCCGTATTTCTGTTTGATCGGCCACAACAGGCGGCGTGCCTTGTCGAGGTTGCCGTTGTCCGGCCAGCTGTTGAGCGGGGCAAACCGCTGGTTCCCGGTTGATCCACCGCCGCGACCGTCTGTCGTGCGATAGGTGCCTGCGCTATGCCATGCCATGCGGATGAAAAGACCGCCGTAATGGCCATAATCCGCTGGCCACCAATCCTGTGAGTCTGTCATCAACGCGGTCAAATCGGCCTTGAGCGCATCATAGTCAAGTTTCTGAAACTCTTCGCGATAATCGAAATCCGGGTTCATCGGATCGGAGAGATCCGAACGCTGGTGCAAAATCTTCAGATTCAATTGGTTTGGCCACCAATCCCGATTGGAATTTGTACCCTGCTTGACCTGTCCATGCATGACCGGGCATTTGCCGCCGCTGCTCATATCATTTCCGTCCATGACGTCCTCCACTGATAAATGCCGAACGGTCCGTGCCTTGTGCACGGGCTTGCCCAACGTTCGGCGCAATAAACTCTGAGTCGGCTGTTTTGGTGCCAACAGACATGAGCCTAGCCGCTTTTTTGAATTATTCTAAGTTGCATTTTTTCATCGTTCCGATAGTTTTTTCTTATGATTAATGTAACGCTCCGACAGCTTCGATATTTTGACGCGCTGGCCCGTCAGGGCCATTTTGGTCGCGCTGCCGAGACGTGTTCGATTTCGCAGCCGGCGCTTTCGGTGCAAATCAAAGAGTTAGAAGATACACTCGGAGTGCAACTTTTCGAGCGGTCCGCCCGCAAGGTGCGTCTAACAAATGTGGGCGAAGATGTTCTGACGCGCGCCCGCGAGATATTGCTATCGATCGAAGAGCTGGGCGACCTTGCGCGTGCCTCGCAACAAGGGCTTTCGGGGCGGTTACGTCTGGGGGTGATTCCCACCATCGCGCCCTATCTGTTGCCCTCGATCATGCGCACCTTGGGGAAGAATTTTCCGGCGCTGGACATTCATGTGCGTGAAACGCTGACCTCGACCCTATTGCGCGAGATGGACGAAGGGCGGTTGGATGCTGCCATTTTGGCGCTGCCCCTTGATGACCCAACACTGACCGAGGTGGATCTCTTTTCAGAAGAGTTTGTGCTGGTGCGCGCCGCAACGGATGCGGGCAAACCTATTCCAAATGTTGATACGCTACACCGGATGCGTTTGCTGTTGCTCGAAGAGGGGCATTGTTTTCGCGATCAGGCGCTGGAGTTCTGCAATATCGGCGGCACAACACCAACCGATGGGTTTGACGGCAGTAGCCTGTCCACATTAGTCCAGATGGTTGGGTCCGGAATTGGCGTGACTCTCATTCCGGAAATGGCCGTGTCGGTTGAAACGCGCTCGGCCCCGGTGATCGTGTCCCATTTCGCGGCACCGGCGCCGCAGCGCCGGGTTGGCATGGTCTGGCGCAAAACCAATCCGTTGGCGGATCGGTTGGAGCAGATTGCCGAAGGTGTTCGGCAATCTGCGAATGATTTAGCGGCTCAACTTTGATGCATCGCGCGCAAGGGCTTCGATCTGATCCCACGCGCCGTCATTGACCAGCGCCTTGGGCGCAACCCAGCTGCCACCTGCGCAGACCACGTTGGCCAGCGACAGGTAGTCGGAGGCGTTTGTTGGGCTGACACCACCGGTTGGGCAGAATGAAATCTGAGGCAGGGGGCTGGCCAGCGAGCCAATGAATTTGGCTCCGCCAGCGGCTTCTGCCGGAAAGAATTTCAGCATGTCATAGCCACGCTCCAGAAGGCGCATTGCTTCGCTTGCAGAGGCCGCGCCGGGCAAGAGTGGCAGGCCCTCGGCCTCACATGCCTCAAGCAGCACATCCGTCGCACCAGGTGACACGCCAAAGGTGGCACCGGCCTCTTTGGCCGCATTGACATCAGCCGGTGTAAGCAGCGTACCCGCGCCCACCATGCCGCCCTTGACCTTGGCCATTTCAGCAATGACCTCAAGCGCTGCCGGGGTGCGCAGCGTTACCTCAAGCACGGGCAATCCGCCCGCGACCAATGCCTCGGCCAAGGGGCGCGCGTGATCCGTGCTTTCAACAACCAGAACCGGCACAATCGGCGCAGCCTGACATAGTTCGCGGGCTGCTTGGCTCGCCTGAGAAGGGGTAATCGACATATTATCAGTTCCCAAATATCGAGGCGCCTTCGGTGGCGGCCCCTACAGAATTACGGAAGGCTGCGAATAATTCGCGGCCTGTTCCGGCATGATAGGCTGACAGATCGGCGGTGGCCACAGCGCGGGCCTCTAGATCGTCAACAAGGATTTCCAGCACGCCTGCCTCGCCATCCACACGTACCAGATCACCGTCTAGCACACGCCCTATGGCGCCGCCATCCAGCGCTTCGGGGCTGACATGGATCGCCGCCGGGATCTTGCCCGACGCACCTGACATGCGCCCATCCGTTACCAGCGCCACCTTTTGGCCGCGCCCCTGCATGATACCCAGCATCGGTGTCAGGCTGTGCAGTTCCGGCATGCCGTTGGCCTTGGGCCCCTGAAAACGCACAACAATCACGACGTCCTCGGTCAACTCATTAGCCTTGAAAGCGGCCTTGACCTCTTCCTGATCGTGGAACACGCGTGCCGAGGCTTCGACGATGCGATGTTCTGGTGCGACGGCGGAGACTTTCATGACAGCCGTTCCCATATTGCCGGCCATCCGCTTTAGCCCGCCGGTTGGCTGGAACGCGTCATTGGCAGGGCGCACGATCTTATCGTTCAGGCTGGTCTTGGTGCCTGCCACCCAACTGAGTTCGCCATCGATCAGCTTAGGTTCGCGCGTGTAGGTATCCAGACCATCACCCGCCGCCGTTTTGGTGTCAGGATGCAGCAGACCCGCGCCCAGCAACTCGCCAATCATGTAGCCAAGGCCACCAGCGGCGTGGAAATGGTTTACATCCGCAAGGCCGTTTGGATAGACCCGCGCCAAGAGCGGCGTGACATCTGAGAGTTCTGAGAAATCCTGCCAGTCCAGCATAATCCCACCGGCGCGCGCCATGGCGATCAGGTGGATCAACAGGTTGGTCGACCCGCCGGTGGCGTTCAGCCCGACAATCCCGTTCACAAATGCCTTTTCATCCAGAATATGGCAAACCGGCGAGTAGTTGTTGCCAAGGGCGCTATTGGCCAGCGACTGGCGCGCGCCTTCTTTGGTCAGCGCCTCGCGCAATTCGGTATTCGGTGATACAAAGCTGGCACCGGGCAGGTGCAGGCCCATGAACTCCATCAGCATCTGGTTGGTGTTTGCCGTGCCATAGAACGTGCACGTGCCGGGGCCGTGATAGGCCGCCATTTCTGCAGCCATCAACGCGTCGCGCCCGACCTCTCCGGCGGCAAATTTCTGGCGTACCTTGGCCTTTTCGTCATTCGCCAGACCGCTGGTCATCGGACCGGCAGGTAGGAAAACGGCGGGCAGATGCCCAAACGCCTGCGCCCCGATCACTAGGCCGGGAACGATCTTGTCACACACGCCCAGAAATACTGCCGCGTCAAAGGTGTTATGACTGAGTGCGACACCCGTCGCCAGCGCGATCACGTCACGCGAAAACAGGCTCAGCTCCATGCCTGCCTCGCCTTGGGTCACACCGTCACACATTGCAGGGACACCGCCCGCAACCTGCGCCGTGCCACCCATCTGGCGCGCAGCCTCGCGGATCAGCGTGGGATAAGTTTCAAACGGCTGATGCGCCGAAAGCATGTCGTTGTAGGCGGTGATGATGCCAAGGTTGCCCGCGCCACCCGTTGCCAACGCGTCCTGATCCGCGCCCGCCCCGGCATAGGCGTGTGCCTGTCCCGAGCAGCTAAGATGAGCCCGCGCCGGGCCTTTGGACCGCGCCGCGTCCATGCGGGCGAGGTATGTGCCGCGGCTGTCTGCGCTGCGTTCGATAATGCGGTCCGTGACTTTTTGAACTGTGTCGTGAAGTGCCATTCCGGTACCTTTAAATTCTGGGTTTCGGTGAATGTCGTGTACGCGATTTATTGACCAACGCTGCGCCAGCGGCGCCCGTCCTGATGCATCAGCATCATCGATTCCTCGGGACCAGAGCCACCAGAGTCATAGCTTGCTGGGCGCTGGGTTGAGTTCTTCCAGTTTTCGATCAGCGGATCGGCCCAGGCCCAGGCCGATTCCACCTCGTCGCCACGCATGAACAGCGTCTGATCGCCACGGATCACATCCATGATCAACCGTTCATAGGCGTCTTGGGCGTGCAGATCCTCGCCCAACGCGTCGTCAAATGTCATGTCCATGGCAACTTCGGTCAGGCGCATACCACCGGGGCCGGGTTCCTTGATCGTAGTGCGTAACGTGATGCCTTCGTCCGGTTGCAGCCGGATCACCAACGCATTGCCGCGACGCCCTTCCATCTTGGGGAAAATCATGTGCGGTGGATCGCGAAAGATTACTGCGATTTCGGACATGCGCGTGCGCAGCTTTTTCCCGGTGCGCAGATAGAACGGAGTGCCTGCCCAACGCCAATTGGCAACGGCCACCTTCATTGCCACAAAGCTTTCGGTGCGGCTCTCGGGGTTGCCCGCGTGGTCCTTGTATCCCACACGGTTGTTCCAGTCGTAATACTGACCGCGCACAATGTCATCGGGCGCCACAGGCTCCAGCGCTTCGATCACCTTCACCTTTTCGTCTCGCACTGCATTTGGCTCAAACCGAGAAGGCGGTTCCATCGCGATCAGGCACAATAGCTGCATCAGGTGGTTCTGCACCATGTCCCGCATCGCGCCGGAATTGTCGTAATACTCACCGCGCCCTTCGACACCCAAGCTCTCGGCCACGGTTATCTGCACATGGTCGATATGGGTCGAATTCCAAAGCGGTTCAAACAGCGAATTGGCAAATCGCAGCGCCATCAGGTTCTGAACGGTCTCTTTTCCCAGATAGTGGTCAATGCGATAGATTTGTTCTTCGTTAAAACACTTGAGAAGATCAGCGTTCAGCGCCTTTGCGGTCTCTAAGTCGTGACCAAAGGGTTTTTCAACCACGATCCGGCTCTCTGGTGTGGCAATGCCGCGTTTGTGCAGCTGTTCGGCCAGTGTACCAAACAGGCTGGGCGTGACCGAGAAATAGAACGCGCGCACTTTGTCTTCGCGCAGCAGATCAGATAGGGCGTCCCAGCCCTTGTCACCCATCGCGTCAACATTGACATAGTCGATGCGCTCCAGAAACTGTTCAACGGTGTTAGCGGGGCGATCCGCTTCGCCTACGAACTGCTCCAAAGACTCGCGCACCACTTTGCGAAACGCGGCGCTGTCAAACTCCGAACGCGCCGCCCCGATGATCCGGGCATCTTCGGGCATTTGCTCGACCTTAAAACGGTGGAATAACCCTGGCAGGATTTTGCGGCGGGCCAGATCACCCGTAGCGCCAAAAATTACCAGATCAAAAGGGGAGACGGGAATTACGCGGGCGACCATGTCACGCTACTCCAAAAGTTTCAGATGCCGCAGTCACGGCCGTGGAATTTGGTTCATAAATCCGGAGCAGGCCGGGGCGATGTGCGCGTGCGTTCTTGAGTTTCACGTTCAGGCTCCTTCAGCCAAATGAACAAGCTGTATGATGTCAGCCGTTTCGTTGGCGCTACCGTTAGCGCTACCAATAGTTCAACTGAACCTTCGAATCAACAAAAAATATAGGTGCGTAAATCGGGTTTTACGACTTGCGGTTTCTGTCATTGTAGCCGACCATCGCTCCATGGGAAAAAAACTTTTGCTCAAGGACATCGCACGCCTTGCCGGGGTCAGCGAAATGACAGCGTCACGCGCCATGCGAGGTGCGCCAGACGTGTCTGACGCCACCAAACGTAAGGTCGAAGACATCGCCAAACAGGTCGGGTACGTGCCCAACAGAATAGCGGGCGCACTGGCGTCCCAAAAGGTGAACCTTGTTGGCGTGGTGGTGCCTAGCCTTTCAAGCTCAGTATTTCCCGAGGTGCTGTCGGGCATTTCTGCGGCGTTGAAACCGACGCCGATGAAACCTGTAATCGGTGTCACCGGTTATGACCCGGACGAAGAAGAAGAAGTTATCCGTGAAATGCTAAGCTGGCGCCCATCCGGCCTGATCGTGGCCGGGTTAGAACATGGCGAGGCCTCCCGCCGGATGTTGGCCGCCGCGGATTGTCCCGTGGTGGAAATCATGGATACAGATGGTGACCCGGTTGCCCATTGTGTCGGCATTTCGCATTTGCAGGCCGGGCGGGACATGGCGGTTATGATGTTGGAACGCGGTTACAGACGTATCGGGTTCATCGGGACAAAAATGCCTCAGGATTTTAGAGCCGAGAAACGCCTGAAAGGGTTCGTTGAGGCGTTGAATGCCGCAGGGGTCGATCTGGCTGGAGAGGAACTTTACGCAGGCGTTTCTTCGATAGAAAACGGAAGGCGACTGACCGAGCAATTGTTGGCGCGCATACCTGATCTGGACTGCATTTACTATTCCAGTGACGTTATGTCTGTTGGCGCATATATGCACTGTCTTGCCTCCGGGATGAGTATTCCGAACGATCTGGCGATTGCAGGTTTCAACAGCCTAGACCTTCTCAAGGGGTTACCAATGACGCTTGCCACAACAGATGCTCATCGGTTTGAGATCGGTGAAAAGGCGGCCGGGATAATCATTGAATTCACGGACCAAGCGGACGCGCCCTGTCAGATGATCCGGCTGGATCCGACATTGACTCTAGGACAGTCGCTCTAGCGCAAACCGCTTTTCGTAAGTGTATCCGCGATCAGGCTTGCAACGTCCGGCGCCTCGCCCAAAGGCTTCAAGCGCACCCCTTCAAAACCGGCCTGATCCAGCATTCTTGGGATGTCATCCCGACAGTGATCCCCTTCTTGTGCAAAGAACGGCAAACAGATCGATTGGCGATCAGCGCCAAAGGCTGCGGCTTCGACACAGGGGCATTCCTCGACAAATCCCGTTCGGACTTTTGCATTTGGTATCAATGACTTCAAGAGAGATGCGAAGCGGTGCGTCGCCTCGGCGGCGCGTGGTCCGCGGGCTGATCCATGCGCGGCCAGAACAACGGTTGTTTCTGCGACGCGCCAACCATGCTGAGCCAGTTCACGGCTTACTAAATCAGCGGCCAATTGGGGCAGGGCGTCATCAAAGCCAAAGGGTGGCAAAATGCGTTGTGGCGCGTTGCCCAATCGCTTTGGCAGGACACGCGATACGAACCAGCCGTCGGACATGAAAAACGGATAAATCACGCCATTCTTTGGCATCAATGCCGCTTGGTCTTCTAGCCGCCCGGGCATGGCGATTGTTGCAGAACGAACCGTCCAGCCACGCAACCGCGCCTGCACGTCTGCGGCCAAGACGGCTAGTTTTTCCTCGGGTGGTTCCGGCGCCCAGGGTTGGCCATGGGCGACAATCAGCGCTTCGCATGGTGATGGCATCGTTAATCAGCCGCGCGAACGGCATCCGCCAGATCATTCGGCAGATCAAATTCTGCCAAGGCTCGCGTACGTCCATCGGCGGACATCTTTCGTGCCGTTTTCTGAACGATATCAACCACTTTCTCATGCGGGTGCTTTGCGGCGAAAGGCGCGAAATACCACTTCAGGAACACGAAACAGATCACGTCTTCCAGCGCCTGAACCTGTTCATTGCGCTTGATCCCTTCCTTGCGCAGCATCTGCCCGGCTTCGGCAATGTGGTCTGCGCCGTAACCAGCCTGGGCCATCAACTCGCCAACACGGGCGGCGTGATGTGCGGCCAGCTCGCGGCGCCATTTCAGATAGCCGGCGCGCCCTTCGGGATAGTCTGCCCGTTTGAGTACCCAGCGTTCGATATGCTGACCACGCGCTGCGATCTGAAGAACATCCGGCGCGTCGGGGAACAGGCGATCAACCTCTTCACTCATTCTTGTGCCATAGAGAAACGCCTCGGGCTGGCCTTCGTCCGCGCGCGGATCTTTGGCGTTTGCGGCGTCGATTGCGGCGAGAACAGTGGCGAGTTTGGACATAAACAATTGGCTCCGATGGCTGGTGTTGAAGGTCTCAAACTAAGGCTCGCGGCAGGCATCGGCAAGCGCTACTGGCGCAAAATCAGAGGGTCGGTATTACGTCGGTATTACGTCGGTATTGCATCGGTGCCATTTTCCGGCACCGTGTCGCCGGATTGCTGCAAAGAGCCTGGCGTTGCGGCTTGTTCGACAAACGCGCGCAGCTTGACCAGATTGATGGGCTTGTAGAGCAGCATGGCCCCCAGCCGCGCACATTCTTCTGGTACGGGTGCGATTCGATTTGCCGTTATTACGCAACAGGTAATATCGCCAAACTTCTGCTGCAGTATTGCAATTGTATCGGTGCCGAGCGCGCCGTCGTTCAACTGGTAATCCGCCAGAACGATATCCGGCGCAATGTCGATCTCTTCCAACAATTTCAACGCGTCACCACCGTTTGCACATGGAAGAACATCCGCCCCCCAGCCTTCGAGCGTCATGGTCAGTGCATTGCGCATTACGTCGTCGTTTTCGATCAACAACACAATACGCTGTAAGGGCGTGTTTTCTGCGACATTGGGACGTTCGGGCCGTTCGGTTGCAAACTGAGTTGCCAGCGGCAATTCGATGGTAAAAGTCGTGCCCTGTCCCGTTTTCGAAATCATTCGCAAAGGGTGCTTCAACAAGCGACAGGCCCGATCCACGATTGCCAGCCCCAGTCCCAGACCGTCCGCTGGCCCGGTGTCTGAGTTGACCCTGTGAAATTCATCAAACACCTTGTCCTGATGATCTATCGGTATGCCGGGACCGGTGTCGCTGATGGATACGCTCAGCCGGTCGTCAAGTTGTTGCAGATCAACCCGTACTTCGCCATGCGTGGTGTAACGTAGGGCATTCGAGATCAGGTTTTGCAAAATGCGCCGCAGATAGGTTGCATCGCTATGTACCCACGCCGATTTCTGGCTGATCGACAGACTGAGCCCTTTTTCGGCCGCCTGTGGTGCCATTTCATCGCGCAACTGGCCAAGCATCCTGTTGAGTGCGATTCCGGTCAGATCAACAGATGCCGATCCGGAATCGAGCCGCGAAATATCCAGCAGCGCCCCCAGTATGCTCTCAACACTCTTGAGCGCACTTTCGGTTTTACCCAAACGCTGGCGCAGTTCGGGGTCGTGCAGGTCGCTGTCGATTGACGCCAGATATAGCTTTGCAGCTGACAAAGGTTGCAACAGGTCATGGCTGGCTGCGGCCACAAAGCGCGACTTGGAGGCATTTGCGCGTTCGGCTTCGGCCAACGCATCCTCCAGCTCCAAAGTGCGGTCCATGACGCGCCGTTCAAGGGTTTCGTTCACTTCGGACAATGCCCGGGCCGCCGCGCGCTCGGCAGACACATCTGTAAAACTGATGACAAAGCCACCATCCGGCATTTGCTGCGCAAACACGGCCAGAATGCGATTCGGCCCAAAGGCCATCTCCAGCGACAAGGGCGCGCGTGCGTCTTTGCCTTCGCTCCATTTGACAAGCGTGTTTGCCCGGTTGGCATCCAAAAATGTATTGTCGCGCAACATCTGACGATAGATCGAAAAAAAAGGAGTTCCGATGCGAAATCGACCTGTCGGGATCGACAACAGTTCGCTAAGCCGTCGGTTCCAGCCCACCAGCCGCGCTTCGTCGTCAAAAATACAGACTCCTTGGTCCAGATGTTCCAGCGTCGCTTTGATCAGCCGTGCCTGATCGTCCAGCAGCCGTTCCCGTTCTTGACGCTCGAGCAACATCATGTCGGTCACGTCGGTTTGCAAAACAACCGTACCACCGTCATGGGTGCGGTGTTCGCTCACTTGCAACCAGCGGCTCCCGGCCATGCGGGCATTGAATACGACGTGATCGTCTTTGTGACGAGTCATGCGCATTGCCGCCCATTGGGCAGGGGTGGTTCCTTCTGGCAAGTAGAGAAACGGGCTCTGAGAGGCCAGTTCTACGTATTCGTGAAATGCCAATCCCGGTTTGAACAGGTGATGGATGTCGCGCATGTGCTGGCCAAAGCGGCTGTTGCACATGACGAGCACCTCGTTTGCATCAAACAGCGCAAACCCTTCTTGAACGGTTTCAATGGCCGTGGCGAGGTTTGCACGCGCGGCTTCGGCGTCGGCGTTGGCCTCGGCCAGCTGGGCGTTCGACTTGTTGAGCAAGTTCAGTGCGTGTTCCAACTCGCGGGTGCGCGCGCCGACTTCGGCCTCTAGCATCACGGCACGTTCAAACTGGGCATAAGCCATACCGCGCACATCGCTGCCCTGTTCCACGCGTCCCATCAGCGCGCCAGCAATCTTGAGCAGTTTCTCGTTCTGCCGCTCAATGGTGTCGTCTGGGTTGATCAGGGTATCGGGCATCGTGGTTATGCGTCCACAGGTGGGTAGATGGCCACGCCGGTCAGGGTCTGGTTGACGTGCATCGAGTTCACCTGCTCGCCGTAGGTTGAAAACCCGACGACACGGTGTTTGGCCAGCAGTCGAGAGATATCACCGGTCAGCTGTTTTTGTTCGGCCTCGACCCGGCGCAATACGCAGTCGCAGCCCAATATCATGTCGGGCGCGCCCGTATCGGCCAGCGCATCCAGCTCACGCGAGAGATGCGCAACCATATCGTCAGGTTCCGCAAGCCGCAGCACCACGCCTTCGTCGATGGTGGAAAAGAACACGAGGTCGCCGTTCTTGGCGACGCGCTGGATCGCACGCACATGGGTCTGATCGCCGATCTGCACCACCACTGGATGCGCGGCAAAGGTGAATGTCGATAGTTGTTCGGGGTCTTTGCCTAACACCCGCGCATATTCGCGGGCGGCAGGCTCTGCGTTTATTTCATGCACCAAACGACGGGCGGGATCAGCGCCGGTCACAACCATTCGTTTATCGGTTGGCAACAGGTGATCCGCCTTGAACACGCGCACTGGACAGTCTGAGCGCACCTGAACCAGTACCGCGGCATTGGCGTGAAACCTATCTCCATGCAGTATCCACGATTCTTTGAAACGAGGCCCATCCCCCGCCGATCCGCCAAACAGCGGTACAGGGCCCAGACCCATTGCCAGATCCGAGGTCAGCAGATCTTCGCGCTGAGAGACGCCGTCGACCATCAAAAACGCAAACTCTGAGGTCCAACCGGGATGATCAGCAGCCGTAGCATTACGGTTGCGGATCATTTCGGTGATGCGTTCTTGGGGGCGGATGTCGTCGAGATTATCAATCAGCATGGTCGCTGCGGCAAAGTGATCGGTGGGCAGGCCAAGGGCTACAATCTGACCTTCGGTATATCCTGTCTTGCCAATCTCGCCTGCCGTGGTGCAGCCGACGACCTGAGCCGGACCAAACCGGCCACGGGCGTTTTCGAGAAAACGATCTCGGTCCGTGTCGGGTGAAAGGAACAGTATTATCAGAGCCAGATCATCTGGCTGCAAGGCGGCCACCAGTTGATCAACGGCGTCGGGCGCGTCGCAAGGTGCAAAACCCGTGCGCACGATACGCTGTTTGGAGCGAGCCCCATTCGACCTGTTGTCCACGCGGCTGGCTGTGGTCAGGTTTGTCCCCTGATCCATTGGCTGTCCTCCCTCACTCGGGGAACAGATTACGCAGGCTATCCATTGCGGCGCAAGACCTCGTCAAAGCTGGTTTCTTTGGCAATCAGAACAGCTTGGGTGCGGCTATGCACCCCAAGCTTGCGCATGATCGCCGTGACATGAGCCTTGACTGTGGTTTCCGCAATCGAGAGATCAAAGGCGATCTGTTTGTTCAGCTTGCCTTCGCAGATCAATTGCAGAATGCGCGCCTGTTGGTTGGTCAGCGACGCCAGCCGCGACAACGCATCATCGCGCCCTCCTGAGTCTTCTTCCTGTAGCAGAACGCTGCCTTCGGGCAGAAACGCCTGACCACGCGCCATTGCGTCAAACGCCTGACGGAACACATCACGTTGACTGTGTTTCGGGATGAACCCGGCGGCCCCGGCATGAATGGCCGAGCTGATCACGCGGTTGTCGGTCATGGATGACACTACAACCACGGTAGCCACGGTCGCCTTTTTTAGCCGCACTAACCCGTCGAGCCCTTGCACGTCGGGCAGGTTCAGGTCCAGCACCACAATGTCCGGCGCCCAGCCTTCGGCCTGTCCTTGGTCCAATCGCTCAAGTGCGGCGCGCAAACAGGGGGCGGTTGCCACGTCTTTCACATCACAGACGGCCTGAAGGGTCATCCCCAACGCGTCGCAAAACAGCGGATGGTCATCAATGACCAGCGCGGTGGAAAAGACCGAATTGGAGGAGGTAGAAGATGTCATGGTATGTTTGCTACCTTTCCCAGTCACGTTACCAAACCAAATGAACCGCGCCAAATGCGCCAATGGTCGTAGGGCAGGCGTGTCCTGAGCAGAGTTTTGCCAATGCAACTATCGGGCGGTTGAATGGTTCTGATCATGTCATACTTTGAGGACGAGCCAATGATAACCAAGGAATTCCCATGCCCACACGATTTGTTCCGGCTGCTTTTGCCGGTCTCCTCAGTCTTGCGGCCTTCCCGGCCTTTGCCGAGTTTCAGACGCTCGAAGGTACGGTGGGCTACCGCGAACGGATCGCATTGCCGCCTGCGGTGCTGGTGAATGTGCAACTGGTGGATATTTCGCGCGCTGACGTGCCTGCGATTGAACTCGGGTCGGTGACGGTGCGCCCACAGGGGCAGGTACCAATCACCTATCAGCTCACTTATGATGATGCCATGGTGACAGACGGGCTCAGCTTTGCGGTGCAGGCCACGATCACGTTGGGCGACACAACACTGTTCCGAACCACCAGCGTCTATCCGGCTTTGACAAATGATGCCCCGGAAAAGGTGGATGTAATGGTCGAAAAAATGCCCGCACCACAGGCGATGTCGCTGTCGGGAACAGCATGGGTGGGGCTGTCCATGCCGGGGATTGAGCTGATTTCGGATCGGTTGCCCGAGATCACCTTTGGTCCTGACCGTCAGGTCAGTGGAACCAGCGGGTGCAACCGTTTTTCCGGCGGGTACGACCGTGACGGACAATCGCTGACCTTCTTGCCATTGGCCAGTACTCGCATGGCCTGTGCCGGACCGATTGATGAACAGGAAGGCGCGGTCTTCAAAGCGTTGGGCCAAGTGGCGACTTATGCGGTTGAAGATCGTGAACTGATCCTGAAATCCGCCAGTGGCGATGAGCTGATGCGCTTTCAGACAATGTACTGACCTTTCCGGCTTGGGCAGGCTCAGCTTTGCTGAGCCACGCCCAACGCTTTGTGGCGCGGCTTGCCGCGTCTCCAAGGGGCGGGAGCACTTGCTGATTCGGTACTACTGCGGTGTTGATCGCCAGTCCGGCACCGCCTCCAGCGGCAAGACGGGCGATCCGACTGCGACCAGATGCTGGTCCACCAATCCGCGTTCGCGCGCGCTCAGCGACTGGTGACGCGGATACACCGGGGTGGCGCGATCATCCAACACCGGTGCCGACCATCCGACGGTTGTGTCAAAGAACCGCCGAACGCCATCGACTCCAAACTCGCGCAAGTAACCCTGAACGACGACATCAATGTAAGACAACAGCACCGGGTGTTCGACACTGGGGCGGCCGTGTTTGCCATCCGGCACCGTATAGACCGCGATGTCGACCCGGTTTGGCTTGGGATGTGAAATCGCTTCGGTGGCACCGACCCGGTCATAAGCGCGCTCGCGCTCGTCCAATGCGGCCCAATCGCCACCCGGCACATGGGCAATCAACCCGTCTATTTCGCATCCGGCAGCAGGTTCAACGGTCAGATAGGCGAGTTTGCGCAAATGCGTGTGCCGCCACACCCGCCGCCACCCTGACAACTGCGCCGGATGTGGATCGCCATAGTCATGTGTGTCCCGGTTGACGAGACTGCCATATCCAAAAAAGTAAGGGTCTTTCATAAAGTCCGTCCGCTGCGCGATTGATGCATGTCAATTCCGACGCATTCTCAATAGGGCATAATGTCCGAGTTGACCAACCACCCTGGGGCATTTCATGCGTATCACCAAGCGAACGAATATAGCGATCCGCGTGTTGATGTATTGCGCCGTTCACAAGGACAGACTGGTCACAAAACACGAGATCGCGGATTGTTGTAATGCCTCTGAGAATCATCTGGCACAGGTCATCAACCAGCTTGCCCAGCTTGGTGTGCTCAATACTCAGCGTGGCCGCAACGGCGGTGTAGAGCTTGCCAGTGCTGCAAACGATATCAAGATTGGCGACATTTTCCGCATCATGGAAAAGCCCGTGCCACTGACCGAGTGCTTTGCTGACGTGGATAATTCCTGCCCGCTGACCGAGGCCTGCCGCCTGCGGCCTGCGTTGCAAGAGGCGGCAGAGGCGTTTTATCTGCGGCTGGATGATGTGACATTGGACGCGCTGGTCTGTAAAAACGCGGCCCTCTTGAGCATTCTGGCGCCCGAACCCTGCGCCACCGCCTGAGCGCGCTCCGGCGCCACGCCAAAACGACTGTCATTCACGACTCATTGTTGCTTGCCAGCGGTTTTGCGGGATACTACCGTATGCCGAATTTGAGGGTCAGGGAGAGCCGGATTTGTCCGTTGCCAAAGGCGCAACCGCTGCGGAAACTCTCTGGCTGTGGGACCTCGCCAAACATCAGGAGACTAGGCAATGAAATTTACCGAAGAACACGAATGGCTGCGCGAAGAGGACGGGCTGATCGTTGTGGGCATCACCGAGCACGCGAGCGAACAACTAGGTGATGTGGTGTTTGTCGAACTGCCCGAAGCCGGTGACACTGTTTCCAAAGATGACGAGATCTGTGTGCTCGAAAGCGTCAAGGCCGCGTCCGATATTCTCGCCCCAATTGATGGCGAGATTGTCGAAGTGAACGAAGCCATCGTTTCGGAACCGGGCAAGGTAAATGACGATCCACAAGGCGAGGCGTGGTTTTTCAAGATCAAGGCCGACGACGTTAGCCAGATGGACGACTATATGGACGAAGCTGAGTACAAAAAGTTTATCGGCTGACGATTACAGACAAAAGGCCCCGAAATCGGGGCCTTTCCTGCATTCAGATACACCGTTGCGGTCAACTGGGTGCGCTCAGTCTTTGGCGCCTCAATCCCGCGCGCGCAGGATGCGCGCCGGGCGAATGCCGAGCGAGGGGAGCGAAAACGCAAGCCCAGCCAGCACATTGGCCAGCAACCCGGCCAAAACCACGGTAATCGCGTTGGACCAGATCACCTCGAACTCGCCTTCCATGACAAAGACCATCACCGCCCATGCCCCCGTTAGTCCCACGGCCAGCGCGACAAGCCCGGCAGCGGCACCGAGGAGGGCAGCGCGCAGGGCAAAGCTGGTCAGGATCTGGCCGCGCAAGGCCCCCACGGTTTTGAGCACAGCTGCCTCGTATGTGCGGCCCTGTTGGCCAGCGGCTGCGGCGCCGATGATGACAAGGAAACCGGTCAGCAAAATTGCTGCTGCGCCATAGGTGGTGGCGTTGGCCAACTGACCCACAAGGTCAGACACCCGTCCAACAGCTTCGCGCACGTGGATTGCGGTGATATTGGGCATGGCGTTGGACAGATCGCGCATCAACCCGGCCTCGGCGGGCTCTTCGGCATAAACCGTGGCAATAAAACTATGCGGCGCACCGGCCAGCGCGCTGGGGTTCATGGCAATGACAAACCCCATACCTGCGGTCGAAAAGTCGACCTCGCGAAAGCTTGTGATGGTGCCGGTGATGTCGCGACCCAGCACATTGACGGTCATGGTGTCCCCAAGTTTCAAACCCATCTCAACGGCTTCTTCGTCGGCAAAGCTGATCTGGGTGTCGCCCGCATAGTCTTCGGACCACCATTGCCCCGCTGTCAGGGTCGTATTTTCGGGCAGGGCGGCGGAATAGGTGATGCCCCGATCCCCGCGAATGACCCAGTGATCGCCTGCCACCTCGCGCGCCGGGCGGTCATTGATCCGGGTGATCACGCCACGCAGCATGGGGGCGCTTTCGACCTTGGTGACGGCTTTATCCGCATCAAGACGGGCTTGAAAGTCGGGCATCTGGTCTTTCTGGATGTCGACAAAAAAGAACGAGGGCGCAACATCAGGCAAATCGCGGGCGATGGCGTTGCGCAGGTTGCCATCGACCTGTCCTACCGTGGCCAGCACCGAGAGGCCAAGGCCAAGTGACAGCACAACCGGTGTTGTCGCCTCGCGGGAACGGGCAATGGCGTTGAGCGCCCAAGTGATCGGAGGTGTGGGCCGGGTGCGGCGCGAGACAAAGCGAATGAACAGGCGCAAGCCAAGGGCGGCGAGCGAGAGAAATACCATTGCCGCCACCACGCCAACCGCAAACCAAAGTGTCAGGGTCGTAGAACCCGAGAGCCACGCCGCAACAGAGACAAGCAATGCCAGCAGGATGCCGACGGACAACAAATAGCGCGCCGCGGGCAGAGTGGCGCGCGCATCCAATGCGTCACGGAATAGAGAGGTGGGGCGGACATCCTCGATCCGGGCCAGTGGCCACAGAGTAAAGATCGCCGCAGTCAGCGCGCCATAGAGTGCCGCCTCAAACAGCGGCAGCGGGTAAAGCGTGAACACGGCTGGAAAGGGCAGAACCGACAGGATCAGCGGGGCCAGCAGGATTGGGGTCAGCGCACCAATCAACAGGCCCGCTGCAATACCAATGGTGGCCACCATGCCGATTTGCAGGAAATAGGTCAGGAAAATAGTGCTGCGTTCTGCACCAAGCGCGCGCAGGATGGCAATGACTTCGGTTTTGCGAGCCAGATAGGCGCGGATCGCGGTGGACACTCCTACGCCTCCAACGGCCAGCCCGGCTAGGCCGACAAGTACCAGAAAGGCACCGAACCGATCGACAAAGCGGGTGATACCTGGCGCACCATTGCGGCTGTCGCGCCAGCGCAACCCGGTGGTTTCAAACTGTGCGCGCGCATCTCCCTCTAATGCGGCAAGGTCAGCAGGTTGCGGCAGGGTTAGACGATAATGCGCGTCAAACAATGTTCCCGGTGCCAGCAGGCCTGAATTGGCCAATCCCGGCGTGCCCACAATTGTCCGTGGTGCAAGACCAAAGCCACCGGAACTGTCCGGTTCGCGGATAAGTTCAGCCATCAGGACAAAATCCTGCTGGCCCAGCTTGAACGTATCTCCAACCGCAAGTCCGAGCCGGTCCGCCAGAAGTGTTTGCATAACTGCGCCGGGCAGGTCGACGGCGCCAGCCAGCGCGGTTTCGAGCGGCATGGCAGGGGCGAGTGTGACCGACCCGACCAGCGGATAAGCGCTGTCGACGGCTTTGATCTGGGTCAGTGCGCGCTCGGCGTCATCCCCGCGTGGCACAACAACCATCGAGCGGAAATCG
Source organism: Shimia abyssi (assembly GCF_003014475.1). Taxonomy (GTDB): domain Bacteria; phylum Pseudomonadota; class Alphaproteobacteria; order Rhodobacterales; family Rhodobacteraceae; genus Shimia; species Shimia abyssi. The sequence continues at coordinate 192,051 of NZ_PYGJ01000004.1, read as the reverse complement.
ATGATTTCGGATGCGGTTGTGGCGTTCCGGGCCATCCATGCGCGCTCATCATCGTTTGCGCGCCGATAGGTAAAGCTCATTTCGGCGTCGCCCCCAAGGAGGGCAGCTCCCTCGGCCGACAAACCGGCCTCGATCGCGGCGCGTACCGAACCGATGGCGGCGATGGTGGCCACGCCAAGCGCGAGACAGGCAAGAAAAACGGCAAAGCCGCGCAGACCGCCACGGATTTCACGACGGGCGAGGCGGGCAGCGTGCGCAAGGCTCATGCGGCGGCGTCCGATTGCGGTGCCACTTGTCCGTCGCGCAGGCGGATCACCCGCCCGCATCGACGCGCCAATGTGTTGGAGTGGGTGACAAGCACCAGCGTGGTGCCTCGCTTGGCGTGCATTTCAAACAGCAGGTCCATAATGACCTCGCCCGTGCTCTGATCGAGGTTGCCGGTAGGTTCATCCGCCAGCAGGATTTGAGGCGCAGGTGCCGACGCACGTGCCAGCGCCACGCGCTGTTGCTCTCCGCCTGACATCTGGCTGGGGTAGTGATCGGCGCGGTGGGCCAGCCCGACCGCCTCTAGCTCGGTGCCGGCGCGGTGTAACGCATCGCGGTGACCGGCCAGTTCCAGCGGTGTCGCGACATTTTCCAACGCGGTCATCGTGGGGATAAGGTGAAAGTTCTGAAACACCACACCCATATTTTCGCGCCGAAACCGGGCCAGCGCGTCTTCGGACATGGTGCTCAGATCTTTGCCGAGCGCGTTGATCTGACCGCCAGTGGCGCGCTCCAGCCCACCCATCAGCATCAATAGCGAGGATTTGCCCGATCCGGAGGGCCCAACCAGCGCCAATGTCTCGCCCTTTTGAACCTCCAGCGAGATGCCGTGCAAAATTTCCACACGTCCGGCATTGCTATCCAGCGCCAAAGCCGCATCTTTTAGAGAGAGTATGGATGTCATTCGGAGGGCCGCCTGTTGAAAGTGTTTGCAGAACTATATGGGTGCGTGAGAACCGGGGGCAAGGCGCTGGGGCTTGGTCTTTTTCTGTGTGGCACGGCAATTGCTGAACCTGTGGTCGTGGCAGCGCTGGGCGACAGCCTGACCCATGGGTACGGATTGGCGCTTGAGGATGGGTTTGTACCGCAGCTGCAAGGCTGGCTCAACGCGCAAGGCGCCGAGGTGCGGTTGATCAATGCCGGCGTGTCCGGAGATACGACCCAAGGCGGGTTGGCGCGGGTGGACTGGACCCTGACACCGGATGTGGAAGCACTGATCGTGGCCTTGGGCGGCAACGACGTGTTGCGCGCGTTTGACCCGGCGCTGAGCCGGAGCAATCTGGCAGGCATTATCGAGGCCGCACAGGCCAAGGGGGTCGAAGTGATGCTAGTGGGCATGACGGCGCCTCTCAACTATGGGGCGGAGTACAAGGCCGCCTTTGACGGAATGTATCCTGACCTTGCAAATGAGTACGAAACGTTACTGGCGCCGGATTTCTTTGCGGGGCTGCGCGATGTGGCACCTGATGATTTACCCGGTGTGATGCAGGGCGATGGGTTGCACCCCAATTCAGATGGGGTGACACGTATTGTCGACGCGCTTGGGCCGCATGTGCTGAGGCTGATCGCGGCAGTTGAGTGAATGCCGGGCCGTCTGTTTCTGACAACGCCAATGGATGAGGTTGCCGCTTGGCTGGGCGAGGAAAGCCCGCCGGGGCTTGAGGAGCCGCCGCGCCGCAATATTGCGCCCGGGCAGGACATCGTGTGCCTGACGCAGGCGGGCTTTCAACGGATGCGTTGGGGCATCATTCCCGTGGGGCGGGTCAATGCGCGGGGACGTCCGGTGATGGAAACCATCGTGAACGCCCGCTCTGAATCGGTGTTTGACAAAAGCGCCTTCATCGGCGTTGGGCGCGCTGTTGTAATTGTAGATGGCTGGTATGAATGGACCGGTGAAAAACGCCGAAAAACCGCGTGGCGTCTCTTTGGGGGCGAGCCTTTGATTTTTGCCGCGATCACTGATGTCTGGAATGCACCCGGCGGGCGCGAGGTGGCTCAGGTGGCAACCATTACCTGCCCACCAAACACCGATGTCGAACCCATTCATCACCGTATGGGTGTGTTACTATCGCGGGAGGATACGCCGCTCTGGCTCACCGGATCAGAAGCAGAAGTCACCCCTTTGATGGTGCCCTGGTCCCAAGGACGGCTGACCATCGAGCAGGCAAACGATGTGGATTGGCAGGGGCCATAAGCCGGTCCCAATCACGCGCGGCTCAAACAAAAAGCGAGCGCCCGCGATGGGACGCCCGGTTCATTCTATACGTCAGATAGAAACCTCAAACGGCTTCGATATCCACCGCGCTTTCGCGACCATCACGGCCTGCGCGCAGTTCGTATTTTACTTTCTGGTTATCCGCCAGACCGGTCAGGCCCGAACGCTCAACGGCAGAAATGTGAACAAAGATGTCATTGCCGCCATCGTCGGGCGCAATAAACCCGTAACCTTTGGTGGTGTTGAACCATTTAACGGTGCCAGTGGCCATATCCGTCTCTCCTCAATCATGCTGCCCGCAGCATGCGGCAGCCCGGCCTTGTCACATGTTCGATGGACTGAGCCGGAAGTGGAGCAGATGGTCGAATGTCGTAACTTGCCCGTTTTGAATGACCCTGAAAAAGCATTCATGCAAGTAAAAGTTATGCGACGAAACGGTTTGGGCCGATAAATTCCGATGAGAATTTGGGCAATTGGTGGCATATGTTCACATTTTAAATTTTACCAGTTGATAAAAAAATTACCCTATGCCAGCCTGAGATCGTAGCCAAACAGGGTGTATGGGGAGGGTTCATGTCCAAAACACCGTTCAGCGAAGGTATCACCGCAGGCCGCTTGGCGTCTGCGCAGATTGCCGAGAATTTTGGGGATCTGCATCCCCGTCTGGATGATCACGAGGCGTTGGTCGCCGCGGATCGTTGTTATTTCTGTCACGACGCGCCCTGTATGACAGCGTGCCCGACAGATATTGATATTCCATTATTTATCCGCCAGATCGCCACCGGAACGCCCGAGGCGGCGGCGCGCACGATCCTGAGTCAGAACATTCTGGGTGGCATGTGCGCACGGGTCTGCCCAACTGAAACACTCTGTGAAGAGGTCTGTGTGCGCGAGGTGGCCGAAGGCAAGCCGGTTGAGATTGGCCGGTTGCAGCGGTTTGCCACCGACACGCTGATGGACAGCGGCGTGCATCCGTTTGAGCGCGATGCCCCTACAGGCAAACGTGTGGCTGTGGTGGGCGCTGGGCCTGCGGGCCTGTCTGCGGCGCACCGGCTGGCGATGTATGGCCATGACGTGACGTTGTATGATGCGCGGGCCAAGGCGGGCGGGCTAAATGAATTTGGCATCGCCGCTTACAAATCGGTCGACAGCTTTGCCACCCGCGAAGTTGACTGGCTGATGCAGATTGGCGGGATTACGCTGGAGACTGGCAAGCGACTGGGCGGCGGCCTGTCGCTGGACCAGCTCAAGGCAGACTTCGACGCGGTGTTCCTGGGTATTGGCCTTGGCGGTGTCAACGCACTTGGTGTTGATGGCGAGGATAAGGACGGTATCGAGGCGGCTGTGGATTTCATTGCGGATCTGCGTCAGTCCGACGATCTGACCACGCTGCCCATCGGGCGTGATGTGGTTGTGATTGGCGGCGGTATGACGGCGGTGGATGCGGCTGTGCAGGCGAAACTGCTTGGCGCGCTCAACGTTTCGCTGGTTTACCGCCGTGGGCGCGACCGGATGAACGCCTCTGCGTTTGAGCAGGATCTGGCAGCCTCCAAAGGGGTGCGGATCGTGACCAACGCCTCCCCCAAGGCGGTCATCGGCAATGGTACCGTGCGCGAGATCGAATTTGAGTACACGGATGATGATCTGAACCCCACGGGTCAGGTGATCCGGCTGCAGGCGGATCAGGTTTTCAAGGCAATTGGCCAAACGCTTGAGGGCGAGGGGCTTCCGGCGTTGGAGCGTGGTAAGATTGCGGTGGACGGCACCGGGCGCAGCAGCGTCGACGGTGTCTGGGCCGGGGGCGACTGTGCCACGGGTGGCGATGACCTGACCGTGACGGCCGTGGCCGAAGGGCGTGACGCCGCCGAAGATATTCACGCCGCGCTGTCGGTGTAAAACAGGGAGATAAGCAAAATGGCCAATCTCGAAAGTGACTTTGTCGGGATCAAATCCCCAAACCCGTTCTGGCTCGCGTCTGCGCCACCTACGGACAAGGAATACAACGTACGCCGTGCCTTTGAAGCGGGCTGGGGTGGTGTTGTCTGGAAAACGTTGGGGGCCGAGGGGCCGCCCGTCGTCAATGTGAATGGCCCGCGTTATGGCGCGATTTTTGGCGCGGATCGCCGGTTGCTGGGCTTGAACAATATCGAGTTGATCACGGATCGCCCACTTGAGGTGAACCTTGAGGAGATGTTGCGGGTCAAGCGCGACTATCCCGATCACGCCTTGATCGCGTCCGTCATGGTGCCCTGCGAAGAGGATGAGTGGAAACGCATCCTGCCCATGATTGCGGAGACTGGGTGTGACGGGTTCGAGCTGAACTTTGGCTGTCCACATGGCATGGCCGAGCGTGGCATGGGCTCTGCCGTAGGGCAGGTGCCTGAATACATCGAAATGGTCGCGCGCTGGTGCAAAGAGGCAACGGATCTGCCGGTGATTGTCAAACTGACCCCCAATATCACCAATGTGCTCTACCCAGCCGAAGCGGCGCTCAAGGGTGGTGCGGATGCGGTCAGCCTGATCAACACGATCAACTCGATCACTTCGGTCGATCTGGACATGATGAGCCCGGAGCCGATGATCGATGGCAAGGGCACGCATGGCGGCTATTGCGGCCCGGCGGTGAAGCCAATTGCGATGAACATGGTGGCTGAAATCGCGCGCAATCCGGCCACAGCGCGTTTGCCAATCTCGGGTATTGGCGGCATCACCACGTGGCGCGATGCGGCTGAATTCATGGCGCTGGGCGCAGGCAATGTGCAGGTCTGCACGGCTGCAATGACCTATGGCTTCAAAATCGTGCAAGAGATGATTTCCGGCCTCAGCCAGTGGATGGATGAAAAGGGTTATGAAAGCACCGCCGATTTTGTCGGCATGGCCACGCCAAACGTAACCGACTGGCAATACCTGAACCTCAATCATGTGACCAAGGCAGTTATTAATCAGGATGATTGCATCAAATGTGGACGCTGCTATGCGGCGTGCGAGGACACCTCGCATCAGGCCATCGCCATGTCCGAGGATCGCACCTTTACGGTTAAGGATGACGAATGCGTCGCCTGTAATCTGTGCGTGAATGTTTGCCCGGTCGAAGGCTGCATCACCATGCGCACGCTGGAAGCGGGCGAGATGGACGAGCGCACCGGCCAACCAGTGGCCCCGGATTACGGCAATTGGACCACGCATCCCAACAACCCGTCAGCACAGGCTGCGGAATAGGGTTTGCTCTTGGTCAGATCTGGAATGCGGCACCCTACGGGGTAAAGCGTCTCAGGGGAACATCGTTTTCCACAACACCTGCCGGTTAAACTGCGGCGGGTGTTTTTTTGCCGAACAGGCGGATTTTTTTGTTGGATCATCGCAAGCGTCAGGAGCACTTTGCAAGCCCAACTTCGACGGCGGCATCGACCAAAGGCGTGAATTCATTGAAACGGGTGCCCCGTTATCGATTGCAGGAGCTTGTTGCCATTGCTGCGATCGGGCCAGCCGTTTTGCTAAAGCTTTATCATTCCCGAATAAATTTCGAACAGGAAGGTTTTGCAGCGGTAAAGCTCGGTTAACTGAGGCTTTACCCCTTTAGGCGATAACATTAGCGCAATTGTGAACGTTCATGCAGATGAAACGAACCCGTCAGCGGTGAGAAAAGTGATGTCGAAATTGTCTAACCTGTGTGGCGTCAGAACCTACAGGAATTTGTTAGTGTTATGAGCAACGGACGATTACTGGTTCAACGTAACCTTCATAGATTGAAAATGAACAAAAACTCCGGAATGTCGATTTTCCCCCTCTGACACACACGCGAGCACTATTCAGCCGAAGAAAACATACATTCGTTTCCGAAACATGGGCAGGCGCGGACATTTGCAGCTTAAAGAGAGAATGTTCGCTGTCTGGTTAATCGAGCAGCCAGCCATGAAAACACCGACCAGTTATGCTCTTGCATTTTTGGGTGCGAAAACAATCAGCTAGTGCCATCGCGTCGAAAGGGCTGTCCTAAGTTCAGAGACATGCGAGTCCCTGCCGCCAATGCGCAGTCCTTGCCAAATAGAAACCGCGTTTGCGCTGAGAACAGGAAGGCGCGTGCTGATTTCGAAGCAAGACAACCGATGAAACGGCTTGGCACACCTGAAGAAGTGGCCGAGATGGCCTGCTTTTTTGCTTCTGAGCGCGCAGCATTTACAACCGGCGGTGAGTATATGATTGACGGCGGGTGGACAATTTAGGAGCAGGTAATGAAACTACTGAGAATTGGAAATCCCGGCGAAGAAAAACCAGCGATCGTCGATACGAATGGCATCTGGAGAGATGCTTCGACGCTTGTTAGTGATTGGAGTGATGCGGCACTGGATCCGACCAAACTGTCGGAGCTGTCCAAAGTGGACCTGACGTCTCTTCCAGAAATTGCCCAAGATCAACGGATCGGCCCGTGTGTCGGCCAAATTGGAAAGTTTATCTGTGTTGGTCTAAATTATTCCGACCATGCTGCGGAAGCTGGCATGGAACCTCCAAGCGAACCGATTTTGTTTATGAAGGCTACATCAGCTGTGTGTGGCCCGAATGACGACGTGATCATTCCCAAGGGGTCCGTCAATTCAGACTGGGAAGTTGAGCTGGGTGTCATCATCGGTAAAGCGGCCAGCTATGTCACCCAGGCAGATGCCTTGGACTATGTGGCTGGGTATTGCGTGGTGAATGATCTTTCCGAACGTGAGTTTCAGCTGGAACGCGGCGGTCAATGGGTTAAGGGCAAAAGCGCGGATACATTTGGCCCGATCGGTCCATGGCTGGTGACGGCGGATGAGGTAGGTGACCCGCAAGCACTGACTATGAACCTTAGTGTGAATGGGCATGAATTTCAGAATGGTACGACCGAAACCATGATCTTTGGTGTTGCACATCTGATCTCCTACATTTCACAATACATGAGCCTGCAACCCGGTGACGTCATCAGCACGGGCACACCACCCGGCGTCGGCATGGGGCAAAACCCGCAAGTTTACCTTAAACCTGGCGATATAATTGAGCTGAGTATTCAGAAGCTTGGCGCGCAGAAACAGAAAGTGGTCGCACTCTGAGGTGACGAAACTTGAATGAAAATCGCTGGTCGCAAGTGAAGTTGCGGCCAGCTCTGTGTCGCGCTGGAAAGCACCGAATTATCTGCGCGATTGGCAGCCCGACACATCAGCTGTTTATAGAAAAATCGAGATACGGTTTGGAATAGTTTTTGGCAGCACACCGCACGGTAAACGCCGGCTCTCAGCGCATTGCCGTCATCTGTTCTTTTGGTAGCTCGCAGTCAATTTTGCTAACTGAACACATGTGTCAATAACACAAGCCATTGCCAAACTGCGGGCAAAAACCAGTGCACTTAAGAGAAGCAATGTTAGCAGGCCTTTACGTCTTTGCCCGTCGGGTCAACGCATAGCGCTTAAGTTGGCAATAAGCATATCGCGCTTTTGGTCCATCTGCTCTTGAAGCTTATGGACCAAGTCTGCCTCTGGACCACAGCAGACGACAGCGGTTTCCTTTAATTCGCGATGCGTTCGGTGCGAAGTGTCGAGCATCGCCTTTTTGACAATCCCCAGAATTTCCGCCTTCTCGTCGCCTGGAAGATCAGAAAGGGCCTTGTCCATTTCCACCGTTACTCTCTCAATAAGGTTTTCAAGGTTCATCGATTGGTCTCCAGCTTTCTTGAGAATTACTCGGCCCGATTGCAGATTGTTGTTCTGCTCCGTTCATATCTGATCCATCGCCTTTCGCCAACTGCCAAGGTCATTAGCTTCAGTTGGCTGGATGTCGGTTTGTAAAAATTCCCATGACGGCTATGGGCTTTCGTCAAACCTATTTTTGCATAGTCACGGTCCTATCGAGGTGCGCGTAGAACGCCCGCCATCCAGATCGTGGCAATGGCCAAAAGACCAAGCAGGGCGAAAGAGACCCGCAGTGACGAGAGTGCGGCCACGAAGCCGATAATCGGCGGGCCAAGCAGGATGCCTCCGTAGCTGAGTGTGGCCACGCGCGCGATGGCGGCAGCTTGAGGCAGGTCGGGGTCATTGGCAGCGCGGGAAAAGGCCAGCGGCACCACCAGCCCATAACCCAGGCCAAGAAAGGCCAAGCCGACCATCGTCATATGAGGGGTTGCAAAACCGACGATCAGCGTCACGCCAATCAAGGCTGCCACGCCACTTAGCCGTGTCGCAATCACAGGTCCAAACAACTTGGTCAGGAACGCGCCAGACAGGCGTACCACAACCATCGTGCAGGAAAACACCGCAAAGCCCGCTGCTGCGAAGCTTTCTGAGGCCAGCGTTACGTCACGCAGATAAATCGCGCTCCAGTCGGCCATTGCCCCTTCGCCAAGTGTTGAGCAGAAACACAGTAACCCAACAAGCAATAATGGCCCTTTGGGCAGGGGGAAAAGCGGGCCTTCGTGATGTGGCCTAGTCTCGGACTGCCAAGGGATGTTTGCAATCCAAAGGGTCAAGGCTGCGACGGCAGTGCCTGCGATCAAAAAATGCGGCAAGGGCGAAAGAGAGAACGCAATTGCGGCCACACCGCTCATGGCACCGACCCCGGCGCCAAAGCTCCAAACAGCATGAAAGGCGGGCATGATCGTTTTGCCTGAGGCCCGATCGGATTCCGCCGCCCACGCGTTCATCGCCACGTCCATCGCGCCATGGGTGGCGCCAAACAGAAACAGCGCAATCGCCAGACAGGCAAGGTTGGGTGACAACGCAATTGCCATCAAGCACAGCGCATTGCCCAGCCCCAATAGGCGCGACATAGGAGCTGCTCCATGTTTGTCCGTCAGGCGCCCGGCAATCGGAAAGGCCAAAATGGCCCCGGCTGCCAGCAACAACAAAAGCGCGCCCAGCGTGGCGTGATTGAGCGCCATTGCGTCCTTGAAGGCCGGTATGCGCGAGGCCCACATGCCATAAAGCGCGCCATTTAGCGCAAAAAGTCCGGCCACGGCGCGAATTCCCGGCCAATGCGATGCGGAGGCGCGGGCACCTGTGTGTTTTGTCATGGGGTAAGAACTTTTTTAAACATCATTTCTAGATGGCCATCAGCATCGTTGAGAATGTCGGCTTGATCACCCATGAGCACCTGTACTTGTGCGTCAAAATCGGCGTAATGCTGGGTGGTTGCCCAAATCGAAAACAAGAGGTGGCGCGGATCAATCGGCGCCAGTTTTCCGTCGTCGATCCAGCGTTGGATCAGGGCAGTTTTTTCGGCAAACAATGGTTTCAGGCCCGCTTCCAGATGCGGTCCCATGCGCGGCGCGCCTTGCAGAACCTCATTGGCAAAGAGGCGGCTTTCGCGTGGATAATCGCGGGTCATCTCGACTTTGCGGCGGACATAAGCGAGGATTTCATTCAGCGGGTCGCCATCGGGATCCATATGGTCAAGTGGGTCGAGCCAGGTTTCCATAAGCTGGTTGAGAAGCGTGACGTGGATGTCTTCCTTGCCCTCAAAATAGTAGAGAATATTGGGTTTAGAGAGCCCGGCCTCGTCCGCGATCTGGTCCAGCGTGGCGCCACGATAGCCGTGACGCGAAAACACGTTCAGCGCTGCATCAAGGATACGGCCGCGATTGCGCTGTTGAATGCGGCTGGTTTTTTTACCTGTTTGTTTCGCGGGCGTCTGCGCCATGGATTGTCTTTCGTCAACTTGGTTCGGGCAACGCTAGTGCAGGTGCTCAGGCAGGTCCAGACGTGCCGTAAGTCGGACATTATTGTCCGACCTACCGGGCGTTTCAACGGGTGGCGCCGATACCGCGAAGGATTATCTGTTTTACGCTCGTTTTGGCCGCCACCCATTGGTCTTCGCTAAGCGCTGCACCACCGTTCAAAGTTTCAATTTGGTGGCCAAAATCCGCGTAATGCTGGGTTGTGGCCCATAGCATGTACAGAAGGTGATCGGGATCAACAGGGTCCATCAGGCCCTGATCGATCCATCGCCGTATCACGTCTGCGCGCCCCTTGGTCCAATCCAGAAGCGTTGTTTCCAGATAATCCTGAATGACAGGTGCACCATGCATTACCTCTGTTGCCCAGACTTTGGATCCTGCAGGATGGCGGCGCGAGATTTCCATCTTGGCGTCGATATAGGCGCCGATTCCCTCAGCAGGACCATCTGCCTTGTCAAAGATGTCCGCCGCCTGCAGCCAGATCTGAAAAATATTCTGTACGACTTGTCGATAGAGCGCTTCCTTGGTGGGGAAATAATAATGCAGATTGGCTTTTGGCAATCCGGCCACATCGGCGATAAGTTGCATTGTCGCTCCGCCAAACCCCGCTTCGGAAAAGACTTTTTCAGCTGCCGCCAAAATAAGCGTTTCGCTTTCAAGGCGGCGTTCTTTTTTGCTGCTGGCGCGTTTGGCCGGGGCGCGGGAGGAAGCCATTTCGATTGCCTCAAGAAAAATCTTGACCGGTTGGTCAGGGTGTGGTGCTTTGTTTTTGACCATACGGTCAGGAACCGAGCAAAAGCAAGAGGCCTGAAGGCCCAGCGCAAGAGAGCAAGGGAGTGAAAAGCATGGCGGCACCCGGTGAAAACCTCAAGGTGAATGGCGATCGGCTGTGGGACAGCCTGATGGAGATGGCCAAGATCGGCCCCGGCATAGCGGGTGGGAATAACCGGCAGACTGTCACGGACGAAGACGGCGAAGGGCGCGCGTTGTTCCAGAGCTGGTGCGAGGCCGTAGGCTGCAAAATGGGGTTGGATCAGATGGGCAACATGTTTGCCACCTATCCCGGGTCCGACCCCGAGGCGCTGCCGGTCTATGTCGGGTCACATCTGGATACACAGCCGACGGGCGGCAAGTATGACGGCGTACTGGGCGTTTTGGGTGGCCTCGAGATTTTGCGCACGATGAAGGATCTGGGCATCAAGACCAAGCATCCTATCGTGGTCACGAACTGGACCAACGAAGAGGGTACGCGGTACGCACCAGCAATGTTGTCGTCGGGCGTATTCGCAGGCATCCACACGCAAGAGTGGGCCTATGAGCGCGAGGATTCAGAAGGCAAGAAATTTGGCGATGAGCTGGCGCGGATCGGCTGGCGCGGTGACGAAGAAGTGGGCGCGCGCAAGATGCATGCCTTCTTTGAGTTGCATATCGAGCAGGGGCCCATTCTGGAGGCTGAAGGTAAGGATATTGGTGTTGTCACCCATGGCCAGGGGCTGAGCTGGACGCAAGTGACAATCGAGGGCAAAGATTCCCATACCGGCTCGACACCTATGCCGATGCGCAAAAATGCCGGCTTGGGCATGGCGCGCGTGTTGGAAAAGGTCGACGAGATAGCATGGAGCCACGCGCCACACGCAGTGGGCGCGGCAGGGCATATCGATGTCTATCCAAACTCGCGCAACGTTATCCCCGGCAAGGTCGTGTTCACTGTGGATTTCCGCTCGCCCGAGCTGGCGGTGATCGAGGACATGGAGGCGCGCCTGAAGGTCGAAGGCCAGAAGATCGCCGATGATATGGGGCTAACCATTAGTTTCGAGAAAGTTGGCGGGTTTGATCCGGTGGCCTTTGATGATGGCTGTGTGTCGGCAGTGCGTAGTGCAGCAGAGCGGTTGGGGTACACCCATCGCGACCTGATTTCCGGTGCGGGGCATGATGCCTGTTGGATCAACCAAGTGGCCCCAACTGCGATGGTGATGTGTCCCTGTGTCGATGGTCTTAGTCACAACGAGGCTGAGGAAATTTCGCGCCAGTGGGCAGCGGCAGGGGCGGACGTGTTGCTACATGCAGTGCTAGAGACAGCGGAGATTGTGGAGTGAACCGAAGGGCGTTTTGGGGGCCAGCCCCCAAACCCCCGAAGTATTTTTGGCAAGATGAAAGAGACTTGCTGCGTCCGTGATTGAGTTGGGTAGGCCGGCAGAACAGGGTATTGCAGTGGCCGAAGTTTGATCTGAAGGGAAGTGATCTGGACGGTTTGCGATACAAGTTCGGGTCGGAATAAGAACAACAGGGAGAGGGCGTATGTCCACAGTCATCAAGAACGGTACAATTGTTACAGCGGATCTGACGTATAAGGCGGACATATTGGTCGCAGGGGGTAGGATCGCTGAGATTGGGCCGGACCTAAAGGGTGATAAAGAGCTGGATGCGACCGGGTGTTATGTGATGCCGGGGGGGATCGACCCGCATGTGCATTTGGAAATGCCGTTCATGGGAACGTATTCTAGTGACGATTTTGAGAGTGGCACGCGGGCTGGTCTGGCTGGCGGCACAACCATGGTAGTGGATTTCTGCCTGCCCAATCCGGGCGAGAGCCTGTTGGATGCTATCAAACGCTGGGACAACAAGTCGACCCGTGCCAATTGCGATTATTCCTTCCACATGGCGGTGACTTGGTGGGGCGAGCAGGTTTTCAACGACATGAAGACCATCATTCAGGATCGCGGCATCAACACGTTTAAACATTTCCTCGCCTATAAAGGCGCGTTGATGGTGAATGATGACGAGTTGTTTGCGTCGTTTAACCGTTTGTCGGAGCTTGGCGGCATCGCAATGGTGCACGCCGAAAATGGCGATGTGGTTGCGGAGATGACAGCGAAATTGCTGGCCGAGGGCAATACCGGGCCCGAGGCGCATGCCTATTCGCGCCCCAGCCAGGTCGAGGGCGAGGCCACCAACCGGGCCATCATGATTGCCGATATGGCGGGGGTGCCGCTTTATGTCGTGCACACATCTTGTGAAGAAGCACACGAGGCGATCCGGCGGGCCAAGATGCAGGGCAAGCGCGTATGGGGTGAGCCATTGATCCAGCACCTGACTTTGGATGAGAACGAGTATTTCAACGCTGATTGGGATCATGCGGCGCGGCGCGTGATGTCGCCACCTTTCCGTAATAAACAACATCAGGACAGCCTTTGGGCCGGGTTGCAGTCCGGCTCGCTGAGCGTGGTTGCGACGGATCATTGTGCCTTTACCACCGAGCAAAAACGCACTGGGGTGGGTGATTTCAGTAAGATACCCAACGGGACCGGCGGGCTAGAGGATCGCATGCCGATGCTCTGGACCCATGGGGTGGCCACGGGCCGATTGACCCCGAACGAGTTTGTCGCCGTCACCTCGACCAATATTGCCAAAATCCTAAACTGTTACCCCAAGAAAGGTGCGGTACTGGTTGGTGCTGATGCGGATTTGGTGGTGTGGGATCCGGAGAAATCCAAGACAATCCAGGCCAGTACGCAGCAATCAGCGATTGATTACAACGTGTTCGAGGGGCACGACGTTAAGGGTCTGCCGCGCTATACGCTGACCCGTGGTCAAGTGGCCGTGAATGACGGTGAAGTGCAGACCCAAGAAGGCCACGGCAAGTTCGTGGCGCGCGAGGCCAATACCACAGTGAACAAGGCGCTGAGCACGTGGAAAGAATTGACCTCGCCGCAACCGGTGTCGCGCAGCGGTATTCCGGCGACGGGGGTGTAATGCTCTTACTGGGGCACCAAATTGTCCAGATCGGGCAAAAGCTTCACGCTTTCCTGCTCATGCGGGTCGGTGCGGGCGATGACCGCAACGGCCTCGACCGTGCCGGTGTTGATCGGCAGATGGGGCACACCCGCTGGGATGTAGATCATATCCCCGGCATTGGTCTCCATCAGGTGTTCAAGCTGATCACCCCAATACATGATCGCACTGCCCTCAAGCACGTAGATCGCGGTTTCGTGGCTTTCATGCAGATGCGCCTTGGCGCGGCCCCCCGGTGGAATGCGCAACATGTGCATGCAAATGCCTTGTGCACCGGTGGTTTCGCGGGCGACACCCGCAAAATAGTTGAAACCCTGCTTGCCTGCATATGTGCTTTTGGGGCGCAGTTTCTGGCAGGTTTTGGGCATTTCGTCCGACATTCAAATACACTCCCATCGGGGACAAGATGACTATGACTATGCAAGAAGGGGACGCATCTGTGTCAAGCGTGATCAGTGCCAAAAACCTGAGCCTGACCTTTGAAACCAATGATGGTCCGGTTCATGCGCTCAAGGATGTGACCCTTGATATCAACAAGGGCGACTTTGTCAGCTTCATCGGCCCGTCAGGTTGTGGCAAAACCACGTTTCTGCGGGTCATGGCGGACCTTGAAAAACCCACCGCCGGTGAGATCACGGTAAACGGTGTCAGCCCAGAGGAAGCCCGTAAGGCGCGCGCCTATGGTTATGTGTTCCAGCACGCAGGGCTGTACCCTTGGCGCACGATTGGCGGCAATATCCGCCTTCCGCTGGAGATCATGGGTGTGGACAAGGCGACACAAAATCAGCGCGTTACCGAGGTGCTGGAATTGGTGCATCTCGACGGGTTTGAAAAGAAATACCCATGGCAGCTTTCTGGCGGGATGCAGCAGCGCGCCTCAATCGCGCGGGCGCTGGCGTTTCATGCCGACATTTTGCTGATGGATGAACCGTTTGGTGCACTGGACGAAATCGTGCGCGATCACCTCAACGAACAGGTGCTGGACCTGTGGGCGCGCACTAATAAGACAATCGGTTTTGTGACCCATTCGATCCCCGAGGCGGTGTTTCTGTCGACCAAGATCGTAGTGATGTCGCCGCGTCCGGGCCGGATCACAGATGTTATCGAGAGCACATTGCCGCGTGAACGCCCCTTGGAAATTCGCGACAGCAAAGAGTTCATCGAGATCGCGCATCGGGTGCGCGACGGGCTGCGTGCGGGGCATGGCGATGACTGATCCCACTGTCAGGCGCGCCACGGTTGACGACATCCCGGCGATGGCACGGATCGTGACCGATTGGGAAAAGGCGACCGGGTGGATGCAGAGCCCCTATACCCACGAAGAAATCACCGGGTTTATCCGCGACGCCTTTGACGCGCGCGAAATCTGGGTCGCGGGTGCGCCGGTCGAGGCCTATCTGTCTTATGATCCCGAAACCGGCCGTATCGGCGGGATCTATTGTGCGCGTCCGGGCAAGGGGCTGGGCAAGGCGTTGATGGACACGGTCAAGAAGGGGCGCACATCCATCTGGTTGCATACCCACGTACCCAACGAAGCCGCGCAGCGGTTTTACAAACGTGAGGGGTTTGTCGAGGTATCGCGCCACGACGGCGATTTGCACGACAAGATACGTGAAATTCGGATGGAGTGGAGTGCATGAAGAATGCTGTCCCTGTTCTCTCTGTTCTGGCGGTGATTGTGGCCGCGTGGTGGCTTGCGGTTGCACCGATGAACATCCGCCCCGCATTGGATATCGCGGAGCGGGGCGGTGCGGTTGTCGTGCCCGAAGGCTCGGTGCCGCGTCGAGATGTGTCCGTCTGGAAACTGATGTTGGACAACCCCGGTCAGGTTGCAGTGGGTTATGATCTTAAACGTCCACGCTTGCCCACCCCATCACAGGTCGGTGAAGAGCTTTGGAAGACCACCGGCGCGATGGTGGCCAAGGGCCGTACTTGGTCCAAGCGGTCGCTGGTCTATCATGCGTGGGTCACGTTGCAGTCGACCTTGTGGGGGTTCATGCTAGGCACGACGATTGGAATCCTGGGCGCTGTGGCCATCGTCTATAGCCGTGTTATGGACATGAGCGTGATGCCTTGGGCCATTATCAGCCAGACCGTACCGATTGTTGCCTTGGCACCGATGATCATCGTGGTGTCCAACCAAATCGGTATTGACGGGCGCGGTGTGCCAAAGGCGATTATCTCGGCCTATCTGTGTTTCTTCCCGGTGTTGGTGTCGATGGTCAAGGGGCTGCGATCTCCGACTGCGCAGCAGCTGGACCTGTTGAAAACCTATAACACCAACGGGTTTCAGAGCTTTTTTAAGCTGCGCTTGCCAGCCAGTGTGCCGTTTCTTTTTACTGCACTGAAGGTGGGGATCGCGGCGGCCTTGGTGGGCACCATTGTTGGGGAATTGCCGACCGGTGCCATCAGCGGATTGGGCGCTCGTATCCTGATCGGAGATCAGTTTGGCACGCCTTTGGCGATTTGGTCTGCGCTGATCTGCGCGGCCATTCTCGCGGGGGCATTGGTGACACTTATTGACGTCTTACAACGTATTACGTTGCGCAGGATGGGGTTCCACACATGATCTGGATTGTTGGAATGATGGCGTTTTGGGCTGCCGCCTGGTGCATCAATGTGTGGTTGGCAAATTCCGCCCATGCCGAAAAGCGGGCGGTGCGCATTGCAGTGCCTGTGCTGTTTGGGGTCACAATTCTGGTGCTTTGGGAAGGTCTGGTGCGGGGATTTGGAGTAAGTCAGGTTATTTTGCCACCACCTAGTCAGGTCATTGTCGTCTTTGCACAATCGATGGATATTTTGTGGATCGATTTTGTGCAGACGGTGCTCAAAGGCGCTTTGCGTGGCTTTTTGATTGGCGCAACAGCCGCCTTTGTTGCGGCGCTTTTGATTGATCGCAGCGCGTTCCTGACACGCGGTTTGCTGCCAATTGGCAATTTTGTTGCCGCTTTGCCGATTGTTGGGGTCGCGCCGATTTTGGTGAACTGGTTTGGCTTTGACTGGCACTCCAAGGCAGCTGTTGTAGTGGTGATGGTGTTTTTTCCCATTCTGGTGAACACGGTGCAGGGCCTGCGCGAAACGGATGCTATGCAACGTGACCTTATGCGCACTTATGCGGCGGGCTATTTCCAGACCCTGGCCAAGCTGCGCATTCCAGCGGCGATGCCTTTTGTATTCAATGGGTTGAAGATTGCGACAACACTTGCTTTGATCGGTGCGATTGTTGCCGAATATTTTGGTTCGCCGACGCGCGGTATGGGATTTCGGATCTCGACCGGTGTTGGTAGCCTTTCGATAGATTTGGTCTGGGCCGAGATTTTTGTCTCAGCTCTGGTAGGCAGCGCCTTTTACGGGGTTGTCACATGGATCGAAAAACGGGTGACTTTTTGGCACCCTTCACAAAGAGGTTGAACAACAGCCCACATGACATTCAACAAGGAGAAACTTGCATGAAACTCTCGACTTCCTCCCTAACGGCCGCGGCCTTTTCCCTGCTTGGGTCCGCTGCACTGGCCGCCGACGATGTGACACTTCAGCTGAAATGGGTCACGCAGGCACAGTTTGCAGGCTATTACGTCGCGCTGGAAAACGGCTTTTACACCGAAGAAGACCTGAACGTGACCATCAAGCCGGGTGGCCCCGATATCGCCCCGACTCAGGTTCTGGCCGGTGGCGGTGCTGACGTGACCGTCGAATGGATGCCAGCCGCCTTGGCCGCGCGCGAAAAAGGCTTGCCGATGGTGAACATTGCGCAGCCGTTCAAGTCCTCGGGCATGATGTTGACCTGTCGCAAGGATGCAGGCGTGTCCACAACCGATGACTTCGCGGGCAAAACGCTGGGCGTTTGGTTTTTTGGCAACGAGTTCCCGTTCCTGAGCTGGATGTCTCAGCTGGAGCTGAGCACCGATGGCGGCGACGCCGGTGTTGAGGTGCTCAAGCAGGGCTTCAATGTGGATCCGATCCTGAACGGTCAGGCAGCGTGTGTGTCGACGATGACCTACAATGAGTATTGGCAGGTCATTGACGCGGGCCTCACTCCGGATGATCTGACCACTTTCAAATACGAAGACCAAGGTGTCGCGACGCTGGAAGACGGTCTTTATGCGCTGGAAGAGAACCTTGCGGATCCGGCATTTGAGGACAAGATGGTTCGCTTTGTGCGCGCGTCCATGAAGGGCTGGAAATGGGCCGAAGAGAATCCAGAAGACGCGGCAATGATCGTACTCGAGTATGATGAGACCGGTGCCCAGACTGAAGAGCATCAGGTGCGGATGATGGGCGAAATTGCCAAGCTGACTGCAGGTTCAAACGGCGCGCTGGACGAAGCAGACTATCAGCGCACCGTCGACAGCCTAATGTCGGGTGGCTCTGATCCTGTGATCACCGCCGCACCTGAGGGAGCGTGGACTCATGCGATCACGGACAAGGCGCTGAACTAAGCGTCTGCCACATTCAAACTCCAAGGGCCGGAGCGATCCGGCCCTTTTGTGTTAATCCTGTCTCACGCGGTAAAAGGTGGTCATCAGCCCGGTCTTGCGCAGGCTGGTACTGATCAGGTCCAGATCGATATCCCCATCCAGTTCGCCAAACAGGCGGATGCCGCTGCCAATCAAAACCGGCACCGTGGTGATCTCAAGATCCGCAATCAACCCGGCGCGTAGAAACGATTGCACAAGCCCACCGCCATCAACGTAGGCGCGCGTCCAGCCTTCCTTGTCCAGCTCTGCAATCACCACCTCGGGCGGCGCCGCGCTGATGCGCACCTTGTCCTGCAAATCCTCGGGGATGTCGTCGGGGGTAAGAGACCGGCTCATGACAATCACAGGTTTTTCATATGGCCATTGGCCAAAGCCCAGCACCGTGCGAAATGATCCGCTGCCCATGATCAAGCCATCTACGCTGGCCATGAAATCATCAAACCGGGTGTCGTGCTCATCAACGGGCTGTTTCATTAGCCAGTCAAGGCCGTGATCGGGCCGGGCAACAAAGCCATCAAGGCTGGTGGCAATAAAGACGTGGCCGGTTGGCATGGGCGCTCCTTTGCGAGAGGGTGGGGTGGTCTTTTGCAATTTGAGGGTTATGTAACGGCAAAGTTGACAAAGAGACATATCATGAGCGGCAAGAAACTGACGTGTTTTTCCTGTGGGCAAATCAACCGGGTGCCATTTGACAGGCTAGAGGCCAAACCGAAATGCGGCACCTGCGGTGCCGGGCTGATGTCGAGCAAAGTGGCCGAAGTGGATCTGGCGACGCTGGAAAAGTCCGTGCGCAATGATGATGTGCCAGTGGTGGTGGATTTCTGGGCGCCATGGTGTGGCCCCTGCAAACAGATGGCACCGCAATA
Source organism: Shimia abyssi (assembly GCF_003014475.1). Lineage (GTDB taxonomy): Bacteria > Pseudomonadota > Alphaproteobacteria > Rhodobacterales > Rhodobacteraceae > Shimia > Shimia abyssi. The sequence goes on along the minus strand of NZ_PYGJ01000004.1, from coordinate 172,965 downwards.
TCAGGCGGCGGCGGGCGAGGTGACGCCGCGCGCGCGGCTGGTCAAGTTGAACACCGAGGCACATCGCAACGCGAGCGCCAAATACCGCATCCGGGGCATTCCGACGATGGCGGTCTTTTCTAATGGCAAGGAGCGCGCGCGCCAAGCCGGGGCGATGCCCAAGGCGTCCATTGTGAAATGGATCAAGGCACAGGTCTGAGCCGTTTCGTAGGTCGGACAATTTTGTCCGACTTACCTAGCGGCGCACCGTGTTCAGCAGGTAGCGTGGCAATCGTGCAAGCACGCTGCGGGCCAGTTGCGGATATTCCAGCTCTCCGGCCAGCAGGCGCCTGTACTGCATACGCACTGTGCCAGATCGACGAAACGTACCGATAAACGCCTTTTGCCAACGTGGCGCAAAGATGATGCGACGCAAGGTCCGAGCGATCCGCAGATTACGGTGCATCTCCTTCAGCGCGGTTTGATATCGGGGAAGCGCCGAGACCGGATCATTTGCGTCCAACGCGTCGCATGCCGCATCCGCGGCGAGCTGCCCACTTTTCATGGCAAATGCAATGCCTTCGCCAGTGATCGGATCCACCAGCCCCGCAGCATCCCCAGCCAACAGCATGTGCGCGCGTCCCGGTCTGGGGCGGAAATCGCCAAACGGCAGGTAGTGTCCTTTGACTTTTACCGCCTCCGGATCAAGGTCAAGCGCGCGCAAATATCGCGCAAAATGCCCCTTCATATCCGGGTTTGGCGCGTGCAGACCGCCCACACCCACGGTGGTGGAATTTTGCTTGGGAAACGACCAGCCATAACCCCACGTGGCAGCTGCAAAATCGATGCGCAGAGGATGTGCTCCAGGTGATTGCGTCTCGGGCGACACTTCGATTTCAAGGCCGAATCCGATCGTGTCCTTGTTAAACGGTGCCCCAAATAGGTGGCGTGCAAGGATTGAGTTGACCCCGTCGGCCCCAATCAGAATATCCGCCGACAACCTTGTGCCATCGCGCAGCGTCACGTCATGATCGCCGATCTCCGCAACGGCCCGCCCGGTGTAATCCTTGGCCCCCGCCGCAAGCGCGTGTTGATAAAGGCAATTGTCCAGATCAAGGCGCATCGTGAGGTGCAACGGCGGAATATCCTCCAGTACCGCCAGTTCGCGCCCCTCATGCCAAAAGGCAATCTCGTGCCGGGTAACAGCATTGGACAGATCAATATCCTGCCCAAAAATCTCGCGGTAATAGGCCCGGCTGCGTTCCGTAAACAAACCGCCGCATAGCTTGTTGCGTGGGAATAAAGCCTTGTCGAGCAGGGCGACTCGACGCCCTTGACGCGCAGCCCAAGTCGCGGCGGCGCTTCCGGCTGGGCCAGCGCCCAGTACGATAATATCGAAATGCATGGCGGCGCGGACCTGCTTGCTGTGCCTTTGGCGTTCTGTGCGGGTTTTACCATCTTCTCAAGGGTTTGCCAGCGTCCTATGCTCCTAGGGCTTATATCAGCTCACGCCCAGTGAAAGGACGCGCCATGACTGAACCTGAAACGCCCAGAGGAGAGTTGACGTTGCGCACATTGGCTATGCCGGCAGATGTCAACGTGAACGGCGATATCTTTGGCGGCTGGGTGCTCAGCCAGATGGACATTGCGACGGGCATTGTTGCCGGGACACGTGCGGATGGGCGGGTGGCTACTGTGGCAGTAGACGCGATGAAATTCATTCGACCCGTAAAGGTTGGCGATGTGTTGTGCATCTATGCAAGGATCGAACGGGTTGGTCGTACCTCAATGGGCATCGGAGTAGAGGCGTGGGTTCTGCGAGGGCGCATTGGGGAACGGGAAAAAGTGACCGAGGCGATTTTTACCTATGTGGCTATTGATGAAGATGGTCGTCCGCGTGAAGTTCCGGAAACGGCGCCGACACACGCCTGGGACTAGCTTTGGTGGCTCAACGAGCGCTGCTTTAGCGCGCCTTTAGGATGTCCTGGCGCAACATGTTGGCGGGCCGCAGTTCGTAAGAGAGACACACACAGGCTCGGCTCGGACCCTTCCGGCAATGGGCCTTTGTGCGGTGATCTTGTCGGATATGAGCGCGCCTGCAACCCAAGGAGAGCCGCCATGACCACCCGCCGATTGAGCAAAACCCAGCGAATGGCCAAGGAAAAGCTGACGCGAGATCTGATTTATCTGAACACTGAATACTGGCTACCGGCCGCGATGCGCGAAGATGTCCCTGATGCGTGGCACACGCTGGAGCAGGATCTTGACGTGTCCGAACCCAAGGAAAAAGTGACGCTGTATTTGGATCGCTCTGTTGCGAAATTCTATCGCGCGATGGGGCGGGGATATCAGGAACGGATCAACCGTTTGCTCGCCACATGGGCGCAAATGAAAATCGCAGATGAGTTGCGCGTAGACGAGTTGGTGCGTGAAAGATTTGATGGGCGCCCCGGAATTGCTGGCGCGGTCAGCAAGGCACATCTGGAACAGGCCGCACAGGGACTGAACGCTCAGCAAGAGCGTTCGGATGACAGCGAAACCTAAGGATGATCGTAGATCAGGCCTTGTACCAACCAAGCTCGTCCCGCTCAGGCACCGAGGGGCGCAGCACGTGCACGGCCCAGCCGATCATAGCCACAACAGTTGGGAGCCCCAGCGAAAAGGCAAAGTAGACAACGAACCCTTGCCACAAGGTTGCCCCGAAAAAAAGCATCTGAATGGCTGCGGTGACAATACCGATAAAGCTGCCAACAAAGATAAGGACCAGGGCCATTACGCGTCTCCTACTTATATCCAACCAATCAACTCCCCAAAAAAGGCGGGAATGTGGCATAGAATGGGCATTCATGTGCATATACCGGTCTGTGCCTCAGATGTTAATATTCTCTTAATGCGCGAGAGGATCGGCCGTGAGTCGCCGATGAGCCGGTCAATCTGCGCGGGTTTTCGCATGATGAAACCAGCTGTTCCAGATGCTGAGACACCTGGCGAGCCTGGCTAATAACTGGAAAGAAAACTGCAAAAAATAGGAACGAAAACTGCCCTTGCTGGGCAGTCAGCATTGACTGTCTGGGCTTAGAATTCCAGAGTGCAGCGTCACCCGAAATCGCAGCCACAGCCAAGGACGCCACCATGAAACTCCGCTCGCAACAATGGTTCGACAACCCTGACAACCCAAGCATGACCGCGCTCTATATTGAACGGTATCTCAATTTCGGCATAACGCGCGAGGAACTGCAATCTGGCAAGCCGATTATCGGGATTGCGCAGACCGGCTCTGATCTCAGCCCGTGCAACCGCCACCATATCGAGCTGGCCAAGCGGGTGCGCGATGGCATCGTGGCCTCGGGCGGCATTTGTTTCGAATTTCCCGTGCACCCGATTCAGGAAACCGGCAAACGCCCTACGGCGGCGCTTGATCGCAACCTTGCCTATCTCGGCCTGGTGGAAAGCCTGCATGGTTATCCCATCGACGGTGTTGTCCTGACCATCGGCTGTGACAAGACCACACCCGCGCTTTTGATGGCGGCAGCCACCGTGAACATACCGGCGATTGCCCTGTCAGTGGGGCCCATGCTGAACGGTTGGCACAAGGGGAAACGAGCCGGATCAGGCACCGCAATCTGGCAGGCGCGCAAGGAACTGGCGGCGGGGGAAATCAACTATGATGAGTTCATGGATGTAGCCACAGCCTCGGCCCCGTCAGTGGGTTATTGCAATACGATGGGCACGGCGACCACGATGAATTCACTGGCCGAAGCGCTGGGGATGCAGCTTCCCGGCGCGGCGGCAATCCCAGCGCCCTATCGCGAGCGCGGCCAGATATCTTATGAGACCGGTAAACGCATCGTCGACATGGTGCGGGAAGACTTGAAACCCAGCGACGTGATGACCCGTGAGGCGTTTGAGAATGCCATCGTGGCAAATTCGGCTATTGGCGGTAGCACAAACGCGCCCATCCACCTTAATGGCATTGCTGCGCATCTTGGCATTGAGCTGACCAACGATGATTGGCAGAGCGTTGGCCACAAGATCCCATTATTGTGCAATGTCCAGCCTGCGGGCGAATACCTTGGTGAAGATTTCCATCAGGCCGGGGGAGTGCCCGGTGTCATGTCCGAGTTGTTGGCGAATGACGCACTGCCCCATCCCGATGCGGTCACAGTGACCGGCAAGAGCATGGGAGAGGTATATGCCAGTGCCAAGGTGAGCAATGCCGACGTGATCATGCCGTTCAACGCTCCGATGAAGGCGGCGGCCGGGTTCATAAACCTGCGTGGCAATTTGTTTAACAGCGCGATCATGAAAACCTCTGTGATATCCGAGGAGTTTCGCGCACGCTATCTGTCGAACCCGGATGACCCAGAGGCATTTGAGGGGCGGGCCATCGTATTTGACGGTCCCGAAGATTATCACGATCGGATCGAAGATGACGCGCTTGGGATTGATGAAACCTGCATTCTGGTCATTCGGGGCGCGGGCCCGATTGGTCATCCGGGAGGGGCCGAAGTGGTGAACATGCAGCCCCCGGCGAGCCTTTTGAAACGTGGCATTACTGAACTGCCCTGCATCGGTGATGGCCGCCAGTCGGGTACATCCGGTAGCCCGTCGATCCTAAACGCCAGCCCGGAGGCGGCGGCGATGGGGGGGCTGGCATTGCTGGAAACAAACGACAAGCTGCGGATTGATCTGAACACAGGCACGGCGGATATTCTGGTGGCCGATGACATTCTGGAGGCCCGGCGCGTAGCCTTGGAAGAGGCAGGTGGATATCAGTATCCCGACCACCAGACCCCGTGGCAGGAAATCCAGCGCGGACTGGTTGATCAGTTTGACAAGGGTATGGTTCTGAAACCAGCTGTGAAGTACCAGCGCATTGCGCAAACCAAAGGCATACCGCGCGACAATCACTAAAGCGCGCGGGGGCTGTCTTTGCGCTCAGGCCTATTGTTGGGGGCCAGCCCCCACACCCCCGAAGTATTTCCGGCAAGATGAATACAGGGGCCCGCTTGGCGGGCGCCGCTCTTGGTTTTTGCACAATACTGGTTTGGATCGGGTAGACAATTCGCAACGTGTCGTTTTTTGCGCAATAGGGGGCAGAGTTGGGTCAGTGAAGCCTTGCCTTGGCCCGGCACATTGGCGTCATCATGGCACGACAATCCGTTTGGTTTTGCAGGCGGGTTTTTGAATGAGGATGCGAATGACCCCACTCTTTCGGTTTGACGGGATATATACGCCCGTGGTGACGCCCTATTTTGAGGATGGCAGTGTTAACTGGGACGCGTTGGCGGAGGTAATCGAATACCTGATCGCCAGCGGTGTGCATGGCCTGATTTCGGGCGGCTCAACTGGTGAAAACTATGCGCAGACGGTCGAGGAGCGCCACGCGTTGGCCCATTTCACGCATGAACACCTTAGGGGTCGATTACCTTTAGTGGTGGGCACCGGGGCAATGTTGACCAGCGACTCTATAGCGCTGGCAACAGGCGCGCGCGAGATCGGCGCGGATGCGATCTTGTTGGCCAGCCCACCTTATTCGGTGCCGACCGACCGGGAAAACGCGCTGAACGCGCTGACGATTGACAAGGCCGCCGACCTGCCAGTCATGCTTTATAACTATCCGCACCGCACTGGCACGATGATGGGCGAAGAGTTTCTGGACCGCGTTGGCCGCAGCCGCAATTTCTGTGGGATCAAGGAAAGCTCAGGCGATATCAACAGGGTGCACCTGTTGGCGCGGGATTATCCACATATTCAACTGGGTTGCGGCATGGATGATCAAGCGCTGGAATTTTTCGCATGGGGTGCGCCATTCTGGGTCTGTGGTGGGTCTAATTTCCTGCCGGTTGAACATGTCGCGCTCTATAATGCCTGCGTGATCGAGGGCAACTATACCAAGGGCCGCCGGATCATGTCGGCAATGATGCCGCTAATGCGCGTGCTTGAGCAGGGGGGCAAATTCATCCAGACCATCAAATATGGTGTGACCATGAATGGCTTTGAGGCGGGCGCGATGCGCGCCCCGCTCAAAGGCCTGAACAAAGACGACAAGCGCGCGCTGGAACAGGTGGTGCGCGTGCTCAAGAAAACCATTGCCGACATCCAGGCGGAGGGCTGAACCTATGACTTTGCTCACACAAAACGAATACAAGGCCATCGCCGCCGATCTGGACATGCCCACCGGCGCCTTCATCGACGGCAAATTCCGCCCGGCCGCATCGGGGGCCACCTTTGCCACGACGAACCCGGCCACGGGCGAGGAGTTGGCCCGGATCGCATCCTGCGATGCCGCTGATGTCGATCTCGCGGTCGAAAAGGCGCGTGAGGCATTTGATGACGGGCGCTGGTCACGTATGCACCCGTCCGAGCGCAAGGACGTCCTGATCCGCCTGTGCAAGCTGATCACCCGCAACGCGCGCGATTTGGCGGTGATGGAGAGTTTGGACAGCGGGAAAACCATTTATGACTGTGAAACTGTCGACATCCCCGAAACCATTCATTGCCTGAAATGGCATGCCGAGGCGATTGACAAGATCTACGATCAGGTCAGCCCGCCCAGCGACGATCACATCGCGATGGTGCTGCGAGAGCCGATTGGCGTGGTTGGGTTAGTAATGCCTTGGAATTTCCCGCTGTTGATGCTGGCTTGGAAAATTGGCCCTGCTTTGGCAGCAGGCTGTTCGGTTGTTGTGAAGCCGGCCGAGGAAACCACCCTGACCACGCTGCGTTTGGCTGAATTGGCAAGTGAGGCGGGGTTGCCGCGCGGTGTACTCAACATTGTGCCCGGTGGCGGCGCCGAGGTGGGCGAACCGATTGGTCGTCACATGGACATCGACATGGTGTCATTTACCGGCTCCACCGTGACTGGCAAAAAATTCCTGACCTACTCGGGCGAGTCCAATGCCAAGGAAGTGGTGCTGGAAATGGGTGGCAAGAATCCCGCCGTCGTCATGGATGACGCTGAAAACCTCGACCGGGTGGCCGATCACATTGTGAATGGCGCATTCTGGAACATGGGCGAAAACTGTTCGGCCGCCTCGCGTTTGATCGTGCACAAGGACGTCAAGGACGAGCTGCTCATGCGCATCGCGCACCATGCCAAACAATGGAACGTGGGTGATCCACTCGACCCGGAAACCCGGCTCGGCGCGCTGGTGTCCAAGGCGCATTACAACAAGGTGTGCAGTTATCTGGAGCAAGCCGACAATATCGTTCTGGGTGGCAAGGCCGACAATGGGTTTGTCGAGGCGACCGTGGTCGAAGTGTCTGACAACACTGATACACTTGCACGCGAAGAGATCTTTGGCCCGGTGCTCTCGGTGATTGAAGTCTCCGGCTTTGACGAGGCGATCTTGATGGCGAATGACACGGAATACGGGCTGTGCGCGTCGATCTTTACCGCCAATGTCAAACGCGCCATTCGTGGCGCACGCGCGCTGCGTGCTGGAACTGTGACCGTCAACAGCTTTGGTGAAGGCGACATCACCACGCCTTTTGGAGGCTATAAACAGTCCGGCTTTGGTGGACGTGACAATTCGGTACACGCCCATGACCAATACACACAGCTCAAAACGATGTGGATTGATCTGGCCGATGATGCGGACGAGGCCGTCGATTGACGCACACAGTTGTCAGGTGGTTGCCGCGTCAACGGGGACCGGCGGCATGGAATGCGATCCTGCCGCCCGCTGAGGCCTTTCGACGGCTGGAGGAGGCGATCACAGCGGATTTTGTCGTGGTGGGGGCGGGCTTTGCGGGCCTGTCTGCCGCGCGTCGATTGCGTCAGCTGCAACCGGATGCGGACATCGTCGTGCTCGACGCCACCCGCCTTGCCGAAGGGGCCGCGGGGCGTAATTCCGGCTTTATGATCGATCTGCCGCATGAGCTGACCTCTGAGGATTATGCCGGGGCAGGGGATGATGGCGCGATGATCGCGCTCAACCGTCATGCACAGGGTTTTGGCCGCGCTGCTGTCAACGAGTACGGTATTGCGCGCGACTATTTTGATTCAGTGGGCAAGGTTAACGGCGCGGTCAGCGATGCCGCACATGCCCATAATGCCAGCTATGCGCACCATCTCGACACATTGGGCGAACCGCACGAGATGCTGGACAGCGCCCAGATGCAGGCACTCACTGGCAGCGCGTATTATCAATCCGGGCTCTACACCCCCGGCACCGTTATGTTGCAGCCCGCGGGGTATATCCGCGGGCTGGGGGCAGGGTTGGCCCGGGATGGCGTTGATATCTATGAAAACTCGCCTGTGCTCAGCATGACCCGCAAAGGCTGGACCTGGCGGCTAAAAACCCCCAAGGGCAGTGTCGAAACATCGCGAGTGATCCTGACGGTCAATGGACACCTCGAAAGCTTTGGCTTTGAAGAGAACCGCCTGATGCAGCTCTTTCTTTTTGCGGTAATGACGCCGGAGTTGGACGCGGATCAGCTAACACGGCTTGGCGGCGCCCCCCGTTGGGGTATTACGCCATCGGACCCGATGGGCACCACGATGCGACGGATTGATACGGGGCAGGGGGGCAATCGCATCGTCACCCGCACTTGTGCTGTGCTGCGCCCCAACACCAAAGTCGGCGCGGGCGACGTCAAACGCGCGGCACGTGTGATGCAGCGCAAGTTCGACGCGCGGTTCCCCCAGCTTGCCGGCCTGAATATGGAGCACGCATGGGCCGGGCATCTCTGCCTGTCGCTCAATGGCGTGTCCGTCATGGGCGAGGTCGACACGGGGCTGTTCTCTGGCTGCGTGCAAAACGGTCTGGGCACCGCGCGCGGTACATTGACCGGGATTGGTGCGGCCGAACTCGCCGTGGGCGAAACCAGCGACGTTACCAACTTTTTCACGCGACAGGATCGCCCGCAAAAACTGCCGCCACAGCCGTTCCGCGAGATGGGCGCAAACACTCTGTTGCGTTGGCGCGAATGGAAGGCGCGGCACGAGTAATTGATTTAATAACCAGATTTCACGTTAAGCGGTCCGTTTCCGGCGATTTTATGGTTGCAGTTTGGGTGCACTTGCACCTTTCATTGGGCCATGTCTGCTCCGACTCTCACAATGGAAGGCTCCGATAACGGGGCAGTTCTTCATTTGGCCGGACGTTTCCTGACGCAATCGTTGGGAAGCGTGGAAAAGGCCTTTGCCGATGTGTCTGTCGGAACCGGCGCGCTGCGCATTGATATGTCGCGCGTTGATGGCATGGATACCGGCGGGGCATGGCTGATCTCTGACCTTATGCGCCGCCAAGAGGCGACTGGCGGACAGGTGGCGCTGGAAAGTGTCGCACCGGCCTTTGAGGCGCTGATCGAAACCGTCCGCGCCGCAGACCCGCACGAACATTTTGATGAGGCCCCACCGCGCTCCTTCCGTGGTTTTCTGGAAATGACCGGCAAGGGCGTGGTGAACGGCTGGCACGACACCGTGTCGCTGTTCTCGTTCTTTGGCGAAACGCTGGCGGCGCTGTTTGGCACGCTTGTGCGCCCGTGGAACCTGCGCGCCGCGTCGCTCTTTAGTCATATGCAGGACGCGGGGTTTAACGCCATCCCGATTGTCGGCCTCATGGGCTTTCTTATTGGGGTCGTACTTGCGTTTCAGGGGGCAACCCAGCTCCAGCAATTTGGCGCCGAGGTTTTTGTTGTCGAACTGATCGCCATTTCAATCATGCGCGAACTGGGCGTGCTGCTCACCGCGATTATTGTCGCGGGCCGATCTGGTTCAGCCTTTACTGCTTCGGTCGGCTCGATGAAGGTGCAGGAAGAGGTCGATGCGATGCGCACGCTGGGTCTTAATCCCATTGACGTGCTCGTGCTGCCGCGCGTCCTCGCGCTGTTGATCACTTTGCCAATCCTTGTCTTTATCTGCGTGATCACCGGCCTCTTTGGCGGCGCGCTGATGAGCTGGATTAACCTCGATATCACACCCGGCATGTTCATGACCCGCCTTCAGGACACCACCGATGTGAAACACCTGATTGTCGGCCTCGTCAAAGCGCCATTCTTTGCAGTCATGATCGGCGTGATCGCCTGTTGGCAGGCATTTCAGGTCAAAGGCTCCGCCACCAGCGTCGGTCAGCGCACCACCACATCCGTGGTCCAGGCCATCTTTATGGTTATTGCATTGGATGCGTTGTTTTCCATCTTTTTCGCACAAATGGGGATCTGATGGACGGCGCGGCACATACCTCTGAAACCGGCACCACCACGCAGCGCGAGGCCATTATCAAGGTGCGCGGCTTGCGTAACCAGTTTGGTCCGCAAGTGGTACATGACCAGCTCGATCTCGATGTCTGGCGCGGCGAAGTGCTGGGCATCGTTGGCGGCTCGGGCACCGGGAAATCGGTTCTCTTGCGCACAATTGTTGGCCTCAACCGTCCCGCTGCGGGCAGTATCGAGGTGCTGGGCGTCGACGTCGTAAACGCGTCTCAGGCCGAACGCGGCCCCGTCGAACAACGCTGGGGGGTGGCTTTTCAGGACGGCGCTCTGTTTTCCTCACTTACCGTCTTGCAAAACGTCATGGCCCCCATGCGCGAGCACCTGAACATGAGCACGCGTCTGATGAAAGAGCTGGCTGAGCTGAAAATCAGCCTTGTCGGTTTGCCACCTCTGGCCTGCGACAAGCTCCCGTCGGAGCTTTCAGGCGGGATGCGCAAACGCGCCGCCCTTGCGCGCGCGCTGGCCCTCGACCCTGAGATTGTCTTTCTCGACGAACCCACCGCTGGGCTCGATCCGATAGGGGCTGCGGCCTATGACGAACTGATCCGCGAACTGCAACGTGCGCTGGGCCTGACGGTGTTCATGGTTACACATGATCTCGACAGCCTGTATGCGATCTGCGATCGCATTGCCGTGCTGGCGGAAAAGAAGGTATTGGTGGATGGCCCGATCGAGGGCATGACAGAAGTCGATCACCCGTGGGTGAAAGAATACTTTACCGGTCCACGCGCCCGCGCCGCGCAGTTGAAAACCGGCAAAGGTCCAGAAACGGGGGGCGAATAGGCTCATGGAAACACGTGCGAACTATGCCCTGATCGGGGCGTTCACGCTGATTGGTCTGATCGCCGCTTTTGGCTTCATGCTCTGGCTGACCAAGCTTGATGTTGAGCGTCAATATTCTTATTTCGATGTCCTTTTTGAGGACGTCTCCGGGCTCAGCCTTGCGGGTGGTGTGCGCTATAACGGCCTGCCGGTGGGGCAGGTGGTCGATCTGAAACTGGACGAGGAAGACCCCTCCAAGGTGCGTGTCCGCCTCGAAGTTGATGCGCGTACACCGGTGACAAATGAAACTGTCGCAACCCTGCAATCGCAAGGCATTACCGGCGTTGGCTATGTCGCGCTTGCGGGCGGTGGCCCGGACGCAACGCCTTTGCCACGCGGTGGAACCATCCCAAGTGAGCGCAGCGGTCTGGCCTCTCTGATCGAAGGCGCGCCCGAGTTGTTGGAAAAGGCCATCGACCTTTTGGACGAGGTTCGCGAGGTGGTGAACGAAGAGAACCGCAGCGCAGTTTCTGACACATTGCAGAACATCGCCTCCGCCTCGGCCCGGCTCGACAAAACCCTTTCAGATTTCGAAAGCCTGTCTAGCGATCTGGGCAGTGCCGCCCGTGAAATTGCCGGGTTCACCGACCGTCTTGGTAGCCTCTCTGACACAGCCGAAATCACCTTGAGCGAGGCAACCGAGACCCTCAAATCCGTGCGTGGCAGCGTGGATACAGCAGGCGAGGCATTTGCAACTGCCGACACGCTGATGCAGGGCGAACTCAAGGAGTTCATAGAACGTGGCGCAGATGCGGCTCGCACGCTGGATACCGTGGTCTCCACACTGGAACCGTCGGTGATCTCGGCCATGCAATCTGCCCAAGCCCTGATCGAAGAGCGCCTGCCAGCGTTGGTCGCGCAGGTGCAAGACACCGCCAAAACGCTTGAGGATCAGGTTTCCGCCGTGGGAATCGACGCCTCGTCTCTGATGACTCGCTACGAGGAAGTTGGCGCACAGGTGCAGGCGCGTGTCGCCCAGACCGAAACCGCCATCGCGGCCTTTGAAACCGCCACGGTCGAGGCCACGGCCATGCTCGACTCGGTACGCCAGACATCGGATGCGGCGGGCACCGTCATCACCGAAGACATCAAACCGCTTGCTGACGAGGCCACGCAAACGCTCGCAGCTGCCAAATCACTGGCGCAGGATCGATTACCCGCCGTCATCGACCAGACCCAATCCACCCTCGCCACCGTCGAGAATGAGGCCAAGGCCCTGTCCTCGGGCGGACAACAGATGCTGGCAGAGGCAACCGAACGTTTGACCGAGGCCAAGACGACTCTGGCCGCATTTGACGAAGCCCTGCGCGAAACCGACGGCATGATGGAATCGATGACGGCTACCTCCAACACCATCGGAACGCTTGTTCAGGGGGACGGCGCGGCACTGGTGGCGGACGCCCGCGTCGCCGCAGAAGCAGCGCGTGATGCCATGGAAACCATCAACCTCACCGTCCAGCGCGACGTGCCCGGACTGATGGAAGATGTGCGCGCAGCTGCCGCCACCGCCTCGGACGTGATCGATTCGGTTGGCACTGAAATTGCCCGCGCAGGTGGAAATTTCGAAACTTTGTCCGCCGAAAGCTCAGTCGCGCTCGCCTCTGCGACCGAGGCGTTTACGCTGGCCAATGACACGCTTACCTCGATCACAAGGGCGATGGACACCGCAGATGGCACATTGGTGGCCGCTGAACAGACCTTTACCTCGGTCAACCAGGTTATCGACGAAGATATCGACGTTATCGTCGCTGACATTCGTACCGCAGTTGGCGCCTTTACCACGACGGTCACGGGCGTGTCGTCAGACTTTGATCAGGTCGCGGACGAGGTGCTGGCCGCCAGCCAGTCAGCATCGTCCCTAGCGGGGACACTCGACGGCATTGTTCAGGACAACCGCCGTCAGGTCTCAGATTTGTTGCGGGTTGGAATACCCCAACTCATAAGATTTTTTGAAGAATCACGGGTGCTGGTCAACAACCTCGACCGGCTCGCCAATCGAGTGGAACGCGATCCCGCGCGCTTCCTGCTCGGTACACAGAATTCGGAGTTCCGCAGATGACACGTGCCTTTTCTCTCTTGCCGCTGCTTGCGGGTTTCGTGCTGTCTGGCTGTGCTGGTCTAGGTACACTGAACAAAGCGGCCACGCCGTCTGACCTCTACTCACTGACCCCCAAAAGCACGTTCAGCTCGTCGCTCCCCCGCGTGTCACAGCAGATTGTGGTTGAGGTGCCTACCGCGACCGCCGCCGTGGATACAGACCAGATTGCAGTCATGCCAAACCCGCTTCAGGTGCAATACCTTCCGGGCGTGCGCTGGGTCGATCGCGCGCCGCTGATCATTCAATCTCTGATGATCGAGAGCTTTGAAAACAGCGGTCGGGTTGGCGCTGTGGGCCGCTCAACCGTGGGCCTGCGCTCTGATTACACGGTGGTCACTGACATCCGCGAATTTCAGGCCCGCTTGCCCAACAACCTGCCCGATGGTGACGCAGCCCAAAGTGCTCTAGAGGTTCATGTGCGTCTGAATATCAAGATCATTGACGACTTCAGCGACCACATCGTTGCCTCTTCCAGCTTCGAAAAACTGCGCGTCGCCTCCAGTGATGAAATGATGGACATCGCCAATGCGTTTGACGGGGCCTTGGGCAGCGCCATGCGCGATGCTGTGGAATGGAGCATCCGCAAAATTCACACCCACGCCAGCCGCAATCCACGGCCGTCTATTCAATAGTCCCAACCGAACCGCGCAGGGCTGTCGTAAAATCAGCTAACATCTGCTGCGCTTTGGGCGCACGGAACTCATCCTCTGGCCATGTCAGCCAATAGCCGTCCTCGGTTGCCAGCGAAGGCAGCGCCAGTTTTCGCAGCCTGCCAGCCTCTAAATGTGGTCGTGCCAGCGCCACCGAGCCAAGGGCGACCCCACCCCCTGCCGCCGCTGCGCTTAGCGCGTGCTGCATGGAATCGACGCTTAACCGATCCTGCGCCGGGGCAGGGTACCCGGTTACAGCTGCCCAATCGCGCCAGCCGGGCCGCTCGCCGCGCAGCTTGATACCCGCGATCTCTGGCCATTCCCTGTTGTCCTGTCCTGCCGCCATCGGCGCCAACTCTTCCTTGCAAATTAATGCCGCCTTTCGTCGTGCCCAATCGCCACGGCCAAACCGCAGTTGCAGAGCCGTTCGGTCCTGCTCAAAGTTTGACCGCTGCGGCACCGTATCCACCACCACCTGCACATTTGGGTGGGCGTACGTAAATTCGGGCAAGGCTGGCAGCACCAGCGCATCCAGATGTGAAGATAACGCCGAGATATGCATGTCTCTCGGCGCAGTGCCGAACATAGCCTCAGTGCCCCGCTCCAGCCGACTTAATGCGTCTTGTACCAACGGAAGGTATCCTTCGCCCGCGTAGGTTAGCGTCACACCGCGCGCGGAACGGACAAACAGGTCGCGCCCCAACCAGCTCTCCAGATTGCGAATACGCTGACTGACCGCCGCCTGTGTCAGTCCAAATTCGCGGGCTGCTGCGCTAAACCCCTGCAGCCGGGCCGCAGCTTCAAATATGCGCAGCCAGTCAAGGGGCGGCAAACCTCGTGTCTCACTCATTAAAAAATCTAACTCTCAGGGCGAAATTGTCATGCCTTCCGTTATATCCCGGCACGCGATATTTGACAGTTAGATTGCATTGACGGAGCCTTTTTATGCCACGCAACGTTCACCTTAGCGACGATGGCCTTAGCCTCACGGCACAACTCTCTGACACCCAGTCCTACCGCTTCCACGCCATCTGGCTGCGCGACAATGCGCTGGATGCTGAAACACGCAGCCCCGGCAATGGTCAGCGGCTGATCACACTGGCCGACATCCCTGCCGACATCCATATCACCGCTGCGAGCTGGGCCGGAGATCAGCTCAAAGTCACTTTCGCTCCCGAAGGCAAGTCTGTGACCTTCCCGGCCAATTGGCTTGCGGCCCATGCCTATGACAGTCCCGATGCCAGACTTGCGCCCGGCTGGACCGGCCCGGCAATCACCCCATGGGATAGTAGCAATGGCACTGTGACCCGTGCGCCGCTGGCCACGCTACAATCGGATGCAGAGGCGCTTTGTACATGGCTCGGCGCGGTCGAAAACCACGGCTTTGCACTTTCAACCGACGGCCCAACCACCAGCGGCGCGCTGCGTGATGTGGTGGCGCTGTTTGGCTATATCCGCGAAACCAATTACGGTCCGCTGTTCGAAGTACGAACCGAGGTGAACCCCACGAACCTCGCCTTTACCGGCCTTGGCTTACAGGGCCATACCGACAACCCCTACCGCGATCCCGTCCCCAGCCTGCAACTGCTTTATTGCCTCGAAAACTCTGCCACAGGTGGCGAGTCAATCTTGATTGATGGCTTTCGGGTTGCCCAGAAATTGCATGAAGAAGACCCGCACGGGTTCGACCTTCTGTCCCACTATTGCGCCCGTTTCGAATATGTGGGCAGCGACGGTGTCTGCCTGCGGTCGCGCGTACCGATGATCGAACTCAGCCCCGACGGAGAATTGCGCGCCATCCGGTTCAACAACCGCTCCGCCGCCGCCATCACCGACGTTCCATTTGACCACATGCAGGCCTACTATGCTGCCTATCGCCGCTTTGGTGAACTGGTCGATGATCCGGCCAATGCTGTGTCCTACAAAATGGCCCCCGGCGAATGTGTCGTGTTTGACAATATGCGCCTGCTGCACGCCCGCACTGGTTATTCTGGTGCCGGATCTCGCTGGCTTCAGGGCTGCTACAGCGATCGAGACGGCCTGCTGTCAACGCTTGCCGCCTTGCGCGCGCCCAAGGCGGAGGCTGCGGAATGACCACTCCTGAACCAAACAATCTGAATGCCGACAATATCGTCGCCTTCCTTGCTGACATCTTTGAACGGCGTGGCGGCGAAGAATATCTGGGCGAACCCGTCACTATGGCCGAGCACATGCTGCAAGGCGCGACAATGGCCGAACAGAATAACCAGACAGACGAAATCATTGTCGCCGCTCTGTTGCATGACATCGGGCATTTCACCAGCGAGTTTGGAACCTTTTCCATGTCCGACACAGAGGATCGCTATCATGAGGACGCAGGCGCCCAAGTGCTGGAGCGCTTTCTGCCGCCTGTGATCACCGATTGCGTGCGCTACCATGTGGCCGCCAAACGCTATCTCTGTGCGACCAAACCTGACTACTTTGACCGTCTTTCAGATGCGTCGATCCATTCCTTGAACCTTCAGGGTGGTCCGATGAGCCCCGACGAAGTGACCGCATTTGAACAGAACCCGCATCTGCGCGAGATCATTCAGGTGCGCTACCTTGATGACGCGGGCAAGCGCGATGACATGGACACGCCCGGCTTTGCGCATTTCGCTCACCGGGTTCAGCGAATGGTCGATCAACACACCGGGCGGTGCTGAGGAAAACGAACATAGTCAAGAACGTGTCGAGATCGGTGTGCGATGGGCCTACAGCGCGTTTCGCCCACAGCTGCAAACGCGGAATAGCCTCTGATCACGCGGATGAACGGTTCAGAATTGCGGCCAGCACACTGGCCCAAACCCCCGTTGTAAATTCAGCCGGGAGCGAACGAGCGGAGTAAGCCAGTCCGCCATTCCCTTAGCATAGCAGTTCGCCACTTTATCTGCGGAAGGGTAAAGGCGCTTCTTACTCTCGATATTGCTCCAACACGCGAAATGCGTGGTGCCACGACCGCCTAATTTGCGGCAGATCACTGTTGGTGGTTTTGGGTCATTCAGCCATTTCCAATTCCAGAACGAACGATCGGCGCAGATCCCGATTGCTACTGGCGCAAGAAGTGCTGCACAGGGTCTGCCGGGGCAGGCATCTTTGTTCGACCTGCCTTAGAAGAATATCTGGAGTGTTGGCGAAATCCAGACACCGTCGCCTCCGATTGCGAGGTTTATCGCGCCGCCTGTGCGATAGACATTGAGCATGACAGCGCTGAAAATGGCCCGATGACAGTTCCGGTGTATGCGGTGTGGGGATCAAGTGGCGCTATGCGGAAGCACTTTGATTGCCTCAAGCTGGGTGATACATGGTTCCGGAAAATCTCTCCCCGGCGGTCATTTTCGCGCAGAAGAGAGACCAACAAGCGTTCCTGATTGTTGGCGTAAAATACTCGCGGCCTGAAAACTATCGCCTGAACCTTAAATCAATTCGCTTGGCTTCCTCGCGCGCAAGCTGGACAAAGTCGAGCAGGCTATCGCGGGATGCATCCCTTTCCCGCCATGCGACCCCAAACTGCAAGACTGGCGCATGACTTAGTTTGACGAAGGCAACGCCATTGACAGGCATCTCAGTAACCCATTGCGGAACCAGCCCGATACCGCTTCCCTGTGCAACAAGTGGAAGTAAGGTAGATTTATCCAAAACTTCGATGTCTGCAACAACAAGATCTTCGACCTGAGCGGTGCATTGAGCCACCATTGAAGACAGATATGGGCGAGAGTGACGCGGGTAGGTGATCAAGCGTCTACCAGAAAGCTCTTGCACATCGATTTCGTCGCGATGCGCAAGGAGATCGTCATTTGGCAATGCAACATAGACGTCCTCTTTAAATAAGCGTTTCCCATTCGATCCCTTCACGTGCCGTTGGCGGCCGAAAGAAGGCAAGGTCGATGTGATGCCGTGACAACTCGTCAATTTGAATGCCGGATGCCGCACCTTCGGTCAAACGCAGCTGTATGCCGGGGTGAAGCGCTTGGAACTGGTGTAAAATTGGCGGCAAAAACCAAATCAATGCCGCATCAAATCCACCTATGCGAAGATTGTCGAAACGACTGTGCGCTGCAATTGTGGCCTTTTCCACGGCCCGCTCCAACTGCGCCAGAACGGCCTGCACCTCCTCAAGGTAAACATAGCCAACCTGTGTCAAACTCACATGTCGTGTGGTGCGAAAAAGCAGCGGAAAACCAAGCTCCTCCTCAAGGCGCTTTACATGTGCAGACAAGACAGCCTGAGCAACTCCAATGCGCTCGGCCGCTCGTCTGAAATGCAATTCCTCCGCCACAGCTACGAAACATTTGATCTGGCGGATGTCCATTCGACTCAGCCTGCATCGTTAGTGGTATTCTTTGAAATCAAGCCAATCTGCCTTGCCCCTAGGGGCTTGAGTCCGGCCTGCTTTGGGCAAAGACTTTTATCAGTTTCGGCTTTGAAGTAAGTGAGCAGAATTTTTTCGAATGCCGGGAAGTTTGTGTGTCCGTTTGCTCACCTGTGACACCCTCCTTAGTCAAAGTGCAGGCATCTCGTGACGAAGACACATTACCAGCCAGGCTGGTTTGGGCGAGCGAAATTAGGATGGTCTGATTTTAGCAGGAAGGTCTGCAAAGTCGCCCTGAAAGACGCATTTGCACCAAGTCGCGGCGCGGAATAGCGGGCGGTGCAGCGACCAACTCATTCACAGATGAATTTTAAGAAAGCGGCCAATTCTAAACGCTTTTGCCTCGTCGGCAGTTGGGCAAGATTTGGCGAGCCGTGGAGGACTCGAACCCCCGACCTGAGAATTAGAAGTTCCCTGCTCTAATCCAGCTGAGCTAACGGCCCGCTTTTCTTTCGGCTGTATCAGTCAAATCTCCTACACTGTCAACCTGATAGAGAGGTGTGATATCAATCGACTGCAAGGTCTGGTTTTCTGTACGTGCGTATGAATCAACCATGAATTAAGTCGCCAATTTTGTTCAATCTATCTGAGCCAAGGGACCGCACTCGGGCTGACCCAAGTTGCTAGTTCCAAGACTTCTATACATTGCAAGCGGCAGGCTTAGATCGATAGCGGTTAGAACGCACTCTTGATTTGGAACCATCCTCCCCAAATTCGTCTGCGAATTGAGGCCTCTCTTACGCCGTTTCCATTTGAGTCAGATAGCTCGCACCACCAAACGCCTGAACGGCGGCGGTCCCGTGCTCGTTGCCTTTGGTTAGGCACTGCTCCAGTGGGATTTTATTGAGCCAACAGGACAGGAAACCGGCGTTGAACGCGTCTCCTGCGCCGGTCGCGTCCAACACCTCGACCTGAGTCGTGCTTTTGTACGTCCAGGTGTCGCTGGTGCGGGTTCTGGCGCGCGCGCCGGTTTTACCGCCCTTGATTACAGTCAGGGGCGCGCAATTTTCCGGAATGCCAATGGCGGACAGCGCGGCGACCTCACTTTCGTTGGGCAGGAAAACATCAATCGCTGCAATCAGTTGGCCAACATTCGGCGCATAGCTATCTTGCCAGCCGCAATCCAGCGAGACAGTCATATTTGCTGCGCGCGCGCGCTCCAGTAATTCGGGCATTTCCTCAAGTGTGCTCAATTCGCCGATATGCAAATGAGCGAATTTTGCGAAATCCAATGATGCAGGGTCGGGAATGGCAGGGCCATCGGCCCTTGTTAAAAATGCGCGGTCGCCTGCATGGGCGATGGCAACAGTCACTTGCGGATCGACGTTTTCACCTGCTGCTGCGGTGGCTGTTGCGACCACACCGTGCGCGGCCAGGTCGGCCAGTGCAACGCTGTCAAACGGTCGCGCGGGCAGGGTGGAAAACTGCCAGACCGAATGTCCCAGCGCGGACAATGTCGCCCCGGTGATGAATGCTCCCCCTCCGGCATGAAGCGACAGGCCCGGTGCAAAGACTTCGGTGCCAAAGGTGGGCAATCGCGGCGTGTTGGCGAACACCAGATCGCAATAAAGCCGTCCCGCACTCAGGATCGGCGCCTTCATGTGAGGGCCTCGCCGCTTTCCGTATCAAAAATGTGCAGGTTCTCCGGCAACGCGCCCAGCTCAACAATATCCCCGACATTGGGCGGGGTGCGGCCATCAGCCTTGGCTATTATCTCGCCCGATGGCGTGTCGACGTAAATCAACGTCTCCGAGCCAAGCGGTTCGCGCAAGATCACCTTGCCACCAATGATCGGATTGCCGCTGTTTGGGTGCAGGTCATCCGGTCTCACACCCAAAAGAATGTCCCGGCGCCCCGCATTCTCCAACGTCGGTACAGCCACCTGCACATCGCCTTTCAGCCGCGCGGTGGCCCCCTCAATCTGCCCCGCCAACAGGTTCATGGACGGCGCGCCGATAAAGCGTGCCACAAACGTGTTGGCGGGCTTGTGAAACACTTCTGCCGGGGTGCCGACCTGTTGAATATGGCCGTCTTTCATAATCACGATCCGGTCCGCCATCGTCATCGCTTCGACTTGATCGTGGGTCACAAAGATGATGGTGTTGCCAACGCGTTGGTGCAGTTTCTTGATCTCAAGCCGCATCTGCGTGCGCAATTGCGCGTCCAGATTGGACAGTGGTTCGTCAAACAGAAACACCGCCGGATCGCGCACCATGGCCCGCCCAATCGCAACCCGTTGACGCTGTCCGCCAGACAGCTGATTGGGCTTGCGCTCTAATAGATCCACCATATCGAGAATGCCCGCAACCTCTTGAATGCGCTTCTCTTTGTCGGGTTTTGGCATTTTCGAGGATCGTAGCCCAAAAGCGATGTTCTTTTTCACCGACATATGCGGATAGATCGCATAATTCTGAAAAACCATCGCAATATCGCGCTCTTTGGGCTCCAGATTATTCACCTCGCGCCCGCCGATTTCGATAATACCGCTGGTGGTTTCCTCAAGCCCTGCAATCATCCGCAGGGTGGTGGATTTGCCGCAACCCGACGGGCCGACAAAGACAACAAATTCCCCGTCCGCCACGTCCAGCGAGATACCGTGCAGCACTTCGGTGGACCCATAGGATTTTTTGAGATTGTTCAGAGAAAGTGTAGCCAAAGTCAGGTCTCCAACAAAAGGGCAAAGGCGGTGGCGCGGTCTGTGTCAGCTTGTGAAATGCGCGCCCGGCGCGTCGTTGCGTCCACGCGCAACGCGGCCAGATCAGCGGAATAGGAGGCAAGCGCGGCCTCTAATGCCGCCGGAGCAGGGCCACCAACCCGGTCGCGCACCGACACAAACGTCTCTGGGCTGACCGCTGCCTGAAACGTGGGTTTGTCCATCTGTGGCGCTCGGTCTGTCGCAGCCTCAAACGCGGCCTGAAACGCCTCAAATCCAGCCGAAAGCGGCTGACGATCCAGCCCGCGCGCAACCTCTGCCGCGATCTCATGTGCCTGACGAAACGACAGCCCCTCGGCGCGCACCAACGTATCGGCCAGCTCCGTGATGGTGATCGACGCCGCGTCTGTATTTTGGCGCACGCGATCCTCGTTGATCGAACATGCGGGCAAAAATGCCGTTAATAGTTTTAGCACCCGTGCGCCGCTTTCAAACGCCGCATATCCGGCCTGCTGAACCTCGCCTTCGCTGTCATTCATGTCGGTAAAGGGCGTGTTGTGCATGGTGTTCACCACCATATCGCAGCGCCCACATGTCACCGATGACAGATGGCGCATATGTTCGATCGGCACCGGGTTACGCTTTTGCGGCATGATCGAGCTGATCTGGACCAGCGCATTGGGCACGTAAAGCTGACCCACCTCAAAACTGGACCAGAACGCCAGATCCTGAATAACCCGCCCCAAATGCAGAAACACAAGCTTGACTGCCGAATACAGGCCCGTGACGTAATCCACCGACGCAATGCAGCCATATGAATTCACTAACGGCCCCTCAAACCCCAACAGCGCCGCCATGCGGTGGCGGTCAATGGGAAAGCCGGATGTGGTAATGGCAGCGGCGCCCATCGGGCTGTGACCAAGCCCATCAATCGCCGCTGACAACCGGTGTGCATCGCGGTTCAACACCTCGATCATCGCGCCCAGATAGTGCCCAAACGTCGTGGGCTGTGCCGGTTGACCGTGGGTATAGGCCACGATCAACGTATCACTCTCCTGACGGGCCTTTGCCACCAAAGCCTCAGACAGCGCGGTGACCTGTTCCAGCATCGCCTCTGCCCGCACCCGCAGCGCCATTTTGAACAAGGTGTGGTCCATGTCATTGCGCGACCGCGCCGTGTGCAAGGCCCCGCCCAGATCCCCCAGCTTTGCGCGCAATTGCGCCTCAACAAAGAAGAAGTAATCCTCATGCTCGCCGGTATAAACCAGCGCGCCAACATCGGTTTCGGCATCAATTTCGCGCAGCGCTTGCGCGATCTTGCGCCCCTCGGCTGCCGACAATATGCCTGTCTCGACCAGCATCACCAAATGCGCGCGATTGATGGCATCCATGTGCTGTGCATAATGCGCTTTCACGCCCTCAAACAGCGGCGCAAGCACCGTGTCCTTATAGGCGGGATCAGGAAAGATGCTGGTGTCAGTCATAGCAAGCCGCCCAATCACTCTGTGAAAACATAGCAAAACTCATCCCTTAAGCCCCGCCATCACGACGCCGCGAATGATAAATCGCTGGAATATCAGGAACACAACCAACGTCGGGATCGTGGAAATCGCCGCCCCGGTCATGATCAGTTCCCAAGCCACATCTGCCTCGTCGCCAAAGCCCGAAAGCCCCACAGGGATCGTGTACATATCAACCGAATTGGTCACGATCAGTGGCCACAAAAATGCGGTCCAGTTGCCAAGGAATACAAAAATCGCCAATGCCGCCAGCGCAGGTTTCACCAATGGCATTGCCACCGTCCACCAGATTTGCAGCTCGTTCAGCCCGTCAATCCGTGCCGCCTCGATGAAATCATCCGGTACGCTCTCAAAGAATTGCTTCATAAGGAACGTGCCAAAGGCGGTCATCAATCCGGGGAACATGATCCCCCAATAACTGTCCAGCCAGCCAAAGCTCTGGCTCATCAGATACCACGGGATCACCAGCATTTCGGTTGGGATCATCAGCGTTGACAGGATTGCAATAAACACGATCTGCCGCCCCGGAAACCGGAATTTGCACAGCGTGTACCCCACCAGCGAGTCAAACAGCAGGTTACAGATCGTCGTGATGGTCGCGATGATGATCGAATTCACGAACCACCAATAAAACCGCCCATCCTCAAGCACATAGGTGTAATTCTCAATTGTTGGCTCATCGGGGATGAGCTTGACGTTATACACCTCATGCGGCCATTTCAGCGAGGTCGAGATCATATAAGCAATTGGCATGATCATCAGAATGCCGCCGATGAATAACAACAGCCAGCGGATGATCTGCCCCATATTGCGGGGCCGTCGCGACCGCTGCGTGTTCAGCAACGCATCTGATGACGCGCGCGGAGTGCCCGGAGCCGCCACCATCTATTCGCTCCTCAATAGGCGAAGCTGGATCAGCGAAACGATCAGCAAAATGGTGAACAAAACCACGGTCTGCGCCGCCGCATATCCCATGTTGAACCCGTTGAATGCTGTGTCATAAATCATCAATACCAGCGGCTTTGTCGCATTCAGCGGCCCGCCGGGATTGTTGGTGGTCATGTTGAACACATGGTCGAAAATCCGCAAAAACCCGATCGACGAAAAGACGACGATAAACACAATGGTTGGGCGCAACAGCGGCAGGGTGATCTGCGTCAGCACCGTCCACCAGCCCACGCCATCAATCTTGGCCGCTTCGTAATAGCTGGTTGGAATGGCGCGCAGCCCGGCCATAAAGATGATCACCTGAAACCCCAGGCCCGCCCAGACCGCGGGCGCCAGAACCGCAGGTAGCGCATTGGTGGTCGAGTTCAAAAAGCTGATCTGGGGAATGCCAAATCCCGACAGGATATTGTTGAACAAACCAATCGGCACATCCTGATAAAACCACCGCCACACCCACGCCATCGCCACCGCGCTGGTCATGAAAGGCAGAAAGTAGAGCATCCGCAGAAACCCGTGCATAAACCGCAGCTTGTCCAGATGATAGGCAATCACAAACGACAACACGAGGCTCAGCGGTGTGCCAATCAACAGGTACAGGAATGTGTTCTGAAACACCTTCCAGAACACCGGGTCATTCCATAGCTTTTCGTAATTCTCTAACCCGGCCCATGTGCGCGCGCCCAGCAGGTTCCAGTTCTGGAAACTGATCAAAATGGCGTTGCCGGTCGGGTAAAAGCGAATGACAGTATAAAACAAAACAGGCAGCGCCAAGAACGCCCACGCCCAGACGATCTGTTTTTGTCGGATGGTCAGGTTGCGATACATTGATACCGTCTCAAAAGGGCCGCATACGGCCGACCCGATTGCGAAAACCGGGTCGGCCTGCTCAGCATTACTTGCTGTAATACTCATCCAGCAGTTTCTGCTCGGCCTCGGCGGCAATCGCGATGCTTTCCGCCGGGCTCATGCCCTGAAGCTGAATGCGCTCGACCATTTCCACCATCAGCTGGCGCTGGGCGCTTTCATTCGCGAATTTGGTGGTGTTGGCATAGGCCAGACCTTTGATAAATGGCCCGAACACTTCGTTATTGGCGTTTTCTTCAGTCAGACCAACCGATGGTTTCGCAGGCAATTCGCCCACAACATCCAGCCAGATCTGCATCGCCTCATCCGAGGTGATATATTCCATGAATTTGACCGACGCGTCATATTTCTCGCCTTCGGCTTTTGTGGTGATCGCATTCACCCAATAAGACGAATAGTTCGACCGCACGCCATCGCCCGTCGCAGGCAGCTCGGTCACACCCCATTTCAGCCCGCGTGTCTTGTTCAGCGACCCAATACGGAATGACCCGTCAATATGCATCCCCGCACGCCCGGCTTTGAACGCGGCCTGCGGTTCATCCATGAACCCAATCGCAGACACTGGCTCGTCGCTCATAAAGAGGTCGGTATAAAACTCCAGCGCTTGAACGCCCGCCTCCGAATTGTAATTCACGGTTTTATAGTCGTTGGCATAGGGCTCTCCGCCCATCTGGCGCACCAGCCCTTCGCGGAACCAATGGTGATCCTGCGCGGTCATACCGGCGGTAATTCCAACCTGCGTGATATTGCCCGCGCCGTCCCTTTTGGTCATCGCCGCTGCGGCGGCCAGAAATTCTTCCATGTTGGTGGGCGGCTCTACACCGGCCTCTTCCAGCAGGCGGGTGTTATAGAACAGCGCAAGCGAACGCACAGCCGTCGGCAGTGCCCAATACGCATCGCCATCCTTCATGGCCTGAACCATCGGAAAGAACTCAGAATCGATTTTCGACGCCGGGAACGTATCGGCGGGCAGGGGTTGGATCAGATTGGCGGCGACATAGTCGTTCAGCCAGCCATAAAACAGCTGCACCACATCTGGGCCTTCACCCGCCGGGATCGCAGCGGCCACCTTTGTGCGATAGTCTGCATATGGGAAATGGGTCATCGTGACCGTGATATCCGGATTGGCGGCTTCGAAGTTTTCAATCAGCTGCTCCATCGCCGTCACGCGGGCATCAAAGAAATACTGCCAATATTCGATTTCAACAGCATTTGCAGCACTCGAAAAAAGCGCAGCAGTGGATGTCAGTCCGGCTAAGACCAGTCCTTTTATACGTGTCGTCATTTTTGTCTCCCTTGGTGGCTCTGGCGGTCCATTCATGAACTCATTATCGACGATTAACTCAATTGGATTGATAATTCAAATGAATTGAGCTAATCCGGATTTATGCGCGTTCAACCTCTGCACAAAGGCTCAAATGCTGAGCGTTCCCGACACCGAAACCGTCAGGCGGTCTTGGGACAGGTCCATGCCGCCGGTGCCATTGGGCGGGCCGAGATTGCCCGCGCCCTGTCTTTGACAACGCAAACCGTCAGCAACATCATCGCAGAGCTGTCACAGGATGGCATGTTACTGGAAAAGGGGCGGCGCAGCGTCGGGCGCGGCCTTCCGGCCATGCAATATGCGCTGAACCCCGAAGGCGGCTATGCGCTTGGGATCGAGGTGCGCCCGGATGCGATTTTTTCGGCACTTCTGAACCTTCAGGGTCAGGCCGTTGCCACCGAACGGGTGCCGTTGAACACAAACGAACCGGATCACGTTCTGGCGCATGTTGCCGTTGTCTATGCGCGCCATTTGAAACAGGTTCCGACGGCACAGAACCGTATGCTGGGTGCTGGCGTCGTTATGCCCGGACCCTTTGGCAAAACCGGCATCGCGGTGGCTGGCTCTGACCTGACCGGTTGGCAAGAGGTCGACGCCGAACAGTTGTTTTCCGAAACCATCAACCTGCCTGTTATGCTCTCCAACGATGCCAACGCCGCCGCCATGGCCGAACGAATTACAGGCGCCGCTCAGGACGTAATGTCATTTGCTTATCTCTATTTCGGGGCAGGGTTAGGCCTTGGTCTGGTACACGAGGGCCACCTTGTGCGCGGTGCATTTGGCAATGCTGGTGAAATTGGGCACATCCCGATACCAGGCAAAGACCACAAGCTGGAAGACGCGCTCAGCCGCCTATCCGTTCAGCGCCATTTGCACTCAGTCGGCAAGGAGGCGCGCGATATCGATGCGCTTGAGCTGCTTTATCATCAGGGTGACCCGGATCTGTTCCGGTGGCTGGATGCTGCGGGAACAGCCCTTGGTCACGCTATGACAATCATTGAAAACATTTTTGACCCGCAAACCATTTTACTCGGCGGGGCGATGCCCGCCGCCATTCTGGATCACCTCGTGGCGCACACGCCGATGCCTGATATTTCGGTTTCAAATCGCCCCGGTTCGCACCACCCACGCCTGATGCAGGGGACATCCGGGCGCATGACTGCGACCATGGGGGCTGCTGCGTTGATCCTGAACCGCGCGCTCAACTCATCGATTTCTCACTCTCTCTAACGCCCAAAGGACGCCTCGATGCCGCTGACCGATCAATCCAGAATTGCTCTTGAACGGGACCGTCCGCGCATTGTCGATCTTTGGCAGGCCCTGACCGCGTTGCGCAGCACGGTGTCATTCATGAACACTGGCGCGCATCCGGATGATGAAACCTCCACAATGCTTGCGGCCATGCGGTTCCGTGATGGGGTTGATATCTCTTATACCTGTTCGACGCGCGGCGAGGGCGGGCAAAATGATATCGGCACTGAATCCGAGGCCGCCCTCGGCACGCTGCGCACCGCCGAGATGGAGGCCGCCTGTGACCGCCTTGACCTCAGGATGTACTGGCTCGGCTTTGCACCGGACGATCCGATCTCTGATTTCGGATTTTCCAAATCAGGTGCGGAAACGCTGCGCAAATGGGGGCGCAGTCAGCTGATTGCGCGGTTTGTCGACGTGATCCGCACCGAACGCCCCGATATTATCTGCCCCACTTTCCTAGACGTGCCCGGTCAACACGGCCACCACCGCGCCATGACACAGGCGGCACTTGAAATGATGGCCCTTGCTGCGGATCCGGCCTTCACGTCCAGCTCCCTACCGGTCTGGCAGATCAAAAAAACATACCTGCCCGCATGGTCCGGGGCAGGGCAGGCCTATGATGATGATTTGCCACCGCCCGAGGCAACATCACTGTTTGACGCCTCTGGTCAGGATCCTGTCACCGGGTGGGGCTATGCACATATCGGCGAACAAAGCCGCGCTATGCATGCAACCCAGACCATGGGGCGTTGGGTGCCGCTGGGTGCCACGGCCGAATACCCGCTCCATCTGGCTCAATCTTTCGGGGCCAAGGCAGATGACGGCCTGACCTCGGGTCTGGCCGCGACGCTGCGAGATTTCGGAATTCCCATATTGAGCGAGGCGCAGGACGCATGTGATGCAGCGCTAGAGGCTTTTCCCGATGCCGACGCAGTGCTTCACCACGCTTGCGCCGCCCTCAAGGTGCTCCGCCATGCTTCTGAGGGGTTGTCGCCCGCCCAGCGCGTCGAATTTGGTCACAAGCTGACCCGCAAAGATCAGCAACTCTCTCGTGTCATTCATCTGGCCGCGGGGGTATCGGTGCGCGTTGCCTTGCAAAAGGATGTGCTGCATCCCGGCGACCAGACCGCGCTGGAAATCGAAAGCATGACACGTCGCGGCAAACTCACGCTCAAACCGCTGTTGCCTCAGGGGTGGACGTCCAGCGGATCACAGGTCGAACTGTCCCCAGATGTCGCCATCAGTGACCCGTACCCACCTGTCTATCTGCCACATTTGCCTAAAGGTCCGTGTGTCGAGGCCGCGTTGACCGTGCACGCACTCGCCGTCAGGGCCGCCGTACCGTTCGAGGTGCCGCCGCTTGTGTTGCCCCAACGCTCGGCTAACCTGTCACCCTCTGCCGATATCATCAACCTGTCGCAATCGCGCCGTTCTGTTGAACTCCAGATCAGCGAAATGTCCCCGCATAACGCCGTGCCCGACTTGGAATTGCCCGATGGTTGGGCGTCCGCTCGATATGCAACGCAACTGATCGCCACTGCGCCGACCACTCCTACGCCGGGCCTATATGACATCTCCTTAACTCTGGACGAGCATTGCGCTCATAACGTGCAGCTCATCCGCTGCCCGCATATTGCTCAACGCGCCTTGGCGCAGCCCGCCGTAGCCCGTGTTCGGGTTGTCGATGTGGCGCTGCCCGATGTCAAGGTTGGCTATATTGGCGGTGGCAACGACCGCGTCGACCACTGGCTCAGCCGTCTGGGTGTCGACGTCACCGATTTGTCTGACACAGACCTGACCGACGCTGTACTGAACGCCTGCGACTCGATCGTGATCGGCATTTTTGCGATGAAATTCCGCGCCGGCCTTGCCGAAGCGATGCCGCGCATCAAAACTTGGGTCGAAGCAGGGGGCACTTTGCTTACGCTCTACCATCGACCATGGGACAACTGGGATGCCGACACAACAGCTCCCTATCGGCTGGAAATCGGTCAGCCCTCGCTGCGCTGGCGCGTCACGGATGAAACCGCCGAGGTTACATTGCTCGCGCCGGATCATCCGCTGATGACCACACCTAATCGCATCGACGCGACCGATTGGGCCGATTGGAAAAAGGAACGGGGGCTCTATTTTGCCAAGGACTGGGACGCGGCCTGTGTGCCGCTCCTTGCGATGAATGATCCGGGCGAGGCCCCTTTGCACGGCGCACTACTGGCCGCAGACGTCGGGCATGGCCGCCACGTGCACACCTCCCTGATCCTGCACCACCAGATGGAGAAACTTACCCCCGGTGCCTTTAGACTAATGGCAAACCTGATTGCAAAGCGCAGCTGATCAGCACCGAAATGGCGTTGCCGCCGGCTGGCTGCTAACCGACATGGCGCTCAATATCTGGGCGCTGTCGATCGTCAAAGCGCTGGGTCTGGGCTATCCTGCATTCCAACTGGTGTTTCTGCGCGCCAGTGTCGGCTTTCTCTTGATGCTGCCTTGGATCGTACGCCACCGTCGCGCCTTTATCGGTATTCAGGATCTGCGCTTTCACGCCCTGCGCGTCGGCTTTTCCGCCGTGGCGCTAACCGCAAGTTTCTTTGCCATCTCGCGCCTGCCTCTCGCGCTCTTTACTGCCATCAGCTTTACTCGCCCGATCCTGACTATGATCGCGGCTGCGTGGCTCCTGCACGAAGTCATCCACCGCGACCGATGGATCGCGGCGGTGGTTGGGCTAGTCGGTGTGATAATCGCCGTTGATCCCTCGGGTCTGACCGGGGGATGGGGGCTTGCAGCTCAGGTGTTGGTTGTGTTTGCGGCAACTGGCGCAGTCATCACCACACGCCGTTTGGCCGCCGCGCCCACTGTCGTGATGATGACGTTTTACACCGCCGGACTGACCGTGATCACGCTGCCGCTTGCGCTGATCCATTGGCAACCCGTGCCGCCCCACCAATGGCCTGTTCTCTTGGCAATTGGTGTTTTTGCGCAATCTGCCCAGTTCTGCTTTCTACGCGCGCATTACAACGGGCAGGCGGGGTTCTTGTCGGTGTTGTCCTATGCCAGCTTGGTGTTCTCCACCACGGTCGGCTATCTGGTCTTTGATGAACTGCCCAAAACCGGCTTTTGGTTCGGCGCTGCTCTGATCATTTCCGCAACCCTGTGGATCACACTGCGACGAAGACCTCAGTAATGGGCCTAACTCTGGGTTCCAGCGCGCAAGGGAGGACGTTTCGCAAAGGTCACGATCATCGCCGCGGCCGTGATCGAGAAGACGCCCAATAAACCCAGATACCCCGGCAAGATCGAAAACAACATCAGATCAAACCCCAGCGCCCACACCATTCCGGTGAAATCAAACGGTGCGAGCGCGCTTACGGGCGCGCGGGCCACAGCTTCGTTTGATACAATATGCGCAATCCCACCGATCAGCCCCGCGCCAATCAACGCAACCAATACCGTTCCACCCACAGGCACCCATCCAAAAGGCCAAGACGCCAGCCCGACCGCCGTTGCCACGATTGCAAAATAAAAAGCGATGGCGCAAGACGTCTCTGTTTTCGTCATCGCCTTGGTATGCACCCGGACAAAGGCCATCGCACACGCATAGGCCACCCCTGCTGCAACGCCGATCAGGGCACCTTGGCCCGGCTGCTCTAGCGCCTCCCACAGCATGAACATGACGCCCAGAAACCCCAAACCAACGGCTCCTTTAGCAGGAACGCCGCCAAAGGCAGCACCAGAACCGGAGCGAGATAGGCCAGCGCCATGGCATTCGCGATTGGCAGGTAGGCCAACGAAACAAAGGACATTGCCATTGTGAATGCACCAAACACGCTGCGGGTAACATGCAATGCGGGGCGGCGGGTTCTCAATCCGTTTGGAAAATCACGCGTGCATACCAGAAACATGCAGATGGGAATCACCGCCACCCAAGAGCGCCAGAACATAATCTGTCCGACAGGCACAGTTTCTGCAGCGACGCGCACTGCTGCGGACATCGCTGTCATCAAAAACGCAGCAAGTAATCGCAGCCCGACACCTTGCAAAAACCTAGCCCGTTCGTTCATCCGTACCAAAAGTTAGAATGCTTTCTGAATTGCAAGTAGATTGGCCGTATTTTTCTGCGTCGCGGCACACCGCGTCAAATTGCACATGCTCTCAGCGCTGGGCGCAATTGATATTTTTGCCGGACCCCTCTATAGGAAGCCTGAACGCCACACCCGAGACCAGCCGGGTTTGGCAGACTTTGTGTGGCGAAACCCGGGCAATGCCGCCCCTGACTTACCGTCACAGACACTCCTGACGCTTTTAAAATAGGGTGAAAAAGATGGCAGATAACAAGACCGCAGACATATTGTATACCATTGTAGACGAAGCGCCTGAACTGGCCTCGGCCTCGTTCCTGCCGATCATCCGCAAGTTCGTTTCAACGGCTGGAATCACCGTTGGCACGCCTGATATTTCGCTCGCTGGCCGCATTATTGCGACTTTCCCCGAAAACCTGACGGCCGAACAGCGCCAGAACGACGACCTGGCCATGCTGGGCGAGCTGGTCAAAACGCCCTCGGCTAACGTGATCAAGTTGCCAAACATCTCGGCGTCGGTCCCACAGCTGACTGCCGCAATCGCCGAACTTCAGGCAAACGGCTATGACTTGCCCAACTACCCCGAAGATCCCCAGACCGACGCGGAAAAAGCAGTCCGCGCGCGTTATGACGCGATCAAAGGCTCCGCCGTGAACCCGGTCCTGCGCGAAGGTAACTCTGACCGCCGCGCGGCTCGCGCAGTGAAAAACTACGCCCAGAACAACCCACATTCGATGGGCGCATGGGCCAGCGACAGCAAGACCAAAGTGTCTTCCATGTCCGGCAGCGATTTCTACGCAAACGAGGTGTCGGCCACCATCACCGACGCTCAGGCGGGTGATGCGAAAATCGAATTTGTCGCAAAAGACGGCGCCGTCACCACGCTCAAAGACAGCTGGCCGCTGGCCGCTGGCACTGTGGCTGACGCTACATTCATGTCCGCCAAAGTGCTTTCGTCCTTCCTCGCCGAAGCGATTGAAGACACCAAGAATGACGGTACCATGTTCTCCTTCCACATGAAGGCGACCATGATGAAGGTCTCTGACCCGATCATCTTTGGCCACGCGGTTGTGGCATGGCTTGGCCCCGTCTGGGACGCGCATGGCGATGCCATCGCCGCCGCCGGTGGCTCGCCCAACTCTGGTCTTGGTGACGTTCTGGCTGCCATCGACACGCTCGATAACGCTGACGCGATCAAGGCGGAAATCGCCGCTCTGGATCGCCCCGCAATGTATATGGTCGACAGCGACAAGGGGATCACCAACCTGCACGTGCCATCTGACGTGATCATCGACGCCTCCATGCCTGCCGTGATCCGCGCAGGCGGCAAAGGCTGGGACGAAACCGGCGCCAAGGGTGACACCAACTGTATCATCCCTGACCGCTGCTATTCGACCATCTATGACGAGAGCATCAACTTCTTCAAAGCCAACGGCGCACTGGATGTCACCACCGCCGGTTCCGTCGCCAATGTTGGTCTGATGGCGCAAAAGGCCGAGGAATACGGCTCGCACCCGACCACGTTTGAAGCCCCCGCAGACGGCACCATCCGCATCGTTCTCGCCAATGGCGAAACGCTGCATTCGCACACTGTTGAGTCTGGTGACATTTGGCGCGCGTGTACTGTGAAACAGGCTCCGATCGAGAACTGGATCGAACTGGCGCTTGATCGTCAGCGTCTGACCGGCTCCGAGGCGATCTTCTGGCTCGACGCCAACCGTGCCCACGACGCCGAACTGATCAAATACGTTCAGCCCGCGCTCGAGGCCGCTGGCAAAGCCGACCTGTTCCAGATCATGGCCCCACGCGAAGCCACCGCGCAGTCGCTCAAAACCATCACCTCGGGTGCCGACAGCATCGCCATCACCGGCAACGTGCTGCGCGACTACCTGACCGATCTGTTCCCGATCCTCGAACTGGGCACCTCGGCCAAGATGCTCTCCATCGTCAAGCTGATGCAAGGCGGCGGACTGTTTGAAACAGGGGCAGGCGGCTCGGCCCCCAAACACGTGCAGCAGCTGGTCGAACAAAACCACCTGCGCTGGGACTCCATGGGTGAATTCTGCGCCCTTGGTGAATCGCTGAACTTCCTTGCAGACACTCAGGGTAACGCCAAAGCCGGCGTTCTTGGCGTCGCCGCCGAAGCAGCCACCCAAGGCATTCTGGACGACAACCGTTCTCCTTCGCGCAAAGTTGGCGAGCCAGACAACCGTGACAGCCACTACTGGTTCGCTCGTTACTGGGCCGAAGCTCTGGCCGCGCAAAGCGACGACGCGGGCCTCGCCGCCGAGTTCGCACCAGTTGCAAAGGCTTTGGCAGACGGCGAAGCCGCGATCACGTCCGAGCTGGCCGCCGCCCAAGGGCCTGCGGCAGAGATCGGCGGCTACTATCGCCCATCGGCTGAACTCAAAGCCAAGATCATGCGCCCATCCACGACGCTCAACGCGATCATCGGCTAAGTAACTAAAAAATTGAGACAAATTTAGAAAGGCCGCTCAGAAATGAGCGGCTTTTTCTGCTGGTGGTATTGGTATGTCAATGTCCGGTGCGTGTCCACAGTAAGCAATATGCAGCCAGTTTCCGGATCGTATTTGACCCAGTTATCCAGTGCCATCAGGGCAAACTAGGCACGCGCTTCAAACAAATAGGCTTCTTGCGGTACGACAAAGGTGTCGTTTACCGCATATTTTTTGAGCTTTGCGGCCACGTCTTTGACAACTGCATTTGCCACATCATCTCCGGCTTCTCTCAAATCTTTCTCGATTGGCAACGCCATTATCTGTTCGAACAAGTTGTCAAACCGCCGCTCGAGAACGATGTTTTGGCGGGCTTCTATTGTAAAACCAGCGCCCTCCAAAAGGTCACGGATGACCTTCTCGTCTCGAAAAGAAAACGGTGCTTTTGCCTTATTTGATGCCGCTTCTCCAACTTGATCGTTCAAAGCTTCAGACAATGCTCCATTGAACGGAGAAATCGCACTCCAGCAGGTAAGCTTCAGCTCTCCCTCTGTTTTGAGAATACGCCGGATTTCAGTTAGCGCCGCCGCCTTGTCGGGAAAAAACTGTAAGCCTTGTTGGCAAAAGGCTAGGTCGAAAGCACCCGCCTCAAACGGGAGATCGCACACGTCAGAAGCGACATAAGTAGCGTCGTGGGCATCAGTTGGATGACGTTGAGCCGCTAACTCAGTCATCGTCTCGTTCAAGTCCGCACCCACAATGCGGCCACTTCCTTGTAACCGAGCGGCCACCTCGCGTGTTAGGGCGCCGGTACCACATGCAATATCTATTATATGGGCACCCGCTGGCAAAGATGTCCTGTCCAAAGTGGCGCGCGCCAGGGGGCCAAACATTGCTGGTACGCTGTGATTGTCGTATTTTTGCGCCGCTGCGTGCGTCAAACGAAATTTGTCCAATTTGATCTCCCTTAACCTAAATACCGCAAGGCTCTTGCATTAGGGTGATGTATCATGAACAACGCGCACACTCCAAAAATAGCGATTTATGCCTTTGCTTTGTCAGAAAACCTGTGCCCGCAACTCCACCTTCACCCGATCAATCACCATATTGCGACGAACCACCGGCTACTGGGTGTATCTATGAACTCCCGCTGACTGACCTCCTCATAAACGCTCATACACCGGGTGATGCGATCCACCAGATATTACCACACGGGTCTTTGAGTCCCGCCATTCGGTCCCCGTGCGGCCGGTCATTCGGTTTCATTAGCGGTTCGGCCCCCAATTTCACCGCCTTATGATAGGCTGCATCAGTATCGTCCACATACAGGTGCATCTGAGACGTGTTGGCCGGATAGTCTGCCGTGCTTTGGTTCAGCATGATGATAGAGTTGCCAATGCGCAGACGTGCGTGTTGGATGCGGCCATCGTCGTACCTGTTTTCTTTCACCACGGATGCATCGAATGCAGCGATCAGAAAAGAGATCAACTCATCGGCATCAACAACAGTGAAGTACGGTGTAATCGACCGATACCCTTCGGGAATGAAGTCAATGTCGTCCACGTTGATCTCCTTCGCAACTCACTTCATGCTGACAGGCAAATTCGTCGCCTGAAATGTGGTCAAACCGGCACCTGCAACCCCACCTTGACCCGGTCAATCACAACATTGCTGTGAAACCGGCGGATATTGGGGTTGTCGTTAAACACCCTGCGGCTGAATTCTTCATATGCCCCCATATCCGGCGCTGTCACGACGAGGATAAAATCCGCCTGTCCAGTTACGTAATAACACTGTTGCACATCATCCAGTGCCAACATCGAACGGCGGAATTCGTCCAGCAGGTCCGTCCGTTCCCGCTCCATCTCAACCTCTACAACAAAGGTCATAGGCCGCCCTACCGCCTTGGGCGAAACAACGGCAATGTCCGCCTCTATGACGCCCTCCTCGCGAAACCGTTTAAGTCGTCGCTGCACGGCAGAGCGTGACACACCTGCGATCTCGCCCAGTTCATCCGCCGTCAGCCGAGTGTTCTTTTGCACCGCTGTCAAAAGCCGCCGGTCAATGTCATCTAATTCTGCGACCATTTCGGTCTCCTCTGGAAAAGATTGGGGGCAAACGACCCAGAAATTCCCAATCTTGGGGCAAAACGCCCATCACGTTGCGCTAGCCTTGGTCACGCAACTTGTCCAAGTCAACAGAAAGCGCCCCATGCCAGACGACCACAGCCCGCGCAATGTCCTTACCAATCCGTTTCGCGGCACTGGACTGCCGCAGGGCGGCCTGTTTCCAAGCCATGACGCCACCGCCGTCGCCAAATTGCTCGCCCTATGCCCGGCACATGGGGAAACACCGCTAACGCCAGCGCCCGCAATCGCTGCTCGGGCAGGTGTCGCCAGCCTCTGGATCAAGGATGAACGCACCCGCATGGGCCTTGGCAGTTTCAAAGCCCTTGGCGCGGCCTATTGTATCGCCCATGACGCCGCCGCAACTCAGCCTTCGGACTGGTCCACGGCGCTGACGGGCCGCACCTATGCAACCGCGTCCGCAGGCAATCACGGCATGTCTGTTGCAGCAGGCGCGCGCATCTTTGGCGCACGCGCGGTGATCTATCTCGCCAACACTGTGCCCGAACCCTTTGCCGACCGCCTGCGCGCCCAAAACGCCGAGGTCGTGCGCGCTGGCGACGATTACGAGGCCAGCATGGTCGCCGCCGCCAATGATGCCGCCGCCAACGGTTGGTCCTTGCTGTCTGACAGCACATGGGACGGCACCACCGCCCCCGGAATGCGCGTGATGGAGGGGTATCTGCAAATGGCCGCCGAAGCCGCCGCACAAATTCCGTCGCCCCCCACCCATATCCTGCTGCAAGCCGGGGTCGGGGGGCTTGCCGCCGCCGTCGCCGCCTTTGCCCGGGCTCAATGGGGGGACACGCCCGAGATTATCGTAGTCGAACCCGTCGCGGCCCCGGCGTTGATCGAAAGCATCCGTGCCGGAAAACTGGTCGATACCACCGGCCCGGTCTCGGACATGGGACGGCTGGATTGCAAAACCGCTTCACTGGTGGCGCTCAACGGCCTCGCCCGCGATGCCGACCGATTTGTGACGATCACCGAAGAGGACGCGGCAACAGCGACCCAAACCCTCGCCGCTGCCGGATTTGACAGCACCCCTTCCGGCGTTGCCGCCATCGCTGCGTTGCTCACCGACCTTGACGGGATCGGCCCGGACGCCAATGTGCTCACCTTCCTCAGCGAAGGCCCCGAAGATGGCTGACCCCGCGCGCGGCTTTCCCCACAGCGAATTTGAAACGCGCGTGGCGCGCCTGCAATCGGCCATGTCCGCCGCCGGACAGGACGCGCTTTTGCTCACCTCGGCAGCCGACATATTTTATGTCACCGGCTTCCTGACCCGCTTTTGGGAAAGCCCCGCACGCCCGTGGTTTGTGGTGGTCCCGGCCAGCGGCACCCCCATCGCCGTGATCCCCGCCATCGGCGCAGACCTGATGGGGCAAAGCTGGCTTACCGACATTCGCACATGGGACGCGCCATTTCCGGGCGACGATGGCGTCAGCCTGCTCTGTGACACGCTCTCTGGCAGTGTCCCGGCAACCGGCACCATCGGCATCCCCATGGGTCTCGAAACCCATTTGCGTATGCCGCTTGGTGACTATTTGCGCGCCACCCAAACCCTTGCTCCGCGCAGCTTTGTCGACGCCACTGACACGGTCCAGCGCACCCGCGAAATCAAATCCGAAGCCGAAATTGCAAAAATTCGTGCCGCATGCGCCGTGGCCGATGCGGCCTTTGCCAAGGTGCCCGAATTTGCGGGTCCCGGCGCGCGGCTTGACCATGTGTTCCGGGATTTCCAGATAGCACTCCTGCACTCGGGTGCGGATTGGGTCAGCTACACGGCTGGCGGCGCAGGGCAGGGAGGCTATGGGGATGTGATCTCTCCCGCCGGACCGAAACCCTTGCAAAACGGCGACGTTCTGATGCTTGATACCGGCGCGGTGCTTGATGGGTATTTCTGCGACTTTGACCGAAACTATGCCATCGGCGCGCCATCTGATGCAGTCAAACGCGCCCACGCGGCACTCTTTGCCGCTACTGATACCGCTCTCTCTGAACTGCGCCCGGGTATGCGCGCCTGTGATGTGCACGCACTTTTTGATCGTGAACTGACCCGCCTTGGTGCCAAACCCGGCGGTGGTCGCCTTGGCCATGGGCTCGGTATCACCCTCACCGAATGGCCGTCCTTTACGCCAAATGACCAGACCACGCTGCGCGCTGGTATGGTGCTGACGCTGGAGCCCGGCGTTGAAATCGCGCCCAGCAAAATCCTCGTACACGAGGAAAACATCGTCCTGCGCGACAACGGCCCCGAGTTGCTCTCGACCCGCGCGCCCGCCGATCTGCCAATCCTGAGGTAATCAAATGGACATCGCCCCCTTCACCCTCACTGGTCCCATCGGTACAACCGCCACGCTCGGCCTGATTGTGCTGCAATTTGACGAAACTCTGGAACAGGACATGCGCTGCCTGTTTCCGACATCGGATGTCGCCCTCTATACCAGCCGCGTACCATCCGGGGCCGAGGTCACACCCGACAGCCTGACCGCGATGGAGGCAGCCATCCCCGCCGCCGCCAGCCTCTTTCCCCCCGCCGCCCCCTTTGGCGCCGTCGGCTATGGCTGCACCTCGGCCACCACCCTGATCGGCGCGCCACGTGTGGCTGAATTGGTCCGCTCAGGTGCCGGTGATACAGCCGTCTCCGACCCGCTCACCGCCGCTCTCGCGGCGTGCAGGGCACTCGGCCTCACGCGTATCGGCATGGTCACGCCTTACATTGAAAAGGTTTCCACCCCTGTGGTGCAAGCCTTTGAAGCTGTGGGTGTTTCCGTGCCCGCCATGGTCTCTTTCGGCGAAGCCGGAGAAGAACGCGTCGCCCGCATCGATTGTGCCTCAATCACAAACGCAGCCCTTCAGGTGGGCCAAGACGACGCAATCGAAGGGGTCTTCCTCTCCTGCACCAACCTGCGCACCCTTGACGTTATCCCAAAGATCGAGGCCGCCCTCAACAAACCCGCGCTCAGCTCCAACCAATGCCTTGCGTGGCACATGGCCCGCCTCTCCGGAGCGCCCCTTGCAGCCTCTGCGCCCGGACGGCTTTTCGCGACCTAACGTCACCACGGTTCTTTGCCCGGCCACATGTCGCAGACAGACATGACAAGCCCACACCGCTCCGCTCCCCTGAAACAGAAACAGGGGAGTTTTTACATGAAAATCGGATTTATTGGCCTCGGAAATGTCGGTGGCAAACTCAGCGGTAGCCTGCTGCGCAATGGCGTGGACCTGATGGTTTACGACCTCAATGAAACGCTGATTGCTGGCAAAGTGGCCGAGGGTGCGGACGCCGCCGAGAACCCCGCCCAGCTGATGCGCGATTGCGATGCTGTGATCACTTGCCTGCCATCCCCCGCCGCCTCGGACGCAGTGCTGCATGAGATGCTGCCCGAGATCACCCCCGGCAAAATCTGGATGGAAATGTCCACCACCGACGAAGCCGAGGTCAAACGGCTGGGTGCCATGGTTATCGCGCGAGGTGGCGCAGCGGTTGACTGCCCGGTCTCGGGTGGATGCCACCGCGCAGATACGGGCAATATCTCGATCTTTGCAGGCTGCGACCGCGCCACGTTTGATCGCATCCTGCCGCTGCTGACCACCATGGGCCGACGTATCCTGCATACTGGTGACATCGGCTCTGCCTCGGTGCTCAAAGTGATCACCAATTACCTCGCGACCGCCAATCTGATCACATGCTCCGAGGCACTGGTCACTGCCAAGGCCGCGGGCATGGACCTCAACACAGCGTACGAGGCGATCAAGATCAGCTCAGGCACCTCCTTCGTGCATGAAACTGAAAGTCAGGTCATTCTCAATGGTTCGCGCGATATTTCCTTCACCATGGATCTGGTGAAAAAGGATATCGGCCTCTTCCAAGAAGTGGCCGACCGCGCCGGTGTACCGCTTGAAATGAACCCGCTGATGATAAAAATCTTCGACGACGCCATCGCTCGTTTTGGCGAACGCGAACTCAGCCCCAATATCATCAAACGACTGGAAGAAGCGACAGGCCTCGACATCACAGCCCCCGGCTTCCCACCAGAAATGAGCGACGATGAACCCGAAGAACCGGGCTATGAAGTGATCCCACAAGGCAGTGTAAGAGATAGAGCCTGACCCATAGCACCTGCTGGGCTGTCAGAATTTGGGTATTTAGAAACATTGAGAAGATGTAAGGCCCGCCTTTTTCATCTCGCCCGAAATACTTTAGGGTGAATGTCTGCTTGCAGACAGAGGGGCAAAGCCCCTCACAGGCTCAGCGTGCTGAGCCACCCCCACCACCTTTCGGCGCAGCTTGCTGCGTCTATAAGGTGGTGGGAGCATTCAGGCTTTGGGATGGGTGCGGTTGTATACTTCCATCAATCGGTTCGTATCCACGGCCGTATAGGCTTGTGTCGTCGACAGCGACGCATGACCCAATAGCTCCTGAATGGCACGCAGGTCGCCACCGGCGCTCAATAGATGGGTGGCAAAGCTATGGCGCATCGCATGTGGCGTCGCGCTTGCTGGCAGACCCAGTTGCATACGGGTGCGCTGCATCACTTTTTGCACCTGCCGAGCATTCAGCGCGCCCCCGCGCGCGCCCCGAAAAAGCGGCTCATCTGTTTCGCAAGGGTAGGGGCATTGTGCGCGATAGGTCTCAACCGCATCGCGCGCGGCTGGGATCACCGGGACAATGCGCTCTTTGCCTCCTTTGCCCAATATTCTAAGCGTCGCAGGCAACGGCGCGTCCTTGCCTTGCAGTCCCAACGCTTCGGAAATGCGCAATCCACAGCCATAAAGCAACGTCACCACCGCCGTATCCCGCGCGCCGATCCATGGCGTGTCAGACTGCATTTCGACCGTGCCCAGAACATCGCGCGCGGCACCCTCGGGCAAGGGGCGGGGCAATTTGTTCTGAAATTTCGGCGCCCGTACCGATAAGACGGCTGTTGGCTCGAAGCCATGTCGCTCGGCCAGCCAGCGATAAAAACTTTTTACCGAAGAAAGCTTGCGCGCCAATGACCGTGCGCTCACGCCTTGGTTGCGCGTCGCTGCCATCCAGGCGCGCATGTCGGACACGGAAATCTCGGTCAGCGGCGCCAATCCCTGCGGCCCGCCCTTATACAAAGACATGAAATTCAGATAGTCGACCAAATCGCCATGATAGGCCTTCACCGTGTTTTCGGACACCGCCGACAGGGCCGCGCGATGCGCCAGATACTGTTCCAAAGCATCCCGCGCAGCCGGGCTGATCACGATAGCCAGCGCCGCATGGCGCGTTCAAACACGCCGGCAAAGAAAGCCAGCAAATCCGTTCCCTGCTGAGGTGTGAAATGGTGCGGGTCCTCCGCCCCCATCACCAGCAGACCGGGCAGGCGGCCCTTGCCAAAATCCAACTTCAGACAGGCCTCTGAGCGGATCCAATCCGCCTCTTCGCCGTAAATACTCTCATTCCCGGTCTGCAATTGGCGCAGCGTGACCTGACGCAGTGGCACATTGCGCCCGCCGGTCAGATAATCGTCAACAAAACCGGGGTCTGCCACACACAACACGTCACCCAAACTCTGGATCGCGCTGTCATCCGTTGCGTCTTCCTGCGTTTCCAGTACCAGCCGGATCGCGTCCACCCGCAGGATTGTAGCCACCTCGCCCCCCAGATCATGCAGGAACGATTCGAACTCAACAGGGTCCAGCATCCGCAGAATGGCGCGGTGTACCTGATTGGTACCGGCAAGGTTTTCATAAGCCGCCGCAATCACCGAGCGATGCGTATCTTCCAGCCGATCCAGCCGTGCCTCCAGCCGTTCCATGGCGATGCCGCGCAAATCAACAATATTGCCGCCCATCGTTTTTTCATTGGCGGCGATCAGAGCGCGCATCAAATCGCGGTCTTCGAGAATCACATCCGGCTGCGAAATGATCTTGTCGCGCACAGTGTCTTCAATATTGGGATTACTGCTCATCTTGGTGCCATTTTAGGTCGTTGTCGCAACCATAGCAGAGCCTGCAAATGAATGCCGCAACTTTTTTGCACCAGATTTTTGTGGGATCGACATCGCGAGGACGCCCGCACGGGCGGAGGAGCTGGCCTGAGTTTCATCCACTAGCCCGGCGCGTCCATGATAATACAGGTGGTCGACCCAATCGCATAAAGCCGGTCATCCTCGATCCCACGCACTTCACCATCCGCGATCCCGGTGGAACGCCCTGCATGATGCACCGTGCCCACGGCCCGCACTGTGGTGCCCAGCGGGACAGCGCGGATCAGGTTGATCTTGTATTCCAGGGTTGTGTAAATCTGGCCCTCGCGCAATTTGGAATGCACGGCACAGCCCATACAACTGTCCAAAATCGCACCATACCAACCACCATGAACTGTGCCTGCCGGGTTCATAACGCTGGAACTGGGCGCACCCTGAAACTCCACCCGTCCGTCTTCGGCTGATACAATGCGAAATCCCAGCGTCTGACCCATTGGCGGAATTGGATATACGCCGGAAATGATCCCCTGCAAATAGGCCAACCCAGATCCGCCAGCAGTCATACTTTGCGTGGGCAGGGATGTTTGATCTCTCATGGCGCAGCCTCCGGAAAACGTCCCGTTCAAGAGGCCGCAATCTGAACCGACAGGCAAGGCCGGTTTGTCAAAGTGCCGGAATTACGCCACGTTTTCCAGTCGAACCTGTGGCACAACACCCAGCGCGTGACACACATCGCGGGTCAGTTCGGGCCGGTTCATTGTATAGAAATGCAGGCTGTCGACACCCTCGTCCAACAGCTCCGAACACATCTCGGTGCAAATCGCGGTGGCCAGCAAATCCTCGCGCCCATCGCGGATCGCCTTGGCAAACGCATCTTCCAGCCATGCCGGAACCTCTGTGCCACAGCGTTTGGCAAAATTTCGCACACCTTTCCAGTTCTCGATCGGCAGAATGCCCGGAATGATCGGCGCATCAATCCCGGCTTTCACACAGGCATCGCGGAACCGCAGAAACGTTTCGCCCTCAAAAAAGAACTGTGTGATCGCCTCTGTCGCACCGGCATCAATCTTGCGCTTCAACCAGTCGACATTGGCCGCCATGTCCGCCGCTTCCGGGTGTTTCTCGGGATAGGCGCCGACACGGATGGTGAAATCGCCTGTTTCAGCCAGCGCCTCGATCAGCTCGATGGAGTTGGCAAACCCTTCGGGATGCGCCTCAAACCCGGTGCTGCCCTTGGGCGGATCGCCCCGCAGCGCCACAATCTCCGAGACACTCGCCTTGGCAAACTCGCGCGCAATACCCAGCGTTTCAGCGCGGCTTGCGTTCACACATGTCAAATGCGCCGCCACGTTCAGCCCGCTGGACTTGTGCAATGTTGCCACCACATCGCGGGTCAGATCCCTTGTCGTGCCGCCCGCGCCATATGTGACTGACACAAATCGCGGCTCCAATGGGGCCAGCGCCTGTACAGTGTCCCACAGCCGGAACGACGCCTCCAAATTCTGGGGTGGGAAGAATTCAAACGAAATATGAGGCGCGGTCATTGTTTTGGTTCCTAACTTGCGGTTGCCCTCATGTCCCATAGCTGTCATCATTACGCAAATTCATAATATTCAAGAACGTCATGAGTCTCATATGAAGATGCACATCGAATTCCGCCACTTGCGAACTGTCCGCGCGATCCACGAATGTGGTGGTCTGGCCCGTGCTGCGGATCAACTCAACATCACGCAGTCTGCTTTGTCTCACCAGATCAAAGGGTTAGAAGAACAGA
Source organism: Shimia abyssi (assembly GCF_003014475.1). Classification (GTDB taxonomy): domain Bacteria; phylum Pseudomonadota; class Alphaproteobacteria; order Rhodobacterales; family Rhodobacteraceae; genus Shimia; species Shimia abyssi. The sequence continues at coordinate 129,847 of NZ_PYGJ01000004.1, read as the reverse complement.
CTGGCGTCGAGCTCTTTGTGCGCCGTTCCAAGCCGATGAAGCTTTCGGCGGCCGGCCTGCGCCTGTTGCGCCTTGCCAATCAGATCCTACCCGAGGTCGAAGCCCTCGAAGAAGAGTTCAACGGCTTACGTGATGGCAGCTCGGGCCGCCTGCATGTCGCCATCGAATGCCACGCTTGCTTCGAATGGCTGTTTCCCGTGCTGGAAAAGTTCCGCAAAAGCTGGCCCGATGTTGATGTCGATATTCGTCCCGGTCTTGCGTTTGATGCGCTCCCGGCTTTACAAAAAGAAGAGGTCGACCTCGTTGTCTCCTCTGACCCGGAAAACCTGCCCGGCGTTTCCTTCTCGCATCTCTTTGATTACGCACCGGTTTTTGTCGCCTCCGCCCAGCACCCGCTAGCCCAGAAAAAGTGGATCGACGCCGAGGATTTTCGCGGCGAGACCCTGATCACCTATCCGGTTGAGCGCTCGCGTTTGGATGTGTTTTCTCAGCTGCTGACCCCGGCCAAGGTCGAACCTGCCTCAATTCGTCAGGCTGAACTCACCGCCGTGATCCTGCTGTTGGTCGCTTCCAATCGCGGCGTATCGGTGCTGCCCGACTGGGTGGTGCGCGAGGTGAAATACAGCTCCGACTATGTCACCCGTCCGCTGACTGAACAGGGCATGACCCGTCAGCTATGCGCCGCAACACGCAATGATGACCTTGCCAAACCTTATATGACTGATCTGATCCGCCTCGCCGGAGAAGAAGCGCGCCGCCTACAGGATCTCTGATCGCCCTTGCAAGTCGCCCAAAACCTGACACTCTCAATGGGTCACACCGTTGAGGACCGCGCTTATGTCAAACGCTCTGCTGATCCGTAACCGCAACTACCGGCTGCTTTTTTCCGCCGGGGCGTTAACCAATCTGGGCGATGGCATGATTGTGCTGGCCTTGCCTTGGCTCGCCTCGCTGATGACCCGCGATCCGGTGGCCATTGCTGCCGTGGCTGCTGCTACGCGACTGCCTTGGCTCCTGTTCTCGGTGCCGGCCGGGGTTGTTGTCGACCGTGCGGACCGGCGCAAGCTGATGGCGCGGGCGGATCTCATGCGCGCCGCCATGACCGCCGCAATCCTGTTGCTCGCACTCTCTCCGCACCCGCCAGGCGCGGTCTGGCTGCTGGCCGGGCTGGCCTTTCTGCTTGGCTCAGCCGAGGTGCTGCGCGACAACGCCGCGCAAACCATCCTGCCGCTGATTGTCGACAAGGACGATCTTGAGGCCGCCAATGGCCAGCTCTGGAGCGCCGAGCAACTCACCGGCCAGTTCCTTGGCCCGCCGCTGGCCGGTATCCTGATCGCACTTGGCATCGCGCTGCCTTTTGGTCTCAATATCGTGTCGCTATCGCTCGCCGCCGGAATGGTCTGGCTGATCACCCTGCGCCCGGTGCCCCCCAAGGATCAGAACTTTGTCAAAGCCCTGCGCGAAGGCATCGCCTTCATGCGTTCAGACCGCCTTTTGCTCCGCCTCGCCATCGTGCTTGGGATCGCCAATTTCATCGCCATGGCGACCATCACCATGCAAGTGCTTTTGGCTCAAGAGGTTCTTGGCCTGACCTCTGCTCAATACGGGCTTGTCCTCTCGATCCAGGCCCTTGGCGCGATCGCAGGCAGCCTTTTTGCACCCGTGCTTGTGCGCCGCCTTGGCGTGCATCCCTGCCTTTACCTCTCGGTTGGCGGCTGGGCGGTGGGCTATGGCGTCGTCGGGCTCTCTAATTCCGGCTGGGTTATGGGCGGTGCGCTATTCATGGTGCTCTTTGCGGCCATGCTTTGGAATGTGATCACCGTTTCATGGCGTCAGCGCCGCATCCCGTCCGAGCTGCTGGGCCGCGTCAACAGCATCTATCGCTTCTTCGGTTGGGGCTCCATGCCGCTGGGCGCCTTGGCGGGGGGGGCGGTTGTGTCCCTGCTGGAACCCGGCATCGCCCGCGACCTCGCCCTGCGCGCCCCGTTCCTGCTGGCCTCTGTGGCCTGTGTGCTCCTGCTGATCTATGCAATCTTCCGCCTGCGACTCGACTGATCTTAGTGCACAGTCAACAGCGCCACGCCCCCCACCAACACAAGGCTCAGCGCCCAGACCAGATCCAGATTGAACCAACCCTTGGAGAGAAACTTAAGCCCCATCCAGTGATAGACCGCCAGCCCCAAGGCACCTCCTGAAACGGTCATCGATGCCGTGTGCACCACCGCCACCGTCACCGCGATAGTAATGTTGCCACCGATCAGGCTATCCGCCGCCGCATGGCCCGCATCCGTTGCAATCGTCTGGCAAATCCCAAGGTAAATCGGCACCAGCATCAAGCCGGCCCCATGCGCAATCGCCGCCAGAAACGACCACAGCGCCAGCCGTGACGGGGGTATGCGCGCCAGAAATCTCGGATGGCGTCGGTTCACCAACAGATACAGACCCAGGGCAATCACCAGACAGGCCGCTCCGATCTGTATCTCCCGCTGCCATTCGACCAGCACCAACAGCACCGTAAACGGCAGCAGCACCGACATCACCGACAGCAAATGCCCCCCCGCCAGCGCCGCCAGCGCGCGGAAAAAGCTGCCCCGCCGCCGTTCCATAAGCGCAGCCGACACGGCTAGCGGCCACCCCATTCCGGGGTTCACACCATGATAAATGCCCGACACAACAACGGCCCACCAAAGGGCCGTTGCCGAAGCTACGTCGCCCACGCGTCAAACGGATGGGTAACAGAAACTGTCCGTGGAACAATCGCCACCCTCAAGGCGGATCTGGTGGCTGCGATAGCCCTTTGGAAAATCGACATAGAAATCCTTGTCGAGCTCCAGCCCACCGTTTTCACCCACATTGGCCATCACCATCTGTCCGCCTTCGTCATCCGGATAGAACTGGTCATCCCACGTGGAATACAGCGAATTTGTCCAATAGACCCGTTTCCCATCCCGGCTGATCTCGACCATCTGCGGCCCATAGACAAATTCCTTGCCGTTGGGGTGCTTGGCCGCGCGCGCAATGCCGCCCACCTCGACCTTGCCGACCAGCTTGGGGTTCATCGGATCGGACACATCATACTGATGCATCTCCCCCTGACCCCAGCAGGCCACGTAAAGATACTTGTCGTCCAGTGACAGATCGATATCCGTCACCAGCGGCGGCACCGCCTCAAACCCTTGCAGCAATGGCGGTAGGTTCTCGGCCTTTTCCGGGCGTGGATCGATGGTGATGGTTTTCTTGGCCTCAAACGTGCCGTCTTCCTTTTGCCACCACGTAAATATCGCCCCCTGAAGGTTGGTCGTATCCACCACCACACCGCAGAATCCATAATCCTTGGACGGATCATGCGCCGGGCGGATTTCCAGCGCCATCTGATGGTTTGCGCCCAGATCGATGGTCTGCACATTCTTGCGTTCGCGCAGATTCCAAAAATGGATCTTGTGGCCGTATTTGTTGCTCAGCAGATCCTCTGCCACGATGCCATTTTCAAACTGCGGCGGCAGACCCCATTCCGAACTCACCATGTAGTCGCGGGGCAGGTTCCACCAGAAATCGTAATGCTTGTCCTGCTCGCCCCGGTCCATCTCGTAGCGGCCCAAAATCTCGAACGTCTCGCAATCCATGATGAAAATACCCGGAGGCCCATCTGTGCCATCCTCGCCACCGCCACCCAGGGTCGACACATATATCCCCTCAGGGCCGCAATGAATGGTGTGAGGGCGCGAATAGCCGGTCTTGGCAAACACTTCTTCGGGCTCAATAATCTTGTGAATTTTCGCCTTCAGCGGCTCCTTGACGTCGATCACGTAAATCCGCGACGACCGGATGCCCGGAATGATCAGATAGCGCCGTTCCAGAAACGCGTGTCCCGACAGGGGCGACAAGGAAGAGGAACAGGCGTTCCAGCCAAAATGATGAAACTCGTCGCCCTTGTTGGGCATGATCAGCTGATGAACAATCTCGCCGTAACTGTCTGATTTGGGATCCACATCCACCACGGCCAAGCCATCAGGTTGTGACCCGTCCGGACTAAGCATCAAAGTAAAGGCAAGCGTTTCCGCCGGCGCTTCCATCGCCAGTTTCGGTGTCGCATGAAAAGTCGGATCAGGTCTGAGGTTCATCGGTATTTCCTCCCAAAAAATACTGACGCATTAAAATATTGTTCTGCTTGCGTCCAAAATACCGTGCCATATTGCCGCATTTCGCGCAAATGACGTGGACGTAACCGGGCTAATGGTGCTCGCCAACGCGCGAAAATCGGCCAAGCTGCCGTGTTTGATCTGACTCGTTGTACGTTCGGGTCTAATTGTTCGCAAAACAGATAATGTCCGCTAGGTGCCCAAATTGCAGAGCGAGCGGCCACAGCAGTTTGCGGTCAAAGCGAAATCACGCAAGTAAAGTGGCCCAAGACCGAAGTTCGAAGGCACACGATAAAATCGCGGCGCTCTGTCAACTGGGCATTGCGGACTGTTCCTATGCTCTTGCCAGACAAAAGAACTAAGCTGCATGGGCTCTCGCCCGGCGCTCCAGTGTGCTTGCTCTGTTAGAGCAGTGAACAATTCAAAGCTGATACCAACTTTGACAATGGCAAAAATCCACACCCTCGGTTTGGCGTGAAATGACCAAAATGGAGTTTCCCCGCCCGTAGAATGTGCAGATAAAGCTATCTGCCATTAGAGGAATGAATGAAAACGACAATTCGAATTCTGGCACTTATCGCATTGGCGCTGATGGCTTGGTACCTTGCTGCGGATCGCAACACACCCTTTACAAGCAATGCCCGGGTCAAGGCCGTATTGACCCCGATAGTGCCAAAAGTTGCAGGGGACGTTGTCGAGCTGAACGTGTCTAACGGCGAGCGTGTTGACGCCGGAACCGTTCTTGCGCGGATCGATTCCAGGTCTTACGAAATCGCACGGGATACGGCGCAGGCGAACTTGCAGGCGGCCTTGTTGAATGTTGGAGCCGGTTCGGCGCAGGTAGAAGCCGCGCAGGCTTCATTGGCGCGGGCAACCTCGACTTTGAAGAATATTCAACTTCAAACGGCCCGTGTGTTTGAAATGGAAAAAAAGGGGCTCGTAGCCGCAGCGCGCGGTGACGATGCGCGCGCGCAACTGGCCGCCGCTGAGAGTGCATTGGCCAGCGCCAAGGCAGGTCTTGAAAGGGCCAAGCAACAGCTTGGACCACAAGGCGAGGATAACCCGGCGGTAAAAAAGGCCCTTGCGGCGCTGGCAGATGCAGAGCTGAAGCTTTCGTGGACCGAGATCACAGCGCCCGCCAGTGGCGGGGTCAGCAATCTTGATATTGCCCCCGGGGCGTTTGCAGCGGCAGGCAGGCCATTGATGACCTTTCTTGATGCAGAGAATGTGTGGATCGAAGCCTATATGACCGAAAACAATCTGAGCAAGGTCGCCATCGGCGCCCCGGTAGAAGTGGTTCTGGACATTCACCCAGGACGCATTTTGGAGGGCAGAGTCGACAGCTTTTCGGCGGCCGCGTCGCTTGGACGCGGATCACCGGATGGGCTGGCGATACCACCCAGAACCGTAGGTTGGATGCGCGATCCACAGCGGTTTCCGGTGCGCATCATTTTGCCAGGTTATGAGAGCGGGCGGAATGCTGCTGATGATGTCTATTTCCAGTTCAACGGTCAGGCTGATGTGATCGTCTATACCGGGGAAAACAGCGTTCTGAACGCGTTGGGGTCTTGGTATATTCGCCTGATGGCGTTTCTGTCATATGCCTACTGACGCGGCCAAAGACAAAGACACGTCCGCCTTTGTAAGAGACGAACGCAAAGGCGCGCGTCTGGCCATTGGAGTGGCGGGAGTGTTCATTCTGGGCATGCTGTTTCAGTGGCCATTTGCCTTTCTCGGGGCTGTGTTCGCCTCGATGTTTTTGCAAGGCCCCACTGCGCCGAGCCTCGGTGCAGGTCTGAAGCTGGTACTTACTGCGTTTTTTATGCTGTTGTTTGGATATGGGCTGTTTTCAGTGCTGCTGCCGTATCGGCCCACATTCATGATTGCGCAAGTTTTGATGGTGATGTGGGCCTTTTCGCTGTCGGTTTCCGGGAAATCGCCGTTATTGGTCATTCTGGCCCTGATGGAAGCGGTAATGATGCCATTCCTTGTGCATCTCTCGCTTGATATAGGACTGATTTTTGCCTTTGCGCTGCCGTTCAACATGGCAACAGCGCTGTTGGCCACATGGGCCGCCTTTGGGCTGTTTCCGCCGCGTGGTGCCGCGCCGCAGAGCGCAGTCCTGACCAAGCCAGCCGCAAATTTTGATCCGACGCGTCGCCTGCTGCGGATGACGTTTGTGACAGCGCCATTTGTAATTTTGTTCTTCATGTTGGATGGCGGCGCTGTAATTACCTTGGTGTTTGTCGGCATCTTGTCGTTTCAACTTGCCGCGAGCACTTCCGAGGGACCCAAAGTGGCCAAGGCCCTTTTATTGGCCAATCTGATTGGCGGGTTGGTTGCTTGGGTGGCGTATCAGTTGATTGTGATCAACACGCAGTTTGTGTTCATGGCAACCATCGTTCTTTTGCTGTGTTTTATTCTGTCCAACTGGTTCATTTCAGGCAAGCCATCCGCACCGCTTGCCGCGACGGTCCTCAGTGCGAGCCTCATCCTGCTTGGCGGGACGATGGCGCCGTTTGGAGACGATGTAGACATTAAGATGCTGGATCGCTTGCTCCAATTGGGTGGCGCCTTGGCATGGGTGCTGTTGTCTTTTGTAACCGTTGACCACTTGCTGCCTGAAAGAAAACGCCCGCCGGAATCGACTCCGTCACCTGATGATGAAACACGGCAGGCCGCCTGATAGGTGTGATACTGCGCCACAAACTGGAAAGAACCGGAGATACCCGATGGAACATTATCTCGTCTACATTGCCTTGCTGATGCTGCTGTACTGCTTGTTCTCGGCAAAGATCGGGTCTTGGGGTGTTACGATGCCCATGGTCTTTCTGGCGCTCGGGGTGGTTATTGGATTTGGCGGACCGGCGCTGACGTTGGAAACGGCAGGGGTGTTTCATGACCTTGCCGAAGTCACGTTAGCGTTGCTGTTATTCGCGGATGCGACCACCCTGCGCAAACAGGCGCTTGAGAAAATTGGGCAGCGTACATTCCGAATGCTAGCGCTTGGCCTGCCGCTCGCAATTGCGCTTGGGGCAGTGGTTAATATGGTATTGCTGCCTGACTGGCCATTGTGGGAAGTGTGCCTGCTGGCCGCGCTGTTGGCGCCAACCGACGCCGCACTTGGTCAATCAATCCAGTCCAATGACCGAATTCCCCAGACTTTCAGGGATGCCATGAATGCAGAGAGCGGCCTGAATGACGGGCTGGCGCTGCCATTCGTGATCTTTTTTGCGGGCCTCGCCATTGGCGGATTAGGGGGTGAACATGGCGGCGACGGCCTGATGTCGCTCATTGCGTCACAGATCGGCATTGGTGCGATTGTTGGCATAGTCGGCGGTTTCGCGATCGGAAAATTGCGCAATTTTGTCCTTGAGAATGAACTGATGGACAAAGGTCTGGGACAAGTTGCGACCCTGATCCTGGTTGGGTTCATCTTCTTCGCTGCCGAACATGCAGGGGGCAATTCTTTTGTCGCGGTATTCGTGGCTGGCATCGCCTTTGCCAACGCTTCCAAAGGTTCTGTGCACCACGCGCGGCATTTCCTTGAGGGCGATGGTCAGTTTCTGGCGATGCTCAGCTTCTTCTTCATCGGCGCGCTGTTCGTGCCAGAGGCCTTGTTTTATGTGACGCCAACCGTGCTCTTGGTGGTTGCAATTTCGCTGGTTGTCGTGCGCCCGATTGCCATCTGCTTGTCGCTGATCGGAACCGACACATCGACTAATGAACGACTGTTCTACGGCTGGTTTGGACCGCGTGGGTTGGCGACCGCTCTGTTTGCAGTGTTGGTGGTGATGGAGTTCGAGGGGGTCGAGAATATCGACGGCATTTTGGTAATCGCCATTACGGCGGTTCTGATTTCGGCCTTTGTACACGGGCTCACTGCCAAGTACGCGCCGGAAATCTTCCGTTTCAACAAAGGTGCATCTGACGATTAGCACAAGAAACGGCCGCTTCTTGACAAGAAAGGATTTGGAAGATGACCGAAAAATCTTGGCCGCTTCGGTGGGAAACTCTGTTGATCCTGTTGCTGGCTGCGTTCATCATCGAGCCGATATTTGGCAATGCGACATGGGTGAACCTGCTTGGTTTGGCGCTGGTCGAAATTGTGGTTGTTGCCGCGATTATCAAGAGCCTGAACAAGACGCGGGACAGGGGGGTGGGCCTGTTTGTTGTGGTGGCATGGTTTGGCACCACCATTCTGGCCCTGTTGACCGACGATGCGCATGGGGTGGTTGCTGCCGTATCCGGTGTGATGCTGATCGGGGCGCTATTTGTGACCTTTCGCAATCTGCTAGAGCGCGAAGCTGGCGATTACGATGCGCTGGTCGGGGCTATTTTCGGGTATGTGCTGTTGGCCACTGTATGGGCCATGTTCTATGTCCAGATCGAACGGTGGCATCCCGGATCGATTGGGTTTGGTGATAGTGCGGATCTGTGGACCTCATCCATCTATTTCAGCCTCGTGACACTGACGTCCCTAGGCTATGGAGATATTCTTCCGCTGTCACCTCTTGCACGCATTACGGCTGGGTTAGAAGCAGTGGGTGGTGTGCTCTATATGGCAATCATGATCGGAAGCATCGTCGGCACCTATCGCCAGAAACCTACGAAAAAAATCGAGTAAAACTTAAGACAGCCGGTTCCGGCCAAAGCACTCACCGGAACCGCGTAAGGTCGGATCAATCGAGCATTTCGAAGTCGTTCAGAACCCAGGTCTTTTCAATATAGCCCTCAGTCGGCCCATAGAAGCGGAACACCACAAAAAACCCTTTGTCCCGGTCGGTAGTGATGTGGTTGGCCTCAAAGCCATCCGGCGCGCTGGCCCCAAAATACAAATCAACTGAGCCATCGGCGTTTTTGACCGGGTCTGTGTCACTACCCACGGTGATAGCGCCCTTCGATGCGAGCAAGCCACGCGTCGCCGGATCATAAGCTGTGACAGCCCAGAAGCGTTTTACAGGAGGGTTGGCCGGAACGTTCAGTCTGTAGGAGTTTGTACCATTTAGCACGTTCCCATCTGCATCGCGGAACGCGGTTAAATAAGATGTTCTTACACCCGGCGTCGTGCTGAGAGGTTTGGGTGAGACCACGATGGCCTGATAGTGCCAAAGTGTACGTGCGTCGACGTCATTTGCCCCACTGTTACGGATGAATTCGGTGTTGCGGATGAACATCTTTTCCCATTGGCGGTCGCGCCAATAGGCGATATCGTCCTCGCGCGAGGCATATAAGATAGCTCGCGACATAGCAGTGCCTTGCGCGGCCGCTTTTTCAAAGATTTCCTGCCTGCATGCGCGTCAGGGGAAAACGGCTTACCTTTTTCGATTCCAAGTGTCGCCAGTTTTCCGAGTTGCTCGGCATCAAACAGCGACGCTGGCTCGTGTTGGACAATCTGATCTATCATCGCAAAGGCGGACGCGTCTTCAGGTGGCAGCGGGTTCATCCCCATCGCGCTAGCATTCACGAATTTTCCAATCCTGTCCGGATTGTTCAACGGATAAACTTTGAGCCGTTCCTTAAACCAATCCAGTGCCTGATCGACTGTGCCAACCTCGCCAAAACCGCGCATCATTGCCCAGATCCAATACCCGTTTGAAGGCTGCACATAGTACCCCTCGGGTATCTCTCCTTCATATCCAGGCGGCGTGAACAGGAACTTGCCGCCTTCACCCTTGTCCGGACCCGTGGTCCCAAAATCAGTCAGGTATCTGAAGGCGGCGTCATTGGCTGTGCCATACATTCCGGGTGGAATGTCCACCACGGTAGGACCGTCTTCCTTAAGATCAATTGAGGCGAAGGCATAAATGGTTGAATTGTTTCCGGTCAGATATGGCTGGTTGGCATTCATGAAATCGGCAGTGACACCAATATCAGACGCAGAAGAGAACCCAAGGTCTCGCGCCTGAGAACGCACGATAGTGTAGAGCGACAGATGCGGGAAGAAATCCATGAAAGCCTGCGTGGCGCGTTGCAGATCCATCTCGTAATAGAGCTTCTCGGTTGTTTCTGGTGTTGGAAAGCCTCCTCCAGAAAACTCAAGCCTACCAAACCGCGTATCCAGTTGCTCAGGGGCGGAAGCAAAATCCGAACTTGTCTGTGCGCCGTTTGGATTGTTGAACAACGAGGTAGAAAGCCCTCCAGCCGTCGCCGAGATGGCTGACAAAATCAATGTCGAAAAAGTTGTCGCAAAGAGACGGTTTTTCATTGGAATTGTTCCTTTTGTTTAGGACCGGACTGCTACTGAGCAGCATCCGCTTTTCGGGCGATCTGCGCCTTTTGAGATGCAAGTTCGGAGGCCCCGTTTTTGCAAATCTGTGCTCATTGCATTCAGCGCCTTGGGCGAATGAATATTAGGAAATTTGGCGCGGTATTTTTGGTTAGATCACGCCAACATCAGCGCAAGCGATTGCGGCAAACAGGACCGCGACGGCGGCCAGCTTGAAAGACGCCCGCAGCACACATCAAAGAGCGCCGCGGAACCGTTCTGCAAGTGGAGTATGCTAGCCTTAACGCCAGGGAATAAGGTCAAAGCCGGGACACTCTTAGTCCAGTATCGTCAGCGAAACGCCCGGCGGATTGGGGTCGTCTTTCAGCGTCGCGTAATACTCGGCCAGAACTTGCGAGGTGTATCCCAGCACCCAGGCATGATCCGCCGTGATGTTGATCTCTTCGCGCGGGTCCATTTCGATGTCGTAGATATCCGGAAGCTCGTTTTTCTTGAGTTGGATTCCGTTGCCACCACCTTGCGAGGGATTGTTGTAGAACGATGTCGCAAAGGCCTTGGGATAGACGCGGTAGTTGCGCCAGCGAATGGACCCGATTTCGTTGTTCACCCAAGTAATCAGCGCTTCCCGATTAGAGTTTTGCTGATCCCCTTTCAGAAGTGCGCTTTGATCAAAACCATCGTAATACCGATCCGTCGGCATCGCTGCACCCGTGAGTGCGGCAATCGTTGGCATGATATCGTGGACTGAGACCATCTCGTTGCTGACAGATGGCGCGATATGCCCCGGCCAGCGCACCATGGCTGGCACCCGCAAACTACCCTCGAGCGCGTCGCCCAGCTCGCCACGGAACGGGCCGTTGCTGCCGCCCTTGTGCTGATACGGAGCCGCCGAAGGCGTTGCGCCGTTGTCAGACAGCCACATCACGATGGTGTTGTCAGCGATACCAGCGTCATCAATGGCATCCAGAACCTCGCCAGTGCGCGCATCCAATTCGGTGATCGCATCACCATAGGGATATCCTGTTATTCCTGAAAACTCAGGCGCCACCGAGTTAGGATAGTGAGTATTTGTCCACCCGATATAGAGGAAGAACGGGTCTTCTGAGTCTGCGTTTTCCTGAATGTACTCAACCGCACCTTTGGCGATATCGCCTTCGACCTGCGCTCGATAGGCCAGATCATATTCCCGGACGACGTGTAATGTCCCGTCCGAGTCTGACTCCATGATCTTAGGCGCGCGGGCGGCGATGACGTCTTCGGAAATCCCATGCCGCTCCATCGACTGGCGATACAGCGTCCCGTCAGAGGTCTCGATCACACCAACACCGTAGTAATCAAAGCCCTGACGCGTCGGCCAGCTTTGCTCCTCTGAACCAAGGTGCCATTTGCCATACATAGCGGTCTTGTAGCCCGCATCCTGCATGACCTCGGCCAGCGTGATCTCTTCGTCTTTGAGGGTGTTCGGGGTGCCGCCAATGATGATGGTCCCCAGGCCAGACCGGTTCGAATAGCGCCCGGTCATCAAGGCCGCACGGGATGGTGTGCATCCGGGTTCAACAAAAAACTGGGTCAGTTGCATGCCCTCTGCGGCCAACGCATCAATGTTGGTTGTTGGCATACCGCGAACCTTCGGCCCGCCGCTATAGGCGCTGATGTCCCCCCAGCCAACATTGTCGGCCAGCATGATCACGACATTCGGTTTGTCGTTTGCAAAACCGGCTCCTCCAACCAGAAGGGCCGATCCAAAGACGGCGGCTGTAACGATACATTGTTTCTGTTTCATTTTGGGTTTCTCACCTTGGGTTCCTCCGAAAACGCGACCAATTTGAATTCATCCGGACGCCACGCCCTCCGAAACAACGGCTCCGCGGGCTTTTGATGCCTCTGAATTCGCTCCAGACTTCGCCCGCACCGGTCCTGTTGCCTTCTCGGTCAACCGCCGGACAGGCATGAGAAACCGGCCATCGAACGCCACTGCCACTGCCCATTTGGGTTGTGGCTAGAGCGTCGGAAACAATTGCCCTTTCCGCATCCGATTTTGCAATTTCGACCCAAGGGTTTTGGTCACATCGCGCCAGATAGGCCCCGCGGCATGCGCAGACTTGGAAATGGTGGCAAACCGTCTCTGCACAAGCCCAAGCTCCCTGCAATGCAAACTTGCCCGATAGGGGGGCAGCTATTCAGAGTTCATCGAGGTTTTGAAGGGCACGCGGGCGAAGTGTTTTTCGAGGGTATTCGGTCAGTCGATCTCAGACGTTGCCAAGGAACTTGGGTATCACGATCCCAGCAATTTTGCCGGGCTTTCACACAGTGGGCCGGAATGTCACCGCACCAATAGCGGATCACGAAGATATGCGCATAGCAAAGCACAGGAACACCATATGTCAGGCTGGCATTAAGCCCTGATAAGTTTTTGTTTTATTTATTCCTTTTCGGTACATCGCTGGCGATACGCCTGTCGTTTTTTTAAAACTGCGCCCAAAATTCGATTGGTTCTCATAGCCCAGATACATCGCCACCTGGATGAGACTCATGTCTTCATCAGCGAGCATCTCTTTCGCCATTTCTCCCCGCGTTTCATTGACCAGCTTCCGGTAAGACGTGCCATTGGCTAACAACCACCGTTGAAACGACCGGGCACTGGAGTCGACCATATCGGCCAATAAGTCGATTGGAGGGGGTGCCGTCAAAAGGTAAGGGCGGATAAGCTGCTTTAGGGTTTCTATCTGGCAAAAATTCTCGGGTGCACTCAGCCCGTTTTTGTCGCCTGCGATCTCAAAGCTGCAACACTCCAATAGGTCCGAATCTATGGTAATCGACGTTCTGGCCTGTCCAAATCGAAATCGAGAGTCGGGGAAAGCAGCCTGCGCCTCCCGAGCTGGTTTGAACGCCGTTCTGAAATTCAGAGCATGTGGTGTCCAAGTCGGACCAATAACCGAGCGCACGATTTCAATCAGGACTGCCAGTTGCACCCATTCGCTACAACTCATTCCAACGAGTTCGGTTGGCAGCAGCATATCACATACCAAATCGGCGCGTTTACCATATTCAACGACCCTGACATCAAGGTGCGAGTCTTCCAGCGCCGACAAGGCCCTGAACAACTCCATTTTGCCAGAAAGGCTTGAACGCGACCTCAAACCATCAGTCACTTCGTTGGAAAAACTGGGCAGCGCAAAATGGCTTGCGCCGAGCCACCCCAGATCCTCTACACCTTCAAGCCTTTCACAGAAACCAACAAACTGGGTTGCGAGGATGTTGTTGACCAAGGCGTCTGGCATTTCCGACAGGTTTGGCGGGAGGCCCGCCCGCTCGATTTCGCGTTCAACCGGCGTTCCAATATCACTAAGGATATCGCAATAAAGCAGAAGATGCGCCGCTCTTGTCGTAGGAATGTTTTCTCTCGTCAAAGCCCAATTCCGTGGTCGAATAAATTTGCTGCCGGATCCTGAGCAATTTCTCCCACAACCAAGATGCGTTCACTATGATACAAATCAATCGTTCCAGCAGAGCGCCAATCGATATCCCTTTGACAACGCCGATCTCGAATCTACACAGCTCTGAATTTTGTGGCAGGCTGCCGAGTTTTTGCACCTGCGCGAACCCGAATAGTCGCAAGACGAAGCAAAGGCGCGCCATTGTCCTCTTACGACCGGAACTACCCAAGCAGCGTAGGTATACAAGTTTCGGGAACAATCGCTTTGCCCCCCATTTCCGCCAACCGTTTGCAATGCTGCGGGTTGCTGCATTTCTCTCGACTTTTGGACCCCTCGCAAATGCAGCAAGGAATGTGCGTTTGCAGCGAAATGGCGCTTTGTCCGCAAAGCTGATCCAACCACCTCTCGAATAGCCGCCCTAGTGAAGCTAGCCCCACCAATCGAGCGGAGAAACGCCCGCCGACCTCAAAGATCATTTCCCGCCTTGATAGAGCTCAAGCGGCAATCCATCCGGGTCGGCAAAGAATGTGAACTTGCGTCCGGTGTACTCATCCACCCGCACTGGTTCGACAGCGACCCCCTTGGCCTCCAGCGCCATCTTGCTTGCGTCAACATCTGCCACCACAAACGCCAGATGCCTCAGCCCCTGCGCTTCGGGGCGCGACACCCGAGCGAGTGCGTACGGAAAAGAGAATAGCTCAATCTGGCCGCCGTCGGGCAGGGCAAGGTCGAGCTTCCATGAACGCCGCTCTGCGCGGTAGTTTTCGGCAACCACCTTAAGGCCCAGGATCTCTGTATAAAAATTTTTGGATTGCTCGTAATCCGAGCAAATCACCGCTGCATGATGTATGGCCTGTAACATTATGACTCTCTTACGAAAAATGCGTTGATGTTCAAATGCTCTGTTGCGAGTTCGGGGCAGGGGCCGCGCGGTGGTGAAACACTCGGGTTTTTGGCAATTCACACCGACGCCATACCGACACAATACCGACGTTATGCCGACGTGGGTTCTGGACGTTAACCTACCCCAAATTACGGCGATTCGACCCGCCTAACGGCCCACGCGCCAAATCAGGTGATTTTCACCAGCAATTTGCCCGTATTTCCGCCCTGCAACAGCCCCTTGAACGCCGCTGGGGCATTCTCCAGCCCTTCGACAATATCTTCGGTATGACGCACCTGGCCGGTGGCCAAAGCGGGGCCAACTTCGCGTAGGGAATCGGGGTAACGGTCAAAATGGTTTGAGATGATAAAACCGTTCACTGACAGGTGCTTAACTAGAATTGACTGCCACAGACGCGGTGTGGTCAGGCTTTGCATTTCCGCCCCCGATCCAAGGCCGCCCGCGTTGTACCACGCGATCATGCCGCACAGTGGAATCCGCCCGTTTGTGTTCATCAAAGGCAGCACCGCTTCCAGCACTTTGCCACCAACGTTCTCAAAGTAGATATCCACCCCGTCCGGACATTGTGCGCTCAGCGCTCAGCGCTTTGCGCAGGTCGCGCGCATCTTTAAAGGCCTTGTGATCAACGCAGGCGTCAAAACCGTAAGTATCTGTTGCCATTTCACATTTTGCCTCTCCTCCGGCAATGCCGACAACCCGCAATCCGCGCATTTTGGTGACCTGTCCAACCATCGAACCAACCGCCCCAGTGGCCGCCCCAACCACCAGCGTCTCCCCCTCCTGAGGGCGTCCCAACTCAGCCAAGCCATACCACCCAGTAAACCCCGGCATGCCCAATACGCCTAGCGCAGTCGAGATCGGCGCCAGCGACGGGTTCAGCTTGCGCAGTTCGCCAGCTGTGGCGATCCCGTGTGTCGCCCAACCTGTCATGCTCAAAACGAAGTCTCCGACAGCAAAACCATCGGCGTTTGAGGCGATCACTTCACCCACGGCACCACCTGTCATCAACCCACCGATTTCGATGGCGGCGGCATAGGATTTTGCATCATCCATCCGGCCCCGCATTTATGGATCGAGCGAGAAATAATGTGTCTTTACAAGCACCTCACCGTCCTTTGGCGTGGGCACGTCTACGGTTTCCAGTCGAAAGTTCTCATCGTTCGGTGCGCCGTCCGGGCGGCTTGCCAACACGATCCGCTGCATCTTTTCGCTCATAAAATCACTCCTCGTTGGCGTTGGATTCAGCCTGCGCCGTGCGCGCCGTTTTGGCAAGGGCCTGACAAGGGTCAGGCACGGAGCGCCACGCTCTGTGACGCTACGCTCGACACCTGCACCGGGTGCCCACGATACCCCTTGGCAAACAGGGCCACTCGGCGTATACGCGCGCCTTGAGCTAAAAGGAGCCCTCCCATGCCGACCAGCGCGAACCTGAACATCATGATGAAAGCTGCCCGCAAGGCAGGGCGGTCGCTGGTCAAGGATTTCCGCGAAGTGGAAAACCTTCAGGTATCGATGAAGGGGGCAGGAGATTTCGTCAGTCGTGCTGACATCGCCGCTGAAGAAATCCTTAAAGCAGAACTACTTGGCGCACGCCCAACCTATGGTTGGCTGGGAGAAGAGGGCGGAGGTCAGGACGGCAAAGACCCCACCCGCCGCTGGATTGTCGATCCGCTGGATGGCACCACCAACTTCCTGCATGGCCTGCCACATTGGGCGATTTCCATCGCGCTGGAACACAAGGGCCAGATTGTGGCTGGTGTGATCTTTGACGCCGCCAAGGACGAGATGTTCTATGCCGAAAAAGGCGAAGGCGCGTGGCTCAATGACAGTCAGCGCCTTCGGGTTTCGGGACGTTCGCGCATGATCGAGTCGATCTTTGCAACCGGCCTGCCATTTGGCACTCGCCCAGACCTGCCAGCCATCCTTCAAGACCTCGCGCGCCTGTCACCTGCGACCGCAGGTGTGCGTCGTTGGGGCGCTGCTGCACTCGACATGGCTTATGTCGCCGCTGGCCGCTACGAAGGTTTCTGGGAGCGTGAAGTCAACATCTGGGACGTGGCCGCTGGTGTCATTATCGTCAAAGAAGCAGGCGGCATGGTTGAGGCAATCGACCCCGCTGGCAATGTCGCAGAAGACGGCGACGTGATCTGTGCGAACGAACCGATTTTCGCTCAGTTTTCCAAGGTGATACGTAACACCTAAAGTCGGTTTCTTTGTTGGATCAAACGGACTGATCTGACGAATGATTTACACCGTCGACCCATCCAATTGGTTCCAGTTCTCGCGGGTTCACACCTTCGAGTGCACCAATATTCACGCCATATTCATTGGGGTTTGAGCGGCGCTGGTGGTGTGTGTAGATCCCGCAGGTTTTGCAGAAAAAGTGCTTGGCGGTTTTGGTGTTCCATTGGTACTGCGTCAGGTTGTCAGCCCCCTTCACAATCTCCAGATCATCCAGCGAAACCGCAGCCGTAGCTGCGGCCCGTCGACGACAAAATGAACAATCACATCGCTTTGCGTCGGTATGCGGATCGGACAGCTTAACTTGCAGCTCCACCGCACCACAATGACATGTCAGCTTATGCTTCATCGACGCCTCCTCACCTTTGGAATCGAGCTTTGTGTCAGACGGTATTTGGTCTCAGGATGGGGCGGATGACCTTCGTTTGCACGCCAGAATCCCGTCCCACCCTGTCGCAGCCAAAGGGGCAGCGCCAAGACAACGCCGGCGACAAACCCACCTGCATGGGCCCAATAGGCGACCCCGCCTTCGGCACTGTTCATGGCTGCGCTGCCAAAAAGTTGGATGGCAAACCAGATACCCAAAACAATCCACGCCCGCACAGTGAAGATTTTGAAAAATATGATTATTATCAGGATCACGTCGACGCGAGCCTTGGGGAACATCAAAAGATACCCGCCCATTACGCCCGCAATCGCCCCTGACGCGCCGATCATAGGGATATTGCTATACGGATCGGCCGCGATCTGAGCTGCGCCCGCGCCGAGGCCTGACAACACGTAAAAGATCAGAAAGCCGACATGGCCCATTTCGTCTTCCATGTTGTCGCCAAAGATCCACAGAAACAACATGTTTCCCAGCAGGTGCATCCAGCCGCCATGCAGGAACATTGATGAGATCAGGGTATGCAGGCTGTAGCCGTGATAAACTTCGCCCGGTATCAGCGCCCAATTCTGATAGAAATGGGCTAGCTGTTGGTCGTCATTCATAGGCGTAAATGCCAGAAAAATGACGACATTTATCAGCAGCAGCGCGTAAACGACAATCGGTGTACGCCCGGACGGGTTGTGATCTCGGATCGGAAACATGCGCCCAAGCTGGCCGCTATGGAGCCGGAGGTCAAGCCGCCCCGCTCAGCAATGCGGCGTTACCTCCGGCAGCGGTTGTGTCGACGCATACGTGGCGTTCACCGCGCACCCGCGCAACGTCTGGCACCCCCGTGATCAGCTGTAGAATTGGGCCGACGCGTTTGGCGAGGGCCTGCTCATACAGCCGAGCTTGTGATGCCTCGCCCCACCAGATCACACCGGCAATGCCAGCCAGATCTGTGAGAGATTCTTCCGGCACATGTCCTGTAGCAACCACCGCGCGGCCTCCCATCTTTGTGACGGCATTGGCCTGCGCCTGTGCCGCGCCTGCGCCGGGCCCGAGGCATAGGATGGGCGGACGGGCATAGGTGCTCAGTCGGTTGGATTCGCCAGTAGGACCGGGCAGGGTGGTCGTGATAATCGGATCACCCGGCCCGCAGGTCCTGAGCGCATTCTTGAGTTGATCCAGCGGCATTTTCGCGCTCCACGCGCTGCTGGTTTGAGACGCTGTAGCGCTAAAGCGTGCAAGATAGTTTGGCCCGCCTGCCTTGGGGCCAGTACCGGAAAGACCTTCGCCACCGAAAGGTTGGCATCCCACTATGGCGCCAATCTGGTTGCGGTTCACATAGATATTGCCCGCATGGACCCGGTCCGAGACATGTTGAACCCGATCATCAATTCGCGTCTGGAGGCCAAAGGTCAGCCCATATCCAGTATCGTTGATCGCGTCGATCACCGCGTCCAACTCGTTGGCCTTGAAGGTGGCGACATGTAGAACGGGACCAAAAATTTCTTGCTCCAAATCTGCAATGCCTTTCACGCGGATCAGCGTGGGTGCAATGAACGTGCCAGATTGTGGCGTTGTCAGCTGATACAAAACACGGCCTTCGGCCTGTGCGATCGCGATATGGCCGGCAATGCCGGACTGCGCTTTTTGGTCAATAACCGGGCCGCAATCGGTGCTTAGCTCCCACGGGTCATCAAGCGTTAACTCTTTCATGGCACCTTGCAACATATCAAGCAGCCCGTCAGCGATGTCTTCTTGCACGTAAAGACAGCGCAATGCCGAACACCGTTGACCGGCGGATTGAAACGCGCTTTCGATAATGGCTGTGACGGCCTGCTCCGGCAAGGCAGTTGAGTCAACGATCATGGCGTTTAGCCCGCCTGTCTCCGCGATAAGGGGCGCGCCGGGGGCAAGGTGATCGGCCATGGCGGTACGAATGCGTTTTGCCGTCGCGGTCGAGCCTGTAAAGGCAACACCATTGATCCGCGCATCTGAAGTCAGCGCGGCGCCAACTGTCGTACCGGCTCCGGGTAATAGTTGAAGAGCAGTGAATGGAACGCCCGCCTCGTGCATCAGTTCGACGGCGCGATGCGCGATCAGAGGAGTTTGGTCAGCAGGTTTGGCAAGTACCGCATTACCAGCGGCGAGTGCCGCGGAAACCTGACCGGAAAAGATTGCGAGCGGGAAGTTCCACGGGCTGATGCATGTGAATACACCCGCCGGTGTGATGCTTGGAGCGTTCGCGCCGTAATAACGCAAGAAATCAACGGCTTCGCGCAGTTCGGCGACAGCGTCCAACGGTGTCTTCCCTGCCTCGCGGGTCAATAGCGCAAAGAACTCTCCATAGTTGGCTTCAAAAAGATCGGCAGCCCGTGCAAGGACATTGCCACGGTCTTGAGAAGACGCCTCCCAAGGCGTTGCAGCGGACAGGGCGGCCTCGATATCGGCAGCGCTGGCTTGGGCGACGGTTCCCGGGGAATCCTTTGGCAGAAATGGATTGTCTACGGGCTGAGCGGTTTCCGGACGCGCTTTGCCTGCGATCAACGGGGTAGCGTGCCACAGGGCATTACGAAACGGTGCACGCGCCGCGTCGAGCCGTTCTAGTGTTGGTAAATCAGTAAGATCGAAGCCAACAGAGTTTGGGCGTTCTGGTTCAAAAAGCTCTGGGCCGGTGGGCAATGATTCAACGGGATCTTTGAACGCTTCAAACGGGTCGCGCGCTACCTCCTCAGGGGGCACATCTTGGTCTACGATCTGGTTCACAAAAGAGCTGTTGGCGCCATTTTCAAGAAGCCGCCGCACCAAGTAGGCTAGCAAATCGCGGTGTGCACCGACCGGCGCATAGATCCGGCAACGGGTGTTTTGTGATTTGAGAACAATATCATGCAGCGCCTCGCCCATGCCGTGCAGGCGCTGGAATTCGAATGCGGCAGTATCCTGTGCCATATCGAGGATAGCGGCCACAGTATGGGCGTTGTGCGTGGCGAATTGAGGGTAAATTCGGTCTGTCATGCCCAAAAGCTTGCGCGCATTGGCGATGTAAGAAATGTCGGTGGCTGGCTTGGTGGTGAACACTGGAAACCCGTCCACCCCTAAAACTTGGGCGCGCTTGATTTCGGTGTCCCAATAGGCGCCTTTGACCAGTCGTACCATGATCTTGCGATCCAATTTGTTGGCCATTTCGTAAAGGGTGTCCAACGTCGCGCCGGCGCGTTTCCCGTAGGCCTGAACGACGATCCCGAAACCGTTCCACCCCGCAAGTGCGGGTTCAGACATCACTGTTTCAATCACGTCGATGGACAGCGAGAGACGATCCGCTTCTTCGGCGTCGATGTTCAGACCCATGCCCGCCGATTTTGCCAAGAGAGCCAACGATCGCAGTCGCGGTACAAGCTGCTCTATCACGCGGTGACGTTGTGCGACTTCGTATCGCGGATGCAGTGCGGACAGCTTGACCGAGATGCCAGGGTTTTCGCGAATGTCGTCATGCGTACAAGCCGAGGCGATAGCGGTAATGGCGCGGCTGTAAGACAGGTGATAACGCATGGCGTCTGCGTCTGTTTTTGCGGCTTCGCCCAGCATATCGTATGAATAGGTGTACCCTTTTTCCTCCATATTTGCTGCGCGGTCCAAGGCCGCGTTGATGTCTTCGCCTAGTACGAACTGGCGGCCCATCTCCTTCATTGCGCGCCCTACGGCGGTGCGGATCACCGGTTCGCCCAGCCGTTTTACAGCCCCCCGCAAGCTCCCAAGCAGGCCGGGTTCTTGTTCGTCCAGCACTTTGCCCGTCAGCATCAGCGCCCAAGTTGAGGCGTTAACCAATGAGGAGGCCGAGGCACCGAGGTGTTTGCCCCAATCGGACGGCGCAATCTTGTCTTCGATCAAGGCATCAATCGTCTCAGCGTCCGGCACGCGTAACAGCGCCTCGGCCAGGCACATCAGAGCAATACCTTCGTCGGTGGACAGGCCATATTCAGCGAGGAAAACTTCCATCACTCCGGGCGCAGATTCATCCCTGATGGCGCGCACAAGATCGCCTGCCTGCGCGCAGATGCGGACGCGATCAGCGGATGACAGCGCGGCTTGCTGGACAAGTCGAGAGACCAGGGTGGCTTCGTCACAGTATGTCGATGTATCGATCAGCGCACGCGATTGGGAAATGGACATGGCGAACTCCGTTGCTTTTAGTCATTATAGGGGGTGAATCAAAGGCGATTGGCCTGAAGTTGGCTGAATCCGAGGTCAAAAAGACTGAAAAAGGGGGAACTACGGTGCAGAACGGTCAGGTCGCTCTCGACAATTTAGATCGTAAGATTCTTGAAGTTCTGGCGACGGACGGACGCGTGTCTGTGACTGACCTCGCCAAACAGGTAGGGTTATCAAAAAGCCCAACTCAAGCCCGGTTGCGACGGCTTGAAACGGCCGGGGTGATCACCGGATACCGTGCGTTGCTTGATCCGGTGCGATTAGGGCTGGATCATGTGGCATTTGTTGAAGTCAAACTAGCCGACACCAGAGAAGCGGCCTTGAGAGCGTTTAATGTCGCGGTGTCCAAGGTGCCCGAGATCGAGCAGGCCCACATGATCGCAAGCCACTTCGACTATCTCTTGAAGGTTCGAACCAGCAGTATGGCAACCTATCGAGCGGTTTTGGGGGAAAAGATATCCGCCTTGCCGCACGTGGCTAGCACCTCGACATATGTGGCGATGGAAGCAGTCAAGGACACCGGCCTCGCAGAGATGTGAGTTGGTTCTATCGTAGTAAAGTGACACGCTATTGGAATGAAAACACTTGGAGTAGCGTTGGCATTTGTTTTGCCTGTTGGCGCCTTGGCGTGCCCAGCAGCACCGGACCATTCTGGTGCCTTGGAAGCTTTGATCGCAGAGATACAAGTTGCCTCGGATCCGGCGACAGCGCAAATCTTATCAGATAAGATGTGGTCATATTGGACTGATGCGCCCGACGACACCGCGCAGGAAATGCTCGACAGTGGCATGAGTAAACGCGCGGCATGGGATCTTTTGGGGGCTCGTGAGGATTTTGATCGTTTGGTTGCGTATTGTCCTGACTATGCTGAGGGGTACAATCAACGGGCTTTTGTAAATTTCCTCAACCAGAACTTCTCGGGTGCCTTGCCGGATCTGGAAAAGGCGATACAGCTTTCGCCAAAGCACGTCGGCGCGCTTTCCGGGCGCGCGCTTACTCTTATTGGTTTAGGGCAGGATGCGGCGGCGCAAGATGCCCTTGCGCAGGCGCTTGAGCTAAACCCATGGTTGCCGGAACGGGATTTGGTAAAATCCCCCGCAAATCGACACAAATCCGGTCAGGAATTGTAGCATTTCGGCGCTTTACACATGACCTTGAATGTATAAAGTCGCGCACTTATTGAGTGACGTTAACGAGTGCCCGCGTGGTGGAATGGTAGACACAGGGGACTTAAAATCCCTAGGCCGATGAGGCCGTGCCGGTTCGAATCCGGCCGCGGGTACCAAGTGTTTGTTTGCTTGCAAGCGAACCTTGTTTTCCAAATTTGTCAGCGGACAACCAATACTGAACAATGCGCATGACGCGCGACTCGAGCAGAGTTTGGGCCTTGCAGCTTATCCATAATATTTGGTTTGTGCGCTCCCAGTACGACGAGGTCGGCTTTGGAACGCTCGATAGCGTCGAGGATTTTCTCGTAAGCCGTTCCGACTTCTACAATATGTTGTACTGGTCCATGATCTGGCAAGGTTTGCGAGACAAAATCATGGAGCTGTGTGTTGGCCGCCTCCACGGCGGAGCTCATCGTCCCTTCCTTGAAATACGAACCGACAATGGTCATCCCATAGTCTGGGACAACCGTGACCACGCTAAGCGATGCATTATAAAATGTGGCCAGTTCTGCGGCTCGTAAGAGTAAGTTTTTTTCGGTTTTGAGATGCGTAAGGTCGACTGCACAGAGGACGTGGTCAGTCATGCGGGCGCTCCTTCTGTTTGTTTGCGCTTGCGGCCCATTTGCAGCAGATAGACAAATCCCAAGAGCAGGAGAGCCGGAATGTAGAAGATTTCTTTGGGCATCCGGTCTGCAGGGATTTCCAGTTCGACCAGTTCCCAGTCGAAATCGATTCCAAGCTGTTCCGACGGGCCGCCGAAGTTGAGGTTGTCGACAAATAGTTTGCCGTCTTCCTCGCGGAATTCGATGCCTGCACCATCAAAAAGGCGTCCAGTGCCATCCGCGCCACTCTCGCCTAGCGGTAGCAAGTACCGAGCGTCAACCATGTCGCCATTGAGGTTCTCTCCGACCAGTCGGACACGCAAGGATGCATTGTCTGGCGCAGCCTGGGCGCGATCAAAAATCTCGGCCCCGGCAACCGTTTCAAACTCTGGCTGCAAGCGATCAAGGAAGAAACCGGGCTGGAACAAGGTGAACGCAACAAGGAGCAGGATGATGCTCTCCCATATCTTCGACTTGACCATAAAATAGTTCATCGTTCCGGCCGCAAAGAGCAGCATGGCAATCAGTGCGACGATGAAGATAAAGACCGCACGGTAGGGGCCGACATCGATCAACAGCAGGTCTGTGTTGAAGATGAACAGGAACGGCAAAAGCGCGGTCCGGATCGAGTAGAAGAACGCCTGAAAACCCGTTCGCAGTGGGTCGCCTTTGGAGATCGCGGCGGCGGCGAAACTGGCGAGGCCAACGGGTGGCGTTACGTCCGCCATGATCCCGAAGTAGAAAACAAACATGTGTACTGCTACGAGCGGCACGATCAGGCCGTTCTGCGCCCCCAATTCAACGACCACACCTGCCATCAGCGAGCTGACAACGATATAGTTGGCCGTGGTCGGCAAACCCATACCAAGGATGATCGAGATCAGAGCGACAAAGAACAGCATTGCCAAGAGATTGCCGCCTGAGAGGAACTCGACAAACTCAGCCATCACCTGACCAATGCCGGTCAGCGTAACCGCGCCCACGATGATCCCAGCTACACCCATTGCAGCCGCAAGGCCAATCATGTTGCGCGCGCCGACAATCAGGCCTTCGGCAATGTCGGCAAAACCGGCTTTGAGCTGTTCCATTACGTCGGACTGACCGCGAAAAAACGCCTTCAGTGGATTTTGTGTGGCAAGGATCACCAGCATAGCCATGGTCGACCAGAATGCCGAGAGACCTGGCGATTTGCGTTCAATCATCAGCAGGTACATCAACAGCAGGATCGGCATCAGATAGTGAATGCCAGTCTTGAAAATCTCACGCGTCGGAGGCAGGTGCTCCATGCTCTCGAGGCTCATTTCAAGGTCTGGGCCTTTGGCGGCAAATCGCACGGCGGCGATATAGGCAATCGCCATGACCAACACGATAATCCAGGTAGACGCCCCACCAACAGCCGATTGCAATGTGTCTACAATAAAGCCACAGAGGAACAGCGTTCCTCCGGCGATCACAATCGAGATTGCGATGATGAAGATCGCGCCAAGCATGAACTTGACCGGGTGCATGCGGCTGGTGCCGGGCATGTTCATCTTAAGCGCTTCGAGGTGCACGATATAGACCAAGGCGACATAAGAAATCGCAGCGGGAACGATCGCGGTTTTCACAACCTCAACGTAAGAAATGCCAACATATTCGGTCATGAGAAAGGCCACGGCCCCCATGACCGGTGGCGTGAGAACACCGTTGATTGACGAGGAAACCTCAACCGCGCCTGCTTTGGTCGCCGGGAATCCTACCCGCTTCATCAATGGAATAGTAAAAGTACCGGTGGTAACCACATTGGCAATCGAGGAGCCGGATATCAGGCCGGTCGCAGCTGAGGCAATTACGGCCGCTTTGGCTGGGCCGCCACGCAAATGACCGAGGGCAGCAAATGCAAGTTTCAGGAAGTAGTTCCCTGCGCCCGCCTGATTGAGCAACGCGCCGAACAAAACAAATAGGAATACAAAGCCGGACGAGACGCCAAGGGCGACACCGAACACACCCTCTGTGGTCAGCCACATATGGCTCATCGCCTTGTTCAGCGACGCGCCTTTCCACTGCACGACTTCGGGCAGACCGGACCATGAGCCAAAGAATACATAGGCGAGGAAGAACAGGGCAACGCCCATAAGCGGGAAACCAAGCGAGCGGCGCGCGGCCTCCATGAGGAGGATTATACCGACCAGTGCCACCACAACGTCGGTCGTGTTGGGCGCGCCTGAGCGATTTGCGACGCCGTCATAGGCATAGAACAGATAGGATGATGCCAACGCACCGACAATCGCCAGCGCCCAAGTGCCAATTGGAATTTTGTGGCGCGGGCTGCCCTTCAGCCCAGGGAAAGCGATGAAAGCGAGCAGGACGGCGAAACCGAGGTGAATGGCGCGGGTTTGGGTGTCGTTCCACACACCAACCCGAAGGATAAAGGGCAGGGGAGAGGCGATCCAGAGCTGATAGAGCGACCAGACCAGCGGAATATACCAAAGAGCGGCACGGCCAAAAGCGTCTTTGGGCTGGCGTCCGCCCGTGTCGCTGTCAGCTACAAAATCTTCCAAGCTGCTGTCTGGCGCGTCATTTTCCTGAACTTGTGCCATGGTGTCCCCGTAATCTTATTGTTTTTAAACAAGCGCCCCCCGGCGCTGCTTGCAACGCCGGGGGGACATCATTTCAATCGCACATGCGATTATTTCCAGCCGCGTTCCTGATAATACTTCAGGGCGCCGGGGTGCAGTTCTGCGGTCAGACCGTCAACAATCATTTCGCTTTCGACCAGACGACCAAAAGCTGGGTGCAGCTTCTTGAAGTCATCAAAGTTCTCGAACACAGCCGACACAACCGCGTAGACAACTTCGTCAGATACGTCTGCCGAAGTCACAAAGGTTGCTTTGGGACCCCATGAAGGGATGTCGTCAGCGTTGCCCGGATACATGCCACCGGGGATGGTGGCGGCTGCATAAGCGCTGTTGTCCGAGAGCAGTTTGTCGATACCAGCACCGGCCAGTGGGATCAGTTTGACGTCGCAGGACGATGTCGCCTCTTGGCTGGAGCCGTTCGGCAGGCCTGCGGCCCAGATGGTGGCGTCAATCTTGCCATCGCAAAGTGCGGCGGATTGTTCTGAGGATTTAAGCTCTGCCGCAAGCGCGAAATCATCCGCTGTCAGGCCTTCATACTGCATCAGAGTTTCCGCCAATACGCGTGTGCCCGAGCCGGGGTTCGCGATGTTCACGCGCTTGCCCTTGAGGTCTGCGGTGGACGCGATGCCGCTGTCGGCGCGTGCCATCAGGTGCATCGGCTCGGGGTGGACCGAGAAGAGTGCGCGCAATTCGGGAAATGCCCCGTCATCGGCAAACTTGCCTGACCCGGAAACGGCTGCAGATTGCACATCAGATTGGACCACGCCAAAGTCCAGTTCGCCCTGACGAATGGTGCGTGTGTTGTAGACCGAACCACCTGTGGATTCGACCGAACAGCGAATGCCGTGCTCTTTGCGACCTTTGTTCACCAGACGGCAGATCGCGCCGCCTGTTGGGTAATACACACCGGTTACACCACCGGTGCCGATGGTTACAAATTGCTGATCAGCCGCCATCGCGGCGCCCGAAAGCCCCATCGTAACCGCAGCTGTAAAGCCATAGATTGTTGTTTTCATGTTCATTTTATTCTCCCAAATAGAATCGTCGACGCCGAGCGCGCTCTTTATTCCGTGTAGTAAGGTTGCGAAAGTTTTTTCTCCTGTCACCTTAAAACTAATGTTTTTTTTGAGCGATCCAGTAAGCGTTGTTGTCCTTTCGAAGGTTCTCGTAAGACGTGATTCGATCCTTTGCCTCCGTTCCGCCCAGCTTGACGAGCAATGCCAGCAAATTTTCGATCACCGACATTGCCCCTGCGTAACAGCCAAAATGATGTGACGAAATTACCGAGGCAATCAGCGTTTCGTCGGCAGTAAAATCCGGAGAAATCACATCGCTGTCAGAAATCATGATCAGTTTCACACCTTTCTCAAGCGCGAACTTGCAGGCCTCGATAGTCTCTCGGGAATAGGGCGTAAAGCTGATGGCGATCATGACGTCGTGCTCGCTTGCATAATTTAGCTCATCGATTGCGCTATTCATGTGGCGAGGAATTAACTGCAACGATGGCAAGGCCATACGCCCTACGTAATGAAAGTAATAGGCCATCGCATAGCTGGCGCGCACTGCGGTCAAGAATACCGTATTCGCTCCCAGTAACATTTCGGCGACACGCTCCATCTGTTCGGGTGTCTGTCGTTCCAACGATCGCTGCACGATGGCCATGGTGTTCATACCGGCTTCGGCCAGCACATTGCCCATATCGCCCTTTTGCTGAAGGTTCTCGATCCATTCGGGCTGTTCGACCAACGCTGTGGCCGAAACCAAGGCGTGGCGAAAGGGTTCGCGCATCTCATCGTAGCTTTCGAAACCGATGCGCTCTGCCATGCGCACAAGGGTATAAGTGCTGACCCCGCACTTGCGGGCTGTCTCGCGGATTGGGTCCAGCCCAAAGTCTGACGGGTGGTCGACGATGTACTTGGCAACTGTCCTCAAACGAGGTGACAAGTCCGGCAAGATGGTCTTGAGCGTTGAAATCGTTTTGGTTTTCAACG
Organism: Shimia abyssi; assembly: GCF_003014475.1. GTDB lineage: Bacteria > Pseudomonadota > Alphaproteobacteria > Rhodobacterales > Rhodobacteraceae > Shimia > Shimia abyssi. The sequence continues at coordinate 101,935 of NZ_PYGJ01000004.1, read as the reverse complement.
TGGGGTCCATGGCGAATCGTCCTGTTTCCGGCGTGTTATCTAAATAACATACGTTATTTTTCCGTACCGTTGACTGATTTTGTAATTCCGACATGATCTAAAACTCAGTCAGCGGCCCTGGTCATCAAGGCCCACTCAGGAAAAAGCCATGCCTAACACTCTGCCCTCTCACGCATCTGTTGTCGTCATCGGCGGCGGTATCATGGGATGTTCGACGCTCTATCATTTGGCAAAAATGGGAGTGAGCGACGCCATTTTGCTGGAGCGAAATGCGCTAACGTCGGGAACAACCTGGCATTCAGCCGCGCAGGTGCGCGCATTGCGTCACTCGCGTAACCTGACGCGGATGATCCAGTATTCGGTTGACCTTTATGCTCAGCTAGAAGCCGAGACCGGGCAATCGGTTGGATGGATCCAGAAAGGCAGCCTATCGATTGCAACAACTCCAGATCGGTTGACCCATGTGAAGCGCCAGGAGGCGTTGGCGCATGCTTATGGTATCGAGGTGGCGTCGATTTCGGCAGGGGAGGCCAAGGAACGTTGGCCGTTGATGAATGCCAATGACGTTTTGGGGGCGGTCTGGTCGCCAGACGATGGGCGTGTGTCACCTTCGGATGTTTGTGCTGCGCTTGTTAAAGGGGCCAAAGGGCTGGGCGCGAAGATTTTTGAGCGAACAGGTGTTACCGGGATTTTGTCAGAAAACGGTCGAATAACGGGCGTTGAAACCACCCAAGGTACGGTCATGTGCGATGCCATAGCCTTGTGCACCGGTTTGTGGTCGCGAGAGGCAGGGGCGATGGCCGGGGCCGAAGTGCCCGCGCTGGCGTGTGAACATTTCTATCTGTTGACCAAACCGATTGATGGCATAGTTGGCAATACGCCAACACTGAGCGATCATGACAGCCATCTTTATATTCGCGATGATTCCGGCGGCTTGCTGGTGGGGTGTTTCGAGCCGATGGGCAAGCCGATCAAGCCGGGTGTGCTGGACAAAGGGTTTGAATTTGGCCTGTTGGGCGAGGATTGGGACCACTTTGAACCAATGATGGAGCTGGCATTACATCGTTTGCCCGCGCTGGAGACGGCAGAGGTTAAGATGCTGTTGAACGGCCCGGAGAGTTTCACGCCGGATGGCACGTTCATGTTGGGCGAGACCGCCGAGACCAAGGGGCTGTTCCTTGGGTGTGGCATGAATTCGGTTGGGTTGGCGTCGGGCGGCGGTGCAGGTATGAATTTGGCCCATGCCATTGTGCACGGTCACACAGCATATGATTTGGGTGAAGCAGACGCCAAGCGGTTCGCGCCTGTGTTCAATTCGCTCGACCACCTTATGGCACGTGCACCCGAAATATTGGGGACGCATTACGACATTGCGTATCCCGGAAAACAGCTCAAAACTGCCCGTAACTTGCGCGTTTTGCCACTCGATTGCGAATACCGGACCGCAGGTGCACACATGGGCCAGTTTTACGGATGGGAGCGACCTCTCTATTTTGGCAAAACCGCTGAGCCGAAAATGACGTTTGAAAGGCCCGACTGGTTCGAGAATGTCGCGCGCGAAGTCAAGGCAGCGCATGAGGCCGCAGCAATTTTTGATGCGTCATCTTTTGGCAAGATCGAAGTGAATGGACCAGATGCCGAGGCTTTCCTGTTGCATACCTGCGCGGGTCACATGGCGCGTGCGCCCGGCTCGGTGATTTACTCAGCGGTCTTGAACGCACGGGGCACGTTCGAGAGTGACATTACCGCTCAACGCATTGCACAGGATCACTATCGCCTTTTTGTCGGAACCGCTGCGATCAAGCGCGATCTGGCATGGTTCCAAAGCCACGCAGACGGGTTTGATGTAAATCTCACGGATAGCACAGAGGATTACGCGGTACTTGGTCTGATGGGACCAGAGGCCGCGCGGATTGTTGCGGATTGCGGCGCGCCGGAATTGAACGAACTGGGGTATTTCAAGGTTGGTCCTGCACATATTGCGGGCAAACACGTGCGCGCGGCACGGATGTCTTATGTTGGCGAGGCCGGGTGGGAAATTACCATGAAGTCCGAGAATGCCGCAGCGATTTACGCCGCGCTGACGGCGGCAGGGGCTGTGCCCGCGGGGATGTTTGCACAAAGCTCCATGCGGATTGAAAAAGGGTTCTGCGCTATGGGGCATGAGCTGGACAGTGACGTCTCACCCATTGAAGTTGGTCTTGATTTTGCAACGCGGAAGAAAGGTGGCTTTATTGGAGCCGAAGCTTTGGCCGAGCGGCGCGAGGAGGGTGCGAAATCACAAGTGATTTCGCTGGTACTGGACGACGAAGCGGCTGTGCCTTTGGGGCATGAGCCTATCTATCTGGATGGCAAAATCATCGGTCAAACAACGTCCTGCGCATTCGGCTATCGTGTCGGAAAACCGGTGGCGCTGGCGCATCATCATGGAACAGTCGCGCACGGAGCGCGGGTGCAGGTCGATATTGCGCGGGTTTTTTATGATGCTACCGTCGTGGTTGGTCCGCTGTTTGATCCGGATGGAAGCCGTATGAAAACGGGAGCGATGAGCCTTGTGTAAGCCGCTAATCATGGTCGCCCCAAACGGGGCGCGGCGTAGCAAAGCGGACCATCCGGCCTTACCTGTTACACCTGACGAGATCGCAGAAACGGCCAAGGCGTGTTTTGCGGCGGGGGCGGACGCGTTGCATCTTCACGTGCGCGATGATGACGGGGCGCATTCACTCGATTCTGGGCGGTATCGAGAGGCAATGACAGAAGTCGCACGAGCGGTGCCAAATATGCGATTGCAGATCACGACCGAAGCCGTGGGAATCTATTCGGTCGCGCAACAATTGACTTGTTTAAACGAGGTCGCGCCAAACTGGGCGTCTGTTTCGGTACGTGAGATTGCACGCGATCCAGAACTGGCGTCACGGGTCTATGCCACCTGCGCTGACATGGGCTGTGAGGTGCAGCATATCCTTTATGACTCTGACGACATTGATCTGTTGCAGCGATGGTGGGCGGATGAAACTGTGCCTGCGAAGCAAGACAGCGTTTTGTTTGTTCTGGGGCGATACAGTGCGGGACAGGTTTCAAAGCCGTCTGATTTGAACCCGTTTTTAGTTGCGTTGCCGAACGCAAAAAATTGGATGCTATGCGCTTTTGGTCCGCAAGAGCATGCCTGTCTTGTGGATGGTGCCGGAAGAGGTGGCAATCTGCGGGTTGGATTTGAGAATAGCCTTGTGAGCGCAACCGGGTATCAACACGCAAACAACGCCGCTTCAGTCGCGGCGCTGGTGACAACATTGAAAAGGAACAAAGGATGAGCCACGTCTTTCCACGCCATTGTCATTCCACGCAACCCGTCGCGGTTGGTGGGGATGGTTGTTTCCTGATTGATGCTGATGGCAAGCGCTATTTTGACGGCTCTGGCGGGGCGGCGGTTTCGTGTTTGGGGCATTCCAACACGCGCGTTACCGAAGCGATCAAGACACAGGTCGACCAGTTGGCCTTTGCGCATACTGGGTTTTTCACGTCCGAACCCGCAGAAGAACTAGCCGATCTTTTGATCAAGCACGCACCGGGCGATCTGGACCGGGTTTATTTTGTTTCGGGCGGCTCGGAGGCGGTCGAAAGCGCAATCAAACTGGCGCGTCAATACCATCTTGAAAATGGCGAGCCACAGCGGCGGCACCTGATCGCCCGGCGGCAGAGTTATCATGGCAACACGTTAGGCGCATTAGCGGCGGGGGGAAATGCGTGGCGGCGCGCGCAGTTCTCACCGCTGTTGACCGAAGTAAGCCATATTGCACCCTGTTATGAATATGCGGAACGGGCGGAGGACGAAACGCTTTTTGATTATGGCCAGCGCGCTGCGCAAGAACTAGAGGATGAAATCCTGCGGTTGGGTGCGGACAGTGTCATGGCGTTTATTGCTGAGCCTGTGGTCGGGGCCACGTTGGGCGCCGTGCCACCGGTTGAGGGGTATTATCAACGTATCCGAGAAATCTGCGACACCTACGGCGTACTTTTGATTTTGGACGAGGTGATGTGCGGCATGGGGCGCACTGGGCATTTGTTTGCTTGCGATGCTGAGGGCGTTGCGCCGGATATACTTTGCATCGCCAAGGGGTTGGGGGCCGGATACCAGCCAATTGGTGCAATGTTGTGCACAGGTGAAATTTATGGCCGGATCGCAGATGGTACCGGATTTTTTCAGCACGGACACACCTATCTTGGCCATCCTGTGGCGGCGGCGGCGGGTTTGGCTGTCGTGCGGGAAATTCTGGAGAATGATCTGGTTGCGCAAGTGCGCGCGCGTGGGGTTTATTTGGAAACTCAGCTCAGGCGCCGATTTGCCCAGCATCCGCATGTCGGCAATATCCGGGGACGCGGCCTGTTCTGGGGCATGGAATTTGTCGCGGATCGCGACAGCAAAAGACCGTTCGATCCGGGGCTTGGCATTGCCGGGCGGTTGAAAAAGGCCGCCTTTGCGAATGGGTTGATCTGCTATCCGATGCCGGGCACGCGGGATGGTCGGCATGGGGATCACGTAATGCTGGCACCGCCCTTTATCTCCAGCGAAGCAGAATTGGATGGCGCTTTGGACAGCCTTGAACACGCCATCGTCGATGTGGTGGACAGCGCCGCATAAAGCGGCGCTTATCCAAACATCGAGTCGGGCAATAACAGTGCGATGTTTGGGAACAGTACGATCAAAATTACCACTGCGGCCATGGCAAACCAGAACGGCCAGATGCCGCGGAAAATCGTACCAAGCGGCACATTTGGCGCAATCCCTTTGACTACAAATACATTGATCCCGACGGGTGGCGAGATCAGAGCCATTTCCAAAACGATCACCATCAGAACACCAAACCAGATCATGTCGACACCAAGGGACTCCAATATGGGTTGAACCAACGGCACGGCGAGAACCAGTATGGCAAATCCTTCGAGGAAAGTGCCAAGCACCATGAACATGATCAGGATGGCAATCACGACCTGCATCCCGCTAAAACCCTGAGCCTCGACCCAGCCAGTCATTTTGATCGGCAATCCGGTGAAACCAACAAAGGTTTTGAACACAAATGCGCCGAACAAGATGAGAAAGACCGTGCCTGTGGATTTGAGGGCGGATGAGGTGACATCCTTGATATTGGTCCAAGTCAGCGCGCGACGCATAATTGTGACCAGAAAGGCCAGAATGGCACCAACCCCGGCGGCCTCAATCGCGGAGAAAACTCCTGCGTAAATGCCGCCAATTGTTATCAGGATGATCCCGATGATCCATCCAGCCCGCCCAAGCTGGCGCAGGCGAATGCCAAGCGGCGCTCGCTCGGCGGCGCTGGGCGCTTTGCTGGGCGTCGCCGTTACAACGAGCCAGATCGCAATAATGAACATCGCCGTTAGCAGAAGACCGGGCAACACACCGGCCATGAACAAACGGCCAATGCTCTCTTCAGTAAGAATGGCATAAACTACGAACCCGGCTGACGGCGGGATCAGGATGCCCAATGTGCCACCTGCTGCAACCGCACCTGTGGCAAGGCCGTCGTGATATTTGTAGCGTTGCATCTCTGGCAGGCTGACACGGCCCATGGTAAGGGCCGCTGCGAGCGACGAGCCGGAGAGTGCTGAGAACCCGGCGCAGCCGACAATAGTGGCCGAGGCCAATCCTCCCTTGAGATGGCCAAACCAGCTATGTGCCGCATCGTAGAGATCGCGGCTCATACCCGACACCCCCGCCAAATTGCCCATCAGGATGAACAACGGCAGGATGGTAAGTGGATAGTTCGACGCCTCGCCAAATATTTCGCCCGCAATGACCGGCATGGCGGCGGGAGGGCGGATGAGGTAAATCCCCAAACCTCCTGCGATCATCATGGCAAGGCCCACAGGTACCCGGATGAATAGCAGGACGAACAGCGCGATGAACCCGGTCGCCGCGATTGTTTCTCTATCCATCAGTCGGCTACCTCGTTCGGATCATCGCCTGACCAATGCAGCAAGCCGATGATCAAGTGAGTCAGGATCAGGGCCGCAAAAAAGCCCATGGCCAGACCAAGCACGTAGTAGAAAGGTGTGTGAATAATGCCGAGATTTGACGTCATCGCACCGCAAGGCATTCCGCAGCTGCCCTTAACAAAAAGCGCGTAAGACGCGAACGCCATCATGGCAAAGGCGAGCAAACGTCCGATGGCATCAGTAAACCGGGTGAAAGCCCGCCCAGCAAAAATCGTGATGATATTGACCGATACGTGACCTTTGTGAATGGCGGTCCACGCAACCGATGCAGCGACAATCACGGTGAGAGACATGGTCGAGAGGTCTTCGATCCCGAAAATGGGCGCGCGCAAAACATAGCGATAAAACACCGACACGCCGGTAATCGCGACCAGAACGACCAAAGCCAAGCCGCCCGCAATCGCAAATAGAGATGCAATTGCGGCCAGTGCGTTTTCAAACTTGTTTAGTTTGTGCGCAGTCATACGGAGAACGCTCAGTTCCCCTGCATCAGCTTTGTAACGTCCGCACCAGTAAGCCCCTGACCAACCTCAGATGCCATCCATGCGTCCATTGCCGGTTGAATAGCTGCATCCCAACGCGCGGCCTCTTCATCGGACAGATTGATAATGTCCACACCATTTTTGGCAGACACATCCAGCGCTTTTTGAGCGATGGCGTCATAAGCTTTTGCGCCCTGCATCGACAGCCATTTGCCTGACGCTTCGTCGACCCACGCCTTTTCCTGATCGGACAGACCGCCATAGACCCCCTTGTTCATCAATAAAATAAAGGCAGACCCTGCACCCGGGACGCCAACAGTGATGTAGTTGGTCGGCTCATGCAACTTGAACGACAGGGCGGCGGATGGGTCTATGGACACCACGTCGACCACACCATTCGCAAGGTTTTGATTGATCACGCTCACCGGTTGCGACACAGCCGAGGCGCCTAATGCTTCGGTAAACGGGATGTCCTGCGCTGACGTTACGCGCACGATTTTCCCGTCGAGGTCTTCCAACGTGCGGATTGCTGTATCCTTGGAGAACAGAACCTGCGGGCTGTTTGCCCAAAGCGCCAGGATCTTGGCGTCAAATTCGTTCTCAATCACGTCATAAGCGCGCCACATGGCTTCGGTACAATCCACGGCGGTGTCGCACATGTTGGGCGTGGTCACGGATGTGGCAATCGGAAACAACTGTGCCGTGTATCCCGGCAAGTGAAAGGCCACGTCCGCAACTCCGTCAAGCAGGATGGAATATTGCTTGGGAGGGGCTGAATTCAACGCGCCGCCAGCAAACTGAGTGACAGTCATTTCGCCGCCGGATACTTCGGCCAGCTTCTCAGCAAAGGGCGTGAACACCGCGCCATTCATCGGATGTTTTGGTCCCATGAAGTATGACAGGCTCAGGTCTTTGGCCGATGCAGCGGACCCGATGAACAGGGCCACGCTGGCAGCTAATGCACCAACTAGTTTCATGATATCCTCCCAGTATGCGTTTTGCATGCCTCGGGCGGCGACGTGAGCGTGGCTCCTCTTCCAACGCTGACGCATTGCCACAAGGGCATTTATAATAGAAGCGTAGGGGCCGACCTGCGTGTCTGCAAGTTGGTTAGAGGTCGCGAAAATAAGTTTTTGCTATTAGCTTAGTCACGTTTTCCCGCGAAACGGGTTTGCCAGTCTTCTCTTTCTTCATCCGATATCTTGCGGAATGTTACGTCGGGCACGGTAAAGGCATGCCCCGGCTTAAGCACCTCCAGTGCTGCGGGCACATTATCGGGCCAAGAGGTGTCGTCTGTGTTCATTGCCGCTAAAAGAGCCTTGCTGGCGTCGGGGATGAACGGCGCGGATAGCACAGCATAAAGGCGGATCAGGTTCAGCGCCAGACGGATCTGTGCAGCGGCCTGTTCCGGATCGGTTTTGAACACCGACCAAGGGGCGGCGTTTTGCAGATATTCATTGCCAGCCACCCAAATGGCACGCAGCTCTTGCGCAGATTTGCGCACTTCCATTGAGGACATATGGTCCTCGTAGGCGCGAATGCGGGTGGTGAGCTCTGTGATGAGCGCGGTTTCCGTTTCGCCAAATGCGCCTCCGGTGGGGACCTCTTCGCCGAATTTGGAACGGCAGAATTTTGTGACGCGGCTGACGAAGTTGCCGAGCACATCGGCGAGGTCTTTGTTCACCGATTGCTGGAAGTTTTCCCACGTAAATTCGCTGTCGCTGCTTTCCGGTGCGTGGCTGAGCAACCACCAGCGCCAATAGTCGGCAGGCAGGATTTCAAGCGCCTGATCCATGAAGACGCCGCGCCCACGTGAGGTGGAGAACTGGCCGCCATCATAGTTCAAGTAGTTGAAAGATTTTATGTAATCCACAGCTTTCCACGGTTCCTGAGAGCCGAGAATTGTGGCCGGGAAGGACAGTGTGTGGAACGGTACGTTATCCTTGCCCATGAACTGCGTATAGGTCACATCGTCGGCGCCTTTGTCGGTGCGCCACCAGCGTTCCCAGTCAGATCCTTTGCCGGCATCAACCCATTCCTGGGCGCAGGCGATGTATTCGATGGGTGCGTCAAACCAGACGTAAAAAACCTTGCCTTCCATGCCGGGCCAGTCTTCAGCACCGCGTTTGACTGGGATGCCCCAGTCCAGATCACGGGTGATGCCGCGATCCTGAAGGCCGTCTCCATCGTTCAGCCATTTGTTGGCGATGGATGTGGTCAGGATTGGCCAATCGGCCTTGGTGTCGATCCAGTTTTGCAGCTTTTCGCGCATTTCGGATTGGCGCAGAAACAGGTGCTTTGTCTCACGTTCTTCAAGATCGGTAGAGCCGGAAATCGTGGAATAGGGATTGATCAGGTCGGTTGGATCAAGCTGTTTGGTGCAGTTGTCGCACTGGTCGCCACGTGCGCTTTCAAAGCCGCAATTGGGGCAGGTGCCCTCTATGTAGCGGTCCGGCAAAAAGCGGCCATCCGCGTTGGAATACATTTGTTTTTCAGTGACTTCACTGATCAGCCCAAGGTCTGCCAACCGCCCGGCGAAGTGCTGGGTCAGGGCGTGATTCTGGGGTGAGGATGAGCGGCCGTAGTGGTCAAAGCTGAGGCGAAAACCGTCGGCAATGCGCGCTTGCACTTCATGTAGTTCAGCACAGTAATCCTCGACTGGTTTGCCCGCCTTGGTGGCGGCGAGTTCGGCGGGGGTGCCGTGTTCATCCGTGGCGCATAGGAACAGAACCTCGCGGCCGCGACCGCGCATGTAGCGGGCGAAAAGATCAGCGGGCAGCTGGCTGCCGACGAGGTTTCCCAAGTGCTTAATGCCGTTGATATACGGAAGGGCCGAGGTGATCAGATGGCGCGCCATATCAGGTTTCCTAAACTGCTGTTCGGCCCCGTCTAGCCCAATCCGGCGTGCAGTTCCAGAGGGCTAAATCGGGTGAAAATGCAACGTCGGTATTGCGTCGGTATTACGTCGGTTTCGCGTCGGTGTCATTTTCATCCGATTTGACATCTGGCTTGGCTTCGCGTTGGCGGCGGGTCAAGCGACCGATGGTGAAGGACGTACGAGGCGCATAGATGTACCGAGTGCGATTTTCCACCGTGGGACGGGCGCGCATCCGGTTTAGACCAAACAGGATGAGAACAACGTGGCCGGTTGCGATCATCATGAAAAGCGCGGAGGGGCCAAAGCGCTGGATCAACCCCGAAGCAAAGAGGGGCGCTGCAATGGCGCCAAGGGCAAAGAAAAACATCAGTGCCGCGGATAGCTCGACCCTTTCTTCGGACGTGGCAAAATCGTTGGCGTGTGCTGCTGCAACTGAATAGATCGGGAAAGATGTCAGGCCAAAGAATGTGGCGTTCATCATGACCAAGGTGGTGTTGCCACCGCCGATCAGGATGGTTGTCATACAAGAGAAAACGGCAGCACCAGAAAGCCAGATTAACACCCAACGGCGGTCAAATTTATCAGCCAGCCAGCCGACTGGGTATTGCGCGAGCGCGCCGCCCAGAACAAAAGCGGCGAGGAACCAGGCAATTTGCCCAGTGGCCAGCCCGACCTCGGTGCCATAAACCGGGCCGACCATGCGGAAGCTGGCGGCGCTGAGCGCGGCGACGAGCACCCCGGCGGCGGCCAAAGGCGATCGTGAAACTGCCAGCATGGGCCGCAGGCGCGGTGCGCTGGGGGTGGCAGGTTGTGAAGCTTTGGTGAGCGTGATCGGTAAAAGAGCGGCACAGCAAAGCAGGGCGAGCAGGTTGTAAGAGACGTAAGAGGCGGGTTCCAGCACGCCAATCACCAGCTGAGCCGCGAGAGATGCGCCCATATCGACCACGCGGTAGGTGCCCATGGCCCGACCACGGTTTTCGTTGGTGACCTTGGCCTGCAACCATGCCTCGACCACGGTGTAGCACCCCGCAACACATAGGCCGGAGGCAACGCGCATCACGGCCCATGCGATAGGGTCGATGATCAGGAAGTGGGCCAACAGGCCAATGGCACCGGTGGCGGTAAAGGCGGCAAAGGCGCGTGAATGGCCAATGCTGCCCATCAGTCGTGGTGCGAACCAGCAGCCGATGAAGAAGCCAAAGAAATGCGCAGAGCCCAAGAGACCGATTTGCGAGGTGGTGAAATCGAGCGCGATGCCGGAGATTGCGTCGAGCGGGCCGACGCCACCTGTGCTGAGTTGCAGGAGAACCACCGACAGAAACAGGGCAGAAAAGGAGATCATCAGTCGCATAACAGGTCCAGCATCGCGGATGGGTGGGGATGGGCTTGTGGTTATTCGACTTGAGCGTGTCGTTTTTGGGTGTTTGGTTCGGTTTAGTGGTTTCGCGGAGAGATGGCTACCTTTGACTTTTCATTGTGTGGCCTTTCGTCATGCTGAAACCTTGTCATTGGTATGATGAGCCTTTGCGGCGTCTTGATTTTCGGCGGTTTTTTCAGCGCAGTCCGGGTTCAGCTTTGCCTCTTTGGGCAGGCCGGAGAGCCGCCAACGCTTGACCGGGTCGGTGCGGGCGCGCAGGCGGGTGAGGATCCAGCTGTCGTCTTGGGCGATATGCGCGGCAGCCATGTGCCAGCGGCTTTCGACCCCTTGTGCACCGCCATCCCCCGGCGTCAGGATCAGGCCGAGCGGGGGCTGACCACTCTCTGCCGCGCCTGTTTCTGCGGCCAGATGCAGGCGGCGGACCGGGGTCAGGGCGGGGAGGCCGGGCAGATCAGCGACCACCAGCGGCACCAGTCCGGCGCGCAGGGTTTCCTCCATCGCCCAGAGCACATCCTCGGGGCGGCGGGGCGCAATAAAAGTGAAACGGCCCGGATGCACGAAGCGGGCAATACCATCGGGGTAGAGGGGCGCACCGCTCCAATCCGTGGCGATCCAGAAAACGGGGCCGCGTGTCTGGCGTGCCAGCCACAGGGCAAAGGTATATCGGGCACTGCCACACGCCTCGTGCAGGCGGGCAAGGGCAAGGGTGATGCCGGGGGCCACCTGCAACGTGGGGCGAGGTCGTTCCGGCGCGCGTTTGAAGAGGTGAGTCGCCATGAGGTTAAACCTATCATGTTCACTTTTTGTTCTCAAGCTGGGTGTCTTTACCCGCAGCGGAATTTCCGGCAACGTATCGCGATTGCAGAAAGGGGCGAGGCGAAATGAGCGAGCATGGTTATGAGGGCGGCAGGCTGAACCTGCCTTTCGTCGGGATCTCGACCTTTGGCAAACGCGCCTATGTCGAGGATTGGAGCGCCATTGACGCGGATGTCGCCGTGATGGGCGCGCCGTTTGATTTTGGCACCCAGTGGCGCAGCGGTGCCCGGTTTGGCCCGCGCGCAGTGCGAGAGGCGTCGACCCTGTTCAGCTTTGGCCATGCCGGGGCCTACGACCACGAAGACGACGCAACATATTTGCCAGGATCGGTGCGGATGGTGGATATCGGAGATGCCGATATCGTGCACACGCAGACCGAGAAAAGCCATGCAAATATTGAGGCCGGGGTGCGGGCGATGCTAGCCGCCGGAGCGCTGCCGGTGGTGATTGGAGGGGACCATTCGATCAACATCCCTTGCGTGAACGCGTTTGAAGGGCAGGGCGACATTCATATTCTGCAAATTGATGCGCATCTGGATTTTGTGGACGAGCGCCATGGGGTCCGCCACGGGCACGGCAACCCAATGCGGCGCGCGGCGGAAAAGGGGTATGTCACCGGGCTGACACAGGTCGGTATTCGCAATGTGAGTTCCACCGCCAAGGAGGGCTATGCCGATGCGCGAGATATGGGCAGCGATATTCTAAGTGTGCGGCAGGCGCGCACTTTGGGGCCTGCGGGTGTGATCGACCGCATTCCAGACGGCGCGCGGGTATATGTAACGATTGATATTGATGCATTCTGCCCATCCATTGCGCCGGGGACCGGTACGCCAAGCCATGGTGGGTTTCTGTATTATGACGTTTTGGAAATGTTGCAGGCACTTGCGCAGCGGCATGAGGTGGTTGGCATCGATTTGGTCGAAGTCGCGCCAGACTATGACCAGACGGGTTCAACCGCGATCTTGGCAGCGCAGGTTTTGTTGAACCTGTTGGGGTTCATCTTTCACGCGCGCGGGGTTCGGTAAGCCATCGCGCGGATGTGAATAGTCGGTTGTTCCTCTTGCGCGCGCCAGGGCAAGGTTTACGGTGCCGACAAACGCGATTGAGACAGGACGAAAATCATGAAGATGAACCCTTTGGGCCGCACTGGCATCGAAGTGACGGAACTGTGCCTGGGCACGATGCTGTTTGGTACTCAGGTCAATGAGGCCGATGCGCATAAACAGATCGATATGGCGTTGGATGGTGGTGTTACCTTTGTAGATACAGCAGAAATGTATCCGGTAAACCCAATCACCGCCGAAACGCAGGGCAGCAGTGAGGAATATGTTGGTAGCTGGATTGCCAAATCCGGTCGGCGCGGTGACGTGGTGGTGGCGACGAAACACTCGGGCACCGGGTTGAAGCATATCCGCGAGGGCGGGCCGATCACGGCGGAAAGTATTCCGGAGGCAGTCGAGGGCTCGTTGAAACGGTTGCAAACCGACTATATCGATCTCTATCAATTTCACTGGCCCAATCGCGGGTCATACATGTTCCGCCAGAACTGGAAATATGATCCATCTGCACAAGACCGGGCGTCAACGATTGCGCATATGCAAGACGCGCTGGGTGCGTTGCAGCGTGAGGTTGAAAAGGGGCGCATCCGAGCGTTTGGGTTAAGCAACGAAAGTGCCTGGGGCACAACAAAATGGCTGGACGTGGCCGAGGACGTGGGCGGCCCGCGTGTGGCGACGGTGCAGAACGAATACTCGCTGCTGTGCCGTCTTTACGACACCGATATGGCTGAGATGAGCGTCAACGAAGATGTCGGTTTATTGGCGTTTTCGCCGTTGGCCACTGGTTTGTTGACTGGCAAGTATCAGGGCGGTGTTGTGCCAGCAGGGTCGCGCAAGACGTTGCAGGACACCTTGGGCGGTCGCACCACACTGCGGGCTTTTGCGGCAGTGGATGCCTATGTGGACGTTGCCGAGCGCCACAGCTTGGATCTCGTGCATATGGCGTTAGCCTTTACCTTGCAGCGGCCGTTTATGTGCAGCTCAATCTTTGGCGCAACAACGCTGCCGCAGCTGGAGCATATCCTGAAGGTCGATGGATTGCGGTTGAGCGATGAGGTTATGGCGGAGCTGGATCAGGTACACATTGCACATCCGATGCCATTTTAAGCGCCGGATCGTAGTTAGCGAAACGCTGATCAGGTGTTGAAAAAGACGATGCAGACGATCGTAACAGCAAATGCATTTACGTAAACCGATAAGCTTAGGATGGTTTTTTTGGGGTTCATCAGAGGTATTCGGATACGTGCGCGCGCAAGGAGAGACGCCTTGCGCGCGGCAAAGATCACGGCCCCCAAAGTGTATATCATGATCGTGAAATACACTGATGCCATGATGAAGGGCGAGAGAACCAGGGAAGCTTGAAAGTTCGAGTTTTCGACGGAGGCTAATTCGTTGAGGAGTGCTCGCAATGAATCGTCCAACCGGCTCTCTTCGGAGGGGGTAGGAGGCGCGACAAAAGTAGCGGCGAGCTTTGTTGGGTCCGCAACAATAAGATCAAAGACACCGGAAATCGCGGAGCTCGCTGTTAAATTGATTGCCAAATACAGGGAGGTGATTAACACGGGGCCGCTGGCCGGGTTCCCGAATGAGCGACGGATTTGAGCGTCGTAACAGACCTGTTTACGAGTACTGGCGCCGTTCTTTGAAAAGGTGCTCTTGGACATAATATCTTGGCTCAAATTTGAGCAGTTCGTTGGAGACAAAGTGAAATCGGGTCGAACGCGCGTCACGTAATTCAGAAACCCATGGATTGTCATATCTTCGTCTACTGTCGACAGCATCTGGGTAAACGCGCTGGGATTCTGGTTGTTCCCCGTCACAAGCAAAGACAAGCCAGCGTTGTCATTGCGATCAGTTTCCTTGGTGAGCACAATTTTAACGCTGTAGTCCATCGTGTGGTTAATTGAGATGACCGAGCCCAAAATCGAAATAAAGGCAATCAACAAGGTAACGGTATAGGACTAGGCAAAATCAGCATAGATGAGCAGGCCGCGCTCAATCAGTGCGCTTGACCGAGCGAACAGTCGAAAGAAAATCATTGCCTGGTAGATCGAGAATAGCCCCAAAAACCAAGACGTCAAAAACGTAATGACATACGGGATGACCAAGTTATGAGCCGTGTATTCATTTGGAAGCGCGCTTAGGCTCTGGACTCATAGCCAAAACAACACTGCTGCCGCGAGGGCGATGGCAGACAGGAAGATTATCGGGCATCTGTCGTAGCGGGTCGCGACCCTGCGCCCGTCTTTCAACCGTCCAAACATGTTCTCAATCTTGTGACGGCTTCGATAAATCTTGGTGTCATGTTGGATGGCGTCTTTGCGGTTCCGCCGTGATGGGAAGCAGGGTTTGATGCTCTTTTCTTTCAAGCCCTTCCGAAACCAATCGGCGTCATAGCCGCGATCCGCCAGCATCCAATCGGCAGAAGGCGGTGAGGGTAAGAGCGCCCGCGCGCCGATGTAATCGCTGACATTCCCCGCAGTCAGAAATAGTTGGATGGGACGACCCACCGCATCGGTAACGGCATGGAGTTTCGAATTTAGCCCACCCTTGGTGCGGCCAATCAGGCGATCACGCCCCCTTTTTTAAGCCCCATGCTGGACGCTGTTCTATGGGTCTTCAGGTCGGTCGCATCAATGATTAGTGTGCCTGTTGCATCCCCTTGAGCGGCCAATTCGGTAAGGATGCGTGCAAAGACGCCCATCTGGGACCATCGCGCCCATCGGTTTTAAAGCGTCTTATGTGGCCCATAGTCTGACGGAGCGTCTCGCCAGTGCAAGCCATTGCGAATGACATGGATGATGCCACTGAGAACCTTTCGGTCGTCAGCACGAGCAACACCACGTGGCTTTGGGAACATGTGCTTGATGCGGTTGAGACGCTCTTGGTCGAGCCAGAACAGATGCGACATGGACAATCCTCCAGTCGCTGTTGAATCACGATGCAGCAAAGAATGGAATCGATCATCGAAAAGGCCGCTCAACGCGGCAAAGCAGTCATCTGACAGAAACGCTCAGATGACTGAGAAGAGCCCAGAGCGACCCGTGTAATCCGAGATAATTGACGACTTTTCTGTGACTTTCGGCGACAATCAAACGGTACCCAGTTATTATACCGTAGGATTGCCGATGGTCAGCCTTGCCGATTTCGATGCTCAATTGTCCAAGCTGGTTAAGTGGAGGCGTGATTTCCACGCGCATCCGGAACTGTCCTTCGACGTCGAGCGCACCGCTGGGCTGGTTGCCGAACGTCTGAAGCAGATGAGTGTTGATGATGTTGTCACCGGTGTAGGCCGAACGGGTGTTGTCGGCGTAATACGTGGCAATAGCACCCAAAGCAATCGCGTCGTTGGGCTCCGCGCAGATATGGATGCACTTCCAATGCAAGAGCAGACGAACCTTCCTCATGCGTCCAAAACCGAAGGTAAAATGCATGCCTGTGGTCATGATGGGCACACCGTCATGCTATTGGGGGCGGCGCAATATCTCGCAGCAAACAGGGATTTTGACGGAACCGTCATTCTCATATTCCAACCGGCAGAGGAAGCTGATGGCGGCGGGCTTGCCATGGTAAAGGATGGGTTAATGGAGCGTTTTGGCATTCAAAGGGTATTTGCGTTGCACAACGCGCCTCAACTTCCCGTCGGACATTTCGCAACCTGCCCAAACGGTGTGATGGGTTCTGCGGATTTGTTTGAAGTGAACATCACCGGCAAAGGATGCCACGCGGCATTTCCACATCAAGGTATTGATCCAGCTATTGCGGTCGGTCAGATAATTCAGGGCTTTCAAACGATTGTTTCAAGAAGCATTGCTTCGTCCACGCAGCATGTTGTCACAATCACGCAAATTCATATGGGAACAGCGGACAACATCGTCGCTGAAACTGCGCAAATTAGGGGGACCGTTCGCAGTCTGTCGCGTACTGCTCGTTTGGCGGGCAAACAGCGGATGTTCGAGATATGTAAGGGCGTGTCGGAGATGACCGGAGCCGAGGTTCATCTGAGTTACATGGACGATGTACCCGTGACCCACAACGACCCAGAGCAGACACAGGTGGCGTTGCGTGCAGCGGCCACGGTCGTGGAGCCGAGTGCTATAAATGGTAATCGCATGCCTTCCATGGGTGCGGAGGATTTCGCTTACATGCTTGAGGAACGCCCGGGAGCGTTCATGTTCATGGGCAATGGTGAAACGGCTGCACTGCACAATCAGGATTACGACTTCAACGACGACGCCATTCCGTACGGATGCGCGTATTTTGTATCCTTAGTGCAGAATGAACTGGCGACCCAATCCTGAAATGCAGGTTTGTCCGCAACCCGGTCATAGCCGTGTTTTCTGCTAGTGTCTGCTCTGGGTCAAAGCAACCGTTGACGCTGCGACCTGTTTATAGGTCCACAGCCTAGGCTGTCGCCGGATAAATGGCGCACCATATAAAAGCTGAAAATACTGGTTCCTACCAAGATGATCAGCAACGTGACCAACGAGCGAAACACGTCAAATCGTCCCATCGGGCCGGAGACATATACCCTTAGTATGGACTGCAACGCTTCGGAATAGGTGGCGTTTTGAGAGCCGTTTTCATCAGTTTCATTGTCTTGCTTAGTGGGGACAACGTAAGACAGAATGCGTTTTTGGCCATCGTCCCCCATGACTGCGTCGAAATAGGCGGCGATGCCGCCAATCGTTGCAATCGTAGTAGCGATGAGACCAAATAACTCTAGCAACCCGAACTCTCTCGTTTTCCAAACATGTGCATTGACTGTAACCGACGTCAAAGAAAAGCGTATCTGAAGCGCGGGCGGTGCTATTGTATTGCGGGCATTGCCACGGGTTTCGCTTGTCAATCTGATGAATTTAACCTGCTATGGGGCTACGGTATGCGCCCTCCTCCCCAGTTTCGCGGACTTGTAGCGCGCGGCGCGACAGGGTAGGCCAAAGGGCAGGTTTTGGGGGATGATATGCAAGAAGAAATACTCGCAGTTGTTGGCGCGTCGGCGCCGCGTCGGTGGTTTGGGATCGTCGTGATGGCGCTATTAGGCGGTATCTTGATTTACTTTGCCATGTCGACGCCCCCGACACTGCCTTGGCAGGTATTTCTGATCGTGACTGGCTTGGCGGCGTTGTGGCTGGCGGATAGGACGCGGCGGGCGACGGAGTATATGGTCGAGCTGACCAGCGATGGGTTGCGCAGCAGTTCCGGTGAAGTGATCGCGACGTTGGATGAGATTGCAAATGTCGAACGGGGAACTTTTGCGATGAAGCCATCAAACGGATTTCTGGTGCGATTGAAAAAGCCCCGGCCGCGCAGATGGCAACCGGGGCTTTGGTGGGCGATGGGCCGCAAGGTAGGCATTGGCGGCGTCACGCCTGGCTCACAGTCAAAGGTTATGGCCCAAATGCTTGAGGCGCTCTTGGTCGAGAAATCCTCGGGCAGCTAAAATTAAGTGTCAGACCAAGCCAGTTGCGGAGCGAAGCGCGGACGGGAGAACACAAGGGTATTCATGTCGATGGTGCCAAACCCAACATTGACGGAGGGGGCGTATGCTCCGTACGTCTGGACAAGGATCAGACGTTCGCCGTTTACAAGAGTCGGGAGCTTGTCTTCGAGATTGTTGAGGTCTGAAGCTGTCAGGGCTTCAACTAGCCCAGTGCCGTAGGACCAATCCAAAACATAATCCTCTTCAACGTCACTCCAGGACACAACGCTCACGCGCATCGTCTGATCCGCGTCCAGTGTGGACATGGTTTCAAACAAGTCGAGTGCATTATCGATGTAATCACCATTTACAGCCGCTGTTTCGCGCGAAAGCATATCAGAAACCGTAAAGGCGGCTTTTTCGGTGCTGGAGCGCGACTGGTACATGTCAAAGAAGACTGCGATGGCCATAAATGCCCAAAACAGGACGGGCATGATTACGACGGCTTCGACAGCGGCGGTGCCATTCGTGTCGTCACGAAAGCGGCGGAGGTAGGTTTTGAACTGTACGGTCATCTTGGCTTACCTCGGTTCCTGCACGAAAGCTGATGTTGAAACGAGGCGGTAATCGCCTGCGCTGTCTTTGTCGAATGCTGCCGCGAGCCCAGTCGTGGGGAACAGTGGTTCGATCTTGGCGCAGACCCGCAGTACCATCAGTTCGTTATCCTGTCCGTTGGTGAAAGAAACCACCGGTTGGATTTCTTCGGCACGGTTTGTGCACACTGTGTTTGTTGGGATGCCATCCCAATCGCGAAGACTGAGAGGGATCATTTCCAAACGTAGCGACGACGAACAGTTAGGGATGAAGTTGGCTTCTTCGCAAATTTGATCTCGCAGCATGTCATGTGTCGGGGCAGCCCCTGTTGTAAGGCGTACGTCTCGTACGACAACGTCCAGCGCGCGTTCCAGGAATGCATAGCGTAATGTGAGCATACCCAGTTCGACGGCGGATGCCATCATCACCAGCAGGAGCGGCACCATAATGGCAAACTCGACAGTTGCGTGGCCGTCTTCGGTTTTGCGGAAGCGACGCAGGAAGGTCTTGGAACGTTGTATCATTGGGTCAACCTCAGCTGGCGGATCGAAGTAGCAATGGCGGCAAAGGCATCACGAATTTCGAGACCGTCTACGTCAAAATAATGGCTGTCGGAGCTGGCGCAGTCCTGAAGTACGGCCTGACCGGAGTCCGGTGCTTCAAAGCCGATGGTGAAGACGATGATGTTCTCATCCTTAGCTGCGTCGCAGATGCTCTTTGTGCGGGTGTTCTTGGTTGAAGACCCCACATACTTGCGCACATCGTAGTACCAGTCATC
This sequence comes from Shimia abyssi, assembly GCF_003014475.1. Taxonomy (GTDB): domain Bacteria; phylum Pseudomonadota; class Alphaproteobacteria; order Rhodobacterales; family Rhodobacteraceae; genus Shimia; species Shimia abyssi. The sequence goes on along the minus strand of NZ_PYGJ01000004.1, from coordinate 82,517 downwards.
CCATGCCTGGCTGTCGTTCATCCAAGGCTCGTAATGCTCTTCGACGTTCCATTCGAGCGACGTGTATGCCCAAAGATCAGGGTATTGCAGTCGAACCGCCTCACCGTCTTCGGAGACTGTGGTGATAACCTCTTCATAGGTTGTCCGATTGCCCCATTTCTTACATTCGCCCTTTTTGGAGTTGTAGCGTTTGCAGTAAGTTTCGACGTGCTCAATCCACTCGGACGAAGTGATTTCTCCGTTGCCATAGGGGTGGTCGGACCAAGTGTCGTCAAAGGGCCAGTAATAGAGGTCGTCGTCGTATTCGCCGTTGTCATTATCGTCGTAATGATCGGTACCTATATAGACAGAATATTTTTCCTCTTCGTCGTTCCACCAAATGTTAGAATCACCATCGCGGAAGTTGTCGTGGACATAGTACTGCGACGTATTCTTCCCATCCGTCATCAGAACGACCACTTTCAGGGACTCTGCATCATCGTATTCGTAGGGACGGCCGCTGAAGTCATTGGACACGTTGTCATTGTCGATCATGTGGTCGATCACGTCCTGTGTGGAAGGATCAAGTAGGGCGGTACCCCACTTCATGCCAAGATCAATGGACGTGTTTCCGCTGGCCCAAAGGCCATCGATGTAGTTTTTCAGCGTAGTTACATCATCTTCCAGAACCAGTACTTCGCTGCCGCTATCTGTGCGGCAGACCGGTGATGACACCAATTCTTTGGGGTCATTGTCGCGCCCGTCAAAATCACTCCAAGGGCTGAAATGTACGGCCTGTTTCCAGCGATCACCTGGGTTCAACTCAGTTGAAGCGAAGTCGCTACTCTCAAAATGAATGCAGCGGGAATATCCGTGCTGATTTGAGGCGGCATCTGCGGCACCGGTATCGAGGGCGGTATCTACATCCACATCACCTGTGGTCGAGGCGTTGAGAGTTTCAAATAGGTTATTGGGAACCGCGACCTGAGTTGCGTAAGGAATAATCGAAACAGACAACGTTCCATCTTCGGTGTTGTCGGACATCGCCTGCACAAAGTCCTTGGCGGCAACTTTAAGGTTAGTGAGACGCGAGTTGCTACCCATGGAACCGGACACGTCGAGCACCAAGGAAATTTCAAGATTGCCGATGCGTTCAACCGCTGTGCCCGAGGCCGGAACGGACAGGGTTTCGACACCAACCATTTTCATGAACATAGTGTCATGTTGCGAGGACGCAGCGGCTTCGACCTCGCGGAAGTTGAGACCGTCGCGGACTGTCACGTCGCTCAGATAGTCTGTCATACCAGCTTTTTCGAAGTAATCCTGCACAACAGCGTTGGGTTCACGCGTTTGATCAAGGTCTGCTGCCGCCAGAATGGCGCGGTCCAGCGTGTGCTGTAGGCGTGTGCGTTTCATTTCGGAATGCATCACATCAACGCCAATGCCACCAACCATCAAAATGATCAGGAACAAAAATATCGCAAAACCGACAACAACGCCGTCTTCTTCACGCCAGAATTGCGCTAACCACTCAGACTTAGAAGCTCGTCTCTTTCGAGCGGGCAATGGCTGGTCTTCTGCCTTGTAGTCTTGCATTTTACAGTTCCTCGTTCCGGCGCGCAATTGATGCGGCGTCGAACATTCGACACTTTGCACCACCCACATGTGTCGTTCATGAGTTCGGCGAAATTACGGCGAAAGATGGGTCAAAATTTGCGGAAAATCCAAAAAAACACCTTAATATACAGGTGTTTGGCGACAGTCTGGGGTGGGTTTGGCTTTTTGTTTCCAATTTTCCGGAGCTGTCACATTGGTGCCAAAGTTTTAATCATCTCTCGTCAATCATCCGGTTTCGGGCCTAGAGTGCCAATATCGAGAGTGCGGCGGTGAGTCGCAGTCCGAGCTTGTCGGGAGGTGTAGGATGAGCGCAAGAAATGAACCGAGTTTCCGTGAGAGTGTAGACCTGATGTTCAATCGGGCCGTTGCTTTGATGGACCTGCCACCTGGGTTGGAAGAGAAGATTCGCGTATGCAACGCGACGTATACAGTGCGTTTTGGCGTGCGGTTGCGCGGACAAATACAAACCTTTACCGGGTATCGGTCTGTTCACTCGGAACATATGGAGCCGGTTAAAGGCGGTATTCGTTTCGCCCCGACAGTCAATCAAGATGAGGTAGAAGCGCTTGCTGCGCTGATGACGTATAAATGCGCGCTGGTTGAGGCCCCTTTTGGAGGCTCCAAAGGTGGGTTGTGTATTGATCCTAGAGAATATGATGAGCACGAGTTGGAGCGTATCACGCGTCGCTTTGCTTACGAATTGGCGAAACGTGATTTGATCCATCCGAGTCAGAACGTGCCTGCGCCTGATATGGGCACGGGCGAGCGCGAGATGGCGTGGATTGCTGACCAATATGCGCGGATGAACACGACCGATATCAACGCAAAAGCCTGTGTGACAGGCAAGCCACTGAACGCGGGCGGAATTTCAGGCCGTGTCGAGGCAACAGGACGGGGGGTGCAATACGCATTGCGCGAGTTTTTCCGCGATGTTCGCGATGTTGAGAAGGCCGGGCTTTCCGGATCTCTGGATGGTAAGCGGATTATCGTGCAAGGGCTTGGCAACGTGGGCTACCACGCGGCCAAGTTTTTGAGCGACGAAGATGGTGCGCGGGTTATCGGGATAATCGAGCGAGACGGGGCGCTGTTCAATCCAAGCGGTCTGGACGTTGATGGGGTTCATCAATGGCTCACCAAGCATGGCGGCGTCTCAGGGTATCCGGATGCCACGCACCACGCAGAAGGCGAAGCCGTCATGGAAGAGGAATGCGACATTCTGATCCCGGCGGCACTGGAAGGGGTGATAAACCTCGCAAACGCGGCGCGGATCAAGGCGCCGTTGATTATCGAGGCCGCGAATGGTCCGGTGACAGCGGGTGCAGATGAGATTCTGCGCGAGAAAGGCACAGTGATCATTCCGGACATGTATGCAAACGCCGGTGGTGTGACTGTGTCCTATTTTGAATGGGTCAAAAACCTTAGCCATATTCGATTTGGCCGAATGCAGCGTCGACAGGAAGAGGCACGCCACCAGCTGGTGATAGACGAATTGGAGCGTCTGGACCGGTATCTTGGCGATGCGTGGTCGATGACACCTGAGTTCAAGAACAAGTATTTGCGTGGCGCGGATGAGCTGGAGCTTGTCCGATCCGGGTTGGATGACACGATGCGGATCGCCTATCAGTCGATGCGCGACGTCTGGCATAGCCGGGCGGATGTCCAAGATCTGCGCACGGCGGCCTATCTGGTGTCGATTGACAAGGTTGCGTCGAGTTATCGGGCCAAAGGGCTCTAGGCCGTGTCGGGCAGGGATATTGCTATAGCGTGTAGATGCGGAGCATTTCGCGCGGAAATACAAGATGCGAGCCCGAAAACGGGTTCGCATTTGATTTGTTATTGCAAGGATTGTCAGGCTGGGGCGCACGCGCTGGGGGCTGATGAAATTTTGAAACCTCGGGGTGGGTCGGACATTTTCCAGACCCTACCCAACCGGTTTCGGATCGTGGCCGGTGCCGAGCATCTGGCCTGTTTGCGGTTGTCACCCAAGGGGGTATTGCGTTGGTATGCGTCATGCTGTGACACGCCGGTCTGCACCACACTGCCTAGTCCCAAGTTGGCGTTTGTCGGCGTTTTGACCGCATTGATGCAGGGGGACGACGTAGGGCAGATGATTGGGCCGGTAACGACCGTGGTACATACCAAATTTGCCCAGCCCGGTCCGGGTACGCTTAGGGATCGTGGATTTGCAAAACTTGGTTTGCAAGTGCTGCGGCGTCATTTTGGGGCAGTGTTAAAGGGCACGGCCCGCGACACGCCGTTCTTTGATGACGCGCGCCAGCCGGTGGTCGAGCCGCGTATTCTGACGCTTGCAGAACGACAGGCAGCGACCCCGGACTAGGTGCAAATTTGCCCGGCTGATGCATAAAACTGTGCCTTTTGCGGAGCGGTTCACCCCAATCTATTTAATCCACTCGAATTCCCATTGCGTAAACCTCTGAAATCCGACGTGTTGTTGGGCGAGAGCTGGGTGTTAGGGCACAAAATGATCAGATACGGGCATGTGGCGGCCGCAATTGGCGCGGCAATGATGGTTTGCGCAGGCGGCGATGTGGCTGCGCAGCAACGCGGTGCAGGCTGGTCCTGGGTTGTGGATGGGTTGGCGGTTTATCAGTTTGAGGCTGATTTGAGCGGCGGAGGAACCTTTTCGGCCAACCGACAATTCTTGCGCGCTGGTGCGTTGTATCGTGATCTGGAAGGTACGTCCTATGGCGTATTGGCCAGTTATGGGCAGCTTGACTACGATTTTGCAGGGCCCGCGCCATGGGGCAATGTGACGGATTTTCGTGTGTCTGCTCCGGTGCGTTTCACGTTTGGTGAAACTGGCGCAGTATTTGTGTCGCCACAGGTGCGGTGGGACTACGAGAGCGGCGCGAGCGCTTCGGACAGTATGACATATGGCGTATTTGGTGGCGTCAGTTGGAAAATTAACCCAAACCTGCGGATTGGCCCGGCAATGGGAGTGTTCTCTGAACTGGGTACCAATGGGGTCGAGATTTTCCCCGCGCTTTTAGTGGATTGGGACATTGCTGATCGATGGAACCTGAGTACGGGCGCTGGGCTGGGGGCATCCCAAGGGCCGGGGGTTTCTCTGACCTACGAAGCCAGCGACACGGTGAACGTGTCTCTGATTACGCGTAGCGAAAAGGTGCGGTTCCTGTTGGATAACAGTGGAGTGGCACCGGGTGGTGTTGGGGAAGATTCTAGCGTGCCAGTTGTGATGTCGGTCGAATTCAAACCGTCGCGAGCGCTAACGCTGTCGGCCTTTGCGGGCGCCGAGTTTGATGGCCGTTTGCAACTGGAAAACACTGCGGGGTCCGTGGTCAGTTCGCAGAGCTATGATCCCGCGCCAATTGCCGGGTTTAGTTTTCGCTATATCTTTTAGTGAGACGTTATTCGACCAACGCGGCGGTTTCCATGTCCGAGAGCTGATCGTAAATCGCGTTGCAAAGTTCGCCACGCAAGGCACCCAAATGCTTGCGGGCAGCCTTTTTGTTCGGGTGATAAGGATCACGCACTGCGCCAGATTGTTTCCGGCGAAAGTGGGATTTTACACCCTCGTTCAAGGCTTCGGTTTTGGGGGTGAGACCGCTGATGAAACTGCATCGGCTGCCAGTTTTGGCAAAAGCCGCACGTATGCTTTCCTGAGCGGCGCGACGGCGGGCGTTGATTTTTTCGCTATAGCCCGGCGCCGTGGTCATAAAGATGCAAGGCATGTCGGGTGGTAGGTTTTTTTCCATTACTTTAACGTCAGTCACGGCTTTGGCTGGTTCGTCGATCCAAGTGCCCGTGGAATTGCCCAGAAACGCCATGATGAGCAGTTTGGGTTCGTAATAGTTGGGGCGCAGCATCGCTTTGAACGCTGGGGTATTCTTTTGACAGAACTGGTATTTCGCGCCCTGGCCAATCTGAACGTAAGGGTTTTTTGTGGTGTTCAGAATGCCGTAGCTGCCTGCGTTGACCTTCCATTTTGGATCAACGTCACAGATCATGCCTTTGGCTTTGCCCGATTTAGCGTTCCACGAGTGTAGAGATGTTGAACGCACTCCGATCACACCAACGCTGGCCTCGCCAAGTTTCTTTAGCTGGCGGGCCTGTCGTTTGTTTGGCTGGCAATTCTCTTTGAGGTTTTCGAAAAAACTGACATAGGCTGGTCCCGATCCAAAAGAAACCTGGCTGTCGCCCAAGACCAGAATATCTGGTGACTTGAACTCCCCCGCGCCTGCCCAGCTTGCCGATAAACCGATCCCCAGAACGGTCAGCAAAGTCTTGACGTTCATAATTCCCCACTTCTTTAGTTCTTGGGAGACTACTGCCTGAACAAAGTGATTGCAAAGTGAACTAATCGCGAGCAACTGTGCAAATTGCGTGAGGTTACGTGGTGACGAATAGAGAGGCCTAGGATGGGGTATTCCGGTAAGTTTTCTGGTTGGCGCGTTCTGAAAGAGGGACTGACTGGTAACAAGGGTTGGCAAGGGCACTGGCGAGAAGTGCAACCAAAACCCGAGTATGATCTGGTGATTATCGGCGGGGGCGGTCACGGATTGTCGACGGCTTATTATCTGGCCAAGAACCACGGGCTTACCAATGTTGCGGTTTTGGAAAAGGGCTATCTGGGTGGCGGCAACGTTGGGCGTAACACGACGATCGTGCGCGCAAACTACTTTTTGCAGGGCAACTCGGAGTTCTATTCCCATTCGCTGAAACTGTGGGAAGGTCTTGAGGAAGATCTGAATTACAACGTGATGCATTCGCAGCGCGGATTGATCAACCTGTTCCATTCTGATGGGCAGCGTGATGCCTTTGCGCGGCGCGGCAATATGATGATCAATCAGGGTGATGACGCGGTTTTGCTGGATCGCGAGGGGGTGCGCAAACATCTACCTTATCTAGACTTTGAGCAAACCCGGTTTCCGATTTACGGCGGGTTGATGCATCCGCGCGGCGGTACAGCGCGACATGATGCGGTGGCGTGGGGCTATGCGCGCGGTGCCTCGGATCGGGGCGTTGATCTGGTGCAAAACTGCGAAGTGACCGGGATCGACATTGAGGACGGCGTTGTCAAAGGCGTGCAGACCAGTCGGGGACCAATCCGTGCCAAGAAGGTGGGGATCATCGTGGCCGGGCGCTCGGGGCAGGTGGCTGCGATGGCCGGTCGACGTTTGCCTATTGAGAGCCATGTGTTGCAGGCGTTTGTGACCGAGGGTTTGAAGCCGGTGATTGATCACGTGGTCAGCTTTGGCATGGGGCATTTTTATATCAGCCAGTCTGACAAGGGTGGATTGGTGTTTGGTGGTGATCTGGATTTTTATGCGTCATACGCGCAGCGCGGCAATCTGCCAATGAAAGAGCACGTGATGGAAGCGGGCATGACGCTGATGCCGATGATCGGAAAGGCCAAGGTGCTGCGCAGCTGGGGAGGGATCATGGATATGACGCCGGACGGCTCGCCTATCATTGATCGGATTGACGGGATTGACGGTCTGTATATCGATTGTGGCTGGAACTATGGCGGTTTCAAAGCGGTGCCTGCATCTGGTTGGTGCATGGCGCATTTGATGGCCACGGACAGACCACATGAGGTGGCGGAGAAGTTCCGGTTGGATCGGTTCCGCACCGGCGTAGGGATCATGGACGAAGAAGGCACGGGCGCGCAGCATAATCTGCACTGATCGCGCAGGAAGAGGTTTGGGTCATGGGTATTTGGGAACATAGAGAAGTAAGGGCGCAATCATGAGGATCACCTGTCCCATTTGCGGAGAGCGCGACCGGCGCGAGTTTTACTATGTGGGGGATGCGGTAGCATTGTCGCGCCCGGATCCGGATGACGGGGATATTGCGTGGGATGACTATGTGCACAATCGCGACAACCCGGCCGGGGTGACACGAGACCTTTGGTATCATGAGGGTGGATGCGGTGCGTGGCTGGTCGTGACCCGCAACACGGTGACCCATGAGGTTTTGCAGACAGAGCTGGCCTCTGACGCGAAGGAGGCCATGGCATGAGGTTGTCGGGCAAGGGATTGATCGACCGCACCAAGCCGGTGTCGTTCCGGTTCGACGGGAACGTGTTTCAGGGGTTTGAAGGTGACACGGTGGCGTCGGCTTTGATGGCCAACGAGGTCAAGTTGGTGGCGCGATCGTTCAAATATCATCGCCCGCGCGGTGTGATGGGTGCGGGCAGCGAAGAAGCGAATGCGCTGTTGACCGTTGGACGCGGCGCTGCGCAGGATCCAAATGTACGCGCCACAATGCAGGAGATATTTGACGGGTTGGAGACGCGGTCGCAAAACCGGTGGCCAAGTCTGCACTGGGATATGTTGTCGGTCAATGATCTGGCGGCACCGTTTCTGGGGGCGGGATTTTATTACAAGACCTTCATGTGGCCCAAGGCGTTTTGGGAGAAGATCTACGAGCCGATCATCCGTCGGTCTGCGGGATTGGGTGCGCTGAGCGGGGCGCATAATCCGGATAGGTATGAAAAGGCTTTTGCGTTCTGTGACCTGTTGGTGATTGGCGCGGGGCCTGCCGGGTTGATGGCGGCACTGACAGCGGCGCGCGCGGGGGCGGATGTGATCCTGGCTGAGGAAGACCGGCTGATGGGCGGTCGATTGAATGGCGAGACCGAAGAGGTTGGCGGCATGGCTGGGGCCGATTGGGCGGCTGGCGTTGTTGCTGAGCTGGAGGCGATGCCGAATGTGCGGTTGATGACACGTACAACTGTAACGGGGGCCTATGATCAGGGCACATATGGTGCGCTGGAACGCGTGGCGCATCACCTTGGGGATCGCGGCGGGCGTCCGCTGGAGTGTTTCTGGCGGATCGTGGCCAAGCGCGCGATCCTGTGCGCGGGTGCGATAGAGCGGCCCGTGGCGTTTCAGAACAACGACCGGCCGGGTATAATGACGGCCAGCGCTGTGCGCACCTATCTGAACCGATATGGCGTGGCGCCGGGGCGGCGAGTGACTGTGTTTGGCAACAATGATGGCGTGCATCAAACCGCGCGTGATCTGATTGCAGCGGGTGTGCATGTGGCGGCTGTGATCGACAATCGCCGGGATGCGACAGACAGCAATGACTATCCAGTCTATCGCGGGGCGGAAGTGTGTAACAGCTCTGGCCGTAAGGGACTGGAGAGCGTGACCTTTCGCAGCTTGAGCGGCGAGGACAAGGTGGAGACTGACTGTCTGGCCGTATCCGGAGGGTGGAACCCGAGTGTACATTTAACCTGTCATATGAATGGGCGACCGGTTTGGAACGAAGCCATACAGTCTTTTGTTCCGGTGGATGGGATGATCCCAGGCATGACGACAGCCGGGGCGTGTCAGGGTACGTTCTCGACACACGGGGCGCTGAGCGAAGGCGCGGCACAAGCTATTGTGGCGTTGGATACATTGGGGATCAGCGCCAAGGTGACAGACATTCCGAAGGCGGAGGATGCACCATACGAGGTGGCACCGCTCTGGGCCGTGGGTGGTAAGGGGCGCGCGTGGCTGGATTTCCAGAATGACGTGACGGTCAAGGATGTGAAGCAGGCCGCGAGCGAGAATTTTGCCAGCGTGGAGCATATGAAGCGCTATACCACCCAAGGCATGAGCCCGGATCAGGGTAAGAACTCCAACGTGGCGGCATTGGCGGTGTTGGCGGATGCGACGGGGCGCGGGATACCGGAAACGGGGACAACCACGTTCCGACCGCCGTACGTTCCGGTATCGATCGCATCTCTGGGTGCGGGCGCGCAGGGCGCGGGGTTTGCACCTCAGCGTTTTACCACAAGTCACAACGTTAGCGTGGACCGCGGTGCGCCGATGATCGAAGCAGGGCTATGGTACCGTCCCAGCTTTTTCCCGGCGCGGGGGGAAAAGACGTGGCGCCAGAGCTGTGACCGGGAGGTCAATATGGTGCGCAATGCGGTGGGAGTGTGTGATGTGTCCACATTGGGCAAGATCGACATTCAGGGGCCGGATGCGGGCGCATTTCTGGATTTTGTCTATACCAACATGTTCTCGACCCTGAAGGTGGGGCGCACGCGCTATGGGCTGATGCTGCGCGAGGATGGCACCGTTATGGATGACGGCACCACGGCGCGATTGGGCGAGCAACGCTATGTGATGACCACCACAACGGCAGCGGCGGGACCGGTGCTGCGGCATTTGGAATTTGTGCATCAGTGTCTGTGTCCGCAGATGGACGTGCAGATGATTTCCGTGACCGAGCAGTGGGCCCAATTTGCCGTGGCCGGGCCCAAAGCGCGTGATCTTTTGAATGATTTGGTGGACGACGATCTGGCCGACGAAAACTGGCCGTTCATGGCCTGTGGGCCGATTAAGGTGCTGGGTGTCGGTGGGCGGCTGTTTCGGATTTCGTTCAGCGGTGAGCGCGCTTATGAGATTGCGGTGCCGGCGCGGTTTGGCGAAAGCCTGTTTGGAGAGTTGAACCGGCGAGCAGAGGCGCTGGGTGGGGGGCTATACGGTATGGAGGCGCTGAATGTTCTGCGTATCGAGAAGGGCTTTATTACCCATGCCGAAATTCACGGGCGTGTCACTGCGTTCGATATTGGCATGGAACGCATGGTCAGCGCCAAGAAGGACTGTGTAGGCAAAACCATGAGCGAACGTCCAGGGTTGAGCGGCGCGGACCGTGAACAGCTGGTTGGGTTGAAACCGGTGGGACCGGTTAAACAACTGACGGCCGGGGCGCATTTGTTTGAGGTCGGGGCCGCAGCGGTGCGCGAGAATGAGCAAGGCTATACGACTTCTGTTGGCTATTCACCAACGATGGAGAGTTATCTGGGGTTGGCGTTCCTGCGAAATGGGCGGGGGCGACATGGTGAAGAAGTTGTGATGGTCGATCACTTGCGCGATGTGACAGCGCGTTGCGTGGTGTGTGATCCTGTATTCTTTGATCCCGAAGGAGGGCGTGTGCGTGGCTGAAATGAATGCAAAATCGCCTTGTGATGGCCTGTTACCGATTGCGGCCGGAGATGTGCATCTGAGCGAGATTCCAATGACGTTGATGACGTCAATTTCTCCGTTCAAGGGACAAACCGCGGCTTTGTCGGAGGCCTTGAAGGCGGCGCATGGTATGGCATTGCCCGCACCAAACCGGGCCACAGGGCGCGACGGTGCACGCGTGGTGTGGATTGGGCGGGAGCAGGTGATGTTAATCGGGCCGGAACCGGCGGCGTCGCTGGAGGCGCATGGCGCACTGACTGATCAGAGCGATGCCTGGGCTGTGGTGCGCTTATATGGCGAAGGGGCAGAAGATGTGCTGGCGCGATTGGTGCCCGTTGATCTGCGCGCGGCTGTGTTCAAGCGCGGTCACACGGTGCGAACCATGTTGCAGCATATGAGCGTTTCCATAACGCGTGTTGGAGACAGCGCCTTTCAGATTATGGCATTCCGGTCGATGGCCAAGACGCTGGTCCACGAGGTCGAAACGGCCATGAAAGGGGTTGCGGCGCGCGACGCATCCTGACATCTAATTGGCCTATCTGCTGTGAGAACGAGGAAAATGAAAATGCGTCTGCTGTCTGCTGTTGCCTTGAGTGTTGCCATCTCTGTGCCCGCTTTGCCGGTTTTTGCGCATGAACATGCATCGGAAAAGCAGGCAGAGTGCGAATTGCAGGCGGCCATTGTGACGCGCGCGGCTGAGTTGCGCCAGGATCGCACCAGCAAGAAAAAGGCGCTTGAAACCATGACCTCGGGCGAAGATGAGGCGGTTGCGGAGAAATATCTTGCCTCGGTTCCGGCGATTGTTGAGTGGGTTTACGAGGATCTGAAGCGCAAGCAGCTTAAGCAAGATCCCGGAAAAGCCTATTTCGACGCCTGCGTCGCGCAATAAGCCATCACTTTTTGAAACGCTTGGGATGGGCGCGAGGCTGGACAGAGTCTCGTGAAGCGCCCATATTTCTGCAATGAGTCTGCCACCCGGTTTTCTGGATGAACTGCGCACCCGCACCAGCCTGACACAGGTGGTGGGGCGCAAAGTGATGTGGGATCAGCGCAAATCAAACCAAGGAAAAGGCGACATGTGGGCGCCTTGCCCGTTTCACCACGAGAAAACCGCGTCTTTTCATGTGGATGACCGAAAAGGGTATTACTATTGTTTCGGGTGCCACGCTAAGGGCGACGCAATTTCCTTTGTAAAGGAAACAGAGAACGTCGAGTTCATGGAGGCGATCCGCATTCTGGCCGATGAGGCCGGGATGAAAATACCAGAGCGCGATCCGCAGGCGCAGCAAAAGGCTGATCGGCGTACGCAGCTTGCAGAAATCATGGAAATGGCGGTGCAACATTTCCGGCTGATGTTAAAATCGGGCGCGGGAAACACTGCGCGTGAGTATTTGAAAAACAAGCGCGGTTTGGACGAAACTGCCTGGGATCGTTGGAACATCGGTTTCGCGCCCGAGGGATGGCAGGGACTGTGGGATCAGTTGATCGGGCGCGGAGTCGCACCGGACCTGATCATCGCCGCCGGGTTGGCCAAGCCCTCGAACCGGGGTGGCAAGCCCTATGACACGTTTCGCAACCGTATTATGTTCCCGATCCGCGATGCGCGGGGGCGGTGTATTGCCTTTGGCGGGCGGGCGATGGATCCGGATGACAATGCCAAATACCTGAACTCGCCCGAAACCGAGCTGTTTGATAAGGGGCGTAGCCTATATAACCATGGTCCCGCGCGCGAGGCGGCGGGCAAGGGGCAGGCGCTGATTGTGGCCGAGGGGTATATGGATGTGATCGCGCTGGCCGAAGGGGGCTTTGGCGCGTCGGTTGCACCGCTGGGCACGGCCGTTACGGAAAACCAGCTTCAATTGCTATGGCGCATTGCGGATGAGCCAATCATCGCGCTGGATGGCGACACAGCCGGGTTGCGGGCCGCGATGCGGGTGATTGATTTGGCTTTGCCGCAATTGGAGGCGGGGAAATCGCTGCGCTTTGCGATTATGCCCGATGGGAAGGACCCGGACGACCTGATAAAGTCCAAGGGGCGTGCGGCGGTGCAAAAGGTTCTGGATCAGGCGATGCCGATGGTTCAACTACTGTGGCAGCGTGAGATTGAGGGCAAGGTGTTTGATAGCCCCGAACGCAAGGCGGCGTTGGACAAATCGCTCAAGGAAAAGATCCTGTTGATCAAGGATCCGTCGATCCGCAAGCACTACGGGCAGGCGATCAACGATATGCGCTGGCAATTATTCCGCCCGCAGCGTGGGGGTGGTGCCGGGCAAAGGAAGGGCAAATGGAATGCCCGCCCGGTGGTTGTGACAAAGACAAAAGTATCCATGCTGGCAGCCAGCGAAGGGGCGGTGGAACACCGTTTGCGCGAAGCGGTGGTGCTGGCAGTGGCGCTGGTGACACCGGAGATACTGGATAGTTTTGAATATGCCATTGAGGGCATGGAGTGTCTGGACCCGGAAAACGCGATGATCCGGGACGTTCTGTTGCGCTATGCCAACAGTCCGGACCCGCGTGCAGAGGTCGAGATGGCGTTGGGGCTGGAAGCCGTTGAAAATCTGTTGCGTCATCCCTATGTGGCGATCACCCCTGCTGTGCGCCATCCGGGCGACGTGGATATTGCCAGACTGACACTGAGTGAAGAGTTGGCAAAGCTGAAGACCGAACGCGGTCTGAGTGCCGAGATTGCCGAAGCGGAAGAAGACCTTTTGGGTGTGGCAGACGAAGCGGTGACGTGGCGGTTGGGACAAGCGGCGGAGGCGCGCAACAATGCGATTCGCAGCCGTCAGGAGGACAACGCAGAATACGAGGTTGGCGACAACGGTGCGCCGATCGACAAGGATGAACGTGCGGCATTGAACGCATTGACAGATAACATTGATTTCTCACGTGGAGGCAAACCGCGACGCGGTTAGTACGTTTTGGTGAGGAACAGGTAAAGGAATCAGGGTAAACAGGGTTGCGAATCATCTGACCTCGCGATTGATTCGTTTTTAGCGAATCACCCATAGCCCGAATTTGCAGGAGCACCGCATGGCCGCCAAAGACACCGACGACCAGAAGCCCGCCGATCAGGACGCCGAAATCTCGCTGGACATGAGCCAGACCGCCGTCAAGAAAATGATCGCTGAAGCTCGGGAGAAGGGCTACATCACTTATGATCAGCTTAATCAGGTGTTGCCGCCCGATCAGGTGAGTTCGGAACAGATCGAAGACGTGATGTCGATGCTCAGCGAAATGGGCATCAACATCATCGAAGACGAAGAGGCCGAAGAAGAAGAGCTGAAGTCGACCGCGGTTGTGGACACATCGTCTGCGAACCGTGGTGTGGCGCTGGCGTCTGGCACAGGTGAAAAGCTGGACCGCACGGATGATCCGGTGCGCATGTATCTGCGCGAGATGGGTTCGGTCGAGCTGTTGAGCCGTGAAGGCGAGATCGCGATTGCCAAGCGCATCGAGGCCGGCCGCAACACCATGATCCTTGGGCTGTGTGAAAGCCCACTGACATTCCAGGCGATTACGATCTGGCGTGACGAACTTTTGTCCGAAGAAATCCTGTTGCGCGACGTGATCGATCTGGAGACCACGTTTGGCAACCAGATGGGTGACGATGACGAGGAAGAGGTGGCAGAACCGGTTGTAGAAGCGGCCAATGTCACCACTGCGCCCAAGAAAGAATCCGAACAGGAGCTGGACGCGGACGGCAACCCAATTGCTAAAGACGATGACGACGACGATGACGAACAGGCGAACATGTCGCTTGCCGCGATGGAAGCCGCGCTAAAGCCGCGTGTTCTGGAAACGCTCGACATCATCGCGCGTGATTTTGCGCAGTTGAGTGAGATGCAGGACGCCCGTATTTCGGCCACGTTGAACGAGGATGACAGCTTTTCGTCGACCGAAGAAGCGACTTATCAGAAACTGCGCTCTGAGATTGTGGAGCTGGTCAATGAGCTGCACCTCCACAACAACCGGATCGAGGCGCTGATCGATCAGCTTTACGGGATTAACCGACGCGTAATGCAGATCGACTCGGCCATGGTAAAGCTGGCGGATCAGGCACGGATCAACCGCCGCGAATTCATCGACGCCTATCGTGGGCGCGAACTGGATCCGACTTGGCTGGACGATATGTCCGGCAAGCCGGGGCGCGGCTGGCAAATGTTTATGGAGCGCTCGAGCGACAAGGTTGAAGAGCTGCGCAACGATATGGCGCAAGTTGGCCAGTATGTCGGTCTGGATATCAGCGAATTCCGCCGTATCGTACAGCAAGTGCAAAAAGGCGAGAAAGAAGCGCGTCAAGCCAAGAAAGAAATGGTCGAGGCGAACCTGCGCTTGGTGATCTCGATTGCCAAGAAATACACCAACCGTGGCCTGCAATTCCTTGATCTTATTCAAGAAGGTAACATTGGCCTGATGAAGGCCGTGGACAAGTTTGAATATCGTCGCGGGTACAAATTCTCGACTTATGCGACATGGTGGATCCGTCAGGCGATCACGCGTTCAATCGCGGATCAGGCCCGCACAATCCGTATTCCGGTGCACATGATCGAGACCATCAACAAGCTGGTCCGCACCGGTCGCCAGATGCTGCACGAAATTGGCCGCGAGCCAACGCCGGAAGAATTGGCCGAAAAGCTGCAAATGCCGCTTGAGAAAGTGCGCAAGGTGATGAAAATCGCCAAAGAGCCTATCTCGCTCGAAACGCCAATTGGCGACGAGGAAGACAGCCAGCTTGGTGATTTCATCGAGGACAAAAATGCTGTGCTGCCGCTGGACAGCGCCATTCAGGAAAACCTCAAGGAAACCACGACACGGGTGCTGGCCTCGCTTACGCCGCGTGAAGAGCGTGTGTTGCGGATGCGATTTGGCATCGGCATGAACACCGATCACACGCTGGAAGAAGTGGGGCAGCAGTTTAGCGTAACACGCGAACGTATTCGTCAGATCGAAGCCAAAGCGCTGCGTAAGCTGAAGCACCCGAGCCGTTCGCGCAAGCTGCGGTCTTTCCTGGACCAGTAAGCGCACACATTGATGTCCGGCGGGCGCGCGCGCGTTGCCCGCTTGGACGATCTGATAGCTACGCCCATAATGAGTGCGTAGGGCGAGGGGGGCAAATGTCTTTTTTGAAAAAACTCTTTGGCGGGACTGGTGGCGGAGGTGAATCGGCGCAAGCTGCTGAACCGGTCGACTACAAAGGCTTTGCTATCTACCCCGAACCGATCAAAGAAGGTGGCGTGTTTCGTGTGTCAGCGCGGATCGAAAAGAACATAGATGGCGAGCTGCGTTCGCAGCGATTGGTACGAGCGGATACCGTCAACGTCAAAGACGACGCGATGCAAGCGGGTGTAACCAAGAGCAAACAGGTCATCGACGAGCAAGGCGACCGTTTGTTTGACGGACCAAATGCTTGATACGGGTCGCATCGGCCAGTTTACGTTAAGTTAGGTGCTTTCCGACTTTGGTGCGCTTTGACATTTTTGGATCTGCATCTACGATAGGCATGCCTGTGGATTTGGCAGGTGTAGGATGCAGAGATTGTCATGAAGCACATTCCTTTACTATTGGTTCTTGCCGTAGCGGCCTGTAGCGAAACCTCGTCTTCAAGTGGTTTTCGCACATTCACCGGCGAACTGGTGAACCCGGTCAGCCAGTCGGTTTTTGAAGTGATCCCGCGGCCCGCATCATACCCCTCTCAGTTCTGGTGTGGTGCAGGCGAATACGCCCGAAGAGAGCTTGGAGCAGCTTCAAATGACAGCGTTTATGTTGTGAGCGAGGCGGGGCCAGCAGTGACGTATAACAGTAACTCCGCCGTTCAATTTTCGCTGTTGCCACCCGGGCAAGCGCAAGGCGCGCAAGGCCACAGAGGGAATTGGGGCCCGAAGATTGGTGATTCTAGGTTCGTTGCAGACGCAAGCCGAAGATGTAACTCTAACATTGACCGGTTTGTGCCTTAATTTGGCGAGATCGCGTGGCTTCGCGTCTTCGTGAATTCGCGTTAAATGTAACTGGAAATGCGCTGATTGAACCTGTGTTCCGAGCAATTGGGGCGCAGTTGACAAATTCTTGAGAAATGGAACTCAGCTATGCGCAAATTGATGATTTTGTCCTGTTTCGCATTTGTCGCTTGCAGCGAAACCAGTAGCGGTGGATTTCACACACGCAACGGCGTACGCGTGGCGCCCGTGAACGCTCAGGTATTCGAAGTCTCACAAAGTCCGAGTGGGGTTGGTGAGGCCGATTTCTGGTGCGGGGCGGGCGATTATGCGCGTCGAATGCTGGGAGCGAAGGATAGTGAGCGCGTTTATGTTGTGAGCGAGGCGGGACCGGGTGTCGTCGCGCAGAGTAATTCAACGGTTCAGTTTTCGATGAGTCCACCAGAGCAAACGCAAGGTGCATTGGGGCGAGTAAGTTCCTGGGGGCCAAAGATTGGGACCAGTAGCTCCGTTGTGAGGTCTGCGTCGAGCTGTCGAACCCCGCAGAATCGGGACTAGTAAAACGAATTTAAACTATTCAAAACAATGGTATGCACGATTTTCGTTTTGAGTTTACTTGACCCTATGAGCCATTTTCGACGTCAGTGGAGAATACTAGGAGAAGCGCATGAACCGAGTAGCGATATTGGCGACTCCCTTTGTCTTGGTGAGTGTGGGCAGCGCTGCAAGCGGTGATTTTCACACCCGAACTGGGGTGCGCGTTTACCCGGTAAACGAACAGATTTTTGAGGTGGCTGCCCTTCCCGGTGAGACACAAATAGAAGACTTTTGGTGTGGCGCAGGGGATTACGCCAAACGTGTGTTAGGGGCCGAAGACCGCGACAAAGTATACGTGGTCAGCGAGGCGGGGCCGGGAGTTGTTGCGGATAGTCGCTCGACTGTACAGTTTTCACTTAGTCCGCCGGAACAAACTGAGGGCGCGCTAGGCAATCGCACCTATTGGGGGCCAAACATCGGTGCAAGCAATTCTGTCGTTGAGGCCATCCACGAGTGTCGTACGAAACAGAAACGTGACTTGTGAGTTTGGGTAACTTCCGCAGAATTGTAATGCCCAGAGTTGGGCAAGCGTAATTCGATCAAGGGGAGCACCATGATACAACGTGTCGTAAAAATAACGGTGGCTGCGCTGAGTGTGGCAATCGCGAGCGAAGCCGTGGCCTTTCGGACGGTGAACAACCAAATCGTAAATCCGGTCAATTCGGTTGAAATTGAAGTCATTGGACGCCCCGGCAATACCAAGCCTGATTTCTGGTGTGCTGCAGCTGATTTCTTTGTCCGTAGAAACGCTCCATGGAAAACGCGGATCTATGTCAAAACCGGCATTGGGCAGGGCGTGACGCAGGCATCGCCAAATGCCGTTGTGTTTACAACCGATCCGGCGGCATCGGGTGTTGAGGTCTACACAAACAACGTGGTTTCCGACATCCTGACACCGGGCTATGGGCGAAGCCTGACTTATGCCTGGGGTGAGTGTGACAAGTTGGGCGTGCTGATATTCTAAGAAGCGGGCTTTATGAAACAGACGACATTCTTGCATCAGACACATGGCCCGGGACTATACGAGTTTACGGGCCAAGTGGCGAAATGGGTGTCACAGTTTGGCGGAAACGGTTTGCTGACGCTATTTGTGCAGCACACTTCTTGCAGCTTGTTGATACAAGAGAACGCTGACCCCGAAGTGCAATCCGACTTGCAAGCGTATTTCGAGCGACTTGTACCGCCTACGACGGATCCGTCCATGGCCTATCTTCAGCATACTTACGAAGGACCCGACGATATGCCTGCCCATATCAAAGCGGCAATGATGCCAGTGTCTTTGTCCATTCCCATTGCCAATGGGCGAATGCAGTTGGGTACGTGGCAGGGTATCTATCTGTTTGAACATAGAAATGCGCCACACACCCGGCGGGTGGCGGCGCATATTCTCGCATGAAGTGGAGGTTCTGGAGGAACCCTTGACCTTGATATAGGGTATTTTGCGCAGATTTAAACCTTTTGCCTGTGGCTTATGTTGCGGTTGCATTTGCCCTCTACCCAAAGGGTAGATGCTGTCCTATAGTATCTGTAGATAAGTGGGGGCAAACCCCCATGCGTGGCGAAAAGACGAATTATCGGACAGGGGAAAAGCCTATGCGCTGCCCATTTTGCGGAAATATAGACACTCAGGTCAAGGATTCACGACCAGCAGAGGATCATGTTTCGATCAGACGGCGGCGGTTTTGTCCGGCGTGCGGTGGAAGATTTACGACATATGAACGCGTGCAACTGCGCGATCTGGTGGTTGTCAAATCCAATGGACGGCGCGAGGACTTTGACCGGGATAAACTGGAACGGTCCATCCGGATTTCCATGCAGAAACGCCCCGTCGAACCGGACCGGATCGACCAGATGATATCTGGTATCGTGCGACGCCTGGAAAGCATGGGCGAGACAGATATTCAGTCTCCGACGATAGGCGAAATCGTTATGGAAGCCTTGGCACGGATTGATACCGTGGCCTATGTGCGATTTGCCAGCGTCTACAAGAACTTTCAGGCGGCGGATGATTTTGATAAGTTCGTTAGTGAACTACGACCTGACCAACCTTCAGAGGACTGACCCCTGTCTGACAATCGGTATATGGCGCTTGCCCTAGAACTTGGGCGGCGAGGGATGGGGCGTTGCTGGCCCAACCCGGCGGTAGGGTGTGTGATCGTCAAGGATGAACGGATAGTTGGCCGCGGTTGGACACAGCCGGGCGGGCGACCCCATGCGGAACCTGTTGCCTTGGCGCAAGCGGGCGCCGCAGCGGCAGGGGCCACGGCTTATGTCACGCTGGAGCCCTGTGCGCATCACGGGCAAACGCCACCCTGTGCGGAGGCATTGATTGCGGCCAAGGTTGCGCGGGTTGTTGTTGCCGTCGAAGACAGCGATGCGCGAGTGTCCGGGCGTGGACTGGCGATGTTGCGGGACGCGGGTATCGACGTCACCACGGGCGTGTTGGCCGATGAAGCGGCGCGCGATTTGCAGGGTTTTTTTCTGAAAACCGATCTAGGGCGGCCTTTTCTGACGCTCAAACTGGCGTCCAGTCTGGATGGGCGGATTGCAACGGCAACGGGGGAAAGCCAGTGGATCACTGGCCCGGAGGCAAGGCGGGAAGTGCATGCGATGCGCATGCGCCATGACGCGGTCATGGTCGGAGGTGGAACAGCCCGCGCTGATGATCCGTCTTTGACAGTACGCGGACTGGGTGTGGCGCATCAGCCGGTGCGCGTGGTGGTATCGCGGAGGCTGGATATGCCACTGATGAGCAATCTTGCCCGTACTGCCAAAGATATTCCGGTATGGGTGGCACACGGGCCCGATGCGGACTCAACCTTGTTGCGCACGTGGCGCGATATCGGTGCCGAGCTTTTGCCGTGTAACCTGGATGGCGCGCATGTGTCGCCTGTGGCTGTGTTGAATGCGCTTGGGCAAAAGGGGATCACGCGGGTGTTTTGCGAAGGCGGTGGCGCATTGGCGGCGTCGCTTTTGGGAGCGGATCTCGTGGACGAGTTGCTCACGTTTTCGGCGGGCATGGTGCTTGGGGCCGAAGGGCACCCGGCGATTGGTGCGTTGGGGGTCGAGCGTTTGAGCGCAGCACCGCGATTTGAGCTGCAATCTCAGCGGGTTGTGGGCGCCGATGTTATGACAGTGTGGCACCGGCTTGAGCCGCATTAGTGCGAATTAGCGCCACAGAGACTGGTAGCTGGCAAATCGCCCTTGTAGCTTTGAAAGCAATCTATTGAATGCGCCCGGATGGGGAATGTCGCCGGTAGCGAGGCGTTCTATGGCGGTTTCGACCGGGCAGGGAAGACCGCTGACGGGATCGAAGTAACGAGGATAGTCTATCAGCGTCGCGTGTACCAACCCGGCGAGGTCTGGTTGCGCGTTGCGACGTTGAGGGATCGTGCCACGGTCATCGGTCAGCCCCCAGCCCGCATAGAATGGTGTGCCCAAGGTGACGACTTTGACACCGCGCAGCAGCGCCTCAAAGCCCGTGAGGGAGGTCATGGTCCAAACCTCGTCCACCTGTTCCAGCAGTTGCGCCATGTCCGCGTGATCAAGGACCATATCGGCAAAATCTTCGGCATCGGGTATGTGCCCTTGCCGCAGGCCGGCCTCAACATCGGGGTGAGGTTTATAAAGCACGCGGGCAGTGGGATTGGCGCGCCGTGCGGCTTCGAGCAGCGCGCGATTGGTGCGTAATGCGTCGGTGCCAGCAAGGATCGAGGCGTCATCCTCGACCTGACCGGGCACGAGGATTTTTCGGCCTTCGGGCAGGTCTGGCAGCGCGCCTCCAAGGTTATATTTACTAAGGCCGAGTTTGCGCAGGCGCGCCACGAGGTCTTCGGCGCGGTGGTGTTGATCGAGGCGTAGGTCGGCACGCTGCGCGATCAGATGCTCAAGACGGCTTTCGCGGGACGGATCGTAGTAAATGCCAAGGTCATCGCAGACCAGCGACAGGGGCGGGACCAACTCGGCGCCCAAGCCGCGTGATCGCAAGAAACCGTCTTCGACTCGCGTGGCGCCTTCTGGGCCATTTTTGCTGGCCCAGACCATTGCCGGACGGTCAGATGTGGGTTTGTCAAACACCATCGGTTTGACGCTGCCAAAAACCTTTTGCAGTGGTTTGCGTTTCCACAGGCGCATTCCATGGGCGTTCCAGCCAAATTGATCTTCGCGCCATGTTCGGGTTTGTGCTTCGAATTGGTCGATGGCGTCTTCGAGCGAACAGAGTTGATCGCGACAGGGGTCGTACCATACAGGATAAAGGATCATGGCCGCCGCAAAAAGCTGTGCACGAGTCAGGATACGTTGGCGGCGTGGAACGGGGTCTTCGTCGGCCGTCAGACCCCAGCCCGCGTAAAACGGTTTGCCAAAGATGCGGGGTTTGTGCCCGGCAAATATTGCCTCGAACCCCATTTGCGAGGACACGGTATAGACCCCCACAGCCCCTTCGAACAGCGTCCACGGGCTGATTGGGTCGGTGCAGAGGGTGACGCGGTGATTGGCATCTTCTGGACCATAATAGCCCAATCGCTGGCCTTGGGCGGTTTCGGGGTGGGTCTTGATAATGACCGGGCAGCCGGGGTGCTCTTCCTGAGCCATGACCAGCATTTCGCGAAACCGGGCGTCATTTGCCCCGCTTGCCGTAACGGATGCATCACCGCGCGTTTGGTCAATGACCAGAACATAGCCGGGAGCGGGTGCGGGCAGTGTTGGATCAACGCCGGAATATTTTGTCAGATGTGCTTCGCGTAGGCGCGCAACGGCGGCACGGGCGCGGTTCAGCAGGGCGCTGTCATCCAGCGGATGCGTGGCCAAAAGGGTTTCGAGATCGCTGGGTTTTGACGGGTCAAAGTGGGGGCATTGGTTGTCGATGAACAGGCCGATTGGTGGTTCTTTGGACACGCGGGCCGGTCGGACGGAACGCAGAAAAGCGTCTTCAAAAAACAGCGGGCTGGCACCAGTTTTGGCGGCGACGATGTGACCGCGCCCGGATGTCGGGCTTTGCCCCCAGATCGCAATCTGGTCATCAGGTTTGGGCCAACCAAGACGAAGATCGTATCCTGCGAGGTGCAGAATGCGGCGCAGGCGGTGTTGTGTATAAAACCCACCATTGAATGCAAAAAGCCGCCGGGAGGATGATGTCCCGGCGGCCTTGATTGGCGTAGTGCCTGTCACGTTAGAGCGCGCCAAGGCTCGACAATGTGTCGGCCGATGTGAGCGTGCCGGTGATGGCGGAAATTGTCTTGTCCCAAGTGGTGATAGGCGCTTCGGTCACGTAAAGCGTGTCACCGTCGCGAACCACAAAGTCGCGTGCCATGAACAGGCCGTTTGGTTCGGTGAGATCAAGCACATAGACCATACGCTGCGCGCCCTGAAGGTCGGAGCGGCCCAGAACTTGGTTCGAGATCACATCCGCTTCATTACGGAAGATAAAGACACCAGTGGGATCCCCGGTCGTAGCCGAGAGACCGCCGACCTGAGCAATCGCCTCAATCGCGGACAGATCCTTAGTTGTGAAGTTGATACGGCTTTGGGTGCCGGTTGCCCCCAGCGCGGTAAAGGCGCGCGTGTCTTCTTCTACAAGAATACGGTCGCCACCGCGCAGCGCGATGTCGAGCTGCGGGTTTTCATAGAGGTCCTGAAACCAGATTTTGCCGGATGTTTCGCCACGCAGAACTGTGATTTGCGCAATTTCAGGTACGATGGTGACACCACCTGCATTGGCCAACATAGTCGATAACGTGCGAGTTGGGCGTTCGATGGGGTAGACGCCCTGTGCTCCAACAGAGCCGATAAGGGACACGGTTGATCCATCCCCGGCAGCGCGGCGCACTTCGACTTGGGGGTCGGGTGTCTGCTCTTCCAGTTTGGCCGAGATTATGCGGCGGATGCTTTCGGGGGTGTTGCCAGCGGCGCGGATGCGACCAGCGTAAGGCACAAATATGAACCCGGCGCCGTCAACCTGAACTTCTTCGAGGACGGCGGCAACCTGACCTTCGGGGCCAAGAAGCGGTTTATCGACGTTTTCCCAGATGGTCAGCGCAAGAATGTCACCCGGGCGGATCGTATCTGAGCCAAGCGTGCCGGCGTTTTGAAAGCCATCGGAAAAGCCCAATGCGGGCACTACAGCGGTTGCGCGTGTGACGCGGTCGTTGACGGCCACGATAAATGCGTCGCCTTCGCGTTGCACGGATCCGGCAAAGATTTCACGTTTGTTCGGGCCGGGGCGGGGAATCAGGCTGCACGATGACACGGCGGCAATAAGAGCCACTGTGACGGCGCACTTCGCCCATCGTTTTTGAAAGGGTTTCACTGCTCGGTCTCCTCGACCTATTATTATTCTGCCTCAATTTTTTCCGACAAGTTACCGGAATCCGAACCAAAAATCCAGCGCTAGACCTTGTGTCGGTCAGTTCACCAGACGCAACTGTTGCCTTGGTGCCGCTGTGCCAGACCGGAGCGCCTCGTAAGGATCTTCGGGTGAGAGCATCATATCGACAACGAGTCGCATGAGTTGACGGCGACCCTTTGCGGAGTAAAAACCGCCGGGTACCTGACTGGTTTCCAGAAGGTAGCGGCGGTAAATTTTGTAAGCTTGGTTGTCGGGGCGCGTTGCACCCGAGAAGAAATCTGCCAGCGGCTGGGTGCTGACAAATTCCGGCTGGTTATAAACCGCGTCGCCAAAGGCGCGCAGCGGGATGCCACGCCATAGCACCTGCTGACCAGCGGTCGAGTTGACCGCGACGGCGGTGCGCGCATCGTTGAGAAGCTGGGCCAGTTTGCCGCCACGCACATAATGCACACGGTCCGCGACGCCATGCATCTGGCACAGGCGTTTGATTTCTTTGCGTAGGGCGACACGGCCATCCTCTAAGGGGTGGGCTTTGAACACCAGATGGTGGTGGCTTGGGGCGCCCTTTGCAAATTGGGAGATGACGAGATCGAGGAAATCGACCATGGAGTCAAAAGGAGAGTGTTTCTGAAAGCTGCTGTCATGTTCCAGTTGCAGCAAAGCCAGATGATAGGGGAAACCGCCTGTGCGAATGCGCCGCGTTGCGATCCGGCGCTCAACCATCTGAATAGGTGTAAGAAGCAAGCGCTTGATATAAAGTTGAAATTCACGCGTGACCGAAAGGTCGCGGTGGGGTTGGAAATTCCGGTAAGCCTTGTTCGCGAACATCACGAACCAATGATAGAGCGCACCGTAAAAGACGTGTTGGCGCATGTCGCCCCAATGTCCGGGCGGCAGAGGAGCTTCCATGTCCGAACCTTCGAGTGCGCGCTCCATTTGCGGGATTGTCATATTCATAAGGCGCGAGTGCCCGTTGGACCCACCGCGTTCATAGGTGACCCAATAGGGACGCAGGTAACCCTCTTCGAAGACGTGGATGCGCACACCGGCAGCGCGTGCAATTGCAACTACCTCGGAGTGGATTGGGCGTGTGTCGCCGTAGAGAACGATATCAGTCACGCTCTTGGTTTTCATCAGCGATTTGAAAGCTGTAGGCCAGTTCTTGGGGGTATCCGTGTAGGGGATATAGGTGGACGAATCACGCCAGAATGCCCGGTCCCCAGCATTGAACCCAACCCGCCAGATTGTGGCGCCAGAGCGACGTAACATACGGGCAAGCCCTGCAAAAAAAGGCCCGTGTGGCCCTTGCAGGAAGAGGAAAACCCGATTGTTGCCTGTGGAATGTGTCATGGTTCTGTTATGCGATGCTGGTTGTTTCCAAGCAGAGTACAATGAGGTTGCGGCAGAATTAAGGTCGCAATTTGCCAGATTCTGACGGGTTGTCAGCGCGCACGCGCAGCGGTAGGTCTTGGGCGTTCTCAGACAAAGGAGAGGCCTCGTGTTTACTGGCATCATCACAGACATCGGCGAAGTGCGCGCATTGGAAAAGCGCGGTGATTTGCGTGCGCGGATCGGGACGAGCTATGACACAGCCACGATTGACATGGGTGCATCCATTGCCAGTAACGGTATTTGTCTGACCGTGGTGGAGCTAGGTGACGACTGGTACGACGTTGAAATATCAGCGGAAACTGTGTCGAAGACCAATCTGGCTTCATGGGCCGAGGGCACCAAGGTGAACCTGGAGCGTGCGCTTAAGGTGGGCGACGAGCTGGGCGGGCATATTGTGTCGGGGCATGTTGACGGTGTGGCCGAAATTGTTTCGATGGTGGACGAGGGTGACAGCACGCGGTTTACATTCCGTGCACCCGAAGCATTGGCAAAGTTCATTGCACCTAAGGGGTCGGTGGCGCTGAATGGCACGTCACTGACGGTGAACGAGGTAGATGGGTGCACGTTTGGGGTGAACATTATTCCGCATACTAAGGGTGTGACTGTGTGGGGTGAGGCGAAAGAAGGCGATCTGGTAAACCTCGAGATTGATACGCTGGCGCGCTATGTGGCGCGGCTGGCGGAGATGAATGGTTAAGGCCCTCATTTGTGCGAAATTGAAACGTAGGTATTACGTCGGTATTCTGTCGGTATTGCGTCGGTGTGGTTTTGCGGCATTGGGGCATTGATGCAGGGTGACGCAGATGGGCAGCTCCGCCATCCCTTACGGGCTGTTCTCGTTGGGTGTCACGGAACGCGAAGATCGTCATAATCGATCATCACGTGGGCGCGAAATGCAGGGCGTTGGGTGAGGCGGTCATAGTACTCCCGAAGAGCCGGGAGGTCAGCCCGTGTAATGGAAATGTCGAAATAGCGATAGAGAATGTGCCCAAGCTGGATGTCGGCAAGCGTGAAGCGCGTGCCGGCTAGGTAAGGGTGGATTGTCAGCTGGTGCGCGGCAATGCTGAGTCTGGTTTCCAGATTTTCGACGGCGGCCGTGATGGCGGCGGTGTCCTGTTGGACGGGCGGTGTGCGCACCACGCGCCAGAACACTGGCACGGTGAATTGCATGGCAACGTTGATCTTGGCCCATTCTGCCCATCGATCAACATGCGCGCGCGCAATTGGTTTGGATGGCCAGAAGTCTTCGTCGCCATAGCAGGTGGCCAGATAGCGCAGGATTGCTCCGGTTTCCCATAAAGGTGGTTCGTCTCCGTCCTGAAGCACGGGAATGGTGCCGTTGGGGTTGAGGCGACGAAACGCGGCGTCGTCCAGACCGCCAAATCGGTGGCCGAGGTCGTGGCGCAGATAGGGCAGGCCAAGTTCGTCGACGCACCACATCAGCGCCTGAACGTTCGAAGAGGTTTTGCGGCCCCAGATTGTCAGCATCGTGCTCACCAAATGTCTCCAACCGTGTACCCGGTCGGGAACGGATCTGTTGGATCGAGCATGTATTGGGAGGTGCCATAGATCCAACCCTGACCGGTCAGAGTGGGTATGATTGCGGGATAGGGGCCGACTGTAGTCTCTTCGAGGATGCGGCCCGTGAAGGTGGTGCCGAGTGGGCCCGCGTTCACATAGTCTTGGCCCGGTTTCAAAAGGTCGCGCGCGTGCAGTACCGCCATTTTGGCACAGGTGCCGGTGCCACAGGGGGACCGGTCAAGAATGCCACTGGCCGCCTGTGGATTTGTCGGGTCATATGGGCCGGTCGAGAGCGTTATAGCGCCGCGCCCGTGCGTGGCCGGATCGGTGGGAGACCCCCAGAGGTTGGTGATTGTGGGGCCGGAGATGGCGGGGTTGTCGGGATGCGCCACGGGCAGCTGTTCTGCGGCGGCATGGCGGATCGCTTCGGAAATGCGTAGGATTTCGCCGCCATTATCAGGATCTAGCGAGACCCCCAAGGCTGCGGCCTGGGCGAGGACAAAGAACATGCCGCCCCATGCGATATCAACAGTAACCGGTCCCAGTCCGGGAACGTCTATCTGTGCATCGAGATGCACGGCAAAGGCGGGCACATTGCGAAATGTGACGGACGTGACTTTGCCGTCCTTGCAAGTGGCGCGGACGCGGATGAGCCCGGCGGGAGCCTCGAGTGTGAGGTCTGTGAATGGCTCCTGCATTGGCAGAATGCCCGTTTCTAACAAGACCGTGGTGACGCAGATGGCGTTTGAGCCGGACATCGGGGGGTATTCGGTTTGCTCCATGATGATAAAGCCCATGTCAGCCGTGGGGTGACAGGGCGGCACGATGGCGTTGCAACACAGGCCCGGATTACCGCGCGGCTCTCGGAGCATTAAAAGGCGGATGTCGTCGTGATTGGCCTGCATATACTGCATCTTGGCGAAGACGGATTCACCGGGGATATGTGGCAACCCACCGGTGATGACACGGCCGGGCTCGCCTTCGGCGTGGGCTTCGACGGCTGTCAGCAGGCGGGTGGTGCGCATTTATGAACCTCGGCGGATTGTTTCAGGAAGGGTAGAATGCGTCTTGGTGCAGGGAAAGAAAAAATCTGTCTGGTCGATCGGCCCGATGCCTGTGGAACCGCCCGGCGCGGAACTGTGCTAGACTGGCTGTGCGGTCGAATATGAAGGAATTCCTATGCATGACGAGACCTTGAGTGCGAACAAAGCTGTTGTTCAACGCTATATCGACGAGATCCAGAACGGCCACGCCATAGAAACCATAGACGATATTTTTGCCGTCGATTTTATGGACCACACGGCCAGCGGTGGCGGCGCATTTGTCGGCGGACTTGATGGTCTGAAAGCGGGGTACACGTTGTTTCTGAAAGCATTTCCGGACTTGCAGGCCACTGTTGAGGCCATTATCGCCGAAGGCGATCGGGTGGTGGCTTATAAGACATTAACGGGTACACATTCTGATACTTGGCTCGATATTCCGGCCACAGGGGCGCAGGTCGCGTTTCGGATTGTAAGCATTTACCGCGTTAGGAATGGGAAAATTCAGGAATTCTGGGGACTTCAGGATGAAACTGCCCTCAGGCAACAACTGAATGACGCTCGGACCGGATGAAGAAGTGGCGCACGCTTGCATCTGTTAGCTGATGCGGTCGCGTTTGTGCAGGAACAAGGCGCATGTGGTACTGGCAATTGAAAGGGGCATGCGATATTGCCTGCGCAATCACTTGCCGGAGACACGTTCATGTCCTTTGAGAACCCGGGGCCCGTCGAGCAAAGCCTGCGCGATGCGATTAGCCCAATTGAAGAAATTATCGCAGATGCGCGCAATGGGAGCATGTATATTCTTGTCGATCACGAAGATCGCGAGAACGAAGGGGATTTTATTATTCCGGCCGAGTTTGCGGATGCGGCAGCGGTTAACTTCATGGCGACACATGGGCGCGGATTGATCTGTTTGCCGATGACAGCTGAGCGTGTGGATCGGTTGGGCCTGCCGATGATGGCCGTTAACAATTCGTCGCGTCACGAGACGGCATTTACAGTGTCTATTGAGGCGCGCGAAGGTGTCAGCACGGGCATTTCTGCAGGTGATCGTGCCTTGACCATTGCAGCCGCAATCAACGAGCAAAACACAATGGCGTCGCTCGCGACACCTGGCCATGTGTTTCCGTTGCGCGCCAAGCGTGGCGGCGTTTTGGTGCGGGCAGGTCATACAGAAGCCTCTGTGGATATTTCCCGCCTGGCCGGGTTGCACCCCAGCGCTGTGATCTGTGAGATCATGAACGCGGACGGCACCATGGCCCGATTGCCTGAGCTGGTTGAAATTGCCAAGGAACATGGTCTCAAGATCGGAACGATCAGCGATTTGATTGCCTATCGTGCGCGCAATGACAATCTGGTTGTCGAGACATCTCGCGAGATGGTCACATCTGAATATGGCGGTGCGTGGGATATGCGCATTTTTACAGACCAGATCCACGGTATCGAGCATGTCGTTCTTATCAAGGGTGATGTCGACACGGATGAACCGGTGTTGGTGCGCACCCACGCCTTGCATGGAGCAAGTGATGTTCTGGGGCTTGGCCCAAAATCGGCGCGAGAGCTACCGCGGGCGATGGAGAAAATTGCCGAAGCCGGGCAGGGCGTTGTGTGTTTGTTCCGCGAACCGCGCAATAGTCTGTATGCTGATGAAGATGAAGGACCGCGCACGATCAAAAACACCGGGTTGGGCGCGCAGATGCTGTCTAGCCTTGGGTTGAGTAAACTGATCCTGCTGACAGATTCGCCGGAGACAGTGTATCTGGGGCTTGATGCGTATGGCCTCAGCATTGTGGGCACGCATCCAATTTTGACCGAGGAGTAAACCATGGCGACGGCTGAACAACATTACATCCTGCCACGGGCTGAGTTTGACAAGCCGGTCAAGCTTTTGGTGGTGCGCGCACCTTATTACAAAGATATCGGTGACAACTTGTTGGCGGGGGCCACCGCCGAAATTGAAGCGGCAGGTGGCACGTGGGAGCTGGTTGATGTGCCCGGCGCGCTAGAGGTACCAACGGCCATTGCCATGGCCGAGCGCATGAGCAACTTTGATGGTTATGTGGCGCTGGGTTGTGTGATCCGGGGCGAGACCACGCATTATGAAACGGTCTGCAATGATAGCAGTCGCGCGATTCAGCTTTTAGGGTTGCAGGGCCTGTGCATTGGCAATGGTATTCTGACCGTTGAAAACCGTAAGCAGGCCGAGGTGCGCGCGGATGTCGCGGATCAAAATAAGGGCGGGGGTGCTGCGGCTGCGGCCTTGCATTTGATCGCGCTCGCTCGTAAGTGGGGCGGCCAGCGTAAGGGTGTCGGGTTTTTGCCGGATGCCGAAGAGATCAAGCTTGCTGGTGCAGCAAAGGATACCCCGACCGCATGACCCTGTCCGGCAACCAGAAACGCAAGATGAAATCCGCCTCGCGCCTATATGCGGTGCAGGCCCTGTTTCAGATGGAGGCGTCGGGCCAGACCTATGATCAGGTGCGGGTCGAGTTTTTGGACCATCGGTTTGGAGCTGAGGTCGATGACGGCACGGATATGATCGAGGGTGATACCGGGCTGTTCATAAAGACGCTGGAAGATGCGGTGAATTATCAGGCGCCGATTGACCAGATGACAGATCGCGCGCTGGTGGCGAAATGGCCAATCAACCGAATTGATCCGACCTTGCGCGCGCTGTTTCGTGCCGCCGGTGCGGAATTGACCCAAACCACCACGCCGCCAAAGGTGGTGATCAGCGAATATGTGGCAATCTCGCTGGCGTTCTTTCCCGAAGGCAAGGAAAGCAAGTTCGTGAACGCGGTGCTGGATCACATGGCGCGCGAGGCCAGACCCGAAGCGTTTTAAGGCTGAGTGTCAAAGAATGACGATCGAGTCGCGAGGAATATAGTCGCGAGGATCGTCGAGCCGTTGAGCGTTTCCAATCTTGTGTGACAGCTTGATCAAGTCAAAGATGGCGCCAGCTCGATTTAGAGTCGCGTCCCGCTCTTCAACTTGGCCCAGCTCATCCAGAACAGATGCCCGAGTTGACAGGCAATGTACCATAGCGGGGTCGTTTGCGTGGCCAAGCGCCATTGTGATGTTTTTTTTCCAATTTGGTCAGGTGATCGAGCGCATCTTCGGCGCGGCCCGCGCGCAATAGCTTGGTGGCGCGATCGACCTCTGCAAACAGAAAATCGGGGTTTTCGGAGCCAAGGATTTCACGGTAGATTTCAATGCAGCGATCGTGGGTTTGCATCGCCTCTAGATGCAATCCAACACGGGATTGTGCTTGGCTTAGCGTGGTCAGTGCGGCCGCGTGATTGGAAGACATTTGCCCTGTGCGTTGTTCGGATTTTTCTGCGCACAGAGTCGACAGAAACAGAGCTTCGTCGAGATTTCCCTTTTCCATAGCCGTGTTGGCAAGCGCCTGAACTTCAAAATCTTGTAGAACAAAGACTTCTGGGGTCAGGACAGTTTCAGGCAAAGCCAAAACGGTTTCCAGCCGCTTGCCTGCGGATTTCAAGCGTTCGAGTTCGGGGTCGTCACTGGTAAAGTGTTCCGCCAGTGCAATTTGGGACAAAGCAGTTTTGACCGATTTATCAGGGTTTTCGGAGAACTCGAAAATTGCCTGTTGCGCAATGGTTGCGGCCGAATGTGTGACCGCAGGTGCGATGGCGTTCAAATAAATGCCGGCGCGTTTCGCGCGGGCTGATTTGTCGGGCAAGCGGGAGGGACCGGTCAATTGCATTACAATAATGTCCGGATCAATTTCCTTGAGCCGGACCTGAGCTTTGGCAAAATCGCTGCGGAATTGCTTGTTTTCGTCTTCCAGCGCCAGAATGGTTTGACTGGAATTGCGGGCACGCCGCAGCCAGCCGAGGGACAGAAAAAAGCTAAGGCCGCTTAGGCTTCCGACGATGCTGAAAATCAGTGTTAAGTTGTCCCTAAGGGATGCATCGAGGAAATCCTGCCACATGTTCTACCCAACTCACTTTGTATGGATTTTCAGTTTTCGTCAGTTTTTGGTGTCTGGCAAGAGTGTTGCAATCAGATAGGTTACGGTGTGCGGCGGGGTGTCGCGCAAGACGGCTGGGTCGCGGATTATCATTGCACTTGTAGCGCAAGGGCGTAGCCTTTTGATGTGTCAGGAGGTGTAATGTGCCCAAGCTCATTCGACTGTATGTCATGCAAGTGGTTGCCGGGTTCGGCTTGTCGGCCATTTTTGTCGCGCTGTTGCTGTGGTTCAATGTTGGCAATCTCTGGCATTTGGTAAGTGCTGCGCAGGGCGGTGTTCTGGCCGTGGGATTGTTGTGGGTGTTCAATGGAATCGTTTTTGCCGGTGTGCAATTTGCGATTTCTGTGATGCGTATGGCGCGTGATGACAACGGATCGGGCGGCAAGCGAGATGCCACGCCGGTTTTGACCACCGAAACGCGTCCGGTGTCTGTACGTGCAAGAGCGCGCTAATCAATCCCAGACAGTCATGATTTCAGAGAGGGGTTTCTTGACCTTGGCCACCGCCGGGACGGTTGCGTTTTGTGCGGCGCGCCCTACCGCGAGGATCATGATTGGCTTTTCCGACGCGGGGCGGTCGAGCGCTGGTGTTAGGAACTTCATTGGGTTTGGAGTGTGGGTCAGCACCGATAGACCCGCGTGGTGCAAGGCGGCGATCAGAAAACCACAGGCGATGCCGACACTTTCCGGGACGTAGTAGTTTTTGTAGCGCATGCCGTCAGAAAATTCGCCGTAGCGCTGTGCAAAGACTACGATAAGCCAAGGTGCGTCTGTCAGATGAGGTTTGTGATCGTTGGTGCCAATAGGCTCTAGCGCTTTGATCCATTCGTCGCCAGCGCCGCCTGCATAAAACCGGCGCTCTTCCACTTCGGCTTCGGCGCGGATACGTGCTTTGAGGTCGGCGTTAGAGATGGCGGCGAAAAACCAGGGCTGGTGGTTGGCACCGGATGGCGCGCGCCCGGCAGTGGCGATTGAGGTTTCGATGATGGATCGCGGGACCGGGGTTTTGTCAAAGTCGCGCACTGTGTGACGACGGGCCATTGTCTCAAAGAACCCTTTAGCGGCTGTGGCCATGTCCGCATCGCATTGGGCAACATGATCAGGGAGTGGGATGGGGTCGTATTTTAGATTGTCTTGTGAAAACATCGCGCGCTCCGGTTGGTGTTCAGGCACCGTATACGGAGTGTGAACCCCTTGAAAAGAGGTGTCAGCAAGGCCTGATGAGGCCTTGCGCCCCTGCGGGGAGCGGGAGGCGTGGCAGGTGGCTTAAGCCACCTGCCACGCCGGGCCCAACGAGAGGAAGTGCATCTTTGATGCGCTGACAAAGGGCGGGAGGCCCACCGGTGGGATCAGTCGAGATCGTGGAGGTTGAGCAGGAAACCGTGCCAACCTTTGTCCAGCGCAAGAACAAGACCGTAGCCGTCGGAATTGGCCGGAAGGCCGCGATGTTCCAGCGTCAAGCGGGTGCCGCCGGGAGCGTCGGCGAGAGACCATTCCACGGTTGTCATGACGCCATTGAGAGGGCCAACGGTGAACGACCACTTCATGTAATCATGTGGCTGCATTTCTTGGACTGAGCCCCAGCACATGCGATCTCCGTCTTTTTGGGAGGTGAGCAGATAGTCTTCGCCCGGTTTGAGGTCGGACTGGGCGGGGTGGAACCATTTTGCCAATTGGTCGGATTTTGTCAGAAAATCCCATACGCGCGATTTAGGCGCGGCGAGAAATACGGATTTGCGAATGGTAGTGTCAGTCATTTGTGTGGTGTCCAGTGTCATCTTTTGTGTCCTTTTCCAATTCGGTGTCTTCGGTTTCGATGGCATCCTTGAGGGCATCCAAATGTGTGTCCCAGAACCGTTCGAACCAGCTGAGCCAGTCGGTCACGGGTTTCAGCGCTTGTGCGTTCAGCGTGTTGATACGCTCGCGCCCTTCGGTTCGGACCGTGATCAATCCGCCATCGCTCAGCACAACGAGGTGCTTTTTGACCGCCGCGCGTGTCATGTCGAATTGCGCGGAAACTTCGGCGATTGTCATGTCGCGTTGGCCCAGCATACGCAGGATGTTTCGGCGCGTAGGGTCGGAGAGGGCCCGGAAAGTTGGTTGTAAGTTGGGGGGCATAGGGGCTCCAGAAGTGATACCATTTAGTATTATTATTGATATGATGCCAAAGGGTATCACGTCAAGAGGAATGTTTTGTCCACTCACCCGTGTAATCTGTCGTATCATCTGGGAAGACGGTTCCTGGGTCCGAAGCCTGAAAAAAATCGTGCATCTGGTGGCAAGGCAGCATGCTGTTTAGACACGCTGGTGATGGCGTTGGGCAAAATGAGCAAAGGCGTTGAATGCAATGAGTTTGGATCAAGGCACGCAAGCGGCAAGAGTTCCTGACGTGAGTTTTGACGGCGCAGAGCAGCTGGGTTTGATGCTGGCAGCGCGCGTTCGGATCGTTGCGCTAACGGTTGTTGTTATATGGGTTGCGATTGACAATCCAAACCACGGGTGGAGCTATTTATTTCAGCTTTCTCAAGTAGTTGTCTTTGTGCTCATTGGGGTGTTGCAGTTCTATTCGGCCAAGCTGGGCTGGTTCTCGGACAGGGCAAAATACGGATTTGTAGCGATTGATTGTGCGTTGTTGGCGGTGATTTCAAGCGCACAAAACCCGCTGGCGAGCTATGTTTTACCCCCTGCTATCATGATGGCGAGCAGCCAGTTCATGTTTTTCTACCTATTTCTAATGCAGGCCGCCTTTAGCTTTCGCCCATCCTTGGTGTTGTGGTGTGGCGCCAGTATTGTTTTGGCCCGTACGGGCATGTTGGCCTGGTTCGCAAGTCGGCCGGATGCCTTCACAAATCTGGACTTGCCGGAACAGTCGGTGGACGCGTTTGTCGCGGCACGTGCAGACCCTGATTTCATCTATCTTGGCTTCTGGGCGCAGGAGATTCTGATTACGGTCTTGCTGTCTGCGGGGTTGGCGGCGTTGGTGCGCCGGTCGCGTCGACTGGTTACGAGCCAAGTTGAAGCCGAAAGGTCACGTGCTAGTTTGGCGCGGTACTTTTCACCCAACGTTGTAGAGCGGATCAGCCAGCGAAATTCAGACTTGGGCGTAGCGCGTGAACAGGATGTGGCGGTTCTGTTTGTGGATATCGTAGGTTTTACGGCGCTCTGCGAACAATATTCCGCCAGCGAGGTTGTGGCATTACTGCGCGGCTATCATGACCGCCTTGGCAGGGCTGTATTTGAGAATGGCGGGACGTTGGACAAATATCTCGGTGACGGGCTGATGGCGACTTTTGGCACGCCGGATACCCACCCGGATGATGCGCGTCGCGCGTTGCAATGTGCGTTTGACATGTGCGCGTTGCTTGAGCAGTGGAACGTTGAACGCGAAGCTGATGGGCAGACCGAGGTCAAGATTGGCATCGGTATTCATTTCGGGCCAGTTGTCGTGGGCGATATCGGCAACGCGCGGCGGCTGGAGTTTGGAGTGATTGGTGACACGGTTAATGTGGCCAGCCGGTTGGAACAGCTGACACGTGCATTTGGGCGACCGATCGCGGTGAGTGATGCCGTGGTGGATGCCATCGCAGCGGATGATAAAACCGGGCAGATATTGTTGAGACGGTTGGAGGATAGAGGCGATCAGGCTGTGCGTGGGCGGCGCGAACAGGTGGGTGTTTGGGTGACACGTGACCAGGCAAACGCCGCCTGAGCGGGTGGAAAAGTGGCGGGCCCGCAAACGCAGCCGTGTGGTTATCTCATTCCCGAGGACCTGTTTATACAGGTGGGCGCCAGGTAACTAGGCCAGGACCAGGACAGAGCCAGCTCCCTCGGAATTGCTTAAGGCCACCGGAATGCAACCGTATCACGAGAAGGGCAGCACCCGCCACTGACCTATCTAGGGGTGCGAGCGGGCCGGGGCAAGGGGGAACCTGTCACGTGGGTGAAAGGCGCGCGAAAAACTGGACTTGCCATTTGTTCACGAATTGTTCACATTTGCGGTATGGAACAGGACTTGCAACCCGGACAATTGCTTGCGCGCGGTGTCAGCCGCCATCTGCGCAGCCATGGCTATGTTTCGATTGAAGAATTTGTCCCAATTCGTGGCTTGCGGGTGGATGTGATGGCGCTTGGTCCCAAAGGAGAATTGTGGGTGGTGGAATGTAAATCCAGCCGCGCGGATTTCCAGACAGACAAGAAGTGGCAAGGCTATCTTGAGTGGTGTGACCGATATTTCTGGGCCGTGGATACCGCGTTTCCGACCGAGTTGCTGCCAGAGGGTACAGGATTGATCATGGCCGATGCGTATGATGCAGAGATCATTCGAATGGGGCCAGAGGACAAACTGGCCGGGGCGCGTCGCAAGAAACTGATCCAGAAATTCGCAATGGATTCGGCGCGGCGTTTGCATCGGTACCGCGACCCTAAGATGTCGGCATTGCCTGAAGAGGATTAGGCTCTGACAATCCTGTCGATCAGAGTGGCAAGGCCAGCGGGATCAGCAAAAAATGGCGAGTGGCCTGTGGACATTTCAAAGATATCGCTTGCGGGCCAATCTTTGGTCATGGTGATTTGAAATTCTGACGGGATGGTGCGGTCATCGTTGCAGCGGATATAACTTTTGGGCGCCGCGGCGTGACCCGGACCAAGCGCGACTGGTGTTTCCTGCGGTTTGATCGGCTGGTGCGACAGACGTGGGAGGGCGTATTCCAGCGTGCCCGCAGGGCAATCGTGGTAGAACACGTCTCGTACATAGGCAGGGTCGATGCCAAAACTAATGCTATCGGCGGATTTGACGATGGCGTGCTTGAGCGGCTGACGCGGCGCGGCGCGGCGCATATCCGCGAGCGAGTGGCCATCCCACGGCGCATAGGCGCAGAGATAGATCAGCCGCGCGATCTTGCGCCGTCTGAAACCAAGCGCCATGTCTGCGGCTCGTGATATCGGAAATCCACCCCAGCTGTGCCCGACCACAACCGTATCGCGGCCAAGCGCATCGACCACTGATTGCGCACAACTGTCGAGCGTGACCTGTTCCGGCGGGGTCGGATCGGCACCGTGCGAGGGCATATCGATGCTGCGTGCAGTGTGGCCCAATGCGGTCAGGGCGGGTTCCAGATCACGCCAGCACCATGCGCCATGGCAAGACCCGTGCACGAGCAGGATGTCAGACATGGCCGGTCTCCGTGAAGAAATCCGTAAGCATGGCGGCGTAGGTTTCCGGGCGCTCGACACAGGGCAGGTGCCCGGCGCGGCGGATCAGCTCAAAGCGGGAACCGGGGATCAGGTCCACGGTTTCGCGCACGAGGTCCGGCGGTGTTCCGCCATCCTCTGAACCGCCAATACCCAGCGTAGGCAGCCGCAGGCCCGAGGTGGGGGTGTAAAAGTCAGTACCCCGAATGGCCGCTGAACAGCCTGTAAACCCGTCAAGCGAGGTTTGTTCGAACATGTTTTGCCACAGGGCCAATTCTGGGCGATCTAGAAATTCGCGACTGAACCAGCGTTCCATTGTGCCTTGCGCAAGTGCGGCGACGCCGTCGCGTCGGGCCGTGTCGATACGGGTGTCCCAAATCTCACGCGTGGCGATTTTGGCGCCGGTGTTGGACAACACAAGTGCGCGCACGAGATCAAGGCGTTTGACGGCGAGCCCTTGAGCAATCATGCCGCCTATGGACAGCCCGACGACCATGGCGTCGCGCACATCCAGCATATCGAGCAGCTGTTCCGCGTCGCGCACCAGTGTGCCCATCGAATAGGGCGCAGGCGGCGCATCAGAGAGGCCGTGCCCCCGTTTGTCATAGCGAATTATGCGCAACCCGGCAGGCAGGAACGGTAAAATCGGGTCCCAGAGCCGCAGGTCCGTGCCCAGAGAATTAATGAACAAAACCGGCGCGCCGGTGAGGTCTCCATCGACGCGAAAATGCAGGCGGGTGCCGTCAAATTCAGCAACGCGCATCGTCTTTCTCCTGATAAGTCAGTCGTTTAGTGCGATATGCGCCATAATCTGGCCGTGGTCGCTGGCAAGTTTGTTATAGGGTGCCTCTGCATGGCTACCATCGGTTAGATGGTCATTTAATACGCTAAAATAGTCCATTTCGCCAATGCGATTGTCGTATTCCGGGTGAAAATGTCGCGACATGTAGATCTGATCGATGCTTTCGTAAACGCCGCCAAAGGCCGTGGTGTAGACCATATCACGCAGGGATTTGCGCACAAAAAGCGCCTCGGCTGAGGTAAGGCGCATATCATTTACTGCATTGGTGATCTGTGTGTTTTCGCCGCGCGAATAGCGGTCACTGTGGTCCTTGGCATCGTGGCGCAGCATCCATGAGTAATTTTTGAATGGAGTCTCGCCCGAGATGATTTCGCTGCTGACCGCGTGTTCGCCATCGTTGAAATCGCCCAATGTGAGTACTGGGCGACCCTGTTCCAGCTCAGTTACGATGGCACGGCGCAACACCCATGCTTCGGCCATGCGGCGCACGGCTGCACGCAAGGAACCAAGGGCACGTCCAACGGGGTCATACTGGGTAAGGTCGGACTCCGGTGCGAAATCAGCGCCAGCCGGGCGCAGATATTCGCCAAGCTTGGATTTCATGTGGCAGTTTAAAACGGTTATGATCTGATCCCCGACGGGGATGCGCACCTTGAGAATGGGGCGTGACAAGCGCGAGAGGCGGAAGGAGCCACCATCGTCGCCGCCAAGTTCGCGAAAGGGGATGTTCAGTGCTTCGGGCAGGTCCTGAATGATCTCGGGCGGCTCAACAAAACCAAAGCGTGACAGGATGGCCAGACCGGGTCGTCGTTCACCGGGCACACCTGTGTCATTGGCGTTTGGGGCAAAGGCAAGCGCGGCATCGCCATAGGGCGTATAGCCGAGTTTGCGGAAAATCGCCTTGCGGTGATAGCTCTTTGATTTTGAGGGGATTGCGGCCTCATTGGACGCGCCGCCGATGCGATCCGCCTCGGCAATCACGTTGCGCAAGGCGTCTTCTTCAAAAATCTCCTGAAAACCGACAATGTCGGCGTCCATGGTAAAGATTTGATTTGCTGTCCAGTCGGTTTTCCATGCGTATTCTTCGGGGGTGTAGGACTGAAACTGATAATATTCCTTATCCGCGCCAATCAGGTTCTTGACGTTGAAGGATGCGATTGTGAAACGGGTCATCTTACTCTCCCAAAATCGCAGCTCTGTTCGAACCAGCTGCTATTAGTGTTCCAGAAATACTCATTAACCCAACCCCAGCACTTGGCTTTTCCGTCAGGCAAAACGCGCCAACGCGTCGCCAAACACATCCTTGTCCACATTGCCGCCTGTGCACACGGCCACAACGGCCTCGCCCTCGATCTTGTCACCATGGAAAAGTGCCGCCGCTAGTGCCACGGCACCGCCGGGTTCAACCACGATCTTGAGCCGCTTAAAGGCCAGGGCAACGGCGTGCATGGCTTGGTCTTCGCTGACCAC
Organism: Shimia abyssi; assembly: GCF_003014475.1. GTDB lineage: Bacteria > Pseudomonadota > Alphaproteobacteria > Rhodobacterales > Rhodobacteraceae > Shimia > Shimia abyssi. The sequence continues at coordinate 43,680 of NZ_PYGJ01000004.1, read as the reverse complement.
AACGCCGGGACCGCAAAGGCGCGACATAATCGGAAAGGTGATTTCGCCAGGTGAAGGCGTGATGATGGCATCGCACAGGCTGCCGGATTGGCGATTGTTGGTCTCAATCCCGCCCGTGATCAGCGAGCGGACAACATCGTCAAACCCTTCAGGCTCGACCGGGCGGGCCCGCAGGCCAGGCGCTTCTGCCTCAAGCGCCATAGCGATGCCCGAAGTCAGGCCGCCGCCGCCGCAACAGATTAGTACATCGCCATTTTCAACGCCAAGTTCGCGGGCCTGTTCTGCAATCTCAAGTCCTGTGGTGCCTTGACCAGCAATCACTTGAGGTTCGTCGTACGGTCTGATGAGCGTGAGGCCGCGTTCGCGGGCGATGACGTCGCCCACCGCTTCGCGGTTTTCGCCACCGGGGCGATCATAGAGCACGACTTCGGCCCCCAAGGCGCGGGTATTGTCAATCTTGAGAGCAGGGGCGTCATTGGGCATGACAATGACAGCGGGCGCCCCATGTTTGGCTGCGGCCAAAGCGACCCCCTGGGCGTGGTTTCCTGAAGAAAATGCGATCACACCGCGCTTGCGGGTCGCCTCGTCCAATGCCGAAACCGCCGACCATCCGCCGCGAAATTTGAACGAACCGGTATGTTGCAGGCATTCAGGTTTGACAATCACGCGTCGCCCCGCGATCTCGTCCAGAAAGGGCGACGTCAGCAGAGGTGTGCGCCGCGCATGCCCTTTGAGACGGGTGGCGGCAGCACGGATCATGTCGATATTCATGGCATGTCTTTCCTGAGTTCGGCGACCCAGCGGGTCAAAACATGTACGCTTTCTGGCTCATCCAGAAATGGCACATGTCCGCGATTTTGCACGGTTGCGGCGATCATGGGCGCACATTCTTGCATTTTTGCAAAGGTTTCGGCGCTGAGGATATCCGAAGTGTCACCCCGGAGTGCGGCAAGGGGCAATGCCGAGAGCGATGAAAACAGCGGCCAGAGGTCAGGCGGTGTGGCATTGGGGTCAATGCTGGCAAGCACCGCATCACGCAGTTTTGGATCGTAATTGATCGTCAGGCCCTGATCTGTCTGGACATAGTGCTTTTCCACCTCTTCCCGCCAACGCCCGGCAGGCACGTTGTAAAAGCCGGGAACACGGGTGGCAAAGGCGGTTTCGGCCTCGTCATAGGTTTTCCAGACGGGATTGCGCCCGATATAGTCGACGATGGTTTCCAATCCGCCAAGTTCGATGACCGGACCAATGTCGTTGAAACACACACCGCTTAACCGCTGTGGTGCCAGTGCCGCAATGGTCAGCGCGATCAGACCGCCGCGAGACGTGCCAAGGATGGCAGCGCGCGGCAGACTCAGGTGGTCAAGCAATTCCAGCGCATCCTGCGCCTCACGTGGGATTGTGTAAGTCATTGGATTTTCGGCCCATTGCGATTGCCCGCGCCCGCGGTAATCCATGCGGATCACGCGCGCTCCCTTAAGCGCGGGCATGGCGTAGTCAAAATCGCTGGCATTTCGGGTCAGCCCCGCCAAACAAAGTACAGCTGGCCCGGCGCCGCCGGTGTCGTCAAAGGAAAGGGACAAGCCGTCGGACGTGATAAACTGGGGCATTATCGATTGGTCTCCTCGGGGATGCCAGTCAGATCGCTGAGCACCAGTTCTGGCACCCATGGCAAGCGGTCGATCGGCTCGCCCGCGCGATTGACCCATGCGGTGGTAAAGCCAAACCCGGTGGCGCAGGCGGCGTCCCAACCATTTGAGCTGACGAACAGCACATTATCGGGCTGACATTCGAAACGTTTCAAAACAAGATCGTAGACCGATGCGGCCGGTTTGAAGATACCGACGCTTTCAACGCTCAGCACATCATCCAGAAACGCGCCAATACCGGCCGATTGCACCGCGCCATCCAGCATTGCGGGCGACCCGTTGGACAGGATCGCGGTATTCATACCTTGCTCTTTCAGTTCAGCTAACATTCTGGGTACCTCGGGGTAGGCGCTTAATTCCCAATAAAGCTGCAAAAGGCGCTCACGCAGTTCTGGATCACCTTCCAGCCCGCTGGCCTCAAGCGCCCAGTCGAGCCCGTCCTTGGTCACGTCCCAGAAATCACAATGCGCATCCGATACGGCGCGCAGCCATGTGTATTGCAATTGTTTCAGGCGCCAATCTTGTGCCACGCGCGGCCAATGCTCGGCAAAAACGGCGCGTCCCGGTTCTGCAGCGGCCTCTCGGGCGGCGGCGGCAACGTCAAATAATGTGCCATATGCGTCGAAGATACAGGTGGTGATCGGCATGGTGTCCTCCCTTGACCGGGCAAGATTGACAGAGATTGCGCAGGGCGAAAAGGGCTGTTTGTCTTTCGGAAGCACGCCAGTTAAATTGCGCCTTCAAACTGGCCCAATGGGGGTTGGTCCCGCTGACAGAATGGATATCTCATGACAGCTGCAAAATCGGGCGATACCGTTCGCATCCACTACAAAGGCACTCTGAGCGACGGAACGGTGTTTGACAGCTCTGAAGGGCGCGACCCATTGGAATTCACACTAGGCGGAGGTCAGGTGATCCCCGGATTCGACGCGGCCGTGGATGGCATGTTGGTAGGTGACAAGAAAGTCGCTGAAATCGCCTGTGATCAGGCCTACGGTCCGCGCCACGATGACGCGGTGCAGGATGTCCCACGCGCCGACATCCCGGCGGAAATACCGCTCGAGGTGGGGCTGCAACTGCAAATGCGCGCCCCTGATGGTCAGGTCATGCCCGTAACCGTTGCCGCGTTGACAGATGACACGGTGACGATGGATGCCAACCATATGCTGGCAGGCAAGGATCTCACCTTTGCCATCGAGCTGGTCTCGATCAACTAAGGACACAGTCAACACGAAACAGGGCGGACCTCATACAGGCCCGCCCTCTTCATTTTGCCAGAAATACTTCGGGGGTGTGGGGGCTGGCCCCCGCTTTGGAAACTAATCCCTCAGAGGATCTTAATGCCCGCATCCTTGATGTCCGCCAAAAACGCGGCCAACCCTTTGTCAGTCAGCACATGATTCACCATGCTTTTGACAACCGAAGGAGGTGCGGTCATCACATCTGCGCCTACCAGCGCACATTGCGATGCGTGGTTCACAGTACGCACCGAAGCCGCGAGGATCTGGGTTTCAAATCCATAATTGTCGTAAACTTGACGGATATCCTGGATCAGATCCATGCCATCAAGGTTGATGTCATCCAGACGACCGATAAAGGGCGAGATGAATGTCGCACCTGCTTTGGCGGCCAGCAGTGCCTGATTTGTTGAGAAACACAGGGTTACATTGACCATATTGCCTTCGTCAGTCAGCACTTTACACGCCTTCAGGCCGTCCCAGGTGAGGGGAACTTTTACGGCGATATTATCCGCGATCTGAACCAGTTTGCGACCTTCGGCGATCATTTCGTCGGCGTCGGTGGCGGTGACTTCGGCAGAGACCGGACCTTCGACGAGGTCGCAGATCTCCTTGGTCACTTCGAGAATGTCGCGGCCTGATTTTTTGATGATCGAAGGGTTGGTGGTAACGCCATCCACCATACCGAGCGCGTTGAGTTCGGCGATGGCGTCGATGTCGGCAGTGTCTAGAAAGAATTTCATGGGGAGGGTCCTTTGTCGGGTTGGACTTGGGTTGGGATGGCTTTACCCTATCGGGGACGTTGCGAAAAGCCCTGAAACCGGGGCAGGGCGCAATATTCGTTAGCGGAAACATGCTGAATAATGATTGGGGTCAACTTGCAGGAACCCGGCTTTTTCGAACATGGCGCGTTAGTGGCGGTGCTTACCGCGCAACCGCTGGATCGTTTTCTGGATTACAAGGCGCCCGAGGGCGGCTGTGCTGAGGGGGCATTTGTCGAGGTGCCTTTGGGCCCGCGCAAGGTGTTGGGCGTGATCTGGGGGCCGGGTAAAGGCGATTATAACATCTCGAAAATCCGGTCGGTCAACCGGGTGCTGGATGTCGCGCCGATGGATCAGGGGATGAAGGCGTTTCTGGAGCGGGCGGCGGATTACACGTTGACGCCGCTGCATGCAATGTTGCGGCTGGCGACGCGCGCCCCGGGTCTGAGCGATCCACCCTCAATGCGCAAGATCTACCGTCTGGGCGAAGGCGAGCCGGACCGTCAGACCGAAGCGCGCCGTCGTGTTCTTGAGGCGCTGCGAGACTATGGCGGGTTGTCGTTTACGCTGGGCGAACTCAGTGAAATGGCGGGTGTAACGAACTCGGTGATCAAGGGGTTGGTCAAACAGGGTGTGGTGCGCGAAGAAGACACGCCGCGCGATGTGCCGTTTGCCCGGCTTGATCCGGAGTATGGTGGCAAGACCTTATCTGAGGATCAGGCGGCGGGGGCGGAGGCATTGCGGGCGGGGGTTCGTTCCGAGCGGTATGGAACAACCCTGCTGCGTGGGGTGACCGGTTCTGGCAAGACTGAAGTCTATCTGGAAGCGGTGGCTGAGTGTCTCAAGGTGGGGCGGCAGGGGTTGGTTCTGTTGCCCGAGATCGCGCTGACCTCGGAGTTTCTGACGCGGGTTGAGGCGCGGTTCGGGGCGCGTCCGGCAGAGTGGCATTCCGGTGTGACCATGACCGAGCGGCGACGCACGTGGAAGATGGTGGGTCAGGGTGGCGCCTCGCTGGTGGTGGGCGCGCGATCTGCGCTATTCCTGCCGTTTCGCGATCTGGGATTGATCGTGGTCGATGAGGAGCATGACACGTCTTACAAGCAGGAAGACGGGGTGCTTTATAATGCGCGGGATATGGCGGTGCTGCGTGCGTCGCTGTCCGGCGCGCAGGTGGTGCTGGCCTCGGCGACGCCATCGCTGGAGAGCTGGGCCAATGCACAAGCCGGGAAGTATGAGCGGCTGGAGCTGATGTCACGGTTTGGAGACGCGGTGCTGCCAGAGATGCGCGCGATTGATATGCGCGCTGAGGATTTGGCGCGAGATCGGTGGATTTCATCAACTTTGAAGGCGGCGGTCGACCGCAGAGTATTGGCGGGTGAGCAGAGCCTGTTGTTCATCAATCGGCGGGGCTATGCCCCGGTGACGATTTGCCGGGCTTGTGGGCATCAGGTTGGGTGTGATCATTGTGATGCACGCATGGTGGAACACCGTTTCCTGAAACGGTTGGTGTGCCATCAATGCGGCGAGACCAAAGCCATGCCAGAGGTGTGCCCGAGTTGCGAAGTGGAGGGCAAGTTGGCCCCGGTTGGCCCCGGAGTTGAACGGTTGGCCGAAGAGGCGGGTAAGCTGTGGCCCGAGGCGCGGCTGGCGGTGCTGAGCTCGGACCTGTTTGGATCGGCGCGGGCATTGAAAGAGGGCATCGAGACTATTGCCGCTGGGGGTGCCGATATTATTATCGGCACGCAATTGGTGGCCAAGGGGCACAATTTCCCATTGCTGACGCTGGTGGGGGTGATTGACGCGGATCTGGGTCTTCAGGGATCAGATTTGCGCGCCGCCGAGCGTACGTTTCAATTGATGCGACAGGTGGCGGGGCGCGCCGGTCGGGCGGAGAAACCCGGAGTGGCGATGTTGCAGAGTTATCAACCCGAGCACCCGGTGATCCGAGCGATTCTTGCAGGAGACGAAAAAGGGTTTTGGAGCGCTGAGGCGGATGAGCGCCGCCACGCGGGCGTGCCGCCCTATGGACGTATGGCGGGGATCATTCTGTCGGGGGGGGATGTGTCGCAGGTATTTGATTTGGGCAATGCCTTGGCGCGCAATGCGGGCATGTTGCGGGCCATTGGTGCCGAGGTCTACGGCCCAGCACCTGCGCCAATAGCGCGCGTGCGCGGGCGACACCGCGTGCGGTTGCTGGTGAAAGCCGACAAGAGCGCGCCGTTGCAGGCGGCTTTGGCGCAATGGGTTGGGCAATTTCGCCTGAAGGGGGATTTGCGGCTGGCGGTGGATATTGATCCGCAGAGCTTTTATTGACGTGCGGCTGGGGGCCAGCCCCCAGACCCCCGAAGTGTTTTTGGCAAGATGAAGAGGCTGGACGGTGGAAGCTGTTGCGGGATGTGCAGTTTTCGAGAGATGGGGTGCGCATATAGGGTCTCGCTTTTTGCAGAGAGCAGGCGTATTGGCGGTATATGTTTAACAAGATAAGCCTTGATGATGCGGCGCATTTGCCGGTGTGGCGGCGTCCGGTCACGTTGTTGTTCCTGATGGCGCTGGCGATGCCGGTCGCCTTTAATGTGTGGTCTGCTTTGCTCAATAACTTTGTGATTGAGGTTGCAGGGTTTGATGGCGCTGACATTGGTTTGTTGCATACCGTGCGCGAGATCCCAGGGTTTTTTGCGGTTGGCGTGATTGCCATTCTTTTGTTTATGCGTGAGCAGGTTTTGGGGCTGGTCTCGTTGTTGATGTTGGGGGCGGCGACGGCGGTGACGGCGTGGTTTCCGAGCATGGCGGGCATTTTGACAATCACGATGCTGAGCAGCATTGGGTTTCACTATTACGAGACAGTGAACCAGTCATTGCAGTTGCAGTGGCTGGACAAGGCGCGCGCGCCAAAGATGCTGGGCTGGATCATGGCGGCCGCATCGGCGGCGACGTTGGTGGCCTATGTGGCGATTGTGTTGTCATGGAAGCGGTTCGATCTGAGTTACAATACTGTCTATATGGTGGGTGGCGGGATCACGGTGGCGATTGCGCTTTATTGCCTGTTGGCGTTTCCGCAGTTTGAGGAGCGTACGCCGCAGCTGCGCAAGATGGTGTTTAAGCGGCGCTATTGGCTGTATTATGCGATGCAGTTCATGGCCGGTGCGCGGCGACAGATTTTTATCGTTTTTGCCGGGTTCATGATGGTTGAGCGGTTTGGCTTTGACGTGCATGAGATCACGTCGCTTTACCTGATCAATCTGGTGGCCAATATCGTGATTGCGCCGATGATCGGTGCAGGGGTCGCGAAGTTTGGCGAGCGGCGCACTTTGATTTTTGAATATGCGGGTTTGGTGATCGTGTTCCTGGCCTATGGCGGCATCTATTTCTTTGGATGGGGGGTGTTGCTGGCCTCGGTTCTTTATGTTGTCGATCATATGCTGTTTGCACTGTCGCTGGCGTTAAAAACCTATTTCCAGAAAATTTCGGACCCCGAAGATATTGCCCCTACCGCGGCGGTGGCCTTTACCATCAACCATATTGCGGCGGTGTTTCTGCCGGTGTTGCTGGGGCTGTTGTGGCTGGTGTCTCCCGGGGCGGTGTTCGCCCTTGCAGCGGCGATGGCGGGTGTTTCGCTTGGGTTGGCGACATTGATCCCGCGCCATCCGGAAAAGGGCAATGAGACCCGGTTGAAACGCTATGCGCCTGCGGCTGCGGAGTAATTTATGACCGTGCGGCGAGGGCGGTTTCTGGACGGGGCGACGATGGGGCATGTGGTGCGCATGACCATGGCGGGGACTGTTGGGATAACATTCGTGTTTTTGGTCGATCTGGCGAACCTGTTCTGGATTGCGTGGCTGGGCGATCAGAAATTGGTAGCGGCCATCGGGTATGCCTTTGCCATTCAGTTTTTTGCGGTGTCGATCGGGATTGGGCTGATGATTGCCGGGATGGCGGTGATTTCCCGAAGGATCGGGATGGGAGATTACGACCGCGTACGCCATGATGCCACCGGGGCATTGGTGTGGACCGTTTTGGTGCAGCTGATCGTCGCCATGGGCATATTGGTATTTCGGGCGCCCATGTTGACGCTCGCGGGGGCCGAAGGTGAGACATTGGCGTTGGCAGAGCGCTATATTCTGATCTCGATGCCGTCGCTGGTGGTGATGGCCGTGGGACTGGCTGGACAGGCAAGTTTGCGGGCCGAGGGCGATGGGAGGCGGTCGATGTATGTGACCCTGAGCTCGGGTATTGTTGCGATGGTGGTGGATCCGTTCCTGATCCTGGGCTTGGGCATGGGGCTGGATGGTGCGGCGCTGGGCGTGGTGCTGTCGCGGTTCGTAATGGCCGCAGTTGCGTTGTATTATGCCACGCGGGTGCATGACTTATACGCGCGCCCGGAGCTGTGGGCGGTACGCCGGAGTGCGGGGCCGTTTGCCAAGGTGGCAGTGCCTGCGATCCTGACCCAAGTTGCAACGCCGTTCGGGAACTTTCTGCTGACCGGGGTGATTGCCGGGTTCGGTGATGCGGCGGTGGCGGGGTGGGCTGTGGTGAACCGGCTGACGGTTCTGGCTTATGGCGGCATATTCTCGCTTTCAGGTGCTGTGGGCGGCATTTTTGGCCAGAACTTTGGCGCGGCGCAATATGAGCGGCTGCGCAGCACTTATCGCGATGCGTTGATCTTTGCCGGGGTCTACACGCTGGTGGCGTGGGGCGCGCTGTTGGCGACGGCAGGGCTGGTGATTGATGGGTTTGGCCTGCAAGGCAGCGGCGCGGTTGTCTATCAGACCTTTGTCACGGTGGGCGCTGGAGCGTTCTTTTTCGTGGGGGCGCTGTTTGTGTCAAACGCAGCGTTCAACAATGTGGACAAACCTGCACGATCGACCATGCTTAATTGGTTCCGGGATGGTGTGCTAACCCTGCCTGCGGCGATGTGGCTGGCCGGAGTGTTTGCGGCACCGGGGGTGATTTATGCGCAGGCCGTTGTGGGCGTGGTCACGGGCATCCTTGGCGGGCTGTGGAGCTGGCGGTATCTGCAAGGGCTAGGTCGATGATCGAAGACGCGGCGTTTTGGCAGAATGTGCTCATGGTCGGTGGCGCATTTGCGCTGGGCGGTATTCTAAAAGGGGCAATTGGGGTGGGCACGCCTTTGTTGGCGGTGCCAATGCTGGCGCTGCTCTATGATGTGCCAACGGCGATTGTGTTGTTTGCCATTCCCAACCTGCTACCTAACCTGTGGCAAGTCTGGCAGTATCGTGAACACAATTTGCCCGCCCGGTTTCGATGGCGGTTTTTCCTGACCGGTGCTGGGGCTGGGATGCTGGGCACGGTGGTATTGGCCAATATCGAGGCCGACAACCTGATGCTGGTCGTGGCGTTCATGGTGCTGGCCTATGTCAGTTTTCGCCTGATGCGACCGGGCTGGGTGTTGGGCTATCCGATGGCCGAGCGGATGGCGGCAGCGGTTGGCGTGGTTGCGGGCGTATTGCAGACGCTGGTGGGGATATCTGCGCCGGTGTCGGTGACATTTTTGAACGCGATGCAGTTGGAGCGGCGGACGTTTATCGTGACAATCTCTGGGTTCTTTGTGGCCGTGGGTGTGCTGCAGGTGCCGTCGTTGATCTTTTTTGGGTTGATGACATGGCCACTGTTCTGGCTGGGTCTGGGGGCAGTGGCGGTGATTGCGGCGTTTATGCCGGTGGGCGCGTTTCTGGCGCGCCAGGTGTCGCCGCAGGCGTTTAACAAGGTGATCCTTGTCATTCTGACGTTGGTGGCATTGCGCCTGTTGGCAACGTTTGTGATATAGGCACAGGCTTGACGTCTTTGGCTGTTGGGCCTAGGCCGCTGGCAACCTATCAGGAGAGCCGCAATGCCCACATTCACCGCGTTGACCACGTTGATCGGAAAATCCCAGGGCGAGGCGCTGGGCGAAGCGATGGAACGGTTGAACCCTGAACCCACGGGTGTTGGCGTATTCGAGATCGAAGACGGATCGGGGCTGTGGGAAGTGGGCGGTTATTTCACCGAGAGCCCGGATGAGGCGGGGTTGGCTGTTTTGGCGGCGGCGTTTGACGCCAAACCGTTTGTGGTCAGCGAACTGCCCGAGACCGACTGGGTGGCGCATGTGAAGCGCGAATTGGCGCCGGTCGAGGCGGGGCGGTTTTTTGTTTATGGCAGTCACGATGCGGACAAGGTGCCAGAGGGCGCAGAGCCGTTGTTGATCGAGGCGGCAATGGCGTTTGGCACCGGACATCATGGCACGACGCTGGGTTGCCTCAAGGCGCTGGATCGCGTGGCGAACGACGGGTTCGAAGGGCAGAACGTGGCCGACATTGGCTGTGGCACGGCTGTCTTGGCGATGGGCGCAGCGCGGATTTGGCCAAACCCGGTGTTGGCAAGCGACATTGATGAGGTGGCCGTGGACGTGGCAGAGGCCAATGTAAAGGCAAATGACCTGCAAGGCCGGGTGATCTGTTTGGAAGCGGCGGGTTTCGGGCACCCGGATCTGGCAGCCAAGGCACCATATGATCTGGTTTTTGCCAATATCCTGAAAGCGCCGCTTGTAGATCTAGCCCCGGATATGGGAAGCAACATTGGTGCGGGCGGCTATGCGATCCTGTCGGGTCTGTTGAACGAGCAGGCGGCGGACGTAATTGCGGCCTATGACGCGGCTGGATTTGACGTGTCCTTCCACGAAGAAGTGGGTGAATGGTCTACTTTGACAATGAAGCGCAGATAAGCGCTCGATTTCACGAGAATCACCTCTGAACTTGTTTGAACGCCGTGCCTTGATTAAGGTGCGGCGTTCTGATTTTGTGAACAATGTCAGTCAGATGATTGTATTGTTTCCCGTGTTGAAGGTTGAATCGGGCAAACCCGCCCCATTTGTCTTGAATTCGCCGTATTTTCCACTTTGCGCCACATTTCCGCCACAATTGAAAGCCAATTTGGCCATGTTTGGTGGGGGCCAAACGAAGAGTATGTTGCCATGAGTGAATCACACGCAGAGTTTCACGACCGCCTGGCCAAAATTTATCGCAAAGAGGCCAAGGGACGTCGGCCCCGCCAACGGATCGCCGTAAATCGCGATGGATATGTTATCGTCCGCGGCGCAGGACGCCAACGTAGTTTTCCGTGGATGGGTCTTGCAATGGTTGCGGTCGCATTTTTCGGGATCAAGGGCGCAATGATCGCCAGCTACGGCCCCGAATTCTATACCCAGAAAGTTGCCCGATTGGATGGCGCGTCGAAAGTGGAGCAGGTCGCGGCCTGGACCATGCGACCGGACCCGATGTCGCGCTGGGTCGCGGTGCAGATCAAAGCGCTGAAGTAAAAGTTTCAAGACGCAGTCCAGAGGGCTCCCCGGCTTGGGGCTGCGTCACATATTTGCTGACCCTCCAATCAGCTCATTGCAATGGCTTCGCGTCTCTCTCCGCGGAGCCATTGTTTTTTGGGGGCTACATTTGGCTGATATCTGGACATGAAAAAACCGCGGCCCCAAGAGGGGTCCGCGGTTCCTTGATCATACGATCCGAAAACGAAACGCCGGTTGGGCGTATTTCGTTAGCTCAGTACGTCGACGTCGGCGCGTGACAGGCCGATATCGTCCAGCTCGCGGTCGGTCAGGGCACGCAGCGCTTTGCGGGTAGCGCGGCTTGTGTTCCATGCCGAGAAGGCGGCAACCGTGTGTGCGATGCCTTGACCAATGCGGCCAGAAAAACTCGGGGTGTAGACGTTGTCGTAAGTGGCCATATCAATCTTCCTTCTGTTTGTGGGTTAGTCATGGTCCGTTTTCGATAAGCCGCAGATATGAGCAGTCTGCGTAACAAACAAGCAGCAAAAAAATCATAGCTGTCATGCAGTTTTTGCATTGGTCGGAAAGGTGGAATTAGCGTTGAAAACAAGGGGCGAAAGCGACATGTTGACTGTCGCTCTTGGGCAGTTTTCGGCGAGGTCCATACATTTGCGACGCAGCTGGAATAGTTCCTGTCGCAAACGCGCCAAGGTGTTATGGGCTTGGTGTTTGTTCTTGTTTCGTGCTAGTGCTGTGAAAAAGCAACAAAACAGGGGCAGTTGGGCACAATCATGCGAGTTTTGGGAATTGACCCGGGGTTGCGCAACATGGGTTGGGGGGTCATCGACGCTGATGGAAGCCGACTCAGTCATGTAGCAAACGGAATTTGCCACTCAGTTGGCTCGGATTTGGCAGCTCGGTTGCTGTCTTTGCATGAACAGTTGACGGATGTGTTCGCGCGTTTTCAGCCGGAACAGGCGGCGATTGAGCAGACATTTGTAAACAAAGACGGGGCCGGGACGTTGAAGTTGGGTCAGGCGCGAGGGATTGCGCTTTTGGTTCCGGCGCAGTTTGGACTGAAGATCGGAGAGTATGCGCCCAACAAGGTCAAGAAGACGGTTGTGGGCGTGGGTCATGCTGAGAAGCAGCAGGTGGAGCATATGGTTAAGCTGCAATTGCCGGGTACGGTGATCAAGGGTGCGGATGCGGCAGATGCTTTGGCCATTGCGATTTGTCACGCGCATCACGCACGGGCTGGTGCGGGTTATGAAAAGGCACTGCGGAGGGCGCAGGCATGATTGGCAAGCTGTCAGGGCGTATTGAGTATCGGGCGGCGGATCATGTGCTGATTGATGTGCGCGGCGTTGGCTATGTGGTCTATTGTTCGGACCGAACATTGGCGGCGTTGCCGGGGCCGGGGGAAGCAGTGGCGCTTTATACTGAGTTATTGGTGCGCGAAGATCTGTTGCAGCTATTCGGCTTTACGTCGCTTTTGGAAAAAGAATGGCACAGGTTGTTGATCTCGGTTCAGGGGATAGGGGCCAAAGCATCGATGGCGATCCTGGGAACGTTGGGTGCCGAAGGTGTTGGCCGGGCGATTGCGCTGGGCGATATTGCCGCGATCAAGGCGGCCAAGGGGATCGGGCCCAAGACAGCGCAGCGTGTTGTGATCGAATTGAAGGACAAAGCGCCGGAAGTGATGGCGTTGGGCGCGTCATTGAGCGCGTCCTTGGCCGGGGTGCCGGTGGAGGCGCCGGCGTCTGAGGATGTATTGGAGGCGCCCGACCGAGCGCCGGCGGCGGCCAATGTGGCGTCGGTGGACAGCGGGGCCGGGTCTGCCTCGGCGCAGGCGGATGCGCTTTCGGCATTAGGGAATTTGGGATACGCGCCGTCCGAGGCAGCCGGAGCCGTGGCGCAGGCAGCGCAGGATTATCCAGGGGCAGAGACAGCAGAACTAATTCGGACCGCGCTTAAGCTATTGGCGCCAAAGGGGTAAGTCATGGATCAGCCAGACCCCACATTGCGCCCGGAGCCTCGGCCCGAAGACGCAGATCGCGCATTGAGGCCGCAGAACCTTGACGCATTCATCGGACAGCGCGAAGCGCGCGCCAATCTGAAAGTGTTTATCGAAAGCGCGCGGCGACGTGGCGAGGCAATGGACCACACGTTGTTTCATGGCCCGCCCGGATTGGGCAAGACGACCCTTGCGCAGATTATGGCGCGCGAGTTGGGTGTGAGCTTTCGCATGACCTCTGGGCCGGTGCTGGCCAAGGCGGGGGATCTGGCGGCGATCCTGACCAATCTGGAAGCGCGAGATGTGCTTTTTATCGATGAGATTCATAGGCTTAATCCAGCAGTTGAAGAAGTCCTCTATCCAGCGATGGAGGATTTTGAGTTGGATCTGGTGATTGGTGAAGGGCCAGCGGCACGCACGGTGCGGATTGAGTTGCAACCCTTTACGCTGGTGGGGGCAACGACACGGCTGGGGCTGTTGACGACACCGCTGCGCGACCGGTTTGGCATTCCGACGCGATTGCAGTTTTACACTGAAGATGAGCTGAACGAGATTGTGACGCGCAATGCGCGCAAGCTGGAGGTTCCGGCGGATGAAGGCGGGGCGCGCGAGATTGCGAAACGATCGCGCGGGACACCGAGGATTGCCGGGCGATTGCTGCGCCGGGTGGTGGATTTCGCGCTGGTCGAAGGCGACGGGCGGATCACAAAAACTCTTGCAGATAGCTCACTTACGCGGCTCGGGGTCGATAATCTGGGCTTGGATGGCGCGGATCGACGGTACCTGACATTCATTGCTGAAAACTATGCAGGTGGGCCTGTGGGGATTGATACGATCTCAGCGGCGCTGAGTGAGGCGCGGGATGCGATTGAAGAAGTGATCGAGCCATTTTTGCTGCAACAGGGGCTTATTCAGCGGACACCACGAGGGCGGATGTTGGCTCAGAAAGCGTGGCAACATCTGGGGCTGCATGCGCCAAAACCCAAGGAGCAGAGGGATCTGTTTGGGGGGGGACGCAAATAGCCAACTTCGCGGGTTTCCGAGTTTTTGGAACCGCGAAAGAGCAGGTTTGTGCGGATTGTTTAATGGCCTGAGTGGGCTCCAAAGCGACATCGGTTTAACGTCGGTATTGCGTCGGTATTACGTCGGTAGACCAAGCGTTGCGCGACCGGTGAACGCGGCGAGCGTTGCTCTTGCCTTGGGGCGCGGGTTTGGGCATGTAGCGACCGGATAATTCAAGGAGTGCGCATCATGGCCCGTTTGAGCCCGGAAGAGATTGAAGCGTTGTTCACGCGGACTGATGGCAGCTATGGGTTTGCGCGCTGGGGACGTCCGATTGCGCCGATTGTGTTCGGGGTGCAAGAAGAGACGCTGGCCATGGTCAAGGGTGCGGTTGAGGCTGTGGTCACGCTGGCCGGGCATCAGATGGCCGAGACCGATCCGGAGCTGGGCAGCAACCTGATGGTGTTCTTTTTCCGCGAATGGGACGAATTGCTGGATGTGCCTGACCTAGGGCGGATGATACCGGGTTTGGAACCGCTGGTCGCGCGTTTGCGCAACGCGGATGCGACCCAGTACCGGGCGTTTCGGTTTGATGATCAGGGCGGCATTCAGGCCTGTTTCGTGTTCTTGCGGATGAACGAGGCAATGGCGCAGATCCCGGCGGAAGGCCTTGTGTTGGCACAAGCGGTGCAGGCGATTTTGGTTTGGGGGGATCATGCATTTTCCGAAACCTCCCCTTTGGCGGTTTTACCTGAGACAGGCGCGACGGTGTTACGCCCCGAAATCGCCGGGGTGATTGCGGCGGGGTATGATCGGATGATGCCGGTGGCCGCGAATGACGCGAGCCATGCGCTGCGGCTGTTTGCGCGGTTGCAGGGGCCAGAGGGCAGCTGAACGCGCAGTTCGGTGCATTTTTGGCGAAGTATTTAAGAAATTTGAGGTGAATGTGTGTGGGCGCACAAGGCGTTTGCGCTTGTTGACCTAGGCCGACGAAAAAAAATGTGCACTCTGATGGTTATCGCCAATGCGCGGTTTCGCGCCTCAGCCAGAGTGGATTTCAGATGCAAGATCTCGATTCAAATGCCGTTCCGATCATCGCCGCGAAGTTTCCCAAGAAAATTGAGTTGGAGGAGGGGAAGTCCTATTTCTGGTGCGCGTGTGGGCGATCCAAGACCCAACCATTTTGCGATGGAAGTCATTCGGGAACCGGGATAACGCCCAGCAAGTTTGTCGCAGAAAGTACGGGCAGCGCGGTGCTGTGTCAGTGCAAGGCGAGCGCCAATGCGCCGTTTTGCGATGGGGCGCACACCAGGTTGGGCGATTTGCAAGTGGGGGCGGCTGCCCCGGCGCCGGTATCTGATGTGCCCAAGGCCGCGCCGACACCAGAGGAGCCAACCGTGGCACGCATTCATGAGCTGGCACGGGACGGGCTGAGCAAGCTGGGCCATCACGGCGAGATGGGCTCGATGGGTGTGCCGCGCAAGGATTTGCCGCATTGGGACGATATCCAGATCCTGCCCGCGCAGATGGCGCGTAAGCCGTTGCTGGATGAGGCGGAGGTTGCGACGGAGGTGGTGGTTGGGCCGAGGGCGGCGAAGCCGCTGACGCTGAAGATTCCGCTATTCGTGTCGGACATGAGTTTTGGTGCGCTGAGCGAAGAGGCCAAGACAGCGCTGGCGCGCGGGGCCGAGATGGCCGGGACCGGGATTTGTTCAGGCGAAGGGGGTATGTTGCCTGAAGAACAGGCGGAAAATTCTCGGTATTTTTATGAGCTGGCATCGGCCCGGTTTGGTTGGCAGCCCGAATTGGTGGCGCGGGTTCAGGCGTTTCATTTCAAGGGCGGGCAGGGGGCCAAGACAGGTACAGGTGGGCATTTGCCAGGGGAAAAGGTGCAGGGCAAGATTGCCGAAGTGCGCGGGCTGAAGCCGGGCCAGAGTGCGATTTCGCCAAGCACATTTGCGGATTTGGAGACACCGGCAGATTTTGCGCGGATCGCGGATGAGGTGCGGGAGCGGTCGGGTGGTATTCCGATTGGGTTCAAGTTGTCGGCGAACCATATTGAGGCGGATATTGATTTCGCTTTGGCGGCGGGTGCGGATTACATCATTTTGGATGGGCGCGGCGGTGGTACTGGGGCGGCACCTTTGATTTTCCGGGATCACATATCGGTGCCGACCATTCCGGCGCTGGCGCGGGCCCGGCGGCATCTGGATAAAAGCGTGGGGCGCGATGTGACCTTGATAATCACCGGTGGTTTACGTGTGGCCGAGGATTTCGCCAAGGCGATGGCGCTGGGCGCGGATGCGGTGGCGGTGAGTAACTCGGCCATGCAGGCGGTTGGGTGTATCGCGGCGCGGATGTGCAACAGCAACAATTGCCCGGTGGGGGTTGCGACTCAAAAGCCGGAGTTGCGGCGTTTGCTGGATGTGCAGGCGGGTGCGGAAAAGTTGGCGCGGTATTTCGGGGCGAGCGTTGAGTTAATGCAGGTGTTGGCGAGGGCCTGTGGACACCGGTCGCTGGGCGATTTTTGCGTAGATGATATCACCACCTGGAAGCGGGAGATGGCCGATCTGAGTGGGGTAAGGTTTGCTGGCGTCAGTTAACGAGAGCCTCCATAGGGTGCCAGCCGGAGGTGGGAACGCTGTCTTTGATGATGAAAACATTGCCACCGCCGGGATTGGCGCCGGGGGTATTGGCCTGATCATGGGCGCGTGAAATGGGCTGTTTGGACAGCGCGCAATAGAGAAGAGTACCGACGCCACCGTGCCCGACGAATAATGCGTCGCCCGAGGTGGGGGCGGAGAGGGCAGATGCGACGGCAGCATGGATGCGTGATTGGGCGGCAGCGGCGGTTTCCCAACCGCGATATGAGAGATCGGGCTCGGCAAAAAAGGCATCGGCGGCGTCATTGAATTGATCGGGGGGCAGGAAGCCAGTTGAGGACCGGTCGTTTTCATGCATGGCGTCGGTTATCACAGGGATGAGGCCGAGTGGAAAGGCGAGCAGGGTGGCAGTTTCGACGGCTTTGCGCTCGGCGCTTGAGAAAATGCGAGTGACATTGCGCAAGGCTCCGGAGGTGGCGAGCGCAGATGTTCGGGCGCGCCCCGTCTGGGAGAGTGACCAGTCGGGGACCGGTGTGTTCGGGTCAATGGTGACCTCTGGGTGGCTCAGGTAGATTGCGCGCATGAAAGGTTCCGGTGTATGGCGGTGTCAGTCGAGCTTAGATGGGTTTTGCCATGATTTATACTTTGCCTGTACGTGTTTATTATGAAGATACCGACATGGCGGGGATCGTGTACTACGCCAATTACCTCAAATTCATCGAGAGAGGGCGCAGTGAATGGGTTCGCGAAATCGGGTTGGATCAGCTTAGGATGAAAGAGGATGGTGTTGTCTTTGCCGTGCGGCGGGTAGAGGCGGACTATACTGGGTCGGCCAAGCTGGATGATCTGCTGACGGTGGAAACCGAGGTTGCCAATGTCACTGCGGCGCGGTTGATAATGGAGCAAAGGGTGAAGCGAGGCGAGGATGTTCTGTTTCATGCAATGGTCACGGTGGTGTGCATGAATGAGGCCGGACAGCCGGTTCGGCTGCCGGGTGAAGTGCGCAAGCTGGTACATTGAGGGTTCGGTAGGTCGGACAAATTTGTCCGACTTACGCGGCGGTGCACATGCCTTTCTGGGCGAAAATCCGCGATTGGCGGCAAGGGGATGGCTTTCGCGATGGAACTGAGCTAGTTTTCCTGCAAAACAAGGCCTGACGAACAAGGCCGCAGACAAAGAGCAGGCAGAATGGAAGCAGCAGTCGATTTTTCGATGTGGGCGCTATTTGCGCGCGCAACTCTGACCGTAAAACTGGTGATGCTGATCCTTGTGGTCGCGTCGTTCTGGTCATGGTCGGTGATTGTTCAAAAGATCATCCTTTACCGCAGTGCCCGGAGTGAGGCGAAAAAGTTCGACCGCGCGTTCTGGTCGGGCGAACCGTTGGATCAACTGTTTGAACAGTTGGGACCGGAACCCAAGGGGCGTTCGGAGCGGATATTTGCCGCAGGGATGGTTGAGTGGCAGAGAAGCCATCGTCAGGACGGCGGTTTGATTGCTAACGCCACCAGCCGGATTGACCGGTCAATGGATGTGGCGATTGTCAAGGAATCCGAGACCTTGCAAAAGGGATTGCCGATTTTGGCTACCATCGGGTCGACCGCGCCGTTCATTGGCTTGTTCGGCACCGTGTGGGGCATAATGAATGCCTTTATCGAGATTGCCGCCCAGCAGAACACCAATTTGGCCGTGGTCGCGCCGGGCATTGCCGAGGCGCTATTGGCGACGGGTTTGGGTTTGCTCGCTGCGATCCCGGCGGTGATTTTCTATAACAAGCTCAGTTCGGACAGCGATCGGATCGTGGCCGGCTACGAGGCGTTTGCCGACGAGTTTGCCACGATCCTCAGCCGCCAGTTGGACGCCTGAGCCATGGGCGCGGGTGTGATGAAATCCGGCGGAGGTGGCGGTGGCAAGCGGCGGCGTAGGTCGCGGCGGCGTAGTCAGCCGATGTCGGAGATTAATGTAACGCCCTTTGTGGACGTGATGCTGGTGTTGCTCATCATCTTTATGGTTGCGGCCCCGTTGTTGACGGTGGGCGTGCCGGTAGAGCTGCCCAAGACGGCGGCGAACCCGTTGCCGGGCGAGCAGGAAGAACCGCTGACGGTGACAATAGCACCGGATTTGACCATTACCATTCAGACAACGCCTGTCGCACCGGATGAGCTGGTGCCCAAGCTGCGCGCGATTGCAGAGGAGCGTGCTTCGGATCGGGTTTATCTGCGCGCAGATGGGTCGATCCCTTATGAAGCGGTGGTCCAGATCATGGGCGCGCTGAATGCCGGTGGATTTGCGGATATTGGTTTGGTGACGGATATTGGCGGCCCGTCGCTGGACGGGTCAGATGCGGGCGCATCCGGCGAGACCGGGAACTGAGGCGGCTGCGGTGCACATCGGGCATTATATCTCGGGGGTGGCCCATACCGGATTGATCGGATGGGTGCTGTTTGGCGGGGCTTTTCAGTCTGAGCCGCCACCTCTTGAAGTGACAGGTGTGTCGGTGATCACCGCAGAAGAGTATCAAGCGGTGTTGCGCGCACAAGAGGCCCCCGCGCCATCGACTGATATTGCCGTGCCCATCATTCCCGAGGCAGAGCTGGAAACGCCAGACTTGTCATCGGCGACGGATGCGCCGGTCGAGACACCATCGCCCCCCAGCACAGAAGCTGCAGAGCCGGATGCGACACCGGACCTGAGTGACCTGACCGCGCCTGAGCCTCAGGACGTGACCGAAGAAGCGCCGGTTTTGCTGACACCAGAGGTAGATACGGCCGTGGTGGTTCCGGATGTGTCACCGCGCCCTGTTGTGCGACCTGCACCACGGGTTGCGCCTCAGCCTGTGGCCCAGCCTGAGCCGGATGTGACGATTGATGACGAGGTGCGCGAGTCGACTGAGCCGGACACCGCCGGAGAGACCCAAGAAGAAGTGGTTGAAGAGACCGCTCCCGAGGCGGCCTCGACCGAGATTGCCACCGAGGCCAACGAAGATGATGACGCCCCTGTGGCCAGTGCGGCCCCGACGCGGTCGGTCAGGCCGCGCACGCGCCCGGTTGCAAGGGCCGAGCCGAGCACGGGAACGGATGCGGCCGTGGCTGCGGCACTGGCCGAAGCGGGCGCAGAAGAAAGCACACCAAACCAGCCGACCGCCCCGTCAGGCCCGCCGCTGACCAGCGGAGAGAAAGACGCCTTGCGGGTGTCGGTTCAGAATTGCTGGGTCGTGGATGTCGGGTCGCGCGCGGCGGATGTGACCGTGACGGTGGGCTTTTCATTGGATCGGGATGGCCGGGTTCAGGGTGACATTCGTTTGATAAATGCCGAAGGTGGCGACGAAGCGGCAGCCAGAACAGCGTTTCAGTCTGCAAGACGGGCGGTTTTGCGCTGTCAGAAGACTGGATATGAATTGCCTGTCGAAAAATACGACCATTGGCGTGATATAGAGATTACATTCAACCCGGATGCCATGAGGCGCAGATGACAAGATTGCTTGCAACGATATTGATTGGATTGATGGGGCTGGGCATGGCCGCCCCTGAAGCTGTGGCGCAGAACGGCCCTTTGCGGATCGAGATCACCGAAGGTGTGATAGAGCCGTTGCCGTATGCGGTGCCAGATTTTGTGGCCGAGACCCAAGGGTCCAATCAGGTGTCAAAAGACATCAGCCGTTTGATCGCGGAAGATCTGAGCGGTACCGGGCTGTTCCGCGAAATTCCGGCCAGCGCACATATTTCGTCTATCACCAATTTTGGCAGCCCGGTGCAGTTTGCCGATTGGAAAGCGATCAACGCACAGGCGCTGATCACGGGTGGCGTGAGCGTGAGCGGCAATTCGCTTGAGGTGAAGTTCCGGGTTTGGGATGTTTTTGCCGGGCAAGAGCTGGGTTCGGGGTTGAGGTTCAAGGGCACGGTTGATGGCTGGCGGCGCATGGCACACAAAGTGGCCGACGAGGTTTACAGCCGGATCACGGGCGAGGGCGGCTATTTTGACAGCCGCGTCGTGTTCGTGAGCGAGACCGGCCCAAAGAGCGACCGCAAGAAGCGGCTGGCGATCATGGATTATGACGGGGCGAACCTGCAATACTTGACCGACAGCAGCGCGATTGTGCTGGCGCCACGGTTCTCGCCGACGGGCGACAAGGTTTTGTATACCAGCTATGAGACGGGTTTTCCCGAGGTGTTTGTGTTAGATGTTGGGTCGGTTAGGCGCAATGTTTTGTCCACGAATAATGGCGGCATGAGCTTTTCTCCGAGGTTTTCGCCAGATGGCAAGAGTGTGCTGTTGTCGGTGGAAAGTGGCGGTAATACAGATATTTACAAGGTTGGCATTAATGGCGGTCAGCGTCAGCGCCTGACCAGCGGAGCATCGATTGACACCGCCCCGAGCTTTAGCCCGGATGGCAGCCGGATCGTGTTCGAGAGCGACCGCTCGGGCACGCAGCAGCTTTATGTGATGGGCGCCAATGGCGGCGAAGCGACACGGATCAGCTTTGGTCAGGGTCGGTATGGCACGCCGGTTTGGTCGCCGCGTGGGGATCTGATCGCGTTTACCAAGCAGAACAAAGGTCGGTTCCACATCGGTGTGATGCGCACGGATGGATCTGAAGAGCGCCTGTTGACGGCGTCGTTTCTGGACGAGGGCCCAACATGGGCGCCCAATGGCCGGGTGATCATGTTCACCCGCGAGACGCGGGGCACCGACGGTGTATCTGCGCTTTATTCGGTGGATGTGTCCGGGCGCAACCTTAAACGGGTGAAGTTGAACGGCGGCGGATCTGATCCGAGCTGGTCGCCATTACAGTAACGGGTATTTTGAAAGATTGGCCAGTGTGGTAAAGACGCGGCCAAGAAAAGAAAACTGAGGCGAGGCAGGTTTGAGATGAAACATTGGACAAAAGCGGCGCTGTTGATGGCTGGTTTGGCGCTGGCAGCGTGTAACGATCCCGGCTATTTGGGGAGCGACAATTACAACACAAATGACGGTGCATTAGGCGCCGGAGAGGCCGAGGCGGGCAGCGTGGATGACCCGACATCGGTGGCGCATTTCCAAGAGGTGATCGGGGATCGTGTGTTGTTTGAAGTTGACCAGTCGACATTGAACGAACAGGGGCGCCTGGTTGTGCTGGCGCAGGCAAACTGGCTGCTGGCCAATGGCGAGTATACAACCGTGATCGAAGGTCATGCGGATGAGCAGGGCACACGGGAATATAACCTTGCGTTGGGGGCACGTCGTGCGAGCGCGGTGCGCGAATTGCTGGTCGCCCAAGGGGTTGCTGACAGCCGCATTCGTACTGTGAGCTATGGCAAGGAACGCCCGTTGGAGGTTTGTTCCGAGGAAAGCTGTTATGCCAAAAACCGCCGGTCAGTCACGGTGCTGACAGCCGATGTCACGGGGTAAGCGATGATGCGTCGGGGCTTTGCATATGCGATTGTGATCGGGCTGGCATTGGCCCCGGTGGCGGGGTTCGGCCAATCGCGTGACGAGACGTTGGCCGATATTCGCCAGCAATTGACGGTGCTGTATGTCGATATCCAGCGGTTGAAACGTGAGCTGAGCACCACCGGCGCACCGGGCGGCGTGACGGCGGGCGCAAGCACGTTGGAACGGTTGGATGCGATTGAGCAGCAGGTGAAAAACCTGACGGGCAGGACGGAGCAACTGGAGTTTCGGGTTCAGCGGATTGTTGACGACGGCACCAACCGCATTGGCGATCTGGAATTTCGTCTGGTCGAGCTGGAGGGCGGCGATCTGAGCGCGCTTGGCGAGACAACGACATTGGGAGGTGACGTTGAGGAGGTGCCATCCTTTGGCACGCCTGATACGGGCTCTGGGGACAGTACAGGCAGCGAGTTGGCCGTTGGCGAAAGCGCGGACTTTGGTCGCGCCAGACAAGCGCTGGACAACGCGGATTTCCAGTCTGCGGTGGATCAGTTTGCCGGGTTTGTCGACACGTATCCCGGTAGCCCATTGGAAGAAGAGGCCCATTTGCGCCGGGGACAGGCGCTGGAAGGGTTGAACGAAAACACCCGCGCGGCGCGCGCGTTTCTGGCGGCCTATTCCGGCGATCCACAAGGGCCGGTGGCCGCAGAATCGCTGTATCATCTGGGGCGTTCGCTGGCGGTGCTGGGACAGATCAACGAAGCGTGCGTGACTCTGAACGAGGTTGGTGTGAGGTATCCCGGAACGCCACAGGTGTCTCAGGCAAACGCTGAAATCGCTCGGTTGCAGTGCCCGTAAACGACGATACGAGACCATTGATGGACCGGCTGGCGGAGACGCTGGCCGGCTTTTTTGTGGGCGATGCGCCACGGATCGGTGTGGCGGTGTCCGGCGGAGGGGACAGCATGGCGATGCTGGACCTGTTGCGGCGTGCAGGTGTTGCGCTGGACGTGGTGAGCGTGGACCACGGGTTTCGCGCCGAAGCCGCAGACGAGATGACGCTGGTGGCGCGGTATTGCGCGCGGCACGTGCTAAGGCATGATGTTTTGAGTTGGAGCTGGGACGGGCGTGGCAACAAGCAGGATGCGGCGCGGGAAGGGCGCGCGGCGTTGATTGCGGATTGGGCCGTTGCGCGCGGATTGGGCCATGTGGCGCTGGGGCACACGCTGGATGATCAGGCCGAGACGGTTCTGATGCGTCTGTCGCGCGGGTCCGGCGTGGATGGGTTGGCCGCGATGATGCCCGTTTCGCAGCGTTTAGGGGTGCGTTGGCTGCGCCCAGTGTTGAGCGTACAGAGAGCGGAGCTGCGCGCGTATCTGAGGGCAGAAGAGCAGGCCTGGGCGGACGATCCGTCGAATGATGACACGTCTTATGATCGGGTGCGGGTACGCAAATTGCTTGAAGGTTTGGAGCCGATGGGTCTGAGCGCAAAGCGGTTGGCGCGCACAGCGGCCCACATGGCGCGCGCGCGGGATGCGCTGGACTGGGCCTTGGGGGCGCTGGTCCGCGAGGTTGTGACGCTGGATTCGGGAGATGTGGTTATTACGTTACCCAAATTTGCGGCCGCGCCCGAAGACCTGCAAACCCGCCTGCTTGCACGGGCGTTGGGCTGGATTTCCGGGGATGCTTATAAACCGCGATATTCGGCACTTGAGGCCGCGTTGAAAAGCAAAACGGTCTTTGCGCTAAGCGGCTGTCTTGTGATCCGCAAGCGGGACCAGCTGCGTATCACCCGAGAATGGGCGGCAGTGGCGGAAAGCTGCTGTGCTGTGGGAGAATTATGGGATGGGCGTTGGAGGCTGACTGGTGATGCGCAAAATGGCATGGAAATCAGAGCATTGGGAGAAGCCGGATTGGCCGAGTGCACCGAGTGGCGCGCCACGGGGCGGCCCCGCCAGAGCCTCTTGGCATCCCCGTCTGTGTGGCACAACGGAGTGCTTGTTGCGGCACCCTTGGCGGGTTTGGATGCGGGGTGGTATGCTGAAATTGTGCCAGAGCATGGCGACTTTGTGGGATTGTGCTGATTTCAATGCCAATTATCGCATTGAACATGGCCGCGTGATGTCTATTTAACTGTAACGACCGCTGTGCTAGGCACGGCGACGATTTACTTGGGAGAATTGCCTTGGGCAACGCACGCAATATTGCATTCTGGGTCGTACTTTTTCTGCTGATCCTGGCACTGTTCAACCTGTTCAGTGGAGATAGCGCGACCTTGCAGGGCCGCGAAACCAGCTATTCAGACTTTGTTACCGCCGTGGAAAACGACACCGTGGCCAGCGTGACACTGGATGGTGAAAAGGTGCGCTATGCCACCAGTGACGGCACGAATTATGTAGCGATCAAGCCGACCGACGCCGAGGTGACGGCATTGTTGATTGATCAGGGTATTCCGGTTCGCGCCGAAAGTCAGGAACAGTCTGGGTTCCAATCCTTTCTGATCAGCCTGCTGCCCTTCCTGCTGTTGATTGGTGTCTGGATTTATTTCATGAACCGGATGCAGGGTGGCGGCAAAGGCGGCGCGATGGGCTTTGGCAAATCCAAAGCCAAGATGCTGACCGAAAAGCATGGCCGTGTGACGTTTGATGACGTAGCGGGCATTGATGAAGCCAAGGAAGAGTTGGAAGAGATCGTGGAATTCCTGCGCAACCCGCAGAAATTCTCGCGATTGGGCGGCAAGATCCCTAAAGGAGCGCTGCTGGTGGGCCCTCCGGGTACGGGTAAAACATTGCTGGCGCGCGCAATTGCGGGCGAGGCGGGTGTGCCGTTCTTTACCATTTCGGGTTCTGACTTTGTTGAGATGTTTGTGGGTGTGGGTGCGTCTCGTGTGCGCGACATGTTCGAGCAGGCGAAAAAGAATGCTCCGTGCATCGTGTTTATCGACGAGATCGACGCCGTGGGCCGCCATCGTGGCGCGGGCTATGGCGGTGGTAACGATGAGCGCGAACAGACGCTCAACCAGTTGCTGGTCGAGATGGACGGTTTTGAGGCCAATGAAGGTGTGATCATTCTGGCGGCGACCAACCGTAAGGATGTTCTGGATCCGGCTCTGTTGCGCCCAGGTCGTTTTGACCGGAACGTGACCGTGGGCAACCCGGACATCAAGGGCCGCGAAAAGATTTTGGGTGTACACGCCCGCAAGACACCGCTGGGCCCGGATGTGGATCTGCGCATCATTGCACGCGGGACACCGGGATTCTCGGGCGCTGATCTGGCCAACCTCGTGAACGAGGCCGCACTGATGGCGGCGCGCGTGGGGCGCCGGTTTGTCACCATGGAGGATTTTGAATCCGCCAAGGATAAGGTGATGATGGGTGCCGAGCGCCGCTCGATGGTGTTGACGCAGGACCAGAAGGAAAAGACAGCTTATCACGAGGCCGGTCACGCGGTGGTTGGTCTGGCGCTGCCGGAATGTGATCCGGTCTACAAAGCGACGATCATTCCGCGCGGTGGCGCGCTGGGTATGGTTGTGAGCTTGCCCGAAATGGATCGGTTGAACTATCACCGGGATGAGTGTGAACAGCGCCTTGCGATGACCATGGCAGGCAAAGCCGCTGAGGTGATCAAATACGGTGAGGACCATGTGTCCAACGGCCCGGCGGGCGACATCATGCAGGCCAGCCAATTGGCGCGCGCGATGGTGATGCGCTGGGGCATGTCCGACAAGGTTGGTAACATTGATTATGCCGAGGCGCATGAGGGCTATAGCGGCAACACCGCCGGGTTCTCGGTGTCGGCGCATACCAAAGAGCTGATCGAAGAAGAGGTGAAACGTCTGATCCAGCAGGGTTACGACAAGGCGCTGGAAATCCTCAAAGAGAAGCACGACGAATGGGAACGTCTGGCGCAAGGGTTGTTGGAATACGAAACCTTGACCGGCGACGAGATCAAACGCGTGATGAAAGGCGAACTGCCGCAATCGGATGACGACGATGGCGACAAATCCGACGAGGGCAACGCGCCGAGTGTAACGGCGATCCCGAAAACCAAACCGCGCAACAAGCCAAGCGGTGATGGTGGGATGGAGCCGGAGCCAACGGCCTAAAAGACAGCATTAGATGCAGGAAAGCCGGGGGAGTCCCCGGCTTTTTCTTTTTGGCATGGGTGTTGGCATTAGGCGACGAATTTGACCGTGTAGTTGGGAGAGCCGTCCCAGTAGAGATCCCATTGCGCGCCGGGGGTGACGTTTTGAATGGCGCTGGGGTCAAAGCAGACAAGGCAGTCGCCCCGCGGCGCGCGCACAGAGGGGTAGATCAGCCCGCGAGAGCCGTTGGCGCGCAGGTCACGGGCAAGGGCCTGTCCAGCCGGGTAGCCGATGTCTGTATTAGGATGCAGAGCGGTGTGATCGGGGGTGTCGGTCATGTCATCAAAATGGCCGATAAAGTCGGCGCGCAATTCGACATAGCGCCCATGATCTTCGAAAACGCCGGAATAGCCCAGCTCTCGGGTGCGGTGGAACGCCACCTCGGCAATGGAGACCTGAACGTCCCAAGCGCAATACCATGCGCCACGACGTTCAGAATTGAACCTGTTGCCGCCCGAACGAGTGTATGTGAAGGCGGCATTGACGTGGGTGTTTCCATAGACGCGCAGGTCCGATTGGCGGCGGTACCAAGCCAGTTCGCGTGGATCGAGATGCGGATTACGGCCTGCTTCGGCCACGAGGCGGGCGCTGGTCAATCCTTCTATCTCGGCTAAGATATCGGCCTCTGCATCGGTGTCGACCAGTCCGCGCAGCACGGGAGGCTTATGGTAGGTGGCGGGCAGCAGCCTTACGAGACCCCGGTCCGAGAGATCTGTTTGTTTCACGCACCACCTCGAACTGCATCGAGGTAAGTTCGGATGTTAAGAATTTGCGGCAAACCGCCATCAATTGCGGAGTCTACGGGGCGTTTCCCGTTGAACAGGGGACCGGCGTTGACGCGGGTCATCCAACCGCTTGCGACAGGTTCAGAAAAGTAGAGTTCCAGAGACTTGTAGATGCCGATTATGGCCGAAAGGCGCAGCAGCTGATCTTTGCTCAGCTCGCCCGTGAAGTTGGGTTTCTTGGCACGTTTCCATGTGCTCTCGGACATGTCAGCAAGCTGTGCAGCGTCCTTTTGCGACAGACCCCAGTGATGCGCGATGCGCGCGTAAGCCTTGAGGGCGACGGCGGTGATCTCAGCGGGCTGGGGTTTGGGTTTGGTGATCTGCATGATGAGTCTCCTGATATCAATATGGGATCATTTGGACCCAAAAGCAAGTTCAAGTGATCTACTCATTTGACATAATTGCGGCCAAGAGGGGAGCGTGTTTAGGTGATGGATGTGGAATGCGGGCCAGAGGGAGCGCGATAATGAGCGATTGGAACCCGGACAAATATTCGCGGTTTGGGGATGTGCGGTTGCAGCCTGCGCTAGATTTGCTTGCGCGAATTGGGGCGGTGCCTGAAGGGGATGTGGTTGATCTGGGCTGCGGCAATGGGGCAGTGGGCGCGCGGTTGCGGGACAGATTTGAGGGGCGTGTGTTGGTTGGGGTAGATAATTCGGAGGCGATGCTAGAGAAAGCGCACGTGGGTGGGGCGTATGACGCGCTGGTTACGGCGGATATTGCCGATTGGGTTCCGGAACGCGCACCTGCGGTGATCTTTTCTAATGCGGCGTTGCAGTGGTTGGATGGCCACGACGCGTTGCTGCCGCAATTAACCGGAATGTTGCGGGCGGGCGGGATATTAGCGGTGCAGATGCCCGCGCAGAACCAGGCACCGTCACACGCGGCTTGGGGCGAGGTGTTTAGTACGCTGTTTCAGGGGCGGGATGTGGCGCGCGGGCCAGAGATTCTGTCTGCCGGGGCGTATTTCGATCTGTTGGCCACAATAGGGGATGTGCGCGTTTGGGAGGTGCTTTATTATCAATACCTTGCGGCTTCGGAAGACGGACATCCGGTGCGTCGGTTCACCGAGAGCACTTTTGCCCGTCCATATTTGGATGCGGTGACTTCGGCGGAGCGCTTGGAGTTGATTGCCGGGTATGAGGCGGCTATGGCAAAGGCATATCCATTGCGCGCGGACGGGTCGGTTCTCTTCCCGTTCCGACGCTTGTTTTTGACGGTAGAGATTTGAGTGGGGACCTTATGCCAGCTTTGAAACCGACGCGATTTTTTGGGGAAATCACCTGGCTTGGGTGTGTTGCGGATTCTGATGTGGATTTGAGCGCGGTGGCGCGTGAGGCGCTGACGCTGAGGTTTGCGGGGCCGGAGGGCGAAGGGCATGCGGGAATGACGCGCAAATCCTGTAGCCGGGTTTTAGCGCAGCATCCGCGCGGTACCGAGATCGCCAATGCGCGCCAGCTATCAGTGCTCAGTCAGGAAGAGGTGGATGCTATTGGGGCTGCAATCGGGCTTGAGGCATTGAGCCCTGCCATGATGGGTGCGTCGTTGGTGGTGCGGGGTATCCCAGATTTTACCCATGTGCTGCCCGGATCCCGGTTGCAGGGTGAAGATGGGGCAACCATCGTGATCGACATGGAGAACCGTCCCTGTGTGCTGCCCGGTCGGGTGATAGAGGGGGCGCATCCGGGGCATGGAGCGGCGTTCAAAGCGGCGGCCAAAGATCGGCGCGGGGTCACGGCTTGGGTTGAGCGCGAGGGCGTTTTTCGGCTGGGCCAGCGTCTGCGGCTGCATGTGCCGGACCAGCCGGTTTGGGCGCATCTGGATGTGGCGCGCGCCGGGTAATGCGTGTTTGCGTCTGTGGGAAAACCTTTTGACCCGATGAAGACTCGCGGTATCAGTATTGCGTCCATTTATTTTCGGGCGGGTGAGTTGATTGACGCAGGAAACACTATTTGAAATTGCGGGGCTGATTGGCGTTGCCTTTTATCTTGGTAGCTATGCGCTTTTGCAGGCCGGAGTTCTTAAGGGAAACGGCTATGTTTATGCAACGCTGAACTTGCTGGCCGCGAGCCTTGTTCTGGTGTCGCTATTCAACGGGTGGAACCTGTGGTCAGCTATAATTCAGACCAGTTGGATAGTGATCTCTGTGGTGGGTATGACGCGCGTATGGTTGTTGACGCGCGGCTTGCGATTTTCCGAAGAGGAAGAGGCCCTGAGAGCGCGGCATTTTTCACATATGCGGCGGCTGGATGCGAAGCGGTTGTTTCGGGCGAGTGAGTGGCGGGACGGCGTGCGGGGCGAGGAGTTGACCAAAGCGGACACCCCGGTGACGCGGCTAAGCTATGTGATGCCGGGGGGGCGTGAATATTGTGGTTGGCGGCAATGTAATTGCCGAACTTGGCAGCGGCGAGTTCATCGGAGAGATGGCGTGTCTGGCGAAAGGTCCAGCGAGTGCGACAGTAGAGATCAACCAGCCGTCGCGGTATTTTAGTATTTCGTCGGATGCGCTGAATGGGTTGATCCGCAAGAACGCGGAGATTGAAGCGCATCTGGAGGCAGCGTTTGCCCATGCGGTGCGCGCCAAGTTGGTGGCGACAAATGCGCGGTTGCAGGCCGCCTTGCAAGGCCGGACCGGAACGGATGGGTGATTAACGTCCCCTGCGGTGGGATGCTATTCCGGTGCGAAGCGCAATATCAAAACGGCGTGAGCCGTGTTTGTCCGACGTAAGTTGAGCCGGAAATGTCGGAAATGCAGAGCCACGACATGGGCCTAAGCGGTTAAAGATTCGCCAGATTGCTTTTTCCGACAGTAAGGGACCGTCATGAGCTTTAAGACCGACATCGATATTGCCCGCGAGGCAAAGAAACGTCCGATTCAGGAAATTGGTGCAAAACTGGGTATCAGTTCTGATGACCTGCTGCCATTTGGCCATGACAAGGCGAAGGTGAGCCAGGAGTTCATCAATTCGGTAAAGGACCGCGAAAACGGTAAGCTTATCCTCGTGACGGCGATCAACCCGACCCCGGCGGGTGAAGGTAAAACCACCACGACCGTTGGTCTGGGTGACGGCCTGAACGCGATTGGCAAAAAGGCCGCGATCTGCATTCGCGAAGCGTCGCTCGGCCCGAACTTTGGCATGAAGGGTGGCGCCGCAGGTGGTGGTTACGCGCAGATCGTGCCGATGGAAGACATGAACCTGCACTTTACGGGCGACTTCCACGCGATCACGTCGGCGCACAACCTGTTGTCGGCAATGATCGACAACCACATTTACTGGGGCAATGAGCTGGAAATCGACGAGCGTCGTGTGACATGGCGCCGTGTTCTGGACATGAACGACCGCGCGCTGCGCGACACTGTGACCAGCCTTGGTGGCGTGGCCAACGGCTTCCCGCGTCAGACCGGGTTTGACATCACCGTGGCGTCCGAAGTGATGGCGATCCTGTGTCTCGCCAACGATCTGGAAGACCTGCAGAAGCGTCTGGGCGACATGATCGTGGCTTATCGTCGTGATCGCACACCGATCTATGCGCGTGACATCAAGGCGGACGGCGCGATGACCGTTCTGTTGAAAGACGCGATGCAGCCAAACCTGGTGCAGACGCTGGAAAACAACCCGGCCTTTGTGCATGGTGGCCCATTTGCCAACATCGCCCATGGCTGTAACTCGGTTATTGCGACCAACACTGCGCTGAAAATCGCGGACTACGTTGTAACCGAAGCTGGTTTTGGGGCCGATCTGGGTGCTGAAAAGTTCATGAACATCAAGTGCCGCAAGGCGGGTCTTGCACCCGATTGTGTGGTTCTGGTGGCCACTATCCGCGCCATGAAGATGAACGGTGGCGTCGCCAAGGCCGATCTGGGTGCGGAGAACGTGGACGCAGTAAACGAGGGCTGTGCCAACCTGGGTCGCCACATCGGCAACCTCAAGCAGTTCGGCGTACCGGTTGTTGTGGCCGTGAACCACTTTGTCACCGACACTGATGCCGAAGTGCAGGCCGTTCTGGACTATGTCGCGACGCAAGGGTCCGAAGCGATCCTGTGTCAGCACTGGGCCAAAGGATCGGAAGGTACTGTTGAGCTGGCCACCCGTGTGGCCGAGATTGCCGATGCTGGTGTGAGCCAGTTTGCGCCGCTCTACAAAGACGATCTGAGCCTGTTTGAAAAGATCGAGCGTGTAGCAACGTCGATCTATCGCGCGGACGAGGTGCTGGCGGACAAGAAAATCCGCGATCAGCTGAAAGCGTGGGAAGATGCGGGCTATGGCGATCTGCCGGTGTGTATGGCGAAAACGCAGTATTCGTTCTCGACCGATCCAAGCCTGCGCGGCGCGCCGACCGGCCACTCGGTTCCGATCCGCGAAGTGCGTTTGAGCGCGGGTGCGGGTTTTGTTGTCGTGATCTGCGGTGAGATCATGACAATGCCGGGTCTGCCGCGCAAACCTGCCGCGGAAACCATCGGGATTGACGAAGAAGGTCTGGTTCAGGGCTTGTTCTAAGCGCTGGTAAATGCTTTTCCTGCGGCCCATATCCTTTGGGCCGCAGGAGACTTTTAGATGGCTGAATTAACTCCTCCGCATCAGTGCACTACGATGCAGGCGCTGCGCGCCGAGATTGATACGCTGGACGCGCAGTTGGTCGACCTGTTGGCGGTGCGCGCCAGTTATATCGACCGGGCGATCGCGCTTAAACAGGCCGAGGGCCTACCGGCGCGTATTCCCGCACGTGTTGAGGAGGTGGTGACCAAGGTCTGTGCCAAAGCGCAGGCCGCAGGGTTAGACCCGGCGCTGAGCGAAGCGTTGTGGCGGAAATTGATTGATTGGTCCATCGCGCGAGAGGCGCGAGTGATCGATCTGAACTGAGGAGAAAGTGATGACGGCTCAGATTATCGACGGCAAAGCATTTGCGGCCACGGTGCGCGAGAAGGTTGCGGGGCATGTGGCCCGTTTGAAAGAAGAAAACGGCATCACACCAGGTTTGGCCGTTGTGCTGGTGGGCGAAGACCCAGCGAGCCAGGTTTATGTGCGTTCCAAGGGTAAGCAGACCGTTGAAGTGGGCATGAACAGCTATGAGCACAAGCTGGATGTCGAGACGTCTGAAGCGGACCTTTTGGCGCTGATTGATCAGTTGAATAATGATCCTCAAGTGCATGGAATTCTGGTGCAATTACCACTGCCGAGCCATCTGAACGAAGATCTGGTGATCAACTCGATTGACCCGGCCAAAGACGTTGATGGTTTTCATATTTCGAATGTGGGTCTGTTGGGGACCGGGCAAAAATCAATGGTACCGTGCACGCCGCTGGGCTGTTTGATGATGCTGCGTGATCATCACGGCAGCTTGTCGGGTATGGATGCGGTGGTAATTGGTCGATCCAACATTGTCGGTAAGCCCATGGCGCAGCTGCTTCTGGGCGATAGCTGTACCGTAACTATTGCGCATTCCCGCACCAAGGACCTGCCAGATGTTGTGCGTCGGGCCGATATTGTGGTTGCCGCAGTTGGTCGACCAGAAATGGTGCCGGGCGATTGGATCAAGGAAGGCGCCACCGTAATCGACGTGGGCATCAATCGTATTGATGCGCCGGAAAAGGGCGAAGGCAAAACGCGTCTGGTGGGCGATGTGCACTTTGAAAGCGCCGCCGCTCGCGCAGGGGCGATCACACCCGTGCCAGGTGGCGTTGGTCCGATGACCATTGCCTGCCTGCTGGCCAATACGGTTACCGCATGTTGCCGGGCGAATGGATTGGCTGAGCCTGATGGCCTGACAGCCTGAAAAGAATAATAATTTTGACTTTGGGCGGCCCAATTGGGCCGTCTTTTTATTTTGGTGTCACCGGGACCATGGTGCCCGTCATTAAAGCGACTTGTGTGCTAACGCCGTTCTCGACGGCAAAGACCTGAGATTCGACAATTACCAGCCGACGACCGGGTTTGATCACTCGTCCCTTGGCCAACAGGATATCACCCTTGGCCGGAGCCAACAGGTGGATTTTCATCTCGCTGGTGAGCACCTCTGCCTCTAACGGCATGACCGAAAGTGCGGCATAGCCTGCAGCCGAATCACCAATTCCAAAAGTGAGCGCTGCATGGCCAAATCCATGTTGTTGCTGACAAATTTCTAGAATTGGTGCGGAAATCTCGATATTTCCATGGGCCAAATACGAGAGTGACGCGCCGAATGTTTCCATCATGGATTGTTTGGCAAAGCTATCTTGTAATTTTTGCGTGAGGTCGGGGGCTAAGGTCATTGTTTGAGCTTTGTACCGGGGTAAACGGGATAGAGTATGGTAAGCGAAGTATTTGTTTCGTGTCTGCGTCAAGAGGCGACAAGGTTGTGAATTCTTAACAGCTTGGTCGAGTAAGGTATTGAAGAAGTTAAGAGTTATTTTCCGGCTGACATTCAAGTCACTGGTTCGCCCACGGGTTTTGGCAATCTGTTTCCTAGCGTTGATCGCCGCTGTCGGAATGGGACCGTTTGGAACTTACACTTCGATGAGCTTTGCGGAGCGATTATTGTACTGGGGTTTGATCGTTCCGATTTCGGTGATCTTTGGGTACGTGTCCTTTGCGTTGTCCGTTGTCGTTGGTCGCAAGCTGTCACTGTCTGCGCGTTATGCTTTGGAGGGCATTTTTGCGACTTTATCGATAACGATGTTGGTGTGGGGCATTGGGCGATTGAAATCGACCATCGGCAGTGCTGGCGAGCTGTCATTGTTGCAAGCATTTGGCTTTGTTGCTCTTATTACTGCAGCCGTTGTCACTTTGCGGGCGATTGTGGTGCAGGCTATTGGCGCGAAGTCGCAAGTTGAAACCCGATTTGAACCTCGTCTCGCGCAACGTCTACCCAGTGAAATAGGCGGTTATGTAATGCATTTGTCAGTGTCGGATCACTTTGTAAGAGTGTCGACAGATCGCGGAGAAACGCATTTGCGGATGCGGCTAAGTGATGCGATTTCTGAGATGGAAGGGGTGGACGGGTTTCGGGTTCACCGATCGCATTGGGTGGCGCGTGATGCAATAAAACTAGCCGAGACGCGACAGGGGAAAACCGGTTTGGTCTTGAATTGCGGGCGCGAAGTGCCAGTTTCGCGCAATTACAAACCGACACTGGTTGAGGCGGGTGTTCTTTAGAAGAGTCAAATGTTTGGCGGACGCGCTTAACGTGGCATGGGCACCATGCGCGGGGTTTGACCAGTGAGAATTGCGCGCGCCTCTGGGCGCATTAGGTCGCTCAGAGCGGCATCAGTGCTGCGCAGCCCACCGGTATAGGTGCCAAAGGCGGGCAGAATGACGCGATCACTGTCAAAAAGGAACGCTGGGCGCGAGATGGCGCGCAGGCGCGTTTGTACGCGAACTTTTGGGTGGTAATGGCCCGAAACTTCTCCGCTTTTACCCGACTGTGCAATGTGGCGAAACGTGAGCGGCGCGACAGGGAGTTCAGCCAAATGCGTTCCGCCAAGATCGACCGGACCGGGATCATGATTGCCCTCGATCCAGACCCAACGACGCCCGGCTTGTAATCTGCTGATCCAAAGCCGATCCGCTTGGGAAATAGCCTCTGCGGCCTCCAGATCATCAAAACTGTCGCCCAAACAGACAATGGTGGCCGCATTTGTGCCGTTGAGATCATTTTCGAGGCGGATTAGGGTGTCGCGCGTTTCATAAGGTGGCAAGTTTGAACCGCCTCGTCGTGCGATGCGGGACGATTTTCCCAAGTGCAGATCAGAGACAACGAGCAAACGCTGCTCTGCCCACCAAAGTGCTCCGGACCCAAGGGCGGTGAGTGTGGCGCCAGCGATTGTAAATTGCACTCCGTTCATGAAATGTTCGTAACTTGAGGAGAGTCTTGTGGCAAGAGGCTTGTTTCTGAGATTCCACAAATGGAACATTTGACTGTTTGAAAGGGTGAAATATAGAGAAATCTTAGACAGAAGGTGACATTTGGGCCAATCCGCTTTCCCGCATGAGTGCTTCGGTTTCTTCGGCGAGAAGGCGTTCTTCTGCGCTGCCGGATTGCACGGAAACCTTGCCCACTTCGAGGAATAGTGGGGCCGCGAAAGGGGTGACATGTGGGGTGCGGATGTGATCGACGCGGGAATCAACGCGGGTAAGCATGTCTTCGATGCGGGCGAAATCGACAAGGCCGCGCATGGCTTCAGTGCGGGTGATTTGCATCAAAAGGTGGTCTGGATCGTATTTGAGGAGTGTGTCGTAGAGAATATCAGACGAAAAGGTCGCCTGACGCCCCGATTTACGTTTGCCGGGCGTGTTGCGTTCGATCAGCCCGGAAATGGTTGCGACACCGCGGAAGGTGCGTTTCATCAAAAGATTGCCGGCAAGCCATCCATCAAGACCTTCGCGCAAAGCGTTGAGATCAAAGAGCGGTTGTGGATCGGTGACCGCATCCAAACCCCAGATGAGCGTTGCGTAATCGGTGGAGACAAAGCCCATTGGGGCTAGCCCCATCTCCTCCATGCGTTTGGTGAGCAACAAGCCAAGTGTTTGCTGAGCATTGCGTCCCGCAAAGCCGTAGACGCAGAGATTTTCACGTCCGTCGCGCGGAAACGTCTCGATCAGTAAGCGGCCGGGTTCTGGCAGGCGCGACATGGATTGCTGAAACCGGAGCCAGTCGGCGGTGTGGGCAGGTAGATCGGACCAATCGCTGTTGTTCAACAGGCGGAGGATACGTTGCGAAAGCTGGGTGGAGGTTGAGAATTTTGTGCCGGAAAACACAGCGATGCGCGGCTTTCTTGCAGCATTTCTGGAAACTTCGACGGTCATTTGGCGCAGCCCCTCGTAACGCACGATTTTTCCGCCAATGAGGAATGTATCGCCCGGCAAAAGCGAGGCGGCGAAGGATTCTTCGACCTCGCCAAGCGGTTTGCCGCCTCGGTTGCGGCGCATGCGGACCTTGAGGGTGTCGATATCCTGAATCGTGCCGGCATTCATGCGAATCTGGGACGCAGCACGGGGGTCGCGCAATTGCCACAGACCATCGGCGCGCAGTTGCAGGCGCTGCCAGCGATCGTAGGCGCGCAGGGCGTAGCCACCGGTGGCGCAGAAGTCGAGACAGGCGTTAAAGGTTGCGCGATCCAGATCAAGAAAGGCGCCGGAGCGGCTCATTTCGTTGAATAAATCGTCCGCAGAGAAAGGGCCGGATGCGGCAGTGAGCAGGATATGCTGACAGAGCACATCAAGTGGTCCGGGGCCAAGTGGATCACCGTCGAGGTCATGTTCGCGCACCGCTTGCAAGGCGGCAAAACACTCGATGACTTCCCACCTGTTCGCCGGAACGAGCAGGGCCTTGGACGGGGCGTTGTAGCGGTGACTGGCGCGGCCAATACGCTGAACCAAGCGTTTGACGTTCTTGGGGGCGCCAACTTGAATGACAAGATCGACATCACCCCAGTCAATGCCGAGATCAAGAGAGCCGGTGCAGACAATGGCGCGCAAGTCACCGCGCACCATGGCGGCTTCGACACGCTCGCGCTGTTGACGGTCGAGCGAGCCGTGATGGATACCAATAGGCAGGCTGTCTTCGTTGGCGAGCCAGAGATTGTGAAAGAATATCTCGGCCTGGGCACGGGTGTTGTGAAAGATCAGCGTGGTTTTGTGCTGTTTGATCTGCTCAAGCACTGCCGGGATCGCGTAAGCGGCCCCACCGCCAGACCACGGTGGGGCCTCGGCTGATTGCAGCATCGCGATGTCTGGGTCGGGGCCGGGGTCTGCTGTGACGATCTCGCACGGGTCTGGATGGCGGGCGAGCAGGCGGGCAATGTCATTGGGGCGGTCAACGGTGGCTGAGAGGCCGACGCGGCGCAGGTCGGGGCAGAGTGTGTGCAGACGGGCCAGGGCAAGGAAAAGCTGATCACCGCGTTTGCTTTCGGCGAGGGCATGTATTTCATCGACGATGACACGTTTGAGTCCGGCAAAGATGCGCGGGGCGTCAGGGTAAGACGTTAATAATGCTAGGCTTTCCGGTGTCGTTAGCAGGATGTGGGGCGGATCAGCGCGTTGGCGTTTTTTGACGGTGGCCGAGGTGTCGCCGGTGCGATCCTCGATCCGGATATCGAGACCGATCTCGTCAACCGGGGTGCGCAGGTTGCGTTTGATGTCGGCGGCAAGCGCTTTGAGAGGGGAGACGTAGAGCGTGTGCAGGCCGTCATGCGGCGCGGTGGCGAGATCGGCAAGGGTTGGCAGAAACCCAGCCATAGTTTTACCCCCGCCGGTGGGCGCAATCAGCAGGAGGCAGGGCGCATTACTGCGCGCGACCATGTCGCGCTGGTGCGGATGCGGTTGCCAGCCGCGCGATGCGAACCAGTTTTCAAGCGCGGAAGGCAGTTGACCCGGCTGAGACAAAAGCAATCAATCCTGCGGAGGGGCGCAAAACAGGCGGTAGAGTGTCTCGATCACTTCGGCCGTTTTTTTGTCGGCAAGTGAGTAGTAGATCGTCTTGCCATCTCGACGGGTGGAGACCAACCGTTCTTCGCGCAGGCGGGACAGCATCTGGGATACGGCGGCTTGGCGGATTTCGAGTAGGGATTCCAGCTCGCCCACGGATTTCTCCCCGGATGCTAAGTAGCATAAGATCATCAGGCGCCCTTCGTGGGCGAGGGTTTTGAGAAAAGCGGCGGCAGACGCGGCGTTGGCCGCCATTTCTGAGGGGGGCGCGGGGGGCATGGGATTGGTCACGCGAGGTATTTCCTTGGGCGGTCTTGAATGGTCGGGGTGCTATAGCACGAGTACCTGTGCAATGCGAGGCGATGGGAACGTGTGGTGATCACTGTCTCATGAGATGTTGTATGGGGTCAGCGCGCCGCGATAGTGCACGATTAGCGCGTCAGTGATGGGCGCGAAGAGGGCGATGTCGAAATGGAACTGGTCGTTTTGGGCAAACTCGCGCGCCTCTGAGCGCGGTAGGAGCCAATGGGGCAAGCGGATGGGGCCTAGGTGTGCATGCGTTACGGGCCAGTGGAGCGCGTTGTCACGAAAGTCGAGATTGATCGAAAAGGTGAGTAGGCCTAGGCGTTCGGTCAGACCGCGATTGGTGGCGCTGAGGTGTGAGCGCAAGGTGGTATTGCCAAAGGTGCGTTGCCACGTTTCGCCCCGAGAAGTAACGGTCTTAGATACTGTCACAGGCAGGTCCGTGGCGGGTTTGGGGAACCGGAACAGAGTGGCGATGAGGTTTGGCAGAGCGCCCGGCCCACGCGTAATGGTTGCGTGACCGTGCCAAAGGCTTTGTTTGCGGGTACTGTGGGCGGCGCGCAATGGGTCAGGAAGCGCGTGAAAGGTGGGACCGAGGATCCGCTCGAACATAGTGACAGTCATTGCATGAGGCGTTTCTGAAAAGCCGGATCCGGCAAGGCGCACATATCAGCGTGGCCAAAAAGGGCGTAACGATTGCGCGCAAGGCGCTGATAGAGCCAGTCGCGCATAGGGCGCGGGAACAGGCGCAGGGTGTTGGTCAGAGTTCCAAGCCCACCAAAATGGCGACCGGCGTGAATGACGCCGTCAAAGTCGATATGGGCTGCGCCGTCGTGGAGAAACAGCCAAGTCGAAGGATCAGAAGGGTCGAGACCGTAGTGGGTCAGCAAGGCGCGGCCCAATGGGGTTTGGATCGGGCAAATGCGCACGGTACCAGTTTTGTCCAGACGATGGATCATGCGCGCGCCCCAGCTACAGACAGCGCATTCAGCGTCCATCACCGCGATGGGCGCTGCGTCGTCAAATTCTGGCACTGATGGGTCAGTGCGGTAGGAGTAACGCGCGTGCATGAGGGTGATATGACGCGCGCTGGTGTGCGCTACAAGGGTCTCGTTACTCTTTTACCGGCGAGCCGCCCGCAAAATTGTTGTCACCTTGATAAGAGCAGGGATCGTCCTGCATTTGCAGGTGCAAGCCGTCCCCGGTGTAAGGGTGAGCGCGCGCCAGAGTTTCGTTGACGTCGATTCCAAGGCCCGCGCCGGTGGGAGGGCGGATGTAGCCATCTTCGACACGGAAGCTGTGGTTGATCAAATTATAGTGGAAATCAGTCTCAATGCTTTCGACCAAAAGCAGGTTGGGGATTGACGCACCAAGTTGGATATTGGCAGCCCATTCCACGGGACCTGCGTAAAGGTGCGGGGCCATTTGGGCGTTATAGGCCTCGGCAATGGCGGCGACCTTTTTCATTTCCCAGATACCGCCTGCACGGCCCAAAGCCGGCTGCAGTATGGTGGCCGCGCCCTGACGCAGGATCTCGGCAAACTCGGCCTTGGTGGTCAGGCGCTCGCCGGTGGCCACAGGAGTGGTGACGGCGCGCGCGACCTTGGCCATCTCGGGGATATTGTCAGGTGGGATGGGTTCTTCAAACCAGAGTGGGGAGTAGGGTTCCAGCGCGGTGCCAAGCCGGATGGCCCCGGCGGTTGAGAACTGGCCATGGGTGCCAAAGAGAAGATCGGCGCGGTCGCCCACCGCGTCGCGGATGGCGGCGCAGAAGGCGACGGATTTGGTGATGTCGTTCATCGAGGGCATGTGCCCGCCGCGCATGGTGTAGGGGCCAGCGGGGTCGAATTTTACGGCCGTGTAACCCAGATCGACCATAGCCAGCGCGCATTCGGCGGCCATCTCTGGGGAGGACCAGAAATCAGTGATGTCGTGCTGTGGTAGGGGATAGAGATAGGTGTAGGCGCGCAAACGTTCGTTCATTTGCCCGCCAATCAGCGCGTGCACCGGGCGATCGCGGTCTTTGCCCAAGATGTCCCAGCAGGCGATTTCGAGGCCGGAAAACGCACCCATGACGGTGAGGTCGGGCCGTTGGGTGAAACCCGAGGAGTAGGATTGGCGAAACAGACGCTCGATGTTCTCGGGGTTTGCGTTGAGGAAATACCGCTCAAACAGGTCGCGGATCACGTGGGTCATGGCGTCGGGGCCGATGGAGGAGGCGTAAGCTTCGCCCCAGCCGGTGATGCCGGTGTCGGTGGTCAGTTTGACAAGGATCCAATAGCG
This sequence comes from Shimia abyssi, assembly GCF_003014475.1. Classification (GTDB taxonomy): domain Bacteria; phylum Pseudomonadota; class Alphaproteobacteria; order Rhodobacterales; family Rhodobacteraceae; genus Shimia; species Shimia abyssi. Next base: position 3,855 of record NZ_PYGJ01000004.1, on the reverse strand, counting down.
CCCGCCCCAGCCCGGAGCCGGTGGGGACGTGACGATGATATCGAGGTCAGTGAGTTTCATGGTGAGGTCCTTGGGTGTGGCGCGGGCGGATGCCTCCGGCGGGGATATTGGGAGCGAAAGGAAAAGGCAGGGTCAGTCAAACAGGATGACGTTGCGTTTGGCCGAGCCGGTTTTGGTGTCTTCGATCGCTTCGTTGATCTGATCGAGTGTCCAGCGGCCCGAGATCAGCTCGTCGAGTTTGAGACGGCCCTGTTCATAGAGATCAACCATCCAAGGGATGTCGCGCTGAATCACCACGTCGCCCATTTTTGAACCCTGCATTCCCTGGCCGATGGCGGCGAGGATGACGGGTTCATAGGTGGATTTTGCGCCGGAATGAGGCATGCCGACCATGATCACCTTGCCGCCGCTGCCCAGATATCGGGGGGCATCGTCATAGGCGGGGATTGCGCCAACAGTGACGATAACGGCATCTGCGCCTTTGCCCATGGCGCGTTGCGCGGCGATCCATGGTTTCTTGTCGGTGGCGAGGACCCCATCGGTGGCGCCAAATTCGCGGGCGATGGCGAGTTTTTCCTCGCTCATGTCGACCGCAACGATGCGGCGGGCCCCGGCGATACGCGCGCCCTGGATCGCGTTGAGGCCAACACCGCCTGCGCCAATCACCACGACATCTTGGCCAGCGCGCAGTTGGGCGGCGTTGACGACCGCGCCGACGCCGGTGATGACACCGCAGGCCACCAGAGAGGCGGCCTCCATCGACATGTCGGGCCCAATTTTCACGGCCTGACGGTGGCTGACCACAACTTTTTCAGCAAAGGCGCCAGTGGCCATGGCCTGATGGAGGTTGCCGCCCTGGGTGGTTTTGAGGGGGTGGCTGTCGCCATCAACCGGGGTTTCACAGAGCGTGGGTTTGCCGCCAGCACAAGACGGGCAGGACCCACAGGCGCGGATCAGGGTGACAATGACGGCATCACCAAGGGCAAGGCCATTGACGCCGGGGCCAAGTGCGGTGACGCGTCCGGCGGCTTCGTGTCCGTAGACGGCCGGCAACGTGCCGCCCCAAGCACCTGAGGCATATGTGATGTCAGAGTGGCAGATAGCAACCGCAGATAAAGTGACTTCGATTTCGCCCATCTGTGGGTCTGCGAGATGGATCTCTTCGACGACAAGCGGTTCTCCGAATGCGTGGCACACGGCGGCTTTGATGGTTTTCATTTGGGGCGCTCCCTCCCGGTTTGTTGAGACCAGATTGGCGCGGTTTTGAGTGAAAGCTAGTCTAAATCGACGGCTGCGCGTCGTTTTTACGTCACGTCGGTTGGGAGTTGGGGCGGCGCGATCCCATGAAGACGAGAATAGCAAGGACCATCAGGACCGCAGAAACGAGGAAAGGTGCGCCAGGTAGATATGTTGTGGCGTCTTCACCCGAAAACCGGGCAAAAGTCTGGGTCATCACCAGCGGTGCGAGGATGGTGGCAAGCGATGTAAGGGAGGCCAGTACGCCTTGTAATTCACCCTGGGAATCGTCGGGGACACGGCGCGACAGGATGCCCTGAAGCGCTGGAAGGCCAATCGCGCCTAAGGCAAAGACCGGAATCATGGCCATCAGGAGCATGCCATTTGCGACAAAGGCGACAAAGACAAAGGAAGCGACTTCGATCCAGAGGCCTATGAGAACAGTTAATCGATTGCCAAAACGTTTGATGGATGGGGCGATTAGGAACGCCTGGACCAAGGCAAAGCCGATGCCATAAGCGGCAAGGGATATGCCGATCATACGCGGTGACCAGTCAAACATCTCGGTGGTGAAATAGGGCCAGATCGACGGCCACACGGCACCGGCAATTTGGTAAAGAAAAAAGACCATGAGTAGTTTGCCCATGGCGGGCAGTTGACCCAGTGCCATGAGGGACCCCAACGGATTGGCGCGCGACCAACGGAACACGCGACGCGTGGCGTCGGTGACGGTTTCTGAGAGCACCGCCCAACCAAGGAGAGCGTTAAGACCGGCAAGGACGGCAGCAGCCCAGAACGGCGCGCGGGTGCCAAATTCGGCCAGCACACCGCCTAAGACGGGACCAAGGACAAAGCCGATGCCAAAACCTGCGCCCACAACACCAAAGGCGCGGGCTTTGTCCTGGGGGGAAGAGATATCCGCCATATAGGCCAACGCGGTGGCATAGGTGGCCGCGGTGATGCCAGCAATGACGCGGCCCAAGAACAATAGCCAGATCGTGTCGGCAAGGGCCATGACAACATAATCAGCAGACATGACCACAAGGGAGACCAGCAAGACCGGGCGACGCCCGAAACGGTCTGACAGGCTGCCCAGAAAGGGGCCAAAGATAAATTGCATGACTGCAAAAACAGCCGAAAGAATGCCGCCCCAGATCGCGGCCTGCGCGATGTCGCCACCGGCAACCTCTTGAATGAGGTCGGGCATGACGGGAAGGATCAGACCAATGCCCATGGCGTCAATGACCACGGTGGCGAGAATTACGAGGACAGGTAAACGGGAAAACATAGACTCACCGGTTCAATTTCAGGCAAGGGGCCATGAAATGACGCGCAGGTCAAGCTTGGAGGCGCGCCTGCTCATCCACCCGCGCAGGCGTCTTCGTTGTTTCTCAATGTTGCAAAAGTACCCCGGGGGAATCGCAGCTTGCTGCGATGGGGGCTGGCCCCCTACCTAGTCGGTGACAGCCCGCGCCGTGGCCGCAGCGGCAAGGATTTCTTCTGCGATTTCCTGTGCCTCATCAGGATCGAAATCCATTGGGATCTCCACATCACCTGCTTCGATGAAGATACGCACGAATCCCTGATCGGTTGGGCCTATTTGAAGGTTGGCTTCGACGTCGCGTTCGGTGTTGATGCCCATGGGTCTTCTCCTGTGACTGCGTCTCGGGTAGCGTGAAAGCAAGTCCAAGGCAAGGCGGGGGAGCGGCAATGGTAGGCGAAAACGCGGGTTTACGGCCGTTTGTGGCGTCGGATATCGATTGGTTGGTGGATGCGCATGCGCAGCTATATGCCCGTGACGAGGGCTTTGATCAAAGTTTCGGTGTGTTGGTGCGCGAGATTCTGGAAGAATTTGTTGCCAAACAAGAAATCGACGTCGAGGCGGGCTGGGTCGCACAAGCGAAGGGCGTGCCCTTGGGCAGCATCTTTTGTGTTAGGAGCGACGTACCGGATGTGGCCAAGCTGCGGCTTTTTCTGCTGTTGCCAACGGCACGTGGAACGGGGTTAGGGCGGCGGATGCTTGAGACTTGTATGAGGTTTGCGCGCGACCGCGGGTATCACGGGATGCAACTTTGGACACATGAGAGCCACCGGGCCGCCTGTGCGCTTTATGCGGCGAATGGGTGGTCGCTGACACGCTCTGAACCGGTGCATAGTTTTGGTGTCGATCTTGTCGAACAAACTTGGGAAATTACATTTTAGGCGCTTGCAATCGTCGTCGTAGAGCGCTAAGTCGCCCGCACAGTGCCGCCTTAGCTCAGTTGGTTAGAGCGCTGGATTGTGGATCCAGAGGTCTCCCGTTCAAACCGGGAAGGCGGTACCATTTACCCTAACCCGCTTGGTTGTCGTCACGCATGCGTTTGTTGCTGTGCGGGCCTATTCGCGATTATTCTAGGCAATTTCCGTTTCTAAGATCAAATGAGTTCCCAGGCGGCACTTTGGCGAGCCAGCTGAGCGCAATCGTCGTTTAGGGCAGCTGGAGGTGATTAACGAATGGTGCGCGAATGCGTAAATCGAAGCCTGCTGTGAACGGCGGAGCAATACTCGTCCACGGTAGCGTCGGCGTTGTGCCGTCGCGGGCGGCGTAAAAGTCGTCCACTTTGGCCCTTTCGATATTCG
>NZ_PYGJ01000003.1 GCF_003014475.1 Shimia abyssi | reverse complement strand
CGCATTGCGTGAAACGACTTGGCCAATCCTTGATGGCGGGTGACTTCGATCGTCAGGTCGCTGAGGTCCAAATCCGCATCGCGGCACTCAACCGCTTTACCGCTCTTGGTATACCTGTATTCGGCATCTGTGGGGTTCTTGAGCAACACGAGACAGTTCGGCTTTACTGTCCTCGAAAAATTGTTTGAAATCATCAACTCACGTCGTCTCAATCGACGCCACGCCTTAGGCCAGTAGATCCTTAACAGCGGTCACGGCTAAAAGTGCAACGCGTCGCCGATCTCGTATAAATGCACAAGTAAGAACACCAAGCGCCACAATTTCGGCTGAAAATGACCCGCACTCCGGCATTCTGCCGCCCCATCGAGATGCCATTCTGACCCTACCAAAACGCGCCAGTCGGCGCTTCCGGCTGGCCTGCAAACCAAAAGGAGCAGACCCATGCCATATGTGAGCGACCCCCGCCCGCAACCCACGCCACCCAAGGACAGCGCCCCTAAAGACCCCCAAAATCAGAGGCAACGCCAGACCCCAAGAAACCGATTTTCAGCGATTGGGCTATGATCTGACGCGACCTGTTCACCTTGCTCGCAGCGCGGGGTATTCTGCACTTATGTCTGACCCAGTCTCATCGATCCGAAACCTCGGCCCCGCCATGGACGCTGCCTGCGCGCGTGCAGGCATCCACAGCGCAGATGATCTGCGCGCTCTAGGCGCAGACGAGGTGTATGCACGCCTCTTAAAAAACGGCACCAAACCTCATTTCATTGGCTATTACGTGATCGTTATGGGCCTCCAGGGTCGCCCGTGGAACGACTGCAAGGGCAAGGAAAAAGCAGACCTACGAAAACGTTTCGACGCCATCAAGGCCCGCGCTCATGACAAGGGGCGCTCTGATCTCGAAGCTGTCCTTGATCGAATCGGCGTCATCGAAAAACGCGCCGTTCCCTCGTAGTGCCCTACTCAAAAACAAAAGCGCCCACCAATCGGCGCGCGCTTTCGTGTTTCATTTCGCCAAAAATACTTCGGGGAGCGCGAGGGGCAGCGCCCCTCGCCCCGGTCGGATCGCCCAAGCGATCCTAAACCAGCAAGACCCCAGCCGGATCGCCCAAGCGATCCGAAAACCAGTAGGCTTAGCCGACCAGTTCGAGACCAGAGAAGAAATACGCGATTTCAACGGCTGCTGTCTCAGGAGCATCCGAACCGTGAACCGAGTTTTCGCCGACCGACTCAGCAAACTCTGCGCGGATGGTGCCGGCGGCTGCGTCGGCAGGGTTGGTGGCACCCATTACTTCGCGGTTCTTGGCAATGGCGCCTTCACCTTCCAGAACTTGGGCCACAATCGGGGCCGACGCCATGAACTCGCACAGTTCGTCATAGAACGGGCGCTCGGCGTGCACAGCGTAGAACACGCCAGCCTGTGCTTTGGTCAGATGAATACGTTTCTGTGCAACAATGCGCAGGCCAGCTTCTTCGAACTTAGCATTGATCGCGCCGGTCAAGTTGCGGCGTGTGGCATCGGGTTTGATGATCGAGAAGGTGCGTTCCAGAGCCATGTCTGTCTCTCCAATTGGGGGTCCGTGCGACATGCCAGACCAATGTTTGAATTGGCGCTCCGATAACACGGGTTTTGGCGCATGAAAAGCGGTGATTGACGCCGCTCTCTTGTTCGGTCACACGGTGCCCCATGCTCAAGATTTCAGACATCAGCTATTCCGTCGAAGGTCGTCCCCTGTTTGAGGACGCCTCTGCCACGATTCCACCCGGCCACAAGGTTGGCCTGATCGGGCGCAACGGCGCTGGCAAGACCACGCTCTTCCGCCTCATCCGGGGCGAGCTCTCGCTCGAAGGCGGCACCATCACCCTGCCCCAGCGCGCCCGTATAGGCGGCGTCGCCCAAGAGGTTCCCGGCAACGAGGTGTCGCTGATCGACACGGTTCTGGCTGCAGATACCGAACGCGCCGACCTGTTGGCCGAGGCCGAAACGGCCACCGATCCGGCTCGAATTGCCGATATCCAGACCCGTCTCTCCGACATCGACGCCTGGAGCGCCGAAGCCCGCGCCGGATCGATTCTCAAAGGTCTCGGATTTGATCACGCCGAACAGCTGATGCCCTGCTCTGCCTTTTCGGGCGGCTGGCGTATGCGCGTCGCACTTGCCGCTGTGCTGTTTTCCCAGCCTGACTATCTGCTGCTTGACGAACCGACCAACTATCTCGACCTCGAAGGCGCGCTGTGGCTAGAAAACTATCTGGTCAAATACCCAGGCACCGTGCTGATCATCAGCCACGACCGCGAATTGCTGAACCGCTCTGTCGGCGCAATCCTGCATTTGGACGAGCGTAAACTGACCTACTATACCGGCCCCTACGACCAGTTTGCCCGCCAGCGCGCCGAACAGCGTGCGGTTCAGGCGGCCGCGGCCAAGAAACAAGACGCCCAACGCGCCCATCTACAAGCCTTTGTAGACCGTTTCAAAGCTAAGGCATCCAAGGCTAAACAGGCCCAATCGCGTGTCAAAATGCTGGAAAAAATGACCCCGATCACCGCACCAGAAGACGCGGCCCGCGTGGTGTTTTCCTTTCCAAAGCCAGAAGAGCTTTCGCCCCCTATTATCGCCATCGAAGGTGGCTCGACCGGGTATGGCGACACGGTTGTGCTCAAGAACCTCAACCTGCGCATTGATCAGGACGACCGTATCGCGCTTTTGGGCAAGAACGGTCAGGGCAAATCCACGCTCGCCAAACTGCTATCGTCACGGCTGGCACCCATGGGCGGCAAATTCACGCAATCCAGCAAACTGCGCATCGGTTTTTTCGCCCAGCATCAGGTAGATGAGCTTTATGTCGACGAAAACCCCATCCAGCACCTGATGCGCGAGCGCCCCGGAGAAGGCCAAGCCAAACTGCGCGCGCGCCTTGCCGGTTTTGGCCTTGGCGCGGCACAAGCCGAAACCGAAGCGGGCCGTTTGTCAGGTGGTCAGAAAGCGCGGCTGTCGCTTCTGCTTGCGACATTGGACGCGCCACACCTTCTGATCCTTGATGAACCGACAAACCACCTTGATATCGAAAGCCGCGAAGCGCTCGTAGAAGCGCTGACCGCATATTCTGGCGCGGTCATCCTGGTGAGCCACGATATGCATTTGCTCACACTGGTCGCAGACCGACTCTGGCTGGTTAAGGATGGTACCGTCAAACCCTACGAGGAAGACCTGCAAGCTTATCGCAAGCTTTTGCTCAGCGCAGACAAGCCGATTGGCAAGAACACCGGCAAGGCCAAAGCCAAGCCGGCCCCCCGCAAAGCCACACGCGACGAAGTTCTCGCACTCAAGGCTGAGGTGCGTAAATGCGAGCAGCGTGTTGAAAAGCTAGAGGATATGGCCCAGAAACTCTCTGTGAAACTGGCCGATCCAACCCTCTACGAAGGCGCAAAAATTGGCGAAATGGAAGTCTGGCAACGCAAATACGCCGAAGTTCGCGACGCGCAGGACCGCGCCGAAGAACTCTGGATGCGCGCCCTGGAAAAGCTTGAAAAAGCACATGCCTAAGGACTAGCGTGATCAAATGGACAGCGCCGCACTCATCACCGCGTTTTTCACGCTATTTGTGATCATTGACCCAATCGGTCTGATGCCGATGTTTGTCGCGTTGACCCAAGGCGTACCAGCCCAGACACGGCGTGCCATCGCGATCCGGTCATGTGTGATTTCTTTTGGCATCCTCGCGTTGTTTGCGTTTCTTGGTGAGGCAGTGCTGGGATTTATCGGCATTTCGATGCCCGCCTTTCGCATTGCTGGCGGCGCGCTTTTGTTCCTGACCGCGCTTGATATGCTGTTTGAACGACGTACCAAACGCCGTGAAGACCGCGCGGAAGAGGCTGAAGACGACGATCACCCTGATCCGTCGGTTTTTCCCATCGCTATCCCGCTGATCGCCGGACCTGGTTCAATTGCCACTGTTATACTGCTTGCAGGGCAGCATCCGGGTGTTCAGACCACGTTTCTAGTACTAGGTGTCGCGCTGGCGGTCTTGGTTGTGTGTCTGGTTCTTTTCCTGATGGCCGGGCTGTTTGAACGCGCTCTTGGGCGGACGGGGATTGTCGTGGTGACGCGGCTATTGGGGATGCTGCTGGCGGCGTTGGCTGTTCAGTTCATCCTCGAAGGGCTGCGGGATTTTGGCTTTGCCGGGTGACTTGGCTTGAGAGGGTTCGGATCGGCGGTGCCGATCCGACCGATGAGGGGGCCAGCCCCCTCTTTTGCCTAGCAGGCAAAATTCACCCCCGGGATATTTTGGGCGAAAGGAAGCATGGGTCGGTATGAGAGAGCAAAGCGCATCTTTTCAGCCCGCACCAACGCGCTTATATGCAAGGCATGAGCAGTTATGATTTGGGCCGTCTGGCCTATCTTGTCCTATTAACCGCAGTGATCGGGTTTTGGTTCTTTGTCAGCAATCGCCGGTCGCTGGGCAAATCCTTGCAACATGCGGTGCTATGGGGGTTGATTATCCTTGGCATGATTGCCGCCGTTGGCCTGTGGGACGATATTCGCCAGACCGTGCGCCCAACGCAGGCCGTTTTTGCGGATGCGGGCCGGATCGAGATACCGCGCGGACCGGATGGGCATTATCGCCTGACATTGGATGTGAACGACACGCCGCTGACCTTTATTGTCGACACTGGGGCGACGGACATTGTTTTGTCCAAGCAGGATGCCCGCAAGGTTGGGTTTGACCCCGATGCATTACCGTTTTACGGGCGCGCCATGACTGCCAATGGCGAAGTGCGCACCGCCCCCGTCACACTGGACCAAGTGTCGCTGGATGGCCTGACCGACCGGAACATCCCCGCGCGGATCAATGGCGGCGAGTTAAGCCAGTCGCTCCTTGGGATGTCTTATCTGCAACGCTTTGAGCAAATTACGATCACCGGAAACCAGATGATCCTGACGCGCTAAGCGCCGGTTTCGGCTTTTTTCCGCCAGGCACCGTCTTCTTCGGACCAGTATTGCGCACTGCACCCCGCGTCGCTCAGCTCTTTCCATTGGCCGCGTGCACGCTGCACCGCCTCTGGGTCGTGCCCGTCAAACAGGATGCAGACGCGTTCAGCGGTGTTCACCTCATCCACCGACACCTCGGCGCCATCGATTGCCATGACGCATGTGGCGCCGTTTGGGCATTCAGGTGACGTGGTCAGCAGGACGGGTTGCAGCGCATCATGCGCGCCCCCCGCCAGACCATGCGGCAGAAAGCTTTCGTCGCCCAGCAACCACAGTTTCTGGTCCAGCCATTCCATCCGCCCCGGATCGCGCCCGCGAACGGCCACCCGCCACCCGGCACCGCGCGCCTTGCTCAGCAGTTGTGGCAGCGTCACTTCAAGCGGTGCCCGTGTCAGATGATAGAAATAGGCAGCGCCCACAATGTGTTACTCCGCGTTCTCAAAGCGATCCGCCACCAACCGGTTCAGCGCCATAACCCCCCAGCCAGTCGCCCCTGCGGGGGCAAAATCCGTGGCTGATTTGACGGAGGCCACACCGGCTATATCAAGGTGGATCCAAGGCATTCCGTCCTGCACAAAACGGTGCAGGAACTCGGCCGCCGTGACCGAACCGGCGGGCCGCCCGCCGACATTCTTTACATCCGCAATCCGCGATTTCAGCTGCTTGGCATATCCCTTGCCAAGCGGCATCCGCCATGCCCCCTCACCTTCCAGCTCCGCGGCGCGCAGGAAATTGTTGCAAAGCTGATCGTCATTGGCAAAGACGCCGGCATTCTCGTGACCCAGCCCGATGATCACAGCACCCGTCAGGGTGGCCAGATCAATCATCGCCGCCGGTTTAAACCGCTCTTGGGCGTAGTGCATTACGTCACATAGCACCAGCCGCCCTTCGGCGTCAGTATTGATCACCTCAATCGTGTCGCCCTTCATCGAAGTCACCACATCGCCGGGGCGTGTCGCATTGCCCGACGGCATGTTCTCGACAAGTCCAACAAGCCCGACGACGTTCGCCTTTGCCTTGCGTAGCGCGATCGCGCGCATCGCACCCGCAACAACCCCTGCACCGCCCATATCCATGGTCATATCTTCCATGCCACCTGCCGGTTTCAGCGAAATCCCGCCGGTGTCAAACACCACGCCTTTCCCAACCAGCGCCAGCGGTGCGGCGTCCTTTTCGCCGCCATTCCAGCGCATCACCACGACCTTGGACGGGCTGTCCGAACCCTGTCCAACCGACAACAACGCCCCCATGCCCAGCTTGGTCAGCGCATCTTCGTCCAGCACTTCGACATCAAGGCCGATGTCGCGCATCGCCTCAAGGCGGTTGGCAAATTCGGTGGTGGTTAGCACATTTGCGGGTTCATTGATTAAGTCGCGGGTAAAGAAAACCCCTTCTGCCACCGCCAAATGAGGCGCTGCCTTGGCCTCAATATCTTCGGGACGCGACACCATTATGCGCACCGCCCGCTCGTCTTCGGGGGCCTCGTCTGTCTTGTGATCGGCAAACATATAATCCCGCAACGCCAACCCAAGCGCGATTTCCGCGGCTTTTGGGTGATTACCGGCCGACACCAACATCGCCTTGCTACCACGTTTTTGTGCCAGCGCAGCCCCGGCCTTGCGCGCCTCTTCGATCGAGCAGCGCCGTGGCAGGTACACAACGTCAATTGCCTCTGCTGCCATGCCCACAGGCCAGTCCAGCGTGACAATATCGCCTACCTTGGCGTCGTCCTCGCGCGCCTCGTGTAACCGTGCAATCGCCCCTTTTGTCACCCGGTTCACTCGGCGCGCCTCTTGGCCCAGATTGCCCTCGACCGGCACCAGAATGCAAACTCGCCCCTGGGCGCTCGCGATGGCATCCAGATTGGTTTCTTCAAAACTGACGCTGACGGGTTTGGTCACGGCTCACTCTCCTGCATGATGTATGTGAGTCCTAGCGCGCACACATGGTCTTGACCAGATAGCAGTTTTCCCAGTCTCGCATTTCCTCTAATGTCGGCTGCAAAAGAAGAATTGGGGGATTCTCGAGCAGTGCGTCGATTCGACAGATATATCCTGTCGCAGCTCCTGACGCTGTTTGGCTTTTTCGCGCTGGTTTTGGTGTCGGTATATTGGGTCAATCGGGCGGTTGTGCTGTTTGATACGCTGATCGCCAGCGGCCAGAACGTGAGCGTGTTTTTCGAGCTTACAGTGCTTAGCCTGCCCAATGTGATCCGCATCGTATTGCCGGTGTCGGTCTTTGCTGCCGCCGTCTATGCGATCAACCGTTTGTCCAGCGAAAGCGAACTGACCGTGATGCAGGCCACCGGATTCAGCCCGTGGCGTCTGGCGCGGCCTGTGTTTTTCTTTGGCATGATTGTTGCGGTGATGATGTCGATCCTGACCCACTTTCTTGTGCCTGCCAGTCTCAGCGAACTGACAAGTCGTCAAAAGGAAATCACCGAAAACGTCACTGCCCGTCTCTTGACCGAGGGCAGCTTTTTGCACCCTACCAATGGTGTCACATTTTATATCCGTGAAATTGCACCTGACGGCGTGTTGCGTGATGTCTTTCTATCCGATCAGCGTACAGATGATCACACGACAACTTATACCGCCGAGGAAGCCTATCTTGTGCAGGATGAAAGCGGCCCCAAGCTGGTCATGGTCAACGGGCTTGCGCAGGTTCATACTTTGACCAACGACAGCCTGATCACCACAAACTTCTCAGATTTTTCGTATGATATCAGCGCCTTGGTGGACATCGACGCGACCCAACGTTTGCGCCTTGAACATCTCTCAACTTATCGACTGCTGTTCGACAGCCACTCGGTGGCTGAGGAACTTGAGACCAAACGAGGCTGGGTTGTCTACGAAGGAAACGCGCGTATAGCACAGGCGCTGATCGTGATCGTTTTTCCGCTGGTCGGCTTTGCCATGTTGCTCTTGGGTGGCTTCAGCCGTTTTGGCGTCTGGCCTCAAATCCTTATCGCATTTGTGCTTCTTGTTGGCCTTGAAACCATGAAGGGCGCTGTCAGCGATCCCGTGGGCGATGATCCCAACATGTGGCCGCTGACGTATCTGCCCGCCTTGACCGGGTGCGTTTTGGTGGGGCTGCTTCTTCAGCTATCTGCGCGCCCGATCCGGTTCCGGCGAAAGGCCGCGTCATGAAGATCCATCTCTATTTTGCCCGCAAATTCTGCCTGATCTTTCTGGGCCTTACGACCGTCTTCTTTGTGCTTATGGCACTGGTCGACCTGATGGAACAGGTACGCCGTTTTAACGTTGACGAGGTTGGCTTTGGCTCCATCCTTTTGCTTTCAATGTTAAAATCTCCCGAAGGGCTTTACGAACTCCTGCCGCTTCTGGTGATCCTGTCGACCGTCACTCTGTTTATCACTCTGTCACGCACGTCCGAACTCGTCGTCGTACGGGCGGCCGGGCGATCCGCAATCCTGTCGCTGCTGTCCCCGGTGACCGTCGCTCTTTTGATCGGCCTCTTTGCGGTCACTATGTTCAACCCGATTGTTGCGTCTACATCGATCCGACATGACCAACTGGCCGATGAGCTGCGCTCTGGCGGGCGCGACGCACTGTCATTGTCCAGCGAAGGTCTCTGGTTGCGTCAGGGCGGCGCTCAGGGTCAGGCGGTGATCCACGCTGAACAAACCAACGCCGACGCGACCCGGTTTTCAAATGTCACCATTGTCGCCTATCAGCCCGACGGCGGGCCGCGCACCCGGATCGAGGCCCGCTCAGCCCGCCTCGTCGAAGGCGCATGGGAGCTTTATGACGCCAAGGCATGGCCATTGGTGCACGGTATCAATTCCGAGGCCAACGCCAAATCGCACGAAGTTCTGCGCCTTGACAGCACGCTGACCCCGGACCGCATCCGCGACCGCTTTGGCACCCCGTCTGCAATCCCGATCTGGGATTTGCCTCGATTTATCAATGAACTAAAAGAGGCGGGCTTTTCCGCCCGCCGCCATCAGGTTTGGCTTAATATGGAATTGGCGCAGCCTTTGTTCCTGATTGCAATGGTCCTTATCGCGTCGGCCTTTACCATGCGCCACACCCGGTTTGGTAAAACCGGCGTCGCGGTTCTGGTGTCTGTGCTGATCGGATTCGCGCTCTATTTCGTCCGGAATTTTGCACAGATACTTGGGGAAAACGGACAGATTCCGGTCTTGCTCGCCGCGTGGGCTCCGCCGGTGGCAAGTGTGATGTTGGCACTCGGCCTCTTGTTGCATATGGAGGACGGATGAACGCTGCCACTCGTCTTCTTTCTGGCCTGGCCCTGTCGGTTGCGCTGGCCCTGTCTGTCCACGCGCAATCGCTCCCCGGAGCGAGCAATATCGTGCTTGTGGCCGACCGTGTCTATGTCACCGGCGACTCGGTGCTGACCGCCGAGGGCCACGTCGAGGCGCTCATGGATGGCACGCGCCTTATGGCGACGCGCATCGTCTATGATTCCGTTGCTGACAAGGTCACACTCGAAGGTCCAATTCGCATCGTTCAGGGCAATGAAACCACCATCGTTGCCTCCTCTGCCGAACTAGACAGCGAATTTCGCAATGGCCTGATGCGCAGCGCCCGTGTCGTGCTCGGTCAACAGGTCCAATTGGCTGCAAACCAGATGGACCGCGTCGATGGGCGCTATAATGTGCTGACAAAGACCAGTGTCTCCTCCTGCCGGGTGTGCGACACTGATGATCCTCCGCTCTGGCAGATCCGCGCGCGCCGGGTGATTCACGACGAACAGGAACGCCAGATCTACTTTGATCACGCCAGTCTTTTGGTGCGTGACGTGCCCGTTCTCTACTTTCCGCACCTGCGCTTGCCAGACCCGACACTGGACCGCGCCAATGGTTTTCTGATTCCGTCCTTCCGCAGCACCTCGCAGCTCAGCTATGGCTTCAAAGTGCCGTATTTCATAACCATGGGAAACCATCGCGACCTGACGCTGACTCCCTATCTCTCGTCGGAAACCCGCACTCTTGAGCTGCGTTACCGTCAGGCGTTCAAAAAGGGGCGTATCAACTTTTACGGCGCGATTTCCGACGATACCATCTTGCCAAACCAAATCCGCGGATATGTGTTCATTGATGGTCGGTTCGAGCTGCCCCGCGACTACACATTATCATTCAATATCAAATCGGTAACAGATGATAGCTATCTAACCGATTATGATTATTCTGATGAAGACCGACTGGTTAGCGACATCACCGCGCGCCGCTCTAAACGCAACGAAAACACCCGTTTTGCCCTGTTGCATTACCGATCCTTGCGTGAAGACGAAGACAACAACACATTGCCGACGCTTGTGGCTGTTGCGGAAACGGAACGTCGCTATTACCCGTCCGCAATCGGTGGCGAAATACGCACCACGCTAGAGTTGCATGCACATCAACGCGACTCCGATTTCGACATGGACAGTGGCGATCCTGACACCGAAGTAGACGGTCGAGATGTGGGCCGTTTCAACGCCTCGGCACTCTGGCGTCGCAACTGGACCATGTCCAACGGGCTGCGCACCGGTGTAACCGGCGAACTGTCTTTTGACGCTTATCGCACCGAAGACGACGCCACCGTCTCCACACATGAAAGCCAGATCACCCCAACCGTCGCGGCTTATCTTCGTTACCCAATGAGCAAACGCGGCGCAGATGGCGCGACCTACCTGCTAGAGCCCGTGGCACAGATCGGGTGGACCGGCGGCAGTGATCTGGATATCGCCAATGATGAAAGCACACGGGTCGAGTTTGACGAAGGCAACCTGCTCGCCCTCTCTCGGTTCCCATCCTACGACCGGCGCGAACGCGGTGTCACTGGCGCCGTTGGTCTGAACTGGGCACGCCACTCAACCGACAGCTGGCAAGGCAATCTGACCATTGGTCAGGTTTATCATCAAGAGGCCCAGGCTGACTTCACAGATTCCTCCGGCCTCTCTGACACAGTCTCCGACTTCCTGATCGCCGGGCAATATCGCACCCAAAACGGTCTCGAACTGGTGGGGCGTACGTTATTTGATCCCAATGAGGGCCTCAACAAAGCCTCGGCGCGGGTTGGCTGGAGCAACACAGACCTGTGGCTCGACGCATCTTATGTGTGGCTCGGCCCCGATCTCGCCGAGGACCGGCCCGACACGGTCTCCGAAATTGCGCTGGACAGTCGCTACCGACTGGCGCGCCATTGGACCGGCCTTTTTGACTGGCGCTACGACGCTGGCAGCGGCCGCACGGCCGAGGCCGGATTGGGCCTCGAATATCGCAACGAATGCACGATGATCGAACTTTCCGTCTCGCGCCGCTTCTCCACATCCACTAGTGTTAATTCAAGCACGAGTATCGGTCTCTCCTTTGCACTGCTGGGCTTTTCGGTTAACTCAAGCGACCAAAGCTATACCCGCACCTGTGGAACCTGACCGGCCAGAACGAATGAGCAGAAAGACACGCACCATGACGTTACGCGCAAACATTCGCCGCCTCTTCGCCGGTCTGCTGGCCGCGTCCCTGACACCCCTCGCCGCCGCCCCAATCGCGGCCCAGAGCGCGTATTCACCGGCCATCACGATAAATGACCGGGTGATCACCTATTACGAAATCGAACAGCGCGCTCTTTTGATGGCTGTTCTGAACCGCCCCGGCGATCCGCGCAAACTCGCACGTCAGGATCTGATCGAAGACCGCCTGAAACTGGAAGCCGCCGAAATCGCAGGGATCCAACCCAGCGAAGACGGCGTTCAGGCTGGTATCGCAGAACTTGCCTCACGCGCGAACCTCGAGGCAGACGATTTTCTCAAGGCACTCGCTGCCGAAGGCGTTGATCCCCAAACCATGTATGATTTCACCTATGCTGGTATTGCGTGGCGCGGTGTTGTCCAAACCCGTTTCGGCCCTCGTGTTCAGATCACCGAAGAGGAAATCGATCGCGCCATCGCCTCCAACACAGGCGCAGGCGGCATTCGCGTTCTGCTGTCGGAAATTGTCATCCCCGCAACGCCACAAACCCGCGAACAGGTCACGCAACTGGCGCTTCAGCTCGCCGATATTCGCAGTTTTGCCGATTTTGAGGCCGCCGCGCGCACCTACTCGGCCTCTGCGACCAAAGAACAGGGTGGCAAAATCGAATGGATGTCGATTACTAATCTGCCCCCTCAGCTGCGACCGATTCTCTCTGCCCTTGGCCCCGGCGAAGTCACTGATCCCGTTCAACTTCCAAACGCGGTGGCCCTGTTCCAGATGCGCGGCGTCGAAGAAACCTCGCGCACCACGCCGCGTTATTCCGCCATTGATTACGCCTTGTTCTACCTGCCCGGCGGACGTTCTGCAGACACGCTGAAAGACGCCCGCAAAATCCGCGATGCTGTCGATCGTTGCGACGACCTTTACGGCTTCTCGCAGGACCGCCCTCTCGGAACCGTCGTCCGCGAAGCGCTGCCACCCGCCGACATCCCGCGCGACATCGCGCTCGAACTGGCCCGTTTGGATGACAATGAAATCTCGATGAACCTGACCTCGCCCAATGGCGAATTGCTGATGATGGTCATGCTCTGCGGTCGCACCGCAGAACTGGGCGAGGAACTCTCTCGAGAAGATGTGGCCAGCGCCCTGCGCGCACAGCGTCTGGATTCCTTCGCCGACAGCTACCTCGCTCAATTGCGCGCTGATGCGCACATCGTCGAAAAATAGACCGGAGCCGTCATGCCTCTCGCCCCCATCGCCCTCACCTGTGGCGAACCCGCCGGGATCGGTCTGGAACTGGCCGAAAAGGCATGGGCCGCATTGCGCTTGGACCTGCCATTCTTCCTCCTCGCGGACCCAGACCACCTGAGCGGCGATACACCAATTTCCGTAATTCAGGACCCAGCCGAGGCGCTGGATGTCATGCCCAACGCCCTGCCAGTCCTGCCGCACCCGTTCTTTGGCCGATGCATTCCCGGCACCCCCGATCCCGAGAACGCCGAGGGCGTGGTCGAAGTGATCTCGCGCGGCGCAGACCTTGCACAATCAGGTGCTGCCAGCGCGCTGTGCACCTCGCCCATCCACAAAAAGGCGCTCAAGGACGGCGCGGAATTCCCCTATCCCGGCCATACCGAATACCTCGCCTATCTTGGCAATGTCGACAATGTGGTAATGATGATCGCCTCTGACGCCCTGCGCGTCGTGCCCGCAACCATTCACATTCCCATTTCCGAGGTGCCCGCCACACTGACCACGGATGGGCTTTATGAAACCATCCGCATCACCGCCGATGGATTAAGAACCCAGTTCGGAATTGCCGCACCGCGCCTCGCCGTTGCGGGCCTCAACCCTCATGCGGGCGAAGGTGGTGCCATGGGGCACGAAGACGCCACCGTGATCGCTCCTGCCATTGCCCGCGCTCAGGCGGACGGGCTGGACGTTACCGGCCCCTGGCCCGCCGACACCATGTTCCACGCCAGTGCGCGCGCAAAGTACGACGCCGCCATCTGCGCCTACCACGATCAGGCCCTGATCCCTGCCAAAACCCTCGCCTTTGACGAAGGCGTCAATGTCACGCTTGGCCTTCCCTTCATCCGCACATCCCCTGATCACGGCACCGCATTCGACATCGCAGGCCAAGGCATCGCCAACCCCTCCAGCACGATCCACGCGCTAAAACTGGCGCATCAAATGGCCAAAAGCCGGTGATGTTCTCAATGTTTTCAAAATACCCCCGCCGGAGGCCTCAAATCTCTGGCGCATCGGCCCCCAAAGGCGGCACAATAATATCATGAGCGCCATAGACACTCTCCCGCCTCTGCGCGACGTGATCACCACACATGACTTGTCCGCACGCAAATCTCTCGGCCAGAACTTCCTGCTCGACCTGAACCTCACGTCCAAGATCGCGCGACAGGCCGGTGATCTCTCTGGTTCGGACATCCTTGAAATTGGCCCCGGCCCTGGCGGCCTCACCCGAGGCCTGTTGGCCGAAGGCGCCCGCCGCGTTCTTGCTATTGAAAAGGACCCGCGCTGCCTACCCGCTCTGGCGGAAATCTCGGCGGCCTATCCCGGCCAGCTCGAAGTGATCAATGGCGACGCGCTGGATATCGACCCGCTCGCCCATCTCACCCCCCCGATCCGCGTGGCAGCCAACCTGCCTTACAACGTGGGCACCGAATTGCTGGTGCGCTGGCTCACACCGCCCACATGGCCCCCCTTCTGGCAAAGCCTCACCCTGATGTTCCAGCGCGAAGTGGCCGAGCGCATCGTCGCTCAACCCGGCTCCAAGGCCTACGGACGCCTCGCGCTCCTCGCTCAGTGGCGTACCGAGGCGCGGATTGTTATGTCACTCCCCCCCGAGGCGTTCTCTCCACCGCCCAAGGTCCATTCTGCCGTCGTGCACCTGACCGCTCTGGAGAAACCGCGCTTTGACGCCGACGCAAAAACGCTCTCGCGCGTTGTCGCAGCCGCCTTTAATCAGCGCCGCAAGATGTTGCGCGCCGCGCTCAAAGGTCAGGCCCCCGATATCGAAGATCGCCTGATTGCCGCGGGCATTAAACCGACCGAACGCGCCGAACAGGTCAGCCTCGAACAATTCTGCGCCTTGGCCCGCGCTCTCAAGGCATAAAAAAACCCGGCCCAACCGGGCCAGGTTTCATTATCTGCGAGGACGCCCGCAAGGGCGGAGGAGCAAGCTTATTCTGCTGCCTTGCTCTCTTCTGTTGCCGCTTCAGCCGCGGGCGCATCCTCGGTTTTCTTTTTGCGCGGCGCACGTTTGCGTGGCGCGGGTTTGCGCGCGGGCTTTGGCGGCTCTTCTTCAGCGCTCGCCTCAGGTGTTTCCACCAATCCCGCATCCTCTGCCGGCGCAATCACGTCAGGCTGATCCGCCTCAGACGGATCAACAGCCGCCGCATCAGGCTTTGTCTCGTTGCTATTGTTATTGGCTTCACGCTCTTGGCGTTCGATCCGTTCACGACGCTCACGATCCCGATCTGCCTGACGTTCGCGGTTCTGGCGATCCTGCTCCTCGCGGCGGGCATCCTGCTCGCGCTGTGCTTCGCTCAGCATCCGCATATAATGCTCAGCGTGTTGCTGAAAGTTTTCCGTCGCAACCCGGTCGTTGGCCAACTGCGCATCGCGCGCCAACTGGTTATACTTGTCGATAATCTGCTGCGGCGTACCGCGCACTTTTCCCTCAGGACCCGAGCTGTCAAACACACGGTTGACGATGTTACCGGAAGGGCGGTTACGGTTAGATTTGTTTCGCGAACGTGACTTTGAAGATCTCATAATTCTTGCAATCCAGCCTTGGTCAATTGCAGTCGCTTGAACCGTTTTGCGCCTCGTGCGCTCTGAAAATTCCGGTTGCGACAATTTCTGGCTTGATGTCCAATGGGACCGCCCGGCCAGGGCATCCACCAAAAGGACAGTTCCTGAGTAATCGCCCTTGCGCCGCTGCACAAGTGCCTTTTGATGATCAAACCCCGATATTGTAAAAATATCGCAATCAATCCTGTGTTTTTTGTGCTGCGACCACCCGGTCACGTCCGTCCAGATCGCGCAAAACCCGCACATCTGCCAGCCCAGCTGCCTCAAACAGCGCGGAAACCGCCGCGCCCTGTTGCCAGCCAATCTCGACCAGCAACCGTCCCCCGGCGGTCAAATGATCACCGGCCCCCGCCGCAATCGCACGATAGGCCGCCAACCCATCGCCCTCATCCGTCAAGGCAATCCTTGGCTCAAACGCCAATTCAGGCGCCAGCGCCTCCATCTCGTCCAGCGCGACATAAGGCGGGTTCGACACGATAAGATCAAACCGCCCCTGCACCGCACCAAACCAATCGCTCTCGATCAACGCCAGCCGATCCGACACGCCGATCCGCGTGGCGTTCTTTTCCGCCACGGCCAATGCCGCCGTCGATACATCGCTCGCAACACCTTGCGCCGTTGTCCGCGCAGCCAGAATGGAAATGGCAATTGCCCCTGTTCCGGTCCCCATATCCAGAACCCGCCGGACAGAACCCGCAAGCGCCTCACGCACCAAAACTTCTGTCTCGGGCCGCGGGTCCAGCGTGTCGGGCGTGACATGAAACTCATGCTCAAAAAACGCCCTTCGCCCGAGAATATGGCTCAGCGGCACCCGCCGCAAACGCGCCGCAAGAATATCCGCCAAGGCCTGCTCATCCGCGCTACCCGCGTCTTCGCGCATCTCAAGGCTCAGCCGGTCCGCCCGCCGCCGCGTTGCCAGCGCCACCAATGCCCGCGCCTCGCGGCCTGCATTTTCAATCCCCGCCTTACCCAACGCCTCGGCCGCCGCCTTCACCAGGTCGGCCACAATCAGCCCCATGTCAGGCTCACCCTTCCATCTCCGCCAACGCAGTCGCCTGTGCATCCGCCGTCAGCGCGTCAATGATCTCGTCCAGATCACCCGCCATCACTTGGTCCAACTTATAAAGCGTCAGGTTGATGCGATGATCGCTCATGCGCCCTTGTGGGAAGTTATAGGTCCTGATCCGCTCCGACCGATCCCCGGACCCAACCTGTCCAGCCCGATCCGCTGCCCGCTCGTTGTCAATCCGCTGCCGCTCCATGTCATACAGCCGCGTCTTGAGGACCTGCATCGCAATCTCCCGGTTCCGGTGCTGCGATTTCTCCGAGCTGGTCACCACAATACCACTGGGCAAGTGCGTGATCCGCACTGCCGAATCCGTGGTGTTCACGTGCTGACCACCCGCACCCGAGGAACGCATCGTATCGATCCGCAAATCATTGGCGTCAATCTGAATGTCCACGTCCTCGGCTTCGGGCAACACCGCCACCGTCGCCGCCGACGTGTGAATACGTCCGCCGCTTTCGGTTGTGGGCACCCGCTGCACCCGGTGCACACCACTCTCATATTTCAGCCGAGCGAACACGTTCACACCTTTGATATGGGCCACAACTTCCTTGATGCCCCCCAGCTCCGTCGCAGCCTCTTCCAGAATTTCCAGCTTCCAGCCCTGTGCCTCGCAATATCGCTGGTACATTCGCAGCAAATCCCCGGCAAACAGCGCCGCCTCATCGCCCCCCGTGCCCGGCCGGATTTCCAGTATCGCGGGTCGCGCATCTGCTGCGTCCTTGGGCAACAGCGCCAATTGCAATGCGCGCTCTGCCTCCGGCAACGCGGCGCGCAACGCCGGCAACTCTTCTTCAGCCAGCTCTTTCATATCCGGGTCGGCCAGCATGTCTTCGGCCTCGCTGATATCGGCCAACAGCCGCTTATACGCCGCCACCTGCTCCACCACCGGGCGCAGGTCGGAATACTCCTTGGCCAGCACCGCAATATCCGCGCCACCGCCCTCGGCCATCTGCGCTTCCAGAAATTCGAAACGCTGGGTGATCTGTTCTAAACGCACTATAGGAACCATACCGCTACCTGAGACAATCCGCGGACTTGGTCAAGAGGGCACAGGAGTGTATACTATCTTCATGAAACGCCTTGCTACAATCCTCTGTCTGCTCACCACGCCTGCCATCGCGGATGGCTACATGAATGGCGTACCGGTCGATTGTTATTGCACCGACAAACAGGGCCAGCGCATCGAAGTGGGCGAAACCATCTGCCTACAAGTCGACGGTCGCATGTTCATGGCCCAATGTCAGATGTCTCTCAACGTCCCAATGTGGCGCGAAATCGCCCCCGGCTGCCTGAGCTCGGACGCGAGCCCGCTAGTAGGTCCGCAAAGCACCAATCCATCGATCCACTCGGGCGGCGTTGACACCCAGATCATTCCGCCCAAAACGTGAGCGTGCAAAAATCTTGAGCTGTTCGCCGTCCTGATAAATGGTGGTGTAGTCTGGAAAGCCCACGGTGCGCGTGCGTGTTATAAAAGTGATCATGCCCTCTTCAACGGACCCGGCCAGAACTTCTGTGCGCGGATCATCCGTCACCACGGACGCAAACCGCCGCAATCCGTTTTTGCCGATCATAACCACACGAACAACTCCGTTGCTCATGACTGCGTCTTCGCTGATCGCAATCCGCTCATGCCACCGCACCGGATCGCTTGGCGCCAGCCGCACATAGGCAAACACGGCAATGAACAGGCCCAAAACAGCCCAGACAAAAATCATTTTCTTCAATCCTTTTCCCTCAAAACGGTACTCAGAAACAAAATCAACTTATCAAACGGCGTAACCCCCGCACATCAAACAGACCTCCAAACGCGCAAAACATCAAGTAGCAAGCGTGTCTGGCGGACAACAACGATTTGCATGGCGGATCGGGGGTGGGCGGGTGGGCCGATCTGCCATGCAAATCCCCGCCAAGATCACACCGGTTGCGCCCGCTCCACCAGCCGTGCAAAAAACGATGCACCAATGGGCGAAAGCTCATCATTGAAATCAAACTTCGGGTGGTGCAGCCCCGCACCCTCACCCGCGCCCAGAAACAGATACGCCCCTGGCCGCGCCTCCAGCATATAGGCGAAATCCTCTGCCCCCATCTCTACATCCACATCCGCCAGGACTGCCTCTGCACCTGACACATCGCGCGCGACATCTGCGGCAAAATCCACCTGTTCGGCGTGGTTCACTGTCGCCGGGTACCCCACGACAATGTCAACCTCCGCCTCCAGCCCATAGGCAGCCGCAGTGCCCGCAACAATCTCTCGCAAGCGGGTATGCACCATCTCCTGCACATCTTTCTCAAAGGTGCGAATGGTGCCGTTGATCATACCAGTATCTGGGATCACATTGTTCACCGTCCCCGCGTGGATCTGCGTCACCGACACCACGATCTGCTTGCGGGTGTCGTGATTGCGGCTCACGATTGTCTGGATCGCATTCACCATCGCTACCGCGGCCACCACCGGATCACAGGTTTCCTGCGGATAGGCCCCATGTCCGCCGCGCCCCTGAATATTCACCGTAAACGTATCCACTGCCGCCATGATCGGGCCCGCCTTGGTCTCAAACTGGCCAAAGGCAATGCCCGGAATATTGTGTATCCCATACACCTCGCCAATCGCGAACCGCTCCATGATGCCCTCTTCAACCATCACTTCGGCGCCAGCGCCCTCCTCTTCGGCCGGTTGAAAAATTAACGCCACCCGCCCGGAAAACTTCCGCGTTTCGGCCAGATACTTCGCCGCCCCCAACAGCATCACCGAATGCCCATCATGCCCACAGGCATGCATCATCCCTTCCACCTTCGAGGCATAGTCAACCCCCGTCATTTCCTCCATCGGCAACGCATCCATATCGGCGCGTAACCCAATGGTCGGGCCATCCCCCTGCCCGTTTATGATCGCCACCAGCCCGGTCTGAGCAATGCCCTCATGAATCTCGTCGACGCCAAACTCTCGCAACCGCTCGGCCACAAACGCCGCCGTTTTATGACAGGCAAACTCCAGCTCAGGATGCTGGTGCAAATACCGGCGCCACGTTTTCATCTCTTCACCGTAATCGGCGATACGATTCACCACAGGCATGGCTGGACTCCCCTCACAAACTTTGCCTTTGATGCAGTCAAACCAAAAAAGGAGCCCACGGCAATGGCTGACGACACGCTTGTTCACGATCCAAACGGCGGAATGCCGCGCCTGCTCGAAATAATGCGCCGCCTTCGTGATCCGGAAACCGGCTGCCCGTGGGACATCGAGCAGAGCTTTGCCACCATCGCCCCCTACACCATCGAAGAAGCCTACGAGGTTGCCGACGCGATCGAGCGGCACGCATGGGATGAGCTCAAGGGCGAACTGGGCGACTTGCTGTTCCAATCCGTCTTTCACGCCCAAATGGCAACCGAACAGGGCCTGTTCACCTTTGATCAGGTGGCCGACACGATGTCGGACAAGATGGTCGCCCGCCATCCACATGTGTTTGGCGACGAGTCCCGCGACAAATCCGCCGATCAGCAGACCCGCGACTGGGAAACCATCAAGGCGGCGGAACGCGCGGGCAAATCGCAAAAAGGCGCGCTCGAAGGTGTCGCCGTTGGTCTTCCTGCCCTTCTGCGCGCGGTCAAACTGCAAAAACGCGCCGCCCGCGTTGGCTTTGACTGGCCCGAAACCCTTCAGGTGCTCGACAAGCTCACCGAAGAAGCAAACGAGCTGGTTGAGGCCAAAGACAGCATGACCCAGGACGCGATCGAGGATGAAATGGGCGATCTGCTCTTTGTCCTCGCCAATCTCGCCCGCCACCTTTCTGTCGACCCAGAGGCCGCGCTGCGCCGGACCAACCAGAAATTCATCCGCCGCTTTGAAGAGGTCGAAAACCGCCTCGCTGCCAAAGGCTCCCGCCCCGAAGATTCAACATTACAAGAGATGGATGACCTCTGGAACACCATTAAAACAGAGGAGAAAGCTGCGGCAAAATGAATACCTGAATATTTTATTCAGGTATTGACCCGAGCAAAAAACTCAGGTTTAAGCTCTGCAACTGATTTGCAACAACAAGAGACCTGCAATGTTCAACCTTCCCAAAGCTGCCACTGCCATCTCCACGCTGATCGCGGTCGCCGCACCCGCCGTCGCTGACGAGGTCAACATCTACTCCTATCGCCAGCCCGAACTGATCAAACCGCTGACCGATGCTTTCACCGCCGAAACCGGTATCGACGTAAACGTCGCCTACCTCTCCAAAGGAATGGTCGAGCGTCTCGTTGCCGAAGGCGACCGGTCCCCGGCTGACGTGGTTCTGACCGTCGACATCTCGCGCCTTGCCGCCGTGGTCGCCGCTGGTGTGACACAGCCGGTCGAAAGCGCCGCGCTCAGTGCCAATGTCCCGACCCAGTATCAGGATCCTGATGGCCACTGGTACGGGCTGACCACCCGCGCCCGCATCGTTTACGCCTCCAAGGACCGCGTGGCCGAGGGCGACGTCACCACCTACGAAGACCTCGCCGATCCCAAGTGGGAAGGTCGCATCTGCACCCGCTCCGGCACCCACGCCTATAACGTCGCTCTGGCCTCTGCGGTTGTGGAACACCACGGCGAAGAAGGTGCAAAAACGTGGCTCGAAGGCGTGAAAAACAACCTCGCCCGCAAACCACAAGGCAACGACCGCGCACAGGTCAAGGCGATCTGGGCTGGTGAATGCGACATCGCAATCGGCAACACTTATTACATGGGCAAAATGCTGGCCGACGACGAGCAAAAGGAATGGGCCAACAGCGTAAACGTGCTTTTCCCGACATTTGAGGACAGCGGCACCCACGTCAACATCTCCGGCGTCGCGATGACCAAATCCGCCCCAAACAAGGAAAACGCCCTCAAGCTGATGGAATTCCTGACCTCGCCCACCGCTCAGGAAATCTACGCCAAAGCCAACTTCGAATACCCCATCGCCCCCGGCACCAGCGCCGATCCGCTGGTCGAAGGTTGGGGCAGCTTTGAGGCCGATCCAGTGAACCTGATGACACTAGCAGGCCACCGCGCCACCGCCCTGCGCCTGATCGAAGAAGTCGATTTCGACGGCTAAACACAGTTAACGAAAAGCAAATAGATAGCCCTCGCAGACAACTGCGGGGGCTTTTTTTGTTGGCGAAACGACCACACGACCCACGCCAAATTCTGACAGATTTCCGCTGACGAAAACCGCAAAACAGCGCCCAACTGGCGTTCTGTAACCCACGGAAATAATGCGCAATCTATGTCAAAAAAAACACAGAGTTGTCACGGATCCAACTAAGAAAGGCACCAGTTCGCACCTAGAAATCCAAAGACAACAGAGGCGACCTCACATTTGATGTGGGTCTAAGCGAGCGCACAAAGGCACGATGGCAAGTTTTAGTATCAGTAACGGTGATTCTACCGATTTCACAGACACGACACCCAACACAGGGTTCGTCATCGATTTTGCATCTCTCGACAACAGCTTCAGCGTTCAGATCAACGGGGTTGAATTGTTTGTTGGCGGGCCTGCCGGTGCACCAAACGAAGCCGAATTCCAAATATCCAGCACCCCCGGTCAAACGGTCCGCTTTGCTGATGGCGACCGATACGAGATAAACACGCCCGCGGTCTGGCAGCTTGGCAATTCAGATGGCTCTCCTGTGGTTCGTCTGGAAGTTAACCCGGACGGGACCATCTCGTTCTTTGGGGTAAAGGCCAACAATGGCACGCTTGAACCGCTGGAACTCTTCAACGGGATGAGCGTCAACACCGCAGCTATTCAAGCAGCATGGAATGACACCGGCACCAATACGATCGAGATCGACCAGCTTCAGACTGGCCCAACCAACGCCAGCGGCGACATCGAAGACGCCATCTGCTTTGCCTCGGGCACGCGGATCGAGACAGCCAATGGCCCGGTCACAATCGATGATCTAAAGGTTGCCGATCTGATCCTCACCTACGACCACGGCCCTCAACCCATTCGCTGGATCGGCTCCATCACCCTGACCAAGGGCCAGCTTGACGCCAAGCCCAGGCTCAAGCCAATCCGCATCCGCGCCGATGCGCTCGGCGCGGGCTTCCCCAAGCATGACCTCATCGTCTCGCCGCAACACCGCGTTCTGGTCTCCTCCGCGATTGCTCAGCGCATGTTCAACAGCCGCGATGTTCTGATCCCGGCCAACAAACTGCTTCCATTGGCTGGCGTTGACATACTCGATGACCCACAGGGCGGTGTGACCTATTTCCACATACTGTTTGATACCCATCAGATCGTCTGGTCCAACGGCACCCCAACCGAAAGCCTCTTCACCGGTCCAGAGGCGCTCAAATCGGTATCTCCTGCCGCGCGTCAGGAAATTATCGACCTTTTTCCACAGATCTGTACACCAGATTTCGCGGCAGCATCCGCCCGGCATATCCCCAAGAAAGGCAAGCGCATGCGCAATCTTGTTGCCCGCCATCAGGCCAACAACAAGCCGCTCTTTTTAGACGAGAGGCGGGCGGGATAAAGCCCACCTCGTTGCTCCAAAATTAGTGCACTCGAGGTGCGGTGCGCGCCAATGGGGGCCTTTCCGTTTCTTCAAACGGCTCTGACATCGGGTCCATCACCAACACCAACCGCGTCTCGCCCGTGCCCTCAATCGGCGGCGAACGATGCAATAGCCCGGCCCGCGACCGGCTTGGCCACAACGTTCCCCGCAACAACACCGGTGCCCCGGTCTGAACGGTGAATATGCGCTCCGGATCGCTCCGGTCGTTCGAATTGCCATATTGCGTACCGGTTCCGCGATAGGTGCATACCAGCCGCGCCGTAACCGCATCCATGTGGAATTTGCGACAGGCGTTGGTGCGCACCACATCCAACCTGAGCCTGACATACTCGGTCGACATGACATGCCCGAACACATCAGCCAGCGACGCGATATCTGTCTCCAGCCAGTCCCGTTCGCGCCCTTTGGGCATACCGCAGATGTCACACAGCTGTGCCACCGCAGCAGCCACCGCATTTGGTCGCAGAACAAGCTGCCCGGATGGCAGATGCGCCGACGTCAGCCCCTTCAACCAGGACCGAACTGAGCCAGGCATTTGCCGCCGCCAGATCACCGCAGATGTGCCGGGCTTTGCAATGGCTGACAGCAAATCCGGTTCATCCGTGTAATCCACACCCACCGGCGCAGCCCCCACAATGCTTTGCACTCGCGTCATGCCGCGTCCTCGGCCCGCTTCCAGATCGGGAACGGGTCAGGATAGTCCGGCAAATTATCCGGCCCCGTCACCGCAACCATCGGCACAAGGCACGCATCCAACCGCGCCTTGATCGCGGCCCAGTCGATACCGGCACCGATAAATACGATCTCCTGTCGGCGATCCCCCCACGGTTCCTGCCAATGGGCCTGCATATAGGCTTGCGCGCTCTCATGCATCGGCCGCTGCTCTTGGGGAACCGACGCCCACCATGTGCCCAGCGGTTTGACACTCGACAACGCGCCCGCCAGCGAAAACTCCGCCACCCAATCAGGGCGTGTCGAGATCCAGAAATGCCCTTTTGCGCGGATCACGCCGGGCAGCTCACTGTTCAGCACGTCCAGAATACGCTCTGGTACAAACGGAAGCCGCGCCCGGTACACATAAGATGCAACGCCATATTCTTCGGTCTCCGGCACATGGTCCGCAAAGCCATAAAGCTCCTTGGCCCACATTGGATGATCATGCGCCTGCTCAAAATCAAACAACCCGGTATCGAGTATCTTTTCAGCCGCCACATTCGATTGATTGGTCTCAATGATCTCTGCATCCGCATTAAGGCTGCGGATTATCTTGCGCGCCGCGTCCACCTTTTCCGGTCCCGCATCGTCAACTTTGTTGAGGATCACCACATCGGCGAATTCGATCTGATCCGTCAACAAATGCACCAGTGTTCGGTCATCCTCCTCGCCCATGGTTTCGCCATGGTCCTTAAGAAAATCATGCGAGGAATAGTCACGAAGCAAATTAGCCGCATCCACCACTGTCACCATCGTGTCCAGCCGCGCCACATCCTCAAGGCTGTTGCCGTCCTCGTCGCGAAACTCAAACGTAGCCGCAACAGGCAATGGTTCGGAAATACCCGTGGACTCAATCAACAGGTAATCAAAGCGACCCTCGCCTGCCAGTCGGCGCACCTCGTCCAACAGATCATCGCGCAGCGTACAACAGATGCAGCCGTTGGACATCTCAACCAGTGTCTCATCTGTCCGGCTCAGCTCGGTGTCCGCCCGCACCAGATCCGCGTCGATGTTCACCTCGGACATGTCATTCACAATCACAGCAACCCGGCGCCCGTCCCGGTTATTGAGAACGCGATTGAGCAGCGTTGTCTTACCGGCCCCCAAAAAGCCAGAGAGCACAGTTACAGGAAGGCGGTTGTCTGTCATCGGTCAAATATCCTTTATCAAAGCATGTGCGCCGTGTTGCGGTCAGCACGTGATTGCCCAACCAGCGCGAATTTGCATTATAATGTTATAACATTACATTTAGCGACCGCAACACGGTTTTCGGCAATGTAGTCGCCCAACATTCCTCGCTACTCACCGAAAACCACACCGACGCAATACCGACGTAATACCGACGCTATGCCGACGTAGCATTTTTGCGGTTTTCCGCCCCGCATGGCGCATTCGCTTGCCATCCCCGCACACCCTTGACACTGTGTCCGCAACACACCGACGAGGACAGTCATGAGCGCGCGCAAAATCATTATCGACACCGATCCCGGACAGGATGACGCGGTTGCAATCCTGTTGGCACTGGCCAGCCCCGAAGATATCGATGTTCTCGGAATCACGGCAGTCGCGGGCAACGTTCCGCTATCACTGACCAGCAAAAACTCTCGTATTATCTGCGAGTTAGCAGGCAAAGCAGATGTTAGAGTTTTTGCCGGGTGCGACCGTCCCTTGGGCCGCGAACTTGTCACAGCGGAACATGTTCACGGCAAGACTGGCCTTGACGGACCGTCTCTGCCTGACCCCACCATGCCTTTGCAGGAACAGCACGCCGTCGACTTCATCATCGAAACGCTACGCGCGCACCCGTCCGGCACCGTGACCCTTTGCCCGCTTGGGCCGGTAACCAACATCGCAATGGCCTTTGAGAAAGCCCCGGATATCATTGAAAAGGTTCAAGAAATCGTCTTAATGGGCGGCGCCTATTTTGAGGTGGGCAATATTACCCCAGCTGCGGAATTCAACATTTATGTTGACCCGCAAGCTGCAAACATCGTGTTCCGCTCAGGCGCGCCTATTGTTGTCATGCCGCTGGATGTAACCCACAAGGCGCTGGTCACAAAACCCCGCAATGATGCTTTCCGCAATATCGGCACCCCCGTGGGTATCGCTGTCGCGGAAATGACTGATTTCTTTGAGAGATTCGACAAGGAGAAATACGGTTCCATCGGCGCGCCCTTGCATGATCCATGTGTAACTGCATACCTGATCCGCCCCGAACTGTTCTCTGGTCGACACATCAACGTCGAGATCGAGACCCACTCCGAACTCACCATGGGCATGACAGTTGCCGACTGGTGGGGCGTCACCGACCGCGACCCAAACGCTATGTTTATGGGTGATGTGGATGCTGATGGCTTCTTTTCGCTTCTGACAGAAAGACTTGCCCGCTTATGAGCACCGCCCTTCACCTCGCCGGACCGGACGATCTTGCGCCGCTGCTCAAGCTGGTCACAGCCTTTCACGCGGAAATGCAGATCGAGCAGGCTGACGAAACTCGTCAGAACGCGATCTATCCGTTGCTCGATGGCTCGCCCTACGGCGTCTGCTATCTCGCAGGGCCCCGGCGCGCGCCTATTGGCTATGTTGTGGTCACGTTTGGTTGGTCTGTTGAGTTTGGCGGGCTGGACGCCTTCATTGATGAAATTTTTATACGCCCCGGTGTGCGCCGTCGCGGTGTAGGTGGCGATGTCCTCAGCGCACTGCCCAAGGCCTTGGCCAGCGCTGGCATTCGCGCGTTTCACCTTGAGGTCGATAAACAAGACACTGATACTCAAAGACTTTATGCCCGTGCGGGGTTTGAAAGACGCGACCGATACACGCTGATGACCCGTCGGGTCAGCTGACAAAAACCCGGTCGATTGGCGCATTCTGGTACTGGTATTCTCGCGCCCAACCTCTATCTTTCCCACATGAACCTGCACATCCCCTTTGACAACAGCTATGCGCGCCTGCCCGCACAGCTATTTAGCAAACACGCGCCAACCTCTGTAGCCGCGCCGCGCCTCGTTGCGTTCAACCGCGCGCTGGCCGAACAACTTGGCATCACCGGTGACGCTGATGATGACACTTTGGCGATGATCTTCTCAGGCAATACTTTGCCACCGGGCGCCGAACCTCTGGCCCAACTTTATGCCGGGCATCAATTTGGAAACTGGAACCCTCAACTGGGCGACGGGCGCGCGATTTTACTAGGGGAAGCAAAAGGTTACGATATTCAGTTAAAGGGATCCGGCCCGACCCCATACGCACGGCGCGGTGATGGCCGCGCGTGGCTCGGACCAGTTTTACGCGAATATGTTGTGTCCGAGGCGATGCACGCACTGGGCATCCCCACGACCCGCGCCTTGGCCGCAGTGGAAACCGGCGAAGATGTCTACCGTGAAAGTGCGCTTCCCGGTGCAGTCCTTACCCGCGTTGCTTCCAGCCACCTTCGCGTGGGCACTTTCCAAATACTCGCCGCCAGACAAGATCTTAGCGGGCTAAAGGCTTTGTTCGAACACGCCATTTCCAGGCATTACCCAGACGCGCAAACGCCGACAGATTTCCTAAGAGCAGTGATCGACAAACAGGCACAACTGATTGCGGCGTGGATGTCTGTCGGCTTTATCCACGGTGTCATGAATACCGACAATTGCGCGATTTCAGGGGAAACCATCGACTATGGCCCCTGCGCCTACATGGACACCTACCACCCCGAGACGGTGTTCTCCTCTATCGACCGGCAAGGGCGCTATGCCTTCTCCAATCAGCCGCAGATTATCGTTTGGAACATGGCCCAGTTGGCCACAGCCCTGATCCCTCTGATGCCTGATGCAGAGGCTGCCGTGGAAGAGTTCACTTCTGCCGTGCACGCCATGCCCAAGAAAATCGAAGGGTATTGGCTGAACCGGTTCGGGGCCAAGATCGGACTGACCTCCGAATTGCAGGGCGATGCCGAGCTCATCTCTGACGTTCTGTCGCTGATGGCTCAAGATCGTCTGGATTTCACAAATAGTTTCAAAGCACTATCCGGCGATTCTCCAGTTGATCATTTCACCAATCGCAACGCATTTCTTGCGTGGGAAACCCGGTGGCGCACCCGCCTTGCTAAAGAAACAACCGCCCCAACCGAAACAATGGACGCCGCCAACCCTGTGCTCATTCCGCGCAACCACCAGATCGAACAGATGATCCAATCCGCTGTTCAGGGG
Source organism: Shimia abyssi (assembly GCF_003014475.1). Lineage (GTDB taxonomy): Bacteria > Pseudomonadota > Alphaproteobacteria > Rhodobacterales > Rhodobacteraceae > Shimia > Shimia abyssi. The sequence goes on along the minus strand of NZ_PYGJ01000003.1, from coordinate 364,507 downwards.
GATTATGATCCGTTCCACCGCCTTATGCAGGCGTATTCCGCCCCGTTTGAACCAAATGAGGCGTATTCCGATTTGCGCAAGCCTCCAGAGGAAGCAGAACGCGTCCGCGCCACGTTTTGCGGTACATAAGACATTGATTTAGATAAAATTTAACATGAAAATCACTTCATGACCCTATTTCGCCTCGCCAGCTATAATCTGCAAAAATGCGTCGGTCTGGACATGCAGCGCCGCCCGGATCGCACCATGGTGGTTATCCGGTCATTGCGCGCCGACGTCGTGGTGTTGCAAGAGGCGGACAAGCGCCTGCCTCCCCGCCCCACGGCATTGCCCTTCGAGATGATCGAAACGCGCGGGTACACGGCCGTCGATTTTGGCCAGCCGAGTGGCTCACTGGGGTTTCACGGCAATGCCATGCTGATCCGCCCTTCGGTCACGCTCCGCACAACTTCGCGGCTTGAACTGCCGGGTCTGGAACCTCGGGGCGCGGTTCGTGCCGAGTTTGATACCACAATTGGGCCGCTCAGAGTGGTTGGTGTTCACCTTGGCCTGATGCGCCGCTATCGGTTGTTGCAGCTTATGGCGATCACTCGAACCTTGCGCCAACTCCCTGAAATGCCAACAGTTTTGGCCGGGGATTTCAACGAATGGGGCCCAAAAACCGCGCTCGACGCGGCAACGCCGGGCCTGAACTTTGTTAATCCTGGACACAGCTTTCCGGCGGCGCGTCCCATTGCTTCCCTCGATAGTTTTGCTCTGAGCAATGAGCTACGTGTGCTCGATCACCGGGTACACGCACGTCGCCCGGCGGCCATTGCTTCTGATCACCTGCCCGTTTCCATCGACCTCGCCGCGGCCTAGCCATACCATTTGGGTCGTGCTAGGCAATTTGGAATTTGGATCCACGGGTTACTGGCATGAATATTCTTCAGATCACATCGTTACTTATTGTTTTGGCTGGCGTTTTTGGTGCCATCAATTATCTGTTTCTCAAGCTCCCCTCCGCCATTGGCATCCTTGTCGTAGCGTTGTTTGCGTCGTTTGGCGTGCTGATCGTCGACCTGATCTGGCCAGCTCTGGAAATTGCAGACAGTGCCCGACATGTCATCATCGGCATCGACTTTTCTGACGCCCTACTCGAAGGCATGTTGGGACTCTTGCTTTTTGCCGGGGCGCTGCATGTCAAATTGGCGGACTTGCGCGCCCAATGGGTACCTGTGGCGCTGATGGCAACGCTAGGCGTTGGCCTTTCCACGCTAATCGTTGGGGTTGGGTTCAGCTGGATCACGGGTATGCCGCTCATGATTGCGCTGGTGTTTGGGTCGTTGATATCGCCCACGGATCCGGTCGCGGTGCTTGGCGTGCTGCGCGAAGCGAACTTGCAAAAGTCGCTGGAAACCAAGATCGCCGGAGAGAGCCTGTTCAACGATGGCGTCGGCTATGTCGTCTTCCTTGTCCTCTCTGGCATTGCGTTTACCAGCGCATCCCATGGCACAGATCACGGCGCGTCTGAGCTTGACGACGCGGCCATCCTCTTCGTGCAAGAGGCATTTGGCGGCGCGGTATTGGGCATTGCACTGGGCTGGTTGACGTTTCGCGTCATGCGCCTGATTGATGATTATTCGCTGGAAGTGCTGCTAACGCTTGGTCTCGCTTTTGGCGGCTACGAGCTGGCCGTCGCGCTGCATGTCTCTGCCCCAATCATGGCCGTCTGTGCTGGCCTGTTGATAGGTGACATCGGCACAAAACACGGGATGAGCGCCCAAACACGCGAATATGTTGACAGTTTCTGGAAACTGATCGACGAAATCCTGAACGCTGTACTGTTCCTGTTGATCGGGTTCGAAGTCTTTGCAATCGCCTTTGAAACCCACTTCCTTGTGGCCGGGGTCATAGCGATTGGCCTTGCTCTGGTCGCCCGCTTGGCCGCAGTGGCGGTGCCGGTTCTGATGCTCAAACCCTTCCGCGATTTCAGCCGTGGTGTGGTGCCCATTATGACATGGGGCGGCCTCAAAGGCGGGATATCCGTTGCTCTGGCCTTGTCGCTGCCAGATGGTGAATGGAAGCCCGTAATCCTGACCGCCACTTATGTAGTGGTGATTTTCTCGATTGTTGTCCAAGGTCTGACCGTGGCCCCACTGGCCAGAAAAGTTGGCCGCGAACCGGAGTTGATGTAAAACCATGACCGATTATCTCGTCTATGACGTTTTTTCCCAAAAGCCTTTTGGTGGCAATCAGTTGGCAATCATTCCTGATGCAACAAATCTGCCCGAGGATGACCTTCAGCGCATCGCGCGCGAATTCAATTTTTCCGAGACCACTTTCGTGTACCCACCCAAAGATGCCTCTCACACGGCACAGGTCCGCATCTTTACGCCCACGATGGAAATACCCTTTGCTGGACATCCGGTGGTGGGCACTTGTGTCGCGCTGGCGGATGCGGGCTTGGGGCCGGATATGGTGTTGGAGTTGGGCATAGGCCCGCTGAATTGCCATGCCCAAAATGGGACTGCCAAGTTCACGACATCGGCCCAACTTGAGCACATGTATACGCCCGACCCCGCGCTTGTTGCTGAAACTCTTGGCACGGATATCTCAAACATCGTGCATTCCAACCATCCGCCGACCATGGCGTCGCTGGGGCTGGCCTTTACCATCACCGAACTCAACAGCCGCCAGTCTCTGGCGAAGCTAACACCGGATGTTGGCGCGTTTCGCCGTGGACGTGACGCCTATCCATCCAGTCTGGACTTTGCGCAATTTGCCTATGTGCGCGACGGCAACACAATCCACGCCCGTATGTTCGCACCGCTCGATAATATCCCGGAAGATCCCGCCACAGGCAGTGCGTGTGCCACACTTGGCGCGCTTTTGACCGAGGTTATGGGCACGGATCAGACCCTGACCATTCATCAGGGCGACGACATGGGTCGCCCCAGCGTGATCACCCTTGCCACCAATGCAAACGGCGTGACTATCTCTGGCCACGCCGTGCGAACAATGCAAGGTAAACTGGTGTATTAAGCCGCCTTGGGGCCCCGTTTTCCGCGCGGAGGACCGCGACGTTTGTTGCGCTGGCCGCCACCGGGCTTCTGCCCCGCGTTGTCGCCACCGCCACCACGTGGTCCACCACGCCCACGGCCGCGAACACGTCCACCGCCCTTTTTGGCGGGTTCGTCCATACCCATCCATGGGCTGCCCGAGGCGACGGGAATGGAGATCTTCATAACTTTCTGAATGGCCTTCAGCTCGTCCACTTCGTCAGGTGCACAGAATGCAACGGCTGCACCGTCCATCCCCGCGCGCGCGGTGCGGCCGATCCGGTGCACATAGTTTTCGGGCACGTTTGGCAAATCAAAGTTATAGACATGCCGCACCTGTGGAATATCCAATCCGCGCGCCGCCACATCGGTGGCAACCAGTACCATGATCTCGCCTTCGCGGAACGCCTTGATCGCGCGCTCACGCTGTCCCTGGCTCTTGTTGCCATGCACCGAAGCTGCGGCATAACCCGCCTTGACCAGCGCTTTCATCAGACGCTCAGAACCGTGTTTGGTGCGTCCAAACACAATCGCCGCTTCGTCACGGTGCTTGTCCAACAGCTCGATCAACAGCGACGTCTTTTCTGCCTTGGCAATGTAATGCAGTTCCTGCGTGATTTTGTCCGCCGCCTTGCCCGGGGGCGACACCTGTACCTTGACCGGGTTTTGCAAATAGGCATCCGCAATCTCGTTCATCAGTTTGGGCATGGTTGCTGAGAACAGCACGGTCTGACGCTCTTCGGGCAGCCATTGCACGATCTTGCGCAGATCATGGATAAAGCCCATATCCAGCATCTGGTCGGCTTCATCTAACACAAGAAAATCCGTGCTTTGTAAGGTGAGTGCGCGACGATCCAAAAGGTCGATCAGACGGCCCGGTGTTGCCACCAGAATATCCGTGCCCTTTTCCAACCGCTTGATCTGTGGGTTGATGCCGACACCCCCTACCACAAGGCCCACCTTAAAAGGCGTGCCGTCAACCTGCTCTCGAAGGCTGTGGCATATCTGAGCAGCCAGCTCGCGTGTCGGCGCCAGAACCAGCCCGCGTACGGTCTTGCGTTCAGGCTTTTGTCCATAAGATTGCATCCGCGCAATCAGAGGCAGACCAAAGGCCAGCGTCTTGCCTGTCCCGGTCTGGGCAAGCCCCATCACGTCCTGTCCATCAAGGGCGTGAGGAATGGCACGTTCCTGAATAGGTGTTGGTGTGGTCAGCCCGAGTTCGTCCAGTCGGCTCACCATCTTTTCGGGCAGGCCCAAATCATTAAACGTCGTCAAAATACTATCTTTCCGGCCCCGCGCCCATGCGCAGAACCCTGTACATGCCCGATCCGTCGGGCGTTTGGTGGTAGGCCCCGATCCCAACCGCTTGCCACATGCAAATCAGCCGATCAAAACCCTGGCCCCACGCGTGATATTGGGATCAAATCTTTGCCTGAAACGGACCGCACACATCGCTTCGCGACATCAAAAGGCGGCCCCGCTGCTCACGCGGCAGTAGGCGTTGCGCATCACATGGCGTCTCGCCGTCAAAGTGTCAAGGTCATTTCCCTGTGGACAAGCCGCCAAAACCTGTGGCCAGCGCCCCGTGCATTGGCTAAACAGGTCCCTCAAAGACAGCCAGGATCGAACATGGGCAAAAACGATACTATCCTTGCACGTTGCGAAGCCAAAGGGCTGCGCATGACCGAACAACGCCGTATCATTGCCGGTGTTCTGCAAGAAAGCAAAGATCACCCAGACGTAGAAGAGCTTTATGCTCGCGCCTCGGCCCGCGACGCGGGGATTTCGCTTGCGACGGTCTATCGCACCGTCAAATTGTTCGAAGAAGCACGCATTCTGGATAAGCTCGAATTTGGCGACGGACGCGCGCGTTACGAAGATGCCGAGCGCGAACATCATGACCACCTGATCGACATTAACTCGGGCGAGGTCATCGAATTTGTCGATCCCGAGATCGAAGCCTTGCAGGAAAAGATCGCTGAAAAACTGGGCTACAAACTCAAGGGGCACAAGCTCGAACTTTACGGTGTGCCGATCCGTAAATAGCCTTCAAAGACGCGCCGCCAAGGCTTGCGCATGCTCGGGTTCAATCTGCCACGAACAGGCAACCTCCCACGCAAGTGCCGCACGTCGTTCCGCTGGACTGACCTCTCCAAGTGCAGCCAGATCAAACAGCACCTTGTCAAAGCGACACTCGTCCCAATCCAAAAGCACTAACCGCCCATCCGGGCAACGCAACAGGTTATTGACGTTGATATCTCCATGCACCACGGCCTCTTGCGTCTGCACCACTGCCTCCCACGCTGCGCGACAGATCTCGACCAACTGCTGCGGCATACCGCTCAGATCGACGTCACCACCTCGTTCCGAATCCAACAGTTCGGTCGATGACAAAAAACCGGGCCGCTGAAAAACCGCCGATGTCCGCGCGTGAAACGCGCTCATCATCGGCGTCATGGTAGTCATATCCTCCGCCTTCGCCGATGCCCCGTCACTGAATGCTTCGCAAACCCACCCCTCCTCCACGAACTGCCCGCTTGTGCTCTGAACCATTTGAGGCACGACAAGGCCACAACCGCGCGCGACGTCTTGAACCTCACTCACCCATACCATCGCGTCCTCAGACCGCAGCGTCGTCTTAAAAACCAACTCGCGATTCAAACCAACCGTGCGCAACACGACATTGCGAAACCCGCCTGCCAGCGGCCTCAACGGCGCAGAAATGTTCCATCTCTCAATCGGCGGCATCACTTTCCCTTCCGGTAAACCCGGCCAGTTTTGACCAAGTCCCAGCGGTTGCACAACATCTCCAAACGACCGCAAAGATGAGCTGTCCATGCTTGTCAAAGCAAGAAGAGGCGATGGCCACCATTGATCTTCGGAAAACGACAGATCTCGTCGCATTCCGACTTGCCACATCTGCCTGGCCAGTTTCACATATGCACAACAAACGAGGAGGTTCCCAATGCAAACCACCACAAGAGTCGCCGTGATCGGCGGCGGTGTTGTCGGCTGTTCAGTTCTGTACCACCTGACCAAGCTCGGTTGGTCCGACGTTATGCTGTTGGAACGCTCCGAACTGACGTCAGGCAGCACATGGCACGCCGCTGGGGGCTTTCACACGCTGAACGGCGACACCAATATGGCCGCGCTTCAGGGCTATACGATCCGACTTTACAAAGAACTCGAAGAAATCACCGGGATGTCCTGCGGGTTGCACCACGTGGGCGGGGTGACTCTTGCGGACAATCAGGACCGATTTGATATGCTGGTTGCCGAACGGGCCAAGCACCGCTTCATGGGGCTGGAAACCGAAATCGTCACCCCCGACGAAATCAAGACAATTGCTCCTGTCACCAACACAGACGGCATTATCGGCGGTCTCTACGATCCACTTGACGGGCATCTCGACCCGTCCGGCACCACCCACGCCTATGCCAAAGCCGCGCGTATGGGCGGTGCAACCATCGAAACCCACTGCAAGGTTCTTGAAACCAACCAGCGCGCAGATGGCACATGGGACATTGTTACCAACAAAGGCTCTATCCACGCCGAACACATCGTCAACGCCGCCGGTCTATGGGCGCGCGAAGTGGGTGCCATGGCCGGGGTCTATTTCCCGCTGCACCCGATGGAACACCAATACCTCGTGACCGAAGAGGTGCCGATGATTGCTGAAATCATCGATGCTGGCGGCGAACATCCCCATGTCATGGACCCCGCCGGCGAAAGCTATCTGCGTCAGGAAGGTCGCGGCCTCTGCATCGGTTTTTACGAACAGCCCTGCCGCCCTTGGGCGGTCGACGGCACCCCTTGGGATTTTGGCCATGAATTGCTGCCGGATGACTTTGACAAGATCGAATCCTCGATTGAATTCGCCTATCAGCGTTTCCCCGCACTGGAACAGGCAGGCATCAAATCTGTGATCCACGGCCCATTCACCTTTGCACCAGACGGCAACCCTCTTGTTGGCCCGGTGCCGGGCATGCGCAACTACTGGTCCGCCTGTGCCGTGATGGCAGGCTTCTCTCAGGGCGGTGGCGTTGGCCTGATGCTTGCCCAATGGATGGTCGAAGGCGAGTGCGAACGCGACACCTTCGCCATGGACTGCGCCCGCTTCGGCGACTGGATCACCCCCGGATATACCCGACCAAAGGTGATCGAAAACTATCAGAAGCGTTTTTCAGTCTCCTACCCGAACGAAGAACTCCCTGCCGCCCGGCCATTCCGCCAAACCCCGATGTATGACGTTTTCGATCAAATGGGCGCCGTTTGGGGCCAGCAATACGGACTTGAAGTCCCCAATTACTTTGCGATTGAAGATGAACCCCGCTATGAAACACCGTCATTCCGCCGCTCCAACGCCTTTGAGGCCACCGCGCGCGAGGTGAATGCCGTTCGCCAAGCGGTTGGAATCAATGAGGTTCACAATTTTGGAAAATACCTCGTCACCGGCCCCGGTGCGCGAGAGTGGCTTGATCGCATTATGGCAGGTCGCGTACCCAAACCGGGCCGGCTTTCTCTCACCCCCATGCTGTCGCCCAAAGGCCGCCTGATTGGTGATTTCACCATTTCATGCCTGTCCGACACTGCGTTCCAGCTTACAGCGTCTTACGGCAGCCAGGCGTTTCACATGCGTTGGTTTGAAAAGAACGAAGCCGACGGCGTGACCGTCGAAAACATCTCCGATCAGCTCAACGGCTTTCAGATCGCTGGCCCGAAGTCGCGTGATGTCTTGCAGGCGTGCACCCGTACCGACCTGTCCGACATGCGTTTCATGGACCTGCGCCACCTGACGGTCGGTATGGTCGACTGCCTTGTGCAAAGGGTTTCATATACCGGCGATCTTGGCTACGAAATCTATTGCGACCCCATGGCACAACGCACACTCTGGTCCACTCTTTGGGACGCAGGTCAACCACACGGCATGAAACCATTTGGCATGCGGGCCATGATGTCCCTCAGGCTGGACAAATTCTTTGGCTCGTGGCTCAGCGAGTTTTCACCCGACTACACTGCCTCAGAAACCGGCCTTGATCGCTTTATCTCTTTCAAGAAAAATACTGATTTCATTGGAAGAAACGCCGCTGAGGCGGAACGCAACACGGGCCCCGCCCGCCGCCTCTGCGCGTTCGAGGTTGATGCACAGGACACCGATGTTAACGCATATGAACCCATCTGGCTCGATGGCGACGTGGTCGGCTTCTGCACATCAGGTGGCTATAGCCACTACGCCAAAAAATCCATCGCGCTGGGGTTTGTACCCACCTACATGATCGCTGATGACCTTACGGTCGAAATCGAGATCCTTGGCCAAATGCACCGGGCCCGCATCCTCAACGCGCCCCTGTTTGATCCCGAAGGCATCCGAATGCGCGGCTAACACTCCCCAAATCGCCTTCCCTCATCGGCGCAAAGGCCCTACATTTCTCAATGTTCCGCAAATACCCCCGCCGGAGGCATCCAACCGTGCCTCCGGAAACGCGCCAAAGGCCCCTTCGCCATGCTTCATATCCTTCTTCTCGCCGCTGGACGTTCTTCGCGGATGCGCGGGGCGGACAAGCTTATGCAGCTCGTTGATAACAGGTCACTGATCAATACCATGTGCAAACGTGCTCTTGCCACCGATCACACGGTCACAGTCACATTGCCTGTCGATGCTGGGGCGCGCCACCAGTCAATCATCAACCTGCCCCTCAACATTGTCCCAGTCCCGGATACCGATCTTGGCATGTCCCTTTCCATCCGCACCGGGATCAACGCGCTGCCAGAGACCGCCACGGCCGCCATGGTGCTTCCTGCTGACATGCCCGACATCACCACGGAGGATATGAACGTTATGATTGCCACCCATCATACCGCGCCTGACGCGATCCTTCGCGGCACCAGCGCCGATGGAAAACCTGGCCATCCAGTTATCTTTCCGCGCAACTGCTTTGCCGACATCGCCAATTTAGCCGGCGATGAAGGCGCAAAACCCGTGATCCGCGCCTTTACTGGTGACATACAAATGGTTGCCCTTCCTGCCAACAACGCCCTGACGGATCTCGACACCCCCGAAGAATGGGCCGCGTGGCGCGCAAGGCGCAGTCACTGAAAACTGCGCAGTTTTTTCTAGCCGACACTGCAAGCCTGTGGCACAGTTCAAAAAAAACGAGCGGTAAATTTAGTATGACAGGCACCAGTTCCCTGCTGTTGGGGCAAAAGTATTGTGACGCCCTCAATCTCGATTTCGAGAACAGCTTTCGTTTCCAATTTGTCCTCAGCCCCGAACAACGCCGCCTACCCGGCTTTGGAATTCGCCGCTTTGCAGATCGTTATTTGCATGTCAGCCCTGAGTTGGCCTTGTGCGAGATTACCTCGGTCGAAGGCACGCCGCTTGGGCTGCTTCTGGGACAAGGTGTCGACGCAGATGGTAATTTGCTCAAAGACAGGCATCGCCTCGAATTCTCTGCATATGATACAGAACTTGCTGACAAGTTGGAAAACTGGGTGAAATGGGTCAGCGGGCGCTATGCGCTGCTGCTCGACTTGCCGACCCAAACGCCTGTACGCCGGGCCTATCACGATCCGGTTGGCTCCTTTGGTCTGGTCTATGACCCCGAAACACGTGTGCTGGCTTCCAGCCTGTTTCTATGCCTCGAACGTGATATCGACCCCAGCGCAAATTATCGCCCGCATGACGACGTTATGGCCGATGAAACAATCTCGTCGCTCTTGCCGGACTTTGACCCAAACTTGCCTGCCGGTGGCTATGGTTTCGGCGAAACGCTGGACGCGCGTGTACGTCGGCTGCTGGCGAACCGCTATGTCGATCTGGACACTTTCAAAGAACATCGCTTCTGGCCCGGTGACGAAGATTTTGAACCCATTTCGATGCGCAAGGCCGCGCAGATTATCACCCGGCGTATGCGCCAGACAATGAGCGCGCTGTGCAATAATCTCGACGGGTATTTTGCCATTTCCGGCGGGCGGGACTCGCGCATGTTGCTTGCCGCCAGCCCGGACCTGACCGACTCTGGAATCAAGCTCTATTGTTATGCCAATAACTACATCACCACACTCGACCTTCGTGTCGCTGAAGAGATTGCCGAAGTCGTTGGACAACCGCTCTTGGGCCAGGTGCCTGACGATGGGTTTCGCGGCTCATTCCTTCCTCGCAAACGTCGTTCGATCCCACTGCGCCATCAGTTCGCGATTTCAACCGGCTTGATGCATATGGGCGACGACTGGTGGCAACGCGGTTTTGCTCGCAAGCTCGACAAAGGCGGTGTCTGGATCCGCGGCAACTTCCTCGAAATTGCTACCGCCCGATGGTGGCCCCGCCGCCCCGGCACATACGAAGAAGACATGGACTACACGCTGGAACGTATCCGTGTCGGCCTTGGCGACGACGCTGACCGGGCGCGCAAGATGGAGCAACTGCGTGCTTGGTCAAAAAGCTTTGAGTATGATTTTGAACGACATTTCCATGACTTCACCTACATGGACCTGACAACGGCACCGCCAATGGCCAATTTCCACGGGTATAATCGAATGTTCCTTGTGGCACCGGGCAGTGACCGGTTAATTTTTAAGACGGCCATGCAGGTGCCCGCGCGTCAACGTCAACAGACTAGGTTCTATGACCACATCATGAACCAGCTCAACCCAGCGATGCATGCGGTGCCCTTGGCCCGGCCGGTGGCTTATCAATCCCGCCGCCAAGGTGTGAACGCAACACATCTGCTCGAAGAGCGCATCAATGAATACCGTCAGGCTGCAAACGCCTGACGCACTCCTAAACATTTACAGCGCCAAATCTGACAGGCTCGACATCATCTCTGCCAGTATGTTCTGATTATCCTTGAAGGTCTCGCGCGCCTGCCCAAGCGCGGCAGCCGCCTGATCTTCTTGGCCCAGAGTGGCATAGGATCGGATCAACATCACCCAGCCATCCGGATCGCGCGGCTCATCCTCAAGTCGTGCAGCCAACCCTGCAACCATGCCGTCAATCATCGCGTCACGCTCCTCTTGGGTCAACTCTGCCGCAGTTGCCATATCTTCGGCGTCGGGCCCGCGCGGTTCATGCGTAACAATATCCAACCCCAGCGCCCGCTCTGCATCGTCGAACTTCTGAAGCACAAAGGGCGCCAGAGCGTAATGCTCGCGCCCCACTGTCAGCGCCCGAAGCGCGGCCTCCGCATCACCGTCTTCAGCCCGCGCCGCCGCCAGAGCAATCCAGCCTTCATAGTCCTTTGGCTCACTCATCAATGCCCGTTCCAGCGACGCAATCGTGTCTTTGTTTGTTGCGCGCCCTTCTGCTGGTTGGCCATCAGCCACCGCGATCTCTTCCGCCGTAGCAGCTGGCAAATAGGCCCGCACGTCCACCTCTAATGAACGCGCCATATTCACGATATCGCGGCGCACAAGCCCCATCCATGGCGCATCAGGGGGCGACGCCGCCGCCAGCGCCGCCCACCCCTCAATTGCGCCTAGAAAATCCTGTGACTGCGCCTTGGCCAATGCCACATAGTAAGCGGCGCGCGGATCGTTCGTCTGCTGCGCCACCTGCTCAAAAATGACCCTCGCTGCGCCAGGCACCTTGTTTCCATTGGCCAACGTCATCGCCTCGGCATAGCCTGACAAGACATCCGAGCGATCATCGCTTAGCACAACCGCAACCTGAAACGCCTCCACCGAAGCGGCGTGGTTGCCCACCGCCGCGTAGGACTGGGCCAGATTCAGCCAATCGTCAAAGCCATCAGGATTTGCCTTGGTTCGATTCACCAAAATCTGGATACGCGCGTTGATATCACCGGCATTTGCACTTTTGATCAACGCCTCGGTGCGACGTTCGGCCAAGGGCGCATCCGGCAGGTTTGGTTTGCCCAGATAGGCGTACAACCCTACGGCACAGGCACTGGCGACAATCACGACGCTCAAAGCGCCGCGCCACGATCGGCTTGAACTGGCCAATCCACTGTCTAGATTTCGCGCGGCAAACAGCGCACGACGTTCTACCTCTTGGCGCGCAGCGTCGGCTTCGGTTTCATTGATCAGTCCCTGCCGGCGATCCCGCTCAATTTCGTCCATCTGGTCGCGATAAATCGAAATGGCACCTTCAGCTCCGCTCATCTCCATGCTGCGCGCCCGCAGAAAAGGCCACGCCATCCAAACACCCGTCACCAGTGAAATACCTGTTATGACACTCCAAAGGGTCATGAAGCCCCTCCTTCTTTCAGAATGCGTTGCGCCTCGGCGCGGTCTGTGTCGCTCAGCGTGTGATCTGCACACGCGCTCGAGCGGCCACGCATGTACCCGGCAAACCCGACACCGGCGAGCAGCATCAGAACCACTGGGGTCATCCACAACAGATAGGTATGCCCCTCAACTGGTGGCTTCATCAGCACATAGTCGCCAAAGCGCACCCTCACATATTCGAGGATCTCCTGATCGCTGTCGCCCGCAACCATACGGTCTCGCACGGCCACCCTCAGGTCCTTGGCGATCCCGGCGTTACTGTCAAAAATCGATTGATTGCGGCATTTCAGGCAACGGAGCTGTCGGCCGACCTCGCGTGCGCGTTCTTCCAGTGCGGGATCTGCAAACATTTCATCTGCATCAACCGCCCAGACAGGCATCGCGACCAATAACGCAAAAATGGCGCTCAGGATCAATCGCATAACGCTCTCCTTATTCTGCAGGCTGAGGCATAGGCAGCTTGCGCCCGCCTGGTGCCCCTATTCGCAACCGGCGATCCGCCAGCGAGATCAGTGCCGCAAGCGACATCAAAACCGCCCCCAACCACATCCACGGCACGCCAGGGTTGTAATAGTAGCGAACCACAAATCCGCCCTGCCCGTTCGGGTCACCCAGCACCGCGTACAAGTCGCCGTGCCATCGGGTTTCTATGCCAGCCTCTGTCGTGGGTTTTTGCTCTACCGGATACCAGCGCCGCTCTGGAAAAAGGACCGTTAGCGCCTCTCCTTTTTTCGATACGTGCACGGATGCAATTGAGGTCTGGTAATTCGGCCCGGTCGTGTTTTCGATATCCATGAGCGTGTAATCATAGGGGCCAACCCGCACCGGTTCGCCCTTTTTCACGGTCAGGATCACTTCGGAACTCCAGATCGACACAACGACGACACCCGCCGCCGCAATCGCCACCCCAGTGTGCCCCAAATACAGGCCCCATGCTGACCGTGGCAGCCCCATCAACCGACGTAGCGCGACCGACGCCGGAACACCCGGCAACCCAATGCGCCCGGCCAGATCCTGTAGCGTCGCCACCAAAAGGAATACGGCGACAAAAACGCCAAACAGACCGACGGCATCAAAACCCAGCCAAACAAAACTCATACTAAGCGTACCCGATACAGAGACAGCCAATGTCACTACCAATCGGCGCAACACGACGTCCTTGCGCGCCCGTTTCCAGCTCAGGAACGGGCCCACAGATGCCGCCAGCATGGTGAAGGCAAATATCGGCAGGAATGTCTGGTTGAAATAGGGCGCGCCCACGGTGATCTTGTCGCCTGTTACCATCTCCAGAGCAAGCGGATAAAGAGTACCGACAAACACGACACCACAGGCCGCAGTTAGCAAAAGGTTGTTCACCAACAGACCAGTCTCTCGCGACCAGAGCGCAAAAACGCCACCCTCGCCAATCTTGTTTGCGCGCCATGCAAACAACGTCAAAGCGCCGCCAATGGCAAGGAACAGCAACAAGAGGATAAAGGCACCACGCTCGGGATCGGTCGCAAAGGCATGTACAGATGTCAGGATACCCGAACGTACAAGGAACGTGCCAATCAAAGAGAGTGAGAACGTCAGGATCGCGAGCAATATTGTCCATGTCAGCAAGGCGTTCCGCTTTTCCACAACAATGGCCGAGTGCAGCAGCGCCGTGCCAATTAACCACGGCATAAAGGACGCATTTTCAACTGGATCCCAGAACCAGAACCCACCCCAGCCCAGCTCATAATAGGCCCACCAAGACCCCAGCGCGATGCCAGCGGTCAGGCCCGACCACGCAATCAGCACCCAAGGCCGCATCCAGCGCGCCCATGCTGGATCAATCCGGCCGGTAATTAACGCCGCTACTGCAAAACTAAACGCTGTCGAAAAACCGACATAGCCCAGATAAAGCAGCGGCGGGTGAAACGCGACACCGGGATCCTGCAACAAAGGGTTCATGCCCTGCCCGTCCAAAGGTGGCATCGGCAAACGGTCAAACGGGTTCGAAGTGAGCAAAATGAACAGGTAAAAGCCCACCCCGATCATCGCTTGCACGGCCAGCACAATTGCACGGACCGGAGTGTGGATCATCTTGCCAAAGACCGAGATCATCACCCCAAACAGCGCCAGCATCACCACCCAAAGCAGCATCGAGCCTTCGTGGTTGGCCCAAACTCCCGTCACTTTGTAAAGCATCGGCTTCGCCGAATGCGAATTCAGCGCCACAACCCTGAGGGAAAAGTCTGAAACAACAAAGCCATAAGTCAGCGCAGCAAAGGCCCCCGCCGCGCCCAGAAACTGCACTTGAGCCGCCGTGTCCGCCACCCGCATTCCAGACGCTGAGCCACGCAAGGCCCCCACCAGCGGTACAACCGACTGAACAATCGCAGCCGCCAGCGCCAGGCACAGCGCAAAATGTCCAAGTTCGACGATCATTTGAAGGCCTCCATCAGAATGCGCGCATTGCAGGCGCCATGCGGCATTGGAATTTCGACGGGAACACGGCGGCGAACGGCTTCAAAATCAGGCATGACATATTCGGTACGGTTCAGGAATTTCACCAATCCCGATTTCTTGATCCTGGTCAGGACGCGCGACACGGTCTCGGCATTGAGGCCGAGATAATCAGCAATATCTTCGCGTGACATACTCAGTGCAGTAACAGGTGCCATCGGGTCTAATGCTGTGTGTCGCTGCACCAGTTCCGCCAGAAAAAGAAGTACCCGTTCTTGGCTGTCCAGCCGCCCCAGCATCGAAATGCGATCCTGCGAGACAGTCAGCCGACGGTGCACAATGGCGAACGTAGCGGCCAGAAACTCGGGATCATGGCGCAGGGCATTGGCACGTCGCGTCAGGTCAAATTGGCAGACCTCACATTCTTCCAGCGCCTCCAGCCAGTGTTGCGTGCTGGGCGCTGACATCAACCCGCACACCACATCACCGGTATATTCGATCCCCACAATCTGGCGTCGCCCGTCGGCAAAGGTTGTACAACTGGCCGCCGTGCCCTTGGTTACAATCCAGAATTGCATACAGTCATACGGGCCGGTGGCTTCCAGCCGCCCACCTTTTGCAAGGTTGATAAAGCGGCGATCGGGCAAGTCTTTTTGCAGATGACTGAGCGCACACACCCCCTGCCTACACCCGTCGCACAAACCCGAGTCTGGTGCTGGCACGGCCTTTTTGGCTCCGGCGACATCATACATCAGCGGTACTCTCCCTATCGAGCCACCTTGAATTAGCTCCTTGGTTCAAGCTCTTCTGAACAAAGCTTAGCCACACAATGCCGAGCCCAAGACATAACTGCCCTGAGATCGCCCCGGGCGAATTGGGCGAATTGGCGTATGAGTGAAGCTACGTTCTCCAGAAACGCGATGAAGTCAGCATATTCCAGTCAAGCGCACACATCTTTGATTTGAATCATGATGAACGATCGTTTCGATCAGATGGACAACATCTGACACATCGGCGCCTGAATTCCCCTACAAATCACCGGTATGCGTGAGGTCAAAGTGATCAAACCTGACTTTTGTCAGGGAAGCCGACCACCCCCCCTCGCTAAGATTCCTCCATAACCACGACGGTTAAAACGGAGGAGTGATTCCAAGTGAAACACTTAATGTACGCAACTTTGGTCACGATTGGGCTTGTCGGCATCGCCAACGCCCAAGGCGTGCCCGAAACCGTCGACCCCGCCGTCGCTCAGGAAAAGGGTTGCCTTTCCTGTCACGAAGGGATCGAGGACTTCACCCAGGGGGTGATGATGGAAACCATCGTCAGCATGGGCCCGGATTACGGTGATCCGGGCGGCTGCGTGGTCTGTCACGGCGGCAATGCCGCCGGATTGACAAAAGAAGAGGCGCACGCAGGAGCGCATCCCGAATTGACCGAGGCCGGTGGCCCCCACACGTTCTACCCCGATCCGGGCGCGCTTCCGGTGGCCGAGAAGGCCTGTGGTCAGTGTCACGATGGCTACGCCGAGAGACTAACGCTCTCTTTGATGAACACCGAGGCAGGCAAACTACAGGGCAACCTGTGGAGCTGGGGTGTCATTGACACACGGCGCGCTGTTTACGGCAACTATGACCTCGTCGACGAAGACGGCAAAACACCTTCTGTTGGTACCGAAAAGTACAAAGAATACATGACAGCCTATGCTGAAGCCCATCCAGATCAGATCCCTGACTCCATGGAGCAGGTACCTGAAGTGGATGTGGACGCGATTTCCGAACACCCCAATCTCGCCGGTATCACCTATTCACGCCAGCAGTGTCAGCGCTGCCACGTGGGTGTGAACGGTCGTGAGAAACGCGGTGACTATCGCGGCGCCGGCTGTTCATCGTGCCACGTGCCATACTCGAACGAAGGTCTTTACGAAGGCGGCGACCCCACCATTTCCAAGGAACAACCCGGAAAACTGCTGACACATCAATTGCAGGCAACCCGGAAATCCAAGGTCAAACATGGTGACATCGAGTATTCCGGTATTCCAACTGAATCCTGCGTCAGCTGCCACAACCGCGGCAAGCGGATTGGCGTCAGCTATCAGGGCATCATGGAATTCCCGTATGGCTCTCCTTACGATGAAAAGGGCGGCAAACAGCCGAAACTTCACACCAAGAACTACCTCTACATCAAGGAAGACCTGCACCACTCGACCGAGTCGCGCCCAGAGAACCCCCAAGGTGGCCTGCTCTGTCAGGACTGTCACACAACCATTGACATGCATGGCGATGGTAACTTGCCCGGCACCACGCTGGCTCAGGTGGAAATCGAGTGTGAAGACTGTCACGGCACCGTCTCCAAATTCCCTTGGGATCTGCCTATTGGTTATGGAGAAGAGTTCGGAACCGAACTGGCGGACAATACGGCCCGGGGCCTGACCGAAGATCTGACCGACGAACAATATTTTGCCTACGAATACGACGCACAGGACGGCTATCTGCTGACCACCCGCGGCAACCCGTTTGGCAACGTTGTGAAATCGGGCACCAAGGTCATCATGCACTCGGCCAGCGGACTGGATTTCGAAGTCCCTGTTCTAAAGCAAATTGCGACAGACGGAACATGGAAATCACCCAATGCCAAGGTCGCCATGGCTTCGGTCAGCCAGCACATGGAAAGCATGGAATGTTATGCTTGCCACGCTGACTGGGCACCACAGTGCTATGGCTGTCACGTGACGGTGGACTATTCCGAAGGCAAGACAGATGTCGACTGGATCACCAACGCCAACTCGCGCGGCGAAGATGGTCTTACGGCGGATGCAGGACTTGGGACAAACGGTTTGACAAGCCCCGGCAAGGTCTCTGAAACACGCAGCTATCTGCGCTGGGAAGAGCCCACACTGGGCATCAACGGTGAGGGTCGCGTTTCGCCGCTCATGCCGGGTTGCCAGGTCATCACCACGGTGATCGACAAAGACGGCAACACGATTGTTCAGAACGAAACCTGGATGACACCGGACGCCGGAGGGACCAAAGGGACCGAACATGCTGCTGTGCAGCCCCACACTGCTGGTCGCGAGGCCCGCACCTGCGAAAGCTGCCATGATAATCCTAAGGCACTTGGGTACGGCATCAGCGGTGGTCGCTTCCTGCAAGGCTACGACAAAGGCTTTACGATCGATCTGAAAACTGAAGACGGCCAGCTGATCCCTCAGCAGACCAAAATTCAGTCTCAGGCGATCCCAAGCCTTGATCATGACCTCAGCCGGATCGTGACCGAGGACGGCAAACAGCTGGTCTCGGTTGGCTCCCACTGGGATCTTACCGGCCCGCTGCCGCAGGAAATGCGCGAGCGCATCGAACGCACCGGCCTGTGTATGGGTTGTCACCAGAATATGGCTGACGAAGAGCTCTGGGCCAAGGTGAACAAGGACGACTTTGTGACCAACGATAAGCACAAAGCCGTCATGGACGCCGCTCTACGTGCCTACGCTGCCGAACAGGCCGTCGATTAAGCCACACGCCGGCCCGGCCTTTCTGGTCGGGCCGCACCCTTTCACCAGAGGAGTAGAACAATGCGTTCAGTTCTCATCGCTGCCATCGCTACAGCCGGAATTACTGGCGCGGCTCAGGCAGACAATTACAAGGCGATGGACCTGATGTCGCCCTGTCAGGAGGCCGATAATTCTGCCCGCTGGGGCGAAGCCGCCGAGACAGAGTGCGAACAATACATCAACGGTTTTGTCGCAGCTCTCAAGGCCACCGGAAACGCCGGAGCTGGCAGCATGATTTGTCCCCCAGAACAAAACACCCCGGACGAGGTTCGCTGGGCCTTCATGCGTTGGGTGCATCAGGATTTCAGCCCTCGCCGCGAGATGCATGCGTCAGAGGCACTAATGGAAACCATGAAAGAGGCGTTTCCCTGTAACTAGGGTTTCAAATATTCTAGAAAAACCGGTGCCGCTCTACGCACCGGTTTTTCTTGTGGCCTAACGCAGCATTGCGATCAGAGCGCCCTTAACTGCTCGCTCCAGATCGCCGAAAGTTTGGGTCAGGTGCCCCCCGACAAATCCTGCGCCAGCATCATGGCGTTCCCGTCAGGATCAAAAAACGTCGCGGTACTGACCATGCCTTCTACGGTTTCTGTTTCCCCGTCAAACTTGACACCAGCTGCCTCCAAATCGCGCCGCGCCGTTGCGATGTCACCAATCCCAAAGACAGGCACCGAATTGCCCGGTGTCGGCTCGACCTGCTCGCCCAGCCCCAAAGTAACGCCCGCTGTCTTGGTGAGCATTTCACTCCAACCCGCCTCATCAAAGTGGTGCAGCACCTCAAACCCCAACATTTCACTGTACCAATTCGCACTTGCGTGCCGATCCTTAACAGAAATGGCTAAAGTGATCGTATTTTCCAGTGAAACGACAGACATCACGCTTTTCCTTTTCAAAAATATAGTTACTATACTTTATGGACATTAATCTGCTTGTCAACCTGACGTCGCGCGCATGGTCGCTAAAAATTCTGGCGCTACTTCACACAGGTGTAGCCGGACGACAGGCCCCTTTGCTTGCGGCAACCGCCGCCGGACGCACATCGTTTGGGGCCAGCTTACAACACCTCATCGAATTGCAGTTGCTGGAACGAAACCCCGGTCACGGCCACCCATTGCGCCCGGAGTTTCGTCTGACAGTAAAGGGCGCGCATTATGCAAAAATCGCGCATGATATTGTAGCACTCGCGCCGGGCGAAAAAGCGTTCGCATTGCTGCGCAAGAATTGGACGGTTCCAATTCTTTCGGTCACGCATTCTCCAAAACTCTTTGGCCAGATAAAACATGATCTGGGCGCGATCACCGACAGGTCCCTGTCGCTCGCCCTGAAACAAATGGAAATTCACAGCTGGATCAAGCGCGAGGTCGACGTCACAAGCCGACCTTTACGCGCGACTTACAGTGCGGCCAACCTGGGCCAATCCGTCAGCAAAATCGTCAACATGGCTGCCTGAGTCCGAAGTCAGGACTGTTTCATCAATGTGATCAGACCTTGCCGCAGCTCTTCCTTGCCACATTCCCCTAGCGCATCCGCAATGCGTGCTTCGATCCGACGGATCTGGCTGGCCGCAATCGTGCGCCAGCGCTGGCCCTTTTCGGTAATCGACACCACCTTATCACGTTTACTGCCCGGTACCGAACTGACCGTCAGCATATCCTGGGACACTAACCGATCCACCGCCTGTTGCGCCGCCTGACGCGAGAACCCCATTTCGCGGTGAATGTCTGATAGTTTGATATCCCGCCCGCGCAGCTGGGCAAATACACGAATATCAGCCGGGCGCACCGCCGCAAACTCGGTGTCTGCCCGTGCGCCATCCATCTCAGCATTCCACTGCGCGATCAGCACCATCATCATGCCCTTGATATTTTGCCCTAGAAAATCGCTGTCTTTTTTATCAATCACAGTTGACAAACCTTTCCAACACGCCACTTTATCAACCATAATTGACAAAACTGGAGAGCTCAATGAATCGCCGAGGGTTTCTAAAAACAACCAGCGCCGGGATTATTCTCGCCGGAGGCACTGTTTCTTGGGCGCAATCGGGCACACGACCGCTTCCAAAAATCCAGATGACTGACCTGATTGACGGCATAGATGGACGCATCGCACTGAGCCTCTCAAATACCACGCATGACTTTGGCAATGGCGCGGCCAGTCAAGCATTTGGCATCAATAACAGCTACCTGGGCCCCGTGATCCGAGTGAAACAGGGGCAAACTCTGCCGTTTGACATCACAAACGGCATTGGCGAGACGTCAACACTCCACTGGCACGGCCTGCACATTCCCGGCGACGTAGACGGTGGCCCTCACCAGGAAATCGCACCGAATGCGACATGGTCGCCTGATGTCCCAATTGTCCAGCACGCCTCGATGAACTGGTTTCATTCCCACATGCACGGAAACACAGCCCAACAGACATACAAGGGGCTGGCTGGCGTCATGCTGATCGAAGACGACGCCAGCCTCTCGGCTGACCTTCCCAAGACATATGGTGTCGATGACTTCACGCTTGTCCTTCAGGACAAGACCTTCGATTCAAACGGAAAAATGTCATACGTACTGACTGGCGAAGTCTTTGAAGACGGATTCGAAGGTGACACGCTGATCGTTAATGGTGCGATCGCGCCAGTGTCCCAGCCAGTTCCAACAGGCCTCGTCCGTCTGCGTATCCTCAACGCCTGCAACGCGCGCTTTCTGGGGCTGTCCATGGCATCCGGCCCGATCACCGTTATCGCTTCGGATGGCGGCTTCCTGCCGTCACCGGTCGAAGCTGACAGCATTCTTATGTCGCCCGGCGAACGCTACGAAGTGCTGGTGGACATGGCAGCCTTTGGGGCCAATGCCCTTGAAGTAAACCTAAACGGTGGCAATGGTGGCTTCCTTGCCAACCTTTTCGGAGGCGATCAAACCCTCACCGCGCTCTCGCTAATCTCAAACGGGACCAAAGGCGCCGCAGATACAATGCCTAACCGGCTTGCAAACCTGTCCTCGCCTGACCCGTCACAGGCGACTGTCACGCGTAGCTTCCAGCTCAATATGGACGGAAACGCAGACCTCGCCGCGCTCGCTCTCGCATGGGGCAATGTGTGTGGCGAAGGTGTAATGGGCATCAACGGGCAGCCGATGAAAATGGACCGGATCGACGAACAAGTGCGCAAAGGCGACACCGAAATCTGGCGGATCAGCGTGGATGACATGTTGCATCCATTTCATATCCACGGCTGCTCTTTCCGCATTCTAACGCAAAACGGCGCCCCCCCGCCCAACTATGCACAAGGTTGGAAAGACATGGTGCATGTCGAAGAAGGCTGGTCCGAGGTTCTGGTAAAGTTCGACTATCAGGCCAACGCCGACGCGCCATACATGTATCACTGCCACATCCTTGAACACGAAGATTGCGGCATGATGGGACAGTTCACTGTCACCTGAACCGCAAATATGGTGCATACAACACCGTCACCGGCGCATCAGCGATTGGCTCACCTTCCTCTGTGCGCGGCCAGCGTGAAAATCAAAAAGGGGAAACTGGTCAATCCGGCGCTTCAATAATACCCTGATATCCTTCATAGCGGCTAAAGCGTTTTTGCAGCATCCAACCATAACTGTTTCGAATATCATCAATCGTTCCTGCAAAGGCGGCAGACCCCAGCTGCGCATCCAATCGCGGCTCGAGGAAAAATCCGACAGACCGTCGCTGGACCCCGTGGCCAACCACGCGATGCGGCGTTGCGGGTATACGCCCATCACTCATCGCATCGACAACATCTCCCAGATGCACAGACAGGCAATTGGCCTGCTGCGGAACATCGCGCCAAACTCCTTCCGGAGAACAAGCCTGTAGCCCGCGCTGAGCAGACCACAAAATAGACAAACCTGAACCATCTGTGTGCGACGAGGTTGAGATGATCAAACCGTCCGGGTTGCTTTCGCGCGAAACAGCCTCTCTCTCCGGTGGGAGCGGATAGTTGATCAGGCGCAATGTCGAATTGCCCGTTGAAAAGATCTTTTCCAGCGTCGCGGCCGGGAGATCAATCGACCGCCCCACCGAATGAAGCACCGCCATCGCAACAGAATGAGACGTCTCATAATACCAGTCCATCGCTTGCCGCCAGCCGGACGTAGGATCAGTCTCAGGCCAAACGTTTTCTTCGGCAAATGGAAGCGCCCCTAAAGTAGGCGCGGCTGACGGGCTTTTGGGACCAACGTCAAACATCTCGTTATACGCAAAACCGCCTGGCTTAAGGTTCGACTCGTAACCGCGATAGATATTGGGCGCGTCCGCCCTTGTGCAGATTTTTGCCGTTTTCAGCTTCTCAACGTCGTCAAGATCGAAATACCGCAACATCTCTTCTGCACAGCGATCGATGTCTTTCGCACCAGGGTAATCCGAAATAACGAATCCGCCATGTCGCTGGATCGCGTCAGCGATCTGTGCATCGACAGCGCGCCGCGCAGAATGGCTATCCTCGAACAGGGCGGCGATGTTGATTGAGACCAATGTGTCCATTTTTTTATCCTTTCGAACAGACGCGCAACAAAAAGTCGCGGATCGGCCCTGTCGGATTAAGCTATGTGCCATGCAGCTTACGGCAGCCTTTTTTTCTGAAAAGCCCTGCCCAGACCGGATCAAATTAGGTGAAGCATTTTGGACGTGTCAAGCAGCGTGTTGCTTTCGTGGTCTGCACAGAGAGGCATTAGCCCGCACCCTTGGCTTGGAAAGAGTCAAGCCACGCACTCTCTCGGCGCACCACTCAATCACCTGTTGGCTCATATTATTTTCTTTGGTCAGCAGCTGGAGTTACGCCAGTAAAGAAGCAAGCACACCAAAGAAAAAGGCAGAACCGGCTTTCACCGCGTTCTGCCTTTTCCATGGTACCCAAGGCCGGACTCGAACCGGCACGTCCGCTAGGACGGGGGATTTTGAATCCCCTGCGTCTACCATTCCGCCACTTGGGCAACGCCCTTGATCTACCCAAGCCTGCGGGCGACGTCCAGCCCAAAAAGGCACAAAAAGACGCAACAAATTTTGCTTGCACTTCGCGCGCAATCCCCTACCCAAGACATCATATCAAGAGGTCAGAAATCCAATGTTGCAAGGGCTCTACAACTGGACAATGCGGCTCGCGGATCATCCCCTCGCGCTCTGGGCGCTCGCGATCATCAGCTTTATGGAAAGCTCGTTTTTCCCAATCCCGCCCGATATCCTGATGATCCCGATGATTCTCGCCCGGCCATCCCGCGCATGGCTGATCGCGCTGGTGGCGCTGGTGTCGTCCGTGCTGGGCGGTCTTTTGGGATACGCGATTGGTGCATTTGCTTTTGAACAGATCGGCCAGCCGATCCTTGCCTCTCTGGGCAAGGAGCACGCCATGGCCGAATTTTCGACCCGCTTCAATGACTTCGGCTTTTGGGCCGTTCTCGGTGCAGGCATCACGCCCTTTCCTTACAAGGTCATCACCATAATGTCCGGCTGGACCGGAATGCCAATCATGACCTTCTTTATGACATCCATCCTTGCGCGCGGTATCCGCTTCTTTCTTGTCGCAGGGCTGTTGTGGAAATTTGGCGAACCCGTGCGCGACTTTATTGAAAAGCGCCTCGGGCTGGTCGCCACGCTCTTTCTCGTGCTGCTCTTTGGCGGCTTTATGCTCGTAAGGTATCTATGATGATCTCGCGCCGTACCCTGATCCTGCTGCTCACCGCCTTTTCGGTCTCGATGATCCTTGGTGCTTGGGCGTTTCAATATATCGGCGGGTATCCGCCCTGCAAACTCTGCTATTACCAACGCTACCCACATTGGGGCGCAGCGGGCTTTGGTATCCTTGCCCTACTGTTTAGCGGCGTCGCCCTGCCCTATCTCGCCGCCCTCGCCGCTGCCACCACCGGCGCCATCGGTGTTTTTCACAGCGGTGTCGAGCGCGGCCTCTGGGAAGGTCCCTCAACATGCACCTCTGGCAGCATCGAAAACCTCTCTGCGGACGAACTGTTCAACCAGATTATGACCGCCCCCATGGTGCGCTGTGATGAAATACCGTGGGAAATGCTCGGCCTTACCATGGCCAACCTAAACGCGATATTCTCACTTGGCGCAGCAATTCTCTGGCTCTACGCCGCCCGCATGCGCACCTAACCCGCCTTCTTTGTCGCCAAAAGCAAGTTAGTCTCGCTATTGGCGATGCCATCCAGCCGCCGAATGCGCTCCAGTACCGCGTCCAGCTCCTCAAGCGTGTCGGTGCCGATTTCCAATATCAGATCCCAGCGCCCATTGGTCGAATGGATCGCCCGTACCGCCGTTAAACCAGCCAGCTGGCGCGAAATCCTATCCGCCCCGCGCCCTTCGATCCCGATCATCATCAGTCCGCGCACAGGATCACGCTTGGTGTCGCCCTGAAGAACGACTGTGAACCCGACGATATCCCCGCGCTGTCGCAATTTCTCGATCCGTCCGCGCACTGTCGTGCGCGACACACCTAGCAGAATCGCAAGATCAGAAAGCGACGCGCGCGCATCATGGCGCAGCGCTGAAATCAGCCTTTGATCCACGTCATCCATTATGGCCATTTTTGCATCCGTTTTGTAAATAATGCGCTCATAATGCTCAAAATTGGCACTGTAACTCAACCCATTACGGAGACACAAATGGATAACCCATTGCGAACCGGATACAAAAATGACCACTACTTGCCTTTTGATCGGAGCCCCCGTTGACTCGGGAAAACGCAGACGCGGCTGCCTCATGGGCCCAGATGCCTATCGCACCGCCGGCCTTGAACAGAGCCTTACCGACTTGGGACACACCGTACAGGACCTCGGCAATGTGACCCCGGCCCCATTTGAACCCGATACGAATGATGTGCAAACATTCGCCCTAAACGAAACCGTTGCATGGACCAAGGCCCTGACCAAAGCTGCCCGATCGGCAATGGAGCGCGGCACGCCGGTATTTCTGGGCGGCGATCACAGCCTCTCTGCAGGCACAGTCACCGGTGTGGCAAATTTTGCAGCCAGCCAGAACCGCCCGCAATTTGTGCTCTGGCTTGACGCCCATACCGACTTTCACACACCGCATTCAACCTCCTCGGGCAATCTGCATGGCACACCAGTGGCGTATTTTTCGGGCTGTGCTGGTTTTGATGAGTTCCCACCGGTCGCTGATCCGGTGCCACAAGAAAATATCTGTCTGCTAGGCCTGCGCTCGGTCGATACAGCCGAACGCCACGCCATCCAGCAAACCCGCATCCGCACCCATGACATGCGCGAGATTGACGAATTCGGTATTAGCAAACCTCTCACTGCCTTTTTGTCCGATGTCGCCGCCCAAAACGGCATGCTGCATGTCTCGCTCGATGTGGACTTCCTTGATCCATCCGTCGCCCCCGCCGTCGGCACCACCGTCCCGGGTGGGGCCACCGTGCGGGAGGCACATCTCGTCATGGAACTGCTTCATGACAGCGGCCTCGTCACCTCGATGGATCTTGTTGAATTGAACCCCTTCCTTGATGAGCGTGGCCGAACCGCCAAACTCATGGTCGATCTCGCCGCCTCTGCTCTTGGTCGCCGCGTCTTTGACCGCCCTACCCGGAGCTTCTCATGACGACGATGCAAGCCCCAAATGCAGTTGTGATGGTGCGCCCACACAATTTTTGTTCCAACCCCGAAACTTCGGGCGATAATGCGTTTCAAACTACTGATGCATCGCCTGACATTGCCAAGACCGCGCTCCGTGAATTTGACCACGCTGTCGCAACCCTGCGCCGTGCCGGTGTCATTGTACATGTCTTTGACGACACCTCCACCGACACACCAGACAGCGTTTTTCCCAACAACTGGTTTTCGACCCACGCCGGGGGCCATGTCGCCATTTACCCGATGTTTGCTCAAAACCGCCGCCTTGAGAGGCGCTATGACATTATCGAGATGCTCAAACGCGACTATCGCGTACAAGACGTGATTGACTTTTCCGGGCTCGAGGCCGACGACCTCGCGCTGGAAGGTACCGGAGCCATGGTACTCGATCACATCGAGCGCGTCGCTTATACCGTACAATCCAACCGCGCAGATCCGGTACTGCTCGAACGATTTTGCACGCACTTCAACTATGAACCCATCGCATTTGAGGCCCGCGACGCCAATGGTCATGCGGTCTACCACACCAATGTGATGATGGGCATTGGCACCAACTACGCGCTGATCTGCCTCGACATGATCGTCGACCCGTGCCGCCGCACCGTTATCACCGAACGTCTGGAACAATCCGGCCGCCAGGTTATTGATCTTTCCCGTGACCAGATCGCGCATTTTGCAGGCAATGCGCTAGAGCTCTCCGGCACCCATCGCATCCTTGCTCTCTCCTCGCGCGCGCTTGATGCGCTGCGCCCCGATCAAATCACCACAATCGAGACATCGGCCCAACCAATTCCCCTTTCCATTCCTACAATCGAAACCGCAGGTGGATCCGTACGCTGTATGCTGGCTGGCATCCACCTGACCCATCGCAACCCGAGGATATCCTGAATGCTCCCCCCCTCTGAAAAAGCCCTCGTTCCCTTCGTATCCGTCGACAACATGATGCGCCTTGTGCATCACATTGGCATCGAAACCGTGCTGCGTGATCTGGCGGATTACATCGAAGAAGATTTCCGCCGCTGGGAACTTTTCGACAAAACCCCACGGGTCGCCAGCCATTCCGACGTCGGTGTGATCGAGCTTATGCCAACCTCCGATGGCGAATCCTATGGCTTCAAATATGTCAACGGCCACCCCAAGAACACATCCGAAGGCCTGCAAACCGTGACCGCCTTTGGCCTTCTGGCCAATGTTTACACCGGCTACCCGGTGCTGCTCACGGAAATGACAATCCTCACCGCCCTGCGTACAGCTGCGATGTCCGCCGTCGCCGCCAAACACCTTGCCCCCAAGGGCAGCCACACCATGGCGATGATCGGCAATGGCGCTCAATCCGAGTTCCAGACCCTGGCGATGAAAGCCATCATTGGCCTCAATACCGTGCGCCTTTATGACAAAGACCCGGCCGCAACCCGCAAATGCGCCGCCAACCTCGCGCACACCGGCCTTACAGTCATCCCCTGCACTTCGCCGGAACAGGCAATTGAAGGCGCGCAGATACTCACAACCTGCACAGCCGACAAACAAAACGCCACCATACTCAGCGACAATATGGTTGGATCAGGCGTGCACATTAACGCGATAGGTGGCGACTGCCCTGGCAAAACTGAAC
Source organism: Shimia abyssi (assembly GCF_003014475.1). Classification (GTDB taxonomy): domain Bacteria; phylum Pseudomonadota; class Alphaproteobacteria; order Rhodobacterales; family Rhodobacteraceae; genus Shimia; species Shimia abyssi. The sequence continues at coordinate 337,006 of NZ_PYGJ01000003.1, read as the reverse complement.
TGGCCTCCGGCATTCTCACCCGCTCCGACATCTTTGTGGAATACCCCCCTCAAACCCGGATCGAAGGCGAAATTCAACAACTTGCCCCAGATCACCCTGTCACCGAACTCTGGCAAGTGATCACCGGCGCCACACAAGGGCGCACCGATCAGCGCCAAATCACTCTGTTTGATAGCGTTGGCTTCGCCATAGAGGATTTCTCCGCCCTGCGATACATCCGCGACAAGGTGGCAGATACCCCGTTCCACATCGATCTCGACATGCTCGCCGACCCGGACGATCCCCGCGATCTCTATGGCATGCTCACGCGGGCCAAGGCCTAACGAACACCATCGCTTCCTTTCGCCCAAAATATCCCGGGGGCGTCAGAGCTTTGCTGTAACGGGGGCAGCGCCCCCATTCCGGCGCGCCAGCGCCACATCCTGCGCGCCCGGGCACCCGGGCGCTCATTTGGGGTCAGGTTCCCAATTCACGCGTCCAGCTCGGCGTCCCAATAGAGAAAATCCATCCAGCTCTCATGCAGGAAATTCGGCGGGAACTTGCGCCCCATATTGCGTAGCTCCTCTGCGCCCGGCTGACGTGGCGGCTTGCGCAGGCTCATACCCGCGCGTCGCAGGCTTTTGGACCCTTTCCTGAGGTTACACGGGCTGCACGCAGCCACCACATTCTGCCAACTGGTCACACCGCCCGCCGCGCGCGGCACCACATGATCAAACGTCAGATCCCCCTTGCTCCCACAATACTGACAGCAAAATTCGTCCCTCAGAAATAAATTAAAGCGCGTGAAGGCCACGCGCTTTTGAGGTTTCACATAGTCTTTCAGAACCACCACACTGGGTATGCGTATCACCGTCGACGGGCTACGCACCACCTCGTCATACTCAGCCACAATATCGACCCGGTCCATATAGGCTGCCTTGACCGCATCCTGCCACGGCCACAGCGACAATGGATAATAGGATAATGGGCGATAATCCGCGTTTAACACCAATGCCGGATGTTGCCGCGCACCGGCGGGTTGTCTGGTAAATTCTGTCCTGAAATCGCCGTCCATATCGCGTAGCCTTTTGCCCCTTCGAACTCCGGCCGCCAATTGCCGGTATCCCATTCGAGGGCGAGAGCACTCGCCCTTGCAGTTTCGTCCACTATATCTCGTGGCAAGCCTCTGGCAAGTCTCACGATAATGTAGGCACAGCAAAATGCCTATCCCGGTTACGTAACGCTCCCATGACACTTATCCACAAGCCGATCTGCTCAAAAAATGCACGCCAACATCGTGAACAGGTTGATGCTACCCTGATCCAATAGCCGCACGTTAGTGCCGATCAGATATTGATTGAACTGTATCGCCACCAAGGTCGGATCAACCGTAGGATTCTCCGACAGCCATTCTAAACGCGCTGCTTTCAGTTCAGCTTTTCTGAGTGAAGATCCCCAAAACGCCTATCAGACGAACCGTGCCTTGCACCGTTTCACACACCTACGCCCCACAATACGGATTAGCCCAATCAGATTTTCGGGAACTTGAACAATTCGCCAAACCATCACACTCCCCGCACTCCCGTGGCATTCCATAAACGCATCTTCGCGCAACAGCTCGACAGCTGGCCGCGCCTCAGGGAATGGACACTGATTGCGGAAACAATCTCTAAACACCTCTTAACGTCCCGGCTCTAATAAACCCTTGACCGCCCCTAGATCTAGCGAGCATCGTGCCACAACGAAACGAAACAAAATGCAAAGATCGTTTCATGGATGAAAAGAACATGATGAATTCAGAAAACTGGGATGATTTGCGCTTATTTCTCGCGGTGGCCCGCCATCGCGGGCTCTCTCCCGCCGCCCGTGAAACCGGCAACAGCCCCGCCACACTGGGGCGACGCATGATGGCACTAGAACAACGACTGGCGCGCGACCTGTTTCACCGCCACGACCGAGGATATACTTTAACAGCCCAGGGCCAAACGCTGTTGAGCGATCTGACAGATCTGGAACCGCGTCTTGCCCGCATTCTCGCACCCGCAAAACAGGACGCACTCCCACTGGTCAAGGTGTCTGCCGGCTCATGGACATCGCTCGCATTGCTCAACAACATTAACAACATTCTCGGCTCACCCCCAGATATCCGCCTGCGCTTCTTTGCGTCTGAAGAAAAACTCAGCCTCACGCGACGCGAGATCGTAATCGGGTTTCGAAACGAGCGCCCAACTGGTGGCAACCTCGCCAGCCGCCGCTTATCAAAGATTAGCTTTGCGCCATACGGCACTGAAAATGCTTCACCTTTATGGATCAATGTGCTGGCAGAAACTCCATCGGCGCGATGGCTGGCACGGCACGGCGCCGACCGGTTTGGATGCGAAGTCAACACACCACGCAATAGCCTCGACCTCGCAATACAAGGCCATGGCATCGCGCTTTTACCCACCTTCATTGGTGACGCCTTTCCGGTACTTGAACGCAAAGACAACATCATCGAAGAACTAAGCCATGATCAATGGCTTGTCACTCACAATGATGACCGCCACTTGCCCGGTGTTCGCGCGGCAATCGAACGCATGTGTCAGGCGTTGAAAACGTCGCGCATGGATTAACCCAAATGCAACTTGTCACGCATGAACGCGAGCGCCACGCTCAGGCCATCCGGTGCGATCCCATGTGCGGTGCCCTTCATGATATGGGCGTAAACGTCCTTAAACCCGGCCTTTTGCAGGGCCTCTGCCGCCTCAGGCAAGGATTGCACTGGCACCACGTCGTCCTGGTCCCCATGTACCAAAAGGATCGGCGGCATACTGACCACCTCATCCTCCAGCAGGTCCGGCGACAACAACCGCCCCGAGAACGCCACGATCCCGGCCAGCTCATCTTCGCGCCGTGGTCCCACATGCAGGCTCATCATGCTGCCCTGACTGAACCCGAACAGCACAACCTGTTCCGGCAACAGGTCTTCGTCAACCATCACCGCATCCAGAAACGCATTCAGATCATCCACCGCAGCGCGCATCCCGCGCTCGCTTTCTTCTTCCGACGAATTGTCGATCCACGGGATCGGGAACCATTGCCGCCCCATAGGCATGCCCGGTATTTCTTCAGGTGCATCCGGCGACAGAAACAACGTATCGGGCAGATGCTCCGCCAACGGATCCGCCAGCCCCATCAGGTCCGCGCCATTCGCGCCATAGCCGTGCAGAAAGATCACTGCCGAGCGTGTATCACCGGAAACCGGCTCGCGGCGCTGCGTATTCAAAACCCGTGTCATGGCCATCCCTTTCTTGTCTCAGACTTGCGCACCGTCCTGCCCGCTCTGATCCCGGGTTGCAAGGGCTTACCTGATCCCGTCACGCGCCTTGGCCACACGGTAGTATGACCACAAGAGCCGCGCCGCCACCGATCGCCACGGCGCCCAATCTTCGGCCATGTCACGAAACGCCCGCTCCTTGGGGCGCGCGTCCAACTCAAACAAAATCCGCGCCGATTCCTGAAGCGCCAGATCCCCCGGCGCAAACACATCCGCCCGCCCCAACGAAAACATCGCGTACACTTCGGCGGTCCATGCCCCAATCCCGCTGACCTCGGTCAGGGTTGCAATCACCTGATCACTGGGCGCTGAGCGCAATGCGCGATAGTTGATCCGCGCCTCGGCCAAGGCCCGCGCATAGCGGATTTTCTGACGACTAAGGCCACAGGCCTGCAAATCCTCATCACTGGCCCACATGATTTTGCGGGGCCCGGTCAGTTTGGCCTCCTTAAGGCGTCCCCACACCGCATTGGCCGACGCAACACTGATCTGCTGGCTGACAATCGCGCTCAGCAATTGCGCGAACCCATCCGCGCGCAATCGCAACGGCAACGGCCCGGTTTCCTCCAACGCGCGGGCAAATCGCACGTCTCGATCGGCCAGCCATGCCGCACCTTCCGCCACACAGGCATCGCTCTTAATAATCCGTCCAACCGACATGGCGCGCCCCACTTTTATACGCGCCACACTACGTTGGTACCGTGCCTGATCGCAAGCACTGGACCTTGCTCTGTGAACAAGTTAACGCTTTGCCCATGACAGCAATTCCTGACGCCCGCTCAAACGACACAACCGCCCGCCGCACCGTGATCATTCTCGTGCTGGCCCAAGCGCTTTTGGGCGCGCAGATGCCGATGATTTTTACCATTGGCGGCCTTGCCGGCCAGTCGCTGGCGTCCAATGTGTGCTTCGCCACCTTGCCGATCTCGCTGATTGTTCTTGGCTCAATGGTTTCGGCCACCCCCATCTCGGCCATCATGCAGCGTTATGGCCGCCGCGTCGGCTTTATGGTCGGCACTTTGGGCGGCGCGCTTGGCGGTGCCGTCGGGGCTTATGGCCTTTACCTAAGCTCGTTTCCTGTCTTCCTCGCGGGCTCGTTCCTGACCGGTATCTACATGAGCGCGCAAGGTTTTTACCGCTTTGCCGCCGCCGATACCGCCACACCAGAATTCCGCCCTAAGGCGATTTCTTATGTCATGGCCGGCGGTTTGGCCGCCGCTATCATCGGGCCGCAGCTGGTCAAGGTCACGGCTGACGCCATGATCATACCCTTTCTCGGCGCCTACCTTGCCGTGATCGTGATCAATGTGGTCGGCTCGGCGCTATTCCTGTTCATCAACATTCCGCCTCCCACCCCAGCAAGCGCCGACAGCCCCAAGGGCCGTACCCGTTGGCAGCTGATCACCACACCCCGTATCGCGGTGGCCGTCATTTGTGCCATGGTGACATACGCGCTCATGAACCTTGTTATGACATCCACACCGCTGGCTGTGGTGGGCTGTGGATTTGACCAGAACAACGCCGCCGATATTGTCACCGGTCACGTACTTGCAATGTTCGCGCCGTCTTTCTTCACCGGTCACCTGATTGCCCGCTTTGGCGTTGAAAAAATCGTCGGCACCGGCCTGATCATTCTCGCCGCAGCCGGGGCCGTCGCCCTTCAAGGAGTCGAACTGGAAAATTTCTTCCTCGCCCTGATTCTGCTGGGCATTGGCTGGAATTTCGGCTTCATCGGCGCCACCGCCATGCTCGCAGCCGCACACAAACCCGAAGAACAGGGGCGCATTCAAGGCCTCAACGACGTCATCGTCTTTGGCGGGGTCACCGTCGCGTCGCTGGCCTCAGGCGGCCTGATGAATTGTTCAGGCGGAAGCGCGGTGGCTGGCTGGACATCTGTCAACCTCGCCATGGCTCCCCTGTTGATGCTCGCCGGCGGCTCCCTGCTTTGGCTGATGCTGCGCCCGAAAGAGGCATAACCCCTCCTCAAGCGCCCATATCTTCCTTTCGCCCAAAATATCCCGGGGGTGAATTGGCCCTGGTGCCAAGAGGGGGCAGCGCCCCCACACCCGGCTCTTTTACCAGCGTCCTGTCATCGCCTTCAGCATCAAGCCACCCTTACGGGCGAACTCGCTCTGCCCAAGCGCCCCGGCACCCACGCGCTGCGGCTCGTTTGCTGCTTGCTGCAATATCGCGCCCGCTTGCCATGCCGCCAAAAACGCAGTTCGCGCCGCTCTGCTCACAGCCGACCGACGCGACCGCGCGCGTTTCAGACGTTCCAAACCACTTGCGGCCAAACGCGCCACAGGCTCCTCGCGCCCATCAACCAACGGTATCCGCTTCTCCGCCTCCAGCGCCGGAATGGCACGCAACCAATTGGCCAGCCCTTGCGCATAGCCCACATCGCGCGCAACCTCTTCAGGCACGTCCCCCAAGGCGCGCGCTGCGACAAACATCAAACCACCTGCCGTGGCCTGAAGATACCGCTCAAAATGCGCCTCATCCTCAAACGGATCCTTATAGATATCCCAGCGCCGCGCCTCGACCAGCGACTGCAGCACTTTTGCTCCGGTCGCATCCACAACCGCCGCCATGGGTGTTATCACCTCATGGCGGCGCACTAAACGCTCTTCTGTAGGTCCTTCTGCGATCTCGCCCAGGGCATCCGCCCACCATTGCAACCGCATCTCAGCAATCATGGTTTCCTGCGTCACCCAAGGCGCGCGCGCCACTTCGACATTAAAGGCATAAATCGGAAATAGCGTCTCTCGCGCTGCGGGCGCTGCCGCCATCACTGCTATGAACCGGTCCGGATCGCCACGCTCAACAATCCCAGCACAGGACGCCATATCAACGTCGCTCACGATGTCGCCTCACATTTACGCGCTACCACCAACACATAACCGGTTTCCTTGCGCACCTCTCGCCAATGCATCGCTTCCTCAGCGCAGATATCCAGCATCTCTCTCAAACGGGCATCCGCGACATCCCGCAAACCGGCAATCCGGGCCTCCATCGGCTGAAAATACGCCTCCCATCCCGCATCAGACACTGCGCGGTGTCCCAAAACTTCAAACCCTTGCGCCGCCACCCGCGACAGCACCGCATCCACCGAACCGGCTTCGTATCCATCCCAGAACGCAACCGCCCGCTCCGACGGTGCATCAACAAAGAAACACGGCTCGGAAAAGGCAACCACGCCCTTCGGTTTCAACGCCTTGGAAAACCGCTGCAAACCTTCTTCGATACCATAGAAATAAAGGGCCCCGGCGCACCAGATCAGATCAAACGGCGCGCTGTTCAACTGCTCCAACGCGCCCATATCGCCAACCACGGCCTGTACACGCGGCGTATCCCGGTACCGCGCTGCCGCCTGCGCTACAAAACTCTCAAATTTATCGACCGCAAGAACCCGCGCGTCCGGTGCCCGCAACAATGCAGCCACATCGCCCCCCGGCCCTGAACCGGCATCGCAAATAGACGCACCCTCTGGCAACTCTGCCAAAGCCAGCGCCCAGGCTACATCCCTATCCGATCCCGGCCCCTCGCGTGGCAGGTCCTTGTGCACCGCAAAGAAAGCGTCCCAATCCATCACCCTGCCCGCACGGCTCCGTCTTTGGTCAATTTCCAGTTCAGCGCCGCCAGCAAGGCCTCAAACGAGGCATCCACAATATTGGCCGATACGCCCACCGTGGCCCATCGCCGCCCTGTGTCATCCTCGAAATCTATGATCACACGCGTGACCGCCTCCGTGCCGCCATTGGTGATGCGCACCTTGAAATCGACCAGCCGCACATCGGCAATCTTTTCCTGATACGGCCCCAGATCCTGTTTCAAGGCCTGCCAAAGCGCGTTCACCGGACCATCATCACTCATCTCGTCGGCATGTTCATTCTTATAGAACGAACTGCGCTTGGACCCGCTTGGCAATTGCACCGTCACCACCGCCTCGGACTCCACTACCAGATTGCCGCGTGCATTTCGCCGCCGCTCTGAAATCACCCGATAGCGTTCCACATCAAAAAACCGCTCGCTCAGGCCCAGCTCATCACGCGCCAACAGCTCGAAACTCGCCTGCGCAGTGTCATAACTATACCCTTCGGCCTCGCGCGCTTTGATCACATCCAGAATTCGCCCCAGGGCAGGATCACCCTTTTCTACAACCAACCCCGCCTCGCTCAGACGACGGCGCAGGTTTGATTGCCCGGCCTGGTTCGACATCGGAATGATGCGCGCATTGCCCACCACATCCGGCGCAATATGTTCATAAGTTGTCGGGTCTTTCAGGATCGCACTGGCATGCAGCCCCGCCTTATGGGCAAAGGCACTCGCCCCCACATAAGGCGCTTGCCGCATCGGCACCCGATTCAGGATATCATCCAGCAACCGGCTCGCCTGTGTCAGCCCCGCCAACGCTTCAACCTTCACACCAGTTTCAAACCGACTGCGATAGGGTTCTTTCAGCAGCAAAGTCGGGATCAACGTGGTCAGATTGGCGTTGCCGCACCGCTCGCCCAGCCCGTTCAACGTGCCCTGCACCTGCCGCGCGCCCGCGTCAATCGCTGCGAGTGACCCGGCCACCGCGTTTTCTGTATCATTATGGGTGTGAATGCCCAGGTGATCCCCCGGTATCCCCGCCGCAATCACCGCCGCCGTGATCTCGCCAATCTCACTGGGCAGCGTGCCACCATTGGTGTCGCATAACACAACCCAGCGCGCGCCCGTGTCATAAGCTGCCTTTGCCGCCTCCAGCGCATAGGTGGGATTGGCCTTGTACCCGTCAAAAAAATGCTCGGCATCAAAGAGGGCCTCTCGCCCCTGCGCCACCAGATACGCTACCGATTTGGCGATATTCTCGGCATTTTCGGCCAACGTGATCCCCAGCGCGGTTTCTACATGGAAATCATGGGTCTTGCCCACCAGACACACCGCTTGCGTTCCGGCGTTCATTACAGCCGCCAGCACATCGTCATTCTCCGCCGACATGCCCGCCCGCTTGGTCATGCCAAAGGCCGCAAATGTCGCTTTCAGCTTTGGCTTGCTCTCGAAAAATTCGCTATCGGTCGGATTGGCACCGGGCCAGCCGCCCTCGACATAATCCACCCCCAAGGCGTCCAGCACATCGGCGATCTGCGCCTTTTCCCCGGTGGAAAACTGTACCCCCTGTGTCTGCTGCCCATCTCGCAGCGTGGTGTCATAAAGATAAAGGCGCTCTTTGCTCATCACAGCACCCCTTCCAGCTTGCCCGCATCAAACCCAGCGGCCGGCAACAGCTCCACACCAGCCTTGCTCATACGCACTTCAACCCCAGCGGCCACAAACGCCGCCTTAAGCCGATCCACTTCCCCAAAATCCTTGCTCGCCATCGCTGCCTCCCGCGCAACGGCCAAAGCATCGGCATACGCGCTCAGATCAACACCCCGCGCCCAGTCGCCCATCTCCTCGCCCAACAGCCCAAGCAGCCCGGCACCCGCCAATAACGTCGCACCATCGCCCGCGTTCGCCAGTTTATGCAATTCAACAATGGCCCCTGCCGTGTTCAGATCATACGCCAAAGCCGCCACAATCTGCGCGGGCACGTTGTCCGAGGGCTCGACGCCCTCGGTCAGCGTCCGCCACTTGCGCAACGTCGCCTCTGCCTCGCCCGCCTTCTTGGCCGTCCAATCCATCGGCTTGCCATAATGCGTGCTCAAAAACACAAACCGCACCACTTCCCCAGCAAAACCCTGATCCAGCAAATCGCGCACGGTAAAGAAATTGCCCAAAGACTTGGACATTTTCTTACCCTCGACCTGCAACATCTCATTATGCAGCCAGTAATTGGCAAAGCCCTCACCATCCTCGGCATGACCCGAGGCACAGCAGCTCTGCGCAATTTCGTTTTCATGGTGCGGGAATTGCAGATCGTTGCCGCCGCCGTGAATGTCGAAAGTCTCGCCCAGCAGATCCTTTGCCATGGCCGAACACTCGATATGCCAACCGGGACGCCCACGCCCCCAGGGACTGCCCCATCCCGGCAAATCGTCGCTCGACGGCTTCCACAGCACAAAATCCATCGGATCTTCCTTATAGGGCGCCACCTCAACCCGCGCCCCGGCGATCATGTCATCAACCGAGCGCCCCGATAGCGCGCCGTAATGCTTATATGCCCGCACCCGGAACAAAACATGCCCATCACGCGCATAGGCAAACCCATCTTGGATCAGCTTTTCGATCATGGCCACCATGGGCGCGATATACGCGGTCGCACGCGGCATATGATCCGGCTCTAACGCACCCAACGCACCCATATCGTCCAGATACCACTGACTTGTCTCAGCCGTGATCTCCCCGATCGAGCGCCCGCTCTCGGCTGCGCGCGCGTTGATCTTGTCATCCACATCCGTGAAATTGCGCACATAAGTCACATGCTGGGCACCGTAAACATGGCGCAACAAACGATAGAGCACATCAAACACCACCACCGGGCGCGCATTGCCGATATGGGCGCGGTCATACACCGTCGGCCCACAGACATACATCCGCACATTTTCCGGCTCAATCGGCTCAAAAACCTCTTTCTTGCGGGTCTTGGTGTTATGCAGTCTGATCGTCGTCATATCTCGTCCTCACGCGCCGGATAAAAGGCACAGTTAACCTCGCGGCGGGCTTAACAACTTCAGATCATGTTGGAAACAGAAGAACGGCCCGCCGAGTTGTCTCAGCAGGGAATGCAGCAAATAATGATGGTGCACAGCGTGTTCATGACGGCGACCATAGGCAGGCGACTTCAGAGGGTCAACCCTGTTGACGTCTCCCACCTTGTCGCGGCACTCTGCCCGCATGAGCCGCGAAACCGTTAACCAGATCTGTGCATCCCTACCCGGCACCGAATGTTCCGATCCTTTCGGTGGTGGTCACGACGCATGGAAAGTGGGCGGCAAGATGTTTGCATGCATCGGCAGCGCGGGCACTGGCGTTTCTGTCAAAACCCCAGATACCGACACTGCCCAAATGCTGATCGACGCGGGTATCGGCATCAAGGCCCCCTATTTTCATCGCAGCTGGATCCATCTTCCACTCGACAGCGACCCGGCGGAACTCACCCACCGGATCGCCATATCTTACGACATCATCCGTTCAAGCCTGACCAAAAAGCTTCAAGCCACGCTCGCGCCACGCACCTAACAGCCAGAGCACCTTGCATAAAGCCGCCCGCGCGTTCGCCGCCCGATCGGGTTCAAAAACGGTGCACCCATCCAGCGTTGAAAGCGCCTGAATACACTAATCATAATGCACCACCTCAAACTCGATCCCATGCGGGCCATCGAAGTAAAACCGCGTCCCCGGCTCATAATCTCCATGGCTATGCGGCTCAAACCCCGCCGCCTTCACCCGTGCTTCGGTCGCCGCCAGATCATCCACCACCACGCCCACGTGATTAAACCCGCCAACGCGGACATAGGTGTTACCCATCGGTTGCAACTCCGCATTTGGCGCATATAGCGCGAGATAACTGTCCGCATCCCCCACATGCACCGTAAAGCCCTGATCCTTGGCTTCCCCTTCCCAGCGTACGTGCCACCCAAATACCTCACACAAAACTGCTGCACAGGTTTTGGGGTCGGGCACGGTCACGTTCACATGTTCCAGTCTCATTTCAATTTTTCCTTTTCCTGAACTTGATATGACACTATCCTAATTCCTCAAGTTAACTTGAGGTCAAATGATTTTAATCATGCAAATCAAACCACTTGCCACACGCGGCCTGACAATTGGCGATATTTCGGCCCGCACGGGCCTCGCCCAATCCGCTATCCGATTCTACGAAGACGAAGGCCTCGTGCACCCCACACGCACCGCCTCCGGACAGCGCCGGTTCGAACGCGCCGATATCCGCCGCCTTTCCTTTGTGCGAATTTCACAGAATCTTGGCTTCACAATCTCCGAAATCCGCAGCGCGCTCTCCACTTTGCCGCAAAACCGCACACCCACCAAACGCGACTGGGAACGCATTTCTGCCCGCTTTCGCCGCCACCTCGATCAACGCATCGCGCAAATGCAAAAACTGCGCGACACACTGGATGGTTGCATCGGCTGCGGCTGTCTTTCGCTACAAAAATGCAAGCTCTACAACCCAGACGACCGCGCACATTCCCGTGGCACCGGCCCGCGCTACCTCATGGGCGACACGCCCTCAGACGTGGGAAAATAATCTTGCACGACCTGCTCAAGGTCGGCGTGCTTGCCAGTCTGAATGCACTGCGGCCTTCAGTCCACTGCACGCCGTCATCTGCCCTTTGCACATCTTCCAATCCAACCGCGCAGAAATCGCCTTTTATCTCCACATCCGCATTGCGCCGCCCATTCACGCCAATTCCGAAAGCTTCAAACGCACACGCAACCCTGCCCTTCCTTTCGCCCAAATATCCCGGGGGACATCGCCATGGCGATGGGGGGCAGTGCCCCCAAAACACCGCGCCTTCAATTTCTCATTTGACGAATCTCACGCGCTCTGACCCACTCGGTCAATCGACCATTTCTCAAGGCACGACGACCATGCAGATATCTCAACGCATTTCCAATATAACCGGCGGCGGCTCTGACGGCTGGGACGTGTTTTACAAGGCCCGCCGCATGATCGCAGACGGCGTGCCCGTCACCGAACTGACCATTGGCGAACACGATATCCGCACCGATCCCACGATCCTTGCCGCGATGGATCGTGCCGCGACAGGTGGGCACACCGGCTACGCCATTGTGCCCGGCATCCAAACCTTGCGCGACACGGTCGCCGCCCGCATTCAGGACCGCACCGGCGTGCCAACCACTAGCCGAAATATTCTGATCACACCCGGCGGTCAGTCGGCCTTGTTTGCAGCCCATATGGCAACGTGCTCACCCGGCGGCCGCGCCCTCTACATTGCCCCCTATTATGCCACTTACCCCGGTACGATCCGCGGCGTAGGGGCCATCCCTGTCGCCATCCCCACCCGCGCGCACGAAGCGTTCCAACCGCGCGCAGAAGACATCGCCGCCGAGGCCGCAGGCGCCAGCTCTCTCTTGATCAACAGCCCCAATAATCCAACTGGCGTGGTCTACAGCCGTGAAACCCTCGAAGGCATCGCCCAGACTTGCCGCGAGCATGATCTATGGCTGATCTCGGATGAGGTTTATGACACTCAGGTCTGGCAAGGTGAACACATCTCGCCCCGCGCGCTACCCGACATGGCCAAGCGCACGCTCGTGGTGGGCTCCATGTCCAAATCCCACGCCATGACCGGCTCCCGCATCGGCTGGATATGTGCCCCGGATGAGGTAATCGACCACCTGGCAAACCTCGCCACGCACACCACCTACGGCGTGCCCGGCTTTATTCAGGATGCAGCCGAGTACGCCTTGACCCAAGGCCCTGACCTTGAAGCAAAAATAGCCGAACCTTTCCGCCGCCGCCGCGCCTTGGCGCGTGACATTATTGCCGGTCAAAACACGGTTAGCCTGATCCCGGCGCAGGGCGCAATGTACCTCATGCTCGATATCCGCCCAACCGGTCTCAGCGGCGAAGACTTCGCCAATGCCCTGCTGGATACCCACCACATCGCCGTTATGCCCGGCGAAAGCTTTGGCAAATCTGCGGCGGGCCACATACGTGTAGCCATGACGGTCGAAGACTCCAAGTTCACCAAATCTTTGCAGACCCTTGTGACGTTTGCCCAAACCCTTGCAGTACCCTCTGCAAACGCCTCGTAACCTATGTAAGCTGGTCCAAAAGCGACATATGTCGCTTTTGGATAAGACAGCTCCCCTACGCCCCCGCACAGTTCACCCAAGGGAGACGTGATGCAGGGTATTCGCTGTAAAATTCAGCTGGTGGTCATCACCATTGGGGCCGAACGCGGTCGTGCAGCGCGTGGGCGCCCCTGACTGTCTGAAGAAATTTAGTTTTATCAGACAGAACAGGACCTTAACTCACATGACATCACCCGCTACCCGTCGTTCCGGAGGCCGCGCCGCGCGTCGCGCCGCTCGTGCTGCCCCGCTCGCCCAGGATATCCGCCCCATTCGTCCCGGTATGGAGGGCGGCACCCTGCGCACCCTCAGCGACGCCGATATGCAGCGTATCCACGAAACGGCAATGGACGCGCTTGAACAGATCGGCCTGATCGACGCCCCCCAAAGCGGCATCGACATCATGACGGCCGCAGGTGCCATTCTCGGCGATGACGGACGCTTGCGTTTTCCGCGTGCGCTGGTCGAAGACACGCTCGCAATTGCCTGTAAAGACATCACTTTACCGGGTCGTGACCCAGCCAATGATATGCATCTATCGGGCCACCGCGTGCATTATGGTACGGCGGGCGCTGCCGTGCATATGGTCGAACCCGACGGACGCACCTACCGCGAAAGCACCCTCCAGGACCTGCACGACGCGGCCCGCATCACCGATCAGCTCGACAATATCCACTTCCTCCAGCGCCCCATGGTCGCACGCGACGTGGTCGACAACCGCGAGATGGACCTCAACACCATCTACGCGTGCTGCTCTGGCACCACCAAACACATTGGCACCTCCTTTACTGACCCGGCCTACATCCCCGACGCGCTTGAAATGCTATACATGATCGCGGGCGGAGAAGACAAATGGCGCGAGCGGCCTTTTTTGAGCAATTCCAATTGCTTCGTCGTGCCGCCGATGAAATTTGCCACCGAATCCTGCGAGGTGATGGAGGCATGCATACGCGGTGGTATGCCCGTGCTCCTGCTCTCTGCCGGAATGGCAGGTGCCACCGCGCCCTCTACCATCGCCGGGGCCATCGTTCAGGCCACCGCCGAATGCCTTGCTGGTCTGGTCTATGTCAACGCGATTCAACCCGGGCATCCGGCGATCTTTGGCACATGGCCGTTTGGCCTTGACCTGCGGACTGGCGCAATGAGCGTCGGGTCCGGCGAGCAGGCTTTGCTTTCGGCGGGTTGCGCGCAGATGCACAAATTCTACGGCCTGCCCGGCGGTGCCGCTGCCGGGGCCAGCGATTCAAAACTGCCCGACATGCAGGCCGGTTGGGAACAGATGTGTTCTAATGTGATGGCCGGTCTTTCCGGTCTCAACATGGTCTACGAAGCCGCCGGGATGCACGCCTCACTGCTGGGATTTTGCCACGAATCCCTGATCCTAGGCGATGATCTGATCGGACAGGCCCTGCGCTGTGTGCGCGGGATCGAGGTCGACGACGCCACGCTTGCGCTCGAACAAATCCGCGAGGTTTGCGTCGGCGGGCCGGGTCACTATCTTGGTACGGACGCCACCCTTAGCCGAATGCAGATTGATCATGTTTATCCTACACTTGGAGATCGAACCTCACCCAAAGAATGGGCCGAAAAAGACAAACCTGACCTGATCACAAACGCCACTACGCGCAAACAGAAAATGTTGTCCGAACCGTCAACCGCCCGCTTTGATCCGATTCTGGATCATGCGTTGCGCCGCCGGTTCAATATCCATCTGCCCGCGTAAACCCACAAAAAATGCGGCGGTGAGGAAATCCCCACCGCCGCCAGTCTCTCGTTAGCCGTCCGCTGGCGGCATCAGGCCCGCGTCCTGTGCGGCCCCGACCTCATCCGCATCCAAAACACCGTCGCCATTGGTGTCCATCGCAGAAAAGACGTCATTGGTCAGATCAGGGTAAACCGCAACCACCTCTTCAATGGTCAAAAGCCCGTCACCATTTGCATCCGCGTTTGATTGTGCGTGCACAGATGCGGCAATGATCAGGGTCAGGGCGGTGCCCAATACGGGTTTTATCATAGTCATGTCTGGTTCTCCTATATGACTGTATGTGTCGTGTCCGGACGCCCTCAGTCACACCACTCCGCCGCACATTCGTCACACCGGAATCGCCAACCACACCATTTCCCGCCAATAATTGCCGTTAACCCAGCAAACCATGCGCGGTGCCACGCCTGCGCAAATGCGTCTCGGCCATTTCGGCGAAATCCCGGCAACCTGCTCGCTCAAAACGGGCCATTCCCTGCCAAGAACAGCCCCAAACCACCATCGGCAAGCCACCGCCACATCGCCATTTCGAGTCGGCAAAAAAATGGGGGGCTATCCAGCCCCCCAGTTTCGCCATTCAGGCTCACTCTATATTACCGCTCGATGTTTTTTGCCTGCGGCCTGAATGTCGTCGAAGCGA
Source organism: Shimia abyssi (assembly GCF_003014475.1). GTDB lineage: Bacteria > Pseudomonadota > Alphaproteobacteria > Rhodobacterales > Rhodobacteraceae > Shimia > Shimia abyssi. The sequence continues at coordinate 321,544 of NZ_PYGJ01000003.1, read as the reverse complement.
GCGCACCCGCTCCGTGTCTCTTTGTTTCGTCGGGGGCCGGAGCCCCCTACCCAAGGTCCTCCCCCAGGATCAGCTGCACCCGCTGGTTGCCCCGCAAGTGTTACATTTCATACAGGTGCCGTTGCGCACCAGCGTGTAATTTCCACAGTCGCCACAGGCTTCGCCCTCATAGCCCTGCATCTTGGCCTTGACCCGTGCGTCCATACCGCCCGAGCTCGCCACCGTTGTGCCAGACAAAGCAGCTGTTGTTGTTGACGTCGCGGTTTCCGGCACCAATGTCTCCAATGTCGCCACAGGATCCGCCGCACTGCTTAGCGCGGTCGCACCAGCGCCCCCGTTCAGCACCACCAGCTCTTGTGGCAGACGCTTGCGCAGATATCCGGTCGACGAAATCTGCTTAAGCACTTCCAAAGACCGCGTCGCCGTGCTTTCGCTCAGCTCTGACACGTTGGACACACCTTCTTCTTCGCCACGGCCCAGATCGTCAAACGACGTTCCTTCCGGTTTGATATGCGCCAGATCGGTCCGGTCCAGATAGCTCACCGCCAACTCGCGGAAGATATAGTCCAGGATCGAGGTCGCATTCTTGATGCTGTCATTGCCCTGAACCATGCCCGCCGGTTCAAACTTGGTGAACGTGAACGCGTCCACGAACTCTTCCAGCGGCACACCATACTGAAGCCCAACCGACACCGCGATGGCAAAGTTGTTCATCATCGCCCGGAAACCGGCACCTTCTTTGTGCATATCAATAAAGATTTCGCCCAAAGATCCGTCCGAATATTCACCCGTGCGCAGGTACACTTTGTGCCCGCCAACAACCGCTTTTTGGGTATAGCCTTTGCGGCGCTCCGGCATCTTTTCGCGGCCACGGGCCACTTCTTTAACGACGATCTTCTCGACAATCTTTTCAGCCAGCACCGCGGCCTTTTCGGTCATCGATCCGCTTTCCAGAATTTCCGCCGCGTCGTCGTCATCCTCGACCAGCGCCGCCGCCAATGGCTGCGACAGTTTTGAACCGTCTCGATACAGCGCATTGGCCTTCACACCCAACGACCACGACAATTCATAGGCCTGCTGACAATCCTCGATTGTGGCGTCATTTGGCATATTGATCGTCTTGGAAATCGCACCCGAAATAAACGACTGCGCAGCGGCCATCATAGTGATGTGGCTGTCAACACTTAGATAACGCTTGCCTTTTTTCCCGCAAGGGTTCGCGCAATCAAAGATGTGATAATGCTCTTTCTTCAGGAACGGCGCGCCCTCAAGCGTCATTGTCCCACAGACGTGGTCATTGGCTGCGTCGATATCTTTCTTCGAAAACCCGAGATGCGTGAGCAGATCAAATCCCGCATCGTTCAGCTTCTCGGTCGGAATGCCCAGCACATTGGTGCAGAACGCCTCGCCCAGTGTCCACTGGTTGAACACGAACCGGATATCAAAGGCCGACGCCAGCGACGCCTCAACCTTGTCGATCTCGTTCTGGCCAAACCCGTGCCCAATCAATGACGTGTGGTTGATGCCCGGCGCATTACCAATGCTGCCATGTCCCACCGCATAAGACACGATCTCTTCGATCTGCGCGCTGGAATAGCCAAGGTTCTCAAGTGCGGCTGGCACAGACCGGTTGATGATCTTGAAATAGCCGCCGCCCGCTAGCTTCTTGAACTTCACCAGCGCAAAGTCAGGCTCGATCCCGGTCGTGTCACAATCCATGACCAGACCAATCGTACCCGTCGGCGCGATGACAGATGTCTGCGCGTTCCGGTAACCATTTTTCTCGCCAAGGCTCAGCGCCTCGTCCCACGCTGACTTCGCCAACGCCACCAGCGTTTGATCCGGACAGTTACTAATATCCAGCGCAACCGGCTTCACCGCCAGATCCTCGTACCCTTCGGTATGACCATACGCGGCGCGCCGGTGGTTGCGGATCACCCGCTTCATGTGCTCGGCGTTGCGGGCATACCCGTCAAACGCGCCCAGCTCACCGGCCATCTCCGCCGAGGTGGCATAGGCCACACCGGTCATGATCGCTGTCAATGCCCCGGCCATCGCCCGGCCTTCGTCGCTGTCATATCCATGGCCCATGTTCATCAACAGGCCACCGATATTGGCGTATCCTAGCCCCAAGGTACGGAAATCATAGGACAATTGCGCGATTTCCTTGGACGGGAACTGCGCCATCGTCACCGAAATCTCCAGCGTAACCGTCCACAGGCGTGTGGCGTGGATGTAATCCTCTGCTTGAAACTCCCCATCCTTGAGGAACGCCAACAGGTTCATCGACGCAAGGTTACAGGCCGTATCGTCCAGGAACATGTATTCCGAACACGGGTTCGATCCGCGAATCTCGCCATCTTCGGGGCATGTGTGCCATGCGTTCACCGTATCATGATACTGAATACCGGGGTCGGCACAGGCCCATGCAGCGTGTCCCACATCTTCCCACAGCTTGCGTGCCTTGATCGTCTTGGCAACCGTTCCATCCGTACGGCGGATCAGTTCCCAGTCTGCATCGTCTTTCACAGCTTTCAGAAATGCATCCGTCACCCGGATCGAGTTGTTCGAGTTCTGACCCGACACAGATGCATAAGCCTCAGAGTCCCAATCCGTGTCATAGGTCGGGAACTCGATGCTGGCATAACCTTGCTTGGCATAGTCCAGTACGCGTTTGACATATGTCTCTGGAATCATGACCTTTTTCGCATCGCGAATGGCCGCTTTCAGCGTGTCGTTGACCTTGGGATCATAGGCGTCAACCTCGGCCCCATCCCACGCCTTGATCGCTGCAAAAATGCCGTTGAGCTTTTGCTCGTGCATTTTTGAACCTGCCACGATTGAGGCAACCTTCTGTTCTTCTTTGACCTTCCAGTTGATGTATTCCTCGATATCGGGGTGATCCGCATCGACGATCACCATCTTGGCCGCGCGGCGTGTGGTGCCGCCCGACTTGATCGCGCCTGCCGCCCGGTCCCCGATCTTGAGAAAACCCATCAACCCGCTCGACTTGCCGCCGCCCGAAAGGTTCTCGCCATCAGCGCGCAAGGAGGAAAAGTTTGTGCCTGTACCAGACCCATATTTGAACAGCCGCGCTTCACGCACCCACAGGTCCATAATGCCGCCATCACCCACCAGATCGTCAGCAACCGACTGAATGAAACAGGCGTGCGGCTGAGGATGCTCATAGCTCGACTTGGATTTGGTCAGCTTGCCGCTCTTGTAGTCGACATAATAATGCCCCTGCGCCGGTCCATCGATCCCATAGGCCCAATGCAGACCTGTGTTGAACCACTGGGGCGAGTTTGGCGCCGCACGCTGTGTCGCCAACATATAGCGCATCTCGTCAAAATAGGCGCGGGCATCTTCTTCGGTGGTGAAATAGCCACCCTTCCAGCCCCAATAGGTCCATGCCCCTGCCAGACGGTCAAACACCTGCTTGGCGCTGGTTTCGCCACCGATCTCAACATCGTCATTGGCCGGAACCGAGCGCCACAGAAACTCAGGCACGCCCTTTTCGCGCACTTTCTTCATTTCGCTGGGCACACCTGCCTTGCGGAAATACTTCTGCGCAATCACATCGCTGGCCACTTGGCTCCAGCGCGCGGGAACTTCTACTTCGTCCAGCCGGAACACAATGGTCCCATCCGGGTTGCGGATTTCGGACTCTGTGGTCACAAAATCCAGCTCTGTGTAAGCGTCCTGCCCTGCCTTGGTGAATCTACGTTCAATTTTCATTGCTGCCCCATTAATCCAGCTGTCATAGTCCCCGGCCCACGTCATTGCGTGTGCGTTGCGAACGGTCCACTCACGTGGCGGCAAGGAAAACTCTTCCGGCACGGCAAAGCTTTACGCTGCCGATGGCCTTCTTCCGGACTTACCGGAGTTCACTGGATACCCGTCCCTGCCTGGCTCGAAACCACTATATCTTGTGGCTGTGCTGAACCGCCCCCACAATCTGACGTATCACCGCGCATTTGGTCAACGCCTTTATTTTCGATTCGGTAAGATTTTCCCGGTTGACCACTTCGCCGTGCCATGCCGCTCGGACGGTGTTTGCGATTCCAAAAGTTAACGGGTGATTAACGCGCGTGCCCTACCTGTTTCAGGACCGTCGCGGAATGCCTTGTGGCACAAGAAAAAAACGAGTTGAGGCATAAACCCTGCCCTAATTCCCCACAACATCTGGGGATAAAATTCTACTGCATACAACATTTACCCTAACGTTGCGACAACGACACAATACCACCAACCACCTCATTGCGATTCGCTGGCGTATGGTCCGTTGCGCCCTTCCGCTCTGCTCAAAATTGCGGCAGCCTCCTCCACATCCTACCAGCGCACACATCTGACAATTCCGCGATCCAGCCACAACATATAGAGGCCCACATGACCAAACTGATCTGGATGACCGATCCGCATTTTCAGACCGAAGGCACAATCAGGGGTCTCAACCCACGCACCCGCCTCGAGGCCGCCATCGAGCATGCAAATACTCATCACGCCGACGCAGCCCTTATTGTCTTATCCGGTGATCTGGTGGGCGACGACATTGAGCGTGACTATCAAAGTCTCGCAATACATCTAAACGCCTCCGCCATCCCTTTCTATCCAATGATGGGGAATCATGATGATCGCCCGGCATTGCGCAGAAACCTGACGTTGCCGGAAACCACAACGTCGGAATTCGTGCAATTCGTCGTCGAACTCCCCGATTGTACGATACTCTGTCTGGATACCCACAAGCCCGGTTCAGACGCTGGCACCTATTGTGCGACGCGCCTTGCGTGGCTTGATGACGTGCTCACCCACTCCGCTGATAAACCCGCGTATATCTTCATGCATCACCCGCCACTGGCGCTACACCTGCCCAAACAGGATGAGATCATGCTGGAGGAAGCCGATTCCCTGCTCGGCCTGCTTGCGAGACACAATCACGTCAAACACCTCTTTGCCGGACATGTTCATCGCCCCACCGCCGGCACAGTACGCGGTATTCCATTTGCCACACTTGGCGCCTTGTCAATTCAGGCACCGCCGCCACGGCCGGAATGGGATTGGAACAGCTTCGAACCCGCACAGGAACCACCGCACTACGGTGTGTTGCATATCGAAGATGACAGCGTTGTTCTGCAATATACGCAGTTCTGCAAATACGACGTGGGTGTCAGAAACTGACACCCACCGACGTTGTATTCTTGTAGAAAATGGTCGGGACGGCAAGATTCGAACTTGCGACCCCCTGTACCCAAAACAGGTGCGCTACCAGACTGCGCTACGCCCCGGACCGTGGCGGGTGTTTAGCGCTGCACTTGCGGAATGAAAAGCCCCAAATCGCGCCTGTCGAAAGAATTTTTCGAGAAAGTTTGTTTTGGCCTTATTCGCCACAAGGCCACGCCGCGACATCACCCGCTATCGCAGGGTGGCGCATCTGGCTACCTTCCACGATTCCCATCGCTTCGGCCAATCCACCATTAATCTCAAGGACATACTGTATCTTATTCCCACCGGGAATCGCTGTCTCATCCAACGGGACAGCGCGCGAATGCACGCGGCGCACCACTCCGGTCTCATCTGCAAACAACATGTCCAAGGGAATAAGTGTATTACGCATCCAGAAAGACACCGGTCCCGGTCTGTCATAGACAAACAGCATTCCGGCACTGCTCGGCATTTGTGTGCGGTGCATCAGACCGATATTGCGCAAACGCTCGGTATCGGCAACTTCCACGGAAAACCGCGCTTGTCCCCAGTCGCCGCGAATTTCTAACGACGCGTCGGAACAAGCCGCGTCACTGGTCCCTGCACTCAGGCCAATCGCCAGAATCAATGCTCCCAGCGGCGCGACTGTGCGCCGCCAGTACAATGTCAGGCGCATCAATCCTCGAACATGTCCCCATCCAGGATCGCCGCATTTTCCCAGGCCTGCACTTCGGTCGCCATGCTGCCCCGACGTCCTTCGATCACCCGCAAAGCAAGCGCCTCGCCCGGTTGCAGGTCCGCCAGCCCCGACCGTCTCAGCACTTCGATATGCAGGAAAATGTCGTCCGAGTTGCCAAACACGTTTGCAAACCCAAACCCCTTGCCCTTGTCGAACCACTTCACTCGAGCCGGTTCCAGCGGAGCCGAGCGAATGGTTTCCTCGTCCAGATCCTGAAAATCCGACAACGGGATCGCCAATTGTTGCGTGGGCGGATCTATTCGATACACTTCCACCGCTTGCACACCGCGATCCGTTTCCTGAATCCCGATCTCTACTCTGGCCGCATCCGCGACCGAACTCTGTCCATAGTTGCGCAGGACATTTGCGTGTAGCAAAATATCCGGCCCACCTTCTTCTGACACGACGAACCCAAAACCTTTTACCGGATCGAACCACTTAACCTCACCAAAGATTCTCGTGACGCCATCATCATCTGCCGTCAAAACGTTTACCTTAGTCATATATCATCCCCATGATGACAAAGACTCTGCGGCAATTGATCCGGCGCGGCAAGCGGAAAAACAACGCCCCTTCAAGGCGTTGTCATTCACGTTACGTGAATGTCATGGGTTCAATCGGTGAATTTCCCATGCCTTTTCAGAGCCTTCGCGCCGCCAACGGAAACGGTCGTGCAACCGAAACGCCCCATCAGCCCAAAACTCGATTTCGACAGGTGTGATACGAAAACCACCCCAATACGGCGGACGCTCGGGATTGGGCCCCAGCTTGGCTGTTATTTTTGCTACATCTGCCATCAACGAACTGCGCGATGACAGCGGCTCTGACTGGCGCGAAGCCCATGCACCGAGTCGACTTTTCAGCGATCGAGATGCGTAATAGGCATCCGCCTGCGGCCCCTCTTCTTTCTCGACCACTCCGCGCACCCTGATTTGGCGGCGCAATGACTTCCAATGCATGACAAATGCCGCCTTTCCAGACGCATCGATTTCCTGTGCTTTCGCGCTGCCGTAATTTGTATAGAACACAAACGCCGCGTCCTCGATATCCTTCAACAAAACCATTCGCGCGTTTGGCAAACCGTCTGCATCCACCGTCGACAATGCAATCGCATTCGGATCGTTGGGTTCGCTCTTTTCGGCCTCCGCCAGCCAGCTGCGCGCAATCGCGAACGGATCGTCGCCGGCGAATATTCCTGTTCTTTCACTCATACACTGTTCTCCACGCTACAGTTTGCCTTAAGGTCACTCATGCAGGTCACGACCCTTGAAGCAACAGATACTATCGCCTAAACGGGACCGAACATGATCTGGACCAATTTCTCTGGCCCAGCAACGCACAAAAGACGGAGTGGACGGGATGTCAAATCAACTGATGGCGGGCAAGCGTGGCCTGATCATGGGACTGGCCAACGACAAATCAATCGCCTGGGGCATCGCCAAAGCCTGTGCCGACGCTGGCGCAGAGCTGGCCTTCTCTTATATGGGCGACGCTTTCAAAAAACGGGTTGTGCCGCTCGCGGAGAAGTTGGGCGTTGAAACGCTGATCGACTGCGATGTGTCTGATCCCGCCTCAATCGATGCCGCCTTTGCCGAGATCGAAGCCAAATGGGGCAAGATCGACTTTATCGTGCATGCCATCGGCTTTTCCGACAAGAACGAGCTGCGCGGGCGCTATGTCGACACGTCCAAAGACAACTTCCTGATGACCATGGACATCTCGGTCTATTCCTTTACCGCCGTGATGCAACGCGCCGAAAAGTTGATGGGCGAAGGCAGCTCTGCCCTCACCCTCACCTATTACGGTGCAGAACAGGTCATGCCGCATTATAACGTCATGGGTGTGGCCAAGGCCGCGCTCGAGGCGTCCGTCAAATATCTCGCCGAAGACCTCGGCAAAGACGGTATCCGCGTCAACGCCATTTCGGCAGGCCCGATCAAAACACTGGCCGCGTCCGGCATTGGCGATTTCCGCTATATCCTGAAATGGAACGAGCTGAACTCGCCCCTGCGCCGCAACGTGACGATCGACGATGTCGGCAATTCGGCGCTCTATCTGCTCTCCGATCTTGGCGGTGGTGTGACAGGCGAAAACCTGCACGTGGATGCAGGCTACCATGTTGTTGGCATGAAGGCCGTCGACGCGCCTGACATCGACGCCGGTAAATAAGCGCGCGCGCCGATGCGTTGGCTGCTGCGGTTCCTTGTTTTCTTGGGCCTCGCCATCGGCGGGGCCTTTATTTTGCGCGACCATCTGCCGCCACAAATAACCGAACCCTTGCGTCCACGCGCCAACATTGCCGAGGTGCGCGCGTTCCAGACGCCCCGCCTCTCGACAGCCCTGTCGGCACAAAACCTCCGCATTGGCGCACCGGTCTATATTCGTATTTTCAAGGAAACCAGCGAACTTGAACTCTGGGTCGACGCAGGCGACCGGTTCCAGCTCTTTCGCAGCTACGATATCTGCAACTATTCCGGCACGCTTGGCCCCAAACTCGCCGAGGACGATCACCAATCGCCCGAAGGGTTCTACCGCGTCGCCAAATCCGCACTAAACCCCAACAGCCGCTTTCATCTCTCCTTCAACCTCGGCTTCCCAAACAGCTTTGACCGCGCTCAAGGGCGCACCGGCAGCTACCTCATGGTGCACGGCAATTGCGTCTCGGTGGGGTGTTACGCCATGACTGACGCCGGGATCGAGGAAATCTATATCTTGGTCGAGGCCGCCCTGAACGGCGGACAGGCCCATGTTCCGGTGCACGCCTTTCCGTTTCGCATGACCAGCGAACGAATGGCGCAGGCCAAAACCCACCAATGGTTCGACTTCTGGCAATCTCTCGCCCCGGCTTATGCCCGTTTTGAGGCAACCGGCATACCGCCCCAAATCTCCGTGACTGACGGGCGCTACTTGGTCGCGACCCGTTAATCCAAGCGGTACTCCAGATACACCAACCACGGCTCAAATTTCGGGCCATTGGCGTTTTCTGCATAGCGAGGGATATAGCGGAACCCATATCCTTCATACATCGCTAACATGGCCCGATTGCCCTTGACCGTATCGGCATAGAGGGTTGTGCACCCCATTCTGCGCGCCTCATTGATACGCATCTCAAACAACTGTCGACCAAGCCCCAAACCTTGCGCCTCTGGGCGCACATACATGCGTTTCAACTCCGCTGCATCCGGGCGAACCCGCCGGATCACGCCGCACCCGATCAACGCGCCCTCATCCGAGATCGCGAGTAATAAACGCCCATCCGGCGGCGTCATCTCGGGCAAATGCGCAATCGTATCCGCCGCAATCTCCTGTGCGGACAAAACCGGCCCGCCAATGGCGGCCACCTTGCCCGCCATCACTTGGTAATATTCAACCATCAGCGCCTCAAATGCGCGTATGTCAGGCAATGTATCAACAAATTCCAGCCTAAAGCTCATGCGCGGCATCCCTCGCGACTAGCGCTCAACATCACTCTTTCAGCGGATAGCGATCCGCCTCTACAAACACGTCAATTACCCGCGCACCCGCCGTGATCTTGGCCCCATGCTCCACGCCGGCCGGAATGTCATAACTGTCGCCTGCGCGATACACCTTGGTCACATCCCCAATGGTCAGCTCAATTTCCCCCTCAACAACCGTCCCCCACTGCGCGCCATGCGAATGCGTTGGCAATTCCATGTCCTTGAGAAAGGTGAAGAATGCGACCAACCCCTGGTCAGACCGGATTACCGCCGTTTCAACAACGTCTTCGGGAAACGGTACATCAATGCTGGGAAAGTCTGTAATGAACTTGGGGTAAGGCATATACAATCCTAATCTGAAATGCCGCACCCCGGTGGCGCGGCGAATGGGATCAGCTTGTCAGCGCAGCACCAACAACGCAACGCTGGTGTTTTTACGCCAAATCAGAACCGCGCCTCGCAACTGGCATCTGCTCCCAACGCGCCACCACCTCTGGTCGTCATTCGATACTGGTCCGCCTCCGTCGCCGTCATCCAGTGAATGTCATCCACCGAAGCCACATCCAGCGTGTACCAATAGAATGACTGCGGAATGCCCATGACGTCATAGAAATCAAGATAAGGCTGGTGATCCGGATCATCCCGATCCAGATCGCGCCCCTCGTAAAAAATCGTGGCCCAACTATGTACACCGACACAGGCCCCCGCTTTCAGTTCCCGGTTCACCCCGGCCACAAACAAATCCGTCCCCCCAGATGCAACCATTCCGCTGGCAGGTACCACCGTGTTGAACCCTCGCGCCCGCACTTTCTGAGCAAGAACCAGATTGGCTTCATCATCTGCCGAGCCCGGAACATTCTGCAAAACCAGCACCTTGTTGTCCGGGTACTGCGCCGTGATCTCGTCAAACGCACGCAGCGTTGACGCATCAATGACCCCACGCGCCACAATCGCTTCGCCATTCACCTCAAACTGTACCGGATCATAGCCGCCAAACCCACAGCCAGACAGCAAAACCGCCAAGCCCGCGCCGCACCATTTCCAAAACACCATATAACCGCCTCTGGAACAAACCTTGTTGCGTCAACAGCTACAGGCTTGGCCAGACATTGCAAGTCTCGCACCGAACTCTCAACTGAACGGATGGCATCCAAAATGAACATCGCCTTCTAAACAATTGAAAGACAAGCACAATGCGCCTTGTGACTAACACCCAAAGACGTGCTGCCCTGCACCAATGCCCCCAAGCTTCCAAGCCCCCGACGACCGGTCACAATTAGATCGGCGTCAAGCCCTTCGGCGCAATCGATAATCTGAGCCACCGGGTCGCCCCGATCAGTGCGGGTTTCTCCAACAGTTACACCAACATCCCGCGCAATCTCGCGCGCCGCGTCCATCACTTTTTCGGCCGCAGCGCGAACCACCTTTTCGGACGGCATCGTTGTGACCATATGATACCCCGCTATAGCTCCGGTCGCAAAAGCCACCGTTTGTGGCTGCGGCGAATGCACCAGATGCAGCGTCGCATCATAGGTTTTCGCCAGATCACACGCCACACGCATGGCCCTGTCCGACGTCTCCGACCCGTCGAGCCCCACAACAATTGTCTTGAACATATCTCATCTCCCACTGTGCCGAAGGCGGTTCGGGAGCGATGCGCAACGCCGCATATCGCGATGATACCGGACACTCTGCCCGGCCAAGTGTCAGACGTTAAGTCCGCTCACAAAACCGCTCTTACCCATCAAGTATACGCCACCACCCCGTTGGCCACGTTGACATAGCGCAACCCGAAAACCCGCCGCACCAGCCAGAAAACGGTTCCATTTGCGCTGCAGGTTTCTTCTGATAGAAGGGCGCAACTCAGATCGAAGGCAAGGATGACACCAAGATGAGCGAACGTCTGCCCCACGAAAAAGGCTTCCACATCAGCTGGGACCAGATCCACCGCGACAGCCGTGCACTGGCGTGGCGGCTGGATGGCCAGGGCCCTGACAATGGCGCGTGGAAAGCTGTTGTGGCTATTACCCGTGGCGGCATGGCCCCAGCGATGATTGTCAGCCGCGAGCTCGACATCCGCACCGTCGACACCATCAGCGTGAAATCCTATCACCACCAGAGCCAGGGCGAAGCCGAAGTACTCAAAGCCCCCAACCAGGAAATGATGGGCGACGGCACCGGCATTCTGGTGATCGACGATCTGGTCGACAGCGGCAAAACCCTCGAACTGGTGCGCGACCTTTATCCCAACGCGCATTTTGCCACCGTCTATGCCAAACCCAAAGGCCGCCCAATGGTCGACACGTTCATCACCGAAGTGTCACAGGATACATGGATCTTCTTCCCATGGGACATGGCCCTGCAATATGTCGAACCCTACCGCGGTACCGACTAAATCCTCACGCAACAACTCGGAGGCTTCAGCCAAAATGACAGATGCAAAAGACCTCCGAGTGTTCCTGAGCGGCCATATAGACGTGCCCGCCAACCGGCTGGACGCCGTGCGTGTCGCCTTGCCCGATCACATCGCCCTGACCCGCGCGGAACCGGGCTGCCTCTCCTTTGACGTTGTCGAAGACGCCAACATCGCGGGGCGTTTTACAGTGGCCGAGGTATTCACCACCCAAGCCGCCTTTGATGCGCATCAAACCCGCACCAAGGCGTCCGACTGGTTCACCATCACCCAAGGCATCCCGCGCGAATACTCAGTCTCGGTTGGCGCCCCTATTTCGACATAAGAATTTTTGGAACATTTAAGGCGCAGAGCGTTGCCACCCTGACAGCTCACACTTAGGGTCGCCCTCAACGCCTTTTCAGGAGCTGCGCCATGACCTTGCCCCGGACCGCCACCACCTTTCCCCCACCCGTCATGGAGGCGCGCCGCTGGTTGGACGGTGTGACATTTACGGATGCAAAGCCGCTGATCAATGTCAGTCAGGCCGCACCGGTCGATCCCCCACCCGAGCCCTTGCGCCGCGCGATTGCCGAAACGGCCCTCCACGTGGCCGAGGCTCATCTTTACGGTCCGGTGCTTGGCCTGCCTGCCTTGCGCGCCGAAGTCGCGACCCAATGGTCCACCGCCTATGGCGGCAACATTACGCCAGAGCAGGTCGCCATCACCTCAGGCTGCAATCAGGCGTTCTGCGCCGCGCTCACCGCCCTGACCACCGAGGGCGATGAAGTCATTCTGCCAACACCATGGTACTTCAATCACAAAATGTGGCTCGATATGATGAGCTTGCACGCCGTGCCTCTGGCGACAGACAAGGCACTTCTGCCGGATCCGGTTCGGGCGGCCAGCCTGATCACTGAACGCACCCGCGCGATTGTGCTTGTCACTCCGAACAACCCCGGCGGTGTTGAATATCCCGCCTCCCTTGTGCGCGCCTTTTACGAGTTGGCGAAATCTCGCGGCCTCAAGCTGATCGTTGATGAAACTTACCGCGACTTTCACGCCCAGACCGGCGCGCCGCATGATCTCTTTTCCGATCCTGACTGGCCCAACACCCTGATCCAACTCTACTCGTTTTCCAAGGCTTACCGCCTCACCGGCCACCGCGTCGGCGCCATGGTCGCCTCCCCCGTTCTGCTGGCGGGCGCGGAAAAATTCCTTGATACAGTTGCGATCTGCCCCAATCAGCTGGGCCAGCACGCCGCCCTATGGGGAATGCAGAATCTTGCCCAATGGCTTGCAGGCGAGCGTGACGAAATTCTCGACCGCCGCGCCGCGATCACCGACGCCATGCCGATCCTTACGGCCAAAGGCTGGACGCTGATGGGTAACGGCGCCTATTTCGCTTACCTGCAACACCCATTTGATATGCCCTCCGACCTGCTCGCACAGGCGCTCGTGCGCGATCACCACATTCTCGCACTACCCGGCACCATGTTCATGCCTTCCGATGAACCATCCGGGCGCCGGCAACTGCGTATCGCCTTTGCCAATATCGACCGAACCGGTATTCAATCGTTGTTCGCCCGTCTCGCAACCGCGCACTACTAGGCCGCGCTCTTCATCTTGCCAAAAATACTTCGGGGGGGTGGGGGCTGGCCCCCACATTGCATTACCGATTTCGCTCTCTTTCCCCCTCATCCACACCACCCCCTTGCTCCCCTTGCACCAACCGCGTAGACATCCGCGACAGATAAAAAATCCCAAGCCGCAGGGGGCCGATATGTCCAAGGGAAAAACCTCTAATATCTTTGTGTGGATCCTCATGGGGCTGCTCATGCTGGGACTTGCAGGCTTTGGGGCCACCTCGCTCTCAGGGGTCAACCGCACCATTGGTGATGTCGGCGGCAAGGAAATCACTATTAACCAGTATTTCCGCGCCCTTCAGGACGAATTGCGCGCCTTGGGTGCGCAGACCGGACAGAATGTCAGCTTTGCTCAGGCCCAGCAATTTGGCCTTGATCGGGCCGTTCTTGGCCAGCTCGTGGTCCGCCGCGCGCTTGATGCAGAAACCGACCGGTTGGGCATCTCAATTGGCGACGAAAACCTGCGCCGCGAACTGCTCGCCATTCCCGCCTTTCAGGGGCTTGACGGTGAATTTGACCGCGACGCCTACGGCTTTGCCATGGAACAGGCTGGTATGAGCGAGTCTGAATTCGAAGACAGCATGCGCGAAGACACCGCCCGCTCGATCCTGCAAGGCGCGATTATCTCGGGCGTGACCATGCCCACCTCTTACGCCGATACGTTGATTGCCTATGTCGCAGAACAGCGCGACTTTACGTGGACCCGCCTGAGCGCAGATAACCTCACCCGCCCGATCCCCGCGCCAGACGATGCGCAGGTTCAGGCGTATTATGACGCCAACACTGATCAGTTCATGGTGCCCGCCACGCGCCAGATCACCTTTGCATGGCTCTCGCCCGACATGATCATCGATCAGGTCGAGGTGGATGAAACCGCCCTGCGCGAACGCTATGAAGAGCGTGACAGCGAATTCAACCGCCCCGAGCGCCGACTGGTCGAACGTGTTGTCCTGGGCGACATGGCAGCAGCACAGGCTGCCAAAGATCAGATCGACGCGGGCGAAACCACGTTTGAGGCGCTGGTCGAATCGCGCGGCCTGACGCTGTCTGATGTCGACATGGGCGATGTAACCCAGGCCGACCTTGGTCAATCCGGCGAGGTGGTCTTTGCCGCCGCATCCGGCGAAATCGCAGGCCCCGTTGCCTCCGATCTCGGCCCGGCCCTGTTCCGCGTCAACGCCATCCTGCCCGCCCAATCTACCAGCTTTGAAGACGCGCTGCCTGTGCTGCGCGATGAGCTGGCCGCCGATCGTGCCCGCCGTGTGATCGAAACCCAGATTAGCGATATCGACGATCTGCTCGCCGCCGGCGCCACCCTCGAAGAGCTGGCGGACGAAACCGACATGCAAATCGGCACGCTTGACTGGCACCCCGGTGCAACCGACCCGATTGCGGGTTACGAGGCATTCCGCGCCTTGGCCGCATCCGTCACCGACAGCGACTTCCCACAGATCGAAACCCTGCGCGACGGCGGCATCTTTGCCGTGCGTCTTGAAGGCGACACCGAGGCGCACCCCGCCCCGCTGGAAGATGTGCGCGCCGATGTGGTTGCTGCGTGGACCAACGCAGAAACCTCTGCGGCGCTCGACGCCCTTGTCGCCCGCCTGATGCCACGCCTTCAGGAAGGCACCGATTTCACCTCGTTCGGCTTCAATGCCATCGAAGAAACTGGTCAGGATCGCTCAGCCTTTGTGCCCGGCACCCCTGCCAACTTCATGGTTCAGGTGTTCGAGATGCAGCCGGGCGAAATCCGTACTATTTCGGATGCGGGCGGCCTGACGCTTGTGCGCCTGAACGCAATCAACGCGCCGCAAAACGACTCGCCCCAGATTGCCGCCTTGGTCACCGGTGTGACACAACAGGCTGGTCAAAGCATCTCGCAGGACATTTTTGACGCCTACGCACAGGCCCTGCAACAAAGCTTTGACATCAACATCAGTCAGCAGGCACTGGATGCAGTGCACGTGCAGATACAATAAGCCACGAAAGGTATCGTTCCGTGGATCTCGTCCCCTCCTTTGAGGATTTCGCCCCGGCCTACGAGGCCGGACAGAACCAGATCGTTTATGCGCGCCTTGCTGCGGATCTCGACACACCTGTGTCGCTGATGCTCAAGCTGACCGGCGCGCATAAAGACGCCTTTATGCTCGAATCCGTTACCGGAGGAGAAGTGCGCGGGCGTTACTCTATCATCGGAATGAAACCTGATCTGATCTGGCAATGCCACGGGACCACCAGCCGCATCAACCGCACTGCGCGCTTTGACGGCGACGCTTTCACGGATCAGGATGGCGACCCGCTTGCCAACCTGCGCGCCCTCATCGCCGAGAGCCGCATTGACCTGCCCGACGATCTGCCACAGGCCGCAGCTGGTCTCTTTGGCTATCTCGGCTATGACATGATCCGGCTTGTGGAACACCTGCCCAACGTCAACCCTGATCCGCTTGGCCTGCCCGATGCGGTCATGCTGCGCCCCTCGGTCGTAGCTGTGCTCGATGGCGTCAAAGGCGAAGTGACCGTGGTCTCGCCTGCTTGGGCCTCTGACGGGCAATCCGCCCGTGCCGCCTATGCGCAGGCCGCCGAACGTGTGATGGACGCCGTGCGCGACCTCGAACGCGCCATGCCTCAGGCCGCCCGCAACCTTGGCGACGCGCATGAAATCGCGCCCCCGGTGTCAAATTTCACCAAATCGGGCTATATGGAAGCGGTCGAAAAGGCCAAGGATTACATCCGCGCCGGTGACATCTTTCAGGTCGTGCCTGCACAGCGTTGGACGCAGGAATTTCGCGAACCTCCCTTCGCGCTCTACCGCTCGCTGCGCCGCACCAACCCGTCGCCGTTCATGTTCTACTTCAACTTTGGCGGCTTTCAGGTTGTCGGGGCCAGCCCCGAAATTCTCGTGCGGGTCTTTGGCGACGAAGTCACCATTCGCCCCATTGCAGGCACCCGCCCCCGCGGCGCCACCCCGGAGGAGGACAACGCCCTTGAGGCGGATCTCCTCGCGGACAAAAAGGAACTGGCCGAACACCTCATGCTGCTCGATCTGGGCCGCAATGATACGGGCCGCGTCTCTAAAATCGGCACCGTGCGCCCGACCGAACAATTCATCATCGAACGCTACAGCCACGTGATGCACATCGTGTCCAACGTCGTGGGCGAACTGGCCGATGACAAAGACGCGCTGGATGCGTTCTTTGCCGGTATGCCCGCAGGCACTGTGTCCGGTGCCCCCAAAGTGCGCGCGATGGAAATCATCGACGAGCTGGAGCCGGAAAAGCGCGGCGTCTATGGGGGTGGAGTGGGCTATTTCAGTTCAGGTGGCGACATGGATATCTGCATCGCCCTGCGCACCGCCATCGTCAAAGATCAAAAGCTCTATGTGCAGGCCGGTGGTGGCGTTGTCTATGACAGCGATCCCGAGGCCGAGTTCATGGAAACCGTGCACAAATCCAACGCCATCCGCCGCGCCGCTGCTGATGCAGCCCGCTTTGGCGGCAACCGAAATGACTAAACGCTAGCCAAGAAATCAGTTGGACAATGTGAATGCATAACGCTTTGCAGTCGGTTTTCAACCCGCCTGCAAAGCGGGATATGTGCAGTATTTTACGCTGCTCTTACTCGGCATCAGGAGAAAAATTCTCCCAAAACTCAGACCGGTCATTTGAACGTGGGAATTCTTCCTTTGGCACCGGAACCTCCAGAAACTCACACAGTGGTTCCCATCCACTACCTACCGGATACACCAGCAATCGATCCGCAGGCACTGCTTCCTGCACCTCTGCCAATCGCCGCTCAAACGAGCGCAGACCACCCTCCCGGTCTCGATAGTCCGCACCAAATGTGCGACCAAACGCTGTAACGCACCATTCGCTCATTTCGCGCCCCACCCCTTGATTGGCCGGGTCGTCAACGGCGACTTCCAGAAACTTCATGATGGTTTCGGAATAGCTTGCCCACCAGCTTTCTGCTGACCGCGTTGTGTGGATCACTTTGGCGTCCGGATTAGCCGCCAACAGGTCTCGCCAAAAATGCCCTGAAGGCCAATCCATAGTGGCCCCGTACCCATTCAGCAGCATGTCCCAATCGACTTGCTCATTACGCAATGCCGCCGCCCAAAACGGCGCCTGCCAAGGATTCTCGAATACTTCCTCCATATGATGGCATCGCCCCTGCCCGAGCTGCTCCAAAGCCAGCTTCATGCTCATCGTACCCGTTCGACCAAAGCCGCTTCCGACCACATTCAATGACATCGCGTTCCCTCCTGCCCTACTTTTTCTACCGTACCACAAAAGCCGGGAATCGGTGAGGTTTCGAGCAAAGCTCCAGAAATCCAAACCGGCTGCGCATGCGTCAGGCTTTCGGTTATGGGTTTGCAACAGGCAATGCGCGAGGGGTTAGCGTGGGTATCATCAGGCATTCGCATTGCTCGTTCCGCCCCCCGCCAGCCCAAATCACAAAGCCACACAGGCTACCGCTTCGCGGTGGCAAAACCGTATTCTGAGCGAGAGCAATTCGCGGCATCTGCCCCGATGCACCCGGACCAACACGTCAGTCTGCAACAAATAGGTTGCCAAACGCCCAAGCGACCGAGCGCACAGGTAACGCTCTTCGTGCGGAAAAAATACCGATGTTATACCGACGCGATACCGACGTTCTGCCGACATGCGTTTGGCCTATTAACTATTGCCTGCGCGCAACTGATTCGCGCGCTCAGTCGATGGTGTTCAGCGCGGCTGAGACCGGGGCCAATGCCACCGTACTCGCGCGATCCTGAAGCCCCCACAGCAGCAGCGCCGCAATGGTATCTTCGCGAATGCGCCCCACCATGACCACGCCATCCGTCTGCGCCGCCTTAAACGCCGCCTGATCCAGAAAACGGCGCATCACAACTGCGGATTGCCCTTTGCTGTCAAAGTCTCGAAACACGGTAGCAGAAGGCACGCCTTCCTTGGCCGCCAGCTTCTGTGCGGTGTTCAACCCATTGGGAAGCATCAACATTCCATAGCCTTCGCTAGCCAAAACATCGGTCACCTGATCCGACACTTCGCGGCTGCCTTGCAACCCGTCATCAAACCCTTCCATGACCGCAACCGCCTCTGACATCACCGACAGATGTGCTTCCATCGCGACCTCAACATCCGCTGCAGCCGCCGCAGCTGGCAGGTCGATTAGGGCCAGAACTTCAAACCCCATCTCTCGGTATTTCGTAGCTTTCTCTGCAGCTTGCGCGTCCAAAGTCGAAACCGCAACGCTCAGAGGATAAGGGAAACTCTGCAATGTTTCGGTGTTCACAGTCTCATCGCCAACATCCACCAGCACAATCGACATCACCGGCTGACCAGCAGGGTTATCAAGCGGTTCGGCATTTGCCACAAAGGGGCGTGGCGCGGGCGCTGCACTTTCTTCCGTCTCGCTTGTGTCTTCGCCCACCGTTGGCAACCGCTCGGATGTGCGCTGTTCAAAGCTTTCATCTAGGTCGCCTGCAGGGGTCAAAAGTGACTCGTCGCTGGCCTCAGCATCCGGCGCGCCGTCTTCGGCCGATGGAGTCAGATCAGCAACTTCTTCTTCATTATCAACAGCTTCCCCTGCCCCGCCATCGACCGTCTCAGTCGGCGCGGGGGTCGGGAACGCGCCTTCCTCTGTCACCTCTGGCGCCTGTGGCTGTGGCGGGTTGTTGGAAATCGACGGCTCGTCTTCAGGCGCGGGAGTGCTTGGGTTTTCCGCCTGCGGATTAGGCAGAACCGGGTTTTCACTTTCGACGTGTACCGCGCCACCCGCATCTGGATTATCCGGCGTATTCAACGCACTATCAGAAGCACCAACTTCGGGGCGGGGCGCTGATTCTGTATCTGTCAGCGGTGGTATCTCTCCGGCCTCGGGTTCCGCAACATCGGTCTGCAACGGGTCTTCCACGGTCGCATCTGTGCTCGACGTTTCAGTCAACGCACCTGCATCCGTCCCCTGGTTCGGTGCGGTTTCGGACCCTTCTATGCCTTCTACAGCAGTGGTCTGAGGGCTCACCGTCGCTGGCAAAGGCGCCAACAAAGACGCTACGCTCACCACCACCACGACGACAACACCGCCCCAAAGGATACCTGACAAAAATCCACGCAACATGTGCTCTGCCCTCTGTTTTGTCTCGTTTATTGGGGCGATACTGCCCGCGCCCCCCTTGACCCTTTGTGCCAAGCCTGAGCATGTATACCGCGACCAAGGCCCCGGCCTCTACCCTGTTTCGTATCTTTGGGACAAGAACCGAGAAAATGCTGCTTCTTATCGACAATTATGACAGTTTTACCTACAACCTAGTGCACTATCTTGGCGAACTCGGCGCTGATGTGCAGGTTTGGCGCAACGATGCGCTGACCGTACAGGACGCCATGGGCATGAATCCTTCGGGCATTCTGCTCTCTCCCGGTCCCTGTGATCCTGATCAGGCCGGTATTTGCCTCGCCCTGACCGAGGCCGCCGCAGAAACGCGCACACCTCTCATGGGCGTGTGTCTAGGACATCAGACTATCGGGCAGGTATTTGGTGGCAATGTAATCCGCTGCCACGAGATCGTACATGGCAAGATGGGCACCATGAAACACACGGGCAAGGGTCTGTTCAAAGGGCTGCCCAGCCCGTTTGAGGCGACCCGTTATCACTCGCTGATCGTCGAACGCGAGACTCTTCCGGAAAGCCTTGAAATCACGGCAGAACTAGAGGATGGCACCATTATGGGCCTGCAACACAGGGACTTGCCGATCCAAGGGGTTCAGTTTCACCCTGAATCGATCAAGTCAGAGCATGGTCACGCGATGCTCCAGAACTTCCTCGACACCATGACAGAAGGCGTTCCGGCATGAGTGATCGCCTGAAACCGCTGATCGGCCTCGCCGCTGACCGTCCTTTGACCCGAGCCGAGGCCGAGACGGCCTTTGAAACCCTGTTCGAAGGTGAAGCCACACCAAGCCAGATCGGAGGCCTCCTTATGGCCTTGCGCACGCGCGGCGAGACGGTTGATGAATACGCCGCCGCCGCCGCTGTAATGCGCGCCAAATGCAACGCCGTCACCGCGCCCGCAGGTGCGATGGACATTGTCGGCACAGGTGGGGATGGCAAGCACACGCTCAATATCTCAACGGCAACGGCCTTTGTGACCGCTGGCGCAGGTGTGACCGTCGCCAAACACGGCAACCGAAACCTGTCATCCAAGTCGGGCACGGCAGATGTGCAATCGCAGATGGGAATCAACGTCATGGTTGGCCCTGACGTCGTGCAAAATGCGCTGGATACCTGCGGCATTGCGTTCATGATGGCGCCCATGCACCACCCGGCGATTGCGCATGTGATGCCGACACGGACTGAGCTTGGCACCCGCACAATTTTCAACATCCTCGGGCCTCTTACAAACCCGGCAGGCGTCAAGCGCCAACTCACCGGGGCCTTTACGCGCAATCTTATCCGCCCGATGGCCGAAACACTCGGCCAGCTGGGTTCAGAACGCGCATGGTTGGTACATGGCTCGGATGGCACGGATGAGCTGACCATCACTGGTGTCAGCTGGGTCTCGGCATTGGAAATCGACGGCACCATTCGCGACGTTGAACTACACCCCGAGGACGCTGGCTTACCTGTGCATCCGTTCGAAGACATCATTGGCGGCACCCCCGAAGACAACGCAAACGCGTTCCGCGCATTGCTGAGCGGTGAACAATCGGCATATCGTGATGCGGTGTTGCTCAATTCTGCGGCGGCACTTGTTGTTGCGGATGCAGTAGCCAACCTCAAGGAAGGCGTTGAAAAGGCACGTGAAAGCATCGACAGCGGTGCAGCGCGTGCTAAGGTTGAAGCACTGGCCAAAGCGACATCCGCAACTTGAGCCGGTCGTTCACCTGCATTGCGCGATCTTGCCGCCTCAGGCGGTGTGAGTAACTCTATGACCCCACCCGCCAACTGGTCCCACCTGCCTTTCTTTCGCGACACGTTACAAGCCATCGACGCCGCGCTCGCGGGTGATGCACGCACCCTCCTGCCCCCCGCCTCCCAGCGTTTCACCGCCCTCGAGCTCACATCGCCAAGCCAAACCCGTGTCGTCGTTCTCGGACAAGACCCTTACCCGACCCCCGGACACGCGCATGGGCTGGCCTTTTCAGTGGAACCAGACGTGGCCCCGCTGCCGCGCTCGCTCAACAATATCTACAAGGAACTACAAGAGGATCTTGGCGGCACACCCCCTAACGGCGACCTGCGGTTTTGGGCGAAACAAGGCGTCTTGCTCATCAATACGGTGCTGTCTGTGCCCGCAGGCGAAGCGAACGGGCACAAGCATTTGGGTTGGCAAACCCTCGCCCACCAGATCCTTGCCGAAGTTTCAAACCGTCCCACAGCCTTTGTATTGTGGGGAAAACAGGCTCAGGCCCTTGCACCTCACATTACATCGCCTAAAACTGGCGACAAAGCGGATGCGGGCCATCTGATGATCGAAACCGCCCACCCTTCGCCCCTTTCGGCGCGGCGTGGCTTTTTCGGTTCTCGCCCCTTCTCGCGTATCAACACATGGCTCGCTGATCGCGGCGAGCAAACCATCAATTGGACGACACCATGACCCAAACTGTGCTGGATAAAATCAAAGCCTACAAGCTTGAAGAAATAGCAGCCGACAAGGCCGCCAAACCGCTTGAAGCAATCGAGGCGGAAGCGCGCGAAGCCAGCCCGACACGTGGGTTTGCCGATGCGCTGCGAATGGCGTCACGCTCGGGCTATGGGCTGATTGCCGAAGTCAAAAAAGCCTCTCCTTCCAAGGGACTGATCCGCGCCGATTTTAACCCACCAGCATTGGCCAAAGCATACGAAGACGGCGGGGCGACCTGCCTGTCAGTTCTAACCGACACGCCCAGCTTTCAGGGTGACAAATCCTTTCTGAGCCAAGCACGCGAAGCGACAAACCTGCCTGCGCTGCGCAAGGATTTCATGTATGACACCTATCAGGTCGCCGAAGCCCGCGCCTTGGGCGCAGATTGCATCCTGATCATCCTTGCCTCGGTTAGCGACGCGCAGGCGCAGGAACTCGAAGATGCTGCATTTTATTGGGGCATGGACGTTTTGCTTGAGGTACACAATGCAGAAGAGCTGGAGCGCGCCAGCTTGCTCAAATCCGAGCTGATGGGCATCAATAACCGCAATCTGAAAACCTTTGAGACCACACTGGACACCACCAGAACCCTTTCCAAGCAGGTGCCCGCCGATCGGTTGATCATTTCCGAGAGCGGTCTCAACACACCAGCTGACCTTGCTGACATGGCTCGCTACGGCGCACGCATCTTCCTGATCGGAGAAAGCCTGATGCGTCAGGAAAACGTTGAAGATGCGACCCGCGACCTGCTCACTGACCCTCTGACCGCCGGGGCCATGTAATGAACGACACACCCAGCGCCGACGATCTCAGCCATTTTGATGCAAAGGGCGACGCTCATATGGTTGACGTGTCCGACAAGGCGGTAACGTCACGCGTGGCCGTGGCCGAAGGCTGGATCAAGATGGCGCGAGAAACCTTTGATATCATTGCAGAAGGTCGCGCCAAAAAGGGTGATGTGCTGGGGGTCGCACGCCTTGCCGGGATCATGGGCGCCAAGCAATGTTCAACTCTGATCCCACTCTGCCATCCGCTGCCCATCACTAAGGTCGCCGTTGAACTGACCCCAGACGTCTCCTTACCCGGCGTGCGTATCGAGGCCACGGTGAAAACCACCGGCCAGACCGGCGTCGAGATGGAGGCCCTCACCGCCGTCAACATCGCCGCGCTCACCGTCTATGACATGTCCAAGGCGGTCGACAAGGCCATGGAAATCGGCGGCATCCGCGTGGTTCTAAAAGACGGCGGCAAATCAGGCCGCTACGAGGCATCATGATTTCCGTATCTGACGCACTCGATCACCTCTTTTCGCTGGCCAATTCTCTGCCAGCCGAAACCATCCCGCTGTCGCAGGCAAATGGGCGTAGTCTTGCTGCGCCTGTTTCCGCCAACCGTGATCAACCACCGTTTTCTGCATCCGCTATGGATGGTTACGCCGTAAGCGAAGCTGACGCCGTACCAGGTGCCACACTCGATGTGATCGGAGAAGCCGCTGCAGGCCATTCCTTTGATGGGCACGTCACACAAGGCCAAGCCGTGCGCATATTTACCGGCGCACCCGTTCCCGCAGGGGCCTCACGGGTCATTATCCAAGAGGATGTGCAGCGTATCGGTGACACCATCAGCATCTCTGAAAACCTTGATCACGGGTTCCATATCCGACCCGCAGGTGGCGATTTTCGACGAGGGCAACACATAGAGTCGCCACGCGTGCTGCGCCCGTCCGACATTGCCCTTTTGGCGGCCATGAATATTGCCGAGGTTCCGGTGATGCGCAAACCGCGCGTTGCGATCCTTTCCACGGGAGACGAACTTGTCATGCCCGGCGAGGTGCCCGGCCCCGACCAGATCATCGCGTCCAACAGTTTTGGCCTTCAGGCAATGTTGCGTGATCTCGGAGCAGAGGCTCGGCTGCTTCCGATTGCGCGCGACACCAAGGATTCGCTGGCAATGGCGTTTTCGCTTGCTGATGACGCGGATCTGATGATCACCATCGGCGGGGCTTCTGTAGGGGATCACGATCTTGTCGGTGACGTGGCCCAGGATTTGGGGATGGAGCGCAGTTTTTACAAAATTGCAATGCGCCCCGGCAAACCTCTTATGGCGGGGCGATTGGCCAATGGTGCCATGATGATAGGCCTTCCAGGCAACCCGGTGTCGGCCATGGTGTGTGGACATATTTTTGTACAACCCGTGATCCGGGCCATGCTTGGGCTGGGACAATCCACTGCGCCGCGCTTATCGGCCCCGCTCGCCGCACCTATCCCACCAAACGGCCCACGCGAGCACTATATGCGCGCGCGGCTGGAAAATGGCACCTTGACCGTGTTTGAAAACCAGGACAGCTCGCTACTTTCTATCCTGTCCCAAGCCAACGCACTCGCAATTCGCCCGCCAAATGACCCTGCACAGAACGCCGGGTCACACCTACAATACTTGCCGATCTGATCTGCGAACTCAGTGCTCACCGAACACGCATAAGCACACACAATCCGCACGTGTTTCCCTTATGTTCGCAAAATAATTGACACAAAACCAGAACATGAATAGAACAAAAGGAACAATTGCTGCGGAGGGCTGATCGTGCTGACCAAAAAACAACTCGACCTGCTGGAATTTATTCACGAGCGTATGACGCGCGATGGCGTGCCACCCAGTTTTGATGAAATGAAGGATGCGCTGGACCTGCGGTCCAAATCAGGCATTCACCGGCTGATCACGGCCTTGGAAGAGCGCGGGTTTATCCGGCGCCTCGCCCATCGGGCGCGCGCCATTGAAATCGTGAAGCTCCCTGAAAGCATGGGTGGTGCACCAACTGCGCCGGGCTTTACGCCCAAGGTCATTGACGGCCCGCACCCGTCGCCCGCGCAAGCAGCCAACGTAACGCCGGAAGAAGTGAAGCTTTATGCGCGCGAGCTGCCTGTCATGGGTAAAATTGCGGCCGGTGTCCCGATTGAGGCGATCAGCCATGTTGACCATCATGTGGCCGTTCCCGGCCAGATGCTTTCGGCTGGTGGATCTCACTATGCACTTGAAGTCAAAGGCGATTCGATGATCGAAGCCGGGATCAATGACGGTGATGTGGTCATTATTCGTGAATCAGTCACGGCAGATAATGGTGACATCGTCGTTGCACTTGTCGAGGATCAGGAGGCCACGCTTAAACGGTTTCACCACAACGGCACGTCCATTGCGCTTGAGGCAGCAAACCCGGCCTATGAAACCCGCGTTTTTCCAGAGGATAAGGTCAAAGTTCAAGGCAAGCTGGTTGGCTTGATCCGTAGCTACTGATCCTCGCACTGGCACACAACTGCACAAAAATTTTGCGCTATCGCTCACGTCCGGTGTTCCACAGTCTTTGACCACTCACCTGCCGCGCGGTGATCACTTGCGGAATGCCTTCTTCCAGCCGAATGGCAACAGCCCCGAGTGTCTTTAGCCGGGGCGGATCAAACACATCGCATGCCGCGTCCTTCAAGTAAGCTGTTGAAAAGACGACAACATCGCTTGGATCACAGCTCTGAAATGCCGCCAGCCCCTTTTTTCCGTGAACATGAATAATACGACCGCCATCGCCGAGCGCGTTTTCCTGCACCGACGGCATATCATCTTGCCAAAGGCTGGCTGCCGCCGACTGATCCAGAGGGCTGCCATCATTCTCCAGCCAGTTCCGCGCCACAAATCCTTGCCCCTTGGCCTTTGACATGGCGCGCCCGTCCTTGGTCAAAACACCAACCAACCCGCCATTTTCAGCGATCAGAACATTCGGGCGCTCGGTTTCGCTCCAAAGCCCAAACGCCAGCAGCAGCACCAAAAGGCCGGACCATCTGAACCGCCCCTGCCACAAAGCCATCGTCACTCCACCGAGTGCCAAGAGTGGCAGAACCCAACGGTCTGGGCTGGGAACCATGCCTCGCGCGCCATCAAGTGACGCAAAAAATCCGCCACGCGCAGGATCCATTCCAGCCCCCAGGACATGGGAACCAACCCAACCTGTTCCAATCCAAACGGCGAAAGCAACGCCGCCAAAACGGCCGCGGGCACCACCACCGTGCCCATAATCGGAACCGACAATAGATTTGCCGGCAGACCGAAATGCGCAATTTGGTTAAAATGCACCGCTGCAAAGGGCGCGGTGGCCATTCCGGCGACAAAAGAGGAAATAACAACTGCGATCACCGGTTGGAGCCATTTTGGGCCGAATGACACTTCCCTTTCGCGCAACCAGCCAAAAACGACAATCAACGCTGTTGTCGCCGCAAACGACATCTGAAATCCCGGCCCCAACAGGGCTTCGGGCCGCAACACAAGCACCAACACAGCCGCCACCGCAACAGCTCGCAAGCTAAGCGCGCGCCGATCCATCAGGACCGCAGTCAACATCACCGACGTCATCAGAAACGCCCGCTGTGTCGAAACACTCCCTCCCGACAACATCAGATAGCCCGCCGATGCCACCAGCGCGACGACAGCCGCGACCTTCTTGGAGTTCACTCTGAGCGCTACGGCGGGAATCATCGCCAATCCAACCCGCACCGCCGCAAATACAAACCCGGCCAAAAGCCCCATGTGCAGGCCGGAAATCGCGAGCAAATGAGCAAGGTTCGAAATACGCAAATCCTCGATGGTGCCCACAGGCATGCCCGAACGATCCCCTGTCGTCACCGCCGCCGCAAAACCGCCCACGGCACCCGGCAAACGGTTTTGAACCGCTTTGGAAAGGCGCATTCGCAATGCAAACACATGCGCACCGCGATGCCTTGGCCCCAATTCAACCACCGGAACCCGCGAATACCCGACGGCACCTAACCGCTGGAACCACGCGTGGCGCTGAAAATCAAAGCCACCTGGCTCAACCGGTCCCGAAGGTGGCGACAGATGCGCAGTCATACCAACCCACATTCCGGGCGCCGGTTCTGCCAAGGTTTCAGCGCCATGCAGCGAAATTCGCACACGTGCCGGAGTTTGGTCCGAAGCCACATCAAACAGGCGCACATCGGCCAAAGTCACGCGCATGGCGTCCGAAGCAGATCGATCCAGCCCGACCACCCTGCCCTCGACCGGGCCATAATAGCGAAATCCGAGGACAGGCGCGTCAACCATGTGTGAGCGCGCCCCAGCAAGGCAAAACCCAAACGCAGACATCGCGAGCGCAAACGCAACAATTCGGCCAATCGCACCAAGGAAGGCCGCACCAACAAAGACAAACGCGCCCACCCCACCAGCGGCCAGCAACACCAGCACATCCGGCTCTCGGGGCTGGCTGAAAAACACACCAATACCAATCGCCAGCCAAACTGGCACCCAAGGAAACAAGTATCCCCGCTGGCCCAACAGGGCCAAGCCAAGTGCATTGACGGCGCGCAAGCCTTGTCCTCTCACTGACGGGTCGATAGACAGACGCCAACGCTAAACACCCAAGGTTACTGAAAGGTTAAACCTCTTATGACAGGCCAGGTCGTCACCCGCTTTGCCCCTTCTCCTACTGGATTTCTGCACATTGGCGGCGCGCGTACGGCGCTGTTCAATTGGCTCTATGCGCGTGGACGCGATGGCAAATTTCTGCTTCGGATCGAGGACACTGACCGCGAACGGTCAACACCCGAAGCAACAGCGGCAATCCTTCAGGGAATGGCGTGGCTGGGTCTTGATCACGACGGTGACGTAATCAGCCAGTTTGACGGCGCTGAACGGCACGCAGAGGTGGCGCACCAACTGCTGACCGAAGGTAAGGCATATAAGTGTTTTGCAACACAGGACGAAATCGCCGCGTTCCGCGAAGAGGCCCGCGCCGCCGGAAAGTCGACGCTATATCGCAGCCCATGGCGCGACGCAGATCCTGCCACGCACCCGGACGCACCCTTTGTCATTCGCATTAAGGCACCACAGGAAGGCGCAACAGTGATCCGCGATCAGGTGCAGGGCGATGTCACCATCCGAAATGATCAGCTTGATGACATGGTCCTGTTACGCTCGGACGGTACACCGGTTTACATGTTGGCAGTTGTTGTTGATGACCATGATATGGGCGTAACCCACGTCATCCGGGGCGACGATCACCTGAACAATGCCGCGCGCCAGATGACAATCTACGAGGCCATGGGCTGGGACGTCCCGGTCTGGGCGCATATTCCGCTGATCCACGGTCCCGATGGCAAAAAGCTCTCCAAACGTCACGGCGCGTTGGGCGCGCAAGAATATCAGGGCATGGGGTACCCCGCCGCCGGTATGCGCAACTATCTTGCACGATTGGGCTGGAGCCACGGTGATAACGAGTTCTTTACCGATGATCAGGCAAAAGACTGGTTCGACTTTGATGGCATCGGCAAAAGCCCAGCCCGATTTGACACAAAAAAACTTGAGAACCTGAGCGGCCAGCATATCGCCGCCTCGGACGATGCCGCATTGCTGCAAGAATTGGTGGAATTCAGAGTGGCCAAGGACCTGCCGACCTTAAATGAGGCAAAGACCGTATTACTACGGGATGCGATGTATTGCCTCAAGGAACGGGCCAAGACTTTCCCGGAACTACTTGAAAAAGCACAATTTGTGATGGTTGATCGCCCACTGGACTATGATCAAAAAGCATCAAAAAACCTTGATTCAGTATCCCGTGGTATACTGAAAGAATTGACGCCGCAGCTGCAAAATGCTAGCTGGTCGCGAGACGGGCTGGAGGCCGTCACGAGCAGCTTTGCCGAGGCAAAGGATATCAAATTCGGCAAGATGGCCGGCCCCCTTAGGGCAGCTCTCGCCGGGCGTGCAGTGACGCCCAGCGTGTTTGACATGATGCTCGTTTTGGGACGCGACGAAACCATCGCGCGGCTCGAAGACGCAGTCAGGTACGAAACAGAGACGCCAACCGGCTGACCGGTTTGCGCTTCGACCAATAATACCGCCCGACTGGGCCGTGCGACGCGCGGAACACGGGCCGAAGATGAAGGGAAACCCTATGGTTGACACACCAAAATCCGCGACTTTGACGATTGACGACACGTCATACGAATTGCCGATCCACTCGCCCACAGCCGGTCCCGATGTGTTGGATATTCGCAAGCTCTATGGTCAAGCAGGTGTGTTCACCTATGACCCAGGTTTCACCTCGACGGCGTCGTGTGAATCGACAATCACTTATATCGATGGCGAAGAAGGTATCCTTCTGCACCGCGGTTATCCAATCGATGAACTGGCCGGCAAATCTCACTATCTTGAGGTTTGTTTCCTGCTGCTCTACGGTTATCTGCCCACCGCCGCCGAACTGGAAGAGTTTGAAACCACCATCACGCGCCACACTATGGTGCATGAACAGATGATGAACTTTTTCCGCGGTTTCCGTCGCGATGCGCACCCGATGGCGATCATGACTGGTGTTGTTGGCGCGATGTCAGCGTTTTATCACGACTCCACCGACATCACCGATCCGCGCCAGCGCGAAGTGGCTTCGCACCGCTTGATTGCAAAAATGCCAACGATTGCTGCAATGGCCTACAAATACACAATTGGTCAGCCATTTGTGTACCCACGCAATGATCTGGATTATGCGTCCAACTTCCTGCGTATGTGCTTTGCCGTGCCTTGCGAGGAATATGAGGTTAACCCGATCCTCAGCCGCGCCATGGACCGTATCTTTACGCTACATGCCGACCACGAACAGAACGCGTCTACGTCGACTGTCCGTCTTGCCTCGTCTTCTGGCGCAAACCCGTTTGCGTGTATTGCTGCTGGCATTGCTTGCCTTTGGGGCCCTGCCCACGGTGGCGCAAACCAGGCCTGCCTCGAAATGCTCAAGGAGATCGGCACCCCCGATCGCATCCCTGAATATATAGCACGCGCCAAGGACAAGAACGATCCTTTCCGCCTGATGGGCTTTGGGCACCGCGTTTACAAAAACTTCGATCCGCGTGCAAAGGTGATGAAACAGTCCGCAGACGAAGTGCTGGACCTGCTAGGTATCGAAGACAACCCTGTGCTTGCCACCGCCAAGGCCCTGGAAGAAGCCGCGCTGGCAGATCCCTATTTCGCGGATAAAAAACTATTCCCGAACGTGGATTTCTATTCCGGCATCATTCTCGAAGCGATGGGTTTCCCAACCTCGATGTTCACCCCAATCTTTGCGCTGTCGCGCACCGTTGGTTGGATTTCGCAGTGGAAAGAACAACTGTCAGATCCGGCGCATAAAATCGGTCGCCCGCGCCAGCTGTATCTCGGTGAAAACGAGCGCGGCTATGTCGACATCGAGAGCCGCTAATACGCTCCGAGTTCCAAGAAAAACGCCCGGCATCTGGCATGCCGGGCGTTTCTTTTTTGGGTGGTTCAGAAAATGGAAACTGTTACGCGGACAGGCAAATCCGAATAGGCGTTTGACAATAGGCCAATTGCCACAAATTAGGCCACCAAAAACCCGAGCCAAACGGTTTCCAGTTTTGCCTTTTTTGTTGCAATGCCTGCGGGCTTAGCCTAGCGATGGTTCACGGTCCGCAGTTCACCGAGGCGCCGCCGGTCATTTGACCACGCTAAACCTGTTTGATTTAAACGACAGCATGCTTTTCGCCGTGCCGTCGACAAGGGCGGCCATCGACCTCACCCTTGGGCGGCACGATCAGTCAAAAGGATGCGCGCCATGTCAAAAGACGCGACCCCACTTTTTATTCCCGACGTTACGGGATTCGCCAAAACCTTGCGTAAATCGCTTGCCGATCAAGATGGTATACCCGGCCACGCCGCCATGCTGGCCTTGATCGCAAAATCTGCCGGGTACAAAAACCACCAACATCTGCGCGCGAAGCCAGCACCAGAGCCGCTTGACGAACTGGCCCTAAAACGCGCCCTACGAGTGTTTGACGAAACAGGCCGCATGGCGCGCTGGCCAAAACAAACCAAGGTGCAGGGCCTGTGCCTATGGCCATTCTGGGCGCGCTTACCTGCGCATCAGGATATGACCGAAAAAGAGGTGAACGAGGCGTTGAAACAGGGGCTAGCCTTTGCCGATCATGTACTTTTGCGCCGTTCGCTGATCGATCACAAACTGGCCACGCGCACCATCGACGGGCGCACATATCGGCGGCTGGAACAGAAACCACCGCCCGAGGCGCTCGCGCTTATCAACCGTCTCAGGCAATAACGCAGCTCAGCGCCCCTCGTATTTCGCGGGGCGCTTTTCCAGAAACGCAACAACGCCTTCCTGGAAATCGCGGCTCTTGCCAAGCCGCCCTTGCAGACGCGCTTCGTTCTCCATCTGCCCCTGCCAATCGTTGTCCCAGCTCTGGCGAAGCGCCTGTTTAATACGGCGATAAGCTTCGGTTGGACCATCGGCAAGCTGTGCTGCACGGTCACGCCAATGCGCATCAAACGCATCATCCTCGACCGCTTCCCAGATCATACCCCAGTCATCCGCCTGTCGCGCCGTGATCTTGTCTGCAAACAATGCCGCGCCCATCGCTTTGGCTGTACCCATTGCGCGCGGCAACACATAGGTTCCGCCCGCATCGGGCATCAGGCCAATACGCGCAAAAGCTTGCATGAAATAAGCGCTCTCTGCTGCGATCACCACATCCGCCGCCAGCGCAAGGTTTGCCCCCGCCCCCGCCGCTGCGCCATTGACGGCACAGATTGTCGGAACCGGGCACTCGCGAACGGCCCGGATCATGGGCATGTATTCATCCCGCAATCCACGCTCCAGATCCATGCTCGCCGCACTACCACCATCGCCCAGATCCTGCCCCGAGCAAAAGGCTCGCCCCTGACCTGTAAGAACAACAACACGCGCGTTTTGTCCCGCGTGAATCATCGCGTCGGTAATTTCCGCCCGCATCTGCTGGGTCAGCGCATTCATCGTATCCGGCAAGTTCAGCGTCAAAATCGCAACGCCATCCGTTATATCAAGGGTAATAGTCTGGTAGATCATTCGTTCTCTCCGCTTCAGCGTGACATTGCCACCCCGGCCAGACCGCTCCAAGCGGAACCTGACGTCAGTCTTTCAGGATTTCGTCCAGACGCGCCTGCTCTTCATTGCTCAGACTGTTTGCCACCGGTTCAGGCGCGACGCTACGCCGTCTGAGATAGGCACCCGCCAACACCAGCGCAAGCAGGAATGCCATTGGGCCCGCAGCCCATAATAGCAGATTTGATCCACCGGTTTGCGGGCGCAGCAACACATATTCGCCATATCGATCGACAACAAAATCAATCACTTCGTCATTGGTATCGCCATCACTCAGGCGCTCTCGTACCAGAATACGCAAATCCCGCGCTAGGTCTGCATTGGATTCATCAATACTCTCGTTGCGACACACCAGACATCGGAGATCCTTGGAAATAACCCGCGCGCGCGCCTCGAGCTCTGGATCGTCCAATACTTCATCCGGTTGCACCGCCCAAACCGGCAATGCGATTAGCACGACCATCGCCGCGCGCGTCAGAACTTGCCAAAGTCTCATTCTGCAGGCACTCCCCCAGTCGGGGATTTCCGAGCCCCTGCCGCCACACGATAGCGTCGATCCGACAGGCTGAAGATCCCACCCAGCGCCATTAAGGCGCTACCGATCCAGATCCAGTTCGTCAGCGGCTTAATATAGGTGCGCACCGTATATCCGCCATCGTCCTGCGGATCACCCACCACAACATACACATCACGCATCAGACGATAATCAATCGCCGCCTCTGTCGTGGGCATTGCAGATACCGGGTAGACTCTCTTTTCAGGTTCCAAAACGGCAACGTCTTGACCATCCTTGCGTACCAGAACGGTGCCCTTGGTCGACAGGTAATTCGGACCCGGCGCCTCGCGCACATTCTGTAAGGTCAGCTCATAAGCGCCAACCATGTAAGGCTGATCAATATAGGCCACGCGGATGTCTTCTTCTTCCCAAGCCATCAGGCCAGACACCCCAATCATGGTCACTCCCATGCCCGCATGGGCCACGGCCTTACCCCAATCCGCGCGCGGCAATCGGCCAAGCCGACCAAGCCTTGCGCCAATCGCGCCTTTGCCGGTGCGCGTATACACGTCCGTTACCGAGCCAAACACCATCCACGTGCCCAGAAACAAGCCGACAGGTCCAAGCAGGCTGCGCCCGGTCTGCAACGTCCACGCCAATCCACCCAGCAACACAGCCAATGCCAACGCTGGCAGCAATGGTCGAATGACCTTGCCCAGCTTGGCCCGTTTCCACGGCAACATGCCACCAATCGGCATGGCGATGCCCAGCACGATCATGAACGGCGTAAATGCCATGTTGAAAAAGGGCGGTCCCACGCTCAGCTTACGGACAAAGAATATCTCGGACACGAGCGGCCAGATAGTACCCACAAACACAACAAAACAACTTACTGCCAACAGGATATTGTTCAGCACCAGCCCGCTTTCGCGACTGACCATGCCAAACACACCCTTGGCCTCCATCGTCGATGCGCGCGCGGCAAAAAGCGTCAGCCCACCTCCGGTAAACAGCGCCAAAATCGCGAGAATATAAACGCCGCGTTCCGGATCATTGGCAAAAGCATGCACCGAGGTGATCACGCCAGAACGCACAATAAATGTCCCGATCAGTGAGAATCCAAAGGCCAGAATGGCCAGCAGGATGGTCCAACTTTTCAACGACTCGCGTTTTTCAACCACAATCGCGGAATGCAACAACGCCGCCGCCAAAAGCCATGGCATAAAGGACGCGTTTTCAACCGGATCCCAGAACCAGAACCCGCCCCAGCCCAGCTCGTAATAAGCCCACCACGATCCCAACGCGATACCAATGGTCAGAAACACCCACGCCGCCAAGGTCCAAGGCCGCACCCAACGCGCCCAAGCCGCATCGACCCGGCCTTCGATCAAGGCGGCAATGGCAAATGAAAACGCCATCGAAAGTCCAACATACCCCAGATACAAAAATGGCGGATGGAACGCCAAGCCGGGATCCTGCAACAACGGATTTAGCCCGCGCCCATCAAAGGGCGCATCTTTCATACGGATAAAAGGGTTAGATGTCAGCAGGATAAACCCAAAAAACGCCACCCCCACAGCCGACTGAACCGCCAGTGCGCGCGCGCGCAAGCTGGGTGGCAAGTTGCCCCCGAACCACGCCAGACAGGCACCAAACAATGTCAGGATCAGCAACCATAACAGCATCGATCCCTCGTGGTTCCCCCAAACGCCGCTAATTTTGTAAAGCATCGGCTTGAGCGTGTGCGAGTTGGCTGTCACCAACTGAACCGAGAAATCCGACAGAACAAACGCATAGGTTAGCGCGCCAAAAGAAAGTGCTGTGAGCAAAAACTGGATCACCGCCGCAGGTTCCGCCACGGCCATCCAGCCGGGCCAGCGTTTATGCGCACCGATAAGAGGGATAACAGCCTGCACCATGGCGGTGATGGCGGCGAGGATTAGGGCGAAATGGCCGAGCTCTACTATCATGCCTCGAATATAGGCCGCGCACACGGCGCGGCCAATCGGTTTCGACAATTCCGGGTGATCACATTGTCGCGGTCACCCCGCCCGCGCCCTCTGCCAGTCCCGCAATGCCGGGTTATCATGTAACGCATCTGCGGGGTTTGCGGTTTCCGCATTGCCCTCTTCGGACTTCAAAGCGCGCACATCCTGAATGTTTTCAACAACTTGAGGCACGCTTGCAATGCTGGTGGCAATGGCGCGCTGAAACTCTTGCCCTTTGGCCTGATGACGCGCGCCAAAATAAAAGCTCACGACCACGCCAAGCAACCACCAAAGCGGCTCCGGCACCAGTGCAATGCCAGCCATGCGTTCTGCGAACCAAACCGGGTTCGCCATGGCCGAAACGAACAATCCCAAACAGCCCAACGCCATGGCCGGACGTGGGAGCCGGTTCATACCATCCATGAACCGGTCAAACCTTCCACGCCCGGCCTGTCGAAACTCGGCCGAAAACCCCTTCATAGCTGCAACCTGCACGTCCATTGCCCGCTGCGCGCCGGCTTCGGCGTTTTCGCGAAACACCTCGGCCGTTTCCTTGACCGCATTGCGGCCACCACCAAACACCAGCGAGATAAGCTTCTCGATCACGCCCATGACGAAACCCTCTTCTGAAACTCTTCATCGCTCAGGTGGTAGCGCGGCGAGATGAACTCCTCCGCTCGGCGAATCCAGCCACCCTTGCCCCCGGAACGACTACGCGCATACTTGCGGCTTTTGGGCCGCTTATCTGCGATTGACAGGTAATAATTCCGCCGCGCGATCCCATAAGCATCGGCCAGATGATCCGGCGCCGCCGCAGCCGCCGCCTCAGCCGCGGCAATCGTCTGTGGCCCAATCGCGCCGTCTACGGTCACTTTGTGCCCCATCTGCCCCAACAAACGCTGAAGGATCTTCACTGCGTTTGAACCGGCGTTGACATACATATCGAAAACCGAGGCCTGCAGCGCATATGGCATCCGGTTCACACCGGGTTTCACAAAGTAATGCTTGAGGAAAACCTCTTCAGCGTCGCTGCGGCTCAGCGCGCGAACATCATTGATGTCAACATCTCCATCGCGGTCCTTGTCCAGCCCCAGCTGGCGCGCGGTGCCAATCGTGACACCGTATTTTGTGGCGCCGCCCGGATCGTCGGGGTCATTTACAAAACCCCCTTCACGAGCAACGATTTCCTTGGCGATCTGCCTGACATCCTGCATGGCGTTTCCTCGCGATTTGCAACGCCAATCACCTTGCCGCAAAGAGGTTAATCCCGCCCAAGACCACCGTACGCAAGACGCGACACATCAAAAAGGCCCGTACCGTTTTCCCGGTCGGGCCTTTCCAAAAGTACGAGAAAAAACAGTTTAACTTTCCGTATCAGGCTCCACGTAAACGCCTTGCTCCTTGAGCGCGTCCACCACCTCTTTCGGCATGTATGTTTCGTCGTGTTTCGCAAGGATTTCAGAAGCTTCGAATACGCCGTTGATGTAACGCCCCGTGCCAACCATGCCCTGATTTTCTTCAAACAAATCAGGCAACACACCCCTATAAGCCACGGGAATCGAAGCACCGCCATCCGTTACCGAAAACGTCACCGTCTCGCCCTGACCGCGCACCAATGTGCCCTCTTCAACCAAACCACCCATACGGAACACTTCGCTCGCATCCGGGGGTGTTTCGGCCACCTGACTAGGCGATCGGAAAAAGTTTATCCCGTCGCGCATCGCATACCCGATAAGCGCCGTCGAAACCGCCAAAGCCACAAACGCGACCACAATCACTTGTATCCGCCGTCTCTTCTTGAGGTTTTTCATCCTTTTTCCCCTACTTGGCCCCTTTACGGGAAAACAGGTGCCAGCATCAAACCAGCCGTTTCCGCTTCTCCCAGCATCAGATTGGCATTCTGCAACGCCTGCCCGCTGGAGCCTTTGGTCAAATTATCAAGCGCCGCAACCACGATCACGCGCCCGTCTATCCGGTCCGCGACCACGCCAATATGACAAAAATTCGAGGCCCGAACATGTTTCGTGCTCGGTGCTTCGCCAAAGGGCAGAACTTTGATAAATGGCTCACCGTCATAAGTCTTTACCAACGTATCATACACTTCTTGTGCGCTCCCGTGCACATAGGCTGTCGCCAGAATACCCCGGTTTGCAGGCACCAGATGCGGTGTGAACTGGATTTTCACATCGCGCCCTGCCAACCTGCTGAACTCTTGGTCAAACTCGCCCAAATGCCGGTGCGTCCCCCCCACGGCATAGGCATGATATCCTTCGCTCAGTTCAGCATGCAAAAGGTTCTCCTTAAGCGACCGCCCTGCACCAGAGACTGCACATTTCAGGTCCAGAATGATATGATCGAGATCAACAACACCGGCCTTGATCAGTGGCGACAAAACATACTGCCCGGTGGCCGCGTTACAGCCAGTGCCCGCCACGAGCCGAGCGCCCTTGATCTCGTCACGATAAAATTCGGTCAGCCCGTAAACCGCTTCGGCTTGGCACTCCAGTGCATCATGCGCACCGCCATACCACTTGGCGTATTCTTCAGGATCACGCAGCCGGAAATCGGCGGAAAGATCCACAACCTTCAGCGATTTGGGCAAATTCCGGATCACTTTCTGGCTGGTCGCGTGTGGCAACGCACAGAAACACAGGTCCACATCTGCAAAGTCAATCTCATCGATCTTGCAAAGGGTCGGCAGGCTCAGATGGCGTAGATGCGGGAATACCGCGGCCATTTCCATGCCAGCCTTACGATCCGCCGACAGTGCCACAATGTCCATGTTGGGATGAGTGGCAATCAACCGAACCAGCTCTGCGCCTGTATATCCGCTGGCACCAAGAATTGCGATTTTATGGGTCATGATACGACCTGTTCCTTTCTGAAACGCGTGACATCACACGCGCACAGCCCTGAGTTCTGGGCGATATGTAGTCGAGAAATAGACGAATTACGAGAGGCGCAGCGTTCACGCTGCTTCAAACGTGATCCTTCGTCGCAGGAACTGCGTCGCGCGGTCCGAAACACGTCGCGGGTCACCTGTGGTCAGGAACAGGCTATCCGCTCCGGTTCCCGTCATCTTGGGATGGCGCTGCAAATAGTCCGCCAATGACTCCGCAACCAGATTGGCCTGCGAAAACACCTTCACATCCGCCCCCAGTGCATCCTGAAAGGTTTCGTGCATCAGCGGATAATGTGTGCACCCTAAAATGGCCGCCTGCGGGTTGGGCATCTTGCGTTTTAACGCATCGACGTGCGACCGCACCAATGCTTCGGCCAAAATCAGATCGCCATCCTCAATCGCATCCACAACCCCACCACAGGCTTGCGCCTCGACATCCACGCCAATGGCGCGAAAGGCCAGCTCACGCTGGAAGGCACGGCTCGCAACCGTTGCCGGTGTCGCAAACAGCGCCACATGCTTGACCTCCACTTCGCGCGGCGGGGAATTATCGCCCCAGCTACGTTCGGTCAGCGCCTCAATCAATGGCACGAACACGCCCAGCACCCGTTTGTCAGCTGGGATCCAGCTTTCCTGCATCCGCCGGAGCGCGGCAGCGCTGGCCGTGTTGCAGGCTAGAATTACCAGATCACAGCCCGCATCCCACATGCGCGACACGGCCTTGGTCGTCAGACCATAGACATCGTCCGCATCCCGCACCCCATAAGGCGCGTGCGCGTTGTCTCCAAAATAGACAAACGATTGCTCAGGAAGCCGCTTTGTCACGGCATCCAACACTGTCAGTCCACCCAGACCACTGTCAAAAATTCCGACTGCCATCTTTTCCCATCCGACACGCCCGATCAAGCGCGGTATTTCTCTTCAAATTCAAAACCATAGCCCAGATTTCTCATGGGCGATGGGGACAAAGCATAAGTCTCTTGTCGGAGGAAGTCCATCAAGTTGCGTGTGTCCATGGCGCGATCATTCAGCACATCCCTACCGATCGGTTTGCCAACAACAACGCGCACCGGCGTATCCACACGTTTTTTGAACTCACGGATCAGAAAACCCATGCGCAGTGTCACGTGTAAATGACTGGCCAGTTGGAACAAACGCGTCGTATGTCCATCAAAGAAAACAGGCAAAACCGACGCCTCGGATTTGGCGATCATGCGCGCTGTAAACCCGCGCCAACCGGGGTCAAGCGGTGTGCCAAACGGCTTTTCTGCGGTCGACACCGTGCCACCGGGGAAGATGCCAATCGCGCCACCATTCGCCAGATAATCCAACGACACCTTGCGCGTGCGCAGGTTCAATTTCACGTCCTCTTTGGTGTTGTCGAAACTGATCGGTAGCACCACCCGGTTCAAATCTTCGGCCTTGCGAAACACCTGATTGGCTAGAATGCGAAAATCACCCCGCGTCTGGCTCAGGATGTGGCCCATCATCAACCCGTCCAAAATGCCATAAGGATGGTTCGCAATCATGATCAGAGGCCCGGAACGCGGCACATTCTCAAGCGATCCGCCAATCACCTCCAGTCGCAGGCCATAACGCTCGCGCATGACCTCCCAGAAATCCCGTCCCGCGGCAACCTCGTCTTCATAACCCTGCGCGCGCTTGATCAAACTGATCCGCCCAGTGGCATTTTCCATGACACGGATCATCGCCCGCCCGCCCTTGGTGCTGGCGGAAAAGGCATAGCTGATCTCTCTGGCGACGTGGTTTTGGCTTGGCATGGTACAAGTCTTAGCTGACAGTTTGGCTCCACATACGGCGGACGCCGCATTTGAACCAGCCTCTACAACATCGACATGACAACGGTATTACCTAACGGCAACACTCATTCTATTCTGCCGCAACGTTCACCTGATCCTCTGCGTTCAATGCCGCCAAGAGCACCTCTCGCCGCTTTGCCGCTTTTGCTTCGTTGGCTTGTTTAACCGGGCCAAACCCGCGGATGTCCAATGGCAATGCGGCCAATGCCACAGCAGCTTCCGACGCGCGTTCTCCGTGTTCGCGAACCACCGAAATCATATCCGCCTCATATTGCCTTATCAGAGCCCGTTCCATCTGGCGTTCGTCGCTACGTCCAAACACATCCAAAGGTGTTCCGCGCAGCCCCTTCATCCGGGCCAACACACGGAACCATCTCTCCATACCTGCGCCATACTCTTTTTTCATGGGCCGTCCATTCGGCCCCTCTTTTGAGAGTAGCGGCGGAGCTAGCTGGTATTTCACTTCAAAGTCGCCTTCAAAAACCTCAGCCGCCTTTTCACGGCTCTCAATATGCAGGCGGGCAACCTCGTATTCATCCTTATACGCCAACAGCTTATGGTATCCCTTGGCAACAGCCTCTTTCAAACGGACATCCGCGATACTGTCCACCAGCTTGCGATAGCGCTTGGCCAATCGCTTGCCCTGGTATTTCACCAGATGTTCCGCACGGAACGCGATTTTGTCGTCCAACGATTTGGGTAGTTCAACAACCTTTGGCGCAGCCAGCCCAGATGCCTCCGCGGGAAAGAGCGCTGCCCAACGACCAATTTCAAACGCCCGCTTATTGCGCTCCACCGCCGTCCCATTCAACTCAATCGCGGCCACGATGGCCTCATGGCTCAGCGGCACCAGCCCTTGCTGCCACGCAGCTCCAAACACCATCATGTTGGAATAAATCGAATCCCCCATGACCACGCGCGACAGTTCAGAGGCGTCAAACATCGCCAACCTGTCCTGCAAGCGTGCTTGAAGTGCGACCTCTAACCGACCGGAAGGCAACCTAAATTCTGTATCCTGCGTAAAATCACCCGTGATAATTTCATGGCTGTTCACCACGGCACCTGTCCGCCCGGTCCGTGTGAGCCCCAACGTCTTGGCGCCGGCACTGACCACCAGATCACCGCCAATCAGCGCATCCGCCTCGCCGGTCGCAACGCGCACCGCACTGATCGCCTCGCGGCTTTCGGCCAAACGGCAATGGATATGCACCGCGCCGCCCTTTTGGGCCAACCCCGCCATCTCCATCATCGCCGCTGCTTTGCCGTCAATCTGCGCGGCCTGCGCAAGAATGGCACCAATCGTCACAACCCCGGTACCACCAACACCCGTGATGACCACGTTGTGCGTGCCCTCAATTGTTTTCATTGCGGGCAGCGGCAAATCTGGCAAATCAAGCGTTGCCGTCGCGGCCTTCTTGATCGTGCCACCTTCAATGGTCAGAAAACTGGGGCAGAACCCGTTCAAACAGCTGAAATCTTTGTTACAACTTGATTGGTTGATCTTGCGCTTGCGCCCCAGCTCGGTCTCAACCGGCTCGATCGAGATACAATTGGATTGTACACCACAATCGCCACAGCCTTCGCATACATCCGTGTTGATAAACACACGACGATCCGGATCAGGAAATAGTCCGCGCTTGCGGCGGCGGCGTTTCTCTGCGGCGCATGTTTGCACATAAACAATAACAGATACACCTTTGATTTCCCTAAATTCTTTTTCAATCAGAACCAGTTCCGCACGTTCATGAAAACGCACACCACTGGGGAAATCTGACTGATCCACATCCTCTTTCTCATCATACACCACCGCGACATGCGCGACACCCATGGCCTGCACTTCGGACGCAATTTTCTGCGGGGACAGCCCGCCATCGTTGGCCTGCCCACCAGTCATGGCGACGGCATCGTTGAACAAAATCTTGTAGGTAATCGTCGTGCCCGCCGCCAATGCAGCGCGGATCGCCTGAACGCCCGAATGGTTATACGTGCCATCGCCAAGGTTTTGAAAAACATGCGATGTATTTGAAAACGGTGCTTCACCGATCCAGTTGGCCCCTTCACCGCCCATATGCGTATACCCAACCGTGTCGCGGTCCATCCACTGCACCATGTAATGACACCCGATCCCCGCATAGGCCCGGCTGCCCTCTGGCACCTTGGTCGAACTGTTATGCGGGCAGCCAGAACAAAACCACGGCGTGCGCACGGCAATGTCTTCGGCATTATCCGCGCGTTTGGCTTCGGCCAATGTGGTCAGACCCGCCTTGACACTTTCAGTGCCGCGGCCCTCTTCGATCAGGACAGCGCCCAATTTTTCAGCAATCATGATCGGGTCAAGCGCACCGCGTGTCGGGAACAGCTCCTCGCCATGCATCGAACCTGCACCACCGCCCTTGTGCCATCCATAAACGCGCCGCCCGCGCCGATCATCAAAAATCGCCTCCTTGACCTGCACTTCGATCAGTTTGCGTTTCTCTTCAACAATGACAATCAGATCCAAGCCCTCGGCCCAGTCGCTGAAACCCTTCATATCCAGCGGAAATACCTGTCCAACCTTATAGGTGGTGATGCCCAGTCGTTCCGCCTCTTCCTCGTTCACTCCGAGCAGATCAAGCGCATGAACCAGGTCAAGCCAGTTTTTGCCCGCCGCGACAAAGCCAATCTTGGCCCCCGGTTTGCCCCAGACACGCTTGTCCATCTTGTTGGCATGTGAAAACGCTTCGGCGGCAAACCGTTTGTGATCGATCATGCGCGCTTCTTGATCGTGAGGCGTGTCGACCAACCAAATGTTCAACCCGCCTTCAGGCATATCAAAATCAGGTTCGACAAAAGACATACGTTCGGGATCACCGTCCACCACGGCCGTCGCTTCGATCGTGTCCTTCATCGTCTTCAAACCAACCCACAGCCCGGAAAACCGAGACAGAGCAATGCCATAAAGACCATAGTCCATGATCTCCTGCACCCCGGCGGGCGACACAATCGGCATATATGCATCAACGAGCGCCCATTCGCTCTGGTGCAAAACGGTTGAGCTTTCACCGGTGTGGTCATCGCCCATCGCCATCAGAACGCCACCCATGCGCGATGTGCCTGCCATATTGGCATGACGCATCACGTCACCGGTCCGATCCACACCGGGCCCCTTGCCGTACCAAAGACCAAAAACGCCGTCGAATTTTCCCTCGCCACGCAGTTCCGCCTGCTGGCTGCCCCACAGCGCCGTTGCAGCAAGGTCTTCGTTCAAACCAGACTTGAACAGAACGTCATGCTCAACCAGCACCTTCTCTGCCCGCATCATTTGGCTATCCACCGCGCCTAGCGGAGAGCCACGATAGCCCGTGACATACCCAGCTGTGTTCAAACCAGCAGCCGTGTCACGCACTTTCTGCATCAGCATCAAACGCACTAGCGCTTGTGTGCCATTTAACAGAACTGAGCGCTTGCTAAGGTCTAGTCTATCGTTCAAGGAAATCTTCTGGATGCTCATCTTGCGCTCCCCTTCGCTGGATGGACCATGTGATCAATATAGGTGCAATATTAGGTCATAAATTCTGACCTAAGCAAACATTTTTTCGTCATTTCCAAACATTACGTCACCTGCCCGGTTCCGTTTTTCGGCTATTTCGCCTACACAAATGAAAACGTCGCGAAAGTTACCAAAATGGACTGGGATAAGCTCAGAATCTTCCACGCTGTTGCCGATGCCGGCAGCCTTACACATGCTGGTGATGTCCTGCATTTGTCGCAATCTGCGGTTTCGCGCCAGATTCGTGCGTTAGAGGATTCGTTGAATGCC
This sequence comes from Shimia abyssi, assembly GCF_003014475.1. GTDB lineage: Bacteria > Pseudomonadota > Alphaproteobacteria > Rhodobacterales > Rhodobacteraceae > Shimia > Shimia abyssi. Next base: position 278,542 of record NZ_PYGJ01000003.1, on the reverse strand, counting down.
ACACTTTTTCACCGCCATGCCCGTGGACTGATTCTGACCGAACAAGGCGAGCTATTGTTTGACGCCACCAAATCCATGACCAAACGTCTAGATGCCGCCTCGGCACGTATTCGCGACAGCGAAGAAGAGGTGTTCGGAGAACTCAAAGTCACGACAACTATTGGTTTTGGCACATTGTGGCTCGCTCCGCGCCTCAAGAAACTCTACGAGAAATACCCAGACCTCAACATTGACCTTATGCTTGAGGAAAAAGTGCTCGACCTACCTATGCGCGAGGCCGACGTCGCCATCCGCATGAAGGAACCAAGCCAGGCCGACCTCATTCGCAAGCGCCTGATGAGTGTACGAATGCGTCTTTACACAACGCAGGATCACCTCAATCGCCATGGGCCGGTCAATGAACTGCGCGACCTTAAGAACCACCGCCTGATCTGCCAGAATATCAATTCTGAACAGGTTGGCGCGGGTGCCAGCTTTGTCCAAAGTTTGCTCGGAGAGGGCGGGCAGTCGCTTTTGTACGTCAACAATTACTTTGGCGTCCTTCAGGCTGTGCTGCACGATCTTGGGGTTGGAGTTTTGCCAGACTATGTGATTCAGGATTTTCCGGAACTCATCCGCGTTCTGCCCGAGATCGAAAGCGCCGAAGTCCCTGTTTTCCTCGCCTATCCAGAGGAATTAAGACAATCCAAGCGCATCTCCGCCTTCCGCGACTTTGTGCAGGAAGAGATTATTTCACATCGCAAACAGTTGGCCAAAAAGGGAAATCCCTAAGCTATGCCAAAAACGCATAGCGGCCATGCTGCACGTGCGGCATAAAAAACCTTGAAAATTTACAAACTGACTACTATTTCATCTCTCGAAGGCGATGATTGCACATATGCGCATCACCTTCATACCTCCCTGTTGGACTTCGGCCGAGCTTATGCTCGGCCTTTTTTTTCACCATTTCAATACGTGAAACGACCTTTCCAACTCACACCTTCAAACGCTTTAGTTCACTTTTTGAATGCAATTGCGACTTTGACTGCTATTCTCAAAGGCAGACCCATTATTCCGAGGCTTTAGATGAAAAAGTTCATTTGGACGCTGGCATTGCTCGCCTGCTCCTCTTTCCTGGTAGCAGAACACGCTCAGGCGCAGACGATGCCGATGACCACCACCTCTTCCGAAACTGTTGAAGAGGTTGATATTGTACCCGAAGAAATGACCCCCGAGGCGATAAACGCCATGGTGGCGCGCATGTCCGACGATGAGGTGCGCAATCTGCTTCTCGACCGGCTCGACGCTGTCGCGCAGAAGGGCGAAGTCGTCGAAGACCCTGCAACATTTGTCGAAAAGATGGCTGGTCTTTGGGCTGCATTCGTCGCGCCAACGGTTACCGCGATCAAGGTGTTGCCAAACCTTATCCCGTCGCAAATGGACGCGTTCAGTAATTTTGCTAGTTTCTATGGCGGTGCGTCAGGTGTTCTGACGTTGTTTGGCCTAATGGCGCTGGCACTGGCGATTGCCTTTGGCGCCGAATTTGGCGTGCGGACATGGTTCATCAAAGTGCGCAACCCGGATGCCAGCGATTCTGGCAAGTCATTGCTCGACGCTGTACGCTTCTTGTTACGTCGTTTCCTGCGCGAGATATTTGGACTAGTTGTCTTTTATATCGTCCTTCGCTTGGTCGGGCGCGCGATTCTGTCGCCCGAGCAGATCATCTTTGCCTCGCCGTTTGTTGGTTACCTGATTTGGATGCCGCGCCTTGCTGCTGCCTTTTCGCGGTTTATGATGGCGCCGAACAGGTCAGACTTGCGCTTGGTTAACGTCGACGATCACTGGGCCAAATTCATACACCGCTGCATCGTCTGCGTTGTATTTCTTGGCGGCCTGATGATCTTTGTTGTCCAGTTTAATGGCGCCAACGGTGTGCCCCCCGGCAAATCGCTGATCGGGTACTGGATCAATATGCTTGTCTACCTGAACATCGCCTATATGTGTTGGTACGCTCGCGACGGGCTGTCTGACATGATGCGAGGCACTGACCCTGACAACACTCGCTTTGACGAAATGGTTGCGCGCAGCTACCCGTATTTTGGCATCGCCGTAGTGGTTGCCACATGGGTAGTCGTATCAATCTTGGCAGGCATGGGGATATTCAAACAGATCCTGCAGGGCGCGCATTACACCACGATGTTTCTGCTGCTCTTTACCCCTGCAATCGACACCGCCATTCGCGGTCTTGTTCGTCACCTTGTCCCGCCCATGCTGGGCGAAGGTGAAGTTGCTGAACAAGCCTATGTTGCCACCAAACGCAGCTATGTCCGCATTGGTCGTGTGATCGCTGTTGGCATCGTTCTGGCGCTGATCGCACGCGCTTGGGACTTTAACTCGTTTGACCTGCTGCAAGATCGCGCCGGCGTCGCTGACAATCTGTTCAGTTTCCTGATGACGGTTATTGTAGGCTATATCGCTTACGAAGGTGTCTCGCTCTGGATCAACCGTCGCCTCGCGGCAGAAATGACCGCACTCGGGATGAGCCAGGAAGACGCCGACAATGAAATGGGCGGAGGTGGCGGCTCACGCCTGTCAACCGTACTGCCTCTGGCTCTTGTCTCGGCCCAGACCACGATAATCGTGATCTTCGGTCTGCTTGCCGTCGGCAATCTTGGCATCGACATCACACCGCTTCTGGCTGGTGCTGGTATCGCCGGTCTGGCCATCGGTTTTGGTGCTCAGAAACTTGTCACCGACGTGGTTTCGGGCATCTTCTTCCTTGTGGATGACGCATTCCGCACCGGTGAATATGTCGAGATCGACGGTACTATGGGCGCGGTCGAGAAAATCTCGATCCGGTCCATGCAGTTGCGCCACCATCGGGGGCCGGTGCACACCATCCCCTACGGCGAAATTCCCAAACTCACGAACTATTCCCGTGACTGGGTCATTATGAAGCTTAAATTCACCGTGCCGTTTGATACCGATCCAAACAAGGTCAAAAAGATCTTCAAAAAGATCGGCCAGGAAATGCTTCAGGACGAGCTATTCAAAGACGATTTCCTGCAACCGTTTAAGTCTCAGGGTGTCTTTGACATAGATGATGTCGGCATGGTGATCCGTGGTAAATTCATGGCCAAACCTGGCAAACAGTTTATGATCCGCAAAGAAATCTACAACAAGGTCAAATCCGCGTTTAAAGAAAACGGTATCGACTTTGCTCGCCGCGAAGTTCGCGTGGCTTTGCCGGACATGGAGCATCACGAAGAGATGACCGAAGCTGAAAAGACGGCTCTGTCAGCCGCCGCAGCTGCCGCCGCCCAACAGCAGGATGAGCAAGGTCCAGCCAGTGCCCCCAAAGGCCCCGATTAACTCGACCATTTGATCAAGAAAAAGGGCGCGGCACTAAATTTGCCGCGCCCTTTTTTGTCTCGGGGCACCTCCCCCTTTCGCATCAACGTTACATGGCTTAAGAGACCTCCAAACCAGAATTTGGGGAATCGACTGTCATGCAGGAACCGGCCATCACTACAGATCTCATCGCGGCCCACGGCCTAAACCCGGATGAGTACAACATGATCCTCGAGATCATCGGCCGCGAACCCACCTTTACCGAGCTTGGTATTTTCTCGGCGATGTGGAACGAGCATTGCTCTTACAAATCTTCCAAAAAGTGGCTCCGCACCCTGCCCACCGATGGCCCGCAGGTGATCTGTGGACCCGGTGAAAATGCTGGAATTGTCGACATCGGTGATGGCGACGCCGTGGTTTTCAAGATGGAAAGCCACAACCACCCGTCTTATATTGAACCCTACCAGGGCGCGGCCACCGGTGTTGGCGGCATCCTGCGCGATGTCTTTACCATGGGTGCCCGCCCCATCGCCGCGATGAACTCACTCTCCTTTGGTGAAACCTCTCACCCCAAAACCCGCCAGCTCGTGAACGGCGTGGTCGAAGGTATCGGCGGATACGGCAATTGCTTCGGCGTCCCAACCGTAGGTGGAGAAGTGCGCTTTCACCCTGCCTATAATGGCAACTGCCTCGTGAATGCCTTTGCCGCGGGTCTGGCAAAGACCGATAGTATTTTCTACTCCGCCGCTTCAGGCGTCGGTATGCCGGTTGTTTACCTTGGTGCCAAAACCGGCCGCGATGGCGTCGGCGGCGCCACCATGGCCAGCGCAGAGTTCGACGACACGATCGAAGAAAAACGCCCTACGGTTCAGGTTGGCGACCCCTTCACCGAAAAACGACTGATGGAAGCCACACTTGAGTTGATGCAAACCGGCGCCGTGATCTCGATCCAGGATATGGGCGCGGCAGGTCTGACCTGTTCCGCCGTTGAAATGGGTGACAAGGGTGGTTTGGGCATCAAGCTTAACCTCAACGATGTGCCCCAACGCGAAGAGCACATGACCGCCTACGAAATGATGCTCTCAGAGTCCCAGGAACGTATGCTGATGGTCCTCAAGCCGGAAAAAGAGACCGAGGCGCGCGCGGTGTTCGAAAAATGGGATCTGGACTTTGCCATCGTGGGCGAAACCATCCCCGAAGATCGCTTCCTGATTGTCCACGACGACAAGATCATGGCCGACCTGCCACTGTCCAAACTGGCTTCCACCGCGCCGGAGTACGACCGTCCCTGGATCGAAACGCCCCCGGCGGACGAACTGGCTGACGTTCCACAGATCGACGGGATCGACGGCTTGCGCGCCCTGCTCTCCTCACCTAATTATGCGGGCAAACAATGGGTCTATGAACAATATGACACCATGGTCATGGCGGACAGCGCCCGCCTGCCCGGCTCTGGCGCTGGCATCCTGCGCGTGCACGGCACAGACAAAAAGCTGGCCTTCACCTCGGACGTTACTCCGCGTTATGTCAAAGCCAACCCAACCGAAGGCGGCAAACAGGCCGTGGCCGAAGCGTTCCGTAATCTGTCAGCCGTAGGTGCTAAGCCGCTCGCCACCACCGACAACCTGAACTTCGGCAACCCTGAAAAGCCCGAGATCATGGGCCAGTTCGTCGGTGCGATCAAAGGCATTGGCGAAGCCGTCGCCGCTCTCGATATGCCCATCGTTTCGGGCAACGTGTCGCTTTATAATGAAACTGACGGTACCGGCATCCTGCCAACCCCCACCATCGGCGCCGTTGGCCTGATTGCCGCAGACGAAGAACCAATCAACGGTATCGCCCGTGACGGCCATGTTGCGCTGCTGGTTGGTGACACCGCTGGCCATCTCGGCCAATCGGCACTGCTTGCCGAGGTCTTCAACCGCGAAGATGGCGATGCGCCAACCGTTGATCTGGACGCCGAGCGCCGCAACGGCGAATTCATCCGCAACAACCGCGACATGATCAAAGCCTGCACCGACCTCGCCGATGGCGGCCTTGCCTTGGCCGCCTTTGAAATGGCCGAAGAAGCGGGCGTTGGCGTACAACTCGACGCAGACGACACCCCCACCCTCTTTGGCGAAGATCAGGCGCGCTACCTCGTAGCCTGCAATTTCGATCAGGCAGAGGCGCTGATGATCGCCGCCGGCCAAACTGGGGTTTCAATTACCACAGTTGGCAAGTTCACCGGCGACCACGTTTGGTTCGGCAATTCCGGCGCGCCTCTGGCGGACCTTGCGGATACGTTCCGCAGCAGCTTCGCCGAGGCTGTCGCCTAATTCGCGCGACCATCTGTTTGTCACAAATGGCTCCGCTTCCTAAGGCGGGGCCATTTTTCGTTTCTGTAAAGTGGTGCGAAGACGCCGCGCTACCTTGCGCCCGCCCGTGCGCGGGCCTAAATTCATCCCAAGAACCAACAAGGGATTACCTCTATGCCAATGCTCGCTTCAGATATCGAAGCCCTGATCCGCGAAACCTTTCCGGATGCGCAAATCACAGTTGTCGGGGACGACGGCGTACATTTTTCGGCCGAAGTCATCGATGAGAGCTTTCGTGGCAAGAACCGCGTTCAACAACAACGTGCGGTGATGGCTGCTCTGAAAGGCAAAATGGATGGCCCCAATGGTGAAATCCACGCCCTCGGCTTAACGACCAAGGCCCCGGAATAACCCTGAACCGGTGCGTTTGAAAACCTCCACCGCACCTCGGAGCAAAATCGAAATGTCCCTCTGGAAACGCCTCACATATCCATTTCGACCGGGCCCCTACCGGCCACTGTCCACGCGACAGCCAAAAATGGAACAGCGACAAGTGCCCTTGGGGATGGAAGCGACAGATCTGGACGCGGTGGAATCGACAATCCGCCAAAACCAATCGTTGGAACGCTCAAGCAATATTTTCAGCCGAAACCGGGGCAGCTTTACCGAGGCCGCCAGCCGCACAATACAACAGTTCAAAGACGACGAAACCTATGCCGCGGAATACCACCGCGCTTACGGCAAAAAGGATTGACCCAATGACCGAGACAACCAACCCCGCCCACGCCCAGATCGACGAAACCGTAAAAGCCAACGATGTCGTGCTTTTCATGAAAGGCACCAAGGACATGCCCCAATGTGGCTTTTCCAGCCGTGTCGCGGGCGTTCTGAACTATATGGGCGTCGAATTCACCGATGTGAATGTTTTGGCTGATGACGGTGTTCGTCAGGGTATCAAGGATTATTCCGACTGGCCAACGATCCCACAGCTCTACATCAAGGGTGAATTTGTGGGCGGCTGCGACATCATCACCGAAATGACCCTCTCTGGCGAGTTGGACACAATGTTCAACGACAACGGCGTTGGCTTTGACAAAGAAGCCGCAGATCGCATTCGCGAAGCCAACGGATAATCCGTTTCCGCGGCAATAACTCAAAGCCCTGACATCTGTCGGGGCTTTTTGGTTTCTACCAGAAGGTCCACATCGCTTATGTTGCCGCAAGAACTGTCTTCTGCTAGCACTTTTCTTGTCTTGGCACGTGCGCCAACAGTGGAGATTTTATGTTTACGATTGCGGGCAACCGCTAGGTCCTGATCCTTTGGATCAACCACACACCCAATCGCCTGCGCCATCGCGCAAGGCGCCTGTTTTCATGCCCACACATAACTGCCGCAAACAACCTTTGATTTACGTCGAACAGACGCCAAAACCGGCTGTACTGACGTCTCGCGGCAGTGGGCACGTTGTGAAAGTCAAAAGACCAATGAACATACGAACCACTCGAGCTCAAGATATAGCCCCCTTGCAACGCGTTCTTGACGCCACGCAGCTGTTTCCGTCGGACATGCTGCCCGACATGGTGCACGCATTCCTGACAGAAAACACGCCCGCTGACCTATGGCTGACTTGCCTCAATGGCGAAAAGGTTGTTGGTTTTTGTTATGCCGCGCCTGAAACCTTTACCGAAGGCACGTGGAACATGCTGGCCATTGCTGTGTCTCCGGACCAGCAAGGAAAAGGTTTCGGTCGCGCGCTCACCCGCGCTTTAGAGGTGTCTCTTAAAGACCGCGGTCACCGCGTTTTGATCGTCGATACCTCTGGCTCCAATGACTTTGCCAAAACCCGCGCGTTCTACGCTCAAAACCACTATATCGAAGAGGCCCGCATCCGCGATTTCTGGGGGCCGGGTGATGACAAAATCATCTTCTGGAAATCCCTAAAATAAAATAAAAACCGCTGACCTCTATGTCGAGATCAGCGGTCCAAAACGCAATGCAACTACTGACGTTGGCACCTGCTTCAGCCAGCCGCCTTTTCTTCAACCTCTGCTGCCAATGCCTCGGCGCGGGCTGCCAGCTCGGCCAGTGTCTCACTCACTTCGGACGGAATGGTTGGCACTTCGATCTTCTGCGGCTCCGGCGCGGGCGCATTGCGCAGGCTTTCCAGCTCTGCTTCTTGCGCTGCCAACTTGCCTTCCAGCTCTTGCAACTTATCTTCCACGCCTGCCGTCTTATCGGCCAGCATCAAGCCAGCCATCAACAACATGCGTGTCTCTGGAATGCGCCCCGTCTGCGCCGCTAACACGCGCGCCTCATCGTCCAGCATCCGCGCCGCAGACTGTAGAAAATGCTGCTCGCCTTCCTGACAAGCAACTTCAAAAACACGTCCGCCGATTTCGATTTCCACTTCTGGCATCACGCGTCTCCCATTTCAGCAGTCTCTTTGGCGGGTTCCGCACTAGCACCAACCAACATTGGGCGCAGCTCGGCCAGTATGGCGTCTGTTTCCGCCAGATCCGTGGCACGTAGGGCCTCAAGTGCTTCCAGCTCTGATTGCAACGACGCATTGATCAGGTTTGGATCGGTCACACCTTTTTGGGCGGCTTCCCGCAAACGCTGGTTGTTTTCCCGAATATTGCGCACCATGCGGCGCATCCGACGCAACCGCATCGCCATTTCGTTCACCGCTTCACGGCTCGCTGCAATATCCTCGTCAGACGCGGCAGGTGCCAACGCCGCTGCAACTTCGCCCGCCTCAGCCAGCTTTGTCTCAACGTCTGTCAGCTTCTTTTCGGCCTCGGCCTTGGCGGTCTCCGCCGCTGCTTTCGCCGCTTTCACCGCATCCAGCTGCGCTTCGATCTCTTCTTTTTCGGCACGAACGGCATCAGCCGCCTCATTGGTCGCGGCCAGTTCCTTTTCCAAAGCATCCTGGTTTTGGACCAACGCCTTCACACGCTCTTCGAGCTGCGCACCTGCCATTTTCTCATCTTCCAGAGCGCGCTCAAGGCGCTCTGCATCGCCGCCGCCGTCGCCTGACGGTGCGCTCGACAATGCTTCGACTCCGCGACCGATCCGGTCCATGGCGGCGCTGATCCTGTTCTCAAGATCGCTTATGTCACTCATTTGCCTCGTTCCTCGTTCTTTTCCCGAGACCAACACGGTTTCGCTACACGCCTTTGTGCGTCGAAACGAATCGGCCTCAGCCAGGCTTTGTCCGATATTAACTAATGAAAGCGCAAATTGCGCCCCCATATACATCAATCACTTGCCTCAATGACAGCGCTACCGCTTGCACTTTATACCCATGCTGTTATTGAGCACGCGACCCGATTTTCCAACCAGAGGATTGCCCCAGTGGACATCGCCGCGCTCCGTGAAAACAACCCAGAACACTGGATGAAAGCCACCGCCATTCGCGCCCTGACCCTTGATGCGGTCGCCGCAGCCAATTCCGGACACTCCGGCATGCCCATGGGCATGGCCGATGTGGCAACGGTGCTGTTTGAAAAGCACCTGAAATTTGATGTGTCCAACCCACAATGGCCCGACCGAGACCGTTTTATTCTGTCGGCCGGCCACGGCTCCATGCTGATCTATTCGCTGCTCTATCTGATGGGCGACAAACAGGTTACGTTGGACCAGGTCAAGAACTTCCGCCAGATGGGCGCGCTCACTGCGGGCCACCCGGAAAACTTCCTGATCGACGCCGTCGAAACCACCACTGGCCCGCTCGGTCAGGGTATCGCCAATTCGGTTGGTTTCGCCATGGCCGAAGAAATCCAGCGCGCACAATATGGCCGCAAGCTGGTCGATCACAACACCTATGTCATCGCCGGTGACGGCTGCCTGATGGAAGGCATCTCCCAAGAGGCCATCGGCCTTGCTGGTCGCCATTCCCTCGGTAATTTGATCGTATTCTGGGACAACAACAATATCACCATTGACGGTACGGTTGAGCTTTCGGACCGCACCAATCAGGTGCAGCGCTTCAAGGCATCCGGCTGGCACGTTCAGGAAATCGACGGGCACGACCCTGAGGCGATCGACGCCGCCATTGTGGCCGCGAAGAAAACCAAGAAACCGTCGATGATCGCGTGCAAAACCCACATCGCCATCGGCCATGCTGCTCAGGACACGTCAAAGGGCCACGGCGCACTGACCGACGCGGATCAACTGGCCGCCGCCAAAGCAGCCTATGGCTGGCCCGGCGCTGCGTTTGAAGTTCCTGCCGACATCAAAGCCCAATGGGAAGCCATCGGCACACGTGGCGCTGCCGAGCGTGAAGCATGGGAGGCCCGCTTTGCAGAAGCCTCCAAGCAGAAACAGGACCGTTTCAACCGCGCCTATGCGCTGGATGCGCCAAACAAACTTTCGGCCACCATTAAGGCGCTGAAAAAGCAGATCTCCGAGCAGCAACCCAAGGTTGCAACCCGGAAATCCTCGGAAATGGCGCTTGCGGCAATCAACCCGATCATGCCCGAAACCGTTGGCGGTTCTGCGGACCTGACCGGGTCCAACAACACCAAAACCAGCGATCTGGGTGTGTTTGACACCGACAACCGCAAAGGCCGCTATATCTATTGGGGCATCCGCGAACACGGAATGGCCTCTGCGATGAACGGCATGGCACTGCACGGAGGCATCCGTCCTTATGGCGGCACTTTCTTCTGCTTCACCGACTACGCGCGCCCTGCGATGCGTCTGGCGGCTCTGTCAAAAATCCCCACCGTCTTCGTGATGACCCACGATAGCATCGGTGTAGGCGAAGACGGCCCGACCCACCAGCCGGTCGAGCATCTCGCCATTTGTCGCGCTACGCCAAACACCTATGTGTTCCGCCCCGCCGACACTGTAGAAACCGCCGAAAGCTGGGAACTGGCGCTGTCCAGCAAAGAGACACCTTCGGTGCTCGCGCTGACCCGTCAAAACCTGCCCACCGTGCGGACTGAGCATAAACTGGCCAACCTCACTTCCAAAGGCGCATATGTACTGGCCGAGGCCGAGGGCAAGCGACAGGTCATCCTGATTGCCACCGGCTCCGAAGTGTCCACAGCACTTGACGCCAAAGCCCTGCTTGAGGCCGAAGGTATTGGCACCCGCGTGGTTTCTATGCCTTGTATGGAGTTGTTTGCCGAACAGGACGAGGCCTACCGTCGCAAGGTTCTGCCAGCCGGTGCCGCCGTCCGCGTCGGTATCGAAGCTGCCGTGCGTCAGGGCTGGGATCAGTGGTTGCTGGGTGAACGCGCCAAGCCCGGCAAATCAGACTTTGTCGGCATGGACCGTTTCGGTGCCTCAGCCCCAGCCGGCGAACTGTTCGAAAAATTTGGCATCACCGCAGCCAACGTCGCGGACAAGGTCAAAGCACTGCTCTGACTCGCCACAATGAATCTTCATTTAGGCGCTCCTTTCGGGGCGCCTTTTCATTTCCAATGCCTAAGACATCGCGTTGATATCACCTTGGCCAAAAATCGGCTGAAACCCACCATAGATCATCCGTTTGCCGTCGTAGGGCATTTCCCCCATCGCCTCGCCAATACTCGGGTCCGTCATCATCTGACCCCACGCTTTGTCGCGCACCGCCTTGTCCGGCCAAACCACCCAAGAAAACACGACTGTTTCGTCCTCCTTGGCTTTTACGGCCATCGGAAATGACGTGACCTCCCCCTCTGGCAAATCCTCGCCCCAACATTCCCATTGCGCAATTGCGCCCAGCTCTTGAAATACAGGCCAGGTCGTGCGGCAATGTTCCTCAAATGCGTCGCGTTTATCATTGGCGACGGCTGCGATAAATCCATCAATATATGGCATTTTCAAACTCCCGGATGACATGAAACAAGGCACATTCGTACCTGATCATACCACCCAGCCCGCTCGAAAGCACATGCCGGACCCACTGTACCGGTATTAATGGGCTTTTTCACCCTTGCCGAAAACTCCCAGGATAGGCGCGATCACCTTGGTCGCCACCGGGATCAGCGCCAGCCCCAACGCCACACCAAACACGCCATCCATGGCCGCCTTGGCGGTCCACTCGACAAATCCGGCCCATGCCTCAGGCACCATATGCCCTACCGCATAGGCCCAATCGTGGATGTGATGGCCCAGCCAGCCGAAGCCCAGCTCTTCCATGCCATGAATAACAATCGAGCCCCCCACCCACAGCATCGCTGCGGTGCCAACAATGGTCAAAAACTTCATGAAATACGGCATCCCACGAACCAGCCCACGCCCTATGGCGCGCGTCAGCGCAAAATCACCCCCCGCATACATCGTAAGACCGACATCATCCATCTTCACAATTAACGCCACCGAACCATAGACCGCCACGGTGATCCCGATCCCGGCCACCGCCAGCGTTGACGCCTCCATCCAGAAATTGCTCTCTGGAATGCCAGACAGGATGATCGTCATGATTTCAGCTGACAGAATAAAATCAGTCTTAATCGCCCCGGCCGCCTTTTTCTCTTCCAAATGCGCCGGATCGCCCGCCACATCTTCTTCAGACGTATGGCCATCACCATGTGGCATCAGAACGTGGTAAATCTTTTCCGCACCCTCAAAACACAGGTACGCCCCGCCTAGCATCAACAATGGCGAAATCAACCAGGGCGCAAAATTTGCCAGTAACAACGCCGCAGGCAACAGGATCAATAGCTTATTCTTGATCGACCCTTTGGCAATCTTCCAGATGATCGGCAATTCGCGTTTGGCTTCAAACCCTTGCACATACTTCGGCGTCACGGCCGCGTCGTCAATCACGGCACCCGCCGCCTTGGCGCTCGCCTTGGCTGCACCTGCCGCTACATCGTCAATCGAAGCCGCAGCTACCTTGGCAATACCCGCCACATCATCTAGCAGCGCAAGCAAACCACTCATATCATTCCGCCCTTAAATCACTTATCGCCACCCTGCCGCGTTGCACCGCTTAGCACAAGTCACACTGAAGCCCTCACCCAAAGGCTCCAAACCGATATCATCTTCTCAATGTTCTGAAATACCCACTGCGCAACAGCGCCAAATCCACAGGTCTCAGCGTTTGCCCAACCGCTCCAACAGCGCTTCATTCACCGCAGGCGGCACGAACTTGGCCACATCCCCGTCTAAACGTGCAATCTCTTTAACCAGTTTTGACGCAATCGCCTGATGCTGCAAGTCAGCCATCAAAAACACAGTTTCAACGCTGTCATCCAGCGCGCGATTCATGCCAACCATCTGATATTCATACTCAAAATCTGTAACCGCGCGCAATCCGCGCACAATGATCCGTGCGCCTACATCATGGGCACAATCGATCAACAGATTTTCAAATGGATGCGGAACAATCTCGGTTCCAGTTTCTTCGGACAGAGTTGCACACTCGGCCTCGATCATCGCAACCCGCTCTTCCAGCGAAAACAACGGCCCCTTGTCGCGATTGATGGCAACGCCTATTACCAACCGATCCACCAGAACAGACGCCCTGCGAATAATGTCGATATGGCCCAAAGTGATCGGGTCGAATGTGCCCGGATAAAGCCCAGTCTTCATGGCGCAGCTCCGTATTTAAGTCTGGCACACGCAACATTATTGCGCGCCGGATTGCAAGAGGGCATATTCACCTAAAGTAGCTCGCCCCCTACTCTGACACCTATAGTGTCAGTGCCCCATTATCATGCCTTCCAACGCGTTTTTCTCCATCGCCAGCTCACTCAGGCGCGCCTTGACTGTGTCTCCTAGCGATACCAGCCCGACCAGTTTGCCATCATCCAGCACCGGCATGTGACGGAACCGACCTTGAGTCATTTTTTCCAATACGGTCACCGCGTCATCATTTGGCGCACATGTCACCACATTCGATGTCATATAGGCGTCCACACTGTCAGACATGCAGCCAACACCCTTATGCGCCAGTTCACGCACAATATCGCGCTCCGAAAGTATGCCGTCCGGATACTCGCCGGTCTCAGATACAATCACGGTCCCAATACCCTTGTCGGCCAAAATCTTGGCCGCTTCCGAGACCAAAGTCCCTGGTTTCACCGTCAATACGCCGTCTGATCCCTTGGATTTCAGAATTTGGTGAACAAGCATTTGGGGGCCTCCCGTAAATTTATTCCGTAAAATCAAGCGTTGCCGCACGAATCGTTCTTGTCAAGCTTGCTCCTCCAGCAACGCGACCTCCTGACGCATTCCCTCGCACAGGGCCTCGGCAAATCGGTTCATGCGTTCTAATCGGCGGTCATCCGCATGACGGATAAGATAAAAACTCCGCGTCAGCGACACGTCCTCCGGCAAAACCTTGTGGATCGCACGCGCCGAGGGAATCGCAAAATCATGCACGATCCCAATCCCTGCGCCCCGACGCACCCAATTGAATTGAACCGAAGCTGAATTTGACGCCAATCGCACCCGCTCCACACCAACCTCGTTCAGATAATCCAGTTCCTTGTCGAAAATCATGTCCGGAATATAACCGACAACCATATGATCCTTGAGGTCAGACAGCTTTTCGATCGGTGGATTCTTCTTCAGATACCATCGCACAGCCGCCAAGTGCAGTTTGTAATCACAGATCTTTTGCACGGTAAGCCGCCCTGCTGTCGGCGCACTGACTGCAACCACCAGATCCGCTTCGCGCCTTGACAGGTTTACAACTCGCGGCAGCGCCACAATCTGGATATCCAGATCGGGGTTATCCTGCGCAATTCGCCAACACACCTGTGGCAATAGATAATTCGCCACGCCATCCGGTGCGCCAATGCGGATTTGCCCTGACAAACCGGTCGTCTGCCCGACCATCTCCTCAGCCGCTTCTTGCAATGATTGCTCAACGCGCACCGCATGGCTCATCAGCCTTTGTCCCGCATCCGTCAGCGCATATCCCGTAGGCGATTTCACAAACAGCGGTGTTTCATAGGCCGCCTCCAGCCGCGCGACACGCCGCCCAACCGTTGCAGGATCAACATTCAATCGCCGCCCTGCAGCAGAAAGACTTTCCTCTCGCGCGACGGCAACAAACACCCTCAGATCATCCCATTGCAAACTCATGCCGTACCCCTTTTGCATTTTTGCAAGACCATTTTGAAAACATGGCTGTTTTCAGGCGTTTTTTGCAAGCCTATTCTGTCATCAGATTTTCCAGGAGGATTCCATGACCGATCTCACCCATTTTCTCGGCGGCCAAATGGTTGCCGGCACGTCGGGCCGCTTTGACGATGTCTTCAACCCGGCTACGGGCGAAGTTCAGTATAAATGCCCAATGGCCAGCGTTGCGGAAACAAACGCCGCCATCGAACAGGCCGCTGCAGCACAGGTCGCTTGGGGCGCAACCAACCCGCAAAAACGCGCCCGCGTCATGATGGCAATGGTTGGCTTGATGAACCGTGACATGGACAAACTGGCCGAGGCGCTCAGCCGCGAGCACGGTAAAACCATCCCCGATGCCAAGGGCGATCTGCAACGTGGTCTCGAAGTGATCGAATACTGCATCGGCGCGCCACAGATGCTCAAAGGTGAATTCACCGACAGCGCAGGCCCCGGTATCGACATGTATTCCATGCGTCAGCCGCTGGGCGTCGTCGGCTCGATCATGCCCTTCAACTTCCCTGCCATGATGCCACTCTGGCATGTTGGCCCGGCACTGGCCTGCGGCAACGCAGTTGTCCTGAAACCATCCGAACGTGACCCCTCCGTGCCCCTGATGCTGGCTGAACTCTTTGTCGAGGCGGGCCTGCCTGCTGGCGTGTTCCAGGTCGTTAATGGCGACAAGGAAGCCGTCGACACTATCCTTGACAGCGACATAATTCAGGGCGTCAGCTTTGTTGGCTCCACCCCAATCGCGCAGTACATTTACGCGCGCGCCACTGCCAACGGCAAACGCGCACAGTGTTTTGGCGGCGCGAAGAACCACATGATCGTCATGCCGGATGCTGATATGGATCAGGCCGCCGACGCACTCGTCGGAGCCAGCTTTGGTGCCGCTGGCGAACGTTGCATGGCTATTTCTGTCGCTGTGCCCGTCGGTGAAGATACCGCAGACCGCCTGATCGAAGCTCTCGTGCCCCGCATGGAAAAGCTCAAAGTCGGCCCTTACACTGCTGGTGACGATGTCGACATGGGCCCCGTTGTAACCGGCGCCGCCAAACAGCGCATCCTTGGCCTGATCAACTCAGGCGTCGAACAAGGCGCGGAACTGGTTGTCGACAACCGCAACTTCTCGCTGCAAGGCTACGAAGACGGCTTCTTTGTCGGCCCTCACCTGTTTGATAAGGTGACGCCGGACATGGATATCTACAAACAAGAGATCTTTGGCCCTGTCCTCTCCACAGTGCGCGCTGGCTCTTACGAAGAAGCCATCGGCCTCGCCATGGACCACGAATATGGCAACGGAACCGCGATCTTCACACGTGACGGTGACACCGCACGCGACTTTGCCAACCGCATCAACATCGGCATGGTCGGCATCAACGTGCCAATCCCGGTGCCTTTGGCGTACCACACATTTGGCGGTTGGAAAAAATCCATGTTTGGCGACCTGAACCAGCACGGACCAGACTCGTTCAAATTCTACACCCGCACCAAAACTGTCACATCGCGTTGGCCTTCTGGCATCAAAGAGGGTGGCGAATTCAACTTCAAGGCAATGGACTGATTGAGGTCAGACCAATTTGACCGTGCAATCCCTCCGAGAAACCAATTCTTGGGGGGATAATTTTTTGCCCATTGCCCCAACTAAAGAAATTTTCAATGAGCAGCCAAGAGATCGGCACCTCATACTTTTAGGTTATGGATTGTTCAACAAATCTGAATATGTTTGAAATGACATGAGCGGATCAACCGCTCCATAATCGCATGTGAGGATGAACGAAACATATGGCAGTCAGTTTTCGTGTATTTCCCAGTCACAGCCTAGTGCTTGTGAGATGCCGCGGAGCTGTTGATCTTGACCAGTCTCTGGCGGCGTTTCATCAATACATGCAACATACCGATTTTCGCCACGGCCAATCACAAATCGTCGACCTGCGCGATGTTGTCAGCTACGAACGCGATTTCACCCGCATCATGGAGTTTCAGGCGCTGCGCACAGAAGCCTTCATGGGCGCGAGCGCTCCAATCCACCTGATTTACATCGCCCCAAACGAAGCGACCCATGCCATGGCCATGACAGCGCTTCGCTCTTGGAAAGATATCGACGGCATTATTGCGCTTATTCTGGGATCGATCGAAGAGGCCTGCGATGTGCTCGCCATAGATGCAACCGTCCTTGTAGCCTCAGACGCCGACGCGGCCTAGGGTGTCACAGATCCTCTTGTAAAGGCGCGGATTTACTGCTCAAATTCCCCTAAACCCAATCACAAGGGGGAAAACATGCCGCTAGAGCAACCCGATTTCACCATCGGTATCGAAGAAGAATACCTTCTCGTAGATCGTGACAGCTTTGATCTCGCGCCGGCCCCCACGGCGCTCATGCAGGCCTGTTCTGAACGACTTCAAGGACAATTCGCCCCCGAATACCTCGAATGCCAGGTTGAAATCGGCTCACAAGTTTGCACCACCGTGGGCCAGGCCCGCGATGACCTGCGCAACCTGCGATCCGTTGTGGCAGAAGAGGCCGCACGCCATAACCTCGCCCCCATCGCTGCCTCTTGTCATCCGTTCTCAGACTGGCGCAAACAGCACCACACTAAAAAGGAACGCTACAACACCCTGCGCGATGATCTGGGCGGCGTTGTGCGGCGTATGGTGATCTGTGGCCAGCATGTGCATGTCGGCATTCCAGACCCTGACATGCGCATCGATTTGATGAACCAGCTCGCCTATTTCCTGCCTCATCTGCTTGCGCTCAGCTGCTCTTCCCCCTTCTGGGTGGGTGATGATACCGGCCTTAGCTGTTATCGCCTCACCGTCTTTGACAATCTGCCCCGCACGGGCCTACCACCGCGCATGGACAGTTGGTCCACATATGAACGCTCGGTTGAAGCAATGACTCGCGTCGGCGTGATCGAAGACTCCTCCAAGATCTGGTGGGACCTGCGCCCCTCTTCGCGCTTTCCCACCATCGAATCACGTATCTGCGACGTCTCTCCCCGCCTTGAAACCACCCTGACCATCGCCGCTCTCACCCAGGCTCTGTGCCGGATGTTCTGGCGCCTCGCCACCCGGAACCAACGCTGGCGCATCTATGACCGCTTCCTGATCGAAGAAAACCGCTGGCGCGCCCAGCGATATGGCATCTCCAAAGGCCTCATCGATTGGGGCCGACGCGAAATCGTACCCTTTGACGAATTGATGCATGAATTGGTCGACCTGCTGCAAGAAGACGGCGCCGCACTCGAAAGCATGACCGAAATCGAAAACGTGCGCTCGATCCTCAATACCGGCAACAGCGCCGACCGCCAGCGCGCCGTCTACAATAACGCAATCACGTCCGGCCAATCCCCAAACAACGCTCTGCGCGCTGTGGTCCAACACCTTACCGAAGAATTCCACGCAGATTTGTAACGGCAACGCTCCTGCTTTCCTTTCGCCAAAAAATATTTGGGGGAAATCGCAAGCACACTTGCGATCGGGGCAACGCCCCCTGACCCACCGGCATTTCTGCAAACCGTTTTGCAAAATTACCCACTGACATACTCCTGCAAGGATTGTATTATTAAACAAGCGTTCATTTATGCCCGTTGGAGGAGCCGATGGACTTTGCACTCAGCGAAGAACAAACCCTGATCTTTGACATGGCACGCGCGTTCGGAGAGGAGCACATCGCCCCCTTTGCCCAGGATTGGGAAACTGCGGGTACCATCCCCAAGGCCCTGTGGCCCCAGATCGCAGAACTCGGCCTTGGCGGCATTTATGTGTCCGAGGATTACGGCGGCTCCGGCCTGTCGCGCCTCGACGCAACACTTGTGTTCGAGGCCCTCGCCATGTCCTGCCCCGCCGTCGGTTCGTTCCTTTCGATCCACAATATGTGCGGTGGTATGATCGACAAGTTCGGCTCAGACGAGACCAAGGCAAAGTGGCTGCCTGACCTCTGCACCATGTCAAAGGTCTTCTCCTACTGCCTCACCGAACCGGGCTCCGGCTCCGACGCCGCCGCCCTTAAAACCCGCGCCGCCCGCACCAACGAAGGCTATACACTGAACGGCACCAAGGCATTCATCTCCGGTGGATCCTACTCCGACGCCTATGTCACCATGGTGCGCACCGGCGAAGACGGCCCCAAGGGCATCTCTACCGTTGTGGTCGAAGACGGCACAGACGGGCTTTCCTTTGGCGCGCTGGAAAAGAAAATGGGCTGGCTCGCCCAACCCACTGCTCAGGTCCAATTCGACGATTGCAAAATCTCCGCCGACAACCTGATCGGCGAAGAGGGGCGCGGCTTTTCCTACGCCATGGCAGGCCTTGACGGCGGTCGCCTCAACATCGCCGCGTCTGCCTTGGGCGGTGCGCAAAAGGCACTCGACCTGACGATGCAATACATGTCCGAACGCAAGGCCTTTGGCAAACCCATCAACCAGTTCCAGGCCCTGCAATTCAAACTCGCGGAGTTCGAAACCAAGCTGGAATCCTCCCGCACCTTCTTACGTCAAGCTGCGTGGAAACTCGACAACGGCACGCATGACGCGTCCAAGTTCTGCGCCATGGCCAAGCTCATGGTCACCGATGCCTCCTTTGAGGTCGCCAATGGCTGTTTGCAGCTGCACGGCGGCTACGGCTACCTTGCCGATTATGGCATCGAAAAAATCGTCCGCGACCTGCGCGTGCACCAGATCCTTGAAGGCACCAACGAAATTATGCGGCTGATCATCTCGCGCCAGATGATCTCAGACGTGGCTTGAGGCTCTGCCCGGTGAATTTCCGGGCGGACACTCCAACGAATGTAGCAACATGACCGATATCCACATCCGCACCCAAGGCCAAACAGGCCGCATCACTTTCACGCGCCCCAAGGCACTCAATGCCATGTCTTACGACATGTGCACCGCCATCGAAGACGCGCTGGATGGGTGGGCCGAGGACGACACGATCAAACTGCTGATTATCGACGCCGAAGGCGACAAAGCGTTCTGCGCAGGTGGCGACATCGCTGAACTCTATGAGACAGGCACGTCAAGCAACTACGCTTATGGCCAGACCTTCTGGGCCGACGAATACCGCATGAATGCCAAGATGTTCGCCTTTCCCAAACCTGTGGCCAGCTTTATGCAGGGTTTCACCATGGGCGGCGGGGTTGGTGTTGGGTGTCACGGCTCACACCGCATCGTCGGCGACACATCCCAAATCGCTATGCCCGAGTGCGGTATCGGCCTTGTGCCTGACGTTGGCGGCTCGCTGATCCTCTCACGGGCCCCCGGTCGATTGGGCGAATATCTCGGGCTCACCGCTGCACGGCTTTCGGCAGGTGATGCGATCCACGCCGGGTTTGCCGATTACTACATCCCAGAGGCCGATTGGCCCGCTCTGATCACCAAGCTAGAAGAGACCGCCGACTGGTCACTGATCGACGCAGCGGCTCGTCATATCGACCCCGGACCTATCGCCAGACAGAGCGCGGAGATAGACGCCCATTTCGGTGGCGAAACCCTGCGCGACATCCTGAACGCCCTCGCGGCCGCCGAGACCAGCTTTGCCAGCGACACGATCAAGAAAATGTCGCGCAACTCCCCACTCGCCATGGGCTGCGCACTGGAAATCATCCACCGCGTCCGCGCCCGCGCCGACATGCACTTTGCTCTGGATCAGGAATATCGCTTCACCTACCGCGCCATGGAACATGGCGACTTCCTCGAAGGCGTCCGTGCCCAGATCATCGACAAAGACCGCAACCCTCAATGGAAACACGACATGCACGCCCTCTCGCAAATGGACGTGACCAACATGCTCATGCCTCTGGGCGCGTCCAAACTGACATTCGAAAAGGGAGAGTAACGCCATGAAAATCGGATTTATCGGATTGGGCAATATGGGTGGCCCGATGGCCGCCAACCTGGCCAAGGCAGGTCACGACGTCACAGGTTTCGACATGGCCGATGTGTCAATCGACGGCGTCACCATGGCCCAAAGCGGCGGTGCCGCCGCGACGAACGCCGATGTGGTCATTACCATGCTCCCCAATGGCGCCATCCTGCGCGCAGTGGCCGAAGAAATCATCCCCGCCATGTCCGCAGGCGCCGCCCTTGTCGATTGTTCCACTGTCGATGTCGACAGCGCCCGTGCGGTGGCTGCTCTATCGGCCGAGGCCGGCCTCCACGCTGTAGACGCGCCAGTGTCTGGCGGTATCGGAGGCGCCGCCGCCGGAACACTGACATTCATGGCAGGTGGCAGTCCCGACGCCTTTGCCAAGGCCGCACCACTTTTTGACATCATGGGCCAAAAGGCCGTGCATTGCGGCGATGCAGGCGCGGGCCAGGCCGCAAAAATCTGCAACAACATGATCCTCGGTGTCACAATGATCGCCACCTGCGAGGCCTTTGCCCTGGCCGACAAACTGGGCCTCGACCGCCAGAAAATGTTTGACGTTGTCTCCACGTCTTCGGGCTACAGCTGGACCATGAACGCCTACTGCCCCGCCCCCGGTGTCGGCCCGCAATCCCCCGCCGACAACGATTATCAACCCGGTTTTGCTTCCGAACTCATGCTCAAAGACCTGCGCCTGTCACAACAAGCCGCCGAAAGCGCAGATGCAGACACCCCGATGGGCCAACAGGCGACCGCACTTTATGAACAGTTCGTGGAAACTGAAAATGGCCATGGATCTGACTTCTCCGCCATGTTGCCAAGGTTTGAGAAACGGGGGCGTAACTGACACCCGGCTAACGTGAAAGCGTGAAATGTGATACACTCTTGACACGATATTGTATCAGGAGACATTTTTCATGATCATTTTACGCAACTCCAGCGCAGGATTTTTAGACCCAAAAGGCAGCATTGTCCTGCAAGTACAACGCAACTTACGAGACGTAGGCCACAGCCCCGGTCTCATCGATGGCGACTTTGGCAAAGGCACGGAAACCGCCGTGCGAAGCTATCAAACCGCTGTCAACTTACCAGTGACTGGGGCGGTCGACCTGTCCACATGGTCGCGCCTCACAGGTAATCCAGCACCGCCAACGATGTTCGAACGCGCCCTTGCCGTCACTGCCAACTTCGAAGGACACGGCTACAGCTTGGTCGCCGGGAATTACGACGGCGCACTGATCACATGGGGGATCATTGGCTTCACCATGGGGGGGGGGCGTCTTCAAACACTGTTGGCGCGTATTCAGCAACACGACATTTCCGCCATAGACGACGCATTTGGCTCGCTCGCTCCTGCGTTCAAGGACATTCTGACCAGCTCCAAGGCAAAACAACGCACATGGGCCAATTCGATTTCCATTGGCGCTGACAAACGCAAGGTCAAACCAGAATGGGCGGAAGCCTTTGATCGTCTGGGTAAAAACCCGCTCGCTCAAAAGGCGCAAAATAACCTCGCGCGCGAATTTTACTGGACGAAAGCTCAATCTATCGTCCACGAGTTTAATCTTAACGGCGAACTTGGCGCCTGCCTGGCCTTTGATATTGCTGTCCAGAATGGCAGTGTGGATGCCAAAGACAGAAAGGAGTTGAAAAAGCTTCTCGACAAAACCGGCCCGATCACTGGCGAGGCGTTCCGCAAGGTGTTGGCCGAGGCAATGGCGCTGGGGTCTAAGTCACAATATCAGGCAGACGTTCGATCACGCAAAATGACCATCGCTATCGGTTCAGGCAAAGTGCATGGCGCGAATTACAAACTTGAGGATTGGGGGGTCGCGGATCGCATCGTTGCCGCTGAATCTGTCAATGCGGTTGCGGCACCTTCCCCTGGTTGGAATACTTCCGCCGACACCATGGCCCTATCGACCCCGGTCATCGCTACAACCGGTGATGACGAGGCCGATTTTAATGCCTTCATCAAATCACTGGGGCTAAAAAACTTCAAACCTTACGAGTTTCTGATCAAGGGCGAGAAAAACAACAACCCGCATAGTCCGGCCTTTCAAAAAAACACAAACCCACCGCGGGAACTCTGGCCAAACATCGCACCAACAGCGCGCGTGCTCGATATCTTGCGCGGTCGCGTTGACGCCCCCATCCGAACCCTCAGCGTCTATCGCAGCCCCGCATACAACGTGGCAATTGGTGGCGCTTCGCAAAGCCTTCACACGCAATTTCGCGCCATAGATTTCATCGCTCAGGGAAACTCCACACCGCTCGACTGGGCCGCGGCACTGCGCAGTATGCGGTCCGAAGGATTATTCCTTGGCGGGATTGGCACCTATCCGACCTTTGTTCATGTCGATACACGCGGCTTCAACGTCGACTTCTAAGCCAGTGCCGATGCAATCCGCCTGGACGTCAATTGCAGGTCAAGCGACACGCGCTTGCCTCCCAAGGCAAATGCGCGACAGCACTTAGTAAGATTGGTTAAAGATCCCCCCACCCTCGGCGGGAAAAGGAAATGTTAACTTCGTTTCAATCTCTTAACTCATCGCCTTCAGCAGTGCTTTGGTCGCTTCATCCGCCGGAAACATCAATTCGATCCGAAGTTCAGACAAAGCGATGTCTCCGGTCGATCCAAATTGACTGATCGTCGAAAAAAACGACAACCGTGTATCTCCCAAGCAGTACACTGCCGGAATAAATGCCGGTTTTGCATTATTCGCCGACTCCTGCAGGCTTTTTACCATAACGGTCATCCGGTGCGCCGCATCATCCAGAACCGCATCACCACCGTAATGCACGCTCTCAACTCGCAATCGCTCCACCATATGCCGCAAGATTTCATCCAGGTTTTCTAATGCCGCGCGTGCGGCTGTGTTTGATATCAGCATTTCAAGCAAACTGTCGCCCTGTCCGACACCAACCGCACCAAACAGCTGCTCCGCGGGCGCATTCATCGAAACCAGCCGCCAATGACGATCCAGCGCCATACCCGGATAAGGCGCGTGACTGCGCAACATCCAATCCACCGCGTCGCGAACCGGTTGCATGTCGTCCTGCGACATGTCTCGCTCCTCATAGGCTGGGCTCAGCCCAGCCGAAGTCAGAAGGTGATTGCGAGCCGAAAACGGCACCGTCAACTCATCACACAAACGCAATATCATGCCACGGCTGGGGCGCGACCGCCCGGTTTCCAGAAATGAAATGTGTCGCGACGAGACACCCGCCGTAACCGCCAGATCCAGTTGGCTCATACGTCGTGTCCGTCGCCAATCCTTTAACGCTGTTCCGAATGCATTGGTCATAATGCCTCCTTTGCCCAAAACAGATCATACCTGATCCGCGCCACAACACACTTACCTCTCAGGTAATTGTTTTTCGCCCCAAGCCTCTGCCACCTTAAGCACAGTTGAATATTTAAAGGCGCATCTCATGACACATGATCGTTCAGTCACTTATCTCAAACGGGCCTCCGCCATCAGCATTGGCTTTGGCCTTCTGATGTTTCTGTCCATTCTTCTCGGTCTTGAACCTGCCTTTGCGTGGTTCCTTGACCTCGCACACTTGCCGCTTGATGGCACCCAAGGGTTCGCCAGCGATTCCGAGCTTCTGCTCGGCGCGATTTGCGGTGGCTTATTAGCGGGGTTTGGGGTGGTGATGTGGCGGATCACAATCGACGTTTATGCCAAACACCCAGCACTCGGCGCGCGCATTATTAAAGCCGGTATTGTGACTTGGTTTCTAATCGACAGCACCGGATCAGTGCTGGCGGGCGCTTGGTTCAACGTTGTTCTCAACAGCGGGTTTCTCGCACTTTTCATGCTGCCGCTCTTCCTCAGCAACATGGCCACGTCCGCTCGTCCAGCCTAAAACTAACGCCCCGGACAAAAGCCGGGGTGTTAAATTACTCGGCAGCCACTTTTCGCGACTCCAACATCTCTTTCAGGTAATGCCCGGTGTGACTACGTTCCACGGCAGCCACGTCCTCCGGTGTACCCACGGCAACAATCTCTCCGCCGCCATCACCGCCCTCGGGGCCGATATCGATAATGTGGTCCGCCGTTTTCACAACATCAAGGTTGTGCTCAATCACCACAACCGTGTTGCCCTGATCCACCAGTTCATGCAGCACTTCCAACAACTTGCGCACATCTTCAAAATGCAGCCCCGTTGTCGGTTCGTCCAGAATATAGAGTGTCCGACCGGTTGATCGTTTAGACAGCTCCTTTGACAACTTCACCCGCTGCGCTTCACCACCAGACAAAGTCGTCGCCTGTTGGCCCACTTTGATGTACCCCAACCCGACCCGCGCCAGCGCATCCATCTTGTCACGAATGCTCGGAACCGCTTTGAAAAAGCCTTGCGCCTCCTCAACGGTCATATCAAGAACATCCGCTATGCTCTTGCCCTTAAAGCGGATTTCTAAAGTTTCGCGGTTATATCGCGCGCCCTTGCAGGTTTCGCATTCCACATACACATCCGGCAGGAAATGCATCTCGATCTTGATCACCCCATCGCCCTGACAAGCCTCACAGCGCCCGCCCTTGACGTTGAACGAGAACCGCCCCGGCTTGTAGCCACGCGCCTTAGATTCGGGCAGTCCCGCAAACCAATCGCGGATCGGTGTGAATGCGCCCGTGTAAGTCGCGGGGTTTGACCGTGGTGTGCGTCCAATCGGACGCTGGTCGATATCGATCACTTTATCCAGATGCTCCAGCCCCTTGATCGTCTCACAAGGTGCCGGCGTCTGGCGCGCACCGTTTAGCCGCATTGAGGCGGTCTTGAACAGTGTCTCAATGGTCAACGTGGACTTGCCCCCGCCCGACACACCAGTCACACACACAAACTTGCCCAATGGGAAATGCGCCGTCACTTTCTGAAGGTTGTTGCCCGTAGCCTTGACCACGCTGACTTTCTTGCCATTGCCTTCGCGCCGCTCCGTCGGCACAGCGATCTCGCGCTGGCCGGACAGGTACTGCCCCGTCATCGACGCCGGATCAGCCGAAATCTCTTCTGGCCGTCCCTGCGAAACCACCTGTCCACCATGCACACCTGCGCCCGGACCAATGTCAAAGACGTAATCCGCCTCGCGGATCGCCTCTTCGTCATGTTCCACCACGATCACCGTATTC
The DNA here is from genome assembly GCF_003014475.1 of Shimia abyssi. Lineage (GTDB taxonomy): Bacteria > Pseudomonadota > Alphaproteobacteria > Rhodobacterales > Rhodobacteraceae > Shimia > Shimia abyssi. Next base: position 252,845 of record NZ_PYGJ01000003.1, on the reverse strand, counting down.
CCCTGATCGCGGAGGTTTTTAAGCGTGGTCAAAAGCCGGTCATTGTCTCGCTGATGCAACCCAATCGACGGTTCATCCAGCACATAAAGGACACCGGTCAATCCAGACCCGATTTGGCTCGCCAAACGGATTCGCTGGCTCTCCCCTCCGCTCAATGTTCCACTTGAACGTGACAGTGTAAGATATTCTAATCCAACATTATTCAAGAAGCCAAGCCGCTCGCGAATCTCCTTCACAATCGCCTTGGCGATCTCCTGACGCTGCGCCGTCAAATGGTTTGGAACATCCTCGATCCAGGCCAACGCTTCGCGGATCGAAAACTGTACCACATGCCCGACATGCTGATCTGCAATCTTCACCGCCAGCGCTTCTTCGCGCAGTCGATGCCCACGACATGCACCGCAGGGCCGGTTATTCTGATAGCGCTCAAACTCTTCCCGGATCCAGTTGCTATCCGTCTCGCGATAGCGGCGCTCCATATTGGGGATCACACCTTCAAAGACGCGTGTTACCTGATAGACGCGCCCGCCTTCGTCATAGCGAAACGCAATCTCTTCCTCCCCCGAGCCGTACAGGAACACCTCCTGCACCTTTTTGGGCAGGTTTTTCCACGGCGTGTTCTTGTCAAACTCGTAATGTTTGGCAATTGCTTCAATGGTTTGCAGGAAATACGGCGACTTGCCCTTGCGCCACGGTGCCAACGCCCCGTCATACACCTTCAGTGTCTGATCCGGCACAACCAACCGTTCGTCAAAAAACAGCTCAACGCCCAAACCGTCACACTGCTGACAGGCTCCAAATGGGGCGTTGAACGAAAACAACCGCGGTTCAATCTCTGGAATGGTGAATCCACTGACAGGGCAGGCAAAGTTTTCCGAAAAGGTAAACCGTTCCGGCTCCGCGTCCTTGGGTGCTGTTTCCAGAATGGCGATCCCATCCGCCAGATCCAGCGCAGTGCGCAAACTGTCCGCCAGCCGCGTCTCAAGCCCCTCTCGTACCACGATGCGGTCCACGACCACGTCAATGTCATGGCGGAATTTTTTGTCCAATGTCGGCGGCTCGTCCAGCTCGTAAAACGCGCCGTCCACCTTGACGCGCTGAAATCCCTGCTTGCGTAACTCCAGGAATTCTTTGCGATATTCACCTTTGCGATCCCGTACAATCGGTGCCAGCAGATAACCGCGCGTGCCCTCTTCGATGGCCATGATCCGGTCGACCATATCCTGAACCTGCTGCGCTTCGATCGGCAACCCAGTCGCGGGCGAATATGGCGTCCCCACCCGCGCAAACAACAGGCGCAGATAATCATAGATCTCCGTCACCGTGCCTACGGTCGAACGTGGGTTTTTGCTGGTGGTCTTCTGCTCAATGGAAATCGCCGGGCTCAGACCGCTGATGTGGTCAACATCCGGCTTTTCCATCATGTCCAGAAACTGGCGCGCGTACGCTGACAGGCTTTCGACATAACGCCTCTGCCCTTCAGCGTAGATCGTATCAAACGCCAAAGATGACTTGCCCGAGCCACTCAACCCGGTGATCACCACCAGCTGATCGCGCGGAATATCCACGTCTATGCTCTTCAAGTTATGCTCGCGCGCGCCGCGCACTTCGATGTTTTTCAACTCGGCCATTGTCATCCTCAAACCACAGACCCCACACATAAGACAGCTGGGCCGAACTTCCAATCAAAAGTTAAGAACATAATAAGAACATCATTCCCAAACGCTGTCCAGTCACACAGAGCGGTGCAGGTCCACGTAACTGTCCTACTGCATCTCATTACGAGACACGGGATTATTCGGATGATCTATTGCCCAGTTCCACCGGCAAGTTCTATCCGGCTTGCCGAGCTCTCGCCCATTCACGGTAATTTGAAATCCGGGCCTCGCTGGAACCGGCTGTCCACGACCCGCTGATCGTGGGTGCGTCCCCTTTTCCGCATCGCGCGTCACTCTTCTCACCTCACGCTTTGGAATCCCTCGAAACGCCGTCACCGACAAGTTGGTGCCATGCGGATGAGCCGGGCATTCATTCATCCATATGGTTGACTGATAGAACAACAACTGTTATTCATCCACATGGTTGAACGACAGAAAGACGAAAACCTCAGCGCCATTCTCAAGGCTGCTTCTGATCCCACGCGGCGGGCGATCCTGACGTTATTGGCGCAGCACGGACCGATGAAAGTCACCCACATTGCGCGCCAGTATGATCAAAGTCTCAATGCGATTTCCAAACATATCAAAGTGTTGGAGACCGCAGGACTGGTCAGTCGCCGCACCGAATGGCGCGAACACCTGATCGAGGTGCAGATGGAACCTCTCTCTGCGATCGACCTTTGGTTCACCCAGCTGCGCTCTATCTGGGCGTTGCGTTTTGATACCCTCGAAGCTGCCCTTACGGAGGAAACCGACAATGACAACTGAGCTCTCACTCACCGTCTCCCGCCACCTGCCATTTGCACCCGAACGCGTGTTTGACGCATGGCTCGACCCGGAAACTATGCGAAAATTCCTTGTGCCCGGCCCCGGCATGACAGTACCCGAAGCCACCAGCGATCCGCGTGTTGGGGGGCGGTTTCGTGTGGTCATGCAGGCCCCCGACATGGACGAATGCTGGCCACACGAAGGCGAATACCTCTTGATCGACCGTGCCAACAGGCTTCGGTTTACATGGGTTTCAGGCTACACTCAGGACAACAGCGAAGTCACACTTGATCTAAAGCCAAAGGGAACAGGCACCGACATCACCTTGACCCATATTCGCTTTCCTAATCAGGAAAGCCGCGACAATCACGAAGGGGGTTGGACCATGATCCTCGCAGCATTGGAGACTGCTCTATGACTGATATGAATTGGATTGCCTTTATCGCAGGTGCCGTGGCCGCGATGGCATTTGGCTTTCTTATCTATGGGCCAGTTCTTGGCCTGCAAAAACGCTGGGCCGAAGGGACCCGCATCAGCCCGGAACCACCCGCAAAAATGCCAATGTTTCCAATGGTTACCAACTGGACCGGAATCCTTTTGCTGGCGCTGATCATCGGTCTGACAAAAACCACTCAAAGCCTCGGCGTCGCCCTGCTCGCGATCCTGTGCGCAGCCGCTTATGTCGCCAACACCGGCGCGTGGGCACAGAAATCAGGGTTCGCTATTGCCGTGGACGCGGCTTATGTGCTCGGGTCAGGTGTGCTCATGATCCTTGCGCACGCCATTCTTTAAACACACCGGGAAATTGTGATCGGCCCTGTGCACGTGGCCGGTCGCTCCCAAAAATTCTATTTATGTCTTGCGCGCCAACGCCCAGGCGCAAATCGGAAAGTCCGGATCATTGGTCAAATCATCGGTCTCTGGATGATATTCCGGCGGCCAGCTTGGCTCCAGATTGCGCAGCGCGGCGGCCCGATTACCCCATTGATCCGCGCGAATTTCGTCCGGGTGATACCCGGCTTCTATCAATAGGTTTGTTAACCCACGCGCTGACCAGCGCGAACAATCATATGGCGCTGCGTGCTGTGGGACGACAAAAGGCACCGCTAGCCAGAAATACCCACCATCCCGCAGCATGTCATGCACATTGCACAATGCCCGATAAGGCCGGTCCAAATGCTCCCACACCTGGTTCGCCATGATCAGATCAAACTGTCTTGGTGTGCCTCGCGCATTTAGATAGGGCCCCTCACAAATGTCATGCTTTGGATAGCGGTATTGCTTGTAACTGCGCACCGGCAGCTCCCTGCCCCACTTGCCTGAAATCTCTGCCGCATCCATGTTTTCAAGATCCAACTCACGCAACCAAGTGCGACTGGACTTATTCATTACAATGCGATTGAGACTGGCCATTTCCTCACACTACATGTGGATCACACGGCCATAAGCATCCAACACACTTTCATGCATCATTTCGCTGAGTGTCGGATGTGGGAACACGGTGTCCATCAGCTCGGCCTCGGTCGTTTCCAGCGTGCGTCCAATGACATAGCCCTGGATCATCTCTGTCACCTCAGCGCCCACCATATGCGCACCGAGCAGCTCTCCGGTTTTGGCGTCAAAGACAGTCTTAACCATGCCCTCGGCCTCGCCCAAGGCAATTGCTTTGCCATTGCCGATAAACGGGAACCGCCCCACTTTGATGTCATATCCTAGTTCTTTGGCCCTGGCTTCGGAATATCCGACACTGGCCACCTGCGGATTGCAATAGGTGCACCCCGCAATGCTCTCGGGCTTCACCGGGTGCGGTTTGCCCCCTGCGATCAGCTCGGCTACCATAACACCCTCATGGCTCGCTTTATGCGCCAGCCACGGCGCCCCCGCGACATCACCAATGGCAAACAACCCGTCAACGCCGGTTCGGCAGTATTCATCTGTCACGACATGAGTGCGATCCACCGTCGCGCCCAACGCCTCAAGCCCCAGCCCCTCGACATTGCCAACAATGCCGACAGCGGAGATCACCGTGTCAAACTCCTGCGTCTCGACCTTGCCTTTGAGCTCAATATGGGCAGTGACTTTGCCCTTGCCACGGTCCAACTGCTTGACCATGGCTTTCTCCATGATCGTCATACCCTGTTTGACAAATTGCTTTTTGGCAAAGGCACTTATCTCGGCATCTTCAACTGGCAGAATGCGATCCATCACTTCGACAACCGTGGTCTCGGCACCCAGCGTGTTGTAGAAACTCGCAAATTCGATCCCTATCGCCCCCGACCCAATCACCAACAGTTTCTTTGGCATCCGCGACGGTGTCAGCGCGTGTTTATAGGTCCAGACCAGATCTCCGTCCGCCTCCAGCCCAGGTAGTTCGCGTGCCCGCGCGCCGGCGGCCAACACGATATGCTTCGCCGTCAACTCTTGCGTGCCCTTCTCGGCGGTGACGCTCACTCTGCCCTTGGCGGGCATCGTCGCTTCGCCCATGAACACTGCCACCTTGTTCTTTTTCATCAGGTGGCCGATCCCTGAATTCAACTGCTGTGCCACCCCGCGCGAGCGTTTCACAACTGCGTCAAGATCATAACTGATCCCTTCGGCCTTCAGACCAAACTCGCCAGCCCGATGCATCAGATGAAACACTTCAGAACTACGCAGCATCGCTTTGGTCGGGATGCACCCCCAATTCAGGCATATCCCTCCCATATGCTCACGCTCGACAATCGCCACCTTCAGGCCAAGCTGCGCGCCGCGAATGGCTGCAACATATCCACCGGGCCCCGCACCAATTACAATCATGTCAAAGCTTTGCGCCGCCATGCCCGCTCTCCTCTTCCCGTCGTTCGCTTGAACCTAGAACAACTCCATCCATCCCGCAACGCGCGTGCATCTGTATCGTTGACATTCCAGTGACTTGCAGGTGCTCTTTGGCCAAAGCCATTTTACCTTCGGAGCCTCTTTCATGAAAAAAACTCTCAAAGACCTCTGCCTTGCCCTGATCAACGCCACCCTGATCTTGATTGCGCTTTGCCTATTCTTGCTTTGGCAACTCTCTGGCACGGCCAAAGGGATCGTGGCCGATTTCGCTGAAAACCTGAATGTGATGCAGCCGCTTACCGATGAAGTTCGCGGTTTGCGCACTGATCTGGCCCAGCTCAAGGCCGACGCAGCGGCCTTTGCACAAAATCCGGATCGATTTCCGGAAAGCACGGCGCAGGCCATTGATATCCGCCTCGCGGCACTTGGAACTAAACTGGATGGGATACAGGTGGCGATGAGCGACCTTGCCCAGACGCCTGATCGTTTGATGACCACGGCCATCGACCGGTCAACTGCACGTCTGGCTCAGACGGCCTATGACTTGCGTGGCTGTACATCAACAGGCGCCGCGGTCATCCCCGAAACGCCTGCCGAAAAATGATGGTTCAGGCAGAGGCCTGCAACGCGCGCACGGTCTCGCCATACCCGCCACCGGCCACATAGTCCTGCTCGGGCGGCGAGGACGGGCGGGACAACGCCGCATTCCGATAAGGAAAACGCCCAAATTTACGAATAACTTCGCGATGCGCACGGGCATGCAACAAGTTGCTTTCCCCTTGCTCGGGCATACGCGACAGGAACATGCGGATACACCGCTCCTGATCACACAAGTTTTCAGAATGCATCAACGGCATGTAAAAGAACTGGCGCGCCGGTTCATCAATGCGCAGATCCCATTTCTTGTCGATTGCCACCTTGGCCGCTGCCAGCGCCTGACGGTCCGAGCAAAATGCCTTGGGCGTGCCTCGAAACATATTGCGGGAAAACTGATCATTCAGGATGATATAGGCCAATGTGCCACTAGAATATGTCAGCCATTGCGCAAATGCGCCTTCCTGCGCCTTCTGCCAGGTGTCTCCAAACCTATCGCGGATTTTCTGATCCAACTCTTCGGACACCGCATACCAGCCTGACGGACCCACCTCGTCCAACCAGAATTCCAAAACCTCGTCGGGACCCACCATGCCCCATCTCCTCAAAATTGTTGGCTCCCCCCAAGGGGCGTCATGAAAATGTTACACACAAAAAATCACTCTCGAACAGTAACAAATTACGACAGAAAGACATAATCGCCAGCGCAAAATGGCTGACTAACCCCTTATTGTGACACTTCTTCTTCCTGCATGGTCTCAATGGCGATTTCTTGGGCAACTTCAACAGCCACAGGTGATGCAGTTGGCATGACCGGCGAATAGGCCGCCGTGTCCTCAACCGATGGTGCCGCACGCCGCGTGGTCCGATATCCCGCATAAACACCGGTCGCGATCAGCAACACAGCAAGGAACAGGAAAAACCCGGATGGCCCCGATGTTTCCATGATCCAACCGGTCGCCACTGGCCCCGCAATCGCGCCCAGCCCGTTAACAAACACCAAGCCGCCCGATGCGGCTGCCATGTCTTCAGTGTCCAAAAAGTCATTCGTGTGCGCGATCAATAGCGAATATAGCGGATTAGACGTGCCGCCAACGATCAGCGCAGCTAGCAACAGCATCGAATAGCTATCGGTGAACAGCCAGCCAAATACCGCCGCCGCGCCCCCGGCAAGGGCGACGAACATAATCAACACACGTCGGTCCATCCGGTCCGACATCCACCCCAACGGGTACTGAAACAACGTCGCCCCAATATAAAACGTCGCCACAAAGATCGACAGATCTCGGATACTCAGCCCCAGCTGCGTCGCAAACACCGCCGACATCCCGAACTGCGCCGAAAAAATGCCCCCCAGCAAGATCATCCCGACAAAGCCAAGTGGCGAATTGTGATAAAGCTCCAAAAGGCTCATCGGCTTGGTGGTGTCAAACGCTGGCGTGGGCGAGATCGACAACAAAATTGGCGCAAATGAGATCGAAACCAACACCGACGGGATCACGAACAGAACGTAACCAGACGGATCAGCAACCAGCAATAGCCCTTGCGCCGAAACAACCCCCAGCATTTGCACAATCATATAAAGCGACAACGACTGCCCGCGCGTCTCGTTTGTCGCCGCGTTGTTCAACCAACTCTCAGCCGTGACATACACGCCCGAAAAACAGAACCCGATCAACACCCGCCCGGCGACCCACGCCCAGGGTGATGCCAACGTCGGATAGAGGATCAGAACAGCCGAAATAAACGACGCCAGCGCCGCAAACACCCGCACATGCCCCACCCTGCGTATCATCTCGGGCGCAAGGCGCGATCCCCCCAGAAAGCCGACAAAATAGGCGGACATGACAAAGGACATCTCGTAGGTCGAAAACCCTTCGATCTCACCCCGGATGCCCAGCAATGTGCCCTGCATCCCATTGCCCACCATAAGGAGCATCATACCCAAGAGCAGCGGCCAAGCCGATTTAAGAAACTGAAGCATGAGAATACCTTCGCACGTTTCACTTACGGTGCAAGTTTTCCCTGCCCAGCGCGCTTCTATGGGCGACACCGCCGTGTCGGTTTTGCGCCGGGTCCGAAATAATGTGGCAATGATATCGCTTCACAGCGGTACCAGTGGCGCGCGGCACCGATTCCGATCGCATGTCCACATCCCTCCCAACAGAATCCAACGAGTGCTACGCTTCTCCTTCCACGCCGCCCTCGTGATCCTGCTGACAATTCTCACTCAGGTCGGCGGCTTGGTCTGGCTGCTCGCCACGTGCTTCAAACACAAATTGCTCGCCTTTTTGCTGCTCTATTCCGCCGTCACCCTGACCTTACCGGTCGCCACGCCGTATTTTGGGCGCGTCGCGCTCACTTGCCAGCAGTCTGGCCCACTCCAGATGCAATCCCGCGTCTACTGCGTGCTCAACCGTCACTACGTTACCCCCGAGCTCGCGACCGTTCTAACGGACACTGCGAACCACATGTCCCGGCGCTATCCCGGCACGGTCACCTTGGTGCTCGACGCGAACTTCCCGTTTATGAACGGGTTTCCGCTCTTGCCGCACCTCTCGCATAATGACGGGAGAAGGGCCGACCTCGCCTTCTACTACCGCAATGCGACGGTGTATCAACCCAACGCCACGCGATCCCCCATCGGCTATTTTGCCTTTGAACCCGGCCCTACGCACTGCCCGCCTGTCTGGCCAACCCTGCGCTGGAACTTAACTTTGCTTCAGCCCCTCTGGCGCACCTTTTCCCTCGAACAGCAGCGCAAACGCGCCTTGCTGACCCATTTGGCCAAAGACGACAGGATTGGGAAAATTTTCATTGAGCCTCATCTGGTCAGAACCCTGAATGTCTCCCACCCCAAGATCCGCATTCAGGGATGCCGCGCCGCGCGCTATGATGATCACATTCACATCCAGCAGTGACCGATGATCAAGGCAACAGCAGCGACCCGTCCCCATAGGAAAAGAACCGATATTCCTCAGCCACCGCATGGTTGTAAATCTCTCGTATGCGCTCTTGGCCCATCAGCGCCGACACCAACATCATCAATGTCGATTTTGGCAAATGAAAATTTGTCATCAGCGCGTCCGCAACATGGAACGTGAACCCCGGATAGATAAAGATATCCGTCGGACCTTCCCACGGCATAATCTGCCCACCCCGCCCAGCGCTCTCGATCAGGCGCAACGCGGTTGTACCTACCGGGATCACCCGTCCTCCAGCGGCCTTGGTCGCCGCGATTTTCTTTGCCGCCTCGGGGGTCACACGTCCCCATTCCGAATGCATCTTGTGTTCAGCAACGTTTTCAACCTTCACAGGCAAGAACGTGCCCGCACCAACATGCAGCGTCACATGGGTGAACGTCACACCTTTGGTCTCTAACGCCGCCAACAATGACGCGTCAAAATGCAACGACGCGGTGGGGGCAGCCACGGCACCGGAATGGCGCGCCCAAACGGTCTGGTAGTCGGTCTTGTCCCGCTCATCCGCCGCTCGCTTGGCCGCAATATACGGCGGCAGAGGCATCGACCCAGCTGCATCCAGTGCCGCGTCAAAATCCTCTCCCTCCAGATCAAAGCTCAACACACCTTGTCCGTCTTCCTTGGCCTCCAGCACCCCCTTCAGCCCAGCCGCAAAGATAATCTCCTCACCCTCGCGAATTTTCTTAAGCGGTTTGACCAGCGCCGCCCAGCGCCCCCCGGTCCGTGGCTCCAGCAATGTGATCTCAATCCGCGCCTGCGTCTCGCCTTCGGGCCCTCTGCGCACACGATAGCCTGACAAACGCGCCGGGATCACCTTGGTATCGTTTAGCACCAACCGATCACCGGGGCGCAACCAGTCGACCAGATCAGTAACCACCCCGTCTGTAATCCGATCCGGTTCAGCCACCAATAAGCGCGCCGAACTGCGCGGCTCGGCGGGACGCGTGGCAATCAACCCGTCAGGCAGGTCAAAATCAAAATCAGACAATTGCATGGAATTCGCTCAGTTGTTGAGGTCAGGAGGACGGCGGCGGAAAATCTCTCTAAAAAAGCCCGGCGTCAAGGCCGATAGCGGATTGACCGAGATATAAGGATCATCCGACGTGCCCTTCATTGTATAGTTGAACCCAATGAGGCCCTCTCCTCGCTTGGACACTGCCCGCCCAATGATGTTCACAGCATAGATCGGTGACACAGCGCCCTGAAAGTCAAACAGCTTACCAGCAAATGTATAAGTGCCATCCGCTGAAACCCCTAGGCTCGGCCCAATCGCGCTGCCTTCACCGATAATCAACTTTTCTGGCGTCAACCGGAACCGAGAATAGACATCAGTAAACAACAACCCCGGCCCATCGAGTTGTTCAATCAACCCGATCACCGATATCGCGTTCAACAGCTCTGCAATTAGTGGCACGTTCTGAACCTTAACGTTGGCCATCTTCAGCTCACCGTCGTACTGCCCCACTGCGGCCCGCGGGATCAGCGTAAGTTCCAGCGCGCCACGCGTCGCCGCCCTCAGCACGCCCATTGCCGCCGCCATGCGCCCCCCATTGGGAGATGATACCTGAAGCGCTGTGCCATACTGATGCGGCGACAATGTCCCGCTCAACGGCGCAACGCCAAGGAACGCCCCCGTAAAGTCACCCGACACCCCATTATTAAGATCCAACGAAGCGCGCACATCGCTTATAAATATCCCATCCGTCACCTGAACCCGGTTCAGGTTTGCCGTCACCGGCCCGGCGGCTGATCCCCGGCCTGTACCACCGCTCGATCGCGGCATGGTCCGCATATCAAACGTTCCCGAGTTCAGCACAATCGCAGGGGCCGCACCAGTACCACGCCCCCTCAGCGCACCACTGGCGCGCAGCCAACTCCCGACCTCTACGTTCTCCAATTGCATCACATCCAGCCCGCCAGCCTCGCGCAGCACGATGTCACCTTCTGCCTTCAACCCACCGGCATCGATCATCAGACGGTCCACGCGCGGCGGACTGCTAAGCGTCACATCCGCCTCCAGCGTCCCTGTCCCGTTCTCACTCAGCTTCCACCCCAATGGCGGTGCCGACAAAACAACGCCATCCAGATCAGAGCGCAGCGTCAATTGCGGCGTCTGCCCTTTCTCAAAGGCAATCTCAAACGCCGCGTCTCCGGCGCCAGACACTGTGCCCGGCGGCAGGCCGATGTTAAACTCTTCCACCGTCTGCGCGCTCAGCTCGCCCGTGCCCTCAATCCAGCTTTTACCGCCGTTCTCCTTGCCCAGCCGCGTATGCCACCGTCCATCAAACGGCACCGCCCCCACTGTTCCGCCACCTGACAGCTCGACCCGTTCGTTAGTCGCGTGCACATTCAGGTTGCCTCTGATCTCCTTGCCCGGAATGAAATGAGAAGTGCGGACATCACTCAGCACACCGCGCGCATCAAACTGCACCTCGTTAGCAGGCAGCTTTTCTTTAATGACAAAGCGCACCTCACCCTGCATGTCAGCCTGCCCTTCCGCCAGATCAACCGGCAGATTGGCTTTACTAAACACACGTAGCGGCTCCCGATCCAAAAGCGACATCGCGGCTGTAACCGGACCGCGCGCGCGCGCCTTCACCAGACCGGGCGATTGTTTCAGCCGTGTATCGAGCACGATAAACCCCGTTCCCGCCACATCAATCAGCCCCCCTTCGTCGGCCTCAACCACACCGGCTTCCACGGCCAATCGGAATTGATTGCGCACCAGACTGGCATAGCCACTTCCTCCGCGCACAACGGGCATCGTCTTCAGCACCTTCACCACTGCGTCGGTAAACTGGAAATCCACATACACATCCGGCACATCATCGGGTTTGCTGCGCACGGCCAGATTGATGTCGCTCAACGATATCTGATGAATATTCTTGTCGATCCACTTGCGCAGCTTTGCTTTAAACCGATCCGGCCAGATCAACAGCACCTGTTCCGCATCTAGCCCGTCTGACACGCCATCTAGGGAATAGGCCCATTTGCCCGCTTCTGTCTTTAAACCTCCGCTCAGTTCCATCCGGTGCTCGCCGTGGTATATCACCATCTGCCCAAGCGTCAGCTCAAACGGATCCAGCTTTAGCCGGAAATCGGCAAAAGAGCGCGCCAGCGAAAGAGGCACATCGTCCAACTCCTTTGGATTTGCCTGAAACCGGCTCAGCTCTAGCTGCACCAACAGTTCCTTGGGCAACCCTAACTGCATGTCCCGCAAAAACGCCCGCCCCGAGGCCGTGGTATTGATCCACTTACTGTCCAGCGACAACTCGTCGAACCTGATGGATTGCAGGACAGGGTCATAGGTCAGATAACTGGTCACGCTCTCAAACGGCACCGGCTGAACACCTTCTTCGGGCTGCAACACGCCGTCTGCAATCCTCAGCGCTACGTTCACCGGTCCAAGGGTACCTGCCTCATCCGTCTCGCCCCGCATCGATCCCGACAATGGCGCGCGCATTATCTCCAACCACGCCAAGGCGGCAGACTGCGATGCAATGCCCTCCGTCGGCATATCCTCAAAGTTTATTCCAAACTGAATCGCACTTGAATCCAATCGCGTTGTCAAAAAGGCTTCGATACTGGTGGCGTAATCTCTGGCCCCCAACAACGACATCTGCGTCGAGATCGCCACTTCTTCAGAATTTCTCTCCAGCCGCAGCTGCGCACTATCCACGGTCCACGCCTGACGCGCCCGCAGATCTTCATAGCGCAAAGTCATGTCCTCCAGCACAAAACTGTCCAGTGCAGCTAAAACCGGCAATTCCAGATAGCTCTCTATCTGATCACCAAACGTCGCCAACTGGGTGTTCTCGCCAAACGGCCCGTTGCCGCCGCCATTACCAACCGAGATATTAAACGTGCCGTCTTGCTGGCGGATCGCCGTCAGAAAGACACCAGATACCCGAATATCACTCGGCGCGATCTGACCATCCATCATCGCGCCAAAATCCAGCCGCGCCTCAACCTGTGCCAGCTCCATAGCGCCCGCGTTATCGGCCGCGCGCAGCTCCAGATTTCGCACCCGCAACCTTGGGTCCAGATTGTCTTGAATCACCAGCGAAACTTCGCCCAAATACACATCAAATCCCGGCAGTCGCTTGGTCAGCCCCTCCTCGATCTGCGCGCGCACCCATTCGGGCGCGGTCAGCGGGCGGCCAATGGCGATAAACGCGGCAAGCGCAATTAATCCAACCGGCAGCAACAGGCTGATTAGCGCAAACAGTCCTATGCGCCTTGCCCGTCTGGGCCTGCGCCCCTTTTGCGGCGCATTATCAGGCTGTTCGTTCAGGAGTTTCGCCTCGGATTGATCTGTTATCGGTTGCCCAGCCGTATCAACTATATACCCTAACGCAAACCGACCCAAGGAGTCTCCCATGCTTGAGGCAAACAGCCCTGCCCCCGAATTCACTTTGCCGTCATCCTCTGGTGCCGACATCACCCTCTCTGCCCTTCAAGGCGCGCCCGTTGTGCTGTTCTTTTACCCGCGCGACAACACGTCAGGCTGCACAAAGGAAAGCCAACAGTTTTCGCAGCTTCTGCCCGAGTTCGAAGCCATCGGTGCACACGTCTTTGGCATTTCCAAGGACAGCCTCTCCAGCCACGACAAATTCATCACCAAGCAAGAGTTGACCGTCCCGCTCTTGTCGGATGAACTCGGCGATGTCTGCGAGCGGTTTGGCGTCTGGGCCGAAAAGAAGATGTATGGCAAGACTTTCATGGGGATCGTGCGCGCCACTTTCCTGATTGACGCCTCCGGCCAGATCGCGCGGGCATGGCCCAAGGTCAAGGTCGACGGTCACGCCGCCGAAGTCCTTGAGGCGGTCAAGGCGCTCTGATCAAACCTCCGCATACTGACTGGGTGCGCGCCCGCTTCGCGTAGTTGGCGCACACTCAGCACACTGCCCCTTTCGACCTTTCCCCTTGATCTCCCCTCTCAAACGCGTTCAACACCTCTCAACCCCAAATCCGGAGCGCACCCATGGCCACAGATCTCCCCAAATCCCTCGCACAAATGGCGGTTGAGGTGCTCACCACCGCTGACGGGCGCGCCAAGACTGCACTTTCACGTCAACATGCCGCCACTTGGTTTGCCGCGCGCGCCGCCGGTACATCGCTGCCCATCGGCACAGCCAACCCACCCTTGCGCCCGGCCCGGCCAGAGCAACCCGAACTGCTTGATCCCCGCGATGTGCCGCGTCGCAAGCCGGGCAGCCCACAGGGCCGTATCGCACTGCTGCACGCCGTCGCCCACATTGAGCTTAACGCGGTCGACCTGCACTGGGACATCATCGCGCGCTTTACCGACACGGAAATGCCACTTGGTTTTTATGACGACTGGGTCAAATCTGCGGACGAAGAATCCAATCATTTCAATTTGATGTGCGACAACCTTGAAGCCAAAGAAAGCTTCTATGGCGCCCTTCCCGCCCACGCTGGTATGTGGCGTGCCGCCGAAGACACTGCTGACGATCTTTTGGGGCGTCTCGCGGTTGTCCCCATGGTACTCGAAGCCCGCGGCCTTGATGTCACCCCCGGCATGATCCGCATTTTTCAACAGGCCAAGGACACCCAGACCATCGAGGCGCTCAACACGATCTATGCCGAAGAAGTCGGTCACGTCGCCTATGGCTCCAAATGGTTCAATTACCTCTGCGGCCGCCACGCGCTCGATCCCAAGGAACAGTTTCACGCCCTCGTGCGTCACTATTTCCACGGTGCGTTGAAGCCACCCTTTAACGAAGAAAAGCGCGCCGACGCCGGGTTACCGCCTGATTTTTACTGGCCCCTTTCCGACCAAACGCCCCCCTCATACGCGCGCTGACCCGGCCTGCCTGCCCCTGCGACATCGGCAACTCCCCGCCCAAAAACGCCACAACAACACACTGTTGCGTATGGAAATTGGTCAAAATCCTTGCCCGTTCCTTTAGCGGACGTTAAGACCTTGCCCCGAGGCGCCACCACGCAAGAGCGCTCACCATGGGGATGGGATCAAGGGAAGACCACGTGAGAACAACACTCGCAATACGATTGCACGCACTCGCCGAACGCTATTTTCCGGAACGCCGTCTGTTTTTGCGGTCAGAGTCCGACACCCGGTTCATTCGCCTCAAACCCAGCACGCAAATCATCGCGTTCCTTGGATCAACCACCATCGTCGCCTGGACTATTATCGCCACCGCCATCCTGCTTATGGACTCGATCGGTTCGGGCAATTTCCGTGAACAAGCCAAGCGGGATCAGCTCACCTACGAACTGCGCCTAAACGAACTGTCCGCCGAACGCGACGCCCGCACCGAAGAAGCCCTCGCCGCTCAGCAACGCTTCAACAAAGCTTTGCAACAGGTTTCCGTGATGCAATCGCAATTGCTCACGTCTGAAACGCGCCGTCGCGAACTGGAAACCGGTATCGAGGTGGTTCAGGACACGCTGCGCCGCACAGTGCGCCAACGCGAAACCGCGCACGCACAGCTCGAAGAGATGGACGCTGCGCAATCCGAACAGGGCACCGCCCTTGCAGCCAACAGCCCGCTGGCCAATGACATGGTGTCGATCCTGTCAAATGCCCTGACCGACACTGCCCGCGAGCGCGATCAGGTGATCGCCACTGCGCAAACCGCCATTCAGGCCGAAGAAGACATCCGCCTCGACCTTGCCCTGATGCAAGAGCGTAACGACAAGATCTTCCGCCAGCTCGAAGACGCCATGACCGTTTCGGTCGATCCGCTGACCAAAATGTTCCGTGCCGCCGGGCTCGACACCGACACACTGCTCGAAGAGGTCCGTCGCGGATATAACGGCCAGGGCGGTCCCCTGCTGCCGCTGACCTTTTCCACCAAAGGTGGCGAGCTGACAGCCGAAACCGTGCGCGCCAATCGTCTGCTGGACCAGATGGACCAGCTCAACATGTACCGTATCGCCGCCGAAACCGCCCCCTTCGCCAACCCGCTTAAATCAGCGTTCCGTTACACGTCCGGCTTTGGCCTGCGCTGGGGCCGTATGCACAAGGGCACAGATTTCGCAGCCCGCTACGGCACCCCCATTCACGCGACAGCCGATGGCGTCGTGATCCATGCCGACTGGTTGTCGGGTTACGGACGCCTCATAAAAATCCAGCACGAGTTCGGAATCGAGACCCGATACGCCCATCTGGCAAAAATCCGCGTAAAGAAGGGTCAAAGGGTCTCGCGTGGCGAACGTATTGGTGATATGGGCAACTCTGGACGCTCGACCGGAACGCATCTCCACTACGAAGTACGCGTGAATGGACGGGCCGTGAACCCGATGACCTTTATCAAGGCTGGAAGAGATGTTTTCTAAGAGCAAAATCAACGAACCTGCACCGAAATCCGCTGATCCGGCCAAGCCCGCCGCATCCGAATCTGCACCCATTCCCGCCGCGCCCACAAAAGGCGCTGACTTCAAGGCCTCCGCGCCCAAGGCCAAGCCACCAGCATCGGTGCTGTCCGCTGACCTGCACGTGACCGGCAACATGAAGACAACTGGCGACATTCAAGTCGAAGGCACAGTAGAAGGCGACATTCGCGCGCACCTGCTGACCATCGGTGAAAGCGCCACCATCAAAGGCGAAGTGACCGCTGATGACGTTGTGATCAACGGCCGTATCATTGGCCGTGTACGTGGCTTGAAAGTGCGCCTGACCTCGACCGCCCGTGTCGAAGGCGACATCATCCACAAGACCATCGCAATTGAGAGCGGCGCCCATTTCGAAGGTTCCGTTCAACGTCAGGACGACCCTCTGACCACTAAGGCAGCACCGGTCAAGAAACCTGCACCCGAGGCGTAACGCCCTCAAATCAAATGTTTTATGACGCCGTCCTTCTCAAGGGCGGCGTTTTTTGTTGGGAAACCGTTGCCGGGACATGCGCCGCGTGCCATCTTCGGATGGACCCAAGTCCACGAGACTTGGGTCCATCCGATGCACAAGGACACGACTATGCTCAAACCACTCACAACAGTACTCGCAGCCACACTGATGACCGCCACGGTGGGGCTGGCTGAGGATCTTGAATTTACTCTGGTAAATAATTCCAGCGCTGACCTAACGGCCTTTCACGTTAGCTCAGGCAGTTCCGACAGCTGGTAAGAAAACTTGATTTCCGGCGGTTATCTGGCGCCGGGCTATGAGATTACCGTCGTGATCGCCGACGGGCTAACGACATGTGTCTACGACATTCTAGGCGAATTCTCAGACGATACCCGGCTCGAGGATTACGGTCTCGATCTTTGTGAAATGGGATCCTACACATTCTCGGACTAAGCCCACATTCTCTAAACGCTGCCCATCAGTCCGGGCGGCGTTTCCCATTTGGGGTACGCCTCACGCCCTATCGCCCTTGCCGCGCATACAATACGGTCGATGGCGGGCAAATTTTTTCAAATCAAACACCACTTTGCGAACGCAGGCCTTGAAAAACTTTCCCATCCCTCGTATGTGCGCTGTGCAGACGTTTTTCTTTTCGACCACTGTCTCCTATTAAACGGCATTCAGTCTTTCGATACAGACCTACCACGCCGCGCTGTCGCATAATGCGGACAGAACTAAAAAAATGGAGACTACGGATATGGCTACTGGCACCGTAAAATGGTTCAACACTACTAAAGGCTTCGGCTTCATCGCACCAGACGGCGGCAGCAAAGACGTGTTTGTACACATCTCTGCCGTTGAGCGTTCCGGCCTGACCGGCCTGGCCGACAACCAGAAAGTGACTTTCGACATCGAAGCAGGCCGTGACGGTCGCGAGTCGGCGACGAACCTGGCCCTGGCATAAGCCAGCGGACGGACACTATCTCGAAACGCGGTCCCTGAATGGGGCCGCGTTTTGCGTTTTAGCCATGCTCACTGAGTTATCACTTGGAACCGCGACAGGCCTTGGCAATCAGGTGAGTGCCCGCGAACTGCGCTGCAATTCAGATCACGCCACCAACAAACCACGCAAAATCGCTGCCTCATGTTGCTTGAGACAGGCACGCGCCGCCTCCGGCACCGCGCCAACTTCCAGATCCAGCTCCGGGAACAGCTCCAGCACCTCGGCCCGTGTTGCCGCCTCCAATGCGTCCATCGCCTGAGGTCCAGGCAAAAAGCTCTCGCTTGACGCTCCGTTGGCAAAAACGATCTCGTGGCGATCAAACAGGATGTGCACATATGTAACCGTCTCCACATTTAGACGCTGCACACCATCCAACCCAATCAATCCCTTTGCCGCGACCAAAACCTCGGGCTCATAGAAGAACAGCTCTGACTGCTCCGGCTTCACCAACATCCGATGATTGGGGGACACGACAATGTCACCATGATTGCCCAAAACTCCGCCGCACAACAAAATTGGCGCTGTATTACGTCGGGGTTTAACAGTCCGTCTTCCGATCCAGCGCAGTGGTTGAAATCCGTTATCTCGCGTCAACACAAAGTCACCCTCGCGCAGGTGCTCAATTGGCACCTGCCCCTTGTCGGTAACAATCATCGTCCCGGCTGTAAAACACACCACCAAATCGTCATAGGCCACCGCCCCGTCTGTGTTGAACGACACAAACGTATACGTCACCGACGAGTTGAGTGGAAAGTCTGACAGTATCAACGGGCCATAGTTGGCCTGCCCGTTTGTGGCGATGAAATACACTGTCCCACTCGATCCGTCCGACCCAGTGATCGTATATTTGTAACGCAGATCTGCTAGGTCTCCGACGTTGATCCCAGAGACGTTCGAGCTGATGACATTCTGGTCGCCAACGTCCGACCCACCTGTGTGTGTAAAATCTCCAAATTCCGCATCTCGAAACCCGTTTGAATCGTCGATTTCAATCTGCCCTGCGTCCGCAATTCCAAACGTGCCAAAATGGGGATACGTACTGTCCCCGCTGGTAATGCGATAGATTTGCAGCTGCTCAATAGCCATTTCCAAAACTCGAAACAAAACAAGGCTCAACCAGCCTTTGTTTCAATTTTTCATTAGAATCAGGCATTACTTGGAAATGGCCAAGCCAATTCAAAGATGGATAGAGGCCAAAATGTGGCCTTAGAATAGCTCGCCCCACATCCGCGCATCTGTTTCGTAGATTAAGATGCTGATTTTAAAAACACTTTCGAGAAAAATAGATTAAACAGGGAACTCCCCAAAAGCGTTACCAGAATGACTCTCAGACCCTGATCACCTGCAATCACAATGACTGCTAACCTCTCCTGCACCGAGAAAACCAACAGAGTTCTACCGATCGCGCTCACGTCGTCGCCATGATCGGTGGGTAATCCCCCCTAAAATTAGTGGTGTTCAAAAGTAGAATTTTCTCGGCAGGATATCTGAGGAGATTATTGATGAAGACAGCACGATATAGCGACGCACAGATCATGGGCATCTTGAAGCAGGCAGAGGGGGTACGCCCGTTTCTGCGCTGTGCCGCGAACATGGGATGAGTAGCGCCAGTTTCTATAAATGGCGCGCGAAGTTTGGCGGCATGGATGCGTCTTTGATTGCTGAGATGAAGGATCTGGCTGAGCAGAACCGGCGTCTGAAGAAGATGTACGCCGAGATGAGCATGCAGAACGATCTCCTAAAGGAAGCGCTTGGAAAAAAGCGTTAAGGCCGTCTCAGAGGCGAGAGATGGCCATGAAGGCGGTCACACAGCATGGGGTCAGCATCGCGCTGGCGTGCAGGACGTTTCAAATCAGCGAGACCTGCTATCGCTACAGCCCTGTATTGAGTGATGAGAACGAAGAGATTGCGGATTGGTTGGAACGCTTGACAGCTAACACGCGCAGTTGGGGCTTCGGACTGTGCTTTTTGTACCTGCGCAACGTCCAAGGATACGGCTGGAACCACAAACGCGTCTATCGGATCTACTGCGAACTGGAATTGAATTTGCGGATCAAGCCCAAGAAGCGGCTGAAACGGGACAAACCTGAGCCACTGGCGGTTCCTGACAGGCCTAATGAGACGTGGTCGATGGATTTCATGGCGGATCAGTTGGCGGATGGACGGTCGATCCGGACCTTGAACGTGCTGGATGATTTCAATCGTGAAGGCCTTTGTATAGAGGTGGACTTCTCGATGCCTGCTGCACGTGTCGTGCGCAGTTTAAATCAAATCATTGAGTGGCGCGGCCAGCCGCAGGCAATTCGCCTCGACAACGGCCCGGAATATATCAGTGGAACGCTCATGACATGGGCCGAGAAACGCAATATCCGGCTTGAATTCATCCAGCCGGGCAAGCCGCAGCAAAACGCCTACATCGAACGTTACAACCGCACCGTTCGCGGCGAATGGTTGGGCCAATACATCTTTGAAACGATTGAGGAGGCACAAGACCAGGCAACCGAATGGCTCTGGACTTACAACAACGAGCGACCCAACATGGGCATTGGCGGCATCACACCCGCTATGAAACTTAAAACAGCCGCCTGAATTCTACGGTTGGACCCCATCAAAAATGGGGGGATTACCGGTGCACTTCACTACCGTTCAGCTAGAACTAAAGTATTGCATCTGCAATTTTGACTTTTGCCGCAGACGCGTTACCATACCCCATTCATTATCGCCGTGGCGGCGTTTTACGAGTGAATTTCAACAGCTTCAATCAAGGCAAAAGGGAGAGTGCCATGAGATGGATGAGCGCGGCTTTAACCGCATCAACACTGCTACTCAGCACAACCGCAATCGCGCAGGTTAAACCGTCAGAGGAAGCCGCCGAAGGCACCTTTGCAGAAAAACCGTTTTCGCCCTACGCAAACCGTACTTTCCCGGAGCGCCCTTTATGGGGCGACACCCACTTGCACACCGGTCTGTCGCTGGATGCCGGGGCTTTTGGGAACACTTTGCTGCCTGACACCGCATGGCGTTTTGCCAAAGGCGAACAGGTCACCTCTTCGACCGGCCAGCCGGTGCGCCTTGCGCGTCCGCTTGACTGGATGGTTCTGACTGACCACACCGATCTCATGGGCTTTGCCCCTGATCTTCAGGCCGGAAAGCCTGGTGTACTGGCAGATCCCAAGGGCCTTGAGTGGTACGAAGGTTACAAGGCAGGCGGTGAAGAGGCCGGCAAATCCGCCTTTGACCTGATCACCAACTTTTCCCAAGGCACCCTGCCCGAATTACTGTTGGAATCATACAGCCCCGGTGCAGACGCGTTCTCCTTTACATGGGAACATATTGTAGAGGCCGCCGAGACACATAATGATCCCGGCAACTTCACCGCCTTTATCGGCTTTGAATGGACGAGCGTGCCCAAGGGCTTCAACCTGCACCGTAACGTCATGCTGCGCGACGGCCCTGTGCGTGCGCTGCAAGTTGTACCGCCGGTCACTCAGCCGCCCTATGGCAGCACAGATCCCAAAGTCCTTTATGAATGGCTCGAGGAATATCAGGCCAAAACCGGCGGTCGCGCCGTCGCCTTTGCTCATAACGGCAACCTCTCAAACGGCTGGATGTTCCCCACCAAAGACACCTACCACGGTGGCAAGGTTAATCAGGACTATGTCGAAGCCCGCGCCAAGTGGGAGCCGCACTACGAAGTCACCCAGATCAAGGGCGACGGCGAGGCACACCCCTTTCTGTCACCGGATGACAGCTTTGCCGATTATGAAAACTGGGATGTCGGCAACCTCGATCTGACCGAGCTCAAGACCGATGAAATGCTTGCTGGTGAATATGCCCGCGAGGCACTCAAACTTGGTCTCATGCTCGAAGAGAAATTCGGCGTGAACCCATACAAATTTGGCATGGGTGGCGCAACCGACAGCCACACTTCACTGGCCACCGCAGACGAAGATAACTTCTTTTCCAAATCGGTTAGTGTCGAACCTTCGCCCACGCGCATCGAACACCCGTTCATCAAGAGCGATCTGGGCGAAATACCGGGCGACATGATTGTGGCCTCCGGTTACACCGCCGTATGGGCCACCGAAAACACACGCTCGGCGATCTTTGATGCGTTCAAACGCCGTGAAACCTATGCCACCACAGGCCCACGTATCGGCCTGCGCTTCTTTGGCGGCTGGGAGTTTTCAGACGACGATATGCGCACCCGTATGATCGCGGATGTCGGCTATACCAAAGGCGTGCCCATGGGCTCTGACCTGCGCCCCCGCGAAACAGACGCGGCGCCTTCTTTTATGATCGC
The DNA here is from genome assembly GCF_003014475.1 of Shimia abyssi. Lineage (GTDB taxonomy): Bacteria > Pseudomonadota > Alphaproteobacteria > Rhodobacterales > Rhodobacteraceae > Shimia > Shimia abyssi. The sequence continues at coordinate 230,893 of NZ_PYGJ01000003.1, read as the reverse complement.
CGCTCTGCGTGACCCAATCGGCGCAAACCTCGACCGCGTTCAAGTGGTCAAAGGCTGGCTGACCGAAGATGGCGACTTGATGGAGAAAGTCTTTGATGTGGCGTGGTCCGATGATCGCACCGCCGACGCCAGCGGCAATGTGCCCGCCGTTGGAAGCACAGTCGACATCGAAACCGCCAGTTGGTCCAACACAATCGGTGCATCCGAACTGGCCACGGTCTGGACCGATCCAGAATTCAATCCAGCGGAACGTGCCTTTTACTACGTACGTGTCCTCGAAATACCAACACCCCGTTGGATCGTGTATGACAAGCTGCGCTATGGCATCGAATTGCCCGCTGACGCGGTGCTCACACACCAGGAACGGGCTTATTCCTCTCCAATCTGGTACACACCAGCCGAGGAATAAATCTAACAAAATCAAAGCTAAACGCCGCCCCAACGGGCGGCGTTTTTCGTTTATATCCTAAGAGAAAACCAGCGCCCGCACTGGCAACAAGATCGACTGGGCACGCATAACCAGCGCATTGGCAATCCCCATGCCATCGACAATCTGTGCAACAAACGCGGAGAATCCTGCGATCTCGCCATCCCGGATCTGTGCTGCGCGGCTGGTATAAGCTACCCCTACACAGGCACTGCCCGGCTGAATATCGTCTGTTTGCCCCGTGAACAATGGTTCCAAAAACACCGTCACCGTCCCGGGCCTTCGCCGATCTTGCAAGTCCAACAGCGCATCCCCCGGACGGAACTGCCCACCTGCAATCGCCTCCTGACGGGCCGCGATCACCATTGGGATCACAGTCATCGGCTTAGTTGCACAGGTGATCTCCATCAACATACCCACTTTGAGAACACTGCTCGAGATCTGTCCAAATGACGCAACAAACCGTCCCTCCCCGGTCCGGTCCGGCACCAGGATACCAGCTGGCCGCAAAATCGGGTTCACGATATCTCCGGGTTTGAGCAGGAACTGTGTCACGGTTCCGTCAACGCTGGCATAGACAGTCGATGTCGCGATCACGTTCTCCGCTTCCGCCAGCATGGCCCGCGCGCTTGCTGCCTGCGCAGGTAAAACCATGTCGCGACGCTGTTTTGCACCTTCCAGCGCCGCCTCTGCCCCGTCACGCATAAGCGCAGCCGCCTCCACGCCAGAGCGCAACCGCGCAAGCTCCTGTTCGCTGACAACCGTGCCATTGCGCACCGCAACATCTTCGCGCCGCTGTAAATCATCGCGAAACTGGGCCAGTTCCACCTCCGCGGCCTTTAAACGCGCCTCTGCGCCTGCGATTTCCGTACCGATCAAACCCGCGGCTGCTGCGATCTCATCCAACCGCCGACGTGCGGTTTCCGCCGCTGCCTCCTGCTGCGAAGTTTCCAGTCGGAAGATCGGGTCCCCCGATGACACATATGCATTGTTGTCAACGTACACTTCTTCTACGCGTCCCGCCCGCTCCGACAAAACCGTCACCGTGCGATAAGCTGCGGAAACTGTGTTGGTTGTCGGGTGGTAATAGAAAATCACCGTTAGCAACGAGATGGCCAAAATGGCACAGGCCGTCAGCCCCCAACGCAGCTCGTACCACACGTTAAATAACGTTATCTCGATGCCCAAACGTTTGCCCTGTCGATAACGCCGGAACAGGTAATCCGGTAAAAGGGTGACAAGCGCGGAAAAGATCAGCTCAAGCATCAATCTGCTCCTCTGCTACCGCATCCTGTGGAATGTCCGCCGCCATGCTCGACTTCAAAGACGGAAACACCTCATGCAATGGCACAGCCGCAATCAAGATCGCAGCGATCCAAAATGCATTGTTCATTGTAAACAGCGAAATGAGTCCCAGCACCCCAACCAGCTGCATCTGGATCTTATGCATACCGCTGGCCATGCGGTCAGGTATGGCCTGTATGGTGAAATAAAGCGCCCCAAACCCCAACAAAACCAGAACCAGCAAAATTCCAACAGCAATCTTGAGGCCGTCCGTCCCGCCTGGCGCAGTCACCCAGAAAGGCAACAACTCTAACGCCTCCGCGGTCAAAGCAGTCTCCATCACGCGCCCCTCTCATTATTGCCTTTGCAATCTTTAGAACACATGCGCCGTTACAAATCAAAAAAGCGGGCCCGGCATTTGCCGAGCCCGCCCTACATCATCGCTAACCAAGATCAGTCGGTAACTGTAACCGACTTCATCATATCCGGTTGGCCGACCACAGCACCATTCTGGCCAGTGCCCAGCTTGATGGCGTCCACCACATCCATACCGCCGGTGACCTGCCCCACAACGGTATATTGCCCATTCAGAAAATCCCCGTCCTGGAACATAATAAAGAACTGCGAATTAGCCGAATTCGGGTTCTGTGACCGGGCCATGCCAACAACGCCACGCTCAAACCGTTTATCAGAAAACTCTGCCGGAAGGTCCGGAAGGTCGGATCCACCACGGCCAGCATTACGCATGTTTTCGCCAATCTTGCCGTATTGCACATCGCCCGTCTGGGCCATGAACCCATCGATCACGCGGTGAAACACCACACCATCATACGCGCCGTTCCCGGCAAGCGTCGCGATGCGTTCTGCATGCTGCGGGGCCACATCTTCGAACAGATCAATAGTGACAACACCATTGGCGCCTTCACCTTCGATCTCGATCTGCAACCCCGTCGCCAACGCGGACGAGGCCACAAGCGAAAACGCCGCTGCCAGCTTAAGCATCGACATCAGCCGCCACTTTCACGCTCACCATCCGGTCAGGGCTTGCGGGTGGTTCGCCTTTGACGATCGCATCCACATGCTCCATTCCTTCTATCACACGGCCATAGACCGTGTACTGGCCATTCAGGAAATGGTTATCTTTGAAGTTGATAAAAAACTGGCTGTTTGCGCTGTCAGGCGCTTGACTGCGCGCCGCACCCAATGTGCCGCGATCATGCGGAATACGGCTGAACTCTGCCTTCAGGTTTGGTAATTCGCTACCGCCGGTGCCAGCAGAGCGCAGGTTAAAGTCTTTTTCCATGTTGCCATTGGCCACATCACCCGTCTGGGCCATGAACCCGTCAATCACGCGGTGGAAACAGACGTTGTCATACTGACCCGAACGAGCCAGCTCTTTCATGCGCTCGGCATGGCCCGGCGCGATGTCCGGCATCAGCTCAATAACGACGGTGCCGTCTTTAAGCTCCATCAGGATAGTGTTTTCGGGGTCTTTGATCTCGGCCATGGGGCCCTCCTGTGAAAAAGCGTTGTGCGCTAATTAATCACGCCAGCGCCGAAAGCCAAGAGAGCACCGGCTCAAACCCGCTTGAGCATTGACCCTTGCCCCCATTCCGCTAGGAAAGGCACAAAGTCATTTCAGCAGGAGCCCCGACCCATGGCCTGGAAAACCCTCGACCAGATGGACCTCGCAAACAAGACCGTTTTGACCCGCGTCGATATCAACGTGCCCGTCGCGGATGGTGTCGTGACCGACGACACCCGTATTCAGCGCATCGTGCCCACCGTGCGCGATATCTTGGCCGCGGGCGGCAAACCCGTCCTGCTCGCCCATTTTGGACGCCCCGGCGGCGAACGCGTCGCGGACCTGTCCTTGCAACAGCTGGCCCCAGCGCTCGAAGCGGCGTTTGACGCGCCCGTTGTTTTTGCCGCTGATTGCGTCGGCGCTGCCGCACAGGCTGCTGTTGACGCGCTGAACCCCGGTCAGGTGTTACTCTTGGAAAACACACGCTTTCACAAAGGTGAAACCAAGAACGACACCGACCTCACCGCGCAAATGGCGGCACTTGGCGATATTTACTGTAATGATGCCTTTTCTGCCGCCCACCGCGCCCACTCGTCGACCTGCGGTCTTGCACACGCGCTCCCGTCTTGCGCCGGTCGGTTGATGCAGGCCGAACTTTCGGCCCTCGAAGGCGCTCTTGGCAATCCACAACGCCCAGTCACGGCGGTTGTGGGGGGGGCCAAGGTCTCGACCAAGCTGGAACTGCTGGGCAACTTGGTGGCCAAAGTAGACAACCTTGTTATCGGCGGCGGCATGGCCAACACCTTCCTCGCCGCTCAAGGCATCGATGTCGGCAAATCACTGGCCGAGCACGACATGACCGACACCGCCTCTGAAATCATGACCAAGGCTGCGTCAGCAGGGTGTACGATTGTCCTGCCCAGCGACGTTGTCGTCGCCCGCGAATTTGCCGCCAACGCCGCCAATGAAACGGTCGCGGCGGATGCCTGCCCGACAGACGCCATGATCCTTGATGCGGGCCCGGCAAGCGTTGCGGCCGTGGCCGCTGTGTTTGAGAACAGTAAAACCCTGATCTGGAACGGCCCGCTAGGTGCGTTTGAAATCGAGCCGTTCAATGCTGCCACAGACGCCGCCGCCCTTCAGGCAGCCGTCCTGACCAAAGCGGGTGGACTGATTTCCGTCGCCGGTGGCGGTGACACGGTTGCCGCCCTGAACGCCTCTGGCGCCGCTGCGGATTTCAGCTACATCTCTACCGCCGGCGGGGCCTTTCTAGAATGGATGGAAGGCAAAGAACTCCCCGGAGTCGCTGCCCTGTCGTCCTGAACCACCCCGGTAGGTCGGACAAACTTGTCCGACCTACCCATCACCCGAACACAACCGCACACTCTACGCACATAAACCGCGCATGTTCGCAAGGTTTTTCAAAGCGTTAGCGCCATCACATTTGCATGGGTCACACCGCTTCACTAGAAGCAAGGCAATTGCCCCGCCGGGCATTGGACCCCTTTTCAAATGGAAAGCGTTATGACCAAATCTGCTCAAGCTCAAAAGATTTCCGCCGGACAAGGCTTCGTTGCCGCCCTTGATCAATCGGGTGGCTCCACACCCAAGGCCCTCGGCCTTTATGGCATCGACCAAAGCGCCTATAGCTCAGACGCCGAAATGTTCGACTTGATTCACGACATGCGCTCCCGCATTGCCCAAGCCCCTTCTTTTACAGGCGACAAGGTTGTCGGCGCCATCCTGTTTGAGATGACAATGGACCGTGACATCGCCGGCAAACCCACGCCAACATTTATGTGGGAAGACCGCGGCGTTGTGCCCTTCCTCAAAGTTGACAAGGGGCTCGCCGACGAGGCCAACGGCGTTCAGCTGATGAAACCCATGCCTGACCTTGACGCCCTACTGGAACGTGCTGTGGCAAAAGATGTCTTTGGCACCAAGATGCGTTCGGTCATCAATTCCGCAAACGAAGAAGGCATCAAGGCCAACGTGGCGCAGCAGTTCGAGATCGGCAAACAGATCCTCGGCCACGGCCTAATGCCCATTATCGAACCCGAAGTGAACATCAACGCACCTGACAAAGCTGAAGCGGAAGACATGCTTCTGGCCGCGATCACAACCGAACTCGACACTCTCGCCGAAGGTCAGCAGGTCATGTTGAAACTGACTCTGCCCGAGACCAAAAACCAATACCTGTCGCTGGTTAATGATCCACGTATCATGAAGGTTGTGGCGCTGTCGGGTGGCTACAGCCGCGACGAGGCCAACAATCGCCTGTCGCAAAACACAGGCATGATCGCCAGCTTTAGCCGCGCCCTGACCGAAGGTCTGAGCGCGCAGCAAAGCGAGGACGATTTCAATGCCGCGATTGGTGGCTCAATCGACAGCATTTACCAAGCCTCCGTAGCTGACTAATCGGATCGTCATTTATTGTTTAAGGGCGCTCCTGTCAGGGGCGCCTTTTTTAGTCTCAGCACGCAACTCGCAATCCAAAACCCTTCAACCTGCAACAATCGTTTTAAGCCTATGTGCCTTTCACCGAACGCAGGCTTCACCAACCCACGCGCGCTGCACGCGAAAAACAACACCGACGCAATACCGACAAAATACCGACGTTATACCGACGTGCTGCTTTGCGCCGTAATGTGCATTAATCCTCACGCACGCACGCTCAGGAATTCTGCAATGAAATTAAGCATTCCCAGAGCGAATCTTATGTGCCATTATGCCCCCAAGATCGCCTCTCAAAGAAGGCGCAGCAGGCAGATATGACGACACAAAAATCCAGACCCGCCATCGGCGCGCTCGTATTTTTCGGGCTGACGTTCTCTCTGGCCACGTACTTCACATTTGCTGCTGTGCAGGGTGATTTTGGTCTGTTCCGTCGTGTCGAAATTCAGGCGGAAAAGGCAAAACTTGCCGCTGAACTCGCCATAGTTCAGGCCGAAGTGGCACGCATGGAAAACCTGACACAGCGGCTGTCTGATGACTTTCTTGACCTCGATCTGCTCGACCAACAGGCGCGCGATGTGCTTGGCATGATCCGGTCCGACGAAATCGTCATCCGCTGATATACACCAACCTCCTATAAACAATAAGCTTTTTCCGCTCGCCTCCGGCGCGCGTCTGGGCTAGGCTTTTTGAGACGTTAGTTTAACGCTAAACCATTCAGCATTCGGGAGGGTCCGGAATGGCAGCCAAGCGCACCACCAAGAAGACCAATGTGTCAGGTGACGAGCTCAAACAGTACTACTATGACATGCTCATGATCCGTCGATTTGAAGAAAAGGCTGGCCAGCTATATGGCATGGGTCTGATCGGCGGCTTTTGTCACCTCTATATCGGCCAAGAAGCCGTTGTTGTCGGACTGGAGGCCGCAGCCGAAGAAGGCGACAAACGTGTCACCTCTTATCGCGACCACGGCCATATGCTGGCCTGTGGCATGGATCCAAACGGTGTCATGGCCGAGCTGACAGGCCGCGAAGGCGGCTATTCCAAGGGCAAAGGCGGCTCTATGCATATGTTCTCCAAGGAGAAGCATTTTTATGGCGGTCATGGCATCGTCGCAGCTCAGGTTCCCATCGGCGCTGGCCTCGCATTTGCCGACAAGTACAAAGACAATGGACGTGTGACCTTCACCTATTTTGGCGACGGCGCGGCCAATCAGGGCCAAGTTTACGAGACCTTCAACATGGCCGCGCTTTGGGATTTGCCGGTTATTTTTGTCATTGAAAACAATCAGTACGCCATGGGAACTGCACAAAAGCGCTCCACTTCGACGCCTGATATCTACACGCGTGGCACGGCCTTTGGCATTCCCGGCGAAGCAGTGGACGGCATGGATGTTCTGGCCGTCAAAGATGCTGGCGAACGCGCGGTGGCACATTGCCGCAAGGGAAAAGGGCCTTACATTCTGGAAGTCAAAACCTATCGCTATCGCGGGCATTCAATGTCGGATCCTGCCAAATATCGCACCCGCGAAGAGGTCCAGAAGATGCGAGAAGAGCGCGACGCGATCGATCATGTGCGCCAAATGCTTTTGGATGGCAAACACGCCTCCGAGGACGAGCTGAAGGCGCTCGACAAGGACATCAAGGCTATTGTGAACGCCAGCGCCGACTTCGCCAAAGAAAGCCCCCTGCCCGCAGTCGAAGAGCTGTGGACGGACATTTACGCATAATCGTCAGAGGAGAGTTGAGAGATGGCAATTGAAATCCTGATGCCCGCCCTGTCGCCCACTATGGAAGAGGGCACACTGGCGAAATGGCTTGTCAAAGAGGGCGATGCCGTGTCCTCAGGCGATATCATCGCGGAAATTGAAACTGACAAGGCCACGATGGAGTTTGAAGCTGTAGATGAAGGTGTGATGGGTCAGATATTGGTGGCTGAAGGGACAGAGAATGTCCCGGTCAACACCGCCATCGCGACACTTCTTGAGGAAGGCGAGGAAGCCGGCGCGCCCCCCACTCCCTCAGACGCCCCCACAGCGCCTGCGCCGGCCCTGGCGGCAGCTATTGCCTCACCGGCGCCCGCGACTGCTGGTGCGCCCTCAGATGCGCCAGCGCCCGATCTCAGCGCGGACTGGCCGGTGGGCACTGAGACTAAGCAACAGACTGTCAGAGAAGCGCTGCGCGACGCAATGGCCGAAGAAATGCGCGGCGACGAAGACGTCTATTTGATGGGGGAAGAAGTTGCCGAGTATCAAGGCGCATACAAGATAAGTCAGGGATTGCTCGAAGAATTTGGTGCCCGCCGGGTGATCGACACCCCGATAACCGAGCATGGCTTTGCCGGGATCGCTGTGGGTGCTGCATTTGGCGGCCTGAAACCCATTGTCGAGTTCATGACGTTCAATTTTGCAATGCAAGCCATTGATCAGATAATCAACTCAGCCGCCAAGACATTGTACATGTCCGGCGGCCAGATGGGTGCCCCGATGGTATTTCGCGGCCCGAACGGTGCAGCCGCACGGGTCGGCGCGCAACACAGTCAGGATTATGCCGCGTGGTATGCCCAAATTCCCGGATTGAAGGTCGCGATGCCCTACTCGGCTTCGGATGCGAAGGGATTGCTGAAATCGTCGATCAGAGATCCAAATCCAGTGATTTTTCTTGAAAATGAAATCCTGTACGGGCGCTCTTTTGAAGTGCCTTTGCTTGATGATTTCACTGTTCCCTTTGGAAAGGCACGTATTTGGCGTGAAGGCAGTGATGTTACCATCGTCAGCTTTGGGATCGGGATGCAATATGCCCTTGAAGCGGCCGAAAAACTGGCCGAGGACGGCATAGAGGCCGAGGTGATCGACCTTCGCACTTTGCGTCCAATCGACTACGATACTGTATTGAATTCCGTTATGAAAACGAACCGTTGCGTGACAGTTGAAGAAGGTTGGCCAGTAGGTGCTATTGGTAACCACCTTTCAGCGACAATCATGACAAGGGCTTTTGATTACCTCGACGCTCCGGTTTTGAATTGCACTGGCAAAGATGTGCCAATGCCCTATGCGGCGAACTTGGAAAAATTGGCGCTGGTGACCACCCAAGAGGTGATCGATGCCGTCAAACAAGTCACGTATCGCTGAGGAGGATCTAGATCATGGCAACTGAAATACTCATGCCAGCGTTGTCGCCTACGATGGAGGAAGGCACTCTGGCAAAGTGGGTCGTCCAAGAAGGTGACGAGGTTCAGTCCGGCGATATCATCGCGGAAATCGAAACCGACAAAGCGACGATGGAGTTTGAGGCCGTCGACGAGGGTGTGATAGGAAAAATTCTCATTCCTGAGGGTCGCGAAGGCGTAAAGGTGAATACACCAATTGCCGTTTTGCTGGAAGACGGCGAAACAGAAGCGGATATTGCGCTCGCGTCGACGTCTTCAACGGCTGCGATCGCTGAAGAAATTGAGGTAAAGGCGCCCGAAAAAGCCAACCCAAGCACTAAGATTGCAACCCCGATCCCGAAGGGAGCGCGCGTATTTGCTTCTCCGCTTGCCAAGCGCATTGCAGCGGACAATGGTCTTGATATTTCGATCATTTCAGGGTCTGGTCCAAGGGGCCGTGTGGTTAAGGCGGATGTTGAGCATGCCGTAGCGACCGGCGCAACTGCAACAATCGCAGGGCCCTATTCCGGTGCGAAAAAAGTACAGAAACTGGCAGAAACAAAACCAAAGGGCGCAAGTGCAGATATTATCGCGCGGATGTATGAAGGCCGTGAGTTTGAGGAAATGCCACTGGATGGTATGCGCAAAACGATTGCAGCACGTCTGACGGAAGCCAAACAAACCATCCCGCATTTTTACTTGCGACGCGACATTCAGCTGGACGCGTTGTTGTCATTCAGATCTGAATTGAACGCGCAATTGCAATCTCGCGGAGTTAAACTCTCCGTCAACGACTTTATTATCAAGGCGTGTGCGCTCGCTTTGCAATCGGTCCCCAACGCAAATGCCGTCTGGGCCGAAGACCGAATACTTAAACTTAAACCCTCAGATGTTGCAGTAGCTGTTGCGATTGAAGGCGGCTTATTTACACCCGTTTTGCAAGACGCTGATCAGAAGTCGCTGTCGAGCTTGAGCGCCGAAATGAAAGACTTAGCCGCGCGTGCTCGTGAACGGAAACTCGCGCCACACGAATATCAGGGCGGAAGTTTCGCAATATCAAATTTGGGAATGTTTGGCATCACCAACTTTGACGCGGTTATTAATCCACCGCATGGGGCAATTCTTGCCGTTGGAGCAGGTATCAAAAAGCCGGTGGTTACGGAAAACGGTGATATCGATGTCGCGACGGTGATGTCCGTTACGCTGTCCGTCGATCACAGAGTAATTGATGGCGCTTTGGGCGCCGAGTTGCTTGAACATATCGTTAGCAACCTAGAAAATCCAATGACGATGCTGGTGTGATAAATATGCGGACCCCGTCAACCACCGGGGCCGTCACTTACCCAACTGCAACTCAGCGCTGCAGTATTTGGTCCATTTCGACAGCAGGCTGCGGACAACCTGCTTCGCCTACGATTTTTGCTGGAACGCCAGCAACAGTGGAACACGGCGGCACTTCCTGAAGAACAACGGAACCGGCTGCGATACGGCTGCAATGCCCAACCGAAATGTTGCCTAGCACTTTTGCACCTGCGCCGATCAAGACCCCATCACCGATATTGGGGTGCCGTGCTTCTTCCTCTTTGCCAGTTCCACCAAGTGTAACTGAGTGTAACATCGACACATTGTCGCCAACGATCGCAGTTTCACCAATGACAATTGAGTGGGCGTGGTCGATCATGATGCCTTTTCCGATTTTGGCAGCCGGATGAATGTCGATGCCGAATATTTCAGATGTACGCATTTGAATAAAGTAAGACAGGTCGTGCCTGCCTTGGTGCCACAGCCAGTGCCCTATGCGATAGGCCTGCATGGCCTGATATCCTTTGAAATACAAAATCGGCTGCAACAACCGATGACAGGCAGGATCACGATCATAGACTGCCATCAAATCTGCCCGGGCCGCTTCAGCAAGATAAGGGTCAGATACAAATGCTTCGTCCGCAACTTCCCGGAGGACGACCATCGACATTTCATTCGAAGATAGCTTGGCTGCAAACCTGTAGCTCAAGGCGCGTTCAATTGACTTGTGATGAAGAACACAAGCATGCACGAGCCCCCCCATTAAGGGTTCTTCTTTCACCGCCTCTTCCGCTTCCGACGTAATGCGGCTCCAGACTGGATCGAGTTCGGTAACCTTAGCGCGTCTCTCAGCCATGGTGTTCCTTCCTGTTTGCACCAGACTACAGTATTTAGCCCAACATCAGCAAATTCAAACCCGTGAACAGCATAATTCAACATTGGAATGGCAAGTTCACCTTTAAATGATCAGGCCAGCCAACTGATTGGTACAGCTGACTGGCTTCGACTTTTAGCTTTTTAGGACTTTACCGACCTGCCGAAAACTCTCGAAATTGCGTTAGTTTCATCAAGACCAGCGCAGTCGATCTGCAATATTCTACGTTAGAGAAGCTCGGCTCCGGCCCGGCTCCCGGCATAGTAATGGCTCCATATAGAGACCCGTTTCCCCAATCTGGATGGGATCGTCCAAATCGACGAAAAAACTTGTGTGCCGCTGAGGCGCGTTCAATGACGTCCTCAACAGCTTGAGCGCGCTGACCTTGCGGTAATGTTTGCAACCAACGCGCCACAGCAACGATGTCCCCCGCAAGGACACGCCACATCCAGCTGACCTCCAATTTTCCGAAGGCACCCGGACCAAAGCGGGCAGATACTTGCGCAACTTCCACGTCAAATGCATCACTCGCGCCATCTGAAAGTTGTTCACTGTGCAAATAGAGCCACGATGGGCTAGAAACCGTCGTCTCTCGCAAAACCGAACCATATTTGGAAATGCGAACCAAGTACTGCTCGGTCTCTTCAGACAAGGGAATTTCAGGGAACTCCCAGCTGTCCCCATCAATTCTCGACCGCCGGATCCAGTTCAATGCGACATCCCCATTTGTTGCACGCGAGGCCTGCAAATGTACCGGAGAGTATGGTCTCAAGCCAATTCCAGCAAACGCCTCGGAGCTATTCCGATAGGAACTATGATCAAGACTTTGGCGTGCAGATCCAATGCGAAAATTACGCGCGATGTTGCGTGATGCGGCGGATAGGTCGATTTGCTCAATATTGCCATCGACCAGTACAACCCAACTACCGGTTGGCCAAACATCAGGCATTCCAGCATCAGAGCCAAGCTGGCCGCGCAATCGTTTGCTCAACAAGTATTGCCCGGGGCCGACAAGCTGGGCTTCCTCAAACTGGAATAACTCCCAACTGCCGTTCGCCCCATCACCAATCGCCATAAGATTGCGCCCGGAAAACAGCTGTTCTTGCGAAACACCCTGCAGGTTTCCAGAGATCATTTTGACTTGGAGTTCTGTTCCATTGTCAAACAGACCCGGTCGCGCAGCCAAAAGTGGTGTCTCGGTCACCCCCATGATCGCCCGACTGTTGATGATTTTGTTCAGAGCATAGTCGCTGTCCGTTGCGGAATCGTACACCGCAACCGAACCAGGCCAAGGTTTTGCTGTCACCGCAATATGAGGCGCATGGGGTACTTCGTCCCCTGTCAACAGCGGCAAATCCATGAACAGCGAGGTCACAGGAACAGGTGGGACATACGCCGATGCGCGCGGCAACTCTTCCGTAAGGTCGGTTTTTTCGTAGACCGATGGTTCGATAGCAAGCCCTTCAACCAACTGGGAATCACCCTGCTCGACGCGATCAATTCTATAGAGTTGATCAATCTGACCATCCCCTTTCAGGGCGACTACGTCCCCTGCACCCAAGCCAAATTTGGACGGAGGAAGTGAAAACTTTACACGCTCGCGCCCAACCTTGGCTTCGGCCAACCATCTTTCCAGAATCTGACGCCCTTCACCACGCGAAAGCACCAGGGGCATTTCACTAGCAGCAACCGAATTCGTTAGTTCAGCCGAGTCGATCGCCTCTTCCGAAATTGCCTCGAACGCGCCACCCGCTTGCACGAAATTCAGCCGCAAGCGCCCGGCAATCTCGACATTTGCTTCGCGATCTTTTGCAATGATTTCGGAATTTGATGACGAAACGGCGACGGAGTCGACTTCCAAATCAACTGGGTCGCTAGTGCCGCGCATCCGGAACAAAATGCACCCATTCCGTTCAATCGCATCAAACCCATATGCTACCATGAGGGGTTGCAGGGCCGACCGGGCGTCGGAAACTTCGTCATGAACATAACCGTTTACGACACCGATGAGCTGGCTCGCATCGAAGGTGTCAACGCCTGCACGCTTACAGATTTCAGACACCACGCTCTCTAATGTGCGATTACCGCTTCGCCCATTTATCCAATGCCCGGCACGGTAGTTCTCACCGTCCGACCAGACCGTTAGATTGTGTGGGAAATGCGGAAACGGACGTGCATCCCAAGCCCACACATGGCTTCGGGTCACATCAATCATCCGGCCCTCTTACTCTTCTGACTTTGGATTGTTTTCGTCCAAACTCCAATAGTTTTGCATGGCCTGCAAATAGCGTTGCTGAATGAATGCATCCCGCCCGCCATTTGAAAAATGCGGTAGCGAAGATTCCGAGGATTTGGGATCCAGAAATTTGTTAGGCTGGTTCGTACCCTTATCGACAGCCGCACAACCGATTTCGGTAAACCAAATCGGTTTGCTACCCGGCAACCAGTCAGTCGCGACCTTCTGACGAACGCCACCAATGCGTTGGTGATGTTCATTGCTCCACCAATTGCGAATATCTTTATAGCGGAACACCCAGGGCTCATTATGGTCGCCATCTGAAATGGCTGTTCTGATTTGAGCGTCTTGAGCTTCGTCTGAATGGTAATACCACTCATACCCCTCGCCGCCTTCAATATTTCCACTCAGATATCCCAAATCGTAAATTGACGGCCATTGTTGTGCATCCAGGTGCCCCTTACCGTCTCGCCAATCCGACAGCGGCATGTAGTTGTCAATGCCAATGAAATCGATGTTTTCGTCAGCCCAAAGTGGATCGAGATGGAAATAGATATCACCCGTGCCATCCTGAGGATGAAAACCAAAATACTCGCTCCAGTCCGCCGCATACCCGATTTTTGTGTCCGGCCCCAAAATCTGGCGCACGTCGGCCGCGACGGCACGCAACTCTTGCACCGCAGGGAAGCCGTTCACACCCAAAATCTGCGTCAAACCTCTCATCTCGGAACCGATGCAAAACGCATCCACACCACCAGCCGACGCACAAAGCGCCGCATTATGCAGGATAAACCGTCTGTATCGCCACTCGTCCGGGCCGGCATACGCGACAAGCCCATTTTGCACGGCAAAATCGCTTGCCGATGCCGTGCCAAAAAAGGCTGCAACTTCTTGATCCGCCAAGGCCGTTCCAGACGGCGATCCGACCCGCCCATGTGCAACTGACTGCGTTATGCGCCCCCGCCAAGGTAGTTTAGGTTGGTTCGCTGCCTCGCTCCACGGATCTGGCAATCCGTTTCCTTCCATCTGTTCCATCAGGATAAATGGATAAAAAACCACGTCCTTGCCAGTTTCCTTGAGATGCGTGATTGCCTCGACGACTGATGCATCACATGGCGTGCCACCGTAAACAGCCCGCCCTTGGACTTGCGCCAGCTCTTCGGCTTCATTGCGCGACAAACCGGCGACCTCCCATTTCATGGAGTCGCCATCGCTCAGCTTTTGCTCAACTTTGGGTCGTAGGTCAAATTCCGCCGCACGAAGGTCATCGCCAAACCAGCTGACAATCAATGACGCGGACCCCACATTCGGCAGCTCGGTCTGCAACTGTTCCATCGACGTCAGAAAATCACTTTGCCCAGACGGAGAGTTTTCGTTCACGCTTTTGTATTCTGCTGGCCCGACAGGTAGACGCACTGTTGATGTGGCAAGCGCGTATTCGCCACTGCCGGGCATCAACGCAACGGCACGGACACTGTTTGCCATATCCGAGGACGCGTCGCGTATATCATCCGGCGTTCCCTTCACAACCTCAAAGCTGAACTGAGGGATGCGGTTGCCGAACCTTTCCAACGCCAGGTCTTCGATCACGACATATGCCGTGCCACGATATGCAGGAACCGTTCCTGCACCTTCCACGGCTTCGATCTTTGGATCAGGCATTTGCTCTGGGCTTCCAGTATAGACTCGCAAATTTAGATCATTTAGCGCGATTTCTGTGCCATCGGCCCAAATTCGACCAATGGATCGAATTTCACCTTCGCAAACCGCAATAGCCAGCGAAACCGCATAGCTATATTCCCTGACCGTTGGTTGTGAGGGCGCACCCTTGCCGCCGCCCGTTGTTGAAACGGCCTCCGTGAACTGGGAGGACCAGATCAAATGCCCAGCAACACGCATACGCCCAAAAACCCGCGCAGTTGTCGAGCCTTCGGCAGATCCGCTAATTCCAAACCGATCGACCTTTCCACTTTCAACAGCTTCCGACCCTGACCCCAGAATTTTTTGGTCAATAACGCGTCCAACGGTTGCGCCAGCCAGTCGCCCAACTGCTAGAGCTGAAACACCTGCGACACCGCCACCAAGGGTCCCTCCAATCGCTGCTCCCGCAGCGGCCAATACGACTGTCGCCATAATTATCTCCTTGGAAATTCAAAACATGCCACGATCCGGCGTCCCCATGGGACGCTCAGCGGGCTTTCTATGACCGCATGACCGGAATATGCGTGAATGAAATAAGGCGTGCTGCCGCCCCGACTTTGAATACCCAAATGTTTTGCAACACCTGCGTCTTTCATTCGAAACAATCACAAGTCGCCAGGGCTTGCATCACTGATCGATTTTGACATCATATGGCTTGCCGCCGCGCGCCACAATCGCTCGTCGCCCTGCGGTTCTGACCAGTCACGACTATAGGCCGGCACCAATTCGGGCTCGTTTCTATAGAGACTACGCCAAACACCACGTACCAGCCCCAAACAATCGGTACCGCCACCTTTGCAAGACGCCTGATGCACATACGGCGTCCCGATCCAACTTCGGGCTTCCGAGATGATCCGGTTGGAAAACTCTACCATCAGCGCAGACTCCCACCTGAGTTTTCTCCCCCTTGCGACGGAAAGGACGTCATCCAATCTTCACCAGGAATATCTGGAAACCCTTGGAAATTAAGCGCGTTATTGAACTTCAGACGACAGGTTTGAAACCGCTTGTCGCACCCCGCCACCAAGCGAACCTGATCACCAACAGATATAGGCACCCGAATTGGTTCCCACAGCTCAACCACCCGGAGCCCATTCGCACCGACATAGTCTCGCTTGACGTTCCCAGACAGCCCATTGGCAGCGCCGCTCTTAACTTGAAGGACGCCACCAATAAACCAGCCGGGCTCAAAATCTGACAAATTATTCCACGAAAAAACCCGTTTCTGATCTGTCTCTTCAATCGCAGCAAGATGAGAATAACCGCCCGTGGCAGTGTCAAAACGGCACGTGGTATCACCTAAAACGGCTGTGCACGGTTTCTGGAAAACACGCCCTAAGGGCCTATTCATGGCTTCTGAGAGCCCGCGCAATTCCGCGCGAAAAGCGCCGTTGGATCGGCCGATCTCGCCAATGCTTCCGCGAAAAATAACTGTGCGCGCATCTGGGTTTGCCCAATTGACCATCCATGCGGTAACTTGAGCATCATCAAACCGTCCGGCAAGGATGTCAGCTTCCTTGACCCCAAAGTCGCTGAGCACTCCAAGGGCCTCAGAGTTGTCAACCGAAAGCCCGGAACTCTGCTCCAATAACGACGCCGTAACACCACTTGATGCTTTGAACTGAAAGTCTTCAAAACTTAGATCGCAATCATGGTCCGTGAACCCAAATCGCGCGCCGTCAGACCGGACAATGCCCCATGCGCGCGCAATGGTCGTAAGGCCAGTCTCCAGATGATCATATAATTCCTGTTGAGTACTCATCAGATACGCACCTCCACAACAGGCACGTTTGGAACGTCACCTGCGCGAAAACTCGCGACACTGGTCAGAATACGATCTGTATCAAAGCGAACGGGAACGTCGAACTCGAACCCCGCTGTGATCTCTGCTTCTGGCCCCGGCGCTTCGTTCAGAACAATGTGACCAGTCGTTTCGTCTAACGAGAAATGAACCCCCTCGCGCAGCTCGTCACCGGACACGCCAACACGCACGGTTCCTGCTACCGGTTTAGCAATCGGACGCTGATATGAATACGTGCCGGACCGATACGTCTTTACCAATTGGTAGGACGTTGTGACATCATCACCCTGTGCGATAACCTGATCACGAAAGTCTACGTCAACCGATGCAATACATGACTTATAGTCTGACCAATCCTTCCAGCGGAAGGAATGCAACTGGCCACGTCTCGCTTCAAAAAATGAAATCAAAATTTCAATATCATCGAGCGACCGCATCCCCACACCCGCATCATAACGTCGTCTGGAATGCGCCCAGGGCGTATTACGTTCCTCAAAACCATTGGCCAGCGTAACCACATCGGTCCGACGTTCCGGGCCACCAATCGAACCAAAACTCAGGTTCGCGGGAAAACGCTCTTCATGAAAATTCATCGTATTTCCTCTCTGTCACCGGTTTCTCTGACCACGCGCCAGAGCACGCCCCATCTGGGCTGCAATCTGGCCTTGCGAACGTCGAAAACCGTCCACATCTGGTGTGCTAATTTTCATCACGACATTTACGGGGCGCCCAGTTTCCGAGCGCACGCCCAATTTGCCGTCCGCACCCCGGGCCAAGGGCATGATCGCCTCGGGTCCGGCCTCGCCCATCAACCCCAAGCCACCCCGCATCGGAAATGTGACAGGGCCGGAAACAACGCCGCCATTGGCAAATGGCATCACACGTCCCTGCGCAAAGCTGCCGCCATTGGCGAAAGGCAACAAGCCCTCCATCAACCCGCCAATACCTGTCACAATCGCCCCGCCGACTTGATCCGTGACAGGCGTCAACGCCGCTCGATACGCAGCTTCGACCATTGAGTTTGCCACGTCTTCGAGCGCGTCTGACAGCTTTTGACCATCAAAAACCAACCCATCGAATGCTTTTCTCAACCCGCGCCCAATGCCCTTTTCCAACGCAGCGACGTCTTGCCCCGTAGCGCCCAAAGCATCGCGCATGCGCCGCAATTCGCCATCAAATCCGGCCGCCACGGCTGTGGTTTGCCCAAGGCTGACCTCCAGCGCTTCGATCTGCGTATCAAGGCCGTCCAGGCCATCAATCTCTGTCATGTTCGTTCCCCAAATCTGTGTCGGGATAGGCATCCAACAATTTGTCCAACCCGGATCGGGTCAGGGGTGTCAGGGCGCCAGAACGCCCTAACATCATTGCAAACTCTGCTGGTGTCAGTGCCCAGAACCGGGTTGGTTCCATGCGCAAACCCTGAAACGCGACTTTCATCAACGCCGGCCAATCAAACGCACTCAAACCGCCTCACTCTCCGGTGTAATAAATGCCTTGGCCAACAATTGCGCGGCGACGCGCGCTGCCTGCATGGCGCCGCCTTCAATCTCAGCCGTCATCAGATCCCGCGAGCGACCATTCCAGCCACCACCGCGCAACCCGGCAACGATCAGGGCAAGCACGTCTCGCGAAGAAAACGCGCCACCTTCAAATCGCTCGACCAGCTCAACCAACGTGCCACTCGACAGCCCGGCCTCCAGTTCAGCAAGCGCTCCGAGCGTCAGCTTGAGCACGCGCACCTCGCCGTCGATCACCAGTTCCACCTCACCTGCGAATGGATTAGCCATATCAGAGCACCGAAAACGTCAGTGCACCCGCCGACGCCATGGCAAGCTCATAGGTTGCTTCGCCATTATGCGTGCCTGAATACTCGATGGATGACACTTGAAACGGCCCTTCTACGACGCCGAAGTCGGGAATAATGACTTGGAAGTCTGGCGTTTCACCGTCAAAGAAAATCTGACGGGTGCGCTCGTCGGTACTGGCATCCTTAAAAACCCCAGACCCCGAAATGCCAGCTGATTTCACACCGGCACCACTCAACAACTCACGCCATCCTCCCTGGCTCTCCAGCGACGTTACATCGACACTTTCGGCGTTAAAGCTGACCCGTGTTGCGCGCAGTCCCGCAATTGTTTCGAACTGCCCGTCGCCGGTCAGATCCACTTTGATCAACAAGTCTTTTCCGTTTTGAGCACTCATAGTGTGTCTCCAATGGTTACAGTTGGTCGTCTTCCACGCGCGCGCGGAAACTCAGATCGATACGCCGCAAGCTGTTCGCGGTGTCGCGCTTGGCTTTTGCCCGATCGAAATTCAGAAAAATCAGTTGCCCACGTGATAGGGACAGGTCAGCACGATGCAGCGCATCGCTCACTGCGGCTGCCGCCTGCTTGGCTAGTGAAAACCCACTGGCACCGGAGACAACTGACACCGTGAACCGGTGTTCAGCCCCATCGCCGGTTGCATCGGAACGGTCCAATGCCATTTCAGTTCCCAACGTGACATATGTCGTCGGCACAGTCCCGCTTGGGACTTCATCGTAAATCGCACCGGACACGATCCCGTCCAATGTCAGGTCTGCAATCAACGTTTGATAAACCGCCGCCTGCAAGACATCCGCCATTCCATAACTCATGCGGCCAATTCCTCCTTCGCAAAACAGATCAAATAGCGCCCTTGCGGGTCAGCCTCGCTCACAGCGTCAATTCGAAAGACCCGTTGCCCTTCGCGAAATCGCTGACCAGCTACCGGTCGCGACGGAGCGCCATAAGGGGCGCCGCGAACCGTGATCCTAAATCCGACCGAGGCCATTTCCGTGTCACCCACTCGGCGCACGCGCCCGCTGCGCCCTTCGACCCCGGCCCAAAGCGTGCCAAGTGCGCTCCAGCTTTCTGAACTTCCGCCCATGCCGTCCGGCACTGTCTCGCGCTGTTCCAGAACCAATTGCCGTGATAGATGCACGCCCATTAGACACCGCCCCCCATGTGAAGACGCACGGGCCGATACCGTTCCAGCAAACTTGTGACGCCAAACGGCATGCACCCGCTCTTGAGCGATGTCTCGTGCCGGCACTCGTAATAATGCGCGGCAAGCAGCAAGACGGCCTGTTGCAGATCTGAGGGCACATCAGACCACGACGCGCCATACCCTCCGACGAACCGCACCGTGACAGAACCGTCTGTCGGCACCGCCGGCAAACAAGATCCTTTGCTCTTCAGCACTGGACGCTGTGCATCAGCTACCAAATAGTAAGCACTAGGCGAGACAGTAACGGTTCCGCCCTCGCTATCGCTCAGAGTTACACTTGTGACTGCGTTGACCGGTGCAACTGGCAATCCCTGCGCAGCGCCGCCGCGCCAACCCGCGAGCGAACACGCAAAACAGCGCTCAATCAGCACCTTCCCGGTGCGGGCTTCAGTTGCACTCATCGCTGCCAGCAAAAAGCTTTCCAGAACGCTGTCCTGAAGGCTTTCATCGGCAAATCCGCTGCCCATTCTAAGGTGGGCTTTGAATTCATCAACCGGCAGAGCCGACGGCGACACCGAGGTCTCTTCGACTAACATCATGGAAAAACTCCGCATTTCACCCTCCAACAAAAACTGGGCGCGCGCCCTCACGTCGCTCGAACGGAGGGGAACGGCTGGACAACGTAAGGTTTCCGGCGCGCGCCCGAACGAAGGCGGATTCTCCGCCCTCGCCAACTCGGCTTTAGGAAGCCGAGAAGCGCAGCAGCTTGATCGCAGCGAAGTCGCTCACGTCACCGCCAATGCGTTTAGTGGCATAGAAAAGAACATGCGGTTTCGCGCTGAACGGGTCGCGCAACACGCGCAGATCTGGGCGTTCGGCCACGGTGTACCCGGCGTTAAAATAACCAAAGGCAATTGCATCCGCACCAGACGCGATGTCGGGCATATCTTCGGCGATCAGCACCGGATAGCCCAGCAGTCGTGCAGGTTCACCAGCTGCCAGACCGTCGGACCACAGGAAACGGCCATCAGCGTCCTTAAGCTTGCGCACCGCGCCGGCTGTTTTGGAGTTCATCACAAATGTGCCGTTCGCGCGGTACTGGGCACCCAGCACATAAACCAGATCAATTATGGCATCACCGCCATTGAAGTCACCATCCACACCGGTTGGCACATAGCCAATATTACCCCAAGCCCAAACGTCGTTATCGACGGTCGCATGATTCAAAAAACCGGTTGGCTTGTCAGCACCATCGCCATTGATAAAGGCCGCTGCTTCTGCTCGCGCAAACTTGTCCGCGATACGACCAGCCAACCATGCCTCGATATCAAACGCACGGTCATCCAACAGGCGTTGCGACGCTTTGGGCAGCGCTGACAGCTCATGCAGCGGAATGGTGATGCGCTCAATATTGGGCGTACCTGTTTCGGTTGTGCCCGAAGTCTCGTCAGCCCAACCGGCGCCGGCCTCGCTCGAGTCGATCAGCACGTCAAACGAGCCAGCCTCGACATTGACCACATTGGCAATCGCCCGGATCGAAGCGGTGGTATTCAAAACGTTCTTAACACTGTCAGCGGTTTGCGGGTCCACCAGATAGCCGCCGTCACTGTTCACAGCAGTCGACATCGACTTGCCATCCAACTCAAGCCCACGCAGGCCATCGTCTTCACCCGATCGCAGATAGGCATTGAAAGCCTTCTGGTGAGGGGCGTCAAAATCGGTCGCAGCTGCCAAAACGGGTCGTGCTGCGGTCAGAGATTTGCGTTCAATCATGGTCATTCGTTCGTCCTGTTTCTTCAAGCGGTCATCAATGTCGTGTGAGAAGTCTTTGAAGTCATTCATGAAACCCGCCACGGCGGACTTCACCTCGGCCACCGGAGACAAACCTTCTCCGGCCCGAGCCTTCATCTCGGTCGTACTCATCTAAAAATCCTTGTTAGAGGTGTTGCTGACGCTACTCTCGCGTCAGCTCGCGACGGGCGCCCTCAAAGGCCGCCGCCAATTCACGCAGGGCAACGTCGTTTTCCGAGGTTTCCCCCTTTGCCGCCACCCGCGCACTGGGCAACATCGGAAACGTCACCAATGACACTTCCCACAGCTCCAGTTCGGTTAAGAGCCGCTGGCCCCTGTCAGTCTTTGTCGCCTTGACCGTGCGATAGCCGATCGACAACCCGTCAATTGCGCCCGCCTCAATCAGGCTTGCCGCCTCACGGCCTTTGGCCACATCGTCAAGCAAACGCCCCTTGACCCAAAGGCCAGTTTCATCTTCGTGGGCCTCGTCCCAGATGCCAATCGGTTGGGCCGGATCGTGCTGCCACAGCATCTTCACCTGCCGCCCCGCCGCCGCCAGCGCCTTGAGCGACGCCGCGTATGCGCCTTTTTGCACCACGTCACCGCCCTGATCAACTTGCCCAAACAAAGAGGCATAGCCCTCGATCACCGCACCATCCGCAACACTCAACCCGTCGCCAAACCGCGCGAACTTGCGCTCAAGCTCATATTCACTTTCCATCAGCATCCCTTTCACATCTCACTTACGGCGCAGCACTCAGCAACGATTGAAACGCTTGCGCAAGGATCACTCCAACCACTCCATACACCGTCAGCCACAATCGCTTCTCCAGTCGCTCAATCAGCTCTTCTATCTTGTCGAGCCTTCGGTTAAGGCCATCAAACTGCAATTTCGCCACGCGCTCATGTGCCTCCAACCTCAGCGCAGGCGCGCAGTCGAATTGTTCAAACCCATAGCGTTGCTCACTCATCAAGGTCCCCATCTGCTTGCGCCGGAAGTCCCAATAGCGCACGCTTCTCTTCGACAGTCAGAAAATCCGCCCGCGCGACACGCGCCCATTGCGCGTCACGTTCAGCCGACAAGGCAGGCACCTGATCCAGATCGGGTTTCAGCGACACTTCTTCACCTGTCAGTGTCGAAAGCCAGTGCCCAACAGTGGCTGAAACCCGCGTCGCCAGCGGCAAGACCGTCAATCGGTAGAATGCGCGGTTCGCCTCTTGGTAATTGGCATAGGTCGCATCACCCTGGATGCCCAAAAGCATCGGAGGCACTCCAAACGCCAACGCAATTTCACGTGCTGCGGACTCTTTGGTTTTCTGAAATTCCATGTCGCTGGGGCTAAACCCCATTGGCTTCCAATCCAATCCGCCTTCAAGCAGCATAGGTCTCCCTGCATTGCGCGCGCCTTGATGATGGCTCTCCATCTCATTGACCAACCGATCATACTGGTCGCTGCTCAGACTGCCCTGCCCTTCAGCCCCCTTGTAAACAATTGCTCCTGATGGACGCGCCGCGTTGTCCAACAGCGCCTTGGACCAGCGCGATGCACTGTTATGCACATCCAATGCCATCGCCGCCGCTTGCATTGGCGAAAACCCATAATGATCATCTTGGGGGTGGAAATTCTTGATATGGCAAACCGGTGACAACCCGCTCGCGTCAAACCGGTGTTTTCGCCCGCCTACTGCATATTCATAGGCAACCGGCCACCCATCCGCACCCGGAACAACACTCATCCGGTCTGACCGCAGCACATGCAATTCCAGTGGCACACCGTTTTCCGCCCCGACCGCCTCGACGTATGCATCTCCTGATAACAACAACTGACCAAAAAGCGCTTCATACAGCTCGGCCCGCCCTTGCGCTGCGTTAGGTGCATTCACCAGGCCCAAAATCGGATGGCTCTCAAAGCGCTGCATTTTATCTTGAAGCACCAGCGGCAGCGCCGCCGCAGCTTCTGCAATAAGTTTCACCGAACGATAGCCTACGGGATTGCCCGAAAAACCTGTCCGCGTAAGAGACACAGTATCGCGTGGGCTCCATGCCACACGCCCTGCGCCCTGCCATGCGACAACCGGCCCGGTTGCGCTTGCTTTTTACTCGGGCACGTCTGCGGCCCCCCGCCGAAAGAAATCAAATACCATCGTCTGACGCTCCTAAGCTTTTTCGATGCGCCGCCTTTTGGTACCGCACCCAAATCCTCTGTCCGCTTTGGACAAGAAAAGTTATCGCAGATAGGTCTTAAAACGCGCCGACGGCACCGCTCTGTGCCCGTTGCGCAGCAATCAGAGTGAACGAAACTGAGGTCGGCGCCATTTAGCAGACGGTTCCTCGATCAGTTCAGTCAGCGCCCAAACCAGCGCATCCACCCGGTCCGGGCTGCCCGATCCCTGAAACCCCTGCTGTGACATGGCGCACATCTGATCTTCTAAGGTATCAAGACCCGTCAAATGCTGCACACGCCCCTGCTCGTACAATGCAGCCACAGGTTCCGCCCGCGCGATTTTACCTCGCGATGCGCGCACAGCCTTGTAGGGAACCAAAGGGTCGACTTGCCTGATTACAGACTGAACCAAATCGCCACCTTGGTTGACTTCAGCAACCAATTTATCTGCGCCCCAGCTTTCCATAGCGGCAATGGCCACGCGGGCCCATCCGTCAGGGCTCACTGCCCGAACCGAGGCATCGTCAAGCACCACCGCCCGCCAGTCCTTGACCGCACCCGACGTATTCGCGCCAACCACCACGATGCCGCATTCATCGGAGCCTGAATGCCCTGTGACAGGCGGATCAACCGCCACGACGATCCGATCCAATTCAGGTGCTTTCTTCAACCGCCCCGCATCAATCGCCTTGCGCGACCACAGCGCGCCTTCGGGTTCGTCCAAAAGAACACCATCCAGTTCTTGTCGCCCCAGCTGAGTCCCTTCATATCGGACACGTACTTCCTCCAGAAAGCTGTCCGCCAGATAAGCCCGGTTTGCTTCTGTTGGCGCACTTGTCTGCACCGTGCTCTCTCGTTTCAATAGATCCTTCAGCACCGCAACATTTCGCGGTGTTGTTGTCACGCATTGCTGCGGATGCTCACCAAGCCGTAAACCAAACTGCAACATGTCCCACGTCTCTTGCGCATTTCGCCACTTTGCCAGCTCGTCCACCCAGGCCGCATCAAACTGTGGGCCACGCAGCCCCTCAGGGTCGTGCGCCGAAAACGCTTGCGCGATGGCCCCATTTGGCCAAACCAGCCGCTTGCGCCCGGCCTCCCAAACCGGCACTCGGTCAGGCGGCGAACACGCAATAATCCCGCTGTCACCAAACACCATTACTTCGCGCACTTGGTCGATGGTTTCCCCAACCAGCGCGACACGGCTGGCGCTCCCCACATCCAAGGGTCCAGACCCTTCCACTTTCGTGCGCACCCATTCCGACCCAGCGCGCGTTTTGCCCGCGCCGCGTCCACCCAGGATCACCCACGTCTTCCAGTTCCCTTCGGGCGGCACCTGATGTGGCAACGCCCAGAAGTCGAATAAAAAAGGGAGAGCAACAAGCTCTCCCTCCGACAATGCCTCAAGAAATTCCGTTTGTACCTCGGCAGGCTCTGAGGCGATCCAATCGGCACCCGATCGAAGCCCGTGCCTCATTAAGGTTGATGGCAGGGCCAATTCCACCACCTTCCTCTTGCTTACGAATTTCAAAGCGCTTCTCCATCTCTATCGCCAATCGAATGCACGTCCGGGTTTCCTCCAGCAAACGGCGAATATCTCCAATCTCAAATGATGTGCGCGCCGGACAGCCGCCTTTCAGCCGTCCCAACGTTCGCGTCATATCTTTCAAAGATTGGCGAAGCTCGCCAACATGCCGATATAAATCCGAAGCGCCCTCTGGCGGGGATTGTAAGGTCATATATGCTCATTGCCTCTCATGCGCGGTTCACCCCTCCGCACGAGCAACATAAAAACCGGCCCACGGGACAAATCCCGGGGACCGTTTCACACGTCTACCAGCGTGCCATGGATTATACACAGCAACGCCCCAAATGTCAATTTTTTTAATATTATCAAACGATTAATGCATAGATCGGACATTCAGAAATGCCCAAAAATGTGGTTTAGAATGCATCGCCATAATTTTGTCAGATTTCTCGCGCAATTTGTCCACACGTTGGACGAGAAAGAGAAGATGAAAACGCAAAAATCTCTCACCCGCACAAGCACGCTGATCCTCAGTGCAGCCACTATGTGTCTTGTGATGACTGCGCAAATCGCTCCGGCAACGGTTGATGCATCAGTGACATTTTCGGTACCACACGACTTTGATGCAGGTGTACTTTCAGACCACGAGTGACGTGCTCATAGCGCATACCGCCGTTATTGATTGGCGCGCTCAGCCTCAATTTTCCGCCACTGCGCAACGTTTTGATTGTGCTCTGCCAATGTCGTGGCGAAAGCATGCCCGCCGGTTCCATCCGCAACAAAAAACACATATTCGGTCGTGTCTGGACTTGCAGCCGCTTCCAAGCTTGCTCGCCCCGGATTCGCAATCGGAGTGGGAGGCAAGCCTGAAATAACGTATGTATTCCATGGCGTTTCTCGACGAAGCTCACTCTGCCGCAAGCCACGTCCGAGCACACCTTCGCCCTGTGTTATGCCGTAAATGACTGTCGGGTCAGTTTGCAGGCGCATCCCGCGCTTCAAGCGATTTGCAAACACGCTGGCCACCTGCCCGCGTTCTTCCGGTACCCCGGTTTCCTTTTCAATGATCGACGCCAGAATAAGCATATCCTGCGGCGACAAAAGTGGGACATCGTCGGCGCGACTTTCCCACGCCGCGGCAAGCAAAACACGCTGTGCCTCTTCCATACGCGCGATCACACTGGCACGTGTATCTCCTGCGCGCACTTCGTAACTGTCCGGTGCCAACGCACCTTCTTCGGGCCGTTCAATCTCGCCACTTAGAACGTCAACATTGTTCAGCGCATCCATAACCTGCCAGCTGGTCACACCTTCTGCCATGGCAATGCGATACCGCGTATCCGATTGTGCTTTCGTTTGTGCATAGACGTCCGGTGTTTCACCTTTGGATGGATCAAACACAGCAACTTCCACAAAACGACCCGTCGCCGGATCCAGCTCTCTCACCTGAACGCTTTGGCGTGTCACACCAACGCGATAGACAATTTCAGTACCACACGTATTGGCGCCACCACGTGTTACAATCTCGGTGATGTCTTCCATTGACGCACCCGCAGGCACCAGAAAACTTCCGGCCTTCAACGAAGACGACTTATCCGAATACTCTGCACCTAAACGAAACAGTGTCCCGCTTGAAATCGCCCCTTGTGACTCAAGGTCTTTCGAAACACGGCTCATATTTGAGCCGGGTTCCACCCTAAGGCAAATTGGCGCGCCCAGCGGCCCCTCAGCAGTGTATTGCGACTGGCCAAACAAAATTACGCCGCCTAAAAGAAACACCACCACGATCATCATCGTGATCGCGTTCGAGGCGATATGGCGCCACATTAGTCGACCTTTCCAAAGAGCACCGAAGCATTGGTTCCGCCAAAGCCAAACGAGTTGGACAGCGCGACATTGATCGCGCGTTCACGCTTTACATTCGGGACAAGGTCCACAGCGGTCTCAACCGCTTGGTTATCCAAATTGATCGTTGGCGGTGCAACTTGATCTCGTATCGCAAGGATCGAGAAGATCGCCTCAATCGCGCCAGCAGCGCCCAACAGGTGCCCAGTCATGGACTTAGTTGACGACATCGTAACATTACCTGCGGCGTCACCCATCATGCGCTCGACCGCGCCCAGCTCGATCACATCCGCCATGGTAGACGTTCCATGAGCGTTGATATAATCAACATCTTTTGGCTCAAGGCCCGCATTCTTTAACGCCGCACGCATAGAGCGTTCGCCGCCCTCGCCGTCCTCGGACGGTGCGGTAATGTGATAGGCATCACCAGACAGCCCATACCCGAGTACTTCAGCGTAGATTTTCGCGCCACGCGCCTTTGCGTGCTCGTATTCTTCCAGCACAACAACGCCTGCGCCCTCACCCATCACAAATCCATCGCGATCTGCATCATATGGGCGGCTCGCAGATTTGGGATCTTCACTGCGGCTGGTCGACAATGCTTTGCACGCATTAAAGCCTGCGATGCCAATTTCACAAATCGCCGCTTCAGCGCCACCGGCCACCATCACATCGGCATCGCCAAACATGATCAGCCGCGCCGCATCACCTATCGCATGGGCACCAGTCGAACACGCCGTGACAACCGCATGGTTAGGGCCCTTAAAGCCATATTGAATGCCTACCTGGCCTGAAATCAGGTTGATCAGCGCACCGGGAATAAAGAACGGCGAAACACGCCGCGGGCCACGTTCCGCCATCAACAGCGTGGTCTGTTCAATCGACTGCAGTCCGCCGATACCAGATCCGATCATGACACCAGTACGCTCACGGCTTTCATTATCCTCTGGTTTCCATCCGGAATCTTCAACCGCCTGCGTCGCAGCGGCAATGCCATAGAGGATAAAGTCGTCGACCTTGCGACGTTCCTTCGGCAGCATCCAATCATCAGGATTAAATGTACCGTCAGCGCCATCGCCGTACGGAACTTCACAAGCATATTTTGTCGTCACCCGTTCCGTATTGAAACGCGTAATAGGCCCGGCACCGGACTGTCCATCCAGAATACGGGTCCAACTTTCCTCAACACCGCACGCAAGCGGAGTAACAAGCCCAAGCCCAGTGACAACTACACGACGCATGATGGTATGCCCTTCCCCAGAAGTCTTTTTCCGCTCTTACCCCGCAACACCCCTCAGGGGCAAGAGCGGGACGCGGGAAACCGCGTATCTATGGCGCAAAAAACAGTCAGGCGCGCCGAATTTTTTCGACGCGCCTTTCTAGCCAATTGGACGGTTTGGTGTTCAGGCTCAGATAAATTCCGCCTTCTCCGTAACTTCAGGCTGCGCCAAATCAAGCGCTTCGGCAAGGTCGACATCCTTAGAGAAAAGCGCGCGTCCGACCAAAGTACCAGCAATGTTCGGCACAAATTTCAGACGCGATATGTCATCACCAGCGCGGACTGTGCCGCGTGCGATAACCGGATGGCGTGTCACACTTGCCAAACCAGTGATAACGCCCAACGATCCGTCACCGTCTTCAATGTCGCTGTCGATGTCTGTTACAATCACGCCCGCCAATGGCGCATCATCAAACGCCCGCAAAACATCTGCCGGCACAAGCGCGCTGGCCTCTTGCCAGCCATGCGACATCAACTGCCCCTGATAGACATCTATCGCCAGAACAATCTGGTCAGGGTGATACTTTGCCAGCTCGCGCACCAAAGCCGGATCGTGAATTGCGGCTGTCCCGATCACAACCCGCCCCGCGCCCTTGTCGATCCATTGTTCGGCATGCTCACGTGTTCGAATGCCTCCACCAAGTTGTACCGGAATACCCGCCGCCCGGATAATTTCCTCCACGAGCTCTGTATTATCGCTCTCTGAGCCAGAAATTCGGTCAAGATCTGTCACATGCATCCAGCTCGCACCTGCCTGCGCAAATCCCCGCGCCATATCCACGGGATCTACATGCCACACAGACGGCTCGTCCAAGCGGCCTCGTGTCAGAGACACACATTTGCCACCCATCAATTCAATCGTGGGATAGATGATCATTACACTTCCTCCAAACGGCCGCGAAAAGGTTGCGACATACCGTAATACTCACCTCAAAGGCGACCTATGTATGGTCTCAATTCGGCACGTTCTGTCCGGTTTCCGGCAAATTCCAACCTTCCGAGTGTAACATATGCGGGCCCGAATTCGGTCAACAGAATCAGAAACGCCTGCCCGGATCACTCCAAGCAGGCGTTTTATTAACTAGATCGGCCCGCAAAACGAACCAGAAGCAGGCTTATGCTGCTTCCGAGATGAACTTGACCGCGTCACCAAATGTCTGAATGGTTTCTGCAGCGTCATCCGGGATTTCAATACCGAACTCTTCTTCGAAAGCCATTACCAGCTCCACGGTGTCCAGGCTGTCTGCGCCCAGATCGTCAATGAAAGACGCGTTTTCTACAACTTTGTCTTCTTCTACACCCAGGTGTTCCACAACGATCTTTTTCACGCGGTCTGCGACGTCGCTCATAGCTATTCCTCATTCTTCATGGCCTTGGGGCCGTTCAACGCCTGTACGTTTGACAGGCTCTGGTTTTGCCCCATGAGGGCGGTTCTTTTTCCGGCTGCCCGGTTTGCCCCAAGCCTGCCACAAAGGACACCCCGGGAAAATCTGTGCCGCCTATAGCACATCCACCTAACAAGGCAAACGCTTTCGAACTGCACACGGCTCCGCTCCAAATCTCGTCCAGAGCGGCTCCAAGGCCTACAACATGGCCATACCACCATTCACATGCAAGGTCGTACCTGTCACATATCCTGCTTCTGGGCTAGCCAAATACAAAACGGCCGCCGCGATCTCTTCTGGTGACCCCATGCGCGATGCTGGAATCTGAGCATTGATCTTTGCTTTCTGATCGTCGTTCAGCTTTTCCGTCATTGCAGTCGCAATAAATCCTGGGGCCACAGCGTTTGCGGTAATGCCACGGCTCGCGGTTTCATACGCGATAGATTTTGTCATCCCGACCATACCCGCTTTTGATGCAGCATAATTCGCCTGCCCGGGGTTGCCCGTCGCACCTACAATGGAACTAATATTGATGATCCGCCCCCAGCGTGATTTCATCATTGGACGCATTACGCCACGGCACAATCGCATTGTCGACGTCAAGTTAACGTCAATCACACTTTGCCAATCGTCGTCCGACATCCGCATAAATATCTGATCACGGGTAATTCCGGCGTTGTTGACCAGAATATCAACCGAACCCATTGCCGCGATGGCCTGCTTTGGCAGGGCATCCACCGCCTCGCCATCGCTTAGATTGCAAGGCAGCACATGCGCACGCTCGCCAAGCTCTTCCGCCAAGGCTTCCAGCGGTTCAACCCGCGTGCCTGACAAACCAACTGTCGCGCCAGCCGCGTGCAATACTTTGGCGATCTCGCCGCCAATACCACCGGATGCACCCGTCACTAGTGCGCACTTCCCAGTCAAATCAAACATTTTGCTATCCTTCTACCATCTCGACCAATGTCCCAATAGGACCAGCCAAGAGTTTTCTATGTCCAGGCATCAAACCCGCTCGATATCACCCATTCAGGCTGCTTACAGCGGCCTTTATGTCATCGGGTGACCCCACAGGCTTACATCCCACAGATCGGTCGATACGGCGGATCATTCCTGCCAGAGCTTTGCCCGCGCCAATTTCCCAAACTTCATCAACGCCGTTTTCCGCCATCCACAACACCGATTCGCGCCAGCGAACCGATCCAGTCACCTGATCTACCAGCAACGACCGAATAGTTGCGGGATCAGAAACCGGCTCCGCCAGCACATTTGCCACCAGCGGCACCGCAGGTCGTCTAATATCCACCTCTCCCAGCGCAACCGCCATCGCCTCTGCGGCTGGTTGCATCAATGCGCAATGAAACGGAGCGCTCACCGGCAACATTACCGCGCGTTTGGCGCCCTTTTCCTTGGCCAAGCCCACAGCGCGTTCTACAGCTCCCCGATGCCCGGACACAACAACCTGTCCTGGGTCATTGTCGTTTGCCGCTTGGCAAACTTCGCCGTCCGCCGCTGCTTCTGCCACTTCGCGCGCGGTCTCAAAGTTGAGACCAAGCAGCGCTGCCATTGCGCCCTGTCCAACCGGCACAGCCGCCTGCATCGCTTCGCCCCGCTTACGCAAAAGGCGCGCAGCGTCCGAAATGCTCAAAGCACCAGCGGCAGCCAGTGAAGAATATTCACCTAACGAGTGACCCGCGACATAAGACGCAACCTCAATCGTGACACCCTCAGCTTCAAGCGCTTTCATCGCCGCCAGCGACGTAGCCATCAACGCAGGCTGTGCATTGTGGGTCAGCGTCAGTTCGTCCTGCGCCCCGTCCCAGATTAACCCGCTCAGGCTTTCTCCAAGCGCCTCATCAACCTCGTCAAACACGACCTTCGCGGCAGGATACGCATCCGCCAGCGCCTTTCCCATTCCAATTGTCTGGGCGCCCTGCCCCGGAAATACAAATGCGCGGCTCATGGATGATACTCCTTCGTCATGGTGTGCAGGGGATACCGCGACATCAACCATGGCGCAACGCCCTTACTCGACCATAGGAAAACAAAAACGCCGCTGATGTTTTCAGCGACGTTTAGAAAAGCGGTCAGTTCAGAAGCTTCTTTAGTCCGCAAATATCGATTGGCTGCGCAGCTGCGCAATGGCGTCCAAACGGGCATGCGGGCCATCCAAAGGCAATGAGACGAGTTCAACCTCATTATCATCCAGCACATTTAGTTGTGTGTCTGTCACATTTACACGTGCAATGTCTTCGTAGTTAATCGAGGCCGTTACATGCTGGCGTCCTCTTGGAAGCGATTCATAAACCAACAGCTGACGATTGCGCGCATCAAAATGCAGCTCCATCACAGGCTTCTCTGTCGCAATTTGCGTCATGCCTACGCCAGCCGTCACCAACAAGATCGACAGCCCCATCTTTGCGAGCAGGATATTGGGTGTCAGGTCCAACCCTGGAACCAACCAAATTCCCGTCCCTGCCCAGATGAACGCAAATCCGAACACGACCGATGCGGCGCGTATGGGCATCGAATGCCCTTTGCCCTCAACGGTCGCTACCTTAGAGCGGGTTTCTTCCATGAAATGTGTCAGCGCAACCATGCCCCGGTTCTCCTTGATGGCATCTGCAATTTAAGCTTGAGTTCATGATCCCGTCAGAATCCGGCGAGAATGGGGCACTGATAGGGAATTACGCGATCGCCTCTGCCCCATTTCGTGGTAATTCGTGCCAGCCAAGCGGCCAAATGAATCCCCTTGCACCGCGCCTGAATTCGGCTATACAGCGCCATCCTTTCGCAAAGATATGAACCGCGCAGTCTCTCGTGGGTGGGGCGCGAAAGGGAACAGCCCCGCACTTTGAAATGCGCCTGATAATTGAATGGAGTGCACATGCCGCTTTATGAGCATGTTTTCATCTCGCGCCAGGACCTGTCCAACGCGCAAGCAGAAAGCCTCATCGAACATTTTGGCACCGTCCTCGCGGACAACGGCGGCAACGTTGTTGAGAGCGAGTATTGGGGCGTCAAAACGATGGCCTACAAGATCAACAAAAACCGCAAGGGCCACTACGCCTTTCTGAAAACCAACGCGCCTGCCGCAGCGGTACAGGAAATGGAACGCCTGATGCGCCTGCATGATGACGTGATGCGCGTTCTGACCATCAAGGTCGACGATCACGCCGAAGGTCCCTCGGTCCAGATGCAGAAACGTGACGAACGTGGCGACCGCCGCGAACGCCGCAACTGATCGCTTGAAGAAAGGACACTAAACCATGGCTGCAAAACCATTTTTCCGCCGCCGGAAAGTCTGCCCCTTCTCGGGCGACAACGCGCCAAAGATCGATTACAAAGACACTCGTCTGCTGCAACGCTATATCTCTGAGCGTGGCAAGATCGTCCCATCGCGCATCACCGCCGTCTCGGCAAAGAAGCAGCGTGAACTGGCCCGTGCCATCAAACGCGCCCGCTTCCTCGCCCTGCTGCCCTACGCCGTTAAGTAAGGAGAACCCAAATGCAAGTTATCCTTCTTGAACGTGTTGCCAAGCTTGGCCAAATGGGCGACGTCGTTGACGTTAAACCTGGCTACGCGCGCAACTTCCTACTGCCACAGGGCAAAGCTCTGACCGCATCAGAGTCCAATGTTGCTTCTTTTGAGGCCCAGAAAGCGCAGCTCGAAGCGCGCAACCTGGAAACCAAGCAAGAAGCAGAAGCACTGGCCGAAAAACTCGATGGACAGCAGTTCATCGTGATTCGCTCGGCTTCGGACGCTGGCGCGCTCTACGGTTCTGTCACACCTCGTGACGCCGCAGATGCAGCAACTGAAAACGGTTTCTCGCTCGACAAGAAACAGATTGCTCTGTCCAAGCCGATCAAGGATCTTGGCCTGCACATCGTTCACGTCATCCTGCACCCCGAAGTTCAGGTCGACATCGAAATGAACGTTGCCCGTTCTCAGGAAGAAGCTGAGCTGCAAGCCTCTGGCAAGTCCATTCAGGAACTCGCCGCAGAAGCAGAAGCGGAAGCTGAATTCGAGATCGCGGAACTGTTCGAAGACATCGGTGCAGCGGCATCTGATGATGACGAACTGGCCCCTGCTTCTGAGGAAGCAGAAGAAGAGGCTAACAAAGAAGCGTAAGCTCCTTTTCGCCCAAAATATCTGGCCGCGTCCAAAAAACCGGACGCGGCCTTTTTTGTTTGCGGTCGCTCCGCCATAATGTCCGAAAATGGCAGAGCAAAGAATACCAATATGAAAACGCCCCCAACTCGCCGTCATTTCGTGATGCTGCTCGCGGCTGCGCCGCTTCTGGCTGCCTGCGGTGGGCGTCGCGATCGACGGCAAGACCGCAAAGAAGCCAAGCAAATCCGAAAACTCACCAAGTCTGGCGAGCCTCCACTTTATCCCAACGAGACGCCTGAGTTGCGAAAGCTCATCAACAAATATGCAGACTTTTACGATGTCCCCCGCCCATTGGTGCAACGTGTCATCGTACGTGAAAGCACACATCGCCCATGGGCCACCAATGGCCCAAACATTGGCCTCATGCAGATTCAGCTGCCGACGGCTCGCGGCATGGGATATCGCGGTGATCGCGCCGGGTTGCTAGATGCCGAAACCAATCTAAAATACGCGGTAAAATACTTACGAGGGGCCTATATTGTTGCCGATGGCGACTACGACGACTCAGTCAAATGGTACGCGCGCGGCTACTACTACGAGGCAAAACGCAAAGGTCTCCTTCAGGAAACCGGCCTAAGGCCCTAGCAGTCACTCACCAAAATTCCCGCCGGAATCCAAAGGGTTCATCCGGATCAAGCGGCTGTCTTCAACGCCTGCTTGGCGATGTTGTACAGCCGCACGATAATCTGGTTCTTTGTGCATATTTGCAAAGGCTGCCACGCTTGGATACTCAGCGATAAAGCAGATATCCCACTCTTTTTCGGGGCCAATCAGCATCTGTTCCATACGTCCGCGCCAAACGATCCGCCCTCCCAAGCGCTTGAAAACCGGCTCACTTTCGCGCCCATAAGCGGCGAAGGCCTCGCGCCCTGTTGCCGTCCGTCCATCGCTATAATTAGCCCGAATACGTAACTTGATAAGATTTAGCATATGGATCGGACCATCGCGATCATTTTGGCGAAACGCGTCGTACGCCGCGCGATCAAAGCTGGTGTAATCCATCACAACGCCCTTTCTTCCAGAATCTGACGCGCAGTTTAAAACGAAAACGGACCGCCTTAAAATGCGGTCCGCCTCAACTTTCAGCTATGTGTCTATTCGTCAGACATGGCTTTCCAAATAACCGCACCTAGCGCCGCGCCGATCAACGGCGCAACCCAGAACAACCAAAGCTGCCCAAGCGCTGGCGCATCCGCAAAAAGCGCCACGCCAGTTGAACGCGCAGGATTAACTGAAGTGTTAGTAATCGGGATAGAGATCAGGTGGATCAGCGTCAGCCCCAGACCGATGGCAATTGGTCCAAATCCCGCCGGTGCACCGCTTGATGTCGCACCCAGAATGATGACCAGGAAAAACGCCGTCAGAACGATCTCGGCGATCAATCCAGCCACAAGCGAATACCCCTGTGGTGACGCCGCGCCATAACCGTTCGACGCGAACCCACCTGCTCCGGAAAATCCTGCCGCGTTAGACGCAATCACATACAGCACGACCCCAGCGGCAATCGCGCCAATCACTTGCGCCACCCAATAAGGTATCAGCTCTTTGCTTTCAAACCGTCCGGCGATCATTAATCCCAGCGACACAGCCGGGTTGAAATGCCCGCCCGAGATGTGCCCCACAGCATAGGCCATCGTCATGACAGTCAAACCAAAAGCAAGGCTGACCCCGAGCCATCCGATCCCGACATCTGCGACCCCAGCCGCATAAATCGCACTGCCGCAACCGCCGAATACCAACCAGAATGTACCAAAAAATTCTGCAATCAATTTCTTACTCATGCGCGTCTCCCTTGAACTTGCACAAGGCTAGCGTAGCACACAGTAAGATGTTGCAGATACAATATTTCAACGCCTGATGCGCCACTTTCAGACACGGACAAAACACGCGATCGGCTCGCAAAACCAAAAAGTAACTATTCCACCTCAAAAAACAAAAAGCCCGAAGCCAGCCTTGGCTTCGGGCAATCAAATCTCATTCTGATCGCGTAGGATTTATTCTTCGTCCAGCTCTTCGATCGCTTTCTGAAGCTCGTCCTTAGACACTTCCTTGTCAGACACCGTTGCCAGTTCAAAAACATAATCAACAACTTTGTCTTCGAACAGCGGCGCGCGCAGCTGTTGCTGCATCTGAGCATTCTGCTGCACAAACTCAAAGAACTGACGCTCTTGACCTGGGTACTGACGCGCTTGGTTCATGATCGCTTGTGTCATCTCAGCGTCCGTCACTTCGACTTCTGCCTTCTGCCCCAACTCTGCCAGCAACAGCCCCAGACGCACGCGGCGCTCGGCCAGCTTGTTGTGCTCATCGGTTGCCTCGATTTCAGGGTGATCATGCCCTTCGACCTCGGGATTTTCCTCGTGCCACAGCTGATGCGCAATCTGGCCCGCTTCGGCCTCAACCAGCGAAGGAGGCAGATCGAAAGACACCAAACCGTCCAGTTGGTCCAACAGGGCGCGCTTCATTACGGAGCGCGCCGCACCCGAGTATTCAGATTCCAGACGTTCGCTAATCTGGCCCTTCAGGCCGTCCAGGTCTTCAGCACCAAACTTCTGTGCCAACTCATCATTCAACTCAGCGGCAACCGGCTCTTTGACTTCCTTGATGGTGCAAGAGAAGACTGCTTCCTTACCGGCAAGGTTCTCGGCCTGATAATCGTCTGGGAAAGAAACAGTAACGTCCTTTTCTTCCTCGGCTTTCACGCCAACCAGTTGCTCTTCAAAACCGGGGATAAACTGACCCGATCCCAAAACCAGCGGAAAATCTTCTGCGGCGCCGCCATCAAATGCTTCACCATCAACTTTGCCCAAGAAGTCCATGACAACCTGATCGCCGTCTTTCGCTTTCGAGCCTTTGCGGCGCGCCTTAAAATCTTGTGCGGTTTCGGCCAGGTTACCCAGAGCCTCTTCAACCGCCGCGTCGTCGGCTTTGACAACCATCTTCTCCAAAGTGATGCCTTTCAGCTCAACTTCGGGGATTTCTGGAAGTGCCTCATAAGACATCTCAACTTCGACGTCGTTGCCCGGTGTCCACTCTTCGCCGTTTTTCATTTCGACTTTTGGCTGCAATGCCGGACGATCACCGCTTTCTTCAAAGTGGTTGTTCATCGCGCCGTCAATGGCTTCCTGCATGGCTTCGCCCATCAGACGCTCGCCAAACTGCTTGCGCAACAGCGGCATAGGCACCTTGCCCTTGCGGAAACCTTTCATCTCGATTTCTGGCTGCGCTTCGGCCAGCTTCTCGTTCACTTTGTCGTCCAGCTCAGAAGCGGTCACAACGATGTTGTATCCGCGCTTCAAACCTTCATTCAGTGTTTCGGTAACCTGCATCAGAGTCCCCATAAGTGGCGGCGCGCGAGGACACCCCCGCGCGCAATAAGAAAAATCTGAGTTCTTCTAGTTGTCAATCTGCCCCGGTGCAAGGGGCAAGGCACTATTAACTGCCACTCTCAGCCCGCATTGTGTAGGATCAGAATTTAAACCGCGCGCCTAGCATATAATGGCTTGCATCGCGATAGTTTGTTGCGCCTGTCGTGTCGGTCAGTTCGTAATTTCGATAACCGAAATAGGCTTCGATACGCTGGTTGTCGAAACGTTGAACCAAACCAAAACCAATGGCCTCTCCATCTTCACCCGCAACAAGTCCATCGCTTTGATAGAAATCCAAAGCTACCGCTGTCGAGCCCACATCAAACCAATCCCTCAATACGCCCGCCTTAAGGTAGAGATAATCTCCTCCCCCGTCGACCGAGCCCGCAGCCAGTGTTCCGTTCAGGCCCGTTGGCTTGTGCATTACAGCCATCGACCCCACGGTTTGCTGCGATGTGCCACCGCCGTCCAAGTCCGTCCAGGCGGACCCGATCGCCGCTTTAAACTGAACGTTGTCATTGCCTCCGGTATAAGACGCCGAAAGATCGTAAAACGTATCATCATTGCCAGCAGCCAGTATCTCTCGCCCCACGGCGCCAGACACCTGAAAACCAGAAAAGCTCGGCGTGTCATAGCGCAGTCGCGCTCTGCGTCCGCCGTCCAAATCACGGAATACCTGCCCTACGCTGCGCGTCGTCAACGCACCCGCGCTGTTTCGGAACAGGAATGAACCAGCAGAATCAGCCAACCCGGCATATGCAACAAGGTCCGTACCAGAGAAATCCACTTGCCCGGTTCCATCGGTAGCCATACTGCCTTGACCAAAATACACTTTACCCCAATCGCCTGCGTATGAAACATCGACTTTACGCAGCTTGGTGGCATCCCAATCCCAATCCGGCGTATTGGTTTGCGACGTGGCGCTAGATGAGGGAAGCCCGATGGCCGTCTCAAAGTTAAATTCAAGCCCTTCGACGTTGAACATATCGCGCGACCAAAATCCAAAACGAGTATTAGAGTGATCGTTGTCGGTCAGAATATCTGTGCTCGAAACACCATCGTCAAAGGACAAGAATGTCGGGTTCAACTGCCCATAAAACTCAACAGGCGTGCTCTCCTGTGCACTCACCGTCCCAACCCATCCAATGGCCAGAACGGCACCCGTCAGCAAATGTGTATCAATTCTTTCAAAAGCCATGGTGCCTCTCCAAAGCGATAAATACCGGAACTTATTGTAAAATTAGTACTCCGACTCTCCTCATTATGCCTTAGAACGTCGTATCAAACAAACAAACCTTTTCGTCCTACCCCCGTAAGAGGACACAATCGGATAAACAAAGGCAAAAAATGGTGGCGACGCACGGCACTGCGACGAGATCTTAGGCAGCTTTGTCGGATGCTATCATCCAATTAAAATGGCGTGGGCTTCTTTGAACATGGAATTTCTACTAAACCGTCAATAATCAGGTAGTTGTACCTCGTCCGACACGTCAGACATACGCGGCATCAGGCTTAGCAACTCGCGCGTATAATTCTCCTTCGCATCGGAAAACAGCGCCTCTGTTTCCTGTAACTCCACGATCCTGCCCTGTTTCATCACCGCAACGCGGTCACACATTTGCCGAACCACCGGCAAATCATGACTGATGAACAGCATAGTCAACCCAAGATGCTCCTGCAGGTCCTTGAGAATATTCAATATCTGCGCTTGGATCGACACATCCAATGCGCTTGTCGGCTCGTCACAAATCAGAAACTTCGGCTGCGTCGCCAACGCACGAGCAATCGAAATTCTCTGCCGCTGACCACCTGAAAACTCGTGCGGATACTTGGCCGCCGCATCCGCGCCCAGACCAACTTGCTCCAGCAATTCACCCACGCGCAGCTTTGCCGCGTGCCCTGATAATAGACCATGATGTTTTATCGGTTCAGCCACGATATCATCAACCCGCATTCTTGGGTTCAAAGAGCTGTAAGGATCCTGAAAAATCATCTGAATGTCTTGGCGGAACGCCCGAATGGCTTCTTTGTCCGACGGTTCGCTCACCAGTCGACCGTCGAAATAAATATTCCCACCATCCGCGCGGTAAAGGCCTGAGATCACCCGTGCAATCGTCGATTTACCAGACCCGCTTTCACCCACAACTCCAAAAACTTCGCCCGGAACAATGTCAAAACTGACGTCATCTACAGCCTTAAAATGGCGACGTTGCCATGGCAGTAGCCCGCCCTTCTCAGCAAAACGCTTGGTGACGCCAGCGACCGAAACCAAAGCCCCCTCAGGCGCCTCCCGCACTGGCCAACCCTTTGCAATCTCTTCAATGGCGAAGCTCGTCATCCGCCCGCCATAGCTTACCTGTGGAAACCGGTGCACCTTGCGGTTCGGGCGTGGCACGGCGGCAATCAACGACTTAGTATAGTCGTGTTCAGGCTGCCCCAGCACTTGCGCCGTTGGTCCGCTTTCGACAACTGAACCGTCATACATCACGGTAACGCGGTCCGTCGTGTCAGCTATGACGCCCATGTCGTGTGTAATCAGAATGACACCGACTTGCCGTTCGACGGCCAGATCCCGGATCAACTCCAAAATCTGCGCCTGCACCGCCACATCCAGCGCGGTTGTCGGCTCGTCCGCAATAATGACTTCGGGTTCTGAGCACAGCGCCAGCGCAATAACCACACGCTGTCGCATACCACCGGAAAACTGATGCGGATACTGATCCAGCCGCGTTTCAGGATCAGGAATATCCACGCGCTGCAACAACGCTAATGCGCGCGCATCCGCATCCACCTTACCAACTTTCAGATTGGCAATAATCGTTTCGGTCAACTGCTGGCGGATCGTAAACAAAGGGTTCAAAGACGTCAGAGGATCTTGAAAGATCATCGAAATCTTGCGCCCACGCAACTTGCGCATCGCCTCGTCATCCAGTCCGCTTATTTCGTCTTCGCGGTAGGCTATTGTACCACCGGTGATATGTCCGGGCCGTTCCAAAAGACCCATGACCGCAGCGCCAATCGTCGACTTACCCGCGCCGCTTTCCCCGACCAGACCGTGTATCTCGCCCGGCTCAACCGTCAGACAGGCCGCGTTTACAGCTTTGAAAACCTTGCGACGGGTTGGGAATTCCACGGTCAGATCACGAATATTCAGCAACGCCATAATCGCCCCTCACCGCAACTTGGGATTCAGCGCATCACGCAGCCAATCCCCCAAAAGGTTCACCGACAGGGCCAGCGCCAGCAATGTCACTGACGGGAAAAACAAAATCCACCACTCACCCGAGAAAAGATACCCCTGCCCAATTCGAATTAATGTCCCCAGCGACGGCTGCGTCGGCGGTGCACCCACGCCTAGAAACGACAGCGTCGCTTCAGCGATGATTGCAAGCGCCAGCGAAATTGTCGCAATCACTAAGACCGGCGACAACACATTCGGCAGGATATGGCGGAAGATAATCGGCATCGCGCCGCGCCCGATCAATCTCGCCGCCTGAACGTATTCCTTGTTCTTCTCCACCATCGTCGCGCCACGCACCACGCGCGCAAACTGCACCCAATCCGACAATCCAATCGACAGGATCAGAACCCATATTGCCAGCTGGTCGCGGTATTCAGGCGGCGTAAACCCTTTGGCCACACCAAAAATCAACATCGCGACCAAGATCGACGGAAAGGTCAATTGCACATCGGCAATCCGCATGATGATCGTGTCCGTCCAGCCACCAAAATACCCCGAGATCAGCCCCAATGTCACACCAATCAACAGCCCCAGCGTTACGGCCGCAAAACCGACAAACAGCGATATGCGCATCCCATAAAGGATCGTCGAAAACACATCCCGCCCCTGATCGTCAGCCCCCATCAAAAAGGTTTCGCCGGTAAATGCACTTGGCGTCACGGGCGGTGTGAACCCATTCATCAAGTTCAAACTGGCCGGATCAAACGGGTTCATCGTCGCCAAAAGTGGCGCGAACAATGCTGACATCACCAATAGAAACGTTGCCGCAAAAGATATCACCGCGACGGGCGAGCGGCGAAATTTCCAGAAAAAGTCGCTATCCAACGCCCGCTTAATCCGCCCCGGCGCGTGTTTTATTGCTTCAATCATGTTCGCAACCTCGGATCTACCGCCACATAAAGGATATCCACGATCAAATTGATCGCGACAAACATCACTGAGATCATCATCAGATACGCCGCCATAACCGGGATATCGACAAACTGGATCGCGTTGATAAACAACAGCCCCATTCCGGGCCACTGAAACACTGACTCAGTGATAATCGCGAATGCGATCAATGACCCCAGCTGCAAACCGGTCACTGTAATCACCGGCACCATGGTGTTCTTAAGCGCATGGCGAAACGTCACAGTTCGCTCACTCAGACCGCGTGCGCGTGCGAACCGGATGTAATCCTGTCGCATCACTTCCAGCATCTCGGACCGCACCAACCGCATGATCAGCGTCATCTGATAGAGCCCCAGCGTAATGGACGGCAAAATCAGCGCTGTCAGCCCGCTAGTTGTCAACAACCCAGTACTCCAGCCGCCAATCTGCACCGTGTCGCCGCGCCCGAAACTCGGCAACCAGTCAAGCTCGACCGAAAACAGGTAGATCAGCAAAATACCAATCAGAAATGTCGGCAACGACACCCCGACCAAACTCAGCGTCATGATCACATTGGCCCAGAATCCATCGCGCCGAATGGCCGTGAATACGCCCAGCACAATCCCAAGGGTCAAGGCAAACACCCCTGACACTGCGGCCAACTCCAGCGTCGCGGGCGCGCGTTCGGCCAGAATATCCGCCACAGGCCGACCCTGTTCATAGGACACGCCAAAATTTCCTTGCGCAGCGGCCAGCAGGAACTTGGCGTATTGCACCACAAACGGCTGATCCAATCCCAAGCGCTCTTTCAGGCGGTCCACATCCTCCTGCGTGCGCTCCTGGCCCAGCATATTATCGATGGGATCACCGATGAAATTAAACATGGCAAACGCCACCAACCCCACAACAAGCAGAACAAGCAGCGCCTGAAGAATGCGGCGTATCACAAAGGAAAACATGGGAAATTCACTTTGGCCAGCGCAGCCCGTTGGATGCGCCGGCCATGCTTTTAGTTCATTGTAACCCAACGCAGGATAAAGAAGTTATCCGGACGCTGTGTCAGTTCAACATTGTCACGCACACCCCAAACTAGCGGCTGAACGTAAAGCGGCACATAGGCATGTTCAGACTGATATATCGCAACAGTCTCATCAATCATCGCCTGCCGCTTTGTGTCATCAATCTCGGACTGAACCATCGGCAACAGCTCATCAACACGCGCATTCGAGAACCCGCCAAAGTTCCACGAACCCAGCTTTTTCTCAGCGTTTGGTGTTGTCACTAGAAAGCGAACCGGATGCTCGTGATCAAACGTGCCCGGCGACCAGCCCAGCAAATACATGTCAAAATTATCCGCCCGCAACTCGGGCCAATAATTCTGAACCGGCATCGCATCCAACTCGGCACTGATTCCTACTTGCGCCAGCATCCCCGTAACAGCCTGACAAACGGCCTCATCGTTCAGATAGCGGTTGTTGGGGCACTTCAGACCAAAGCTGAACCCATCCGCATACCCAGCTTCTGCCAGCAAAGCCTTAGCCCCTTCAGGATCATATGCTGTCCGCGCCGCATTTGCATCGGAATAACCGCGCATTGCCGGGCTCACCAGCTGGCTCGCCTCCTCGGCGCTGCCCCGCATGATGGTCTGCCGGATTGCATCCACATTGATTGCCTTCGCCACCGCCTCGCGGACACGCACGTCCTGGAACGGGTTTTTCTCCCCTGCCATCGCGGTGTATTTGAGCTGGTCAGCCTCATGGCCAAATCCCAGCATTATTACTCGTGCCTCAATGCCACGGATCACCTTGGTGCCGTCTCGTTGATCGACCCGCGCGGCGTCCTGAATAGGAACCGGGTTTATCATGTCCACATCGCCAGACAGCAACGCCGCCACAGCTGTCGCAGGGTTATCGATTGGCGTAAAGGTGGCCTCGGTAATGTTGTGCTCAGCCTCATCCCACCAGCCGCCAAACGGGGTCAACGTTGTCGACAATCCGGGCTGGCGATCCGTCACCATGAATGCACCGGTGCCATTCGCATTCAACGTCGCATAGTTACCATTCTCTTTATCCGGCAACGTCGCGCTGTTCGTCTCGGCCCAGCCACTGTCCATGATCATCCAGTTAGCGATCGAGTCCGGGAAAATCGGGTTCGGGGCGGATGTCATGATGTCGACCGTGAAATCGTCTATCACATTCACCCCCGACACAGGCGCAAACCAGCTGCGTGTGTCAGATGCCTCGTCTGAGGCCCGCTGATAGCTGAACAGAACGTCCTCAGCCGTGAATTCCGCACCATCGTGGAATTTCACACCCTCGCGCAGCGTAAACCGCCAGCCTTCGCCGTCACCAATTGGCTCCCATGATGTTGCTAGTGCTGGCTCGACAGACATATCCTTGCCGCGCCGGACAAGCCCTTCAAATACGTTATTCAGAAACCCCAGCACCGGTGCCGAATTTACCGCATGAGGGTCCATCGTCTGTGGATCTGTGGTCCCCGCCCAACGAATCGTCTCGGCAGTGGCAGCCGAAGCGCAGGCCA
The DNA here is from genome assembly GCF_003014475.1 of Shimia abyssi. Classification (GTDB taxonomy): domain Bacteria; phylum Pseudomonadota; class Alphaproteobacteria; order Rhodobacterales; family Rhodobacteraceae; genus Shimia; species Shimia abyssi. The sequence goes on along the minus strand of NZ_PYGJ01000003.1, from coordinate 186,988 downwards.
AAGCCAACGCTGAAATGGCAGCATATCTGAACATAAGCATCTCCCTGTTCCTTTGTTCCACGTCTTATTCCAAGCGCGGAACACTGTTTCCACCCAAGAGTATGACCCATTCTGCAAAAAACAAAAGTGCGCGTGTCATCGGACACGCGCACCAACTATTTTTTCCTTGGCTTTTCAGCAAAAATTACTCTTTAGCTGCGCCCTTTCCACGGCACCAACAGGTTCTCAAGTCGGCGCATCAAAATGTCGATGCCAAACCCGATCACACCAATCAGGATGATCCCCATGAGCACGATATCAGTCAGCTGGAACTTGGACGCGACCATGATCATCATGCCCGCTCCTTCGGACGCTGCAACCAATTCGGCGGCCACAACCGTTCCCCAACATACTCCCATGGCAACCCGCGCGCCGGTGAAGATCTCAGGCAGAGAGTTTGGAATGATAACGTTACGCAGGATCTGGATCTTGCTCGCACCCAGCGAATAGGCTGCGTGCACCTTGGTGATATTCACACCAGACACACCTGCCCTTGCCGAAATCGCCATGATCCAGAGCGAGGCGAGGAACAACAGGATAATCTTGCCCGTCTCGCCAATCCCAAACCAGATAATGACCAGCGGAATTAGCGCCAGCGGCGGAACAGGCCTCATGAATTCAACAATCGGTTCAAACCAACCACGGAACCAGTTGCTTAGACCCATTGCATATCCCAGCGGAATACCCAGCAGTGCACCAAAGAAGAACCCGGCAATCACTCGGAACAATGAATACCCCAAGTGTTTCCACAGCGTGCTGTCGCGATACCCATCATTGGCAATTTCAATCACACGTCCAACAACTGCCTCAGGCGGAGGAAGCCAGATGGGTTCCATTTGCAAACCCTTGGGTGGCGCAAAGGTAATTGCCCCCTTCTCCGTTAACGCAAAACGCCCCACATCCGTGTTCAACGCGATATCTGGCCCAATCGTTTCGCCATCAATCGCGACCAGACGCGCGCCATCCTTGCGTGTCACCTCGTCGTTCTTGTCATAAATGATCGTTGTTGAACGTGATGCAGGCATCGCCACCGCGTCGTCCTTGGCAATGCCGTCACCCGGAGGCACTTCGAACTTTACCGTTTCTTCACCAAAACCCATAACCCGGACAAAGATCGTCGCGTCATCGCGTGCGCCCTCGGGTGTTTCAATTGTATAGGTGAACGACGTTTCTCCAACAAACGGCCCTGGCGCGTGCAGAAAACGCGGTATGAGAACCGAACCGGTGAACGATCCCCAGATTAGAAAAATCGTCAATACGGACACCACCGACGCCACCCTGTTCGACGTCACCGCACTTTCGTCACCAAAAGTAACGGTTTTCAGAGCGGTATAATCTGTGGTCGTCTTTTGCACTAAGAACCGCACAATCAGGAATGAGACGATAAAAATCGCCACGTAAACCAGCAGGATAATCAAACCAATCATTTCTGATCCTCCGTACGGCCCATGATTTCTTCTTCCATGTCCCAGATCATCTCAAGGATCTCTTCGCGTGTATCATTATACCCCTGCGCCTGTTTCACTTCACGTAAATCGGCATTTACGCCCATATCCGCAAATGGCAGCTGATACTCCTTGTGGATACGTCCGGGGCGCGGTGCCATCACCAGCAACCGTTCACCCAGCAACAATGCTTCTTCAACTGAGTGCGTGATCAAAATGATGGTCTTGCCAGTTTCCTTCCAAAGCTTCAGGACCAACCCTTGCATCTTTTCCCGCGTCAACGCGTCCAACGCGCCCAAAGGTTCGTCCATCAGGATCACATCTGGGTCATTCGCCAGACAGCGCGCCAGAGCGACGCGCTGCTGCATCCCACCGGACAATTCGTAAATCGCCTTGTCCTTGAAGTCTCCCAGCCCGGTGACATCTAGCAAATGATCTACATTTGCACCCCAATGAGCTTCATTTTCGCCTTTCATGCGAGGTCCAAAACTCACATTGCCGCGCACATCCATCCACTCAAACAGCGCGCCTTGCTGAAATACCATGCCGCGCTCGGCATCCGGGCCGGTCACTGTGTGACCGTTCATTCTGATTTCGCCTTCTGTCGGCGCCAAAAAACCTGCCACGATATTCAATAACGTGGTTTTGCCACAGCCCGACGGGCCCAGCACACTCATCAACTCCCCCGGTTTTAAGTGGAGCGATACATTCTTCAATGCCTGTACCGAACTGCCATTGGGCAGATCGAACCGCATTGAGATATTTTCTATGGATAGTCCGGACATTGCTTGCGCTTTCCGTTGGGCTCAATTCACAAAAAACACGTGGCCCTTTGTCAAACCACGTGTCGCGGGAACGGCGGGGGATGGCCGCCGTTCCTCATCCAGTCTTACATGTCGCCTGCGGCTTCCAGCGGACCTGTGTTGACGTTGTTTTCGTATGTGTCCAGCGCACCATCGATGCTACCGGCTTCTACGAACACATCCGCGACACCCTTCATGAATGTCTGAGCATTGCCACCCAGCCACTTATCAGACAGCTGATCTTCAACCGTCGGGAAAGAGAACGTCGCCATGGTTTGGGCTGTTGCGGCTTCGTCCATGCCCGCATCCTTTGCGATCAGCGGAAGCATTTTGGCATGGTTTGCCTCATCCGCCCACATCGCGTTTGCATCTGCTGTCACTTTCAGGAATTTCGCAACAGTGTCACCATTCTCAGCAACCCAATCCGCCGGTCCAGACGTCACGTCAAACACCAGAATACCCAGCTCGGTTTTTTCCGCTCCTGAAAGCAGTACGTTGCCGTGCTCAAGCGCGCGGCGCAGCGAACCGCCCCAGCCGCAAAACATGTCGATCGCGCCCTGCGCAATTGCTGCGGCACCATCAGGCGGATCCATGTCGACAACATCCATCGACGCGACATCAACACCGAAATGCGACATCTGCTTCAAAAAGCCATAATGCGCGGCGGTTCCCAGCGGAACAGCGACCTTTTTACCAGCAAGCTCTGCCGCATTGCTTTTGTCGATTTCCAGATCAGCCCGCGCAACGCAGTTGTCGTTGTCCGCATAGCTGACCGCAACGTCCAGAATTTGCAGGTCCTGCCCCGCGCTGGTCGCAACTACAAACGGTGGCACACCCTGGCTGACTGACAGCTGCACATCACCCGAAGCCATCGCAGCCGACATTTTCACGCCGCTCTCAAAGCTGACCCAGTTGATATCCATGCCCAACGCTTCTTCGTAGGTGCCCATCTGCTTGGCGTATTCAAACGGCATTGGCCATTCCAGGAAATACGCCACTGTAATGCTCTCAGCCATTGCAGGCGCAGCCCCAAATGCAGCAGTCCCCAGCGCCAGTGCCGCAACACCCTGCTTAAACTTGTTGGATTTCATCTTTTTCTCCCAGTTGTCGTTCGCATGCCAACGGAGTCCCGCTGACCGGCTTCCTTATTTGAGCCACGCGTATCTCACACCGTTTTACGACGCCGTGCGCATCAATTTTGGCAACTACAAAAAAGATGGATTTTAGTTTCGAAATATTCGAAACTATTTGCAGTACATGTTTCACCAAGCAGGAAAAGCATTCATATGCAGCGCTCAAATCTAAGCCTTCGCGGGCTAGAAATCTTTCAGCTGATCGCGAAATCGGGCTCTGCCAGCAAAGTCTCCAAAGAAACCGGCTTGTCCATTAGCACCATATCACATCATTTGCGTGGCGTAGAGGAAAGTCTCGGCATGGACCTCGTCGACCATTCCAAACGCCCGATGATCCTGACACCGGCGGGGGTGATTTTTGCCCGTCACGTCGAAGAAGGACTTCGTGTAATCCGGCGCGGCGAAACCGAATTGATGTCTGGCAACCTCTCTCAAGTGCGCGACCTCAGGCTAGGTATCGTCGACGAGTTGGACAGCGAGGTCGCCCCCGAGCTTGCCCAGCAATTGTCTCTGGCCATGCCAAACTGTACTTTCAAACACCTCAACAGGCCCAGCCACGCCATCCTTCACATGTTGCATGAAAAGAAACTCGACGTCGGCGTCGCAACCCGCCCAATTGCAGATGTCTCTGACCTGATTGAGTTCCCGCTGCTACGCGACCCATTTGTTATCGCCTTGCCGATAAACGCCACGGAAACTCCAGAAGATTGCCTCGCAGGGCGTTCCAAAATGCCCTTCCTGCGCTATTCTCAGAACTTGATCATTGGCAATCTGATCGAATTACACCTTCGCCGCACTCGCGTGTCCTTGCCCAACCGGTTCGAGTTTGAGAGCAACCACTCTCTTTTGGGCATGGTTGCTGAGGGTCGAGGTTGGGCGATCACCACACCCGCCAGTTATAATCGCGCGAAGAGGTATCAGAATAGGATCGCTCTGCACGCCTTTCAAAACAAAGCGTTTTCTCGGGTTCTTGCGGTCTATTGCAGCGACCTTTATCCACGCGCCACCGCGGAGTTGATCGCTGATATCGTGCGAAGCCTCCTGTCCAGCCATTTTGTCATTCCTATTCTGGACTCACTGCCTTGGCTCTCGCCGGATTTCTATGTGTTGGACCCGAGTTCAACCTAAGTTCACATCCAGCTACATCGCATTTTTGCGAAGATTGTTTGCGAGTTTTTCCAAAACAACATGTCGTCATAGACGCCAATCACTGACCCCGCGCACATTTCAAGAAAGACGGGGAAGCATATGAAAACCAGAACCAAAGTGGTCGTGATCGGCGGTGGCATCGCCGGGTGTTCAACCTTGTATCACCTCACCCAAGAGGGTTGGAGCGATGTTGTTCTGCTCGAGCGGGACGAACTCACCAGCGGCACGACATGGCATTCTGCGGCCCAGGTGACCAATTTCGGCATGAACCAAACCATGGTGGGCCTAAAAACGCATTCGATCCAGCTTTACAAGGAGTTGTCAGAAGACCCTGACTACCCGATCAACTACCACCACGGCGACGGCGGCATTCGCCTCGCAAATAACGAAGCTCAAATGCAGGGCTATCGGCATTTCACCTCGATGGCGCGCGGTATGGACGTGCATTTCGAGGTCATCGACGCCGAAGAATGCGCGCGACGCCACCCCCTTGTGTCGACCGACAACCTTCTTGGTGGGCTTTGGGATCCATTGGACGGCGATATTGACCCGGCTCAGCTTTGTCAGGCGTTGGCGCGCCGCGCCCGCAACGCCGGTGCACAAATCTATCGTCACACGCCGGTCACCGGATTGACCCAGCGCGCTGATGACACTTGGATCGTTCATACCAACAAGGGTGATATCGATTGTGACATTGTGGTCAATGCCGGCGGTTATCGCGTGAACGAGGTGGGTGCGATGATGGGTGTTCAACACCCCATTGCCTCGATGGAACACCAATACTTCCTGACCGAAGATATCCCCGCCATCGCTTCCTCTGACCACCGCATGCCACTCCTGCGCTGCCCGATCAGCGACTATTATTGCCGTCAGGAAAAAAACGGACTTCTGGTTGGGTTTTACGAACAAGACTGCAAAACTTGGGGGATGGACGGGATTGACCCTAACTTTGTAAACGCCCTTTGCCCGGACGATCTGGACCGTGTTATGGACGTATTAGAAGGTGCTATGGAGCGAATGCCCGCGTTACGCGAAACCGGCATACGCTCTATCGTCAACGGTCCAATCACCTACACAATTGACGGCGCGCCGCTGGTCGGTCCAATCCCGGGCAAACGCAACGCATTCTGTATCATCGGCCTGCGAGCTGGGCTTGGCGAAGGCGGCGGGCACGGCTGGTTACTCGCCCAGCAGATCGTGCATGGCGAAGCGGTTTATGACACATGGTGTGTCGACCCCCGCCGTTTTACCGGCCACGCTAATGTCGAATTGACCGCGCTGAAAGCCATAGAGGATTACCAAAACGAATTCCGTTTTCACTTCCCCCACGAACATCGCCCCGCCGGACGGCCGGCCAAAACCACCCCTCTCACGCCAATCTGGGCCGCGCAAAACGCCGAATTCACCGTGGTGAACGGCTGGGAGCGCGTCGACTACATCAAGCCTGCGCGAGACTTTCACCCAACACTCGGTTACTCATTTGACGAAACTTTTGATCTCGTCGCCGCCGAAGTCCAAAACGTCCAAACCAATGTCGGCCTTTGCGAGGTAAATGGCTTCAACCGGATTGAAATCACCGGTCGCGACCGTCACACATTCCTCGATCGTATGGTGTGCGGCACTCTGCCCCGCCGATTAGGCCGTGTCGGCCTGACCTACCTGCTAAATCATCATGGGTGCATCAAGGCAGAGGCCACCATCGCCAACTTGCCCGCCAGTGATCGTGGACCCGAACGAGTCTGGTACGGTTCAGCTGCTGCCAGTGAATTTCACGACATGGACTGGCTCCGCGCGAATCTTCGCCCGGAAGAAGACGTGCAACTGCATTCCTTAACCAATGACCAAACCATTCTCGTGCTCGCAGGCCCAAATGCACGCACTGTCCTTGCACATTGCGCCCGCGGAAACTGGTCCAAATCAGCCTTCCCTTGGTTGTCCGTCCGAGAGTGCACCATCGGCTTTGCTCCGGCCACGGTCATGGGGGTAAGCTTCTCCGGCGAACTCGCCTATGAAATTCACATCCCCAACGCCTCGCTCTACGCCGCGTATATTGCCCTTACCGAAGCCGGGGAACCCTACGGTCTCAAACCCTTTGGCGCCCGCGCGGTCGACTCAATGCGCCTTGAAAAAGGCTTTCTGCATTGGAAGTCAGACCTGATCACAGAGTTTGACCCGTTCGAAACCGGCCTGACCCGGTTTGTCAAACCGACCAAACCAGAGTTCATTGGCCAATCGGCGCTTCTTGAAAGGTCGCTGCCCCGCCGCAAATTGGTCAGCCTTCACGTAAAAGGCACACATGCTCCAGCACAACCGGGCGCGTCCGTGATGCTGGACGACCAAGTCGTCGGAACTGTCACGTCCGGCGAATGGGGCCACCGAACACAGCTCAACCTTGCCTACGCCTTTGTCGATCCGAAAATTTCGCCCCCTACAACAAAGTGCGAAATTGACCTGTGTGGAAAGCTGACGGCGGCCACGGTGATCGAACCCTGCCCATACGACCCACAACATAACCACATACGCGGCTAACCGTCGATTTCCTGAACAATCAACAGCGCATTTTGGGCCTCACGCGATATCGTGCGATCCAAGGATCTGCCCCACCTAAGTTGCCCGTCTTGATTACTAGTACATGATTGGTTTGGGTTCTGTCGGAACAATTTTTACCGGAACCGATGGGCAAAAGCCGAAAGCGCTTTGAGGACATTTAGTGTTGTGGCGTTTCTCGCTGCTCGGCAGGCGAAGATATTGCATTACGCAGAGGCCCCCCATTCTTCGATGATGATTTGGTCTTCGCGTAGCTTGTAGAAGACTTCCCCGTTCAGCAGCCCGTCTCCGATCCGGGCATCGAAGCTTTCGCAGTTTCCTTTCTCCCTAGGTGATCCCGTTTCGATATGGAACGTTTTTTGGCGCCGACAGCCGCAATGCAATCCCTGACAGCCTAAAAAATGAACTTTGGGCCGTTGTCTGATCCCCAAAATGTCGCAGGTAAAACTCAACTTTTGATGCATGCCACGCAATCGGCATTCGTGACCCGATAGTACGGAAGCACACCCCAACAGCTGCGTTATTGCGCAGGGAAATACCCTGTGGAGGTGGCGATTGCCTTACTACTAAGCCCCTCGACCGCGGGGTTTCCGTATAGAATGCGGTGCCCCTTAAGGGCCGCATCTGTGAGTTTTCCCGGATCGCCACGCTTAAGACTGCGAAGCGTCCCCGTAGGGAGTAATGCTACAACGGGTTCAGGAATATAATCCTTACGACGTTCGGCATACGCGAGATTGGAACGGCTCAAAGCAGCATCCAGACTGGCTGCCAAAATGTTCAAATCCGGTGCTGATCCAGCAAACTCAACCAACCAAAAATATCGTGACATTCCGTTAAGGTTTGTGCGGAGTGTCACCCCAACTTGATGAAATGCACATCCCAGTCGCACTTCAACATCTCGCAACGCAAGATCAATGTCTGCTTCGGTTGTCATTTCATGTGTTGCATTCAATGCACCACCTCGGCGACGCAAGAACGTTAATTTTGGCGTCGTATTATGCCAACCGGTAATTCGCACGATGTCGCCAATATCGTATCTCATCAAACCATGGTAATTGGTTACGATAATTCTGTACTCCTGCCCGACTTCAACTTCATGTGGCAACACAGACTCAGGACACTCCTGGTCCCATTGGTCGCGTGGTACGAATTCGAAATATGCGCTACCAATCGCAAGGGTCGACGACCCATCGTCAATCTCAGTGTTCACTCCAAAAACGGATTCCGTCGCTGAATACAGGCCGCCAAACAGTGGCTTGTCGCCGAATACCTTCTTGATTGAGGGCAGATATGGCGTTGAGGCATCACCTAGAGAAGTAAACAACGCCGTCAATCCTGGCCAGACGCTGCCCGGGTCCAACCGCCCGTCCCTTTCGAAAATCCGCGCCAGAACCTCCGCTCGTTGAGGATCAGCCCGCAGTGACTTCGCCAGCTTCCGATGTGTCCGCTCATTCAGAACAACACCGTCTGGAACACCACCTGTACGCAGTGCCTCGATTAACATAGGCGCTTCTTCATTAAGTTGCGCGGCGATGTGCAGGAGAAATGGAGGGAAATTTCCAGCGATGAACCGCAACTTTGGATCGCGCAGGGCAAACAGGAAACTCATTATGTGACGCTCCCGAACCCCCGGAATCGCCATCACATCAAATGGATACGGTGTCACAATCCGGGCGGAATACTTGCTACGATTCATGTTATGCACGCATGCCGACGTAAACCCAAAAGGGATACCCCCAGACGTCTCTCCCATCATGGCCGCACTACTGGTGATCATGATCCGACCATGAGGCAAATGCCGCTTGGTCAAGCCTCGCACCAGATATCCTGCCGACGCCATGCGGGCCCGTTGTCGAACGCGGTGCACAGTCTTGGTAATTGGCAACAACTTGCGCGTACCTGTGGTTCCGCTGCTGGTTGCCATGAACAAAACATCCTCCTTTGACACGACGTTTTTTTCACCATTGGCGATCCGTTCTGCATATGGGGCAAACGCAGCGTAAGACTGCACAGGCACCTCACGACGAAATACATCCTCAGGCGTTCTCTCGCTCACACGCAGATCGCGTGCGATAGCGCCATTGCCGCTGTAGCGCAGAATATCTTGCAAACAAGCAGTTTGCGTCTGCCTGACGTGGTGCGTGACTTTGTCGAACCGAGTGGAATGAAACACCGCGGCGCGCGCCAACAAAGCGGATAGATTTGGAACCATTTTCTTACCTCATGCACAGAACATGCCATGCAACTGATGCGCTAGTTACTCTGTTTTCAGCAACGCCGCGCTAATGCTTAACCTCTTTTTGTGACAGGACGCCAGACCAACCAACAAGGGTCGCCCAAGCCAACGCCCCTCCAATCCGTAAAATATGATGGGCCGAAACCAAGATAGGACTGAAACCAAAACTCCAAGCAACAAGGCTGAGTTCCGCCAACCCACCCGGTGCAAAGCTGAGCAGGAGTGTTTCAAAGCCCATCGGACTATAAGAGTGCAAAAACCACGCCGCGAGTGCCGCTATCGTAAGCGTCAGAACCAAAATCAACGCGCCGATCATCGCGCTTCGAAGAAACTCGGCAACCCTAATCCCCGCATAGCGCACCCCCAAACTCGCACCCACGACCAGCTGCGCAGCCGCCATCAAACCGGACGGTTGCGTTAGGGGCATAATGCCTGACAGGCTTACCAGCACAGCGATTAATACAGGCCCAATCAGATGCGCCGCAGGCAATCGCAAAAGCTGTCCTAAGAACACTCCCGCGGCAGCCAAAACTGCCAAAATCGCACCATCAATCAAACCGGCAGAAGGAGGCGCTGTTGTGCTTGCTTCAGGAATTGCTACGACCGGCACGCCGGACCAAACAGACAGCAACAGTGGGATCGTCAAGACGACCAGAAGAATGCGTACCAAGTGCTGCAAGCTGATCCGAGCCACATCGCCGCCAGCCTGTTCACCCAAGACCGCTGCGTCCACGATACCTCCTGGCAAACTGGCAAAGAACGCGGTCGTACGGTCAAAGCGATTTAGTTTTCGCAACAGACCGTAACCAACGCCATGCATAACAAGCATCAACGGCAGCACGGCAAGAAAGGATACCGTCAAACCCGAGACATCAGAGAGCCCTGCATCTGAAAGACTGCTGCCAATCATCGCCCCAACAAGCGCAACGCCTCCTTTCCGCAGTAACGCAGGAAACTCAGGCGTCACACCCCAACTGCTTGAAAGCCAAATTGAAAAAATGGCAACACCTAGTAAGCTGCCTATCAAAAAAGGCAGCGGGCCACCAATCGACCAAAAACCCAAAGCCCCCACAACTCCCGCAACAAAACAAGCTGCGGCGCTGCTGTAACCTGTCATCAAACGGGCAAATCGCTCTGCCACCTCATGAGCGTCCGCCTTCCAGAGCTTTTTCGGCCGCCTTGATACGCTCCTCAAACCGACTTCCAAACGTGTCCATGTTCTTCTTGGGGACTTTGTAGAAAGATGTCAGTCTAACCAGCGTTAACATCAGCCAATTGATAAAGCGCCCTGGCCATCGCATCGGGCGATCAAAATCGAACAACAGAACAATCCGTTCTTCGTCCGTATCATTCCAGACCTCGTGATCGTAAGTGTCGTCGAAAACAAACAGCTCTCCCGGTTTCCATGTCTGTATTTGGTCCGCGACCCGCATACGGCATCCGTTGGTATCCTTGGGGACCACAAGCCCAAGCTGGCACCGCAGAAAGCCTTTACCAATCCCAACATGCGCAGGAATGTGGTAACGCGGCTCGATGATCGAGAACATGGCCAATCTGAGTTTAGGCACTTGCTCCAGCAAAGCTGCCGTTTTTGGCGCGAGTTCGCAGTTCCGCTCGACCCGCTGACCAAACCCATAAAGAAACAACGTTTTCCATTGCTTGTTCTTGGCAATGCGCCCCTGATCAGGCGACACCTCTTCAAAGCCGGGTATCTCGTCTCGGTACTTGAGCAACTCCTGCAATTCTTCCAGAATTACTTTGTAGTTTTCTTCAAGCGGATCCAGAAACGGAAACAACTCGCGCTCAAGAAATGGATCATTAGGTATCAATGACATGCGTCCCTGAATTGGAATAAGCCCCTGCATGATGCTGGAGCCTATCCGAGTATCGGCTTTGGTTTCGGGCGCGTGTCTGTCTGGCTCCGTAGCTTTCATCATAGGATACCGACCTCTTCAAAGAATACGCATTATCAATGCTTTCGTGCTAGCACGCGTACCGGTTCGCGACAAGTTTTTAGGCTGCGCAATTCACACCGGACACATTCTGGTACACTTGCCCGAGCATATGCTAGACTGTCCAAAACCCGAGGATCTCAGTCCATTGCCGCCAATCTTTACTCTGTCTGCCCCCCGCTCTTGCTCCTCTCTCTTCGGCATAATGCTAGGGGAACATCCGGACGTTTTTGGGTTCCCCGAAATGCGCCTTTTTGCAGCAGCAACTGTGGGACAGCTTGAACGACGCGCCAGACTGTTTCGTGTTTTTACACTCGATGGCCTCTATCGCGCGGTCGCTCAGCTCGAATTCGATGGCCAAACCGAAGCTCATATCGAATTGGCCAAAAATTGGCTGACCAAAAGGCAATCATGGTCCACAGAACGCCTTTGGACTCATCTTTGCGAAAAAGTAGCGCCTCGTACTCCACTGGCCAAAGAGCCAATTTACGCAGCACATTCGAGTTTCCTTGCGCGTCTTAACCGCACGTGCCCCGATGCTCGGTACATCCATCTCGTCCGCGACCCTCGTTCAGTAAGTGCCTCGATCGAGGCCGAATTTGGCATGATCAAAAACAGGTTCGGAATACGTGCCCGGTGGTTCGTGACCGGCGAGAGTGTCTGGAACAGGTGCAACCGTAACATCCTGAACTTTCTGGCGACCATACCAGAAGATCGAAAGACAACAGTGCACGGCGAATTTCTCTTAAACCATTCCCAAGAGGCTTTTGCCTCAGTAACCAAGAAATTCGACCTGAAATTGAATCCCGCCATCCTCAATGACATGATGCGGCCAGAAAACGGACCGTTTGCATTTGTTGGCCCCGCGTCTGCCCCGTACGGAAATGACGCGAAGTTCCTAAAAAACCCTGCGTTTCGTCCGCAATCAGCGAACCAATTGCAACAGAGAATACAATTGCGCCCCTCAACGCTCGCACTGGCGAAAAAGTTGGGCTACGCTACAGACATTGGACCGCAGGCCCATTTGTGATCCAACTGGACGCAGCAACATCAGCATATGAGAATAGTCGCACTTAATGTTCAGAAAGACTTGGATTTCATGGCTGCAGCTCAAGCATCAAAAAGCGCAAACGCTTTCTGCTGCTCTTGGGATCACCTTCATTACCGTGCTGCTATTTATGCAAATCGGTTTTAGATCCTCTTTTCTGAACACGCTGCTCGACTTGCCCGCCAGCTTTAACGCTGATGTTGTCATGGTAAATTCGTCCGCAGTGACTGTGCTACGTACCCCCACTTTCTCACAACTGCGACTGAACCAAACACTCGCATTTGAGGAGGTAGAACGTGTTGCCCCTGTATATTGGTCCAGCATTCTGATGCGTGATCCTGAAGGAGGTGAAAAGTACTTGCGCAAGGTTCAGGCGATCGGATTGCCGCTCACGTGGGATGTCATGCTTCTTGATGCCGTGCATGACCAGTACGACAAACTCAAAATCCGCCGGAATGTGCTGATTGACGCCAAGTCCAAAGACTCATTTTCGCAAATAATCAATACAGTGCAAGCTGGCGAAGACTACAGTATCGAAGTGCGTAGCGGACGTGACCAATCCAGTATTCGCGTTACCGGTCTGTTTGAAGTTGGCGTCAGCCAGTCGGCCAACTCACATATCATCACCAGTGACGCAACCTTCATCGAAGCTTTCAACCGAAGCCGCAATCAGATCAACGTCGGATTGATCCAGCTACGGGACGGCGCCGATCCTGCCACAATGGCCGAACGCATGAACACCTACCTTCCCAGCGATGTCAAAGTTGTTGCCTTGCCCGACCTTCTGAAACAGGAACGGGCATTTTACGAGTTTCAAACACCGATAGGCATTATCTTCCGTTTTGGTCTTGGTGGGGCAGTAGCTGTCGGCATCGTGATCCTTTATCAGATCCTGTTTCAATTGATTTCAAAATACATACGTGACTTCGCCACTCTCAAAGCCATCGGGTTTTCCAACGGTCAACTCCGGCGCATCGTGCTTGGCTCTGCGCTGATGCTTGCAGTCTTGGGTTTCTTGCCCGGTTTGGGCCTCAGTTTTGTGATGTATGATGTTATCGCCAATGCAACGGCACTCAAATTCGAAATGACCTGGGAAGTTTCCTTGATCGTTTTCGGGGCGATCGCCTTCATTTGTGTGGTTTCTGCGCTTTTGGCTATCCGAAAACTCAATGACGCCGACCCGGCAGATCTGTTCGGGTAGACATCAACATGGCCAATGATCACATCGTCAAAATTCGCGGACTCAAGCACAGCTACAAAGAAGCCTCTACAATGAAGCAGGTGCTTCATGGCATCGACGTCGACGTTCATCCTGGGCAAAACGTGTTTCTCACCGGTTATTCCGGATCAGGAAAGACAACCCTGATCTCACTGGTCGGATGTCTGCGGTCAGTTCAGGATGGTAGCCTGAAATTATTTGATGAGGAATTGAACAAGGCCAGCGCGCGCAAACTACTGGCGATGCGTAAACGGGTTGGATATGTATTCCAACACTTCAATTTGCTCGATTTTTTATCCATTCGACAAAACGTACAGCAAAGCCTCGAAATTCAGCCGGATTACAACCCGCGAGAGGCGCGCAAACTCTCCGAAGAAATGCTTGATGCAGTCGGTCTGGGCGATCGGGTGAATGATCATCCGTCAGATCTTTCGGGAGGACAAAAACAGCGCGTTGCCATCGCCCGTGCGCTGGTGCATCGGCCAAAACTGCTCATCGCAGACGAACCGACGGCAGCATTGGATACGTCGACAGGGCGCGATATCATCGACCTCGTTCAGCGTCTTTCCCGCGCTCAAAACAGTGCGGCCATTATTGTGACCCACAACATGCGGATCCTCGACAGCGCTGACGAAATCTTGCACATGATCGACGGACGGATCGGTACTGCGATCACCGAACAGATATCACTCGTACTGCCGAACTTGGACGACCGCCATCTGGCAGAAATCGCGTCCAAGGCAATCGCACGTGAATACAAACCGGGCGACCTTATCATCAAACAAGGTGACCCCGCGGATGAGTTTTACATCCTCACCGGAGGTGAGGCGCATGTGTTCCGGCTAGACGACAACGGCAATCGTACCGAACTCGCGACGTTCTCCAAACGGGGCACCTATTTTGGCGAAATGGGCCTTTTGACCGAGCATGGCACCCGAACCGCATGCGTAGAAGTGCACGGTTCTCAACCAACACGCCTTCTGGCAATCAAAGGATCCGATTTCGCGGAAATGATCGGCAGATCCCGTGCAACACGTGCTGTGATCACCGATGAAATGTGGTCGCGCTTCAATACCGACGGCACAACCCCACTTAAAAGGCCGTCACATCATCCTGTTAGGGATGAATGATAACAGAGACTTGCAGGTTGATCAGCGCCGCCACCTGCTGCCCCGCCCCTTCGTCCAGAAGAACCATGACTTCCACCACGCGTGCATCCACATCAGCCGTCGGATTGTTTGACTGCAATTCGTTGCGCGCCACTGTCAGACCAATTCTTGCAACTTCACCTTCGATTTGCCGATCGATGCCATCTGCAATTACCGATGCCCTCTGGCCTGGCTTTACTTTGAGAATGTCGCTTTCATAGACTTCCGCTGCGACCCACATGCGCCGCACATCTCCCATGTCCAGAAGCCCACGCGGTCCAATCAACTCACCAGGCTTGGCATATATCTCCAGAACAGTGCCATCGGTAGGCGCCCGAACAAGGGTACCTTCCAAAGCAACCTTTGCATGCGCCACGTTTGCCTTAGCCGCAGCAAGTTCCGCTTCTGCAATCAGAACGTCTTCGGGACGAATGGTCGAAACTGCCGCCCGGGTCGCGATGGCTTCGTTTAGCTGACCTTCAATCGCGTCAACACGATTGCATTCCTTAAGATACACTGCCTCAGAGATAATCTTGCGCTCGAACAGCGATTGCTGCCGCAAACAATCCTTGATCACATTGTTCAGCTGTTTTTCCAACCGATCAACAACCGCGTTCTGCGCAGCAAGCTCATTCTGAGAGACACCAGCCATGACCCGTGCCAGCTGGGCCTGTTGAACAGCAACCCGCGACTCCGCTTGTAGTAATGCCGCCTGGAGCAAAGGATTGTCTCCAAGAACCGCTAACGTGTCGCCCCGTGATACCGTATCACCTTCTCCAACGCGCAATTCAAAGACCACACCACTTCCTATGGTTGGGCCTCCAGCCACGGTTGTAACACCGCCATCCGGTTCGACATATCCAAGGCCAGCGACCCGATCTGGCGCCATTGGTTGCGGGGCAACCACTGTGTCAGACTCTTGCGCAAAAACAGCGCCAGACAACGCAAAAACCAGCACCGAGGATCTTACAAAGTGATGCACAGGTCACGCTCCATTCATTATTGTTAGGGTTTCTTCGGCGTCAGGGCACGCTCGTACATTCGATAGGTCTTATACTGCTGTCCCCCGGACGCACGAATCAAGCCCAGTGAGGATTTATTATTCTCCCAAACCCAAGACAGCT
This sequence comes from Shimia abyssi, assembly GCF_003014475.1. Lineage (GTDB taxonomy): Bacteria > Pseudomonadota > Alphaproteobacteria > Rhodobacterales > Rhodobacteraceae > Shimia > Shimia abyssi. The sequence continues at coordinate 171,145 of NZ_PYGJ01000003.1, read as the reverse complement.
CAGCCCGTCGATAAGGAAGACGTCCCGAAGCGCCCCCAGTCATGCCCAGATAGATCAGGGACAAGGCCACACCGTAGTGTTGCTTTTGGAATTCTGGCAATACAGCGACGACCAGAACCCGCGCCGTATCCAGTTTTCTGCGTTGCCACAACAAATGCGCATACACCAGCGGCGCCGGCCACCCCTTGGATCTGATCAACGCCGCATTAATGTTCGGCAGGCCCATCCAGAATCCCACCATTTCACCATTCAATTCCGCGACCGGGAAAATCCGGCGATCAATAATGTGCCGCATCTGTGCAGCCTCATCGACAAACTCTGCGGCATCGCGTTCGGTTGCACTCCAGTTCTCTTCAAAGCTCTCTGAAAAAATTCTATGAATCGAACGCAAGTCTCTGCGCATCGCTTCACCCTTGGTGTGGACGCTCCGAAAAGTAATTCCCGCCTTCTTTGCTGCTTCGTAGGACCGCTCAAAAACCCGCCGCAACGGCTCCATAGGATAGTCAAACGCAAATGCGTCGCGCGCACGGCGCCATCCCGCCCGTTCGATCAGAGCTGGGTAATAGTCCGGATTGTAAGGCATGCGAAACATTGGCGGCGTGTCAAATCCCTCGACCAATGTTAGCCCGCCGACATGCGTCACCAGATCAATCGGCCCCCTTGCCACCTCGCACCCTTGCTCAATCAACCATGCTGTCGCTGCATCAAACAGACTATCCGACACGCCAGAATCGTTGATGCATTCGAAATACCCAAAACTCCCAATGACTTGCCCCTCTTTTTCATTAAGCCTGTCATTCACCGAAGCCACAATTCGCCCTAGCAACCGCCCTTTAACATCTTCTGCCCAAAATGCCTGAAATCGTCCGTATTTGATAAATTTGGACTCGGGGCCCAACTGTCCCCTCACCGTGCCAGGTAGAGGCGGCACCCAATTGGGATCGTTCCGGTAGACCTCAAAAGCAACCCGCTCAAAAACTTTGAGTTCCTGGTCACGCGTGACGGTTCTGATCTGAAACGCCATTACGCTCCTGCTGTCATCTGGCGCGGTTCAAAATTACTGCGCATTTCAGTCATCGCCCGGGTCAACTGCAGGATGTCCTGCTCTGAATGCTGAGCATTGATCACCGCCCGCATTCTGGGACGGGCGATATACCATATTGGTGACACCCAAATCCCAAAATCTTCGATAAGATGACGTGCGGCGTGTTTCGGCGGAACATGACCAGGCAAGACAATTGGCAAAACATTCGTTTCACCCAAAACCTCAAAACCCACCTCTCCTAGCCGGTGTCTGGCGAACCTTGCGTTGCTCTGCAACTGGGTCACCAACTCCGGGTTGGCATGCAACTGACGGATCGCCTCAGCGGCCGATGCCGCAGCCGACGGTGGCAAAGAAATTGTACCGATCGAAGTGGGGCACGCATTCATCAACCGCTCCAAACCCTTGGAAAAGCCGCTGATTGCTGCCCCTGCCGAACCCGCAAACTTGGAAAACGTCGTCAGGATCACAGGATTCACACCCCTGGCCAAAATATCGGCTGGGCTCATCCCATGATACTCGCAAATACCTCCTCCATGAGCACCAATTGCCCCAGACGCGTGCGCCTCATCCAATACCAAAGTCGACCCTGGATAGTTTGACAGGATGTCCACCATCTCAGGAAGCGGCACAATGGTGCCATCCATAGAAAAAACTGAATCCGTTAACAACAGAATGCGATCATCTGGCTGCGCAAGTGCCTTCAGCTTTTTTCGCAGGTGCGACATGTCACAATGCTTATAGCTATGCACGTGCACTGGCGGGCTCTTGGTAAACACTTTACCTGATCGCGAACTGGCATTGACCGCCGCCGATGTTATACAGCCGTGATTGAGCACATCCGTCATCACCAAAACAGGACGATCATTGCGAAACCCCGGCACAGGTTTGGCCAAATGACAAAAGCCGTCCATAAACGCCTGTAGGGCCATCCATGCATTCAAAAACAGATGGGTATGCTCCACCCCTTTGAAACGGGCAATCTCCTGCTCTAACGCCTCATGCGGAGAGCTGCGCCCACACAGCGCCATGCATCCGCTGTTCGAAGTTCCAAAATCCTCAATGGCCTGGATCGCGGCGTCCTTGACCGCGCGATTCTGCGAAAATCCGAAAATATCGTTGTGGCAAAAGTTCAAAACGTCATGCGTATTCCCAGTTCTTGCGCACTCAATTGTCGCGCGATTACCAGACTTGGCCCGAACCACAAATTCATCAGGGTCCACATCCGCGGACATAACACTATTGTAGTAGTCATCAACAACTTGCATGAAAAAACTCAGAATAATCAGAGACAACGCGTTTTCGCGAGCCTACAGTTGAACCTAATTTAGAACAAGGATCAAAGAATGTCGTCGGGCAAAACCGCATTTGTGACCGGCGCTAACGGGTTTGTCGGCTCTCATACTGTCAGACTTTTGAACGAGCGCGGCTACAACGTGCGCGCCATGGTCCGCGCCAGCTCGTCTCTTGCGCGGCTTGATGGGTTGGACTTTCAGAAGGTTGAATATGATCTTGCCGCCCCGCGTTCAATTGACGTCCTGATCCATGCCATGACCGGTATCGATCTGGTGGTGCATACAGCAGCCTATGTTGACCTTGGTACTGTCGATCGTCCTTTAATGCGCAAGGTCAATCTCGACGGGACTAAACTTCTGCTAAATGCGGCCCAATCTGCAAACGTGGCCAGTTTTGTACATTGCTCAACAGTTCGCACGCTCGGCGATACCCAAGGAACCTATGCTCAGGGTGACTATGTGCGCACAGATCCCGACTTCGCCTCGTGCTACGACGAAACAAAAACTGCTGCCGAAGCTTTTGTCCTTGCCCGCAATCAGCCGGGTTTTGCAACCTACTCGGTGCTCCCTCCAGGGATCTTTGGGCCAGATGACCCGCATTTTGGACGTGCTCTGCGCACGTATATGAACGGCCGGCTCCCGGTTTGGCCTGCACAAGATCGCCCACTTCAAATGGTTCACGTTCGGGATTTGGCCGACCTATTCCTTCGCACGGCAGAGTTCGGTACACCGGGCACACGCTATATGGCGGCTGCCGGCGAAATAACCATGGGCGAGATTTTTGCAAAGCTCGGGGCCCTGTCCGGTCGCCGCCCGCCAATTCAACTCCCCGAGTGGTTTGTCCGTGCTCTCGCAGCGGTCATGGATCCAATCGGGCGCCTTACCGGGCAAAATCTTGCGCTCAATAATGAACGCATCACCTTCCTTTACGACAAAATCGTGCTGACTGATGCTTCGCGCAGTTTCGAAGAGCTCGGCTGGGCACCTATGCCACCTGATGAAATTCTGACCTCCATTGCGGCTGAGCGAGACAAACAAGGCTAAATATGTTTTACTCACACATATTTAGCTGACCGCCCCACATTCTTACCCCAAAAACGAGATCGCACATTATGAAAGTTCTGTTGATAAACCCGGATTTTCCACCCTCGTTCTGGTCATTTGAAGGCGCGCTCAAACTGCTGGGCGTTAAGTCGTTCTTACCACCGCTTGGTCTTTTGACTGTCGCGGCCTTACTGCCGCAGGAATGGGAATTTCGATTGATAGATCGCGAGTTCGAAGACGTGTCAGAGGACGACTGGGCTTGGGCTGAAATGGTCGTGCTCACAGGGATGATTGTACAACGTTCGGACATGCTGGACTTGATCAGACAAGGCAAGCAACGCGGTAAGACTGTAGTCGTAGGAGGACCCTACGCAATGTCTTTGCCTAACGAAGTTCTTGAGGCTGGCGCTGACTTTGCGGTTCTTGATGAAGGCGAGTTGACCATCCCGATGTTCCTCGAAGCTCTGGAGCGCGGCGAAACCTCAGGCACCTTTACCGCAAATGGGCAAAAGGCAGATATGACAACCAGCCCGTTACCACGATATGATCTGATCGACGTCAAAAACTACAATACAATGTCGATCCAGTTTTCACGTGGGTGTCCGTTTCTCTGCGAGTTCTGCGATATCATCACGCTGTTTGGCCGTAGACCTCGCACCAAAACACCCGCTCAAATTCGGGCTGAGCTAGATCAGATTTATGCAACAGGATGGCGCGGCGGCGTTTTCATGGTGGATGACAATTTCATCGGCAACCGTCTCACTGTGAAACCAATGTTGGAGGAAGTGATTGACTGGCAGCGTGAGCATAACTTCCCCTTTACATTCACAACCGAGGCCTCTGTCGATCTTGCCGAAGCCCCCGAATTGATGAAGCAAATGCGATTGGCAAACTTCGTGACCGTTTTCGTGGGCATTGAGTCACCCGACGAAGAGAGCCTTGTTCACATCAAGAAAAAACAAAACGTACGCGGCTCACTGATTGATCGCGTCAAGACGATCAACGCAAGCGGCCTCAAGATCATGGGCGGTTTCATTATCGGATTTGATGGCGAGAAATCCGGGGCTGACAAACGAATTCTGGAATTTGTCGAAGAAGCCCAGATTCCGATCGTCACAGTAAGTCTGTTACAGGCGCTCCCGAAAACCGCGTTGACGGATCGCCTCCGCGCAGAGGGGCGTCTTCTAGAAGATGACGCGGATGCCGATTTGAACTCTAGCAGCCTGACAAATTTCGTGCCAACACGTCCGCTTAGTGAATTGGCGCGGGAACAAGCATCGATTTATCAAGAGCTCTACGATCCCAAGCGGTTCATTGAGAGGGCGTTCCATCACAACATGGCAACCAAAGACGGCATTTTTCCGACAAAAGGTATGCCGCCATCTTCTTTGCCCCGCAACTCGGTCCAAGTTTTCGCTTTCCTCAAAGTCCTTATGAATCAAGGGGTTATTCGATCATCGCGGGTCGCATTCTGGCGCGGACTGTTCAGCCTGTTTCGACACAACAAGCCAGCTGTCAAAGGGTACATCTCTATGATGGGGCTCTATGAACACCTCTACAAGTTCAAGAATGATGTGCGAGTCGAAATGACTAGTCAAATCGCACAACTCAGCGAACAGGACCGCACCCGTGTCTGGCCCCCTCCCCCGCCCGAGCTAACAGCGCCAACTAAAGCCGGCGCAAAGGCCGGCTGACCTATTTTCGACACTATGAGGCGACATCAAAACCCGGGTACCGGAGTGCGAAAAAGGCGCGGTACAAACGTACTGACATGCGTGTTCGTTCTGGCAATATGGGTATTTTGTTGTGCAAAGCCATCCGCAGCACAAACACAAGCCTTCTCGGCCCAATTGTTCGGTCGGGAACTTGGCGTTATCACCTATTCTGAATCACCCGCGGCGCAAGGTCTTCGACAAGTGCTTATAGCCCGGCTGGACTCAACGCCACTTGGCGTCTTTGATGGCGTTTTCACCGGCATTCGAAGCCGCCAAGGGCACGGCACGAATCTCTATCACGTGCGCAACGTCTCGGCCAAAAAAACGCGCGACATTCGCATCACATTTGACGCTGAGAAGCCCACCGGAATAGACGTTTCCCCACCATTTACGTCCAAAAAATATGTGCCACCTGGCCTTGTCCAACCGGTGACAACCGACATGATTGACGCCTTTGGAAAAGTAGCGCGACACACCGACTGCCTGGAGCGGTTGCGCATTTTCGACGGGCGACGGGTTATCTTGCTAGAAAACACCGACAGCGAACTTCTAGGTGAGACACGTACCTGCATGATGTCTTACAGCGTCATCGACGGCCCCGGACATGTGCCGCCTTTCAATTTCCGCAACATGAAGGTCAAACTGGTCTACGCGCGGCAGGCTCCAACTGGCGACCAGTTGCGCAGCATTTCAATAAGGGTTGGGCTATATACGCTCCAGCTTCAACGTATCCGCTAAAGGCCTGACCACAGGAAACGGCCGCCCGAAACCAGTTGTAATGTTCAGTCAAAAGAAGCCGTTGAACACCATGGTTCATAAAGCGTTCAATTCGTTGCCGCTTCGGGCATTTGTGAAGTGTACCGCGCAACCGATGAGCCCGACATGTCGAGGTCTTTGGCCGTTTGGAACATCGGCTGCACCCAAGCACGATATCTCGCGTGTAATGCTCCCGTTTTGCATCCGGGAGCATCATCATTTTATAGGGGCGTTTTCCTTGTGTCATTCTTCAGCAACAATCTCAAGTGGGACGCCTTCTTTCGCGGCCAACGCTTTTGTATCCCGATAGGCCGGGATTTCTCATGGTCCCAAAGCTCGCGGGCTTGCTCGACTTGGGTCAGTTCGCGCCGCCCGTCATATGTGGCAAACGCTGTGCTGTCGCCTTCCAAAACTTGAACGACCCGGGCACGCACATTGTCACCATCAAAGCCGATAGCGTCGCAGAGATCATTGCACCGTTTTGCCCATGCGCCCGACTTTTTGGTCGAGAACGAAAACTTCAACGCATGCTTCCGAGACGAGCTGCTGAACGGAGAGGTCTTCTACAGCTCGCGAGAAGCGAAAATCCTGATTGAACAATGGAACCTCTCAACGATTGCGTGCATTCGCCTGTCGGTCAGCGGGAAACACTACAACACCAAACGACCACATAGTGCCTTGGGCTACCGCCCACCGGCCCCGGAAACCATGGTCCCAATGGAACCTAGGCCAATCATGCACTAACATTCAAACTGGAGCATTTAAGTGGGGCCGATCACAATTAAAGTTCTAGAAAGACCTCAATTTGAAGACTGCGTCAATTTTCTACAACTAAATGTCCAAAGTGTGCTCTTTCTCCCATCGAGAGAAATGCGAAACAAACGAATTCCATTCTTGGCGTTTCATCTTCAAAAAGGCTGATGAAAACTCCTCTCCCATCTCTGCCTTAAGAACATTGTCTCTGTCATATGCGCGCAATGCGTCCAACATATTGAGCGGCAATTTCGGCGCCCCTTGAACCTTATGACCGTCCGCATACATGTCGATGTCGTGACGTTTGCCTGGATCTGCCTTGGATCGGATGCCTGACAACCCGGCGGCTATTATGACTGCTTGCAGCAGATATGGGTTTGTCGCGCCGTCTGGCCGCAAGGTCGAAAAGGGTCCGGAGAACATCTACAAGCGTTTTGATCGCTGGAAGTACACCCACAGCGTCCAAGAGACTTATCGCTATCTGCCCTTAAAAGGCGCGATGAAAATCTACGATGAAATCGGTCCTGCGATTTTGGCGCTGCCTGACGACCAGCTGCCGGATCCTTTTGACGACGCCATTGTCGATGACTTCTACAAGTCGTTTGACGATGAGGCATCTGAAGAGGCCGCATAGAGGCTATAACCGCATAACAGCTTGTAAAAATTACGAAAAAGAGCCGCCCTGTAAAGCCGCAGGGCGGCTCTAATCTTTACCCTACCCCGGCCCTATAGCAGTCTTCTAACGGCGCTGTGTGGCGCGCACAGCGTCTCGGATTTTGGCGGATTTCTTGATTACTGGAGCGGGTGACCCAACAGCGTTCGCTCCAGTTGCACAAGTTCTGGCAGGCAGGCATCGCCAGCAGAACGCAGAAAACAGTCTTTGGCCGAGAGTCGCCAAAGGTTGGCTCCTTCTCAAAAGCATCTGACCTGAACATTGCCCACGTCTGCATTGAATTTGAAGCAGGAAAGGGTCGTTGTTTTGGAAGTCATATTTGGATTGATTGTACTGGCCGGAGCCATCCGCCTGATTGTTGTGGCGGCGCGGCGCAATGACGTGATCGAACCCTACAGGCCACGGCGACGGGAACCGTCGGTACGGAAGCCCAGAACGGCGGCAAAAAGGAAGCCTAGCCGCGTATCGCGCTTTGACGACAAGCACGCCACACACCTGCCTGAGCCGCAGGTCTTGTCCGGCGCTGCTTGGATTATCGATGGCGACACCATAACGATCCAGAAAACACAGGTAAGGCTGTTTGGCATCGACGCCCCCGAACTAAACCACCCCTACGGGCAAAAGGCCAAGTGGGCGCTGCACAAGCTCTGCAAGGGCCAGACAATCCGTGCGCATGTAACAGACGTTGACCACCACGGCAGGACCGTCGCCAAGTGCTATCTGCCCGATGGTCGCGACCTATCTGCCGAAATGGTGAAGATGGGCATGGCCATCGATTGGCCCAAATATTCCGGCAAGTTGTACACACACCTTGAAACACACGACGCCCGCAAGAAGCTGTTCCTGGCCGACGCCCGACAGAAAGGCCGTATGGACATCTGGTACCAGTTTGAGAGACGGCAACGGCAGGGGTGAAGGTGGAAGCGGACTTACTCGGGTTGGCGGTTATTCATTGTGTTTGGCTTTTCTTTTGCAGATGAACACATTCTTAACCTGGTAAAGCGCTCCCTTTCCAACCCAGAACTGCAGGTCTTCATCTGTTGTTTCAAAGAGGACAACTTGGCTGAAATGCAAAGCAAGTTCCGCGGTTTCAGCAACCTTGAACTGATTTCACTGGAGGAAGACCTCGACTTTAACGCGTTTAACGAAAAGGTTTTTTCAGCGGTCCCGAGCAGCACGGGCGAGAAGCCATGACAATATCAGTTGGGGAAGTTATCGCGGTTGTAGGCGTTGAAATTGAAATTCGTGCGTTTGAAAACTCAAATGTGGAAACGCACTTCTTTAATGGCGACAAATACAATGGCATTTCAATTCGAGAGTTTGTCTCGATTGAGCACGGATTTCGTCAAATCATTTGCGTTATCGAAGGTGAGTATCTTGATGAGAAGACAGCCGATAAATCTGGTCCTCAGCCAAAGTACATAAGAAAACTAAAAGCCAAGCCGATCGGATACTTTGAAGATGGTGAGTTTCGAGACGGCATCAAGTTTCTACCGAAAATCGGGGACAAAGCACATCTCCTATCGGAAAGCAGCGTCGGTAGTATCTTTGACGGAGATACCAACAGTCAGTTTGTAATCGGAAAACTGTTGAAGGAAGAACTTGATGTGTCTCTACCGTGGCAAAAAGTTTTTAATTCGCACCTTGGAATCTTCGGCAATACGGGCAGCGGAAAGTCAAACACATTAACCAAACTTTTTACCGTATTATTCGAGAACAAAATCGAAAAAGTTGCCCAACGGAGCAAGTTCGTGTTTCTCGATTTCAATGGCGAATACACCGGAGAACAATTGACGGGTGAGGAGCACAAATCAGTCATCCGCCTAAGTACGAGAACTGGTGAAGCAGATAAGTTCATGCTGACGGAAGATGAGTTTTGGGATGCCGAAACACTCGGTATCTTGTTTCACGCCACTACAAATACTCAAAAGCCATTCTTGAGAAGGATAGTCGAAGGGCGAAAAACATATGAAGCTGAAGCGGATGGTCTGAGCGACTTCGCCAAGGCGATGTTCGCAAAGACTCTTCGATCAGAACATCCAAATCCTGAAGCACTCGAACTCCTCAAGTCGCTAAGCACTCACCTTGACCTAAGTGCGGAACTTAAATCCGCCATTCATAATGTTGGCTACCACCGAAATAACTCCGCCTTTTATTATCACGGCAACTACTTCAATGTTGATGACGCTACATACAATGCGTTTTTCAGGGAACTTGTGGACGCCATAGATTTTGCGGAGATTAACGGCTTCAGAGAACTTCAAGTTCGCGCAGAACTCAAACTAATTTCCGACCTGCTTTATGGATCGGTCCAATACGAACACATTCAACCTTTAATGCGTCGAATAGATGCGATGATGACCGATTTTTCTAAGGTACTCGGGGTGGCTAACGACGACCATGTTGATAACACCGTAACTGTTATCTCGCTCCGCGAATGCAAGCAGGACATAAAGAAAACGATCCCTATCTTGATTGCTAAGCATTACTATGAGTTGCATAAAACTTCTGTGCAGTCTCCCCCGAATAAAACGATGCATATCGTAATTGACGAAGCGCACAATATTTTGTCTCAGCAATCCAATAGGGAAGCTGAGAGTTGGAAAGACTATAGGCTGGAGTTGTTCGAAGAAATAATTAAGGAAGGGCGAAAATTTGGCATCTATATTACTATTTCAAGCCAAAGACCTGCCGACATTTCACCGACTATTGTTTCCCAGCTTCACAACTATTTCATTCATAGGCTCGTGAATGATCGAGACTTGGCATTGCTGGAAAACACTATTTCGACTTTAGACAGAATTTCGCGAGGCCAGATACCAAACCTTCCACAAGGTGCCTGCGTAGTTACGGGAACCACGTTTGATGTTCCAATGTTGTTGCAGATTGACAAGCTGCCCAAGCATCAGGAGCCTGACAGCAGCGACGTGAACCTAGAGGAACTTTGGCACTAACAGTAATCGTCGAAAGTGTCTCCACCATCCCATTGTAGCCCTCTCTCAATGGTGAAGACTTTTTCGGCTCCTTCTAGTGTGAAGAATGTCCCCAAACTTTCATGGACAAAGACGCCCTTCTCAATTGAGACTTTCGCTACAGACCAGTCCTTGACCGCATTTTCGTCATGCTTGCAGTGGACGACCAATGCGTCCTTCGCCTCCGATATGGCCGCCTGCACAACAATTGACTGCCCATAGTGAGCAACCCCGAAAACTTCGTCTGGCTTCAAGTTCGCGCAATACTCTGCGAGTGCTTCATCCGTAACTGCATCAGGACAACTGGGGAATTTCGAAGGAGTACGCCAATTTCGTTGCATAGCTCCATGCGTTTTCGACTGCACAAGTTCCTCTTTTGGTTCCAACTCCTCAACGACTGTAGGGATTGACCGAAACACCCATTCCCCCAGCGTTCCGCCCGAAGGCAATCCGTCTTTATGCGCCCAAGCAAGCAGTCTTTCTTTACTGGCTTTTGCTTCCTCTGGTGTGACCGTCCTCATCCATTCAAAATCTGGCGTAAGTTTACCGGGCAATGCCCGACTGGGGTCTTCCAAAAATGCCTCTAAACTTCCATACGCGCTCTCAATTCGCTTTGCAGTGATCGGGTTTTTCAACAAATTTTCTAGGCGCGTCACCCAACGAAGGTTTTCCGGTCGATTGTTGTTTCGGTTAGTGTCTTCATGATCGACCACGTAGTTCCCCGCGGGCTGCTTACCATGGAATGCTGTAGCCACAATACGATGCACGGGTACGGAAGAAATCAGTGGGTACCCCTTGAATTTGCACGGTTTCCCAAATGTCCAGGATTCATCTAGAGGCCGCTTTCTTTTGCCTTCTCTCTTGCCCCGCAAAACGGCCCCGTTATCGCGCACTCGGTAGCTTTCACCTCGATAATTGCACTCTTCTTCTCGGTCGTAGTCTTCAGTCGATACTTCGGTCATGTTCCAACCCCTTGTTGCTCGCTCAGCCAAATCCACTTTTCGTGCATCAAACCGAATCCTCATATCCCGCTTACTGAAACATCGTTGACCAACATTTCCGCGAGTTTCGCTCGGTCCCCATGCTCAAACCTTTTCGCCAAAAGAGACGCCAAAGACCCCAGAAACCAATCAGGCAAACTGTAGTAGGACGGCGTAGACAATAGGCTCATCGTAGTTGGGTCAGTCATTTCTAGGTCAGGAGAATCAGCTGCAGCCTTCCCGACATGCCTCAACGTTTCGACCGCAGCTGCACTTCGGCTGGCTTCGTTGAGAGTAGTTAGTTCGATTGCCCCAATGAGATGTGCGGCCAATGCCTTAGCTGCAGCCACTTCTTCATCCAGTTCCGCTTTACGCTGATCAAATGGGGCTTTTCTCCGAAAATGACCTTTTTGTTCGAGGCCGTCAAAAACTGCGACGTCGATTTCGTTCTCATTGTCAAAAGCTGAGAACCGAATGTGGTTTAGTCGCCGATACGCCGCTTCTAAATCGTTTTGGGTCCAACTTGGGGGAAGGTTCTCCAAGTCTACCAGCTTCTCGAGCGCCTTGCTTGGAGCATCGGGTGCGGAAAAGTTCGAGTTGATGTTCACCTTCAACTCGTGACGAACCGCTTCTACATCGCGCTTAAACTCTTCCTTCTGCCGAAAGCGAGCCTGCTTCTCTGCGTTAGATAATGGCATGGTTATGTAACCTTTGTAACCTTAGTTACTTTTTTTAACTGATTCCTCCTCGTTGTCAAACATCAAGAATGAAAAGCGCTCACCTGCCAAAAAACCCGCGCGAGCCAATGCACGAATTTTCGGTGATAAAACAATTCAAGTTACCTAAAGTCGTAGTGAAGTCGTACAGCCGCAATGGGACAGCAGGGCTTGAGTGTGAAACGAGACTCTCAGAACACTGACAATAAACTGACACGAACTAAATGCATGGGAGCCGCCGCCCACCATTAGAGAACAAGTCGTTGATTTTTATGAAATAAGTGGTGCCCACACGCCCCCACATTTGAGCGTCATGCATCTGATAAATATAAATAAACTTTTTGCACATTTCTTGCATACCCCCAATCGTACCCCCAATTCTATTTGTCAGGGGCGACTTTACGGGTCATGGGGCACACAAGTGGGCTTGAGTGTCTATATGGGCAGATTGTGTTGCAAAACTCGAAAATCCGGCTCCCCCCATTTTTCCGCCAACTTCCGTTGAATGAACAATGTTGGCGCTACTGGCACAGTAGCAGGCCATGACATCTCCTTACATTACCAAACCGGTGTCTTGATCGACCCCTTGGCCAAAAATCTCGACTACCTCTCTATGGGTAATTTTTCACTGTTTTTATGCAAAACTGGAGTTTTTCAAGATAATGGGCGGAAAGTGCGAATTCTCTGCACCTGCTCGGACGTTGAGCTAGTTTCAGAAACGCGGCCATTCACGGCTCGGAAGGCCCAGGCATCCACGCTGCGCCGGTCTTCAAAGTCGGCAATGCGCAGTTAACGGGCTTTGCAAAGTTTGGCCTGTTTCCAACAGCGGACCTTCGTGCCATGCGCGGCTAATTCGGGCTCTGAGCCCAATCTGCTCATTGATGAATGGTGTGGCATCCGTCACAAAGGGCGGACAAAGGACCTTCGCTGCGTTATGTGCCTGGGTCTGCTGTGCGAGGCTTATGCCGCTGCCATCAATGTGGCTTCGTGCCGCTTTGCCATCTGACGGGCCACCGGTTCAAGGTTAGCCTTCTGTCCAAGCTTTGGGAATAGTTCCAACAACTCCAGTACGGAGGCGCTAGGTAGCGTCCGAAGGCTCTCAGTTCCGATATAGAGACTTTCTGAGAAAGCTCCGTCAGATTCTACGATCTCATGTCTGTCAAAACGAAGATGAACATACCGAACACGCCCCCCGGGAACGCGTCTGACCTTGTTTCCTGAAATGAGATGGCTCGCTGCTACAAGGACTTGTTCAACTCCGCAATACAACTCTGCGCGCCAGCCAGTTACCAGAACTCGATGCTGCGGTGACACCCGAAGCGGGTTACGATTCCCAATGACCCCCGATACAAATTCAATTGGAGCCAAATGCCCTCCAGCGTCGACTTCGACACTTCCTGCCCAACGCACCATTTGGAAGTTGCGATCAAGCGTCCAAACTTCGTCTCCAACTTCAATATCTTCTACAAGCTTTGGTCCCACGCGGGTTCTGATATATGTACCGGCTGTAAAGCACGGGACCCCAGGGAATTGAGTCGTGGACGATGAGTTTAGCTCGGATGTTTTTAGTTTTGTGTTCCCGTTCTTAAGGTTGGGGTAGTCAGAATCGCCGGGTTGACCACTCAGATCGATTGCAAAAGTCGAGCCAACTGGAATTGTGGACCCTGAAGGGGCAAAATCTATTCGTACAAAAGCGGCGGGTTGGCTGGCATCGCCTCTTACATCGCCTGAACCAAGATATTGGTATTCGTAGGTGTAGCCTCCAATCGTAACCGTGTCGTTTGTCAAAACGGTACTTAAGGACACTGAGCCAGAATCTTCGTTGAATATGGCACCTGATGTAGTGCCAGTTGTTATGTTGATGTTGCCGCCAGATGTATACGGATCACCGTTAACATGTTGGAGTGTCAATGAGATTGTTGCCATTAGCCTGTATCCGCCCTGTTTTTTGGTGGGCTGTTGTCTGCTGCTCATCCCCGGATTTTGTTGGAAGTCACCGGTGGAAAGGCGAACGAATTCGCCTGTGCGCCACTATATGGCGAGAATGTGGCGAGATTGAGGCCAAAGTCGGAAGCTTGAATGCCGGTTAATGCCCGGAGACCGTTTCTCGCAATAAATCAAAGGAAGATGCAAGGGGTAATGAAACCAAAATCTTAGGTTTCCATCCGTCTGATAAGAGCAATATAGACTCAATCAAGGCCCCTTCTGAGGCCCTGATCGAGTCCACCCGTGGGTACGTGCCGGAAAAACAACAACGGAGCGCAACCCTGACAATCTATGAACAAGCTGCAATGTGATTGCTAAGGCTAGCTTCAATTATTGAGCACAGTGGAACCTTCTTAATCGGCGTTCTTGTTGTAATCGCCAATTCCGCCATGCATGGTTTCGAGTTCGTTGGCTTGACCTTTTACGCCATCATCATTTGGATTGCTTCCGCTCTTTCCGGGGTTGTTGGCAATACCGTGGATGTTTCCGCCATTTTGGTTGGCACCGTTCGGGTTGGCGTTGGTTCCGTCTCCCCTGCCTACTTTGCTGTGAATATTTGGATGAATTGTGTCGGCAGGGGTATTGTTATTCTGAGGGGCAGCAAACGTAAGTGTTGGCAGAATGATGAGTGCAGCGGCAGCTAGATGTTTCATGTTTTCTCCAAAATGTTTATCGTCGGCCCAATTGGCCTCCAGTGACTCATGTGGCGGACATCAAGCGAATCTGAGGCCGAATTTTGTCAATTACGTGACGGCTCAACGCAAGCGCGTCGAGGTGCGGGCACGGCGAAAGCCCGGACACCGTCTTTCGCACTCGTCGCTCGCCTGCATTCAAATTCCGCCTGGGTGCGTGTCTGCTGTTGGATGCACATGGCACCAAGTTCAGCATTGAGCCCCCCACTTGCCCTTGTCACCGATGGGCGGGAACCAGCCATTCTCTGCAGCCGCGAAGTGAACGTTCGCATTTACTAGAAGCGGCCATTCATCCTCAGAAATTCTGACTAAAAGAATCAGATGACGGCGAAGAGCCCAATGCGCAAACTGCTGCAACATGCACCAGCGTCGGCAATGCAAAGAAAGCGGAACCCACAAGCCACAGTGCGCTGCTCACACTTCCCGAGCCGCAAAGATACGTGCCAACTTAGGTGGACGCAGAGTTCAGCATGTTGCAGTCTGAGACGCAGGAATGTCGTTTCCATTGGAGGACTGCGGTAAATTGGCTGGCCTTATTGATCGTATCGGTTCCATTGCGGACCGACCCAACAGCACAGACGAAGATCGGCTCCAACATCGCTTTCTGATTGCCACCGGAATCGTCATGTCTGGCGGAGGTATTCTCTGGGGGTCAGTCGCGACGTTTCTTGGTCTGCATCTGCAAAGCTCAGTACCGTTCGCATACGTATTGATAACGGCGGTAAATTTGCTGGTTCTTCAGCGATCCAAGAATTTTTCGCTCGCAAGAAACGTTCAGATTCTTATTAGCATTCTTTTACCATTCGTCTTCCAGTGGTCGCTCGGTGGGTTGGTCGCGTCTGGAGGAACGATGTTATGGTCGATGCTATGCCTTAGTGCGATGCAATCCTTTAATGACCGCACTCAATCGATCAGATGGTCCTTTTTCTTTGTGTTCCTGACCGTGGCCTCTGTGTTCATCGAACTGCGCAATCCGCCTCCGTTGCATCTGTTTGAAGACGAGGCTTTGCTCAGGCTGCCTCTATTTCTCTTTACGATGAATTTTCTGGCCGTCTCCGCCGCCATCTTTGCCCTGATCAGCATATTCATGCATTTGAGACGTCAGATGAGCATACAGCTTGCACGCAGGAATATTCAGTTGGACCGATCGAGAAAGGCGTTGGTCCAGAGCGAGAAAATGGCCGCAATCGGTGAATTGGTGGCGGGTGTTGCGCATGAATTGAATACGCCGCTCGGCGCAATTCGGGCGTCAAATGACAATATGTGCCGATCCACGAAGAATATTCTTTTGGGAATGCCAGAGCTTACCCGGATAGATGACGAAGAGGAAATCGCAGGCATAACCAGTATGTTGCGAACAATTGAGACGCCTCTCGCCGACCTCACAACACGGGAAGAGCGCAAGATCAGAAAAGAGCTGAGCGCCCAACTTGAGGCTCTTGGACTTGCCAATCCTCGCAAATTAGCCGGTGAACTTACAGAAATTGGCGTTCATAGTTTAAAGCCTGAGCAGTTGGGCATCGTTCAGAGCGATCGCTGGCCTTTGATCTTTTCGCAATTGCGTGCCTTTGCGAGCCTGAACAGAAATTGTGAGACGATCAAACTGGCAGCTGATCGGTCCTCAAAAATCGTTTTTGCACTTAAAAATTATGCGCATCCCGGGAATATCGGCCAGTGGGTTTCGGGCTCTGTCGAAGAAAACATGGAGAACGTGCTCACCCTGTATCACAACCTGATAAAGCGCGGTGTTCAGGTTAATCGTGACTTTGCGGAAGACAATACACTTGTTGCAGATCACGACGCTCTAAACCAAGTCTGGACGAACCTGGTCCACAACGCTCTTCAGGCAATGGACTACCAGGGCTCATTGACCATCAGACTGAAACGAGACACTGACGAGATCATTGTCAGCGTTGAAGACACCGGCGCGGGCATATCTCCAGAGGTCAAGGACCGGGTTTTTGAGCCGCTCTTCACCACCAAGCAGGTTGGTGAAGGCACCGGTCTTGGGCTTTCAATCAGTGCGGACATCGTGCGGCGGCACGGCGGTTCCATTACGGTTGAAAGCACTCCGGGCAACACAAAATTCTCTGTTCACCTGCCAACTGAGCCAACCCAGCCGGATACGGAGGTGAATGCCAATGGATGAGGTGGCACGCATCATAAGTGGCTTGGCAGGTACCCCGACCGTGCTTTGCGTGGACGACGAGAAAATTATTCTGACAAGCCTTCAGGAACAACTTCGCAACAATCTCACAGGTATCGAGATCGAAATCGCGGAGTCGGGCGAAGAAGGGTTAGAAGTTCTCCGCGACCTCATCGAAGAGAATGTGCTTGTTCCCGTTGTAATTTCCGACCAGTTGATGCCCGGAATGCGCGGCGAGGAGTTCCTGGAAAAGGTGCACGAACTGTGCCCCGAAACCCTAAACGTTCTTTTGACAGGTCAGGCAACGGCTGACTCGGTAGGCGCCGCGGTGAACCGGGCCAACCTCTATAGATACATCGGTAAACCTTGGGGCGAAGGCGATCTAAAACTCACCGTTCGCGAAGCCATACGCGCGTGGGGACGCGCAAGGAACCTTAAGCAAAAAGAGCAAGAGTTGAGGGAAGCGCACGAAGCCAGCCTGCGGTTTGTTCCGGGTGAGTTTCTGAGCGCGCTCGGCAAAGAAAGACTGGTCGAAGTGCGAGAAGGCCACGCTGTAGAGGCCAATATGCAGGTTGTGTTTGCCGACATGAGGTCTTTTTCCAAACACGCAGAAAGCCTTGGGTCGAGACCGGCCTTTGATCTGTTGAACGAATACATCAACATCCTCGACACGGAGTTTCGCGCAGCCGGGGGATTCATCGCCGGGCTTGAAGGGGACGGGATCTTGGCCCTGTTTCCGGGTCCGCCAGCGGATGCAGTACTTGCTGGCATCAAGGCGCATCACAAGCTGTTGGAAAGAGAGCAATCGGAAAGCAATCAACCCAACATTCAGATGGGATTGGCTGTTCACACCGGGGATCTCGTATTGGGGACCGTCGGCAACAGCGAACGACTAAAATGTGACGTCATTGGCGATCCGGTGAACTTTTGCGCCCGGCTGGAAGGCCTGACACGACAATTCGACACCCCGATGATCGTTTCGGAGGACGTGGCGAAGGCCATTGGAGACGATGCAAAGCTTCGCCGCATTCCAGCGGTGCAGATCAAAGGTCGTGAAGAACTTTGCGCAGTGTATGAGGTGCTCGACGCTCTGCCCGAAGCGTCAAAGTCGTCTCGTTTGGCAACTTTGGGGCAATTCGACGAGGCCGTCCAAATGTTTGAGGCTGGCAACCAAGAAGGCGCTTCTGAACTGTTCAACAATATCTGTGATCTCGATCCAACGGATCAAGTGACAGCTCATATGATAAAGTTGGCTACACTGGACTAATTCGCCGTCAATGGTAGTCATTTCGCGCAACTAGCTGTCGTTACATACCCCTTAGAAGCCCGCTTTGGGAGATACAGCACCATTGCGCAACTAGAGTTCAATGCCCGCTCCGTCCGCACCTATTCCATTCGCAAAACTCGAGGTTTCGCTATCGCCGAGAATGGCCGCTAAGCGGGCTGCGACTGCAGCATCCCGACCGCCCGTCCAAGGTCCGGTCTGGGCCGTGACCGACCGACAGGTTTTGTTTTTAACTCTGTCACAGCCCAATTTTGCCGAAAGTCGGCTCTTGGTAAACGCAGCCATAGAGGTTTAGCCTGTTTAAGGTTCCGCCCCTAGCCCATCCTCGTTGCGCATCTCGCGGTCAATGCTTTTGAAGGCATTCTCAAACATCGAAATCCCTGCTCTTTGGTCTCAAACTAGTTTCAGTTGGCGTCAGCAACAACGCCAGACTACGAACTGCGACGTTTCTTGATCAGCTCGGCCTGACGTTCGATTGAAACCGGGCAATAGGCGCTGATCGAGGTAACAACACTGCTATGGCCAATGTTCTGCGAAAACGCTTTGAACGCTTCGCGGGTTGGGTAGTGTATGTCTGCCCATTTCACCAGTGTTTTGCGGAAAGCATGAGGTGTGAAAGGCGGTAGGTCTGCGCGGGTGAAGGCGTCCCGGATCGTTTTACGCATGGCGTTGGCGTTCTTATAGACCTCGCGCTTCAAGCCGCTCACTTTGAACGCGCCGTCGATGGCCTTGATTTCTATCGGCGGGAAAAGGGGATCATCTGGGCCGAACAGACGATCCTGCTTGAGGTGGCTCAACCACCCAGTGAAGCATGTCAAGTAGTCTTCATCGACAGGCAGGAAAAATGTGGTGAATGTCTTTGCGTTCTTTGTGCGCACCTCACGCGCATCCTGATACACGCACCCGTCGATCATATTGATATGCTTGATGCGAAGAGAGGCGACCGCCCCGTCGCGCGCGCCGGTCAACATGAAGAATGCAAAGAGAGCTTTGTTGCGTTTTTCGACTTCCGTGCTTTCCGGCATGAAGTTGAACGCGTGGCGAGCCATCTCCATTGAAGGATATGGGGTTTCCCGGACAGCACTTGCAATCCGCTGCCCCTTGGCATCCATGTTGAAGTAATCGGCATCGGAATGGCGAATGCGCTGCTTGTAGCCAGTCTGATCAGCCAGCCAGCAGACAAAACTTTTATTGGCGGCGAGAATGCTTGAGATTGTGGATTTGGAAAGTGGCTTGCTCGTCTTCTTGCTAATCTCTTCATCCAAGCGCTCTCGAAACTTGATAACCTGTTCGATGCGGAACTTTTTGAAGCTGGCGTAATTGGTGCTCGCTTCAAAGCGCAGAATGCCATCGGAGGCCTTCTGAACCGTGCTGGGGTCCTTGCGCTTTGCCGTCTTCAAATACTTGAGATAGCGGCGCTTGATGCGTTCGTTTTCTTCGTTCACTTTTCTCATCAGTTTTGTCCTTTAGGGAAGTGTCAGTTTAGGGGAGGTGTGATGGTATCAGTTAGTCTTTGCTGTTTGGCTCTGCGCTGATCCGGAATATTGACGCGAATGTTTGGTGCTGTTCGTGCGAGATCATTCGCGTGGCGGTGCCGTCGCAGCGCTGGCAAACACCTTTTAGGATGTCTGTTTTTGGCGAGACTGCAGACAATGTGACCTTCATTCCAACAGGTTTGCGCCCAGTGCGGCAGGACGGGCAGAACAACTGCTCGTCTTTCAAGGGGCGACGTGCAGCGGCTTTTTTTGAGCGGAGATATTCGCGGATTGCCGAACCCAAGATCAGGTACGGCTTAGATGACGTCATGGCCTCCATGCCGTCCTTGATCCAATTGCGAATTGTGGCAGGGGTGACGTTCAATTCACGCGCCGCTTCAAAGACGTCATACGTGGTGTTAGTTTTCACGGCCATTGGGTTCACGCGTTTAGCCATCTTGATCACCCTCGAACAAGGCGCGGATGTCAGCGACCTTCCAGACTGTTGTGCGAGGACCGAGTTTCTGGGGTTGCGGAAAACGGCCTTCTTTAACGCCTGCCCACCATGTGGACTTGGAAACGGGGATTGGGCCGTGCGGCGCAAGAATTTGTGCAAGGCGCACAAAACCCGTTTTTGGGAATGTAGTAGAGTGCATTGGTGTTCAACCTCGTTTTGTGAAGATTGAACAAAACCTGCATCAACGTTTCCTCTGTGTACGGGATTGACAGAACTGCTAACCCAACAACACTCTCCGTTGTTTTAGCAGGATTAAATCGAATTTGATCGTTAACCGATTAACTTTCGTCAGGCTCCCAGTCTTCAGGAATGAAGCTAGCTCCCAATCGAAGGTATTTGCGTACGGTGTCATCGCCTATGCTAATGCCGATCTTGGCCGCTGCATCGACAATTTCCTTGGGTGTAGGACTGCGAGCGTCGCTAGGACGGTAGCCGTAGTACTCAATGGCCATAACAGTGAACAGTTGCACGATCGTATCCAGCTCCCGTTTATGCGGCTTCTTCGCTAGTGGCTCTACTGGATCGCCATGTTGATCCTTGACGGGTTGGACATACTTCGACGTGAACGCCGTTGGTACGTCCAATCCGATTAAATCAAACCATGCGAACAAATCCTTTGGATTGATCCGGCCATTTTTGATTCTTCTGGGGAATTGACGATCAAACTGCTCACGCCGACGAAGCATGAACTGCAGTGATGGCCATAAATCGATGCCTTTGTTAGCTCTATCTCGCATTTTGTCGAGCTGTAGTTCAGTGAAATGTTTGGGTTCAACGCCGAGCGAAAGAAGCAGAGCTTCATGATTCGTGTAGAAGGGCGATTGAGACCAATATTCGAAGTCGGCGATATAGTCGGGGTGCCCGAAACCACCAGCATACCAAGCCGGATCAGCATGAGTCATTTTAATGATTTGAGATTCTTTGAACCGCTTCCAATCTTCCTCAATCGTGTTTGGAGCAAGCGGATCACTTGAAACCAGCTCAATAAATTGCTGATCGGTATAGTCAGCTAGTTTTTGTCGGCACGCTTCAACAACTTCGTTTCTACGCCTGAATATGACCTCGAAATTCTCCGGTTCAAACGGGCCAACGGTTTTGATGACTATGGGAATTTTCCAATCGGGTAAATTGCCCAGCTTTTCTTTGAGTAGCCGCTCCGAATGTGTCTTCCGATCAATTTGATCTGATGGGGTCATTATTCGCCGTCATCGTACTTCTCTGGACTTAGCTTGCCTTCAATTCGTCCAAATATCCAGCCCACCAATCAACAAGCCTCACCCGTTCATCCCAATGATCGCCCCGAGCGTATGCGCGCCGCACTTCATTCTTATCAACGTGCGCCAGGGCACGTTCAATCGCGTCTGGGTGCCAAAGGCCGCTTTCGTTGGCCAATGTTGAGAATGAGGCGCGAAACCCGTGGGCGGTCATTTCAGTACCAGAATAACCCAATCGGCGCAATGCGGCGTTCAAGGTGTTCTCTGACATCGGGCGTTTCCATGTGCGCAAAGACGGGAACAGATAGTCACCATTCCCATTCATGCGGCGCAACTCGTCCAGCAACTCAATCGCTTGCGTAGGCAGCGGTACAACGTGATCGCGTCTCATTTTCATCTTTTCGGCGGGGATGGTCCAAACTCTGTTAGCAAAGTCGATTTCAGGCCACATCGCATGGCGTATCTCGCCGGGGCGCTGGGCAAGCATCGCCAATAGCTTGAGTGCAATTCGTGTAGTCGCCTGTCCTTCAAAACTGTCGATCTCGTTCATCAACGTACCCAGCGCCTTTGGATCAGTGATTGCGGCCCGGTGGACGCGGGTAGGGCGGATCAGCGCATCACGTAAGGCATAGGTCGGATCAGTTTCAGCAATGCCGCTAGCGACCGCGTAGCGAAAGACAGAACCAATGCGAGCGCGCAGGCGGTGGGCTGTTTCGTAGTTTCCCTTGGCCTCAACTTTGCGAAGCGTCTTCAAAATCATAGGAGCGGTGATCTCTGTAATGGGACAACGTCCAAAGTCGCGGCTTGCGAGTTTGAGGTGGTAAGACGTCTTGTCGAGCGTGGCTTTCGTTCTGCCCTCTTTGCGCTGTTTCTCCAGAAACATTTCTCCAATTTTTTCGAATGTCTGCCCAAGTGCCTCCATTCTGATTTGTTTGTTTTCCTGTTTGACCGCGTTTGGATCAATGCCCTTAGCAAGCTGCGCCTTGGCTGCATCACGGGCTTGTCGGGCTTGAGATAGGCTGACAGAGGGCTAGGCACCAATCACCAGCAGTTTTTCCTTGCCGTCGATCCGGTACTTGAAGCGCCACGACTTCGATCCGCTCACTTTTACTAGAATGAACAAACCTTCAGAGTCACTCACCTTGTACGGTCTTTCTTTTCGTTTGAGGTTTCGAATCTTTATGTCGCTAAGAGGCATTCTGGGGGTACGCTCATTTTCGAAATTTCATCGTACCCCCAAATATACCCCCAATTTGGGGGTACGCAGCCGGATGCAGTAGAACCGGATTGGACGAACGATCTCGACAAGAGCCTTATAAACAAGGCTAAATCGGATGTCACTGGACTTCGATGATTGAGAAAATGGTGCCCCCACACGGACTCGAACCGCGGACCTACTGATTACAAATCAGTTGCTCTACCAGCTGAGCTATAGGGGCACGACGCCTTGACAGCATCATTTTCGCGGCTAGGTCACTTCAGAGTGTTACACTGCGAATCCGAACCGGCGACGTGGGTTTATTACTCACTCATTGTTCCGGTTGCAAACCAATTTCTGCGCAAAACTTACATTCTTTTTTAATTCACGCGCAACAACATGGCGCGCCTGAAACTTACTGGTTCGCGCGCGCCAACAACCCCACTGCAACCAGACCAACCAGCACGATCATAACCGCGCCAGGGCTTGCATCTCCCAGGTTCTCCAAGCTTGCCTGGTCATGGACGCGGGTGGCAAGTGTATCGAAATTAAACGGTCGTAACAGCATTGTCGCGGGCAGTTCCTTGACGCAATCAACAAACACCAGCAACAACGCTGAGCCGATGGTAGTCCGGATCATCGGATAGTAAATTTCCAGCAACACTTGCCCCTTGCTCCGCCCGAGCGACCGAGCAGCCATGCCAAGGCTGGGTGAAACCCGCCCCATTGCACCGTCCGCCGCACCCTGCGCTATGGCAAAGAACCGTACGCAATACGCCAGCACCAACGCGAAACTTGACCCGGTCAAAATCAACGCAGCCCGCCCACCGGTCACGGCCTCAATGGCGTCGGCCAGTCGATGGTCCAACACGGCCAATGGGATCAATATCCCTACCGCCAGAACGGCACCCGGCGCCGCGTATCCGATTGTCGTTAACGGCAGCAACAGCCGTGGCAACACCCGCCCAGACAATCGCACGCCATAGACCAGAAACACACCCGCCAGCACCGTGACCACGGCCGCCATGCCGCCAACCCGTACCGTGTTCCACAATGCGCGGATCAAGGCAGGATCGCTCCAGCTAGGCACATTATCGACAGCATGGCTGAGGATCACGCTGATCGGCAACACGAACCCCACGCCAAATGGGACCACGCAAGCCAGCGTCGCGCACCATGCCCAGACCCCGTGTAATTGCACACGCGCTGGTGGGCGGTGTCGGGTGGTCAGGCTAAAGAACTGAATTTTTCGGCGGCTGGTCTTCTCTAGAGTGACCAGAAAGATCACCAAAACTAAAACAACAGTCGCAATCTGCGCGGCCCCGCCTGCGTTGTTGCTTTCCAACCAAACGCTGAAAATGCCGGTTGTCAGCGTTTGCACCGCAAAATAATCCACCGTGCCAAAATCATTCACGGTTTCCATCATCACGATGGCTGCGCCTGCTGCAATCGCCGGACGCGCCATAGGCAGGCCAACGCGCCAAAACCGCTGCAAGGCCCCTGCCCCCAAGGAGCGCGCAACATCCTCACCGCCTGCCGACTGTTCGCGAAAGGCCGCGCGCGCCAGAATGTAAACATAAGGGAACAGCGCGGCCGACAGCACAATCACCGCTGCCCCCATCGACCGGATTTCCGGGAACCAATAATCGCGCGACGTTTGCCATCCAAACAGACTGCGCAATCCTGTCTGCACAGGTCCAGCGTATTCCAGAAAATCCACCAGCGCATAGGCTCCGACGTAGGCAGGGATCGCCAATGGCAACAACAAAGCCCACTGAATCCAGCCTGAACCGGGGAACCGGTACCGGGTCACCAGCCACGCCGTGACCGCGCCAATCGATGCAGCAAACACCCCGACCGAGATCATCAGCACTAGGGTATTGCGCAAATACCGCGGCAATGTCGTCGACAAAAGATGCGGCCAGATATTATCGGTGGGATGAAACGCCATCCAGAACACCGCCAGAATGGGCGCAACCACGACAGTTGCGATCACCAACGCGCCAATTGACCACGGGCTGATGCTCAGGCGGCGAGGCGCAGGCGCGCGCAAACTGGACTCATTCTGTCTCATGTCATCTCAATTGCCTGAATCTGGTTTCACTGTCCAGAAACCAAGATATAATGACCCCATCAAAAACAAGCGGAATAGCAAGAAAATCATGCAGGTTGCACTTCATGTCGGGGCACAGTTCACAGACGATGACAGGCTGATCCGAAGCCTCGGAAAAAATACCGAGATGCTGCGCGCCCGTGGGATAGAGGTGCCGCCGCCCAGTTTTTATCGCCGCCCCCTGCGCGATCTACTCAATCAGGCCAAAGATTCCTCGCTGCCGCCGGGCACCCGAGAAGCGTTGCTCGACGACCTGTCGCGCGGCGGATCACCGGATCGCATGGTCCTGTCCAACAGCCACTTCTTTGGTGTCCCCAAACAGGCCATCCGCCAAGGCCAGTTCTACCCACGTGCGAGCGAACGCCTTCAGCAGCTTGTCGAACTGCTGCACAGCGAAGACATCGAAATATTTCTCGCCATCCGCGACCCCGCCACTTTCCTGCCGGCTCTTTTGGACGGCACGCCCGAGGAATCGCTAGACGAACTAACTGGTGGTACCGTGCCACTGTCGCTACGCTGGTCCGAACTTGTGATGCGCATTCGCCAAACCCTGCCCAATGCGCCCGTAACGGTCTGGTGCAACGAGGATACCCCCCTGATCTGGGAAGAGGTCATGCGCGAAATGGCGGGTCTTGACCCGACCGTGGTGCTTGAAGGTGGAAACGACCTTCTAAAGAACATCATGTCCCAAGAAGGTCTGTCGCGCTTCAAAGACTATGTTGACAGCCATCCCGGCATGACCGAGATGCAAAAGCGCCGCGTCGTGGCGGCATTTCTCGACAAATTCGCACTTGAAGAGGAACTTGAGGAAGAGCTCGATATCCCTGGCTGGTCCGAAGACCTGATCGACACATTGACCGAAGCATACGACGAAGATGTGTTTCAGATTGAACGCATCCCCGGTGTCACTTTGATTACCCCCTGACGCCCGAATATCTTGACCGCAATTGTCGCCTCAAACGACGCTGCCAAGCACACTATTCGGGATCGTGGGCACCAAAATGACACCCTTTCTTCTCGGTTTCTGCGTCTCAACGCCCACAATCTGTGGTCAGCTGCCCATCAGACCCTTGCAAGATGAGCCAATAAACCGCATTTGATCGACAGGTACGCGGCGCAGCAAAGAGACGCAGGACACGCATGAATATGGCCCCCGAATTTGATCCAACGGCGGACAACCAGCGTCTTTACAGAGACGCGCTGGGGTGTTTTGCAACCGGCGTCACGATTGTGACGATCCCGTCACCTACCGGGCCAATTGGCATGACAGCCAATTCTTTCTCGTCAATCTCGCTCGATCCGCCACTTGTTCTTTGGTGCCCCGCGAAAAATTCGCAGCGCTACCCGTTTTTCGCCGCTGCCCAGTATTTTGCAATCCACGTCCTGCGGGACGATCAAAAGGATCTCGCGCTCGAATTTGCACGACGCAGCGATGGGTTTGAAACGGTGAATTGGTCGCCGGATCTAAACGGCGTTCCGCTCTTGGATGACTGCCTTGCGCGGTTTGAATGCCGTCAGTACGCCGCCCATGACGGTGGAGATCACACAATTGTCGTCGGACAGGTCACCAATGTTGCGCTGAACTCTGGATCGCCACTGTTGTTTTCCCAACGTGACTGGGGCAACTTCGCTCCGTTCAAATAATCGCGCGGCCAATGGCATGTCACCCGGTTGACACGCTCTCTTGTCAGGATAACGCTGCACGGCACTATCCAACGCAAGGAATCCGCTCTTGGACGACCCCAATACGCACGTAAACAGCTTCCCAAAGATGCTCGAGGCGACCGCCCCACTTGATCCCATCGTCACGGCTGTAGTCCATCCTTGCGACACCAACTCGCTGACCGGCGCCATCGCTGCACGGGACAAGGGGCTGATCACGCCAATTCTCGTCGGCCCACCAGATCGCATTCACGCCGCAGCGATAGATGCAGCCCTATCGCTGGATGGGCTCGAAATTCTCCCCTCGCAACATTCACATGACAGCGCAGCACTTGCCGTTGGCCTCGTGCACAAAGGCCGCGCCCAAGCGCTGATGAAAGGCGCACTTCATACAGACGAAGTCATGTCAGCTGTGGTTCACAAAACCAACGGGCTGCGCACCGAACGCCGCATGACCCATGTCTTTGTGCTCGACGTACCGCGATACCCCAAACCGCTCCTGATCTCAGATGCGGCTATCAACATCTTCCCCGACTTGATGACCAAGGCCGACATCGTGCAAAACGCCATCGAATTGGCCCATGCCATTGGGGTGGACGCGCCAAAGGTTGCTATCCTGTCGGCGCTTGAAACCATCTACCCCAAAATCCCCTCCACGGTCGAGGCCGCAGCCCTGTGCAAGATGGCAGATCGTGGCCAAATCACCGGTGGCTTGCTCGACGGCCCCCTCGCCTTTGACAACGCCGTGTCCAAAAAAGCCGCCGAGGCCAAAGGCATCAAATCGGATGTTGCAGGCGACGCTGACATCCTGATCGCTCCTGATCTTGAGGCCGGAAACATGATCGCCAAGCAGCTGATGTATCTCGCTGGCGCGTCCTCTGCCGGTCTGGTGCTGGGCGCACGCGTGCCCATCATGCTCACCAGCCGCGCTGACGGTACACTGTCACGTCTCGTCTCAGCCGCTCTCGCCCAGCTCCTCGTACACGAACGTCTCGGAAAGGACCTGATGTGAGCAACGCTCTCCTTGTGCTGAACGCTGGCAGTTCCTCGATCAAATACGCGCTATATGGCACCGGCCCCGACCTCCCGCGCATCACTCAGGGCCAGATTGACCGCATCGGCCTTGGCCCCGCCCACTCTGCCGATGGCGCAACCCAATCCCTGCCCGTCTCCGCAGACGCCACCCATGGCGACATCCTCGACTGGCTGACACAACACCTAAGCGCGAGCTTTCCCACACATACCATCGTGGCCGCCGGGCACCGGGTTGTACATGGCGGGCAAGACTTCACCGGCCCCACCCACGTCACGCCTGACATCATACCCCGCCTTGAGGCCCTTGCCCCGCTCGCTCCCGGCCATCAGCCCCACAACCTCGCGGGCATCCATGCCGTCGCGCGTGGCTGGCCCAACATTCCCCAGATCGCCTGTTTCGACACAGCATTTCACCGCACCCAATCCCGCCTTGCCCAGCTCTTTGCCATCCCGCAAAGCCTCACTGACGGTGGCGTGCTGCGCTATGGATTTCACGGCCTCAGCTATCACTACGTCTCAACGCAGCTCGAAAATCACCTCGATAACCCTGATGGGCGTGTCATAATCGCCCATTTAGGCAATGGCGCCTCCATGTGTGCGCTTAAAAACCGTCAAAGCACCGCAACCACCATGGGTTTCACCGCGCTAGATGGTCTTGTCATGGGCCGTCGCTGTGGCGAACTTGACCCGGGCGTGATTTTTTACATGCTCCGCGATCTTGGCATGTCCGTGGCCGAGGTCGAAGACATGCTTAGCCGCAATTCTGGCCTCATGGGGGTCTCCGGCATCAGCTCGGACATGCGCGATCTGCTCGCATCCGATGCCCCCGCCGCGGCCGAGGCTGTTGACCTCTTTGTCTATCAGGCCTGCAAGAAAATCGGCGCACTTGCGGCCACGATGGGCGGACTCGATGCTTTGGTCTTTACTGGCGGCATTGGCGAAAACAGCGCCAAGATCCGCGCGCGCATCGTCGACGGTTGCGCATGGCTCGGCGCGCAACTGGACACAGACGCCAACAATATCTCCGAAGCGCGCATTACGACCCACGCAAGCCGGCTTGCCGCCCATGTCATCCCAACAGACGAAGAACGCATTATCGCACAAGCCGTCTCCGCGAAGATTGCCCTGTAGATCAAAGATCGCGCGCAAACTAAACAGATGACAGCGATAGCAAACCGTGATCGAGTGGGGCAATGGATATTTTGGACCGCTTTGTCACCCTGTGGGTCGTGATCGACCCAATTGGAACAATCCCCGTATTTATCGCCGTGACCGCTGCTATGACGGCCACCCAACGACGCAACGCAGCGTTTATGGCCAGCATCGTCAGCGCCTGTATTCTTTTGTTTTTCCTCGTACTTGGGCAGATCTTGATCGACGCGCTCGGCATTAGCCTGCTGTCCTTTCAGGTCGCAGGTGGCATCATCCTGTTCCTGTTTGCTCTCACCATGATCTTTGGCGAAGCGAAATCCGAAACCGATCTCCACGCGACAGACACTGCCGAAAAACAAGGCGACAAGCCCTTACCCGCCATCTTCCCCCTTGCCGTGCCGTCACTAGCCTCGCCCGGTGCGATGCTGGCCATCGTAATGCTGACCGACAACAACGAGGTGGCAATCCTTGATCAGGCCATCACCGCTGCGATCATGGGCTCTGTCCTTGCGGTGGCCTGTGTCTTCATGCTGCTGGCCGATCCGATTATTCGCCTGATTGGTCATTCAGGTGCCGCGATCATCAGCCGTGTCATGGGCATGATACTCGCCTCTGTCGCGGCTGATGCGGTTCTCACATCCATTGTCGAAATCGCCAGAACCGGCGCGCTTTAGTCCGCACTTACAAATCCACTTCGATCACACCATCCGGCTCCGTCGCCCGGCTCTGACACAGGATCACAGACGTCTCGCGTTGTTTGTTGGACAATACGAAATCCCGATGCTCCACCTCGCCCGAAACCAGCCCGCATTTACAGACGCCGCAAATTCCATCCGAACATTTCACATCCACATGGACACCATTTTCGATCAGCACATCAGTTGCAATTTTGGTTGCCGGAACAAGTAGTTCCCGACCATCCTTCAAGCGCAAGGTAAAGTCGTGGTTCTCATATTCCGGCTGTTCCGGCACGCTAAAATATTCCAGATGCCGCGCCTCTTCTGGAAAGCCTTGACGCTCTGCCGCTTCCATGACGCCGTCCATAAACCGATCTGGCCCACAGGTATACACATGCCACCCTTCGGCATATCCCGCCAACACCGCGTCCAAATCCGCCCGCGTCCCCTGATCCGAGAAATGAAAGCGCACTTTGTCGGCCCACGGCACACAGGCCAAATCATCCAGATACCCGGCCCCGTCCTTGCGGCTGGCTGAGTAATGCAGCTCAAACTCTGCGCCCATATCGTGCAAGCGGTGCGCAAAGGCGATCATTGGCGTGATCCCAATGCCACCGCCCATCAGGAACGTTTTGGTTGCGCTTTCGACCAGCTCAAAATGGTTGATCGGCTTCGATATGAATACCTTGCGCCCTTCGCTAAAGATACGATGCATCAACTGCGACCCACCGCGACCCTCATCTTCGCGCAACACGCCAATCTGGTACTTCTCGCGATCCTTTGGATCACCTGACATCGAATATTGGCGCAGGAATTCTGGCGCGACCAGCACATCAAGATGCGCACCAGCTGTCCATTCCGGCAAAGGCGCACCGTCCAAAGTCGAAAACTCAAACTTGGTCACATCCGCCGTCATCTTCTCAACCTTGGACACCTCGACGCGCACCACCGGCGCGTCGCCTTCGTTTTGATAGCGATGCACCACCGACAGATCACCGTCCGCGATCCGCCGTCTGTATTCTTCCGCAGAAACCATTGATTCATATGCTTGAATCCCCGCTTCGCGATCCATATTGAACGGGTACGGCCACGGATGCGGTGCCAACGGTGCCGGATAAACCGCTAGTGTCTGATCCTCGTATTTCAGATCCAAATCCCGCTGCAAGTCCCGTCGGTTAAGCGGGTGTTTACTTGGTCGATAGGCCCCGTCTGCCTCCAGCTCGATATCCCACCACCATTTTTTGACATCGTTCAACCCGCCATTTCCAACCATATCGTCCAGCTTTGCCAGCGGCTCGGCCAAAGATGGAACATGCATAGCGGTCCAACGGAACGGTGCTTCGGCAAACAACCCTTCAAGGTTCCACGGGCAAGTCTTCATGCATCGCCCACACATCGCCCCACCCGGCGTGGTAATGCGATAGGTCGCACACTTCTGGCTATCCGATTTCCAAATTTCATAGCCATTGAACATGCGCTTCGGCCCAGCTGTAATCGCCCCACTCGGGCATTCACGCGCGCATTTGTTGCAGTTCTCACAGAAATTTTGCAAACCAAAATCAATAGGTTGATCGTGCTCCATCGGCATATCCGTGGTCACTGCCCCGGATTTCAGCCGCGGCCCCAGATAAGGGTTCAGGATCACCTCACCAATCCGACTGACTTCGCCCAAACCGCTCAGCAACAAAAGCGGCGGCTGCAACACTTCGCCATCCATCACAGTATGCGCTTTGGCCTTGTAACCCAGGTTGCGGATCTGCTGCGCGATCACTCCGCCAAGCAACGAAAACCGCAAATAGGCCCGCATCGATTGTGCCACGGAAATCCAGTCATCCCCGCTTGCGCCCTCCATGGTTTCATAGCCCTGATCAATGATCATGCTCACCGCTTGATCATGCGGCGGCTTGATCTCCGCACCAGTCGCGTCATGGCTATACCACGCCCAATCCGGACACCGGCTCAGCCCCACTGCATCTACGCCCAGAAAGTAAGTCGCCGCTTTTAGGTTCGCCGCGTTACGCTCTGAATCCGTTGGCTTTTCCACTTTCGCGGACTCGCCATCTTGCAACAAAACAAACGCCCCCAGCGCCCGACGCTGCGCAAAACTCGGCGCGGCTTTTCGGGCATAATATCCGCCCTTGGCCCCATCCTGAAGCGCCTTACCCATGTCACCGAACTGTGCTCGCGCAAACATATCCGCGCGTTTGGGCACCCGTGCCACACGCGCCTCATCGATAAAGGTTGTCGTCTCTTCGACCCGTTTCAGCCGCTCGAACGGATGTGCACCATTGACATAATCACGGTTTCGAAACGGGTCTTGGTTGAGCGCAGATTTGGCAAACCCCTTACCCATCCACCACGCTGGCCCCTGCGTTTTGAACCACGGCTGCTCTGCCATCTGCTTTAGCGGCGCGTCATGGGTCAGCTCCATATCCGTCGTCACCACAGCCAGCCCATACCGCGTGCCCAGCCACGGCGCGACTGGCCCGCCTTCGTCGGCGCTCAGCAGTCCGGCAGCGACACCCAGCCGGTTCATATCCACATCACTTGACGTGGCCGTATGGGCCTTGGCGTTGAACCCCAACAAGCGAATGTAGTTGGCAATCACCACCGCGGTTTCAGTGCTACGCAAACAGGCGCGGTGATCTTGCGCATCCAAAATCCAATCACTGCCCGGCTCGCCGCGTTCCGGATCACGCCAATGTTCCACAAGAAAAACAATCGCGTTGTTCTGTCCGTCAATTCCGCTTGGTGGCGCCTCCATGCTTTCCTTCAACTCGGCCATGATCACATCAATTCCGCTGGCCAAGGTCTTGGTTTGCCTCGTTTTTAGGGCATGAGATAGCCGCTCAATGTCGGGATTACGACGGGGCTCGTCCAGTATCGCCTCAGATGGCACCGGCCCAATTCCCACCATCGATGTATCGTTGAAATATCCAAACGCCTTAAGGTGATCGGCCCGCTCGGTCGGATCTACTGGCACCTCGGATTGCACCTTGTTGACCAGCCCGTCGCGAATGGCATCCATCATCGCCTGAAATTCACCCATCGCATTCACGATGCTTTCGGGGCTTTCAGGGCGCGCAAAGGTTAACGGCGCATCACCGGGCACAGCCCCCAGATCTGGCATCGCGCCACGCGCCAACCGCTCCAGCGGGTAAGGCCCCATGTGAACCGGTCTGTCCTTATCCGAGAAAAACCTGATCCCCATTGCACACTCCCCCATACTCTTTCGCAGGGAGAATGCCGCCTTTTACGCCCGACGCAAGGGCGACTTAGAAAAAACCAATCAACACGTCGCGAATTCGATTGGCAAAAAGCCCCTCACAAACAGGGCTTTGCGCCAGTTACTCGGGGGAAACAAGTTGCAGTGAAATCGGCGTCAATCCATCGATGCCCCCTGTGATCACTTGCCCAGGTTCCACCGCGCCCACGCCCGCCGGTGTTCCGGTCATCACAACATCTCCGGGGCCAAGATGATAATACCGCGACAAATGCTCGATGATCTCAACCGGGCTCCAAACCATTTCACCCAGATCCGCATCTTGCCGGATCTCGCCATCAACGGATAACCAAATCCGCTGCTCCGCCAGCTCAACCCCCTCGACCCGCGTCATCGGGGCAAACACGGCGGCGTTCTCTACATCTTTGCCCAGATCCCACGGGCGGCGGTGATCCTTGCCATCCTGTTGCCGATCACGACGCGTCATATCCAGCGCACAGCCATATCCAAAAATCGCTGCTCGCGCCTCATCCTTGGTGGCGCGAAACACGTCCGCGCCCAACGAAAACGCCAACTCCATCTCGTGGTGATAGTTCGACGTCCCGGGCGGATACGCTACCTCAGCACCGCTTAACACGGCATTTGCCGGGGATTTGGTGAAATACCACGGCGCCTCGCGATCCACTTCGCCACCCATCTCGGCCGCGTGAGCTACATAGTTCCGTCCAACACAAAATATCCGACGAATCGGATAGATCGCCGCCTCTCCCACAAACTCAATTCCAAAAACCTGTTCAGGTTCAAACAGATACTCAGACATCTTCATCCTTTCCATTTCATCGGGAAAGCCCCTAAGAACTTGAGAAGCACTCTCACCCAACCGCCTTCGCCAATTTTGGCAAACGTGCCTTCTTCAACAAGGCCCGCATCGCCCAATCCTTGCCCGAAAGCTGCTCTGCCTCTTGACGCACGGCGTCACAAACGGCCTCAACCGCCTCCGGCGCACTGTCCCAACAGCGGCGCAACAATGCATCCGGATCAACCCGCTCCAGTCCTTCTTCCGCCAACACATTGCGCGGAAAATCCTTGGCATTCATCGTCACGATTACATCCGCCGATCCGGCAATGGCCGCCGCCAGCACATGGCAATCGTCGGCATCAGGCAGCCATAAACGCGCCTCCAGCGACGGTTTCCACGTTACCTCTGCTTTGGGCCACGCCGCGCGCACCAGCGCAATCTCTCCGCGCGCCTGCGCCTCACCGGTTGGTCCGATCTTGCGCGCCGCCCGCGCCCATTCTTCCAGGATACGCGCCGACCAAATCGGCTGAAACGCCCCTGTCTTGGCCACGCCCAGCAATACCTCACGCATCACCGTGGGGTAGATCACACATGTGTCCAGCAGCGCTCGCATCACAGGCGGAAAAACAACGATTTAAGATAACCACTCTCGGCCAGCTGCGGCATCAATGGATGGTCCGGCCCAGCAAACCCGGTGTGGATCAATTGCGCCGCCCGTCCTGCGCGCCCGATCCCGCGTACCGACGCGGTGCGGAACTTAGCCAAATCCGCCGCATGTGAACAGGAACACAGGCCCAGATACCCGCCCTCAGCCACCAGCGGAGCTGCCAACCGCGCCACCCGCTCATAGGCGCGCAACCCTTTTTCCAACGCGGGCTTGGACGGCGCAAATGCGGGCGGATCACAGATCACCACATCAAACTTTGACCCTTCTTCATTAAGCGCGGTCAACACATCAAACGCATCACCCTTGCGTGTCTCAAACCTCGCTTCCACTCCGGCAGCCCTTGCACCAGCCTCAGCCAGCGACAACGCCGCCGCTGATCCATCCACGGCCACCGCTGACGTCGCGCCGCCGGCCAGTGCTGCCAGAGAAAACCCGCCAACGTGACTAAACACATCCAGCACCCGCGCGTCCCTTGACAGACTGGCGGCAAAGGCATGGTTTGGCCGCTGATCGTAAAACAACCCGGTTTTTTGCCCGCCGGTCAGATCCGCCATATAGGTTGCACCATTCATCGCCACCGGAACCGGCGCCTCCGGCGCGTCGCCCACCAATACCACGCTCTCTTCGTCCAACCCTTCAAGACCGCGCGCGCGCCCTGAACCGTTTTTGATCACACAAGACACGCCCGTCACTTCGACCAGTGCTGCCACCATCGGCTCGAGCAGCGCCTCGGCCCAGGCCGCATTTGGCTGGATCACAACCGCGTCGCCAAACCGGTCGACAACAACCCCCGGCAACCCATCGGCCTCGGCATGGATCAGCCGGTAAAAAGGCGCGCCAAACAGCCGGTCGCGCATCTCTTGCGCGCGTGTAAACTTGGCCGCAAACCACGCCTGATCAATTGTAGCATCCAGATTGCGATCCAACACACGGGCAAAGATCCGTGACAACGGATTAACGCCCACTATCGCCAGCGGATGACGATCGGCATCTTCCAGAACAGCAAGCGCACCGGGGGTCAATCCCTTGGTGCGGCGGTCTGTGACCAGTTCATTATCATAAACCCAAGGCGCACCATGACGAATGGCACGCGCGTTAGCTTTGGGTTTCAGGCGGATCACAGGCAAAGAGGACGACATATTCATGCCGCCCTCCTAAAGCTTTCAGTCTCTGGTGAAAAGGCCCTTGGCCCTTGTCCTCAGAGCGGCTGTACCGGTGACAGTGGAACAACCCGCGCCGTCACGCCATTGGGCGGAGGCAGGAACCCTTCGGGTAGGCTCATCTCGTCGCGCACAACGCGCGCAAGATGCTGCGTGATCCGATATTTCTGGGTCAACCCGCGCGCCTCGGCCTGAAGCGCCTTAGAGCCACCATAGCCGACCAGATCAGCAACAATGTGTTTCGGACCGCGTAGGACCGCGCCAGTCAGCGGGTCGCGGGTGGTCATCACAAACTCAATCCCGTGCACGCCGCCAACACTATAGCGTGTCTTTTCGGTCAATGCGTGGAACTTGGTGACGACGATCTCGACATTTACCGGCAATACGCCGTCCAACGTACCACCACCAAGGGCGACGCTGTCTTCAAAAATCGATTTCACCTGATCATAGCGGTTGCCATAGGCCTCACCGCGCCAGACGATATCAGCATTTGGCAGAAAGCGGTTTGCTTCCGAAACTTTCAACGTGGTCGGCACGCTTACGTTCATTTCAGCAAGATGAAACGACGGCGCAGGCGCCGCGATTTCAGAAGGTGTACTCTCAAAAGGCGCGTTCCGTGTCGCGGTGTCCACGGATGCACACGCCGAAATCCCCAGGCCAAGCGTCAGTGCTGCAATCATTCGAACATGCTTCATGTCCATCTCCTCGGGGCTTCTGCCCTCTACTGTGTGAGATGAAATTGCTCGCGAATTGGGGCGAGATTGCGACACGGGCGGTTCATTTCAGGGGAATTCAGCCAGTTTTAATTGAATTTTAGGGCTTTCAAACGCTCATGGTCGACTATTATGGACCAAGCCCGTACCGGGCGTTGCAACCTTAGGAGCAGCATTCAATTGCAAGAGTTCCTTCA
Organism: Shimia abyssi; assembly: GCF_003014475.1. Taxonomy (GTDB): domain Bacteria; phylum Pseudomonadota; class Alphaproteobacteria; order Rhodobacterales; family Rhodobacteraceae; genus Shimia; species Shimia abyssi. The sequence goes on along the minus strand of NZ_PYGJ01000003.1, from coordinate 135,288 downwards.
GCTACGCGGTCGGCTCCGCCAGCCGCCACGCCGTCGCGGGGCCTGCATCTGAACCAATCCATCGCGCAGAATCACTTGCATCGGATGGTCCTTGTTCTCGCTCTCGTAGCGCTCCACCAATTGCGCAAGCGCTGCGCGCTGGTCGGTCCCGTCCGGCAACGAAAGCGCCCAGTCCAAAAAAATCGACCGACATTCCGCATCTGTAATACCGTCAATGCAAAAGCTTTCGCGAATAAGCCCTTTTGGGTCCAAACCGTCCCGCATTCCCTTAGTCTCCTAGACCGCCATCGGTTGATAGCGCGTGATCAATTACCTGAGCCGCATGCGTCGCGCACTCCTGCATTTGCCGCTCCAGCCCCTCCAGCGATTCCGCCCCGGTCTCCCGCAACAAGAATGCCTCTCCACCCGCGCCAATGGCGGCAGGGTCAATCGCTTCGCCCGTCAAAAGCTTCGAGGCCACTTGCACTTTCCAGAAAAGCCCATACGCCTCGCAAAGCGCTGTCGCCCCCGCGGCATCCAGCCAGCCGATAACGACACCGGCTTGGATACCTTCAATAACCCCACGCTTGGGCTGCGCCGCCATCAACGCACCGGTCTGCGAGACCAGTTCCACGTCTTGCATCCGACCAGCACCAATCTTGGCATCCCAGCCACTCTTGGGCGGTTTGGCCGCAGCAATCCGCGCGCGCATCTCCTGTACATCGGCGCATAACGCGCCCTGATCCCGTGGCTTAGACAGTATTTCTACGCGAAACTCCTCCACTTCGGCCATCAATGTCGCCTCTCCGGCAATCGCGCGCGCCCGCGTCAGCGCCAGATGCTCCCACGTCCAGGCTTCGTTCGCCTGATAATTTCGGAACGACGCAACAGACGTCGCCACGGGCCCTTGCGTCCCCGAAGGTCGCAACCGCATATCCACCTCATATAGCCGCCCCTGCGCCATCGGCGCGCTCAGCGCCGTGACCATCGCCTGCGTCAATCGCGCGTAATAGGCCCGTGCCGCCAATGGGCGGCGCCCTTCGGAAAAATCGACACCATCCGCATCGTAAATCACAATCAGGTCCAGATCAGACGCGGCATTTAGCCGGCCCGCCCCTAACGACCCCATACCCAGCACAATCGCCCCTCGCCCCGGCGCCGGTCCGTGTTTCAGCGCAAAGTTTGCGCCCACAACCGGCCAAAGCCCCGTAACACAGGCATTAGCCAGATCCGCATATTGCGCCCCCGCCTGCTCCGCTGAGATCAACCCGCGCAGATGGTGCACACCGATCCGGAAATGCCACTCCTTGGCCCAGCGACGCGCGGTATCAAGCTTGCTCTCATAATCATCGCCCTCCCGCGCCAACACATCCGCCAATTCCGCAACCAACGCATCCGTTCCCGGCCAGTCCGAGAAAAACGCACCCCCGATAACCGCGTCAAAGACACCAGAGTTGCGTGACAAATGCCGGGCCAGTTCGGGCGCGGTGCCGACAACATCAATCAACAAATCCACCAATTGCGGATTGGCCTCAAACATCGAAAACAACTGCACACCGGCGGGTAGCCCTTTGAGGAAGCCATCCAACGCCACCAGCGCCTCATCTGGTCGCGCGGAATTGGACAGCCGTTTCAGGATTTCCGGCCGCAACCGCTTAAATATCTCAACAGCGCGCTCCGAACGTAGTGCAGGATATGTCTGCCAGCGCCGCAAGATATCCTCGTCAAACGCGTGTGTCTCTATAGCGCCACGCTCTTCGGGCGCAAAGAACCCTTCGGTCAAAGTGTGGACTTCGCTTAACCGGTCACGCAGCTCGTCCTGCAACCCACCCAGATCACGTCCCATCAAACAGGCAATGCGCTGCATCCCTTCATCAGACTTTGGTAATTGGTGGGTCTGCGCGTCATTCACCATCTGAATGCGGTGTTCAACTTCGCGATGGAACCGATAGTGATCGGCCAGCGTTTCCGCTGCCTCCTGGGGCACCCATCCCTTGGAAGCCAGCTTTCGCAGCGCAGGCACGGTGTGGCGGTCCCGCAGATAGGGGTCACGCCCGCCCGCAATCAATTGCCGCGTCTGGGTAAAGAACTCGATCTCTCGAATGCCGCCACGGCCCAGTTTCATATTATGTCCGGCCAAGGATATCTCGCCGCCCAAACCCTTATGTTCACGAATACGCAGACGCATATCATGGGCATCCTGAATGGCCGCGAAATCCAGATGTTTGCGCCACACAAACGGGGTCAACGCATCCAAAAACCGCTGACCCGCCGCCAAGTCACCCGCTGACGGGCGCGCCTTAATATAAGCCGCCCGCTCCCATGTGCGGCCAAGGCTTTCGTAATATCGCTCTGCCGCTTCCATCGCCATGCACACTGGGGTGACACCGGGATCAGGACGCAGTCTCAGATCAGTGCGAAATACATAACCCTCGCCGGTGATATCATTTAACATCGCCGCCATACGCCGCGTGGCGCGGATGAAGCTGGCGCGCGCGTCGTGATAGTCGTCCGGGGCAAAACGCGTCTCATCAAACAGGCAGATCAGGTCGATATCTGAGCTATAGTTCAGCTCATGCGCGCCCATCTTGCCCATAGCCAGCGTGACCATGCCCCCACCGGTTGGAATGTCATCCTCGGTCGCGCCGGGCAGCTTGCCGCGCCGGATCTCATTTCCTATGGTCGCCTGCATCGCCAACTGGCTGGCCAGATCGGCAAAATCGGTGAGCGTACCGGTCACTTTTTCCAACTCCCACGCCCCAGCCAGATCGGCCAACGCCGAAATCAACGCCACCCGCCGTTTGCCCATCCGCAACGCACTGGGCAATTTGTCGGGTGCAACCTCTTTTAAAACCTCAAACAGGTCGCTGACCGCTGTTTCCGGGTCCTCAATGGCACCGGGCAACCAGTCCCGTTCTTTCTCGATCAGAGATTTCAAAAATGGGCTCGACCCACCTGCCCCTTCGACCAGTTTGGCCTCATCGCCTTTCAGGTCGGGCACAGCCTCGCGCGCCTCAACGCCGCGGTCAGGATCAAATGCATGGGGGAGTCGGGTGATACGTGTCGTAAAATTCATGGCCCGAATGTGTTCGCACCACGCGCGAACGTCAACGCCTGTTCCTGTCGCAACCGTGATCCAGCGGAGCGCCTACGTCGCGCAGGGATTGTTTAAAGTGAGGGGCTCTGCCCCTTGGCCACAGGCAAGCTGTGCCCACCCCGGGATATTGTTTGCGAAAGGAAACCATGGCGGTTTTGGCCTAGGTAAGAGCTTTACAATCCAAATTGTGCGACGTTCTTTTGATGGAAGAGGGTTAGAGTATGAGCAAAAGTCTGAAACGAGTGCGCGCTGCGCTTGAAGCTGCCGAGATTGGAATAGACATACGCGAAACCAATGGTGCCCGCACAGCACAGATGGCGGCCGATGCTGTTGGGTGTTCTTTGGATCAAATCGCCAAATCAATCATCTTTGCCGGGCAAACCAGTCGCGAGGCGATCCTGTTTCTCACCGCCGGGGGCAATCAAGTGGACACCACCAAAGCCTCCGCAATTGCTGGCGAACCATTAGGGAAGGCTGATGCAGAATTGGTGCGCACCCAGACTGGCTTTGCCATTGGCGGTGTAAGCCCGATTGGGCATCTCTCGCCTATTCGCGCGTTTTTTGACCCAAAACTGCTTGAATTTGATGTCGTGTGGTGCGCGGCAGGCACGCCAAATCACGTATTTCCAAGCCCTCCGCAGGTGCTTTGCCGACTGATCAATGCCCAGAACGCCGATTTCATTCAATAATTTTGCAAAAATTACCAAATAAAAACAAATACTTAAAGGAATAATGTAAAAAACATTCACATTTACCCTTGCGCCAAGCACGACAAATGCCAATCTTGGTGATGTAAACGAGTTTTACATTAACAGTAAACGCCAAAAAACGGAGACCAACATGACACCTCTCGCCGCAACCCACGACACTGCCCATATGGGATGGTTTTCGCGCGCCGAAAACTGGATGGACAGCAAGGGCAAAGGCGCCTGGATTGTTGCCATGATCCTTGGCTTCATTTTCTTCTGGCCCGTCGGCTTGGCCCTCGTGCTTTACATCACCTACACAAATCGCTGGAGCAAAGACATGTTCAAGAAAACCGCCTGCCGCAGTCGTTCGTTCAAGCGTCACATGCATGTCATGACACCCACGGGCAATTCGGCTTTTGACGCATACCGCGAAGACACGCTGCGCCGTCTTGAAGACGAACAGAAAAGCTTTGAGGAATTCCTCGAACGTCTGCGCGCCGCCAAAGACAAGTCTGAATTTGACGAGTTCATGGACGAACGCAGCAAAAAAGCGACCCAGGAACACACTGAAGACGCCTGATCCCTCCCAGGTTTCCTCGTCCCCGGCCGGAGCGGTTCCTCCCTGCTCCGGCCCATCTGTTTCAATCCATTATGAGAGACCCAATGTCCTTTCGCAGCTTTGTCCTGCCCGACCCTGATACCCAGGCCGAATTTTACGCCGATGTCACAACCAAACGTTTGCTCGCATGGTTTGTCGACATCCTGCTGATCGCTGTGGTCTGTGTGGTTGTCCTGCCTTTTACGGCCTTTACCGGCATTTTCTTTTTTCCTCTGCTCATGGCCGTTGTCGGGTTCATTTACCGCGTCGCCACCTTGGCGAACGGGTCGTCCACATGGGGTATGCGCCTGATGTCGATCGAAATGCGCCGTCCCACTGGCGAGCGGTTTGACTTTGCAACCGCGCTTTTGCACACAATTGGCTTTTATGTTTCGGTCGCTGTCGCCCCGCTGCAATTGCTTTCGATCATCTTGATGCTCGTGTCGTCTCGTGGGCAGGGCTTAACAGACCATGTGCTGGGTACCGTTGCAATCAACCGCAGTGCGCGCAGCTAAGCATCGCGTTGCGGGCAAAGAACAGCCAAACACCGCCCCCGGAAATGCATTTGCCGCACTTCTGGGGGTTGGCGCACAAAAATCCTGTTGTTATCGTGTAGATCGAACAAGTTACCGGATTCCATGCGCCACACCCTGCCCATTGCACCCCAGTTTTATGTGACGGCCCCCCAACCCTGCCCCTATCTTGAGGGCCGGATGGAGAGAAAACTGTTCACCGCGCTACAGGGCGACAATGCGACGGCGCTGAATGACGCGCTGTCTCATCAGGGGTTTCGCCGGTCTCAGAACGTACTCTATCGCCCGTCCTGCACGGATTGCAAAGCCTGCTTGTCCGCACGGATTGACGTATCCCGGTTTGAACCCAGCAAAAGCCAAAAACGTGTGCTGCGCCGCAATGCTCACCTGCAACGCCGCGCCACCTCGCCTTGGGCGACAGAGGATCAGTTTGACCTGTTCCGCCGCTACCTTGATACCCGCCACGCGGATGGCGGAATGGCCGATATGGATGTGTTCGAATTCGCCGCCATGATCGAAGAAACCCCGATCCGCAGCCGCGTTGTCGAATACACCAATGGCGAAACTCAGGACCTGACCGCCGTCAGCCTCACAGACATGCTTCACGATGGGCTGTCGATGGTCTACTCCTTCTTTGAACCGGACCTGACCCGCAACAGCCTTGGCACTTTCCTGATCCTGGATCACATCGCCATCGCCCGAGAGGCTGGCCTGCCATATGTCTATCTTGGCTATTGGGTGCCCGGCAGCCCCAAAATGGGTTACAAGGCAAGCTTTGCCGGGCTTGAGGTGTTTGCCGGGGGTCATTGGCAAACTATGAAAAAACAATCCGATTTCGACGCAGAGTTGCATCCGCTGTCTACGGACCCAATCGCCGAGCAGGTTGCCAATATCTCCCTGCCGGATATGCGCGCACCGAAATAACGCGGCATGACGCGTCATCTTCACGCCTTCTCGATTGTGGTGCCCGATTATGACGCCGCGCTTGCCTTTTATGTGGACACGCTTGGCTTTGAGTTGCGCGCAGATATACCGCTTGAGGATGGCAAACGCTGGGTACTGATCGCGCCGGACATTGATGCACAAACCAATATCCTATTGGCCCGCGCGGATGGAGAGACCCAGATCAACGCAGTTGGCAATCAGTTTGGCGGTCGTGTGGGGCTATTCCTGCACACTGATAGTTTTGAACGTGATTACAACGCCATGCGCGCCAAAGGCGTGATGTTCGAAGAACTCCCTCGCCATGAACCTTACGGCTCTGTAGCCGTCTGGCAGGACCCGTTTGGCAACCGCTGGGATCTCCTCCAGCTCAACTGAGCACTGGCCCAGCTGCGAAGCGGCCCGTACGGGCCAATGAGCACGCCCACCAACACCACACAAAAAAAACGGGGGCCCAAACAGGCCCCCGTCTCTCCCCTCGCTCAAGGGGTCAGACACCAAAGAATTAGTGTCCAATCAACGCTGGCAAGATCGTTACCACCTGCGGGAAGGTCCACAACAGCCCCAAACCTACAACCTGGATCAACACAAACGGTATGACCCCCTGATAGATATGACCTGTTGTCACTTCCTTTGGTGCAACACCGCGCAGGTAGAACAACGCAAACCCAAATGGCGGCGTCAGGAACGATGTCTGCAAGTTCACCGCGATCATGATCGTCACCCATTTGGGATCAAACGTACCGCCGTAAATGACCGGCCCAACAATAGGGATCACAATGTAAATGATCTCCAGAAAGTCGAGCACAAAGCCCAGGACAAACAGCACCAGCATCACAATCAGGAACACCGTGAATTCGTTATCAAACGACTTCAGGAACCCTTGGATGTAATGCTCTCCACCAAACGAAATCACCACCAGATTGAGCAATTGCGACCCAATCAGGATGGTAAACACCATCGACGTCACCTTGGCGGTTTCGCGCACAATAGGAGACAGAACCTTGCCGCGAAACAACACCCAGCATCCATAGAGAATGCCAAACATTGCAAACAGATAGGTTCCCTTGGCAACCGCAAAGGCGATCCAGTTCTCTACCGCAACCTCCTGCTGGTTTACCCGCAGATCAAAGTTGATGCCCACAAGGATCATCACGATAATCGCAAAGGTTGACCAGATAATGATCGCGCCAGATTTCTCCTGATCCTGCAACTTGCGATAAGCCGCCAGCATAATGGCACCACCCGCCCCCAGCGCCGCTGCGGGCGTCGGGTTGGTGATCCCGCCAAGGATGGATCCCAGAACGGCGATGATCAGCACCAGCGGTGGGAACACCACGCGCAATAGCTCGTTTTTCCCAAGCAGGCCCGCCGCATAGCGACACCCATACAAGGTCATGAGCAACGGCACCGCGATCAGGACCACGGTCCAACCCGGCGTTGTAGTCGGCGTGATCAACACGATGTCGACCAATATCGCCAAAAGCACGCCGGCCCCACCGATCAACAACGGAGTCGTGTTTGCGCTTGGCGAAACGCCACGCGCCGTTGTCAAAATCAGCGACAACAACAGGAAGCCCGCCGCGATACCCGACCCGATTGGTGCCGCATCCGCCACTTTCTGGGCAAACGCCGCCTGCCGCTCTTCAGGCGTCAGCTCGCGCGCTTCGCTCACACCACCAGCAGCATCGATCTCGGCCTGCTCAGAGAGCGCGACTGACCACGCCTCTTCACCGTGCAAATCGATCATCGAGGCCTGACACTCCTCACTGACCTTGGTACGCAAGCTCGCGGTTTTACCCGCGTCCGAGAAACTGTCGACAACAATGGCCTGATTGCCAATGACACCAACCTGTCCCAGCAGGATCACACCCGCGATCAGACCCGCAGGCACAACCGCAAACCATGTCAGCGCCTCACCTTTAGTGATCGGCTCGCCATTCGACGCGCCAAGCTCTACCGCCGGCGCTTTGGACGGGTTCACCAACGCATAGCCAAAGGCATAAAGCCCATAAAGAATGGCCAGCATAATCCCCGGCAACAGTGCCGCCTGGAACAACGTTCCCACGGAAACAACCGCAGGCTCACCCAAATAGGTCAGCGCATCCGAACACCCGGCCACCTGTGCACGGGTCTCCTGTGCAGCAGAATAAAGATCTCCGGCCAGTGTGCCCAACAGAACGATCACGATAGAGGGAGGAATGATCTGCCCCAACGTGCCCGACGCGGCAATCACGCCGGTCGCCAACTGTGGCGAATACCCATTGCGCAACATCGTCGGCAGGCTCAGCAGCCCCATGGTCACAACAGTTGCGCCCACAATCCCGGTCGATGCCGCCAGAAACGCACCCACAACCACAACCGACACCGCCAAACCACCTGGCAACGGTCCAAAGACACGCGCCATCGTGGTCAACAGGTCGTTTGCAATCTTTGAACGTTCCAGCGTGATGCCCATCAGAACAAACATCACAACTGCCAACAGCGTTTCAATCGACTGACCGGCCAATACACGTTCGTTCATACGGTTCACAATGAACGACAGATTGCGATCCATCGCCTGTTCCCAGCCACCGGGGAACACGGCTTCCTCGATCCTGGGCAAATCAGGATACCGGAATACCGAAATCGTGTCTGACTTAATCCCTTGCGAAATCAGGTCCGCATACATCGCTGAACTGGTATCGATCGCTTGGTGAATAAGAATGCCAGCGCTGTCCAGTGCCGCGATGATCCCGAATGAAATCACCCCCGCCCCGCCAATGGCAAACGCCACTGGAAAGCCTGACAGAATGCCTCCGAAGAGACAGAGAAAGACGATAATCAGGCCGATTTCGACCCCATCAAGTCCAAATAACATTGTTTCTGTCCCTTACCTTAGTGCGTGCCTTCGTAGGCTTCTTCGCCCTCGCCCAGACTGTCGCGGTCAAGATACTTGCCGACACTGTCCGGGCCTTCTTTCCACTCAAGGAACGAGCGGTAAAAGAATGCGATAGCCTGAAGGAAAACCATGGCTGCAAAAGCCACCAGCAGAAGTTTGAACAGGAAATACCCGTTAAACCCGTTTGGCGAGAACCCGATGGTCTCCACGTTCCATTTCAGAATGCGAGCCTTTTTCATCAGCAGCTCGACCTTGTCGGACGCCGACACTTTCGGCGTGACCAGATGGCGCCACATGAAATACCAGCCATACATCCATGTCAGCACTGCCGCCGGCATCATGAAAACCAGCGATCCAAACATGTCGATGACACGTTTGGCCCGGTGGCTGATGGTCGAATAGACCAGATCGACCCGCACATGCCCGCCCTGAACGAATGTATAGGTCGCGCACAGACACACTATCATGGCGTTATAAAGCTTTAGCTCTTCCGCCCACCAACTCACATCTTTGGTCAGAAAATCCACGTTCCAGATCAGCGATATCTCGGCAACGGTAAAGATCCGCTGCATAAAGACGATCACGATTTGCTGTAGCACCATCAACAGCCCGGCCCACGCGAAAAAGCGGCCCACCGTGTTGGCAAACCCTTCCAGCACCCGAACACAGCCCCACATAAAACTGTTACGCCACAGGCCCACGGCCGTGACAATCAGGAACCCCGTGAAGATCACAAAGAAAAATTCTACCGACCCGCCATAATAGACAAACCGCATCAGCGCCTGTTTGTCCTCGGTCGTCTCAAGGCCCCCGATCCAACTCAGCCATAGCCCGGGATGCGTGATCGCATACCCTGCATTGATAAAGGCTTGTCCGATGTTGGAAAAGAGCCAGGCAAGAGCGTCAAGCATTGCCCCAAATCCCCTTTTTTATCCGCAAAAACGACCACTCACGGTACCGCTTTTGCAAAGGGCCCCCCGAACGTCCGTCGGGGGGCCCCGCTGTACTCTAATCAGCTATGATTTAGCCCAGAACACGGTCGCGCTGTGCGCGGTACGCACCAATGGACTGTGTCAGCCAACCGGACGATGCGGTCATCGACGCCTGATAATCGTCGTAGATCTTCTTGAAGATGTCATCGCCCATGAACTCGGCGTATACAGCACCCGAAGCTTCGTACATTGCATCCCAGACCGAGTCAGGGAATTCCAGAACCTTAACGCCACCGGCCTTAAGACGCTCGAGCGCCGCACCGTTGTTCATCAGATACTGGCTCAGGTTCCAGACGTTTGCGTGACCAGAAGCGATTTCAACCGCAGCCTGCTGTGATGGTGTCAGGCTGTCGAACACTTCGCGGTTCATGGCAGCAGACAGACCCGCGGCAGGCTCGTGCATACCGGCGGTGTAGTAGAACTTGGTGATTTCCTGGAAACCAGCCTTTTCATCTGCCCAAGGGCCGATCCACTCGGTGCCGTCAATCGCACCAGATGCCAGCGCCTGATACACTTCCGAACCCGGAAGGTTCTGAACTGATGCACCCATATTGCCCAGCACTTTGCCGCCCAGACCGGGCATACGGAACTTCAGGCCGTTGAAATCTTCGGGGCCAGTGATTTCCTTGCGGAACCAACCACCCGCCTGCGTACCGGTGTTACCCGCCAGGAAGGACTTCAGACCAAAGATTTCACCCAGTTCGTCATGCAGCGCCATGCCGTTGCCATGGTAATACCAGTTGTTCAACTCGGTCGCCGTCATGCCAAACGGAACGCCGGTAAAGAACGCAAAACCAGGATGCTGGTTCACAAAGTAATAGTCAGCCGCGTGATACATGTCGGCCTGACCAGCAGTCACCGCGTCAAAGACTTCAAACGCGCCAACAAGCTCGCCTGCGGCTTTCACGTCGATGGTCAGCTGACCGTCGGTGATGGCTGTGATGTTATCCGCAGTCTTTTGCGCTGCGTCAAAAACACCAGCAAGGCCACGGCCCCACGACGTCACCATGGTCAGGGTACGTTTGCCCTGCGCATAAGCCGGTGCGGCCAGTGTGGTCGCTGCAGCGGCCGAGCCACCCAGCGCGGTAGTTTTCAAAAATGAACGACGATCCATGTAAGGTATTCCTCCCAGAATTGTTCAGCCCGAGGGGGTATTTTCCCCCGGACGGATCGTTTAAGTGCCCGAACCGTAGCCGCCTCACCGATTTCATGGAATACCTACAACTGCGTAGATACCCCCAAACCACTTAAATAAACTAACCAATTTGATCCGTAGAAGTGCGTAGAACGCCGGTTTTTCCACCCGTTTCCGCCAAGTTTCCCTATGATTCGAACGCAATCCGACGTAACGAATCATCTATGCGCTCCTTTTTCTCGCAGATGCGCCTGTCATATGGGCAAAAACTGTTCCTGCTCGCCACGGTTCCTTTGATTCTGGCTGTGGCCGCAATTTCCGTTTTGGTGGCAAGCCAGTCGCGGCAATTGGCAGAGCGCGAAATCCGCGCGCTCGAAAATCAACTGATCGAGGCGAAAAAGGCCGAGCTGAAAAACTACCTTTCGATCGCTCGAACTGCCTTTGTAAACATCTATGGCCGCGCGTCACCTGATGATGAGGCTGCCAAGCTGGAAGTGACACAACTCCTGTCCTCGATGCTCTATGGTCAGGACGGCTATTTCTTTGTGTTCGACTATGACGGTAACAACCTCGTCAGCCCGCGGCAGACTTACCTAATTGGAAAAAACTGGCGTGGCCTGACCGATCTGAACGAAACCCCCATCACCGACACACTGATCGATGTCGCAAAATCCGGCGGTGGCTATCACAGTTTTGATTGGACCAAACCCAGCACCCGCGAAACGGCGCGTATGGTGACCTATTCGATTGGCTTGCAGGATTGGCGCTGGGTTGTGGGTACCGGGATTTTTATTGATGACGTGCTGGACACCGTTGCCATGGCCCGCGCCGAAGTCGAGGCGCGCGTACAGCGGACTTCGCTCTATATTCTTGGTATCACCGTTACCGCACTGTTGCTGGTGTTCCTCTCAGGTATGGTGATTACCGTGCGCGAGCGTCGGCTGGCCGACGCCAAGCTCAAAGCCCTTACTCAGCGTGTATTCGACGCCCAAGAGGAAGAACGCGGGCGTGTCGCGCGCGAATTGCATGACGGCATCAGCCAGCTTTTGGTTGGTGTGCGATACGCGCTCGACACTGCGCGACGCCGGTTCCAGAACGAGGACGACCGCGCGCCTGAAATGCTGGACAAAGGCATCGATCACCTGTCCGGCGCCATTCAGGAAGTCCGCCGCATCAGCCGCGACCTGCGCCCCGGTGTGTTGGACGATCTTGGTCTGGGTCCAGCTATCAAGGCCCTCGCCGATGATTTTGCCGCCCGAACCGGAATTATTACAGATTTTCAAACAGTTGTGTTTCGAAATCGACTGGATCAAAACGCGAAAATCGCCCTCTATCGCATCGCTCAAGAGGCGCTGACCAATATCGAGCGCCACGCGAACGCCACCGAAGTCTCAATCGACGTGCGCGGCCATAAACGCGGCGCCACCTTGCGCATTTCAGACAATGGCCAAGGCATCCCCATGGACCAAAGCGGCACAGCGCGCAGCGGTCTCGGTTTGCGCAACATGCAGGAACGTGTCGAGCAGCTCGATGGGCATATGCGCATTATTTCCAGCCGCAGTGGCACCGTGATTGTGGCCGAAGTCCCCCTGACCCATATGCTGCCCCCGCAAGAGGGAAGCCCCGAAAAACCCAGAAAGGCAAGTGCATGAGCGAATCCGTGAAAGTCGCCATCGTCGACGACCATCCAATGGTCGCCGAGGGCATTCAATCCGTGCTGGAGAGCTTTGACGACATCGAAGTTGTCGGCACCCTCACCAACGGGCGCGAAGCCATCGACAGACTGCCCGACTTGAAGCCTGACGTGATCCTGATGGATCTGAACATGCCCGATATCGGCGGGCTGACGGCAACCGAAATGCTGCTGGAGCGTGATCCTGACCTTCGAATCCTCGTGCTGTCGATGCACGACAGCCCCGAATACATTTCCACCGCCCTCAGCCATGGCGCGATGGGGTATATCCTCAAAGATGTGCAAACCGACGAGATCAAAACCGCGATCGACGCTGTGATGCGCGGCCAGCGCTATTTGTGCACCGGCGCACAAGGATCACTGGAACCACCCGAAGGTAGCGCCCGCGAACAATTGACAGGGCGCGAACAGACCGTCTTGTTGCAACTGGCGCAGGGTAAATCAAACAAGGAAGTGGCGCTGGAGCTCAATATCTCTGTGCGCACGGTGGAAACCCACCGCAAGAACATCAAACGCAAATTGGGCATATCTTCTACCGCTGGTCTGACCCGCTATGCCATGGAGCACGGCGTACTGCAGGGCACCGGCGTCGGTCTGTAATGGCAGGAGATGCTCCCGCCCCTTTGAAGCGCAGCAAGCTGCGCCTCAAAGCGTTGGGCGTGGCTCAGCAAAGCTGAGCCTGAAGGGGCGCGGCCCCGTCGCCGCGCGCGGCGACTCCCCAGGGTATTTAGGAACATTGAGAAACTGCGAAGAAAGCCCGCAAGGGCTTGAGGAGCAGGCCCTCAGGACGCCGCGATCTCGGCGGCGGCTTTCTCGGCTTCCATCTGGGCTTCGATGTCTGCGGCTTTTTTCTCGACCTGTTCGACAATGTGATCCACCATCGCCTCATTGCTGAGTTTGTGGCTTTGTTTGCCGGCCAGATAAACCATACCGGCTCCTGCACCGCCGCCGGTAAACCCGACATCCGTCATCAGCGCCTCACCCGGGCCATTGACCACGCAGCCAATAATCGAGAGGCTCATGGGGGTGTGAATATGGGCCAGCCGTTCTTCGAGTGTTTCCACCGTCTTAATCACATCAAACCCCTGACGTGCGCAGCTCGGGCAGCTGATGATATTCACGCCACGATGACGCAGGCCCAATGATTTGAGGATCTCAAAGCCAACTTTGACTTCTTCAACCGGGTCCGCACTCAGCGAAACGCGCAGCGTGTCGCCAATGCCCATCCACAGCAGTTGCCCCAGACCAATGGCCGATTTGATCGTGCCACTGACAAAGCCCCCCGCCTCGGTGATCCCGAGGTGAATGGGCGCATCGGTCGCATCTGCCAACATCTGATAAGCGGCGGCAGACATAAACACATCTGACGCTTTCACGCTGATCTTGAAGTCGTGAAAATCATTGTCCTGCAGGATCTTGATATGCTCAAGCCCACTTTCGACCATCGCATCCGGACATGGCTCGCCGTATTTTTCCAACAAGTGTTTCTCAAGACTGCCGGCATTCACGCCAATCCGGATCGAACAGCCATGATCGCGCGCCGCCTTGATCACCTCTTGCACGCGCTTTTGATCACCAATGTTGCCCGGATTGATCCGCAGGCAAGCCGCGCCCGCCTCGGCCGCCTCTATTGCGCGTTTGTAGTGGAAATGAATATCCGTCACGATGGGCACCGGGCTTTCGCGTGTGATCTCGCGCAGTGCGGCTGTGGCCGCCTGATCAGGCACCGAGATACGCACTATATCCGCACCAGCCTCTGCCGCTGCCAGCACCTGTCCCAGCGTTGCCTTGACATCGCCACTGTCGGTATTGGTCATGGTCTGTACTGCAATCGGAGCATCCCCGCCCACGGGGACATTACCCACCATGATCTGACGGGACTTGCGACGCTCAATATTGCGCCAGGGTCGGATGTGATTGATGGACATGCTGCGCGCCCCCTACCAAATGGTTCAGCGCTTATCTAAGCAATCGATGTGACAGGAGCAATGCGCCAGAGCTGTATTCGAGAGGAAAGGTGCTTACTCTTCCGTCACAACCACGTCCGCGGCCGCGGCCAGAGCCACGATACGGGCCAATTCAGGATCGGTGTCCATGTTGGCCACCGCATAGTTTTCCTTAAGCGCTTCATTGTCCAGCGCCAGATCGCGGATCGTGTTGGTGCCGGTGCCCGCCGGTCCAAACAATTCACCATTCAGCTTGAAATACAGTGAACCCGACATCCCCGCACGCAGTGTCGGCGGTGCCTCAGTTGCGGGCAGAACGTATTCTTCGCCTGCATCCAAAATCTTTTCGAACAGAACCGAGCCATCCGCCGCACGTACACGCACCCAAGCCGGACGCACCGCCATCAGAACCAACTCCGGCGCGTCATCTTCAACCACTTTGGGCTGAGCGGCTATGGGCGCATCCGGCGTGGATTGCGCAGCGATCAACAAAGGCGCATCGGGCGTGAAAACACCCACACTGTCCGGGTCCAATTGCGAGATTGGCGCATCACGCGACACAAGCACGGGAACATCCAGCGCCTGAGGACGGTAAAGACGATCAAGACTGTCCTGTGGCGGCGTAAATACGCCAGCCGAACGTGTCACCCCATCCGCCGGCGCCTCGACATCACTTACCTGTGTCGCAGCAGCGACCGGATCAAGATCCGACAGCACAACGGGCTTTTGCTCGACCGGCGCCAACGTCACGCGTTGAATTTCGTTCAAAACACTCCACCCGCCATAGCCAATCGCTGCGATCAGTGCGACCAATACCAGAGATGAGCCGATTGCGCGCGGTTCGATCCGCGACAGGATGGATTCGTGTACCGGGGTGAACGGCATATTGGGCGAGGCAAACGGGTCCTGCCCCATAACCGGCGCTACCGGCTCAGACTTGCGAATGGTCGACGCCTCGGCAGACATGCCATGCGCGGTGACAAAGCCACTCTCTTCGCAAAACAGGTCATATGCCTCTTCCGGATCCATTCCCAGATAGCGCGCATAGGATCGAACATACCCTGCAATAAAGCCAGGCGTTTCAAAGGCAGTCGGATCGGAATTTTCTATGGCAGAGATATAAGACGCGCGTATTCGCAGTTCGCGTTGCACGTCCAAAAGCGATTTACCAAGAGTGGCCCGCTCGCCTCGCATCGTGTCCCCAAGACGCAATTCGAAATCGTCAAACCCCTTGGGTTCGACTTCAACCACTTCAGATTCGCGCTGTGTCTTGCGCCCAATCATGCCTAACGCCCCATCGCTCTGCCAACCCGCTATCGTGCCCTACATGTTGGGCCCACGATTCGGATCGGTCCCTTTGTTAGTGGCAAGATACCATATCGCAACGATTCTTACAGCCTGGGGCGTGTTTAGCCTGCTAATTCGGCACGATTCAGCGCACAATGGCTCCAAAGCACATCCATTGCGCAGACAAGCTTGTCCATTTCGCCCGGCCCATGCACAGGCGATGGGGTAAAGCGCAGACGCTCTGTACCGCGTGGAACAGTTGGGAAATTGATCGGCTGTACGTAAATACCGTGGTCATCCAACAGCATGTCGCTCAGCACCTTGGTATGCACAGGATTGCCAACTATCACCGGCACGATATGGGTGCCGTGATCGATGATCGGCAGGCCCATGCCCTTTAACCGCAGCTTGAGAACTTTGGCCTGTTCCTGTTGGCGGTCGCGCAGTGACTGATCAGTCTTAAGATGCGCAACCGAGGCCGCAGCCCCTGCCGCCACGGCGGGCGGCAATGACGTGGTAAAGATGAACCCTGGCGCATAAGAACGCACCGCGTCACACATTTTCTCGGACGCGGCGATATAGCCGCCCATCACGCCAAACGCCTTGGCCAGCGTGCCATTGATAATGTCGATACGATGCGCAAGTCCATCACGTTCCGTCACACCGCCGCCGCGCGGGCCGTACATGCCCACCGCGTGTACTTCGTCAATATAGGTCAGCGCGCCAAATTCGTCGGCCAGATCACAAATCGCTTCAATGGGGCCAATATCGCCGTCCATCGAATAGACAGATTCAAACGCGATTAGCTTGGGCGCGGCCGGATCATCAGCCTCCAGCAATTCGCGCAGATGCGCCACATCGTTATGGCGGAAAATCCTCTTGGCACCGCCGTTGCGGCGCACACCCTCAATCATTGACGCGTGGTTGAGCGCGTCCGAATAGATAATGAGTCCGGGAAACAGCTTGGGCAGCGTGCTTAGTGTTGCGTCATTCGCGATATAGGCGCTGGTGAACAGCAATGCGGCTTCTTTGCCATGCAAATCGGCCAGCTCGGCCTCAAGACGTTTGTGGTACACGGTTGTGCCCGAAATATTGCGTGTCCCGCCAGAGCCCGCACCCGTGGCGTCCAGCGCCTCATGCATTGCGTTCAGAACAACAGGGTGCTGGCCCATGCCAAGGTAGTCGTTGCCACACCAAACTGTCACAGGCGTCCTTGACCCATCCGGACGGGTCCACATCGCGTGCGGGAAATTGCCCTTTTCACGCTCAATATCAATAAACGTGCGGTAACGTCCCTCTTCATGAAGACGGTTCAGGGCAACATCCAGTTTGGCCGTGTAATCCACGTATTCGCTTCCTTGTTATTCCCTACCGCGCCGCTGTTCTGGCACGGAGTGTCCCTGGAGACATGTTCGCACTCGAAATTCACTATCGCATGCATCTTGACTTGAACAGATACCAAATTGTCTCGGGTCATCACATTGACACATATCAATCAATTTGACGCACACATTTACGTACTCTGGACACCATTTTACGGGGTGATAGGCTTTCGTAAACCCTTCAAAGGAGACACAATGTCGCTTGATTCCGTACTCGCCCGTATTGACCAGGATATGCCTCAGGCCATCAACCGCCTGCTCGACCTGCTGCGAATCCCTTCGATCTCGACCGACCCCGCCTTTGCAGATCATTGCCAGACAGCCGCCGATTGGCTGGTGGCCGATCTGCAAAGCCTTGGCGTGACCGCAGAAAAACGCCAGACGCCGGGCCATCCGATGGTTGTTGGCCACATTGACGGCCCCGCCGAGGCCAGTGGCCCGCATCTGCTGTTTTACGGGCACTATGATGTGCAACCCGTTGACCCGCTTGATCTCTGGGATCGCGACCCGTTTGATCCCGCACTGGAAGACACGGCCGCGGGTCAGGTAATCCGCGGGCGCGGCTCCTCAGATGACAAGGGCCAGCTGATGACCTTTGTCGAAGCTTGCCGCGCGTGGAAAGCCGAATATGGCGTCTTGCCCTGCAAGATCACCTTCTTTTTCGAAGGTGAAGAAGAATCCGGCTCCCCCTCCCTCGTGCCCTTCATGCAAGAAAATACCGAAGAACTGACCACCGACATCGCCCTGATCTGTGACACCGGCCTCTTTGAAAGCGCGGTGCCCGCCATTACCACAATGCTGCGTGGTCTCTTGGGCGAAGATTTCACCATCACCGGTCCCGACCGCGATCTGCACTCGGGCATGTATGGTGGCATCGCGATGAACCCGATCCGGGTTCTGAACAAAATCCTCGCGGGTCTGCACGACGATACCGGCGCAGTCACCCTGCCCGGTTTCTATGATGACGTCCCCGAATTGCCCGACGACGTGCGCGCCCAATGGCAGGGGCTGGGCTTTGACCACGGCAAATTCCTCGGTGATGTCGGCCTGACCGGCGCCGCTGGTGAACAGGATCGCACCCCGCTCGAACAAATCTGGTCGCGCCCGACCTGTGATGTAAACGGCATCTGGGGCGGCTATACCGGCGACGGCTTTAAAACCGTCCTGCCCAGTCAGGCCTCGGCCAAGGTCTCCTTCCGCCTCGTCGGTCAACAAGACCCCGACAAGATCCGCGAAGCTTTCCGCACTTACCTCGAAGAGAACCTGCCAGACGGGTTCAGCGTCGAATATCGCACCGAAAAGGGCGCACCCGCCTCGCAGATGTCGATCGACGATCCAGCCTTTGAAAAGGCGCGCAAAGCGCTGACCAACGAATGGCCGCGCCCTGCTGCCTATGTCGGCTGCGGTGGGTCGATCCCTATTGCGGGCTACTTCAAGGATATCCTTGGTGTTGACGCCATGCTGATCGGCTTTGGCCGCGACGACGACCAGATTCACTCGCCCAACGAAAAATACGATGTCGAAAGCTTTCACAAAGGCACGCGAAGCTGGGCGCGCATTCTGGACGCATTGACGCGTTAATCATAATCAACCTGCAGGGGCGATTGTCCCTGCATACCACGCCTATCAGAGAGCCCATGTTCGACCAATCAGACGTCGCATTTGCCGAAGTCAACGGCCAGATTATCGCTTACCGCATCTTGGGCGATGGTCCCCCTGTGCTTATGTTACATGGGTATCCACAGACCCACGCGCTCTGGAAACATGTTGCAGATATTCTCAAGGGACAATTCTCACTGGTCCTTGCCGATCTGCGTGGCTATGGCGACAGCTCAAAACCACGCGGCATTGAAAACTATACATTCCGCGAGATTGGCGCGGACCAACTGGCGCTCATGGCGCATCTGGGTTTTGAGCGCTTTCACCTTGTCGGCCATGATCGGGGCGCTCGCACCGCGCACCGGGTGGCCCTTGATGCCCCCCACCGCGTGCTCAGCCTCACTCTGATGGACATCGTTCCCACCCATCACCTGCTCAACGAACTGCGCAAGGATGTCGCGCACGCCTATTATCACTGGTTCTTTCTGGCCCAGCCTGAACCAGCCCCCGAACGCATGATCCTGTCAGATGCCGATGCGTACTACCTCAGTTGCCTGACTGGTTGGGGCCATGCCACGGCGCAGGATTTTGACCCGACACAGCTCGCCGCCTACCAAACGGCATGGCGATTGCCGGAAACCACACGTGCCATGTGCGACGATTATCGTGCCACGATTGACCTTGATTTTGCACTGGACGCCGCCGATCTGCACACACAGATCACGTGCCCTTCGCTGGTCCTTTGGGGAGCAGACGGCGCAATGGGCAAAATGTACGACGTGCCTGCCACCTGGGCGCCCCGCCTTGCCAACATGACCGCCAAACCCATGCCTGGCGGCCACTTCTTCATAGATCAGTTTCCAAAGGAAACAAGCGACGCGCTCAAAGCGTTCCTGCCAGCCTAAGCCCCGGAATACTGCTCACCAACAGACACAACGTTATGAATAACCCGGTCGACCGCACGACAGCGCCACATCGCGCGTCGCCGAGGGCAATCAGCAGAATGAGCGCAAGCAACAGGATCACCAACAATTTCAGGAAGGTCGCCCAAAGGGGCTTAAGCAGATAAACCAGCGTTGCCCGCACGTGAATCCAGCTCTCTTTGAATGGCGGCAACGCCTGTACCTGGTAGAAACTGACCCGAAAACAAATTCTCGGCGATTAGGGCGAACGCAACAAACGGGACCTACGAAATCATCAACACCGTCCCAAGGTTTTCCGAACACTTTCAACAGCACCATCCAAAAGCCGAATGACTGCGTTAAAATCCATAAACCAGCACCAAAATTCAACTCGTGAACAAACGCGGCTTAATCCGATTAAAACAGTGTTCGATTTAAACAGGGAAACCCGGCTAGAACCGCAAACCTATGTATTACCGTGACATCACGCCGTGCATTCAATCTGCCGCCGCTGCACCAGCTCGCCATTCACAAAAGCTTTCCGGTTTTTCAAATGCCGCTGGACCAGCCGCTTTTGCCGCCGCGCGTCAGGCACCATCGCGGCACTCTTCGCGCAATACCCCGCGTGCCGAGCTTTCGGAAATTCCTTCATCACCTTTGCACGAGCATCCCGCGAAATCGCCCCCATCGACCCGGGCGCAATCAGAAAGCTCTCGCAGGGCGCACCGTCCGCAATCACCACACCATGACGCTCAAGCAACAAATGGTAATATCGAAACTCCCGCGTCACAGGCGCCAGATCCACGTCGTCTGCCTCGAGAAACCGATGCGCAGCAATCAACACATGTGGCGCGTCAAACATGCGCTCTGCAATCTTGGACTGAACCAACACCCGATGCTGGCGCGACACAAATAGATCCCGTTCCGGCACTCCCGGCCCCAGCGCGCCAGCCGCAATCCGAACCGGTCGCAAGCGCGGGTTGCAAATTGCGCTCGCCAGCGTGACCTGACGGGACAAAACCTGTCGCACACGCAAAAACCCCCCAAACGCATCACGCACCCGCCCCCCTGCGCGTAGCCGCTCAACCGGAACCGGTCCATCTTCTGTCTCGATCAAGGTGCCGCCAAGAAAACAGGGTATCGTTCCTTCGCTTGGGTCCGTTTGCACCTGATAACTGGCGCCGCCATCCAGCGTCTCCAGCGATTCTCCCGCGCCCGCCATACCGATCTGATCAGACGTGATTCCATCCGCGGGTCCCGCCGTCGCGACAATCGGTGCCGCATCGTCAAACGACACAAACTGAAACACAGTCCCATTCTCACTCAGAGAAACACCGCCCGACTTGGACAAACCGTTGAACGTGGGCGACGTAGCGGTATTGATGACGTAGATGTCTCGTCCCGCGTTTGTCGACGTTAACGTCAATAACGCGTTTGTGGATCGCACAGTGCCATTGGCGCGATACACCGTCACAACGATGTCAGACACATCCGTTCCCGCATCCACAGCAATCTCGATGAAGTCCAGATTGGCCCCACCCAGATATTTCAGCTCGGACAAATACGGCGTCGGCATACTAGGCCCCAAACAACGGAATCACTGCGATCCAAAGTCCGGCATATGTGTAAAAACGGCCCTAAAATTGACCCCAGGGTGACAATCCAAAGACAGTCGGCCCAAAACCAGCGCCCCAAAACGCCACTTTTTCGCCTGCTTCAAAGATCAAGTGAGGAGAAAGTGGCGCGGTTGACGGGGCTCGAACCCGCGACCCCCGGCGTGACAGGCCGGTACTCTAACCAACTGAGCTACAACCGCGCATCATGTCTTTCGACATCTCTTTCTGGTGCCTTTCGGCGTGATCCGTTTCCTTGCGGTCCCCGGACCGGGGATTGGCAGCTATGGCGCGGTTGACGGGGCTCGAACCCGCGACCCCCGGCGTGACAGGCCGGTACTCTAACCAACTGAGCTACAACCGCCCGCTGCCTGCTGTCGAACAACGTCCGTCAGCGTGAGCCGTGGTTTATGCCGAGCTATCAGGCACGTCAAGCGGATATAAGCCGACAGATCAAAGAAAATTTCGCAATTTTCCACTTCCGGGATGACGTAGGGAACACCCCTCTTTGCATATGCAAAAAAGTGTGATCAAATGTGATGGCAAAACAATTTTTTCGAACGAGGATTTGCTGTCATGAAACCAATCTATGCTGCTCTGTGCATCGCTGGTGTAACTCTTGCTGCGTGCGCGCAACAGGAAGAGCCTGCGCCAATTTACCTGCAGCCGAACTTTGACAAAGCCGGCAACGCAAGCTGCGATGTTGGGTACGCACTGGTCACCACCGAAACTGGTTCGGTCGCCTGCGCACCTGCTTCCTGATCCACCGGATCAACCGAGAATTCTGCAATGGCGGCGCTTTGCGTCGCCATTTCTTTTTGCGCTAATAACGGCAAGCACATTGATAGATACGCCTGTGTTGCAAGGTCGAACGCGTACAAGATTATACGTGACATGCTATCTCGTTTAACGGGGGAAATGGTGGGTCGTGAGAGGCTCGAACTCCCGACATCTTCGGTGTAAACGAAGCGCTCTACCAACTGAGCTAACGACCCGTTGGGGCAGCAAATAGCGTCTTGCCGCAGGGCGTGCAATAGCTTTTTGCACCGCTTGCGCAGGTTTTTTCATTCGCTATTCTTTTGCCCTTAGTTCCACAATGGATACGCGTGCATCATGGTAATTCCTATCGTCCCCAAAGGCGTCGCCCACGTGCCGATTCCCAGTGTCGATTCGGTTGAACCAATTGTTTTTGCCCTACAACACAATCTATCCATGCTGGCGTTCACCTCTGCGATCGAACCTCTGCGCATGGCAAATCAGCTTACCGGGCAAACTCTCTATAGCTGGACAACCGTCTCCGAAACCGGTGCCAATGTGCGCTGTTCGAACGGGATTGAAATCGGCATCGACAGCCCACTGGGAGAGACACCTCCTAACGCCCGAATATTTGTTTGCTCAGGTGTCGAACCCGAACTGAACTCGGGTCAAAAAACGGCCGATTGGATTCGCCTGCAATGGCGCACCGGGCGCACCGTTGGCGGGCTGTGCACAGGCGCATATACCCTCGCCCGCGCCGGAATTCTGTCTGGGCGAACGTTCACACTCCATTGGGAGAACATCCCCCCCTTCCGCCAGCATTTCCCTGATCTCACCCCGGTCGAGCAGCTTTACGCCATTGATGAGCGGATCATGACCTGCGGAGGCGGGTCTGCGGCAACTGATCTGTTCATCAAGCTGATATTTGAACGGCACGGTGGTGAACTGGCCCGCGCGATTCTCAATATGTGCCTACACTCTGTGCAGCGGTCTGAAACAGAACGCCAGCAAAGCTCCACCTCCGCCACGCTGGGCACACGCAACGAAAAACTGCTCAGTATCATTCACCACTTTGAAACCAACCTCGAAGAAGACATCGATCTGGACGAGCTTACCGATACGCTCGGCGTGTCCCGCCGCCAGATCGAGCGTTTGTTTCGCACTCATCTCAACACCACACCGCGCCGTTTTCTTCAGGATCTGCGCCTTTACCGCGCGCGAATCCTGTTGGCAGAAACCGATATGCCCGTCATCGATGTGGCCGTAGCCTGCGGTTATGAAAGCGCGGGTAACTTCTCCAAACGCTTCCGCGAACGCTTTGGTATATCGCCCCACAAGTTCTCAACAGGTCAGGTCTAATCCCGACCGCGCCCCGGCCACCCCAACAACCGGCCACCCCAACAAAGAGCACGCCCAAAATGGGACGCACTTGGAAAACTCTGTTGGGTAATGAGATGTTTGAGCCCTTCCATAAAGCAATAAAATCAATAATTTAAAGGCCAATTTGCAACCGTGTAACTGCCCTCAATGCGGACCAACTTACGTACGTCATCCACACCCCAATTAATGCGTTCGCCATCCGTTTGAAAACCTGCGTCATAGTGGTTTGAACCAAACATTAGCAATACGGCCTAGTGTTTTGGGTTTGACCTGATTTCGCCCAATTGCATGATGCTGATTCGGCGTGGCTCTGATCCACGCAGCAGTTTTTCCGAGTGTCATTGTGCTGGCCGGTTTTGGCGGCAAGATTTTGGCCGAGTGTTGAACCGCGTCATAGCCAGCAGGGGTTCAGAGCGCCCGATCAAATTCGACAGCCAATCGACGCCAGAGCCATTGCTTTGCATGACTGTGCGAACGAAAGCGACACGCTTTTTCGAAGTGAAGGATTTCCATCTTTCTATCCCACGTTGGGGATCGGCATTTTGTTAAGGGGCAGCATTCCGCTCTTTTCCATTCTGGCTTGAATCCGAGTGAGCGTCGATAGTTGAAGGCAAGGATGCCGCGTCTGCCTTGCCCAGCTCGTATTAGGCATATTTTTCACGATCATTGATGTGTCCCTGAACCATACTATCAAGAGCTCCGGGGGGGCTGCGAGCTGATCAAGAAGTCCAGAAACGACGGATCCAAGCTTCATTCGATATGCTTGTTCTCATCTGAGATCGCCATACTATTTCCTTTCCCCGAGATCGCTCATCCCGCGCATTGGGGCTACGTTTCTTCGCTCCGAAAAAGGACATTTGACGGTCCTCATGCTCGACTGATTTCTCATCGATTTGGGCTCCGATCTTTGCGCTTTTTTGTCATTCCTTTCAGGGTTTTTCGATCGTTTGTGATCGACCTCTTTTGCGCCTCTATGGCTCTATGGGGGCCAGTAATCCTGTCGATCTGGCGGATAACTTCGGCGTTCTCCTCGCGTCTCAATTTCGTGTTTGCACTTACCGACACGTGTTGGTAGTGGTGTTCTATGCGAACGCGACTATCAAAATCCGAACGGCGATTGGACATCCTAAATCACGCGCAACTGTTGTTCACAACGCGCGGGTTTGCTGAGTCTGAGATGGAGGAAATCCGCTTAGCATGCGGGATATCGCGCGGCGGACTTTACCATCACTTTTCGAACAAACGGGCGGTGCTTGATGCGCTTGTGATGCAGGAGGTTTCGGCGCTTGTCCCAGTATTGGCAGATGGCGACTCACCTATCTCTGCATTGATATACGCGGGCTCGAACCATCTGAACGAAGGTCAAAGTTTACGTGCGGCGTTCCAATCTACTGCCGAAAAGTTGGAGTATCTTTCTGCACTTGAAAGGGCCTTTACAGCATTGCTCAGACAACCACTGGCAACGCGTCTCGTTGGATCAGTTGTAGAAGGCGTTAACGCAGATCACGTGGCTGAGCTTTTCCTGATCATTAATGGGCATATCAACCTACGCGAGATTTTGGGCGAGTGGTCGCCGTCTGAATCGGCAAGCTTCGCGGCCACATCACTTCGTGCTCTGTGCCCGCTGCTGAAGGCACCATCGGGCCTTGATCAGATCATCAAAGAGCTTCAGGCGAAGGCGCATTCATAATGACTCATCTTCCGTTTCTCATGTTAACATTCGGGATTTCACTTACTGGATTTGTCTGCATCTTGTTTTTCCCCGCCGCCCGGTCCCCGGAAACCGCAGCGGGTCTGCCTGTCTGGCTGGTAATGGTTTGGGGGCCATCTTTGGCAGCCATAGTGCTGAGCTTGCGCGACGGGCAACTTGTGGACCTTCTCATCCGCGTTGTAAGAGTCTCAACGGTTCCGCCAGCCGCCTGGTTTCTCGTGCTCGCGCCAATATTGCTGTTGGCGATCCTTCGACCATTTGCCCCAGAAGAGACCCAACCCCTCGAGACAGGTCTTTTGGTCTCAATGATCGCCTTCAATCTGATACTCGGGCCGTTGGGCGAAGAATTGGGTTGGAGAGGTTTCTTTCAAGACCGCCTGAACCGCGAAATAGGGTGGCTAGAGGCTTCCCTTTTGATTGGCGCCATTTGGTTCGTTTGGCACTTGCCGCTTTGGATGATCGAGTCCCCCCATTCAGAGATCGCAATTTCCCTCTTTGCGGGCCATGTGATCTGCTACTCCATTGTCATTGGCGGCGCCTACACAATTTCGGGCGGCTCAATCCTGCCAGCAGTTTTGATCCATCTGACATTCAATCTGGCTTCAAACTTCGCCCTGTTTGCTGGTTTCCGAGATCCAAATGCATGGTTCAGTGCCAGCCTGGGTCCATATTGTGTGCTCTCCGTTATCGCAATTGGCTTGGTCTATGAGCGAACTGGCAAACTGGGGTTAAGCCTTTTTGACACTTGAGCTACATGACCGCCAGATAGCAGCAGAGAAACAGCGAGAATGTACTGTTTGCTTGACTTCGACCAGATCAGACAGGGTGAGACTATGGGCCAACTGATCAGGTCACAAAGGATAGCGTGGCGGGGTGTTCATGGCTTTCCCGGTGACGGCTTATCGCTCCGCAGTGGCTATCTGATTTTGCAATCTGGCGACTTCACCCGGCAGCTTCTTCAACGCTTGTCGGTAGTCGCCACCCAAAGCGGTGCGCAGCTCAGACCTTCCAATGATTTCACGCAAATCTTTTGGGACCACAAGTCGCGCGTGATAACGCCCGTTGCGATTCACTAAGTGGCGAATCTTGCCTGCCGTGAGAACACCATTTGCAACCAGAGTTGTAACCATGAAACGGACAGAAGCCCTTGTTTGCAAAGTTATTATTTGATTCCAAAGGGGTAGAGTGGTGGGTGATAAGAGATTTGAACTCCTGACATCTTCGATGTGAACGAAGCGCTCTACCCAACGCCACCATACGACTGTTCATTCTTCACTACAATCAGCGAGCACAGAATACCCAATGATTTCATTGGCCTACATTGTCACACAATGCGTATGGCTACACAAGAACAGAGATGTGGAAGATGCGCGCTGCATCTCTTTTTGCTGAGCAATTGCAGCGGATTTGCAGCGCAACTCATGCCATGAGTGAACAAACACATGTCGATGTCGCTGACTACTGACAGTGTCATCAGGTGCGTGAGATGGTTTGCTGTTCGAGCAGTATCCAGCCATTGCGCGCGATCCCCCCCGCCCAAAAGCAAAACGCCGGTATGAGTTGAACGCGCCTGTCGGTGGGATGTCGGTCGTACCCCAAAAAATCAACCTGAGCGGATCTTGTCTTACGTCGGAGAGCATGGTTGGCACAGAAACGAAAGAAATTGGCCGATCCGCGAAAGCATGCAGGAGGAATTACAGCCACATCTACACCAAGCGGAAAGCGAAGTGCGAGATACATGGCCCAATGGCCGAACAGTCAAGCGAAACGCATCTCGCTGAGCCGTCCGGATGTACGGCGTAGTCAAACAACAAGTGCTGGAGTATTGCATTCATGGGAGTTTTTTCGCGTTTTACACAGGCTTTGCGGGGAACGCCCGTGAGAAAGCTGACACACCCAATTACAGCAGAACAGCATGCAGCCTTGGCGGAAGCAGATTGGACTGAGTTGACCGCGAATGAGCGGGCCGTTCTCAGATCGTATTGGTATGCAGCGATCGCCTCTCTCAACCACTACTACGAAGTAAGCCAAGAGAACGCGACTGTTGCGATGCTGCTGGCCTCGTACTTGGCAGATCCAGAAGCCGATGCTCTGATGGGCGATGAAGTTCAAGCTCCTTAGCAGGAAATCGCTGCAATGGACGAGCGTAAGAGGGAGCTTTGGCTGGCAACTTGGGTTCGCACTTGCGAGCCGATGCTACGAGAGTTCCCGGATTTGGTCGAGCCCACAGCTGAGCTCACCGGATACCATTGGCTGACCGATCATGATGTTGAACGGCGAATCTTCAAGAAGTTTCGCCCCATGCGGATACCCGCAACAACCCAAAATCCTTTGAAGAACAGATGCCGAAGTGAACACAACTCGGCACCTGCAAAATCTCGAGAATTCAAATGACATCAATACACAAACAGACGCTGCTTGCGTCATGCCTCGCAACAGTTGCCGTCATTCCAGCGCTCATTCCCGCAGCACTGCTCGTAATTGTCTACACTTCCTTTCTCGGCTCCATACTGTCCGGCCCGACCTGGTATCCAGATTTCGTCAACGAAGTTGCGTTGATCTGGTTTCCTGAGTTGCTGCGAGGCATGGTAGCCGGCTCGGTTGCGCTACTTGCTACAAAGTACTTCTTCCCCGCGGCGAACAAACAGATCGCGGCAATCTCCGCCGGCGCCTTTTGGGGCGGAGCCAGCGTTTTGATTGCAGTCTTTTCTTGGTTGGTTGTTGGCTTCACAGCCGACTTGATCGGCGTCTTGGCAATGGCGATTGGTCTCGCAGTCGGTCTTTGGATTGCACAGAATGATGACCAGACCTGAAAGAGAACCGCGAAGACCCAGGTGCATTACTACCGCGGCTCGATCAACTTCAGCTTCTCTACGAGTTGTTCATTGAGTGCCTCACCGTGCACTCCAAAATGGATCTCACGGTGCACCGTCGGGTCAATCGCGGCACACCATCGAGGATCGTCGGGGCCGTCGTCGGACAGGCGCCGTACATGGTGCACTTCCAAATACGGTTCGCCGGACCTTGTTCGAAACGGCGCCGTTCTTCCTGTCAGTTCGCATACTCCGTTTGCGCGCTTGAGTACGTAGTCTCTCACTGCCTTGCTTCGAGCCCTGTACGATTGCGGTGCGTTCGACCATGTCTTCGACTGCGAAGGTTTGGACGCTTCAAACGCACGTTTGCGCAGTACGTCCAATGGCTCAAGGGTGTCTGTGCCGGCGTCTGTACCCACTTCGGATGAAAGAGCTGTCTCCGCTCGCACCAAATGAAACTGAATGCATTCGCGTTCTTTTCCTTCGCTGTCAGGACCGCGAAACGTATCCCAAGACTGGCAAGCAAACCGCCCAACAAATTTTACCGGTTTGCCGTGACCAAGCGCCTCGAACATGAGCAACTCTTTTCCCGAATGGTCGTGGTCTCGGACAGCTGCATTTCCTGCTCGAAAGGTCATGTCTCCGCGTTGACCTTCACCTGTGTAAAGGAACACCCCGTCGTCTCGCCAACCATCTTGGTAACCGTGCTGCGCTCCGCTCTTGCCGGTGAAGATGAAAACAAATGGTTGGCCGGCAGGTGTCGAGATACCACCCTGTCTTTGGCCTCCAAACACCTCATGGATGTCGCGAACTCTTGAGTAGAGATGCCCTTCAACAAACGCGGTCACTCGAATTCTCCCATTTCCTCAACTTTGCGGGTCACGCGCAGACAACTCTGTCACACGTTTTTGCTGGCGACTACGCAAAGGCGTTTCTGTATCGCGCACAAAGGTCACTGAGCGTCACCAAGACCCCAAAAATCTCGCGATGCCCACGCAAATACTCGCCAGGATGCTTGCACACGCAATTGGGGTCGACGATGGGCGCTACGTATGGGTGTATTTGAGATTGCTCCAAAACTCGAGCGCATTTCGGCTCTGTTGTTTTTCCAAGTCATCCCAAGCGAAGCTGGTGCCGTTCAACACAAGATGTAACAGGTCAACTGCGCATTTTGCGTGTTGGATTGCGCGATCTTCCATACCGAGAAAGATCTTGATCTTCCTACCGCCGCGAGCGCTTTCCGCGAGATTGTGGGCGATGAAATTGTCGCGAAACGGCCGCAAGTGTTCTTTGATCAGGAGACGCTCAGCTCGCTTTACAATCTTCTGAGCGACGCGAATTCGCCGATACACAAGCTCTTCTTCTTTTCGACCACGTTCTTCCCGAAATCTCTCCCAATGCTCCGAAAGTAACTCTTGTATCTGATCCGTTCCGCTTGTGTCTCGACGTCGCGCGCCCATGTCGTCGCGTCCTTCTTCGTGGTGAATGTCTTTGAAATGCTGGTGCCGTTTGCACGTACTTGCGCCTGCCACTTTCCGCTTGGACGCCTCAAGATACTTGCCACTGGTGCCTTCTCCGCTGGTTGGCGGGCAATCAGTGCAGCGGATTTGCAGCGGAACCGGTTTACAGCGAACTGCGCGGATCAACCGAACAAAGATCAACTCTTTGATTTCGAACGAGAAGAAAATGGTGGGTGATAAGAGATTTGAACTCCTGACATCTTCGATGTGAACGAAGCGCTCTACCACTGAGCTAATCACCCGGTGAGGCGCTATCTAGCGCTACTCCGCAGCCTCTGCAAGAGGGTCACTATCGCTTTCTGTTCCCGCGGCATTTTGCTGACGCATCCGTAAAGACAACACCCGCCCACGGGCAATTTCCTTGCTTTTCTGCACCTTGGCTTTTCCCATCGGCTTGAGGTTCAGCGTGCGCCCTTCCGCCAGCGCTTCTCCCAAAACGGCCAGCGCCGCTTCGATGGTTGGCTTGGCAAACCGTTTCTTGATGCCGGACCGTTCCACCACCAGATCAATCAGCTCCGGCTTCTTCAATTCAGGGCCGGCGACCACATCTACCGTTTCAGACACGACAACCGCCGTATCGACCGACTTCGCGCTCGCGCTCCTGCTTGCCAAAGAAGCCGCTTTTGGACTCGTCGTCGCCTTTCGGACTTTTGACGTCTTTGTGGTGCTCGACATGGGGCCCTCTCGATCTGCTTTGTTTTTTTCAACTTAGCAGGCAAACCCCAAAAATACCAGTTTCTTCTACAAAATCTCGGAGATACGGCACCCTCAGCCACAATATGCAGCGCCAAAAACAAGCACGCCCCAGACAATGCCGGGGCGTGCCAAACTCAAGTTCGAAACCAGATCAGTGCGCGGTTGCACCGGTCGATTTATCCGCTGTCAGCGCAGCTGCCGCTGCTGCTTCCTCGGCGGCTTCGTCCCAATCGATTGCCTCTGGCTCAGCCACGAGCGCCAGCTTGAGAACTTCGGACACATGTGTGACCGGGATGATGTCCAGCCCTTCTTTCACATTGTCAGGGATCTCAGCGAGATCCTTTTCGTTCTCTTGCGGGATCAGAACCGTCTTGATTCCACCGCGCAGCGCCGCAAGCAGTTTTTCCTTCAGGCCGCCAATCGGCATCGCATTCCCGCGCAAGGAAACCTCGCCGGTCATCGCGATATCCTTGCGCACCGGAATTCCGGTCAGCACAGACACAATCGACGTCACCATCGCCAGACCAGCACTCGGTCCGTCCTTGGGTGTTGCGCCGTCGGGCACGTGCACGTGGATATCGATCTTGTCAAATTTCGGCGGCTTTACTCCGATCTTTGGCGAAATCGAGCGTACATAAGAAGACGCCGCATCAATCGACTCCTTCATCACATCGCCCAACTTACCGGTGGTCTTCATCCGCCCTTTACCGGGCAGCTTCAGCGCCTCGATATGCAGCAGATCACCGCCAACGCTGGTCCACGCGAGGCCGGTGACAACACCCACCTGATCGTCCTGTTCGGCAAGCCCATACCGGAACTTCTTCACACCCAGAAAATCATCAAGATTGTCCGCGTTCACCTCGACCGTTTCCGCCGCGCCCCGCACGATCTGCGTGACCGCCTTACGGGTCAGCTTGGCCAGCTCACGCTCAAGGTTCCGCACTCCCGCCTCGCGAGTATAGGTGCGGATCATTTCCTGCAACGCCTCGTCATCAATCGAGAATTCGCCCTTTTTCAGGCCGTGGTTCTTGATCTGTTTGTCGATCAGATGCTGCTTGGCAATCTCGCGTTTTTCGTCCTCGGTGTAACCCGCCAGCGGTATGATCTCCATCCGGTCCAGCAACGGACCCGGCATGTTATAGCTGTTCGCCGTGGTTAGGAACATCACGTTGCTCAGGTCATATTCGACCTCCAGATAGTGATCCACAAACGTGCCGTTCTGTTCTGGATCCAGAACTTCCAGCATCGCAGATGCCGGATCACCCCGGAAATCCTGCCCCATCTTGTCGATCTCATCGAGCAGGATGAGCGGGTTTGTCGTCTTGGCCTTTTTCAAAGCTTGAATGATCTTGCCCGGCATCGACCCGATATAGGTCCGACGGTGTCCGCGAATTTCGCTCTCGTCACGCACGCCCCCCAGCGAGATGCGGATAAATTCACGCCCCGTTGCCTTGGCAACCGATTTGCCCAAGCTGGTCTTACCCACACCCGGAGGACCCACAAGGCACAGGATCGGTCCCTTGAGTTTGGCTGACCGCTGTTGCACAGCCAGGTACTCAACAATGCGTTCCTTGACCTTTTCCAGACCAAAGTGATCGTCATCCAGCACAAGCTGGGCTTTGTTCAGGTCTTTCTTGACCCGGCCCTTCTTGTTCCATGGAATGGACAGCATCCAATCCAGATAGTTGCGCACCACGGTGGCTTCGGCGCTCATTGGTGACATGTTCTTGAGCTTTTTCAGCTCGGCTTCGGCCTTTTCCTGCGCTTCTTTGCTCAGCTTGGTCTTACCGATCTTTTCTTCCAGCTCAGCAATCTCGCCTTCGCCCTCTTCGCCGTCACCCAGCTCCTTCTGAATGGCCTTCATCTGCTCATTCAGATAATATTCGCGCTGGGTCTTCTCCATCTGAGATTTGACGCGCGTCTTGATCTTTTTCTCGACCTGCAAAACGCTCATCTCGCCCTGCATCAGGCCATAAACCTTCTCCAGACGCTCGCTGACAGACAGCGTTTCGAGCAGCTCCTGCTTCTGCGCCACTTCAATGCCCAGATGCCCCGCAACAAGATCCGCCAAACGGGCGGATTCTTCGCTCTCGGCGACGGCTGACATAGCTTCCTCGGGGATGTTTTTCTTCACTTTAGCATAGCGCTCAAACTCGTCCGCCACCGTGCGCAACAGCGCTTCAATGGTGGCCGCGTCGCCCGGCATCTCGTTCACATATTCGGCGCTTGCCTCGAAAAACTCTTCGTTTTCAATGAACTCTGTGATCTTGACGCGGCTCTGACCCTCAACCAGCACCTTTACGGTGCCGTCGGGCAGTTTCAACAGCTGCAACACATTGGCCAAAACGCCAGATCGATAAATTCCGTCTTCAGCCGGATCATCCTCGCTGGGATCAATCTGGCTGGACAGCAGGATTTGCTTGTCATCCGCCATCACTTCTTCCAGCGCACGTACCGATTTTTCTCGCCCGACAAACAGCGGCACGATCATATGCGGAAACACGACAATGTCGCGCAGCGGCAGGACAGGATAGGATGTGTTAAGAGGCTCTTGCATGCTCTTTCCTTGTTCTTGGCAAAACGGCGCTGGTCCCGCTTGAGGCAACCAATGGCCGTTTCCGTTTCCCGGAGACTTGAGTTGGGGACGCAACGCGCCAATTTCAACCTGCTCCGATGGTGGCGCTTACCATGCCTTTGCGCGCGGCGGGGTGCAAGCGGCCTTTCAGGTCCAGTTAACGGTTTCTTGCCAATTCATAACTTTTTGACGCTGACACGTATTTGTATTGCCTAAAACTTGGCCCTCAACCGGCGCCCTCGAAACGCAAAAATTTATTGAACCCTGCGCTTACGCTGGCCAAAAACCGGCCCCAAAACCTCAATCAACGCCGATGACAGGATAAGCACAGTTCCAATCGCTTCGCGCATCCCAAACGGCTCACCGCTCAACCAGAACGCCGTCCCGACCGCCACGATCACTTCGCTCATCAGCAAAAGCCCAACGCGCCCCGGTGTTAACAAACGCGCAGGCCAGATCGTCAGAAACAGCATGGGAACCATATACAGCGACGTCGCAAGCACCAGCGGAAACGCTGCGCCAAGTTCGGAACGCATCGGCACCGCGCCTAAGGCGTCGCCAGTTACAACAATCAATCCACCAGTCACGACAAGGCTGCCCCAAGCAAAAGCCACCACCTGCGACCCCACGGAAATCGACGGATTGCGATGTAGTTGCAGCGTCCCCGCAGCCCAGGCCACACCCGATGCCAACGCGAGCCAATCCCCGGTATTGCGCGGCCACGGCACCCCGCCACCGTCCCACAAGACCGCCAGCAAACCGCCCAACCCGGCCACCAACGCCAGAGCCCGCCACAGCGTCAACCGCTCGCTCAATACCGCCACGCCCAGAATCGTGCCCCAGATCGGCGTCAGATAAAACAACAGGATGGCCCGCACCACATCCGTCAAAAGCAGGCTGGTGGCATAAAAACTAAAGGCCATGCCCGTCAGCAATCCACAGGATGCAACCGCCCAGAAATTCTGCCGGATCTGCGACCAGCTCCGAACGAGGACAGGCAGCAGCAAAACCGCCGTACACACATATAAAAGGAAGCCGGGCCAAGCCGATTGTGGGCCTGCGTGTTCAATGGCGCGTATGGGTATCCAGATCGCACCCCACATCGCGCCGCCCAGAAACAGGCCGACACTGGGGAACAGCAATCCACGGCGCGTTGGTTGACCAGCAGAGTGCATCAACAATCCCTTAATATACCGCGCGCATCAGTTTGATCGGGTCATGTGACACGCAATTAAACTGGCTCAATATCGCCCGATGCGCGTCCAGCATGGAAATCAGCCTCCCATGCCGCAAAGGAACCTGCCGCAATCGCGGTGCGCATACCGTCCATGATTTCTTGGAAATAGTGCAGGTTATGCCACGTCAACAGCATCCCCGAGATCATCTCGTTAGAGCGGAACACATGATGCAGATAGGCCCGGCTATAATTGGTACAGGCCGGGCAATTGCACGCCTCGTCTAATGGCCGCGGATCATCCGAGTGCCGCGCGTTTTTGATGTTGACCACACCGTGCCGGGTAAACACCTGTCCCGTGCGGCCAGATCGCGACGGCAATACGCAATCCATCATATCAATGCCGCGCTTGACCGCGCCCACGATGTCATCCGGTTTGCCAACCCCCATCAAATAGCGCGGCTTGTCCTCTGGCAGGTAGCCGGGTGCATAGTCAAGACAATCGAACATCGCCTCCTGCCCCTCGCCCACGGCCAGACCACCCACGGCATAGCCATCAAACCCGATCTCTTTCAGCGCCTCCGCGCTCTCTTCGCGCAGATCCGACTCAAGCCCACCCTGCATGATCCCAAACAGCGCATGTCCGGGCCGGTCGCCAAACGCGTCCTTTGATCGTTTGGCCCACCGCATACTCAACCGCATCGATTCAGCTATCCGCGCCCGATCAGCAGGCAGCGCGGGGCATTCGTCAAAGCACATCACGATGTCACTGCCCAGCAGCCGCTGTATCTCCATCGAGCGCTCTGGTGTCAGCGCGTGTTTGGACCCGTCGATATGACTTTTGAACGTCACGCCTTCTTCGGTCAGCTTGCGCAAACCCGCCAGCGACATCACCTGAAACCCGCCCGAATCCGTCAGAATGGGCCGCTCCCAGTTCATGAACTTGTGCAAGCCACCCAGCCGGTCAATCCGCTCCGCCGTCGGGCGCAGCATCAAATGATACGTATTGCCCAGCAAAATATCTGCGCCCGTGGCGCGCACGCTTTCGGGCATCATCGCTTTTACTGTCGCCGCTGTCCCAACGGGCATAAACGCCGGCGTGCAAATATCTCCGCGTGGCGTATTGATAACGCCCGTGCGCGCAGCACCATCTGTTGCCTTTAGCTCAAAGGAAACCTTACTCGACATGCCCATAGTATCCCGCAGTTTTTGCTGATCGCAGCCTTTTGCGCCAATTGCTGTCCCTTGCCAAGCCCGCGCCATCAATTTCACGACCTGCCCGCGCGTTAACGGTTCAAACGGCCATGGTGGCGTTCCGTTTTCTCCTCTAACACTGGCACCATGCGCCTTTCGTACAAAATGTCTCTGTTTGCCATCTTCCTGCTGTGGATCGCAGGGCTGACAGCCGCTGCGCAGTTTTCCAAAATCGCAGTACCCTTTGATCTTGTTCAGGCCACCTACCCAAATGCAGGGGCCTCTATCGGATGGCTCCTGACCCTGATCAGCGCGCTTGGGGCCGTGTTTGGTATGGTCGCGGGTACCTTGGCGGGTCACATTGGCAGCTTTCGCATCCTTATCGCCGCGCTCTGTCTGGGGGCGGCCTGTTCGCTTTGGCAGGCCACGCTGCCTGCGCTGCCTCTGATGATGCTCGCTCGCCTGATCGAAGGTCTGTCTCATCTTGGTATCGTCGTCGCCGCACCGACACTGATCGCCCAGATCAGCCCGGATCGCCTGCGCGGCGCGGCGCTTTCCCTTTGGAGCACCTTCTTCGGCGTCAGCTTCGCCTTAACAGCTTGGCTCGGCTTGCCGCTGACACAATCGTCGGGGCTTGAAGCCCTGTTCCTGTCTCATGCCAGCGCCATGGCCGCGCTCGCCATCGCTCTGTTCCTGATCCTAAAAGGTGCGCCGCTTCACGCCGGAAAAGTGCAGGGCGCGGACCGCCCTCCGCTGTCCGTTCGCAACATCTCGCGCCAACACGTTCAGTCCTACAGCTCGCCCTATGTGTCTGCGGCGTCGCTGGGGTGGGTGTTTTACACGCTGACATTTGTCTCGCTCCTCACCTTGTTGCCCCCGCTCCTACCCACCGATACCCGCACCGCAATTGTCGGCGCAATGCCGCTGGCCAGTATCCTCGTTTCCCTCGTCTGCGTCCCCCTCTTGCTGACCCGCATCACAGCTGTCCGCGTGGTCTCCCTCGGCTTTTGCCTCTCCGTGCTGGTGCTTTGCCTGTTGCCGCTTGGCATGCCGGTCGGCGTGGTCGCCGTTGCACTCTTTGCGACACTTGGGTTGGTTCAGGGCGCAACCTTCGCCGCCGTTCCACAGCTCAACTCATCACTTGAAACCCGTGCACTGGCCAATGGCGCACTGGCTCAGATGGGCAATATTGGCAACCTTCTGGGCACCCCGATCCTTCTGATCCTGATCACTCAGGCCGGTCCGTCCCTCGCCTTTACCTGCATCGCCGCGCTCTATGCTCTCGGCGCTTTAACCCATGAATACCTGAACTGGCTACGCCGCAGACGCGGCCAAACCCAAAGCCCCTGACCCAACAAATAGTCCAGCCTTACCGTAAGATTCTACAAGACAGCCCGGCCATTTCGCGACATACCAGACTTGAAAATAAGCGATTCAACCACAATTTGTATACTGTAGTATACTAAAACGGAGCTTTTGATGTCGGAAGACTTCATCCTAGACCTGTTATCCGCCAATCTTGTTCTGGTCCTTGCGGCGATTTTCCTCGTGATCATCATCCTCAAGGGCATTCGCATCGTGCCCCAATCCGAGAAATTCGTGATCGAACGATTTGGCCGTCTGCACGCCGTGCTCGGACCTGGCATAAACTTTATCGTGCCCTTCCTCGATGTCGCCCGCCACAAAATCTCGATCCTGGAACGCCAGCTCCCTACAGCCTCGCAGGACGCAATCACTAAGGATAACGTGCTGGTTCAGGTCGAAACCTCCGTGTTCTACCGCATCACCGAGCCAGAGAAGACCGTGTACCGCATCCGCGACGCCGACGCCGCCATCGCCACCACTGTGGCCGGGATTGTTCGCGCTGAGATCGGCAAGATGGATCTGGACGAGGTGCAGTCCAACCGCTCGCAACTGATCACCACAATCAAAACCGCCGTCGAAGACGCAGTGGACGATTGGGGCATCGAAGTCACCCGCGCCGAAATCCTTGACGTGAACCTTGATCTCGCCACCCGCGAAGCGATGCTGCAACAGCTTAACGCAGAACGCGCCCGCCGTGCGCAGGTGACCGAGGCCGAAGGCGCCAAACGCGCCGTCGAACTCAACGCCGACGCCGAGCTTTACGCCGCCGAGCAAACCGCCAAGGCCCGCCGCGTGTCCGCAGATGCCGAGGCCTACGCCACCTCTGTCGTCGCCGCCGCAATCAAGGAAAACGGGCTTGCCGCCGCGCAATACCAGGTCGCACTCAAACAGGTCGAAGCCCTCAGCGCCCTGGGCACCAGCGAAGGCAACCAAACCGTTGTCCTGCCCGCCGCCGCGCTCGACGCCTTCGGAGATGCCTTTAAGCTGCTCAAAGGAGGTAAGTGATGGCCGAACTCCTGACCATCTGGTGGGTCTGGTTCGCCGCCGCGCTGGTGCTGGCCATTGTCGAAATGCTCCTGCCCGGCTTCATCTTCCTCGGCTTCGCCATTGGCGCGGCCGTGGTTGGTCTCCTGATGCTCACCCCTTTCGCACCGGCCTCCATCCCGGTGCTCCTGTTGATTTTTGCCGCCCTGTCCTTAGCCGCATGGCTCATCCTGCGCCGCATCTTTGCGCTACCGCACGGACAGGTAAAAACTTTCAACCACGACATCAACGACTGACCTGACGCCCATTGGCGTCGCGCCAATCCCCTGCAGCCCTGTCGCCATTGATTAACGCAATTCTGGCGACAGGGGCCTTCCCCATGACACATGTCGAGCGCATCGACGCCCTCACCCGAAACGCCCGCAGCACATGGTTCGGCCTGCTCTCGGCGCTCTTGTTTGTCGGCATCACCCTCATGGGGGTCGAACATATCGACTTCTACGGTGTCAACCGCGCCACCGACCTGCCCCTGATCAACGTCTCCGTGCCCACGCCGCTGTTCTTTTACGCAGCCCCCGTGCTCACCGCCGCCATCTACGGCTATTTCCACCTCTACCTGATCCGCCTCTGGGACGCCTTGGGCGAGGCCCCCTCGCGCCCCGATGGCTACCTCCTTGGCAATGCCATCGCCCCGTGGCTCGTCACCGACGCGGCCCTGCACCTGCGCAATCGCCTGCGCGGCGACAATTGCACCACACCCCGCGCTTTGGAAGGCGCGGCCATGTTGCTCAACATCCTGCTGGCATGGGGCTTCGGCCTCTTCATCCTGACATGGCTCTGGATCGAGTCCATGACCGCCCGAAACCTAGTTATGACTCTGATCGCCGCGATCAGCCTCCTCGCTGCCGCGCTCAGCGCTTATGCCAGCCTGCGCGTCATGTGGTACCGAATGAACGGCGACATGTCGGATTCACCTGCACGCCTTTTCCGATCTCCCCACATGATCGCAGCAATCGCGATTGCCGTTCCGTCCGCACTCACTGTCACCTATGCCCGTACAACTGAACCCATTTTCGGCATTTTTCTAGCCCCCATCGATCTCACCGGCCAGGACATCGTCGACCCCCCCACCAACTGGCGTCCCTACGACATCGCGCGCGCCGAATATCTTGACACATGGTGTAAACGCGCAATGAACACCTGTGTGGCAAGCGAAGCCCCCCCAGTAACATTCGAAGCCGAATGGAAAACCCGCCGCAGTACAGAAATCGCCCTGCTCAAAAAACCTTCTTGAACCGGGGTCGGCGCACACCGCCCAGATTTCAGAGACGCACAGCTTGGCAATACGTTTCTGCCCGGCGTGACTCTCAACCACGCGCAAATGCAGGGGATAGACCTCATCTACGCGCAAATGCAGGGGGCATACCTCTTCGGCGCGTTGTTGACAGGCCGTGATCAAGCGCTGCTTGTGTCACTATCAACTAATCTCAGCGCGAGCACAAACAATGGCGGCGCGCTGAGATTTGTTGATTTTAGCAGCGCGCAAATCGACGCACAAACAGATTGGCGCAATGCCTTCTTTGATACCTCGGTCATTGTTCCCGATTCCATGCGCGCCCAAATCGGCCAACCCTGCCTTTTGGACCGATTTTACCAAAACCCAGAGCCGCTCAGCGACGAAAAATTCTTTGGCCAATGGCGCGGTTGGCTCACACTCGATCCAGGCTGGGACGACCGCAGTTGGCCCATCCTCGCCTCACCCGAATACCACAAGGTCCCGCTCATCCCGCCTCCCGCCGGTTGCACGTGGCACACCGACCCCATCGCAACCGATGCCAACTGACCCAAAAACCGCACCGACGCGATACCGACACAATACCGACGTTATACCGACGTGCCATTTTGCGACCTTTGCCCCACTTTACGCCGCCGTTCAGATTTCCTATATGAAAAACTCAGGAATGACGCAGGACTTGAAATGACCCAGGCACCAGACCCCGCCGCAAACGCTATGGAAGGCGCGCCCCTTATCGCCCCCTCCAGCACCGATCACCCCCTGCACGAGCAGGCGGTCGAGGCATGCCGTTCGGTCTATGACCCCGAAATCCCGGTCAATATCTATGACCTCGGGCTAATCTATACCATTGATATCACAGAAGAAAATGATGTCAGCGTAATCATGACCCTCACCGCGCCCGGCTGTCCGGTCGCAGGTGAAATGCCCGGCTGGGTGCAAGAGGCGATTGCCGGTGTTGGCGGCGTGCGCAATGTCGGCGTCGAGCTGGTCTGGTCCCCGCCATGGGGCATGGAAATGATGTCCGACGAGGCCCGGCTCGAGCTGGGTTTCATGTAATACCCCAACGGGTTAAGGAGCGAAGCTAATGTTTGGCATCCCCGGCAAAAACGCGGTGAGCATCACCCCGGCCGCCGCGACTCAAATCTCCAAACTCATGGCCCGCGAGGGTCATGCTGGCCTGCGCATCGGCGTCAAAAAAGGCGGCTGCGCGGGCATGGAATACACCATGGACTACGTGACCGACACAGACCCCCATGACGAGGTGGTTGAACAGGATGGCGCCCGTGTGATGATCGCTCCAATGGCCCAGATGTTCCTGTTTGGCACCGAGATCGACTACGAAGTATCCCTGCTTGAATCCGGTTTCAAATTCAACAACCCCAACGTCGCAGACGCCTGCGGCTGCGGAGAATCCATTAAATTCAAGGATGTAGAAGAGCTGACCGAGGAACGGGCCGCGGACGCACCACCCAAGCTCGCCTGATCTGCAATCCCCCCTTGACCTTGCAGCCGCGACCGCAGAAAAACGTCCTATACTTCACTCATTGAATGAACAGGGATGGATACATGCGTCGCAAACTGGCCGCCGGAAACTGGAAAATGAACGGCTTGGGTGCCGCCCTCGAAGAGCTGCGCACCCTCGCCACTACACCCGTGCCAGACAATACTGACATCCTGATCTGCCCGCCCGCAACCCTGCTCAGTCGCGCCGCTGAGGTTGCTGGCCACGTCGCGATCGGCGGCCAGGACTGCCACGCCAACGCAACCGGCGCCCACACCGGCGACCTCTCCGCCGAGATGCTGCGCGACGCGGGCGCCACCTCTGTCATCCTCGGCCACTCCGAGCGCCGCGCCGACCATGACGAACACGACGAAGACGTGCGCGCCAAAGCCCGCGCCGCCTGGGAAGCGGGTCTCACCGCCGTGATCTGCGTCGGTGAAAGCCTTCAGGAACGCGAAGCGGACAACACCCTCGACATCATCGGCGGCCAACTTGCCGGATCCATCCCCGACGCCGCCACCGGAGAAAACCTTGTGGTCGCATATGAACCGATCTGGGCCATCGGTACAGGCAAAGTTCCAACCACCGCGCAAATCGGCGACGTGCATGATTTCATCCGCGCCCGTCTTGAACGCCGCTTTGGTCCTGGCGTTGGCCGCTCTGTCCGCCTGCTATACGGCGGCTCGGTAAAGCCTTCAAATGCCGCGGAAATCTTTGCCGTCCCCAATGTAGACGGCGCGCTTGTCGGAGGTGCCAGCCTCAAGGCAAGTGATTTTTCCGGCATCATAGACGCCCTCAGCATGGCCTGAGCGCGCGCTCCGTCGCCCTAGCGGGCGGCCTCGCATTTCTCAATGTTCCAAAATACTTGGGGGATTTGCTGCCTCGCAGCGAGGGGGTACCGCCCCCTTAATTCGCCACCGACGCGATCTTCAATCCCCAGGTTGTAGCGCCATTGTCATCGGCAAATTGCAGTCCTGTCAGCTCCGACGCCCCGCCTTTGAAAACAGCCAGGATCACGTCTTCGGTCAGATGATTGCTCAGCACCCAATACCACGTCTTGCCGGATATCCCCGACAGATTCTCCAGCTTGGGTGCAAGAATGTTGGCCAAAAGGGTCGATGCCTGTTTCGGCCCCATTTTCACCAGCGCCTTTCCATGCTCGCCGTCAATATGAATCGGCTCAATCGGCTCGCCTGCAGGTACTTCGCGGGTCAAGGTCACGTCCAACCCCGGCAACGGGCTATCCGATGGCGCGCTCCCAGAAAAGGTAAGCGCCTGCCCCGGCAACAGAACCGCCGCTGTAACGAATAGGAATTTGCGTTTGGTAAGTGGCATCCGACCCTCCGGCAAGATTTCAATTCGGAACGTTTTACCATTCACTCCAAACTCACACATTGACTCATATCAGAAACGCAAAACGGCCCCGCACCTTGGTACGGGGCCGTTTTTTCTCAATTCACTCGGATCAATTTGTAATGATCTCCGGCCCCATAAATGTATTGGGCAAGAAGGTTGAAATTGCCGGAATATAGGTAATCATGATCAGGAACACGAACAGCACCGCGAGGAACGGCAGCGCCGCGCGCACGACGCTCATCATCGGCATTCCGGCCACGCCCGAAGTCACAAACAGGTTGAGACCCACAGGCGGCGTGATCATCCCGATTTCCATGTTCACCACCATGATGATGCCCAGATGGATCGGATCAATACCCAGCTGAATAGCAATTGGGAACACCAGCGGTGCAACAATCACCAACAGGCCCGATGGCTCCATGAACTGACCACCGATCAACAGGATCACATTGACCACCACCAGGAACATGATCGGACCAAACCCGGCATCCAGCATTGCGCCTGCGATATGCTGTGGCACCTGCTGTTCCGTCAAAACATGCTTCAGGATCAACGCATTGGCGATCACAAACAACAGTGTGACCGTTAGCTTACCGGCCTCAAACAACGTGTGTTTGGTATCACCGTGAAAGAACGCCGTCACAATCGACAGAGGCTTTTTCAACAGGCTGCTCTTGGTGCCGCCATTGGCCTCCTCCGAGAGTGGCCCCATGTCCTTGTAGATGAACGACGCAATCAGGAACGAATAGACAGCGGCCACAGCGGCGGCTTCGGTTGGGGTAAAGATACCCCCATAAATCCCGCCCAGAATGATCACGATCAGGAACAGGCCCCACCCGGCTTCGCGCCCGGCGGTAAAGATCTCTCCCCACCCCTGCCAGTCGCCTTTGGGCAGGTTCTTAACCTTGGCCATGACATAGATCGTCACCATCAACATGATGCCCGCCATCAGGCCCGGAATGACCCCGGCAAGGAACATACGACCAACCGACACCTCAACAGCGGCGGCATAGACCACCATCACAATTGAGGGCGGAATGAGAATACCCAGCGTGCCCGCGTTACAGATCACACCAGCGGCAAATTCCTTGGAATACCCTACCTGACGCATGCCCGCGATCACGATAGACCCAATCGCCACAACCGTCGCAGGCGACGACCCGGACAGGGCCGCAAACATCATACAGGCAAACACACCGGCAATTGCCAGACCACCGGGCAAATGCCCCACGCAAGCAATCGAGAACCGGATAATCCGCCGCGCCACACCACCCGTTGTCATGAACGACGACGCAAGGATAAAGAACGGGATCGCCAAAAGGGTGAAATGCCCCTCAAAGGCCTCGAACAATGTGCCCGCGACCGACGCCAGCGTGGCGTCCGAGAACAACAGCAGGAACATGATTGAACTGAGGCCCAGAGACACTGCAATCGGCACCCCGATCAGCAACAAACCAATCACCATCGCAAAGAGAAGAACAACTTCCATCAGCCCTGCTCCCCCTGCTGTGCACGTACTTCTTCGATCTCGTCTTCCACCTCGTGGCTGGCCACCAGACGGTCGGTTTCACCGCGCCAGATCTGCATCGCCGCCTGCGCAAAGCGCAATACCAGCAACAGCATCGACACCGGCAACACCAGATATGGCACCACCTTGGGCAGCTTCTCGTATTCGTCTCCGTAGTTGATCAGGTCTTCCAAAAACCGCAAAAAACCAACCATCGGCACATCCTGTACCTCATAGAAACTCTGGCTGCGGAACTTGTCGGCAAATCCGGTCGGGAACCAGCGCCCCGATGTGGGCGGCAGATCGGCAAACACCGCCCAGTAATCATACGCGCCCTTCAGCAGCAGCAGCGAAAACAC
This sequence comes from Shimia abyssi, assembly GCF_003014475.1. GTDB lineage: Bacteria > Pseudomonadota > Alphaproteobacteria > Rhodobacterales > Rhodobacteraceae > Shimia > Shimia abyssi. The sequence continues at coordinate 91,832 of NZ_PYGJ01000003.1, read as the reverse complement.
CAGACAGCACCCGACCGAGATGATCCCCATCACCCGCGCCGCGCCCGGTGACACCATGTTCAGGATCGCATCGACCCCCAGATGGCTGTGTTTCTTGACCGCATAAGAGGCGCCAAGCAGCACCAGCCAGCCAAACATGAACACTGTCAGTTCCAGCGCCCATAAAATATTAGAGTTGAACCCGAACCGGGCAATCACGTTGGCAAAGGTCACCACCGTCATCAGCCCCAAGAGAAGCGCAATCAGCGTCTCCTCGATCTGGTCCACAAAGCTATGCTTCGTTTGCATTGTTCCCGTGTCCCGTCTGTGCCCCGTCAAAAATCTTGTCCCAACCGGGTGTTTCTGATCGTGGCTTTAGATACAAAACGGGCGGACCATTCGCGGCCCGCCCGCCTTCACTATCCCGTAAAGTATAATTACATTAAGGACTTAGCCCGCAGCGTTAATCGCTTGTGCTGCATCGATGTTGTCTTGACCAACGTCCTTAGAGAACTTGTCCCAAACCGGACGCATGGTTTCGACCCACTCCAGACGCTGTTCCGGTGTCAGCGAACGGATGGTGCCGCCTGCATCGATGATCGCCTGCTTCGCTGAGTTGTTCACAGCGGTAGATTCCATGTTCCGTGTGTGGGTCACTTCGGCCAGAATGATCAGGAACTGATCACGCACTTCCGGCTCAAGGCTCTCCAACCAGTCAACGCTGGTTACAACCAGATAATCGATGATGCCGTGGTTGGTCTCGGTGATGCCGTCCTGCACTTCAAAGAACTTCTTGCCATAGATGTTGGACCAGGTGTTTTCCTGACCGTCGACAACACCTTGCTGCAACGCGCCGTAAACTTCCGAGAACGCCATTTTCTGAGGCGATCCGCCGATCGCTTCCATTTGCGCCACCAGAACATCCGACGACTGAACGCGGAATTTCAGACCATCCGCATCACTTGGTGAAACCAGCGGTACATTGGCTGACATCTGTTTCATGCCATTGTGCCAATACCCCAGCCCCTGAAGGCCGCGGCGCTGCATGCTGTTGAGCAGGCCCTGACCGGCATCCGACGCCTGAAATGCATCCACCGCGTCCACGTCTTTGAACATAAAGGGCAGATCAAAAATGCGGAATTGCTTGGTGAATTTTTCAAACTTGGACAGCGAAGGTGCCGCCAGCTGAACGTCGCCCTGCAACATGGCTTCCAGAACCTTGTTGTCATTGTAGAGGGTCGAGTTTGGGAACACCTCCATGCAGGCCTTGCCGTTCATCTCGTCGTTCACGCGCTGTGACAGCAAAGACGCCGCAATCCCCTTGGGGTGTTTGTCCGTGTTGGTCACGTGGCTGAACTTGATAATGATTTCGCCCTCGTCACAGGCCGCCTGAGCGGCGGTGCCGCCGGTGACGGCCAATGCAAGCGCAGTTGCGGCAGTTGCTAGAAATTTCATGGGTTCTCCTCCCCGATAATTGAATCCCTGGACGCGCCTCTTGAATATCGGAACGTCGCTACCCAACTCTCCACTCAGAGAGGCGACCTCTCAACAAATTGTTTTGCAATTCGCCAAATCGCGTATTTTTCGAGCATATTCAAATAAATACGCGATAACCTTGTGTGTGAACTGAAACATAACCTTGCCAGTCGTGCGGAATTCCGCACGCCCAAACAGCAGCCTTGTGCGGATTTTCGCACAATCTTCGCAAACGCAGTGCTGCCATCCGACAGGTCTGGCATGAATGACCTGATTCGATCTTCTTACCTTAGCGAATCGCGTCACTGATGCCCCAAGCGAAGAAATCGCACACCGCCGCCTAACACAGACAGGCACCTCCAGGCGGTAAGCGAACAAGCCGGCACAGCTTTGTTCGGTCAAAACGCCTCCTGCTCCAGGCCGCGCCTCCCCCTACTTCACAACCAACCGACACAGTATCGTGTTGTCCGTTTCCAGATCAGGCCCCCAGATCAGCGCAGCACTCTGGTCCCAGTTGATCCGGTCATACCCATCTTTGGGGCGTACATCGCGTACAGAATACTCTTTCGCTGCTGCCCACCCGGACGCGTCAAAATTCGGGCGGTCCCAGCCATCAGGCGCTTCTTTTGCCTCAAACGTACAAGCCCCTTGCCCTGCAACGGGCGCGCTGCCACGCGCACAGGTTTTGTCCAACGGCGCTTTGTGGATGACCAGACACTGCCAGCTTGCATCGCTCACCGCCGCAACATCGCCCCCGGCGCTCAGCACTTGCAGGATCACCCCGCCATCACCCATTTGCTGACGGCGGGTGCCGATGTACTCCAGCCCGCTGTCGTTCTCCTTGAAATCCTTGGCAATCAGCCCAATCACAAAGGGCCGTTCTGCCTCAAACCCAAAGCTTTCAGCGTTAAACGAACGCTCTGTGGTTATCGGCACACTGTCCTGAGCAACCATTTCGCCATTTACGTTGAACTGAAACCAATTGTCCGCCCAGACATCGGCACGAAACGTCTCTGCTGTCGCCGCCCCGCCCCCCAAGCCCAGCGCAATCACGCATATTCCAATGATACGCATGGCGCACCTCCATTGTTGCAATGGCACTTCTACGCACCGCGCCGGGATATCCGTCGTGTCAGCGAAACTCCTCCGGCTTCAGTCCATATTTTGCCAACTTGTCATACATAGTTTTGCGCGGCAGCTTCAGTGCCTCTGCGGCCACAGCCGCCCGGCCGCCATGCCGCCGCAGCGCCTCGACCAGCAATGACCGTTCAACCTGCGCCATCTGCTCGGCCAGCCCAAGCCCGCCACCTTGCGTCTCTTCGCCAGATAAGCCGAGAACAAACCGCATCGCCACGCTCATCAGCGCGCGCGCATTGCCCGGCCAGTCCCGCGCCATCAACCCGGACACCACCTCGGGTGTCACTTCTGGGGCAATCACACCAGATTGTTCCGCGGCCTGCGCCACGTAGTGGCGAAACAGCACCGGAATATCTTCGGGCCGTTCGGATACAGACGGAATACGCACCTGCAATGCATCCAGCCGGTAATACAGATCACCATGCAGCCGACCGGCCTGCACCGCTTCCTGCAGCTGTGCCGCTGACCCAAAGATCATCCGAGGGTGCGTGCCTTGTTCCATGATCGACATCAGCGTAAATTGCGTTTCCATTGGCATCGCCTGGATCTCATCCAGAAACAGGCTCCCTCCCGTCGCATCGGCAACAACCTCGTGCAACCGTCCTGACGTCATGCCAGCGGCTGTATGTTTGCCAAACGGGCCTTTGCCTTGCGCGGAACAAAGATGGATGACCTCGGCCACCTTGGAAATCCCGGTCCCCGGTGCACCCGTGACCAGCACCTCCGCTCCAATCCGCGCCACCCTCCGCACTGTATCGCGCAACCCATTGGCCAACGCGCTGTCGCCAAACAGCATCCGCGCCGCCGCGTCCCCAGTCTCCAGTTGTTCCTTGAGTCGCCGATTTTCCAGCGCCATATCTCGCGCTGACACCGCCCTGTTGATCACCCCGACCAATTCCGCTGGCGCGCAGGGCTTTTCCAGAAACCCAAATGCCCCCATCGCCATCGCCCGAACCGCCATCGGAATGTCACCTTCGCCCGTCAACAGTATCACAGGCAAGGCTGCGTCCGTGCCTTGAGTAAACTCCAACAGATGAAACCCATCCCGTCCTGGCATTCGCATATCCGACAGGATCACCCCGGCAAACTCGCGCGTGATATGGTCCTTGGCCTCCACAAACGATCCCGCCGCGATCACGTCAAACTCTTCCAGCTCCAGCGTCTGCGTCAGCGCCTCGCGCACCATCGGGTCGTCATCCACCACCAAAACCGGCGCGCTCATGCCACCTGATCCTCTTGCCAATACTCAAGCTCTACCGTGAACACCGCACCACCATCCTCTGCATTTGTCCCGCGAATGTTTCCCCCAAAACTCTGCACCAGACCATAGGAAATCGACAGGCCCAGCCCCATACCCTCAGAACTACCCACCTCTCTCGTGGTGTAAAACGGATCAAATATCCGATCCGGCTCGGCAATACCCGGCCCCGTGTCGCGTACCACTACACAAAGCCGCGGGCCCGCCTCCAGATCAATCGTAATCGCCTTTTTCGGCGCATCCACCATGGCATCGGCGGCGTTGTTGATCAGGTTCACAAACACCTGCCCCAAGCGAACCTCCCCCCCCAACGCATAAACCGGCGTGCCCTTGGCATTCCAACTGAGGGTAATGTCATCCTGACGCAACCGCGCTTCGGTCAGTTCAACCGCTTGCCCGATCACAGCGCGCAAATCTACACGCCCCATAGGCTCACTCTCATTGCGGGCAAAGGCGCGCAGGTTCTTGATGATACGCGCCATACGCGTGGCCATCTGCGCAATCCGTCCAAGGTTCTCTCCAGCCTTCTCGGTGCGCCCCTTGTCCAGAAATCGCTCACCATTCTCTGCAAAGCTCTGGATCGCCATCAACGGCTGATTCAACTCATGACTGATCCCCGCACTCATCTGCCCCAGTGCGCTCAGCTTACCTGCCTGCACCAGATCCGCCTGTGCGCGCTTCAACGCGGCTTCGGCATCTTGACGCTCCAAAATCTCGCGGCGCAGGGCAATGTTCGTGTCGCTGAGCGCCTTGGTGCGCGCCGCAACCCGCTCTTCCAGCTCCACATTTGCCTCTGCCAAGACCCTGCGGCGTTCCACCGCCTGCCACAGGAACAGCCCCAGCACCATCGCGACCGCCGCAACAAATGCAGCCTGCAACCCCGCCAGCCGCAATGCCGGGGCCACGTCCACAAGCGCCTCTCCCTGCATTTCGATCAGCGGCAAATCCTGCACGATATGTAATGCCCGCGCTGGAATATACGGCCCCCAATCGACACGCCACAGCTCGTGCCCCGAGCGATAAAACTCGCGAAACGGCGGGGCGGCCCCGACCGGGGGCACAAGGCCACTGTCGCCGCCGCGTCGCTGCCACAACAACAGCTCGGATCGGTTGGAAATGAAAACTTCGCCCACCAGGTCCACAAAATAAACTGCCGGCCCATCGCCGCGCCAATTCTCTTCGACAATCTCAATGTCGACGATCACCACCAGCACCGCCACCACGCGCCCGTCAGGCCCAAAACTGGGCGACGCAAAGTAAAACGCCCGCTGCCCGTCCTGCGTCACCACCGCATGATGCGTCCCCAAAGCGCCGTGCAAAGCGCGCTCAAAATACGGTGTGTTCAGCAAATCACGCGCCGGTACAGCCGCACCGTGGGCCGATACAATCACCGCGCCATCTGCCCGCGCAAACACCAGATCCAGCGCCGCAGTCTTGTCTGCCGCATCCAACAGCAATGCCTCAGCCGCCGCCGTATTCCCCTCCCCCTGAACCAAAGCCGCCAGCGTGGGATGTTCGGCCATCAACACAGCCAGCTCCTGATAGCGCCGCAACTGCGCCGTCAACCGATCCGCCTCCAGCGCCAGATCAGCTTCGCCACGTTGTGCCAACTGGTCCAGCGCCTGACCATATCCCACGCGCCAGACCCCCCCGGCCACCACCGCAAGCGCCAATAAAAACAGCGCAAAGATCGCGCCCCGATGTCGTATCCAAGTCCTCATCTAGAACACCCTAAACCCAACATCGCCTTACTGCGAGCCGCGATCATGGCATCTCCACGCAAAAACACCCTCGCATCAAATACGTCACCCAACATCAAACTCGAATCTGCGCGCGGTAGCGCACAATTGGATCACGCCCCCTTGCCTTTCCCCGCTTGCCGTAGAAACTGCGCCGCATGATCACGTTGCACCAATCCCCGACCGACCCGGCCTTTGTCCAAAATCCTTACAGTTTCTATGAACAGGCCCGCACACAGACAAAACTGTTTCACTGGCAGGATTACGACATGCCTGCCGTGCTGTCGCATGCGATGGTCAATATGATCTTCAAGGATCGTCGTTTTGGGCGCGAGGTTCCGCCCGAGCTGGCCAAGCCGATCCCGCAGCATCTCGAACCTTTCTATGCCGTGGAAAATCACTCCATGCTCGAACTCGAGGGGCCGCGCCACAAACGGCTGCGCTCCCTTGTGTTGCGCGCCTTCACCAGCCGCGCCATCACCGATTTGCGCCCCGGTATCGAAACATTGTGCCACTCCCTGATCGACGCCTTTCCGGATCAGCCTCACAATCTCCTTGCAACCTACTGCGATCAGGTGCCCGTAATTACAATTGCACGCCTGCTGGGTGTGCCTGATGACATGGCGCCGCAATTCCTGCGATGGTCCCATGCGATGGTCGCCATGTATATGGCCAGCCGCACCCGCGCAGATGAAGACGCTGCCGCGGCAGCTGCATCCGAATTCTCCACCTTCCTGACCGACTATATCAATACCCGCCGCAAAACGCCGCGTGACGACCTGATCACCCGTCTGATCGAAGCCGAGGAAGAGGGCGAAAAGCTCTCAACACCCGAACTGATCACGACCTGCATACTTGTGCTAAACGCCGGGCACGAGGCCACGGTGCACTCGCTGGGCAACGGCGTGAAAACCCTGCTCGAACAGGGCTCCGACCTCTCCTGCCTTCTGCCAAATGCCATCGACACAACGGTCGAAGAAATCCTGCGCTACGACCCGCCGCTGCACATGTTCACCCGCTACGCTTATGAGGATATCGAGGTCGCCGGTCATACTTTCAGACGCGGCGATCAGGTCGCCTTGCTGCTGGGCGCGGCCAATCGCGACCCCGGCGTCTGGGACGAACCGGACCAGTTCCGCCCAAACCGCCCCATCGTCACCAACACCAGCTTTGGCGGCGGCATCCATTTCTGCGTCGGTGCGCCGCTTGCGCGCCTCGAAATGCAGATCGCCCTGCCCATCCTGTTTGACCGCTGCCCAAATCTACGCTTGACCCAACCTCCAGCCTACGCCAACACCTACCACTTTCATGGCCTTTCTCGGTTAGAAGTGTTCTCGGATACGTCACCAAGGGGTTGAATTCATATTTTTAGGCACTGACACTAGCTCAATGAATGCTAAATCCCTGTCACAACACGACCTGAACACTTGGCTCATTACCGAAGGACGCCTGATTGGTGATCCCGAGGCCGTCGTTCGAGAATACTGTGAGCGGCTGGTCATCATGGGTGTGCCTCTGGTACGGGTTCGGGTGGCACAGTCCTACTCAAACCCCATTCTCAGCGCATGGGGCATTATCTGGACACCGGAAACAACTCACAAATACGTAATCCGCGCCACGGTCCTCAATACCTCGGCTTGGAAAGGCAGCCCATTCGAGCACATCTCGACCAAGGGCACGTCACTGCGAAAACGCATCATGGATCTAGATCTTTCTCAGGAACATAGCCTTTATTCCGAACTGGCCGAAGATGGTGCAACCGATTTCTTTGTCATTCCTCTCAGATACAGCAACGGCACCGTTCAGGGCGCGAGCCTTACCACCAATTGCGCCACCGGGTTTACCGACGATCAACTCGACCTTGTCGAAGGCACCCGCCACGCTCTGGCCGCCGCGATGGAGCCGATTTCCATGCGTGAATCCCGTCAAAGCCTGTTGCGCACCTATCTGGGCGAGGCTCCGGCCACCGAAATCGGCCACGGACATATCCGGCGGGGCGAGCATCGCTCGGTCTCGGCCGCCATCCTTGTCGCCGATCTTCGCGGCTTTACCGCCAAATCTGAATCCTGGCCCGAAGCTAAACTTTTGAACCACATGGGAGATTACTTTGAAATCATCGTCGATGCTGTGCGCGCAAATGGGGGCGACGTTCTGAAATTCATGGGGGATGGCGTGCTGGCCATCTTTGCCCAAGAGTCCGCTGCACAGGCGTGTGCAGCCGCCGTGGCCGCCTCCCGTGACTCGCTGGATCGGCTGGCAAAGTTCAACCAAAGCGCCACCAAGGAGAACCGCGAACAGATCGACTTTGTCCTTAGCGCCGATTTCGGCCGGCTCACTTTCGGCAATATAGGCAGTCCCGACCGGCTCGACTACACCGTGGTTGGGCCGCCCGTGAACATCGCCAGTCGCTTACAAGGTCTGTGCAAGACCCTAGGGCATAAGGCTTTGTTTACTTCTCATGTAGCCGAACACGCGCCGCAACTTGGCCAGAGCATCGGACAACACCCCATTCGCTGCGTCCATAACCCGATCGAATTGTTCCAAATCTAAAGCGGCAACATCGTTGTCGACTTGATTTCTTCCATCGACAGCAATGCGGTTACATTGTGCACTTTCACCTCTGAAATCAGCGCCTGATAAAACGTGTCATAGGCCCGCGCATTCTGCACCTGCACTTTCAGGATATAGTCGATATCCCCAGCCAATCTGTGCGCCTCCAACACTTCGGGGCGTTCACGCAATGCTTTCAAAAACTTAGCCTGCCAATCCGCTTCATGCTCAGATGTGCGGATCAACACGAAGAAACAGGCCTCAAAACCCAGCGCCTCAGCATCCAGTAAAACCGTCTGCTGTCGGATCACGCCCGCCTCGCGCAGCTTGCGAATCCGGTTCCACACTGGCGTCTTTGACGACCCCACGCGCTTGGCAATTTCATCCAACGATTGCGCCGCATCACGTTGCAACTCGCCAAGGATTTTCTTGTCCATCTCGTCTATTCGCAATGACATCCCAATTTCCCTCGGATTCTAGAACAACCGTGCCCCTCGGCCAATCAACCAGAACGTATGTTTCTATTTTCGCCAATATCTAGCGGATATGGGGGAATATTTCCTATATTGCAGCTTAAGTCAAACACACGGAGCACTTTCATGGCCTCGTCCACGATCACAATACCAGCAAACGGCGCCGCCACCCTGCCCACTCCGGGACAGGTGGTCTTTGTCGGTGCGGGCCCCGGTGACGTTGAGTTGTTGACGCTGAAAGCGCTGCGTGCGTTGCAGAACGCTGACGTCGTGATCCATGACCGCCTTGTTGGCGCTGATGTTCTGGCGCTGGCCAATCCATCTGCGCAGTTAATAAATGTCGGCAAACAGGGTTTTGGCCCATCCACCGACCAAGAGCACATCAACGCTCTGATCGTCCGCCATGCCCGCGCGAGCCTGCGCGTGGCGCGGATCAAGGGCGGCGATTGCGCGCTTTTCGCCCGTCTGGACGAAGAGATCGACGCACTTGATGCCGCCGATTTGCCCTACACGATCATCCCCGGCATCACCGCCGCCTCGTCGGCTGTGGCCAGCATCGGGCAGGCGCTGACCAAACGCGGCCGAAACGCCTCGGTACGTCTCTTGACCGGTCACGATACCAAAGGTTTTGCAGATCAGGACTGGCAGGCACTGGCCCGCCCCGGCGAAGTTGCCGCAATCTATATGGGCCTCAAGGCCGCGCGCTTTATCCAAGGGCGTATGATCATGCACGGCGCAAACCCGGACACACCTGTTACCATCGTCGAAAACGCCTCGCGCCCCGATGAACGTGTGATCGTGACCTCGCTCGCCAACCTGCCCGACGCACTGCAAACCCTGACCAGCGGCGCACCGGCGCTCACGCTCTTCGGCCTCGCCCCGCGCGATACTGCCATTTCACGCCACACGACCCAATCACCCCTACTCTCACAGGAGCTCGCCTGATGCCCCGCGCATTTACGCCAAAAGTGATCACCGCAAACGCCCTGCTCGAAGGGGACGTGATCTACCTCACAGCCCAGGACACGTGGACCCGCGATCTTTCCGAGGCCGCGCTGCTCACCGACGAGGCCGACGCCCAGCTGCGCCTGCTCGACGCCGCAAAACAGGTCGACCTTGTGGTTGGTGTCTACCTCGCTGACGCGGTTGCGGGTGAAAACGGCCCTGAGCCAACTCACTTCCGCGAGGAGTTCCGCCGCACCGGACCCTCGAACTATTTCCACGGCAAACAAGAACTCAGCCCGTCGTCGGTGTAATCCGGGACTTCGCAAAGGACGCAAGCCATGTATCAGTATAACGATTTCGACGCCGCCTTCCTTGCCGAGCGCAATCGCCAGTTCCGCGGACAGGTCAACCGCCGCATCTCGGGCGCGTTGACCGAGGACGAGTTCAAGCCCCTGCGCCTGATGAACGGTCTTTACCTCCAACTGCACGCCTACATGCTGCGCGTCGCCATTCCCTATGGCACGCTCAGCTCGGCGCAGATGGACAAGCTCGCCCTGCTGGCCGAAAAGTGGGACAAGGGCTATGGCCACTTCACCACGCGTCAGAACATCCAGTATAACTGGCCCAAACTGGCCGACGTGCCTGACATGCTTGATGCGCTGGCCGAAGTGAACCTGCACGCGATCCAGACATCGGGCAATACCATCCGTAACGTGACCGCCGACCACTTTGCCGGTGCCGCCGCGGACGAACTGGTCGACCCGCGCCCAATTGCTGAACTGATCCGCCAGTGGTCTACCGACCACCCCGAATTCCAGTTCATGGGCCGCAAATTCAAAATCGCCGTTTCGGGCGCCGAAAATGACCGCGCCGTGCTCAAGGCACATGACCTTGCCGTGCGTATGGTCAAAAACGACGCGGGCGAGATTGGCTATCAGGTGCTGGTCGGCGGCGGACTGGGGCGCACCCCGATGATCGGCAAGGTTCTCAGCGACTTTGTCAGCAAAGAAGACCTGCTGCCATACATCGAGGCCACCGTCTCGGTCTGGAACCAGATTGGACGGCGCGACAACAAATACAAAGCACGCATCAAGACTACTGTGCATGAACATGGGATTGACGACATCCGCGCCCGCGTCGAAGAGCGCTTTGCCTTGGTCAAGAAAACCTTTGGCGGCTACGATCAGGTGCTGCTCAAGGAGATCGAAGAGCATTTTGCTGCGCCTGCCTTCCGCAACGCGCCAACAACCGAGTTCGACAGCGCATATGACGCCAACCCCGCTTTCCGTAGCTGGGCGGACACCAACCTATCCGACCACCGTGCACCGGGCTATGCAATCGTGACAATCTCGATCAAAAAGCACGGCGACACACCGGGCGATGCAACCGCTGATCAGATGCGCGTGATGGCCGATCTGGCCCGCCAGTACGGCCATGACGAACTGCGCATCAGCCACGAGCAGAACGTGATCCTGCCGCATGTGCACAAATCAGACCTGCCCGCGATCTACGCCGCCCTGCGCGACGCTGATCTGCACACTGCCAATATCGGTCTGGTGTCGGACATCATCGCCTGCCCCGGTATGGACTACTGCGCGCTGGCCACAGCCCGTTCGATCCCGGTCGCCCAACAGATTGCCACCCGCTTTGATGAGTTGAAGCTGGAGCATGATATCGGCCACCTGCAAATCAAGATCTCGGGCTGCATCAACGCCTGTGGGCATCACCATGTCGGCCATATAGGCATTCTGGGCCTCGACCGCGCGGGTGTGGAAAACTACCAGATCACGCTGGGCGGTGATGCCACCTTTGACGCGGCCATTGGCCAGCGTGCAGGCCCCGGCTTTGCCTATGACGAGATTGTCCCGGCCATCGAACGTCTGGTTCTGGGCTATCTTGAATTGCGCACGGACGCGTCCGAAACATTCCTTGCCGCCTACAAGCGCCTCGGCATGGCGCCATTCAAGGCTTATCTCTACCCAGAGGCGCAGGCCAATGCCGCATGATAATTTCACCCCTCTTGTCTCGCCGCTGAACAGCGGCGCGACAGGATCGGCGCGTGATGACCTGCCCCCTGACCCACTTCAGGCCAAGGTTGACGCGCTTAATGCCCGCTATCGCCACCACTCGGCGACCTCGGTGGTCGAGGCCGCATTGCGCGATCCGCAGGCCGGGAAACTGGCTCTGGTTTCGTCCTTTGGCGCGGAATCCGTTGTGCTGTTGCACATGGCCGCCATCGCCGACCGCAACGCTCCGGTGATCTTTGTCGATACCGAAATGCTGTTCACCGAAACGCTGGTCTATCAACAGGAACTGGCCGAGCGCTTGAACCTGAAGAACGTTCAGGTCATCCGCGCGTCCCAAGCCACGCTCAAAGCCGAAGACCCCGACGGGCTCTTGCACCGCGCCGACACCGACGCCTGCTGTGCCCTGCGCAAAACCCGCCCCTTGCAAAAGGCGCTACGCGGCTATGATGGCTGGATCACCGGGCGCAAGCGGTTCCAATCAGGCACCCGCGCCGCGCTTGACTTTTTTGAGGTCGAAGACTTTACCGGTCGGATCAAGGTCAACCCGCTGGCGCATTGGGCACCCGAAGACGTGCGCGCCTATATGGAAGAAAACCGCCTGCCCCGTCACCCTCTGGTGGCGCAGGGCTACCCGTCTATCGGCTGTGCCCCCTGCACGTCCAAAGTGGCCGAAGGCGAAGACCCCCGTTCAGGCCGCTGGCGTGGACAGGACAAAGAGGAATGCGGCATCCATTTTGTAAACGGCAAAATGGTGCGAGTTGGAGAGAAAACATGAGTGTACTTGTAACCGATACAGGTTTTGGAACAGACGACTGGACGCAGGGCTACGTCGCGCTCAGCGACGCCGCCAATGATGTGGTCTCGCTGGACATTCCCTCAGACACCGACCCTGCCACATTGGCAGACAAACTGATCGGCGTCGAAATGGTGCGTGTCGACTTTCCCTCCTTTGCCGATGGTCGTGGTTTTACCATCGCCCGTCACTTGCGCCTCTCAGGTTATACCGGCCGTCTGCGCGCCAAAGGTCACGTCATCTCTGACCAATACGCCATGGCGCGCCGCTGCGGCTTTGACGAGGTCGAAATCTCTGACGAGCACGCCGCCCGCCAACCTCAGGAAGACTGGGTCTTCCGTGCCGACTGGAAGGCCCACGATTATCAGGCCCGTATGCGCTCTGACGCGTAGCGCAGCGGCCGAACTGTAAAACAGATCGTATATTTGCGATATGTCAAAGACCTGTCGCAAATTCACCTTCAATTCCTGCCATGACATGATAGATGGAGACGGGCATTCCCGCCTGTTGTTGATATGACCGAGCAAACACCCGTGACCGAAGCCAAAGCCGTTAAAGTACCCGCCCTGCCCGACGCTCAGACCGTGACCGAGGTGCAGCACTACACCGACCGCCTGTTCCGGTTCCGTTGCACGCGCCCTGCGTCGCTGCGTTTTCGCTCGGGCGAGTTTGTCATGATCGGCCTGATGGGCGACCCCCATCCCGAAACCGGCAAGCAAAAGCCACTGCTGCGCGCTTATTCCATCGCCTCGCCCAGCTGGGACGAAGAGATGGAGTTCTATTCGATCAAGGTTGAAGATGGCCCGCTCACGTCCAAGCTTCAGCACATCAAGCCCGGCGACGAAGTGATCCTGCGCCCAAAACCGGTCGGCACCCTCGTGCATGACGCTCTGATCCCCGGCAAACGCATCTGGTTCTTTGCCACCGGCACCGGCTTTGCGCCCTTTGCCTCGCTCTTGCGCGAACCGCAGACTTATGAGGATTACGACGAAGTCATCATCACACATACCTGCCGCACCGTGGGCGAATTGACATATGGCCGCGAATTGATCGAGGCGCTCAAAAATGACGAACTTCTGAACGAAGTGATCGGCGAAGGGTTCTGGAAAAAAATCAAGTACTACCCGACAACCACTCGCGAAGAGAGTGCTAAGATGGGTCGCATCACTGACCTGATCAATTCCGGCGAAGCATATGCCGACCTCGGTGTCGCGCCGTTGAACCCCGAAAGCGACCGCGCCATGATCTGCGGAAACCTCGCCTTTAACCTTGAACTCAAGGACATGCTGGAAAAAGCAGGCCTCGAAGAAGGCGCCAATTCCAAACCAGCGCAATATGTAGTGGAAAAAGCCTTCCTAGATTGATCCACACTGGACCCAAACCAATAAAAAACGCGCCCGACTTATCGCCGGGCGCGTTTTGCGTTTTTGGGATCAGGCTCTTACAGTCCCAATTCCGCCTTCAACTGATCCAGCGCAATCTTCAGCGTTTCGGGCGATTGGGCCGCCTGTTCAACCGCGTTAGACAGCGCCGTTTTCTTGATCGGATCCAGCGACGAGTTATCAATCAGCTCAAGAACCTTGTCCTTGTCAAACCCGTCAACGGTCAGGAATTCAGCCACTGCATCTGGGTCGATCTCTGACGCATCGTCAATTGCATCCTCAACCGCCTGTGCCGCGTCATCCGCCATTTCCTCAACTTGTTCGGCGGCTTCTTCTGCTGCAGCCGCCGTATTCTCAACAGCCTCATCTACGGCTTCGTCAACGGCGTCCGACGCCTCTTCTACCGCAGCTGCCGCATCATCAACCGCCTCGTCAACAGCGTCCGACACCTCTTCAACAGCATCGCCAACCGCCTCAACGGCATCATTCACCGCATCCTGAACGGCCTCACTGGTCGAGTCCGGTGCCTCCGAAACCTCTGGTGATGCGAATATTAGAAAATATGCGCCTACACAGAACGCACCCAAAATAACAACCCAAGCAACCATTCTCATGTCGCCGACTCCTCTAAAAACTAACAACACCAACAATATGTGCGGCGTCATGCGGTCAATCAGCCATGTCTTGGCGCAAAATCAAAGCCCAAATCACACCAATACGCCATCTACCGCTCATTGGCGGTTGTAACGGCACGAATCCGCGAATAAATTAGCGCCTTGAAAGACGACAGCTATTGAAGGAACAAAACCATAGCCCGCAGACCTCATAACGCGCCTCCGCAGCGCGATACCGGCCCTCGCGTCAATGACCGCATCCGCTCTAACGAAATCCGCCTGATCGGGGCGGAAGGTGAAAATGTTGGGGTTGTCACTCCTGCCAGGGGTATGGCGCTCGCCGAGGAGGCCGGACTGGACCTGGTCGAAATTTCGCCCAATGCGAATCCTCCGGTCTGCAAGATCATGGATTACGGCAAGTTCAAATATGAACAGCAGAAACGCGAATCCGAGGCACGCAAAAAGCAAAAGACTATCGAGGTCAAAGAGGTTAAGTTCCGCCCGAACACGGACACCCATGACTACGAAGTCAAAATGCGCAACGTGTATCGCTTTCTGGAATCCGGCGATAAGGTCAAGGTGACTCTGCGTTTCCGAGGGCGCGAAATGGCCCACCAGAATCTGGGTCGTGAACTGCTCGAACGCGTCGCTGAGGATATCAAAGAACTGGGCAAGGTCGAAAACATGCCCAAAATGGAAGGCCGCCAGATGATCATGATGATCGGCCCCCTTCCCAAGTAACCCTTCAAACCCCCGCCCGCCTGGACGGGGGTTTTCTTTTCCAGACCAATGAGGCCCCCATGTGGGAAGAACGTTACGCCGGTTCCGCCGACTACGTCTTTGGCACCGCACCGGCGCAATTCCTACTGGACCACCAAACCCACGTGACGCCGGGCGCATCCGCCCTCGCCGTCGCCGACGGCGAAGGACGCAACTCGGTCTACATGGCGCAATGCGGCCTTGACGTCACCGCGCTTGAATTCGCCCCAACCGCCCTCGCCCGCGCCAACCGCCTGGCGGCGGACAAAAATGTCTCACTCACTTTCAAAGAGGAAGACGTCCTGACCCGCACATGGGAGCAGGACCGTTTTGACATTGTCGCCGGTATCTTCATCCAGTTTGTCGGCCCCGACGGACGTCGCCTTCAATTCAACGGCATGAAACAGGCAACCAAACCCGGTGGTCTCGTTATGCTGCATGGCTACACACCAAAACAGCTTGAACACGGCACCGGCGGCCCGCCTTTCAAAGAGAACATGTATACCGACGCGATCCTGCGCGCCGCCTTTGTCGGTTGGAAGATTGTCACCTGCCACGCCTATGAGCGCGAGGTTCAGGAAGGCCGCGGGCATTCGGGCATGTCTGCCCTGATCGACTTCATCGCCCGCAAGCCTCTCTAATCGGCCCCTAAAACGCCCAGAGCACACCGCCAAAATCAAAAAAGAGCGCCGGTTCAACCCAGCGCTCCTTAACCTCTCGTCGTGCCACAAGGACGTGCGCGTCAGCCGCAGGCCGCCACCGCCCGCCTGGTCAGCACCGCCACAAGATGCGCGCGATACGCCGAAGTGCCATGCAGATCGGCAATCATCCCATCCGCATCCGGCGCATCCGGCACCGCATCGGCCGAGAAATTAGCAGACAATGCCTCTTCAGCAGCCGCCCAACGATGCACACCCTCTTCGGATGCCCCTGTCACAGCGACACGAACCCCATCGGCAAATTTCGCCACAAACACACCCACCAGCGCAAAACGCGATGCAGGCTGCTCAAACTTCTGATAATTTGCCGCCTCAGGCACCGGAAATTTCACGTCGGTGATAATCTCGCCCTCTTCCAGCGCCGTGGTGAACATGCCCTGAAAGTAGTCATCCGCCGCAATCTCTCGGCTGTTTGTCACAATCGTTGCCCCAGAGGCCAACGCGCCTGCGGGATAACAGGCCGATGGGTCATTATTGGCGAGCGATCCGCCTATTGTCCCCCTCGCGCGCACAGCAGGATCCCCGATATTGCCGGCAAGGTCTGCCAACGCAGCATAACTTGCCCCTTGAGCGGCCACATCTTCATGCGACGTGACAGCCCCAATACACATGCGTCCGTCATCATCCATGCACACGCCCTGCATCTCGGCAATGCCGGTCAAACTCACCAGCTTGCTGGGCGCCGCCAGCCGCTGCTTCAGCGTCGGGATCAACGTCTGCCCCCCGCCCAGCGCCTGTGCGTCCTCAGACCCCAATGCCGCAACTGCGTCTGCAATCGAGCCGGGCTTTTCAAACTCAAAATTATACATCTCTTTGGTTCCTTTCCAGCAAGCCGGCTACGCCCAACTTCCTTTCGCCAAAAAATATCCCGGGGTCCGGGGCAGCGCCCCGGCTCCCTCGGTTTCACATCACTTCTGCATTGCGGCCCACACGCGGGACGGCGACACCGGCATGTCGATATGCGTCACATCATGCCCACCAGACTGCAACGCATCAACCACCGCATTCACCACCGACGGAGGAGAGCCAATTGCGCCGGCTTCGCCACAGCCCTTCACCCCAAGCGGGTTATGAGTACACGGTGTCTTGGCACTGTGATCCACCGCGTAAAACGGCACATCGTCGGCGCGCGGCATCGCATAATCCATATAAGACGCGCTCAGTAACTGACCGTCATCATCATAGATACAGTTCTCCAGCAACGCCTGACCAATACCCTGACCAAGCCCGCCATGCACCTGACCTTCGACAATCATCGGGTTGATAACATTGCCAAAATCATCCGCCGCAGCAAAACGCTCCACCGTCACCTTTCCGGTCTCCGGATCCACCTCAACCTCACAGGCATAGGCCCCTGACGGATAGGTAAAATTGGCCGGATCATAGAACGCCGTCTCTTCAAGACCCGGCTCAATATCCTCAATCGGGAACTGATGCGGCACATAGGCTTTTAGCGCCACCTCGCCCCAGGCGACGGATTTATCCGTTCCTGCAACCGAAAACGTACCATCCTTCAACTCGATATCGGCCTCTGCGGCTTCCATCATATGGGCCGCGATCTTCTTGGCCTTGTTGATGATCTTTTCGGTGGCACGCACCACGGCCGATCCGCACACGGCCAATGATCGCGACCCATAGGTGCCCATCCCAAACGGGATTTTCGAGGTGTCACCATGCACGATCTCGATCTGGCCTTCATCTATGCCCAGCATCTCCGCCACCACCTGAGGAAAGGCCGTTTCATGCCCCTGCCCATGGCTATGCGCCCCAACCATCACCGCCAGAGACCCGGTGGCATTCACACGCACAGTTGCAGCATCATACAGCCCGACGCGCGCGCCCAGCACTCCGACAAGGTTTGACGGCGCAATGCCACACGCTTCGATATAGCTGTTCACACCCAAACCACGCAGCTTGCCCCGCGCCTCACTCTCAGCACGTCGCGCTGCGAACCCGGCCAGATCACCAATCTCTTCAAGCTTGTCCATCACAGCGTCATAATTGCCAATGTCATATTCAAGCGCCACTGGCGTGGTATATGGAAACTGGTCCGGCTTGATAAAGTTTTTTCGGCGCAGCGCAATCGGGTCTATCTTCAACTCACGAGCACATTTGTCGATCACACGCTCAATGGAATAGGTTGCCTCGGGCCGCCCGGCCCCGCGATAGGCATCCACCGGTGCGGTGTTGGTCAATACCGCCTTCAGATTCACATAGACATTGGGCACCGTATAGTTGCCCGCCATCAATGTGCCATGCAAGAACGTCGGTGTCACAGTGGCAAAATTCGACAGATATGCCCCCACATTGGCCAGCGTTTCCGTGCGAATGGCAATGAATGTGCCGTCTTCTTCCGTCGCCAGCTCAATCTTGGTCACATGATCACGCCCATGTGCGTCGGTCAAAAAGCTCTCCGAGCGATCCGCAGTCCACTTGACCGGCCGCCCCAGCTTTTTCGCAGCTGCCAGAACCAAGGCCTCTTCGCCATAATGATAAATCTTTGATCCAAACCCACCACCAACATCCGGTGCAATCACCGTCAGCTTGTTTTCGGGAATGCCCATTACAAAGGCCGAGATCAGCAACCGCGTCAGATGCGGGTTCTGCGACGTGGTGTGCAGAGTGTAATCCCCGGTACCCCGATTGTAATCCCCGATCGAGGCGCGCGGCTCCATGGCATTAGGCACCAGCCGGTTATTGACCAGCTCAAGCGTCGTTACATGCGGCGCGTTCTTGATGGCTTCATCCGTGGCGGCGCGATTGTCCTCAATCCAGCCCCAGTCGAACACCATGTTGGTCTCAATCTCGTCGTGAACCAATGACGCACCGTCTGCCAGCGCGGCCGCACATGTGGCCACAGCCGGCAATTCTTCGATATCCGCTTCGATCGCCTCCACCGCGTCACGGGCCTGATCCAGCGTTTCGGCAATCACAGCCGCATAGGCATCTCCGACATGGCGCACCTTGCCATGTGCCAGAACCGGGCGTTTGGGTTCCTTCATCGGCGTGCCGTCGCGGCTCTCGATATACCAACCAGCCGGGTTTCCGCCAACGTCGACAAAATCTTCGCCCGTGAACACTGCGACAACACCAGGCATCGCCTCGGCAACTGACGTGTTTACGGACCGGATCGCTCCATTGGCTACATTCGAACGCGCAAACGCTGCAAATGTCTGGCCACGCTGATTGATATCATCCGTATAGTTTCCTGCACCGGTTAAAAACCGGACATCTTCGCGCCGCTTCGGGCTGGCGCCAATACCGTGATCTTTTGGCATGTTATCCTCCCATTGATCGGATGCGGGCCATTTGGCACACCACACCCTTTCATTGTTCTCAAAATACTCACAAACCGCCGCGCCCTCCTCCGACGCGACGCCAAGCATCACTCGGCGGCAATGGCCCCCACATCCTGACCAGACGCGGCCATGATCGCCTTGACGATATTGTGGTAACCCGTGCACCGACAGATATTGCCCTCCAGGTAGTCGCGAATTTCCGCTTCACTTGGTGTCGGGTTCTCTTTCAAGAGCGCCGCCGCAGTCATCACCATGCCCGGCGTGCAGAACCCGCATTGCAGACCATGGTGATCCTGAAACGCCTGTTGAATGGTGTTCAGCGATCCGTCCGCCTCTGCCTGTCCTTCAATGGTTTCCACCGAGGCACCATCCGCTTCCATTGCCAACATGGTACAGCTCTTGATGGCCTTGCCGTTCACATGCACCACGCAGGCGCCGCATTGGCTGGTGTCGCACCCCACATGGGTGCCGGTCAGGTCCAGCTCCTCCCGCAAGAATTGGCTAAGCAAGGTGCGCCCTTCGGCATCGCCGGACATTTCCTTGCCATTCACAGTCATGGTGACTTGTGACATTGGCTCCTCCCATTTTGTTGTCATGTGTGTCGACCCAAACTTACGCGTAGGCCGTACGCTCTGAAAGAACGTTAGTTCGCGGGCCACGGCAAAGCGCCCTATACATTGGTCGTATCATGCTGCCGACGGCATCTTACCGCCGCCGCTCACGTGGCATTGGACGTGTCGGTATCTCTTTGAGCAATCCCCCCACCCCCATACCCGCAATGTCGCCATGGCTCACCTTTATGCCACATGCCACGCGCGCTAAAACCCAATCCGCACCATTCAGCGCCGGAGCCCGCGCGCAGCCCGGCAGGCCAATCACCGGTTTTTGACGCAACGCCCCGATAAACAACAGGTTCCCCGGA
Organism: Shimia abyssi; assembly: GCF_003014475.1. Taxonomy (GTDB): domain Bacteria; phylum Pseudomonadota; class Alphaproteobacteria; order Rhodobacterales; family Rhodobacteraceae; genus Shimia; species Shimia abyssi. Next base: position 71,760 of record NZ_PYGJ01000003.1, on the reverse strand, counting down.
TCGACCGGCATCCCAAACCGCTCCACCTGTCCCCCGGCACGGCGCACGGCCTCAGGCGCGACATCCATCGGATCGGACGTGGCCGAGGCGGTCAGTATCATCACCATATCCCCCTTGGCCGCCGCCATTGCATTGGCCAGCGCGTCAATGCGATGCGGCACCATCACCACCTCGCTCAACTCCATGCCCAACGCCTCAACCCGTGCTGCAATCGCCTCGCGCCCCTTGTCGCCCGCGCCTCCCTCGATATCGGTGATAATCAAGGACGCGGTCCTATGCACCACAGGTGCCAGCCGGATTGCACCGCGCGCGACTTCGCAAGCGCGCTCAATGTCTGCACCCGCAACGCCGTAAGAGATAATCTTGACCGTCCCCACCATCTGGCCCGTGCCCATCTGCTGAAAAGGCGGCACCGTGGCCAGCGTGACCATCGGATCAACCAGGTTCAGCTGCGTCAGCGCCGCGACATCCATCACCGCCACACCGGGGCAGTCCGCCACCAGATTGACACGCCCGGTAAACGCCTTGGTTAACCGCAATCGCGCAGCACTCGGATCTGGCACCAGCGCCCCGGCCAACGTATCTGCCGCGCTATCCTCATGCACGTCACCCGGCTCAAGCCGTGCTACCGTCACAGCAGCAATTCCCGCCGCCTCCAACGCCGCCACATGCTCCGCCTCCAGCGTCATACCCTTGCGCAGCTTTCTGGGCCCCGCCTGCACCGAATGCGCCAAAATCGCGCCGAGCGCATCCGCCGCGCTGACTTCGCCGAAAATCATGCGCCCACCCGCAACACCTGAACCATCTCGGCCAGAACTGACACTGCAATCTCCGACGGCCCTGCCGCTCCGATGTTCAATCCAATCGGCCCGTGAATGCGCGCGATGTCGTCTTGCGAATACCCCGCTTCGCTCAGCCGCTCCACACGGCCCGCGTGGGTCCGTTTTGATCCCAGCGCGCCAATATAAAACACGTCCGATTTCAGCGCCACATGCAGCGCCGGATCATCCAGCTTTGGATCATGCGTCAGCAACACCAGCGCCGTGCGCGCATCCAGACCAATCTGCGCCATGGCCTCATCCGGCCACTCATCCACGATGGTTTCGCCCGGAAACCGCGCCTCGCTGCCAAAGGCGGCGCGCGGATCGACTATAATGGGGTCAAACCCGGCAAGCCGCGCCATCGGCACCAGATTCTGCGCGATATGCACCGCGCCCACGATCACCAACCGCAAGGGCGGGTTGTGAATGGCCACAAACCGCCCGTCTTCTTCCACACCGGACCGATCCATCCGGAATCGTGTGTCAAAGCCCTCGCGCACCAAATGCCCGCCACCGGTTTTGCCGTCGCACACATAGGCCACAGCCTGCCGCGCACTGCGCGCTGCGACCAGTTCCGCCAAAACGTCTTCGTCCAACACCGGGCCAACTGGTTCCACAAGCACGCGGATCGTGCCACCACAGGCGAGCCCAACGGCAAATGCATCCCCGTCGCTGACACCATATTCAAGCAACGTACCTTTGCACGCCTCCAGCGCATCTATGGCTTCCATCATCACAGCGCCTTCGACGCACCCGCCCGAGACGGAGCCTTCTATTTGCCCGTCCCCGGACACCACCATCTGCGATCCCACTCGTCGTGGCGCCGAGCCCCATGTTTCGACCACCGTCGCCAAAACCGCACCACGCCCCGCCCGGTGCCAGTCCAGCGCCAATTCCGGCGCACCTGTCAAAGCACTCATATTCAATCCCCCCATGCCCGTCTCCGGGCTTTGCTTCAACATGGTCGCTCTATCAAGCGTCTGCAACCACGCTCACGCCTCGATCAGCCGCATCAACCGCGCCTTTTCGCCCATGTCATCCGGACGGGACAAGGCCAGTGCCAATTCTTCCAGACTGGCAATCGAATGACCTGCGCGGAAACTGTCCACATGTGGCAACATCGCGCGAATGCCCTGCGCCCTAGGGGCAAAACCGTCCCATCGCAGCAACGGATTCAGCCAAATCAACCGCCGCGCCGACAGATGCAACCGCTGCATTTCATGAGCCAGATCGTCAGGCGCCCCCCGATCCAGCCCGTCAGTGATCAGCAGAACCACTGCGCCCTGCCCCATAACCCGGCGTGACCAGTCGCGGTTAAAGTCATGCAAACACTCGCCAATCCGCGTTCCACCCTCCCAGTCCTGCGCCTCTGACCCCGCGGCGGCAAGTGCCACATCCACGTCGCGCGTGGCCAGATGACGGCTGATATTGGTCAGCCGCGTGCCAAATGTGAACCCGTACACCTTGGACCAGCCCGCACCCTTTTGGTTCGCCACAGCATGGAGAAAATGCAAAACCATGCGACTGTAATGACTCATCGAACCCGAAATATCGCAAAGCACGACAAGGTTCGGCCAGCGGATACGCGGGCTTTTGCGCACAAGCGTGTTCACCTCGCCGCCATGACGCATCGCCTGTCGCATTGTGGCGCGCCAGTCTGCTTGCGCGCCCAGCAAATCGGGTTTCGTGCGCCGGGATTTCAGCGGTTTTACCGGTAGGTTCAACCGCGCCAGCATGCGCTTAGCGGCCGCCACTTCTTCGGTGCTCATCTGCTCAAAGTCCAGACTACGCAGCCGTTCTTCGCTCGACACGGTCATCGAGGCATCCACCTCGATCTCCGTCCCCTCTTCTTCCTGTTCTAGCTCGGGTATGGCGCGCTCTACCCCGTCCAACAACGCCTCCGCAGCCCGCTTTTCTGCCGCGTGCGCCGCACGGTCCTCCTGCACGCCACGCACCATTGGCAGCAGCATCGACATCATATGCTCCATGAATTGAGGATCACGCCAATAGAGCCGGAAGACCTGTGCAAATACCGCACGATGTTCAGGGCGCGAGACAAAACAGGCATGTAGTGTCCAATAGAAATCTTGCCTATCGGTAAATCCGGCGGCCTCGACAGCCCGGATTGCATCAATCACACGCCCCGGCCCGATTGGCAAACCCGCTTTGCGCAGCGCACGGGCGAACCACGTGATGTTTTGCGTCAGGCGCGGCGTTTCCGGGATGTCCAGCGACGGATGTTCGGACATCGGATTACGTTTCGCAGGCGGGGGGCCAGCCCCCCGCACCCCCCGAAGTATTTCTGGCAAGATGAAGGATCATGCCGGTTCCATGCTGGCGCGGGCATCATCCAAAAGCCGCTTGGCTTCGGATCCTTGCAGCTTTGCTATGTCGTCCTGATATTTCAGAATGGCGCCTAATGTGTCTGCGATCACCTCTGGTGACAATTCGACAACATCCAGCGCCAGCAGGCATTTTGCCCAATCGATGGTTTCGGCGACACCGGGTTTCTTGAACAAATCCTGACTGCGCAGTTTTTGCACAAGCGCCACCACCTCGCGGCTGAGCGCCTCAGCCGCTTGGGGTGCGCGCGCCTTGAGGATGGCCAGTTCTCGCTCAAAATCAGGATAGTCGACCCAATGGTAGAGACACCGCCGTTTGAGCGCGTCATGCACTTCGCGGGTGCGGTTTGAGGTAATAATCACAATCGGCGGCTCTGGTGCCTTGATCGTGCCAATCTCGGGAATCGTGATTTGAAAATCACTCAGCGCCTCGAGCAGGAACGCTTCAAACGGTTCGTCGGTGCGGTCCAGTTCATCAATCAACAGCACCGGTGCGCCGCGTGGATCGGCGCGCATCGCCTTGAGCAAGGGGCGCTCGACCAGATAGTTCGGGCCAAATAACTCTGCCTGTAGTGCGGCGCGATCCGCTCCGCCCCCTGCCTCTGCCGTGCGGATGGCCACCATTTGCGCCGCAAAGTTCCACTCGTAAACCGCGCTCGACGTATCCAGCCCCTCATAGCATTGCAACCGGATCAGGTTGCGCCCCAGCCCGGCGGCAATCGCCTTGGCAATTTCAGTTTTGCCAACCCCGGCCTCGCCTTCCAAAAAGATCGGTCGTCCCAGACGCAAGCTCAGAAAGACCACCGTCGCCAGCGCCCGCCCACAGACATAATCCTGCGCTGCCAGCATCTCTTGCACTGCGTCGATACTGTCAATTTTGCCCATGTTCCGCTCCCTCACGTGATCTACCCACGCTGCACGGGCCATTCCAGAGCGTCAACCGCCCCACCCCGCGACAAAAGTTGTAGACCCGCCCCCGCATTCCCAATTTTTGCCGCAAATCGGAAATACACTGCCTTGCAAGAGCGTAAAAAACCGCGCCGTACCGGGATTACGAGTGCCAGAGGACAGAGTAGATGCAGGATTCGCCAAACGGGTTTGACACGCCGATGCTTGGATTGAGCCGGGCCGACTGGCTTGAAAAGCTCGAAGAGATCGCTGAAGAACATGGCCATTTCCAACCATTGGGCGAGCGCCATTGCGCCACGCTGACCGAAGACAAACCGATCCTGTTGATCACGTTTGAAACCATGCAATCCATCCAGAGCCGCGGTGACACTGGCCAGCCCCTGGGCTGGGAACTGGTACGTGAACTGGGCTGGTCGCATCTGTGCATTCTGTCAGACGGCGACTCATGGTTCCGCGATCCTGCTGTATACGCCTATTTCGATCGCTTGGCCGACGACGGATTTTTCGACGAATTCGAACGCATCGTGTTTTATGGTTCGGGCCCATGTGGCTATGCGGCGGCTGCGTTTTCTGTTGCCGCCCCCGGTGCAACAGTGGTCGCGCTGACACCGCAAGCCACGCTTGCCCCAGACCTGACCCCATGGGATCGCCGCTTCCCCAAGGCACGCCGCATCGATTTTGGCGACCGTTACAGCTATGCGCCCGATATGCTCGATGCCGCCGACGATGCATTCATTTTGTATGACCCGCTTATAGCCGAGGATGCGATGCATGCCACGCTGTTCAACCGGGCCAATGTCACGCCATTTCAAATGCCGCGACTGGGGGGCGATATCGAATCTCATTTACATGAGATGCAGATCCTGTTCCGCATTCTGGCCAAGGCCGGCGCGGGCAAGCTCTCTGCACACGCCCTCTCGCGCCTATGGCGCGCACGCCGGATCTACACGCCATACCTTGATGCCATATTGCAAGAGATAGAGCGTCAAAAACGGCCTTATATCAAGGCGTTGCTCTGTGCGAATGTGGCCCGCCGTCTCAAAGAGCCGCGCTATATGCGCAAGCTCAATTTGCTGGTACAGGCAGCTGAGGGTGGTAAAATCGCCAGCCAAGTGCGCGTCTCAGGTGCGCACCATCATCCCATCGGCCAGCGACAACCGATAGGCGCGCAGCGCGGGCACAAGGCTGACCACCGCGCCTGCTACAATCACCCCGATCAACACCCACAGCTCGCGCAGTGCCGGGGCTTCGATGGGCAACCACAGGCCAAAGGCGCTGTCGACAATCGGCTGCGCGACAATCAACCCGAAATACAAAAGCCCCAGCCCCAGAGCTCCGCCCAGCGCCGCGGTCAGCACCGCCTCCAGCACCAACATGGCCACGATCACGCGGGGGCGCGCGCCCATCGCGCGGAATATCGCCATCTCGCGTCTCCGCTCGTTCAGGCTGGAAAATATGGTCGCCATCATCCCGATCAGCGCTGTCACAACCACCATCGCCGACACCGCCAATAGCGCGGTTTCGGCCACCCCCACAATCGCCCATAGCTCTTGCAAGGCAACCCCGGGCAAAATCGCCAGCAACGGTTCCTCTGAATACTCATTAATTGCGCGTTGCAGGCCAAAAATCTGGATTGGGCTTTCGACTCCAACTAAGGCCGCTGTGATCGCATTGGGCGTCAGGTCCATCTGACGAATCACTTCTTCGGGGGTGCCTGCGCCCGGTGCGCGTGCACCGCTTTTCCAATCCACATGGATGGCCTCAATTGCGGCAAGGCTCACAATCACAGTTCGGTCCACCGGTGTGCCGGTTTTCTCCAGAATGCCAGCCACGCGAAACGGTTGATCATCGTGATGCAGAAACGACGCAAGCCCATGTGCAACCACGATCGGGTCATCCACCCGATAGCCCAGTGCGTTCGCCACATCCGCGCCAATGACCGCATCAAACAGATCGTCCATCAACACGCCGTCCGCCACGCTCAGCCCACGATCCCGCCGATATTTGTACCGCTCAAAAAACGCCGGCGTTGTGCCCATCACGCGAAACTGGCGATGGCTGTCGCCCAGCGAGATTGGCACAATCCACTCCACCTCGGGCCACGCGGCGATGTCCTGATAGCTCTGCCATGTGACGTTGTTGGTGGCATTTCCAATCCGGAACACCGAATAAAGCAGCAACTGCACGGATCCGGATCGCGCGCCCACAATCAGGTCTGTTCCCGAAATCGTGTCGGCAAAACTTGCCTTGGCACCGGTGCGTACTTTTTCCACGCCCAGAAACAGCATCACCGACAACCCTATCGCCAACACGGTCATGCCCACCGTCAACGCTCGGGCAAATAACGATGCTATCGCCAGCCGCAGGATCATGCCGCCTGCCTTTCAACATGTGCAATGTCAGACATGCGCACCACCCGGTCAAACCGAGTGCTCAGGCGCGGATCATGGCTGACCATCAGCAGAGTCGCACCGCTGGCGCGCACCTGTTTGAACATCAAATCCAGAAAGGCTGACTGGCTCTCTTCGTCCAGCGCCGATGTCGGTTCATCCGCCAACAGAATCGGCGGTTGCCCGATCAGCGCCCGCGCCACGGCCACCCGTTGCTGTTGCCCCACACTCAGCGCAGCGGCTCGCGATCCCAGCACTGCTTCCGGCAACCCAAGCGCATTGCACAGCCGTGCCGCCTCTTGCGCTTCGTCCGCGACACGTGCGCGCCGCTCAGGCGCAAACCGCAATGGCAGGCGAATATTCTCCAGAACCGAGCCAAAGGGCAGCAGATTAAACTGTTGAAACACCACACCCACATGTTCACCGCGAAAGCGATCGCGCTTGCCACCCGACAATTCATCCAGCGCGGTGCCCGCGACAGATACCCGGCCCGCCTGGGCCAGCACCGTGCCACAGATCAGCGACAACAGCGTCGACTTACCCGACCCGCTTTCGCCCAACAGCAGCACGGTTTCGCCGGGTGCAACCGAGAAATCCGGCACCGACATCTCAAACACAACCCGTCCCGGCCAGCGAAACCGGACGTCCTGTAATTCAAGAATCGGTGCTTTTTCGTTCACGTTCAGAACAACCCGCTTACATCCAACGTCGGTGCATCCCGCTCAACTTCAAAAGCAGACGCGCCATTCGCGCCAACCACCTGAACCACCAGCTCACGCGCATTTGGGAAGGTCGCGAAATACGCCAGCTCGATTGCAGAAATGGCACTGGGCGTTGCACAGGTCAGCATGTATTCCGCGTGGAACTCTGTGTGGCCCGCCTCATCAGCATGCTCATCATGCGCATGCTCGTGGTCGTGTTCGTCATGATGCTCATCGGCGTGCTCGTCTTTATGCTCTTTATGCGCATGATCATCGCCATGTTCATCGTGATCATCACTGTGTTCGTCATGATGCTCATCTGCATGATCATCGTGGTCATCGTGCCCATCTTCCTCAGTGTCCAATTCCGCGCTGGCCGATACAACACTACACCCAGCAGTATCCGGGAACACAAACAAATCCAATGGGTTGGATAAAATCGAAGTTGCCGTTTCAATGGCCGCAAGGTCTTCTTCATTAGTGGCTTCATATTCAAAGCCAACAATGTCTGCCCCCGGCGCATGAAACTCGATCGCCACCGTTTCACCATCCACAGCAATGTTCAATTCACCCACGCCGTGCTCGTGCGCGTCAAGTTCTCGCGTCTCTTCGGCCAACGCAGGGACCGCCATCATGGTCAAAAGTATCGGAAGCGAATGTTTCATTGTCATACCTTTTCTCAGGTTCAAAGAAATGTCACGCCGCAGATATGGCGACATGATCATGCAATTCAAAATTGTGGTGTCCGGACCGGTCCCCATTTGGCGCAAGCAGCACTACAAGCCTCGGCTTGCGACTCACCATTCTCGAAATTGTTATGTAATAAAGTTACAATCTGCAAGCCCGCATTTCCCACCCATCCCAGGCATCTGTTCGCCACATCTCTTGCCACAGGGCCATCACACGCCGCGCCCCATCCATCAAACCCGTTTCCCGTTCACTCCGCACTGGATTGCAGCTCCGCTTTTGTGTAAGCCGCGCCCATGACCCAAAGCCTCACAATCGCCCGCCCCGATGACTGGCACCTGCATTTGCGCGACGGCGCAATGCTGAACGCCGTCCTGCCTGAAACCGCCCGCGATTTTGCTCGCGCGATCATCATGCCCAACCTCGTGCCGCCCGTTGTCACCGGCGCGCAGGCCACCGCCTATCGCGACCGCATCCTCGCCGCCCTGCCCGAAGGTATGGACTTCACACCGCTGATGACCCTCTACCTGACCGAAGACACCGACCCAGCCGATATGGAGGCCGCCCATGCCAGCGGCTTGATCAACGCGGTCAAACTCTACCCGGCCGGGGCCACCACCAACTCCTCCTCCGGTGTCTCCAACTTCAGCAATGTCCGCGCCTGCCTTGAAAAAATGGCAGAGATTGGCCTGCCGATGTGTGTCCATGGCGAAGTCACCGACCACGACATCGACATCTTCGATCGCGAAGCCGTCTTTATCGACCGCGTGCTTGATCCGATCCGCCGTGCAACTCCGGGACTGCGCGTGATCATGGAACACATCACGACGTCAAACGGCGTCGACTATGTCAAAGCCAACGACACCGATCTGGGCGCGACGATCACAACCCACCACCTGATCATCAACCGCAACCACATTCTCGCGGGCGGGATCAAGCCGCATTATTATTGCCTGCCAGTCGCCAAACGCGAAGAACACCGTCTCGCCCTGCGCGCTGCGGCCACCTCGGGCGATGCGCGTTTCTTCCTTGGCACAGACAGTGCCCCACACACAGATGCTCTAAAAGAACACCCCTGTGGCTGTGCCGGTTGTTTTACCGCAACCAACACCATGCCCCTACTCGCGCATGTCTTTGAGGAAGAAAACGCGTTGGACAAGCTCGAAGGCTTCGCCTCTCGCCACGGCCCCGCCTTTTACCGCCTTCCGGTCAATTCCGACACGCTGACCCTCACCAAATCGGACGCCGTTACCGAATTCCCAACAAAACTCGAAGCAGGAGAAGACACTGTGACCGTGTTTGATCCCGGCTTCCCGATACATTGGTCGGTGGCCCGCTAGGCCGCTGTTTTTCCTTGTTCTCCAAACACTTCCGCCCGGGGGCATACCGAAACTGCCCTCGGCGCCGCGCCCAAAGGATAAAGACATGATCCCTACTGCCTTCCCCCCAAAAGAGGAAATCGCCCGCCTGACCGCTCGCATGTTGCTGGAAATCGGCGCGGTAAACTTCAACACGGACGAGCCCTATACGCTGGCCTCCGGCCTGCCGTCTCCCAGCTACATCGACTGCCGCAAGCTGATATCTTTCCCGCGCATCCGGGCGACGCTCATGGATTTCATGACCGTCACCGTGATGCGCGATGCAGGTTTTGAGGCGTTCGACAATATCGCAGGCGGCGAAACCGCCGGTATCCCCTTTGCCGCGCTGGTGGCCGAACGCATGGCATTGCCCATGACCTATGTGCGCAAAAAACCCAAAGGCTACGGCAAAAACGCCCGCATAGAAGGCGCGATGTCGGAAGGTGAGCGCGTCCTTCTGGTCGAGGACCTGACCACCGATGGCGGCTCTAAACTGTCTTTTGTGGATGCCATCCGTGAAACCGGCGCAACCTGCGGACATACGGCTGTAATCTTCTATTACGACATCTTCCCCGAGACCACCAAAACTCTAGGCGATCACGGGGTCGCGTTGCACTATCTCTGCACATGGTGGGATGTTCTGGCCGAGGCCCGCGCCCAAAACGCGTTTTCAGCCGAAACATTGGCCGAAGTTGAAACCTTCCTCAATGACCCGCGCGCCTGGCAAGACGCCCGCGCCAAGTCCTGAGCCGTCTGGTAGGTCGGACAAATTTGTCCGACCTACGAAACATCCGCCACAAACGCCTCGGCCTTTTCGCGGACATCTTCCGGTACCATTTCCGCCCGTCGCGCCTCCAGTCCCAACAGAACGCATTTGAACATCGTTTCAAACGTTTTCATTCCGTCCGCGCTGCGAAAAAGCCGATGTCGGAATGTCATGGACTTGCGACCAATCCCAAGCACTTCCGTTTCCATAAAAACGGCATCACCAGCCGCCAGTTCCGACAGGAAATCGCTCTCCGCATGTACAACCGCAAATGACAGGCGGCGCCCCTGCCGCATGTCTTACGCCGTCAGCCCCATTTCGGCCTGAATGGCAAAAACAGCGTCCGAACAGGCAGCGAAATATCGTGATACATTCATGTGCCCCAGAAAATCACAATCTGCCGGGTCAACTACTCCGCGATATGAAACAAATGCCATCTTCCTTCCCCTTCAAACATGACTGTCTCCTGGTAACCCTACCACATACTTTCACCTCGCCTGTAACCCCGCGCAGGTGTCCGGTGATTCTGCCGTCGAATGTGTTGCGCCTTGTGCCGTAACATCGCGCGCGGTATTTATGATGCCGATAATCGCGCGCCCAAACATTCGCACCGACGCAATACCGACAGAATACCGACGTGATACCGACGTCGCCTTTTCGCAGCTCCCCCCCGTTAACCAACACTACAGGGGTTGCGCCGGAACCGCCCCGCGCCTAGCTCTCTTTCCATGATTTTACGCCTCGCAAATCTCACCCTGCTGGTCCTTTTTCCCATCGCATGGTTTGCCCCGCTCCTGCGGGCCGGTGTCCTGCCCATCTTTGGTCTGTCGGAAATTTCCATCGTTTCTGGCCTGCAATCACTTTGGTCCAGTGACGTAGCCCTTGCCCTGCTCGTGACATTCCTTGCGATCTTCGCGCCCTACATGAAGGTCATCGGGATTGCTTTGATCCAGTTCGGACAAATGCGGCGCAAGGTATTGCCAGCATTGGAAATTCTGGGAAAACTCGCCATGGCTGACGTGTTTCTCATCGCGCTTTACGTGGTCGTCGTGAAAGGCGCGGGTTATGTGACCGTTGAAACCGGTTGGGGTCTTTATCTCTTTACCGCCTGTATTCTTGCCTCTCTTGTGATTAGCCATTTGACGCGCCGCCGTTAGTGGTCCAAAACGAGAACATGGCAAAGTCAAAAACCCAGTTCTCCTGCACCGCCTGCGGTGATGTTTCCACCAAATGGGCGGGGCGCTGCGAAGCCTGCGGCGAATGGAACACCATCGTCGAGGATAAGCCGATCTCCACCGGCCCCTCCGCTGCCTCACTGGGCACTGCGCGCGGTCGCCGGATCGAACTAACGGACCTCACCACCGAAGAGGCCCCACCGCCGCGTACCGTCTCGGGCGTGGCTGAACTTGATCGCGTTCTGGGCGGTGGTCTTGTGCCTGCCTCGGCCACACTTGTGGGCGGCGATCCGGGCATTGGTAAGTCCACACTTCTCTTGCAAGCCGCCGCACGATTTTCCCGTATGGGACTGAAAACAATCTATGTTTCCGGCGAAGAAGCCAACGCTCAGGTGCGGATGCGCGCTCAACGCCTTGGGCTCACCCACAGCCCGGTCCAGCTTGCCGCAGAGACAAATCTGCGCGACATCCTTACCACGTTGGACGCCGAAAAACCCCAGCTTGTGATCATCGATTCGATCCAGACCATGTGGTCCGACAGTGTCGGCTCTGCGCCCGGTTCGGTCTCTCAGGTACGCGCCGCCGCCCATGAGCTGACGGCATTTGCCAAGCGCAACGGCATCGCAGTGATCCTCGTGGGTCACGTCACCAAAGAGGGCCAGATCGCCGGTCCCCGAGTGGTGGAACACATGGTCGACACCGTGCTCTATTTCGAGGGCGAGCGCGGCCACCAGTTCCGCATCCTGCGCGCCGTCAAAAACCGTTTCGGTCCAGCGGACGAAATCGGCGTTTTCGAGATGACCGGCAAAGGCTTGGCCGAGGTTAGCAACCCCTCGGCGCTGTTCCTTTCGGATCGCGGCCAGCCCAGCCCCGGCAGCGTAGTTTTTGCCGGGATCGAAGGCACCCGCCCGGTTTTGATCGAACTTCAAGCCCTCGTTGCACCCTCGCCCCACAGCCAGCCGCGCCGCACGGTCGTGGGCTGGGATAGTGGACGTCTGGCAATGATTCTCGCCGTGCTCGAAGCACGTGTCGGCATCCCCTTTACGGGCCTCGACGTCTATCTCAACGTCGCCGGTGGCATGAAAATCTCCGAACCCGCCGCCGACCTCGCCGTCGCCACCGCCTTGCTTTCCGCCCGCGAAGACGCTGCTTTGCCCGCTGATACGGTGGTTTTTGGCGAAATCGCCCTCTCAGGGGCCCTTAGAACCGTCGGTCAGACAGAAAACAGGTTGAAAGAAGCCCAAAAACTTGGTTTCTCATCCGCAATTGCTCCGAAGGGCGGCAAGGCGCTGACGGTAGAGGGCATTACGCTCAAACGTCAGACCGACCTGGCCAGCTTTGTGGCAGAGACATTCGGAGCAGGTTAACCTGCCCATAGCCGCCGGAAACGGGCCAGAGGGAACGGAAATACATGGAAGGTTTCACCATCATCGACGGCGTCGTTGCGGGCGTCATCATCATCTCGGCGCTGCTGGCCTATAGCCGCGGTTTCGTGCGCGAAGCCATGGCCATCGCAGGTTGGATTGCTGCCGCGATCCTTGCCTTTATGTTTGCCCCACAGGTCGAACCGCTCGTGCGCGAAATTCCGGTTGTGGGTGAATACCTCGCCGACAGTTGCGAATTGGCCATCATCGCCGCCTTTGCGGTTGTGTTTGCGCTGTCGCTGGTGATTGTCTCATTGTTTACTCCCCTGTTTTCGTCGCTGGTGCAGCGTTCTGCCCTTGGCGGGCTGGATCAGGGGCTTGGCTTTATCTTTGGTGTCCTGCGCGGCATTTTGCTCGTGGCAATCGCCTTTTTTGTCTACGAAACTGTCATCACCAGCCAAAGCATTGCCATGGTGGATGACAGCCGTTCGGCGCAGGTGTTCTCGCGCATGACGCAACAGATCGAGGATCGTGACCCAGAGGCTGCGCTGGGGTGGATCACCACTCAGTACGAAGAGCTGGTTGGCACCTGCGGCGAGTAAACGACTGATACGTCACACACAAAAGCCCGCGACATCCTCGCGGGCTTTTTCCGTTTTTGATCCCTGCACCATCACTCAAACACCTCGTATAATGCCTCCCCTGACGCTCCGCTGGGCATTGTTGTCCCGAACATCAAGGCCAACGTCCGCGCCACATCCACGGTTTCCACCGACCGCATCACCTGCGCCGGTTCAATCCCGGACCCGGCAAAAATGATCGGCACATGTGTGTCATAGCGCCAAGGAGAGCCATGCATGATGGCAATTGGCCCCTCGTCCATTAGAAATGAATACGGCGCTTGCGCGACATAGATATCACCTGATCTTTCCGGGTGAAAATTACGGCGGATCGGTTTTTCAAGGAAATCACCGCGCTGTTCGCCAAACGGCACTTTGGGCATGGCCATTGCAATCCCGATCCGCCCGTTCAGGTCATCCACAATCAAACGCTCGACGTCACGTGCATCGACGCCAGCATCGCCAATCGCCTGATGGTCGAGATAAATATAAGGTCGGAAAAACGCTTTGATCGCCCCGGTCACCCCCAGCGCATTGACCACGAGTTCGTTCAGTTCGTCTTGCAGTGCTTCATTGTAATTTCGCTCCACCGCGCGGCCGTGCTCGTGCATCAACTCCACCGCCTCCGGCATCCCGTGATCCGCACTCAGGACATAAAGCACGCGTTCTGCCCCAACAGTTTCGTCCGTGAACGCCATGAACTCGGCCAATGTTACGTCCAACGTCCGCACCATTTCTTCGCTTTCCAGACTGGACGGGCCAAAGAAATGGTTGGTCGCGTCTACACCTGAAAAACTGACCGACAGCAAGTCAGGCGCAGCATCCTGCCCCAGCCCCTCGGCCGTGATCGCCGCCATAGCGAACCCGGCTGTCAGCTCGTCGCCATAGGGACTCAGCAAAACCTGCGTGTAATACAGCCCATGCTCGGGTCGCCCATAGGCGTGCGGAAAGGTGCGTCCAAATCCCTTTAGGTCCGTCTCGAAATGCCGATCATCCTGCGCTCCAAATAAATAGCTCTCGATTGGCGCGTTCAGTTCCCACGCCTTTCCCACAAGCGCATCCGCAGGCCGTGCCTTGTTCCATTCCTGAACCCACGCAGGATAGTCATCATGATAAAACGCGCTGGTCTCAAACGCGCCGGTAGAGGCCGAGAACCAATAAGCTTTGCCCGCATGCCCCGCCATCGCCACCGCCGAGCGGTCCTTGCCTGATATGCCAATCACCTTGGAACGCCCGTTGCTGGACTTGAAGAGTTCATCTCCAAAAGTCGACGCCAAAATGTTGAGCGGCGAACGCCCGTCCGAGACCGCCGCCTCTTGCGTGGGGTCTAACTGTTCAACCTCTCCGCCGAACCCCGGCACGGGTAACAGCGGATAGTCCGGGTCTTCGATATTATAGACCAAACGCCCATCAACCCGATCAAACCATGCGTTGCCGATCATACCATGCTCGGACGGATGCGCGCCGGTCGCCAAGGTGGCGTGCCCGACAATGGTTTCCGTGTTGGCGTGGGCATGGTGTGCATCGCGGTACCACACCCCATTGGCGATCAATCGGCGAAACCCATCATCGCCAAAGCTGTCCATGTACCGGCTGATCAGATCCCCGCGCAACCCATCCACTGTGATCTGAACAATCAACCTTGGTGTTTCGGACAAGCCCGCATTTGCCGCGCAGGTCATGACCAGCAGCAGGCCCGACAGTTTCATAAATCTCATGTCATGCTCCCTCTCTCGCCAGACAAGCTTACGACGATGCAATCTGTTGTCACCAATTTTTCCAACACCAAATTGCGCCCTTGTCCGGGGTATCATCCACGGCTAGCGTATTGCAGAGATAGGCGGCAAACGGGAACTCTGGACATGCGGATGTGGATTGGGCTGACCACGGCCTTGCTGGTGGCCTTCGTCATCTCGGTGTTTGTCCTGTTGGTGCCCCCCAAGGAATTAACCTTTGCCGCTGGTCCACAGGGTGGCGCTTATGCCGCCTTTGCCGACAGGTATCGCGAAATATTGGCGCGTGACGATATCGAGGTCGAAATCATTCACACCAATGGGTCGGGCGACAACGCCCGGTTGCTCGCGTCCGGGGAGGCAGATGTGGCTATCCTTCAGGGTGGGATCGACGTTCCCGGCGGCACCGCCGAGGCGATTGGCGGTATCTTTTTTGAGCCGATGATGTTCATGGTGCGCACCGCCGAAAACATTCCTAAAAACCCTGCACACTGGCGCAATCTGCGCATCACCAGCGGCACACCCGGCTCCGGCACTGCCGCCGCTTTTGAGGATTTCCAGCAGGCCGTTGGCCTGGACCCGGAACGCAATTTCCACCTTGGCCTGCCATATAGCGAAGCCATCGACGCGCTGTTGCAAGGCGATGTGCACGTCGCGGCTTTTATCACAACGGTGGATTCACCTTATCTCGAACAGGCTTATGCCTCGCCCGAGATCAGCCTTTTGCCGCTCGACTACGTCGACGCCATTTCCCGCCGCCTGTCTTACGCCACAGTCACCACCGTGCCCAGCGGGGCCATTTCGCTGCACCCGGTGATTCCCGCCCGCCCGCTTGAAGTGCTCGCGCTTGAGGCACGTCTGGCGATAGAACCGGACCTGCACCCTGCGTTGATCAACCGCCTGACCCTTGCCGCCAAAGAACTGCACACCCAACGCGACATCATCACCGAGCGGGACACGTTTCCAACGGTTGATGGCACCGACATGGACATCAACACTGTTGCGCGTCAGCTGATCGAGGTTGGTCCTTCGACGTGGAATCAATGGTTGCCCTATTGGCTTGCCGCCCAGCTAAACCGGATGCTGTTGCTGATACTCCCGGTTCTTCTTATCTTTGTGCCCTTATTCCGCATCCTTCCGTCCCTTTATGCCTATTTTATGGGCTGGCGGGTCTGGCAGCATTATCCCCAGATCCGCGATATCGAAGACGACCTGGAACGCCAGCAGGACGATGAGAACCTCATGGAAATGGATCGTGAACTGGTCGAGATGGACGAACGCATTTCGCGCCTGCGCCTGCCCGCCGCTTATCGTCAGGCCGCATATCAGGCGCGTTTGCACATCGACCTTGTACGCAGTCGAATCAACGCGCGCCGTCAGACCGGGCGTTGATGGGCACAGCCATTTCCAACCAGGTATTCACGTCTATTTTCACCCACACATTGCGAGTTGTGGGTTTACGATTGTGATCCTTTCGTGACATACGGCGCGCGACCCCTTAAGAGGGGCGCAAGCCTGCTCACACGGATTCGGAGCCCCTCGCCTTGTCCAAGCCAATGCCAGCCGCCCACCCCTTTGACGATGACAAACTGCGAGAGGAGTGCGGCGTATTCGGCGTTGTCGGTGTAACCGATGCAGCTAATTTTGTCGCCCTCGGCCTTCACGCACTGCAACACCGCGGCCAAGAGGCCGGTGGCATCGTCTGTCATCATCCGGAACACGGGTTCAATTCGGCCCGCCGATTTGGCTATGTTCGCGACAACTTTACCAAAGCGTCGCTGATGGAAACACTGCCTGGCCCGCTCTCGATCGGACACGTACGCTATTCCACAGCTGGGTCCAAAGGTGCCGTGATCCGCGATGTTCAGCCGTTCTTTGGCGAATTTTCTATGGGCGGTGCGGCCATTGCCCATAACGGCAACATCACCAACGCCGACGCTCTGCGCAAAGAGCTGATCGAGCGCGGCTCGATCTTTCAGTCTTCTTCGGACAGCGAATGCATCATCCATCTGATGGCGCGATCGCTGCAACGCAACATCCCCGAACGTATGGAAGACGCTCTGCGTCGTGTCGAAGGTGCGTTTTCGATTGTCGCCATGACCCGGACCAAACTGATCGGAGTTCGCGACCCGCTGGGTGTGCGCCCGTTGGTTCTTGGTCGTCTTGGCGATGGCTGGGCACTGTCGTCAGAGACCTGCGGCCTCGACATCATCGGCGCCGAATATGTACGTGAGATTGAGCCGGGCGAAATGGTGGTCATCACCGAGGAAAACGGTGTTGAATCGTCCTTCCCGTTCCGCCCGCAACCGTCTAAATTCTGCGTGTTCGAACACGTCTACTTCTCACGCCCTGACAGCATCATTGGCGGGCGCTCGGTCTATGAAACCCGCCGCCAGATCGGCGTGGAACTGGCCCGCGAAAACCCGGTCGACGCAGATCTCGTCTGCGCTGTGCCCGACAGCGGCACGCCAGCGGCCATTGGTTTCAGTCAGGAAAGCGGCATTCCCTTTGCAATGGGCATCATCCGCAACCAATATATGGGCCGCACATTTATTGAACCGACCGAACAGATCCGAAATATGGGCGTCCGTCTCAAGCTCAATGTGAACCGTTCGCTGATCAAAGGCAAACGTGTGATCCTCGTGGATGACTCGGTTGTGCGCGGCACCACCAGCCGCAAGATCAAGGAGATGATACTTGATGCCGGTGCCAAGGAAGTACACTTCCGCATCGCCTCGCCGCCCACGGCATGGCCCTGCTTTTATGGCGTCGACACACCCCAACGCGAGAAACTGCTTGCCGCAACCATGTCCGAAGACGAAATGGCCGCGCATCTGGCAGTGGACAGCCTCAAGTTCATCTCGCTCGATGGCCTTTACCGCGCCGTTGGCGAGGACAAAGGGCGCGACAAGGACTGTCCGCAATATTGCGATGCGTGTTTCTCTGGCGAATACCCGGTAATCCCCAGTGACATGCTGGAAAAGGGTTTTGAGATGAAGGCGGCGGAATAAACGGCCCTGTTGCCGCACTGCGGCATTTTTCCGCCGATCCAGCCCCGCATGGGCCTTTTCTCTTGGTAATCGCTCTGGTAGCTGGCCTGCTGCACCCCATATCTGGTGCACCATAGCTGCCTTACGAGATTATCCATGAATAGCGAAACACCTGCCGCCGTGGCCGCCAAGGCCACGCGCTCTGGCGCGTTGAAGAACCGTGGTCGTGTCACACTGATCGGGTTGATGGGCACCGCCGAAGCCCCCTCGGCCTTGTTGATGACCACATCAGGGCGCACGATCAAAGTCACCCTTGGCGACAAGACGCCAGGTGGACGGGTTGTTGGTATCGATCAGGTCTCGATTGTGTTGCAATCGGGCCAGAAAAACACCCGCCTTACCATGCCTGATTAACCACCCCCATGTGGGCCGGTTTGCCACAGCCGCGCCTTCACTCTTGACCTCTGCCCCGAATGGTCGCAGATGATCTCCATGACCAACACGACCACATCCGAAAAAATCGCGCTCGTGACCGGCGCATCCCGAGGCCTAGGTGCGGCGCTGGCCGAAGCGTTGACGCCCGCCTACCATGTCGTCGCCGTCGCGCGCACCACTGGCGGGCTAGAGGATCTCGATGATCGCATTCAGGCCAGAGGCGGCAAAAGCACTCTCGCCCCGATGGACATCACCAATGTTGACGCCATGGCCCAGCTCTGCCGCTCAATCCATGATCGCTGGGGCAAGGTCGACCTGTGGGTGCATACCGCTATTCACGGTGCACCACTCTCACCGGCTGATCACATCGACGCCAAAGACTGGTCCCGCTCCATCGCCATCAATCTCGAAGCCACCGGCCAATTGATCCCTTTCCTCAAACCCCTGCTCGGCGATACCGGACATGCGGTCTTCTTTGACGATCCACATGGCGGCGAAAAATTTTACGGTAGCTACGGTGCGACCAAAACAGGCCAGATTGCTTTGGCGCGTAGCTGGCAGGCGGAAACCACCAACACTGGTCCGAGGGTTTCCATTCTGGAACCACGCGCTATGCCCACCGGAATGCGCGCGCGCTTTCATCCAGGGCAGGATCGCGACGCGCTTGCCAATCCCCATGATGAGGCCGCACGCCTGCTCAACCAGATCGTTTGACCGCCACTTGACGCTGGCATAGCCTCACTGCAGTTATCGGGGCGACCAACATGCGTCACTTTGCGTTTTATCGAAGGATCACCGGCACCGACCGGTTGCAACGCGCCTACGACGCGGCCGCTGACCGCTGGCAAGACGGGCTGAACGCGCTTGGCTATCCAGCCGCTTACAACGCATTGGCCCGTTGCGCGACAACCGAACTGCCTGCATCGTCTGGCGAAGCCATTCTGGATGTCGGCACCGGTTCAGGGGCGATGGCGCTTGCAATGCAAAAATCTGTGTTCTGCGATTCACAAATCGACCTGATGGATCTTTCTGCTGAAATGCTGCGCGCCGCGCGCCAGGCCGTGCCGCGCGCCAGAACATCCTATCTGGGCCCGATAGGAGGAGCAGACATACCTGCAAACGCCTATGATCGCGTCCTTTGCGGGCATGTCATCGAACACGGACCTGACCCGCTGGCTCAGATTGAGTGGCTTTTTGACCGTCTCCGTCCGGGCGGTCAGCTGATACTGGCCGTCTCGCGCCCTCATTGGTGCACCGCAATACTGCGCTTGCGCTGGGGCAACGCCGCGTACCGACCTGACGCTGTAAGCGGCCTTCTATCGCAAGCCGGCTTCACAAACGTCAACACCCACCCTCATGCCAAGGGCCCACCAGCCCGCACGAGTTGCGGATACACGGCACGACGCCCCTAATCCCCTTTGAGTTCTTGCTCAAACCGGTATGACATCCTATTCAGGTGCCGAGCAGTAAAGGGGCCAACATGCGTATTCTCATCACCAATGACGACGGTATTAATGCGCCCGGATTGGCCGTTCTCAGCGAAATCGCGGCAAGGGTTGCTGGGCCCGATGGCGAAGTGTGGACAGTTGCGCCTGCGTTTGAGCAATCTGGTGTTGCCCACTGCATCAGCTATACACACCCCACAATGATCGCCAAAATGAGCGAACGCCGCTTTGCCGCCGAAGGATCGCCTGCCGATTGTGTGCTGGCCGGGGTGCATCATGTGATGAAAGACAACCGTCCAGACCTAATCCTTTCAGGTGTAAACCGTGGCAACAACTCAGCCGAAAACGCGCTCTATTCCGGCACTTTGGGCGCCGCAATGGAAGGCGCGCTTCAGGGTATTCCCTCAATGGCTTTGTCCCAGTATTACGGTCCCGGCAATGCCAATGCCGAAAACCCATTCGAAGGTGCCGCCCGCTATGGCGCAGAGGTGGTCCAGAAAATCCTCGCTGCGGCACCAGCCAACACCGATGCCTATCACCTGTTTTACAATATTAACTTCCCCCCCGTCACCGCCGACGCGGTAAAAGGCACCCGCGTCGCCGTCCAGGGGCGCCGGCCGAACACATATTTTACGGTTGAACCCCAACTCTCCCCCACCGGTCGCAATTTTTTGTGGGCGCGTGGTGGCGACCAGAAAATTGACACCTCCCCTGGCAGCGATGCCGGGGCCAATCTCGACGGCTATATTTCGGTCACACCTATGCGCGCCGACCTGACCGCCCACGACACGCTAGAGGCACTAAAGTCCATCGAATGACCGACTCTGAAGACGCCCTCGCCGAACGCAAAATGCAGTTCCTCTTTGCCCTGCGCTCCAAAGGCGTGATGGACAGCACTGTCCTCACGGCGATGGAGCGCGTCGATCGCGGCCAGTTTGTCAAAGGCTTGTTTTCCGAACGCGCCTACGAAGACACCCCTCTGCCCATTGCCTGCGGCCAGACCATCTCGCAGCCTTCTGTTGTCGGCCTGATGACACAGGCGCTCGAGGTCAGCCCACGCGACAAAGTGCTCGAGGTCGGCACAGGTTCTGGTTATCAGGCCGCGATCCTGTCCCAGTTGGCGCGCCGGGTCTATACGGTCGACCGCCACAAGCGCCTCGTGCGCGAAGCACGCGAAGTTTTTGAGGCGATGGATCTTGTGAATATAACCGCCTTTACCTCCGATGGCAGCTTTGGCTTGCCCGATCAGGCGCCCTTTGATCGCATCATCGTGACAGCTGCCGCCGAGGACCCACCCGGCCCCCTCTTGGCGCAACTCAAGATCGGCGGTATCATGGTGTTACCGGTTGGCCAGTCGGACACGGTTCAAAGCCTGATCCGTGTCCGGCGCACAGAGACCGGTTTTGACTATGACGAATTGCGCCCGGTGCGTTTCGTGCCCTTGATCGAAGGCATCGCCCGCGACATTTAAAGTAAGACGTCGACGGCCCATTCCAGGGGTTGTCGACAATAAAGAGTAAAAAAGAGCAAACGGCGTTGCCGCCAAAAGAAATAACAATCGGCACCGCGAGAGGACATCGAGATGGCAGTTTTTCCGATCCCTTCGGCCCGTATCGTGATGGCGATTTCCGCCCTCGCTTTGGGCGCGGCCTGTGAAGACGGGTTTGACGTCGACCTGCGCGGCGGCCTCGGTGGCGGTCTGGACACGACCACCGCTGCCAAAACCGCCACCGCGCAGCGTCCCAAACCTGACAACCGTGGCATTATCTCTTATCCCGGCTATCAGGTGGCCGTGGCCAAGCGCGGCGACACATTGGCAGATGTCTCTGGCCGTGTCGGCGTGCCTGCATCCGAACTGGCCAAATACAACGGCATAGAAGAAACCGCGAGCCTTCGGGACGGCGAGATTGTCGCCCTGCCCTACAAGGTCGCAGAACCCTCCGCCGCCACTGGAGGCACCGGCGTGATCCAGCCCCCCCAAAGTGATGTCGACATTACCGCCATCGCAGGCAGCGCAATCGACAATGCCGAACCTGCCGTCACAACCGAAACATTGCAACCTGCTCCAAAACCTGCGGCCAAATCAAATACCCAGACCGGATTTGAACCTATCCGACACAAAGTGAAACGTGGTGAAACCGCCTTTACCATCTCGCGGCTTTATAACGTTTCTGTACGCGCTTTGGCCGACTGGAATGGGCTGGGTAGCGATTTCACAATCCGCGAGAACCAGATCCTCCTGATCCCGCCAGCCGATCCCGAAGCCGCGAAATCCTCAAGCCGCGCGCCCGCAGCAGCCGCCGCGACAGGAGCCGCTGCCACCACCCTGCCCGGCGAAGGCTCGCCGACCCCAACCCCTCCCAGCGCGTCCCAGCCGCTCCCCGAAGATGACAGCGTCGTCAAAGTCGAAACGCCTGAATCCCCCGATTTGGGAAAATCCCAAAGCGCCTCAACCGCGCAAATGTCCTACCCGGTGGATGGCAAAATCATCCGCCCCTACTCCAAGGGCAAAAACAACGGCATCGACATTTCCGCCCCCGCCGGCGCACCGGTTCAGGCCGCCGCCGACGGCAAAGTGGCCGCGATCACCACAGATGCCGACGACATCAAAATCCTCGTCGTGCGCCACGCCGACAACCTGATGACTGTCTACTATAACGTCGACGCGGTTAGCGTGAAAAAAGGCGCCAGCGTCAAACGCGGCCAGAAAATTGCCAAGCTGCCCGCCAAAGACAGCTTTGTGCATTTTGAGGTCCGCAAAGGGTTCGACAGCGTCGATCCCACACCCTACCTGAAATAACCTATCAGCCCGGCCCATATCTTCATCTTGCCAGATATACTTTGGGGGAATCGCAGCTTAGCTGCGATTGGGGGCAACGCCCTCGGGTCAAACCTGAATGCCGCGCCGCCCCGCCAGATCGGTGAAATACTGCCACGCCACCCTGCCAGAGCGCGCGCCGCGGGTGGCTTGCCACTCAATGGCTTCGGCCCTCAGGGTCTCGGCATCAATCTCAACACCATGCGCGTCGCAATAGCCGCGGATCATGTCCAGATACTCATCCTGCGAACAGGGGTGAAAGCCCAGCCACAATCCAAACCGATCTGACAGCGATACTTTTTCCTCCACCGCTTCCGAAGGGTTGATCGCACTGGAACGTTCGTTCTCAATCATGTCTCGCGGCATCAGATGACGCCGGTTTGACGTTGCATAAAATACCACGTTTTCAGGCCGTCCCTCGATCCCGCCATCCAGAACCGCCTTCAAAGACTTGTAATGCTGGTCGTCATGGCTAAACGACAGGTCATCGCAAAACAGCAGGAACCGCTCCTTGCGCCCGCGCAGCAGGTTCAGCAACCGCGACACACTCGGCAAATCTTCTCGTTGCAGTTCCACGATCTTGAGCGGCAACCCCTGCGCCAGCACTTCGGCATGCACCGCTTTAACCAGCGATGATTTGCCCATCCCACGTGCGCCCCACAACAACGCGTTGTTCGCAGGCAACCCACGCGCAAACTGAACGGTATTCTCCAGCAGCGTATTGCGCGAGCGATCCACACCGATCAAAAGCCCAATATCAACCCGGTTGATCGCCAACACCGGCTCCAGCCGATCTGGCTCTACATGCCACACGAATCCATCTGCCGCGTCAAAATCCGGCGCCGCCAACGGGGCTGGTGACATGCGCTCCAGCGCATCGGCAATTCGGGTCAGGGTTGCGTTATCCATGGCGGGCCTCTTCCGTTTCGACACGCTCAGAGACCACGTTACGCCCAAAACGACAAGAGCCCTCGCCATGTGAAAAAGGCGCGCCACCCTCTGCTGACGCGCCTTTCTCAATTCAAGCAAACCTGCTTACTTATCCTTAGCCTCGTCCCCACCGAACTCTTCGGCCACTGGATCATCCGCCGCTTCCTCGTCATCGTCAAACCACACACCTTCGGCGCGCAGCTTGGCTTCGCGTTTTTTCTCGACGCGGCGCACAAGGAAGATCGAAATCTCATATAGGCCATATACGACCGTGAACAGGATCAACTGGGTTACAACATCGGGTGGTGTCACCACGGCGGCCAGCACCAGAATGCCTACCATCGCGTATTTCCGCACCGCGCCCAACCCCTCGGCGCTGACCAGACCAGCCTTGCCCATCAACGTCAAAAGCACCGGAAGCTGAAAACACAGCCCAAAGGCCATGATAAATTTCAACGTGATATCAAGGCTCTCGTTAACTTTACCAAAAAACGTGACCCTAATTCCTTCGTTGGTTTCAGGCACGGCAACCACCTCGCCCGGCACATCTGGTGTCGCACCCGACATCAGATTGGCAAAGATCGAACTGACATCCGCAAACCCAAGGAAAAACGCCATCGCCAGCGGTGTCACAACCAGATGTGCAAATGTCGCCCCCAACAGAAACATAAACGGCGAGGCCAACATAAACGGCAGGAACGCGCCCTTTTCGTTTTTGTACAGGCCGGGCGCCACAAACCGCCACATCTGAAATGCGATCACCGGAAACGCCATCGCGAACCCGAACACCATCGAAATACGGAACAGCGTGAACAGGTATTCCTGTGGTGACGTGTATTGCAGTGTCGGAGATGGATCTCCCAGCGCACGCAACGATTCCTCGATCGGCTGCAACAGGAAGTTCAAAATATGAACCGCTATAAAATCGCCACTAATCGGGATGAAACAGATACATATCCCGACAAACAGCGCCAGCACCGACCGGATAAGTCGGGTGCGCAACTCCGCCAAATGTTCAATCAGCGGGGCAGAGCTTTCTTCAATATCGTCTGAACTGCTCATGTTTTATCCCCCGAAGCATCATGTGCTGCGCGCACAGCATCCGCCTTGGCCCGCGCTTCCACCGCCGCCGCTTCGGCCGCGTCTGCCTCTGCTTCCAGCCGGTCCTGCGCCTTGGCGGCGTGCGCGTCGCGGATCTTCTGGGCGTCTTCGGCCCGTTTTGCGGCCAGTTTCGCGGTTTCACTATCGGGGTTCAGGTTCAGATCTGTCATCGACTTTGCGGTGTCTTTAACCGCGTCCGAGGCCGCCTTCATCGGGTTGGACACCTTGTTCAACCCGTCCGTAGCCCCTTTCAGCGTGTCGGTCACATCTTTGACACCTGCCTGATCCGCTGCCTGGTTCATTGCCGACGAAAACTCGCGGGCCATCCCCTTGGCTTTGCCAACGAACCGGCCCACTGTCCGGAACATAACCGGCAAATCCTTGGGACCGACAACAATCAATGCCACGATCCCAATCACGAGAAGTTCCGGTAATCCCAGATCAAACATAAACCGTCAGCCCCAGATCAGACTTTGTCTTTGTCGTCTTCGGGCGTGACGTCTTTGGCCGTCTCTGCCACTTCTTCTTCCAGCTCTTT
This sequence comes from Shimia abyssi, assembly GCF_003014475.1. Taxonomy (GTDB): domain Bacteria; phylum Pseudomonadota; class Alphaproteobacteria; order Rhodobacterales; family Rhodobacteraceae; genus Shimia; species Shimia abyssi. The sequence continues at coordinate 46,637 of NZ_PYGJ01000003.1, read as the reverse complement.
TTCGCCTTCGTTGATGCCCTTTTTGAACGATGTGATGCCCTTACCCACTTCGCCCATCAGGCCGCTGATCTTGCCCCGGCCAAACAGAACCAGAACAACAACCGCAATCAACAGAATGCCTGGCAAACCAATATTTCCAATTCCCATGATGTTTCTCCTAACATCGGACGGCATGCGCCCCTTAACCATTGGCTTAATTCCTAGCGGTTTGCCTGCGGACACAAAAGCACCAAACCACTCAATAATGCGTTGATCGGGGCTGTTTCTCGCCACATTTTGACATTATTCTGTCAGTTGCCAGTTTTTTGTCAGTTGAGCAGAGAATCACCCCCATGAAACGCGCCGACCGGCTCTATGCCCTCATCGAGATTCTCAAGGACGGTCGCCTGCACCGGGCCGAAGACATGGCAAAGCGATTAGAAGTCTCTATGCGCACCATCTACCGCGACATGGAAACGCTCGCCGCCAGCGGCATTCCAGTCGAGGGTGAGCGCGGCCATGGCTATTCCGCGCGCGCAGCGATCACCCTGCCCCCGCTGAACCTGACCGAGACCGAGCTTGAGGCTCTGCATGTGGGCCTTGCTGCGGTGGGCATGGGTATGGAGGGCGAGTTGCGCGACGCAGCTGAAACCCTTTCGGCCAAGATTGACGCGGTCCTGCCCGAAGACAGCCGCGAGGCCCCCAAAAGCTTTGGATTTGCCGTCTACCCCTTTGCCGATGCCGCCCACGGGTTTCGCCATCTGACCCCATTGCGCACGGCCATCCGCGCACGCCAAAAGCTGCGCCTGAAAATGGCAAATGCGCAAACCAGCGACGTGCGACCGCTCAAAATGGATTACTGGGGCCGCGTCTGGACCTGTATTGTCTGGAACGAGACACTGGGCGATTTCGAAAACCTGCGTGTGGATCAGATTGACGAAGTTTCGATTTTGCCGGGTTTGTTTGTTGATGAGCCGGGAAAGCGGCTAAAGGACTTTAAGAACCGGGATTAAAATGCTGGAAAATAGCCTGAATTCTCTTCCAAAAAAACAGCTTAGGCTTACCCTTTTGCCGGAAAAACGAAACACCGATCCCGTCGCATGGTCAGCCACAAGGTCGTGCCTTCTTTGGGCAAGAACACGTTTGGAACTGTCACCTTCAGCTCTGACCCGTCATAATACATGACAAATTCAACAAGGCTCTCATTGCCCATAAAACGCGCTCGTTTGACCCGGCCTCGTGCCGCCACGCCATCGCTGGCCGTGGGCAGTGGTCCCTTGCCCTTTCGGTCAAAATCCAGTTTCAGATGCTGTGGGCGGATCACGATATCCACCGCTGCGCCATCCGCCAATCCCGGCGTCAGAAACTGTCCGAAAGGCGTGTCCGTCAGCGCACCGTTGCTGACGCCCTTGATCACGTTGACGTCGCTGAAAAACGCCACGGCCTCTCGGTCAACCGGCTTGTTATAAACATTATAAGGCGCGCCCTGTTGCACAATGCGGCCATCGCGCATGAGCGCAATTTCATCGGCCATCCGCATGGCCTCTTCCGGTTCATGCGTGACCAGCATCACAGCTGTATCTTCTTCCTTAAGCAAGCTCAGCGTATGGTCGCGAATCTCGTCGCGCAACCGGTTGTCCAACCCCGAAAACGGCTCATCCATCAGCATGATCCGTGGCCTCGGCGCAAGGGCACGCGCAAGTGCGATCCGTTGCTGCTCACCGCCGGACAATCGATGCGGAAATTGGTCAATCGCCCAGGACAAGTTCACCTTGTCCAGCAATTCGACCACTCGCGCACGCTTTTCGTCCTTGCTGCCCTTCAGGCCAAAGGCCACATTGTCAGCCACACTCAGATGCGGAAACAGCGCAAAATCCTGAAACATCAACCCGATCTGGCGACGTTCTGGCGGGATGCGAAACACCGTGTCACAAATCAGGGCGCCATCGACATAGATCTCGCCGCTGTCCTGCATGTCCACGCCCGCAATCATGCGCAATGTCGTCGACTTGCCGCAGCCCGACGGCCCCAGCAGGCACAGCACCTGACCGGGCTGGATCGTCAACGAAACGTCGTCCACCACCCGCCTATCGCCAAAACTGCGACGCATGTTGCGGATTTCCAAACGCGGCGTGGGAATGTCTATGGTCTGCGACTGCACCTAAGCCTCTTGCAATCTCCGAGAGAAACCATCGGATTTCGCCGAGATGTATCAGCCCCCCCGCACCTCTTCAACCCTGCGTGTTCCAATCCAGACAGCGGCAAAGCCGACCAACAGCACCAAAATACAGATCTGCAACAGCTGCTCGTATTTGTGCCCCTCGAAAAGCACCGCCTTGAATATCGCGTGATCCCGCAACGCATAAACCGCCGCGCCAGTAATTGCGGCCACAAAGCTCGCCAGAAACACCCACAACGGCACTTTACGCCGCCCAATCAACCCCGCCACCAGCACAGGTGTCAGGAACATCGATGCCGTTCCCGACACGGCCACCGCGTCAAAAAGCGTTTGGTTCCCCCAAAGCGTCAAAGCCCCGCCCGCCAATGCAAAGACTAGCATTGCCAATCGCCCCCCCGCCAACGTGCGCGGCGCCAGCTCCAGCTCTTCAACAGCCAGCCTCGCTGACGAACTCAACGCCGAATCCAGCGTCGACAGCGCGGACACCAACAGCGACAACAACAACGCGACATAGACCCAACCGGGCAGCATCGCCGCCCATGTCCCAATCAACTGACCTTCGACAGCCGCGCCTTCCAAGGCCGCCTGAATGCCGAAGAACCCAAACCCGATAATGCACAGACTAGAAATCCAGAACGCGTGGAGAAAGCTTTTGCGCGTTGTATCCCGGTCACTCAGGAACCCGCGATCCATCATTACTGGATCATGCACTGGATAGGAAAACACCTGCAAAAATGCGACGATCAATAAAACCCAACCATTATACGCCCCCGACGCACCCCCGGCCGTCAGCACCGCGCCCAAATCAAATCCGGGCCGTGTCAACAGGGCGACAAAGGCAACGCCAAACACCGCCAGAAACACCAGCATCTGCGCCACATCCGTACGCAGTGCTGCCGACAGCCCACCCCACGCCGAATAGGCCAGCGCCAGCGAACCCACCAATAGGATTGACGCCTCTCGCGCCATACCGAACTCAGGTAAGGCGGCGGCAAAGATCAGGCCCACAACCAGCAGATTGGCAAACACTTCTGACAGCAGCCGCAACCCGATCACCACATTGTAACAAGTGTTGCCAACCGCCCCGAACCGCGCGCCCAGCCAGTCCTGCACCGACATCGCGCCATCCGCACGCATTCGCCCGACGATATAACCGCCAGTCAGAAACGACCCGTAATAGGCTGCATAGGCCAGAACACCCGCGATCCCATAATAGAACCCCAGAATTGCCGCGTTCATCAGCGAGCGGGCAAAAATCCACGTCGTCACCTGGCTAAGGATCAGCGTCCACAAACCCGGTTGACCGCCGCTCTCGCCCGTCCCGCCAAAAAACCCTTCAACGGTACCCCGACGTGGTGCCACGGCAACGCTCAGCGCCACAATCAACGCGAATGCCGCAATTACAACGGTTGTCTGCATAACTGTCCCCAAGATGCAAAATCTGTCTCACGGGGTTAGCAATAGTTGAGCGCACGCACCACGCGCTCAACGCAATCGTGAAGGAATGTCAAAGCTTTGCAACAGCTGCTCAGCCCGCGACCACCTCAACCTCGACATCACCTAAAACGCGTCCATTGACCTGCACCGCCACCCGATGCGCGCCGGGATGCCAGGTGAACGTTGTGGCATTCGCCTTCAACACATGCCGCTTCTGCAACGCCAATCGCCCGCCAACAGGCACCTTGGCCTGTTTCAGCTTGAATACCTTTTGACCGGAGCGCCCACCCGGTCGCGCAAATGTTAAAACGTAATCCACCACAACAGGCACATCTGCATTAGCGTCCGTTTCCAAGATCACGTCAAACTCCAGTGCATCGCCAATCGCCACTTGCGGCGAAACTACCGACAAACTGGCCAAAGTCACCGGCGCATCCGCGTGAAACCCCAGTAACGCCAGCGCCTTCGCATCGCCAGTCTTGACCAATGTGCGCAAGGAATGGCGCGTCATCCAGTCCAGCTCTTTCGCCGCCTGAACGCCTGCGCCATGCCATGCCTGCAACCGATCCGTGACCACGTCCGGAGCAATTTTGGCAATGTCATTCAGGTGGTTTGCCACCGACCGAGTGACATAACGTGTCTTGTCGCCGTGCAACCGGTCCAATAGCGGCAATGGTGAAAGCGGATCAATCTCCACCTTCTTGGCCCAGGGTAGTTTTGGCCGTGTGCCCTCGCTGACCAAGCGGCGCACATGGTAATTCTCATCGCCCGCCCATGTCTCAAGCCGCGCAAATGTCTCTTGGGGCCATCGGTTCAGGAACGGGCGAATGTAAAACTCCATCGAGAAACGTTGCGTGGCTTCATACAGCAAATCCAGCGCCCGCTCGCGGTGATCCTCCAAGCCATGCCGCACCGCTAGAATACCCGGAACCGCGTGAATGAACCGGCCAAAATCATCGTCCCGCAGCGACGGGTCCAGCGGCGCGGGCATCACCGCCTCAATCTGATCCGCCATCTGGGCAAAATCGCCAGACAGCCGCGCGGCAACGCAATCCGCAATCCATTCAAGCCGCTCCAGCAACTCGCGCCCTTGCAGTCCCGGCACCACTTCGGCCAGAAAATCCGCGCCGTCAAAATCAGGCACCCCAGCAGCAAATTCCGCCGCCAAGTCACCCAAACTATCTGCGTTAAACAGCTGATCCTTCAGTGAAAATGAGCTCATGCGCTACATCGTCGCGTTGATCCCGCCGCCATCCAGCAACAGGTTCTGACCCACGATAAACCCGGCGTATTGCGAGCACAAAAATGCGCAGGCCGCGCCAAATTCGTCAATGGTGCCGTACCGCCCTGCCGGGATTGTGGCAAACCGCCGATCACGTGCCTCTTCCAGAGAGATATCATTTTGCGTCGCCACGCCTGTGTCCAGTGCAATCGCACGATCAGTGGCGTGAATGCCCGGCAGCAGGTTGTTGATGGTCACGCCAGACCCAGCCACCTGCCGCGACGTGCCCGCGACATAGCCGGTCAAACCCGCCCGCGCCGAATTGGACAGGCCCAAAATGGCAATCGGTGCTTTTACAGATTGCGATGTGATGTTAACCACGCGACCCCAACCGCGGTCCATCATATCCGGCACCAGCGCTTTGATCAGCGCAATGGGCGTCAACATATTGGCATCCAGCGCCTTGATAAAATCATCCCGCTCCCAATCAGTCCACATGCCTGGAGGCGGCCCCCCAGCATTATTCACAAGGATATCAACGCCCTGCGCCGCCTCGATCAACTTATTCTGCCCCTCGGGCGAGGTTCCATCACAGGCCACAGTCGTCACGTTTACACCAAACTCGTCCCGAATAGCCGCAGCACTGGCCTCAAGCGCGTCTGTACCACGAGCGTTCATTACCAGATCTACGCCCTCACCCGCTAGCGCCCGTGCGCATCCCAATCCAAGCCCCTTGGACGAGGCGCAAACCAGCGCGCGCTTACCTTTGATTCCAAAATCCATGCGATTCCCCTTTTCCTTGCTCGAACAAAACCCGAAAACCACATCCGATGCCAGCATATTGCCTGTGAGCGGGCGCGATGCTGCCATATTCTGGTGCTAGGTCTTGCATACTTGATACGAGCAAGAGAGCTTATTCAAATGTCTACGCAACAAACCAATTCAAATCCCTCCCAGAGCCTACCGGTATATCCGGCGTCGATGCTCAAAGTGACCGATGGCGCCAACCTGGGTGATGAGCTTTCCTTTGCAGACGATATGGTCCCTGACGACATTTATTCACTGACAGTCGATGCGGATGTCGTGCCATTTTCCTTTAGCGCCGACAAAAATGGCCAGCTTCACACCGCCAGCGAGTCGGCAGTAGGAACACCCGGCGCACGGGTGTTTCTGGATTGCGTGGCAACCTTTATGCCCCCGTCTGGCGACACAATCGAAGTGCTTATTCTGGTCGAGGTGGACGAGGACGGCAATGTTGCCAATATCTTCGGCGCCCCGCTGGCCCCGCTTTATCCAAAAACCAACTACGTCCTTGTTGGCACTGATCAACAAACCGCTAAGCACCGGCTGGCGCAACTGGCCTGCGTCAGCTTTACACGCGGCACCTGTATCACGATGGCAACCGGTGAACAAAAGCCGGTCGAGTCCCTTTCTGCCGGTGATCTTGTCCTGACCCGTGATGACGGACCACAGGAAATTCGTTGGATTGGTACGTCGACCCAACGCGCCGTAGGTGTGTTTGCCCCCATCCGGATCTCCGCCGGAACCCTGAACAATGCGGGCGACCTTATGGTCAGCCCGGACCACCGCCTGTTCATCTACCAACGCCACGATCACATCGGTGCAGGGCGCTCTGAGCTGATGGTCAAGGCGCGCCACCTTGTGAATGACGACACCGTCCAAGTGCAAGACGGCGGCTTTGTCGATTATTTCCAGCTGATGTTTGACAGTCACCAGATTATTTTTGCCGAAGGTATCTCTGCCGAAACCATGCAAATTGACATGCGCACACAGGCCGTCTTGCCAGCAGATCTTCAGAAAAGAATGTCAGAGCCCATGCCCGGTCATCAACGCCGTCGTCACCATGAATACGAAGTGCACAAGAGCCTGCTTGATCGACCAGACGCCGCCGCATTGCTCAAGCGGGCCTCCTCCAAATAAGCGAACCGAACGGCAACTGGCAATTCTCGGTGCAATTGCGTCCAATCACCTGACCCGCTTTTCCTTGCGAATTCGCGTTCCGCACCCTATACGCGCGCTCATGTTGGACACTGCATCAAACCGCCCGGAATTGCCGCCTGAAATCGCCCGTCGCCGGACCTTTGCGATCATTTCGCACCCCGACGCTGGCAAGACGACATTGACCGAAAAATTCCTTCTTTATGGCGGTGCCATTCAGATGGCCGGTCAGGTGCGCGCCAAAGGCGAAGCCCGCCGCACCCGCTCAGATTTCATGCAGATGGAAAAAGATCGCGGTATCTCGGTCTCAGCCTCCGCCATGTCCTTTGATTTTGGCAAATTTCGCTACAATCTGGTCGACACGCCGGGCCACTCGGATTTTTCCGAGGATACCTATCGCACGCTGACCGCAGTTGATGCAGCTGTCATGGTGATCGACGGCGCCAAAGGTGTGGAAAGCCAAACCCAGAAACTGTTCGAAGTCTGCCGCCTACGCGACCTTCCGATTCTGACTTTCTGTAACAAAATGGACCGCGAGAGTCGGGACACATTTGATATCATTGACGAAATCCAAGAAAACCTCGCCATTGATGTCACCCCCGCCAGTTGGCCCATCGGTGTCGGGCGCGAATTCATGGGGTGCTACGACCTATTGAACGACCGCCTTGAACTGATGGATCGTGCCGATCGGAACGTCATAGCAGAAACCGTGCAAATTCAGGGCCTTGACGATCCCAAGCTGGCCGAGCACGTCCCCGAGCATCTGCTCGAGAAACTGCTCGAAGAGATCGAGATGGCCCGCGAGCTTTTGCCAACGCTCAACACGCAATCCGTACTCGAAGGGCACATGACCCCAATCTGGTTCGGCTCAGCGATCAACTCGTTTGGCGTCAAGGAGTTGATGGACGGCATCGGCGATTTCGGCCCGGAACCACAGGTGCAAAAGGCCCTGCCACGCGAGATTTCACCAGAGGAAACAAAAGTTTCCGGCTTTGTCTTCAAGGTTCAGGCGAACATGGATCCGAAACACCGCGATCGAGTTGCCTTTGTGCGTATGGCGTCAGGGCATTTCAAACGCGGCATGAAGCTGACCCATGTACGCACCAAGAAACCCATGGCCATCTCCAACCCTGTCCTCTTCCTCGCGTCTGATCGCGAACTGGCAGAAGAGGCCTGGGCGGGCGATATCATCGGCATTCCCAACCATGGGCAATTGCGCATCGGTGACACATTGACCGAAGGCGAGGCCCTGCGCGTCTCAGGCATCCCCAGCTTTGCGCCCGAATTGCTGCAAGGCATCCGCGCAGGTGATCCGATGAAGGCTAAGCACCTCGAAAAAGCGCTGATGCAATTCGCCGAAGAAGGCGCGGCCAAGGTGTTCAAACCGATGATCGGGTCTGGCTTTATCGTCGGCGTTGTCGGCCAGCTTCAGTTCGAGGTGCTCGCCAGCCGGATCGAGATGGAATACGGTCTGCCTGTGCGCTTTGAGCAGTCGCAATTCACCTCGGCACGATGGGTGAACGGCGACCAGCAAGCCATTGATAAGTTTGTGAATACCAACAAACAGCATATCTCGTACGACCATGACGGCGACGTTGTGTTCCTTACCCGCTTGCAATGGGACATCGACCGGGTCGACCGGGATTACCCGGACGTAAAACTCACCGCAACCAAGGAAATGATGGTCTGATCAGAACAGCAATTGCATGGGGTAGACCCCCATGCAATCATGCGCCCATGACGAACCAGAACCTGACCTATCCCGGCGGCTTGCCAGCCCTATTGGACCGCTACGAAGGGCGGCGCGCACCTTTCGATTTCGGCCCAGAGGATCTCCCAGCGCTCGACTGCGATCTTCACATGATGAAGGACTCCCAAGTCTCTGAGAGCGCAACAGAAAGACAAAAGGGCGAGCCTAATACGTCATGGTCAAGGAAACGCCGCGAAATCGCGCGCGAATTTGTCGGCAATACAGAGCTCACCTTTCTCAACGCGCAGCTGATTTCTAACCTGCGCAAACGCGACTTCCCGCGCCAAACCCCAGCGCTGTTCCGGCGCCTCTGGGCCGAAGAAGCCAATCATCTGATCCCGAATCTAAACTTGCGCTGGCTCGTTTCGTCCGTTCAAACCTTTGCCGATCATGGCGACACTCTCCAACAACGCGAAATTGGCCACGCCCTGCGCATGTTGTTTGGCGTTATGAAGCTCTACGAATTCGAACGCACCTATAGTGGCCACAAGCCAGGCAAGGACTTTGGCCTTGGGGGCCGCACTAAAGCCCGCTTGCCACTTGATATGCAGCCATTTGCGTTGCGAAACGGGGGCTTAGACATCAATCTTATTGCACCGATTTGGGAAATGGCGGAACAGGAACCAGTTGTCGGACCGCTGGCCTGCCATCTTTTGAACGAACTCAATAGCGAAAGCGGCGGTGTGTTCCGTCGGCTCAAGATTATGCGCGATAAACTCGAACGCCGACGGGCCGATAAATGACGCGCTGGGGCATTGCTTCAACCATCAAGGCACCCGCCCGCGACGTCCTCGCCTTTGTCGCCTATCACCTCGATCTGGGCGCGGACCACATTTTCATCTATCTCGACAACGAAAACAAAAAGGCCCTCAGTGCCTTACGCGACCACCCTCAAGTCACCGTCACACGCACAAATGGCGATTATTGGCGCAGTATCGGCAAAAAGAAACCCGACGCCCATCAACCCCGCCAAACCATCAACGCCAGCCATGCCTATGCTTTGGATCATGGTCTCGATTGGCTGGCGCACATAGATGTCGACGAATATCTCTGCCCAACCCAACCCGTCCGCGACCTTCTGAGTGCCTTGCCAACGGATGTCGTCTGTGCACGCGTGCGCCCAGCCGAGGCGCTGAGCACCGACGGAGTCGACGGACTGGACCCAACTGCCACATATTGCAAGCGCTGGATCGGCACCGAACACAGTCGTATCGAGCTTGAGCGCACCTTCTATCCAAATTTTGGCGGTATCCGCCGCAGCGGCTTTGTCAGCCATAGTGTCGGCAAAATCTTTATCCGCGCTGGCCTGCCCAATCTGCGTTTTCGCATACATCGCGGCACACAGGACAACGTCGAAATCGGGCCCCGCCAAGTCCTTGAACACATCGAACTTTGTCACATGCACATCAAAAGCTGGGACGACTGGCAAAAGATCTTCGACTATCGCTTGACCAAAGGGTCGTACCGCAGCTCGCTTAAGTCCGATCGCAAACTCGGACTTGGTGGCATGTCGCTGCATGACCTTTTCACATTTCTGATCGACGATGGCGGCGAAGCTGCCTTGCGCAACTTCTTCGAAGAAGTTTGCCTCGCGCGCCCTGAGCTAATCAAACAGTTGCGCCACCACGACCTGCTTAGCGTCTTTCATCTCGATCTTGACACAAAAAGACGGAAACATTTCCCCGAATTTTCGTAAATTGTGGTAGAGTAAGCAACAATCTTAGGCGCCCAAGGCGCCTTTGTTGACCCGAACGCCACCTTCAGATACAAGGCGCGCGTGGGTCGCTCTCACGCTGCCAAGCGAGGCCAAACGGGCCTGACACCACACCATATGTACGGGCCGGGAAAGTGTCCGTAAGCAACGGATACACATGACCAAATTTTCCGATTTGAACCTCAACCCGAAGGTGCTGAAAGCGATCAGCGAAGCGGGCTATGAAACACCAACACCGATTCAGGCAGGAGCCATTCCTCCAGCGCTCGAGGGGCGTGACGTGTTGGGCATCGCTCAGACCGGCACCGGCAAAACGGCCAGTTTTACGCTGCCGATGCTGTCGCTTCTGGCCCGAGGCCGTGCCCGCGCACGTATGCCGCGCAGCCTTGTGCTCTGCCCAACCCGCGAATTGGCGGCACAGGTGGCCGAGAATTTCGACACCTATTCCAAACATCTGAAACTGACCAAGGCGCTTTTGATCGGTGGCGTCAGCTTCAAGGAACAGGACATCCTGATTGACCGTGGCGTCGACGTGCTGATTGCCACACCGGGTCGCCTGCTCGACCATTTCGAGCGCGGCAAGCTGTTGCTGACCGGCGTTCAGGTCATGGTTGTGGACGAGGCTGACCGGATGCTCGACATGGGTTTCATCCCCGATATCGAGCGCATCTTCAAACTTACGCCCTTTACGCGTCAGACTTTCTTCTTCTCTGCAACGATGGCACCCGAGATCGAACGGATCACATCCGAATTCCTCTCCGCTCCGGCCCGTGTCGAAGTGGCCCGTCAGGCCACTGCGTCCGAAACCATTGAGCAAGGCGTTGTCATGTTCAAAGCATCGCGCCGCGACCGCGAAGGCAGTGAAAAACGCCGTGTCCTGCGCGCGATCATCGACAGCGAGGGCGACGCCTGCACCAACGCGATCATCTTCTGCAACCGCAAGACGGATGTGGATATTACCGCGAAATCGCTTAAGAAATACGGCTACGACGCTGCACCAATCCACGGCGATCTGGATCAGTCCCAGCGCACGCGCACTTTGGAATCGTTCCGCAATAACGAGCTGCGCATTCTTGTGGCTTCGGATGTAGCGGCACGCGGCCTTGATGTGCCCTCTGTCAGCCACGTGTTCAACTTTGACGTCCCCGGCCATGCCGAAGATTACGTGCACCGTATTGGCCGCACCGGGCGTGCGGGCCGCGAGGGCAAAGCGTTTACCATCTGCACACCGCGGGACGAAAAGGCATTTGATGCGGTCGAAAAGCTGATCCAGAAAGAGATCACGCGCGTCGAATACCCTTCCAAACCCGAAGAACGCAAACAATCAGAGACCAAATCCTCACAGTCCAAATCTTCTGAGCGCAAAGACCGCCGCGCCAAGACCGAGGCAGCACCAGAACCCGCGCCATTTGTCGCTCCGGAAAAAGAGACACCCAACCGGCCGTCTGAAAAATCTGGTAACCGTGGCCGTTCGCGTGGGCGCAATTCCGGACGGGACTATGGTCGCGACGACAAGAAAGTTGTTGGCATGGGCGATCACATGCCCTCGTTCATCGCGCTCAGCTTCGAAGAACGTAAAGCCAGCTAACAGCGCTCGCTTACGCAAAAAAGTAGGTCGGACAAAATTGTCCGACCCTTTTTTTGCCCAAATGTCTGAAACCCTTAGCGCAAACGACTAATAATCACTGTCGTTTCCGGTTTCTTGCCAATTTCTTCGCGGCAAGTATTGCGCGCAATCCGGCGCAGCTCGTTTTCCAGCTTGTCGTCATTGGCCAACGTCTTGGCACCGGCACGCCGCAGAAACTGTGTCAGATCCTCTTCGATGACATCCAACAGCGGCGCATCCGACCGCCCAAGTTCGGGCAAACCCATGGTCTCGCACCATGCTTCACCCAGCGGTTCGTCATCTTCGTCCAGGATCACCGTCACCACGACCTTACCATTCAGCGCCATGCGAATCCGATCACGCACGATACCGTCAAGCGCGCCAATCTGCACGGATCCATCAAGATACGTGCGCCCGGTTTCCACATGCTGCACCACGCGCGGGGCTTTGCCACTCAAGTCCAGCATCGTTCCGTTGACAGCCACAATAGACGCCCGCCCGCTCTCGCCTGCCAGCTTTGCATGCTCGCGCAAATGCCGATGTTCGCCATGATTTGGGATGACCATCGCCGGGTTCACAATCTCATGCAACCGTTGCAAATCAGGTCGGTTCGCGTGGCCAGACACGTGATATTTGCCGGTGCTGTCATCCACTACATCCACGCCCATTTCCGAGAACTGGTTGATAATCCGGATCACGCCACGCTCGTTACCCGGAATGGTCTTTGAGGAAAACAGGAACATATCCCCTTCCTTGAGGGTTATGCCGTTATATTTGCCATTTGCCAGCTGCGCACTGGCCGCACGCCGCTCTCCCTGACTGCCCGTTACCAGCAACATCAGGTTTTCACGCGGTATCATGGCTGCTTCTTCCGGGCTCACCACCTTGGGAAAGCTGGTCAACACACCTGTCGTTGTGGCCGCTTCGACCATCCGGCGCATGGCCCGCCCCATCAGGCAGATCGAGCGGCCAGCGCGCTCGCCCGCCTCCGCCAGTGTCTTGACCCGTGCCACGTTGGACGCAAATGTCGTGGCGACAACCATATTGGGCGCCCCACTCACCAGCGCTTCGATCTCCGGGCCAACGCTGGCTTCCGACCGTCCGGCATGTGGCGAGAACACGTTTGTACTGTCACAGATCAGCGCCTGCACACCGTCCTTGGACACATCCGTCCAAAGCTCCGGATCAAACGGTTCCCCCACCAACGGGGTCTCATCCAGTTTGAAATCGCCCGAATGGATCACCCGCCCTGCCGGGCTGTCGATCACCAGTGCCGCACTCTCCGGGATCGAGTGGCTCACCGGCAAGAACCCCACTTTGAATGGCCCCGCTTCGGTCATCTCTGGCCAAGCGGAAACCGTGCGCACCATTTCTTCGGGTTGACCCCGATCGGCCATCTTGTGCCGAGCCAGGTTCGCAGTAAATGTGCGTGCGTAAACCGGCACGCCAAGACGCTCCCAATAATGCCCAACCGCGCCGACGTGGTCCTCGTGACCATGGGTGATAAACACCGCTTCTAGTCGATCCTTATTCTCAGCCAGCCAGCTGATATCGGCAAAAATCAGATCCACACCCGGACTGGTGTCCATATCCGAAAACGCGACACCCAGATCGACCAGAATCAAACGTTCGCGATCCTCCGGCCCATATCCATAGACATAGGCGTTCATGCCAATTTCACCTGACCCGCCCAATGGCAGGTAAATCAATCTCTCACGGCTCACGCGGCATTATCCTTGTTAAATTCATGAATCACGGTCAACCCGTGCATCGTCAGATCGTCTTCGAACACATCAAACAGCTGTCCGGATTGCTGGAACAACGGGGCAAGTCCGCCCGTTGAAATTATCTTCATTGGCCGATCCCGCTCTGCCTTGATGCGTGCGCATATCTCGCGCACCAATCCGACATAGCCCCAAAACACGCCCGACTGGATACAAGCCACTGTATTCGTTCCGATAACCCCTTGCGGCTTTGCAACATCCACATGCGGCAACGCGGCGGCTGCATTGTGCAGCGCCTCAAGGCTCAGGTTCACGCCCGGCGCAATAACCCCACCAATATAGGCCCCATCCGGCGCGACAACATCAAATGTTGTCGCCGTGCCAAAATCCACAACAATCAGGTCACCACCATGGCGATCAAACGCGCCCGCCGCATTGACAAGCCGGTCGGGCCCCACGCTTGTGCCCTCATCCACCCGCGCATCAGTCGGCAAGCGACAGTCAGGCTTGCCCACGACCAAAGGGCGACAGCCAAAAAAGCGATCCGCGAAGACCCGCAAATTGAAGACAACCCGCGGCACAGTCGAGCTGATGATCACGTCCGTTATGTTCAGTTCGATCTGATAATGCTGGATCAACGTCGAAAACCACGTAAAATACGCATCCGCCGTGCGTGCATGATGGGTCGACGTGCGTAGCGTGCACAGGAACGTTTTACCGTCCCAGATCGAGAACACAGTGTTAGTGTTCCCGCAATCAATTGCCAATAGCATGAGAGGTCCCCCCCCGGCTGGTTCAGAAAAAGATATCTGCCGCCGGGATGGCGACACGGCCCTTCGCGGTCTTCAACACCAGATTGCCCTGTAAGTCCACCGTTTCAAACGTGCCCGTGGTCTCGTGACGCGCCGTACGCGCCGTGATCACTTGCCCCAGCCGCGCCGCCCGGTCCAACCATGCCGTGCGGATCGGTTCGAACCCATAGGCGGTAAACTGCGCCTCAGCCTGCGCATAGGCCGCCGCCAGCGCGTCCAGAAACTCCTCAGGCGTGACCAACGCGCCCGTCTCCGACAAAAGCGAAACAGGCCGCATTGCCCCCTCTTCAACCTGCTCCACTCCCGGCGCATGGCGCAGGTTCACACCAATACCAATGGCAATATGGCTCACACCGCCACCAACCATACCCGCGCTTTCCAGCAAAATACCCGCAACTTTGCCGCCATTCAGCAACACGTCATTTGGCCACTTCAAGGACAACCCCTGCGACCGCCCGGTCACCGCGACAAACGCCTCAAACAACGCCAATGCAGCCACAAACGACCGCAGCGCCACCCTGTCCGGGCTCTCGGTCGGACGCATTATCAAAGTTGCGGCAAAATTCCCCTCCGGATCAGCCCATGCTCGGCCGCGGCGCCCACGCCCCGCCGTCTGGCGCAATCCCAATATCCACTCAGGCCCTGGTAGCTCAGGCGCAATCCGCGCAGCTTCTGCATTGGTACTGTCCACCTCAGCCAACACGCGCCGTCCATATCCAGCTGGCCATTCCTGCATCTCAATGTTCTCCAAATACCCGCGCCGCAGGCGCAAATCCCGAAGGTTTGGCCATCAGCCAAACCCGAGATATCCTGTGCGCACCGAAGGCGTGCGCCATCAGGTCAAACCCCTCAAAACGCCTTGAACGTCAGCGTCGTCAACGTGCGTTCAATCTCGGGAATATCCAGCAATCGGTCATTAATATACTTACCCACATCCTCGCCCGACGGCACATAGAGCTTCATCAACAGATCATATTCGCCACTTGTCGAATGCAGCTCCGAATGGATTTCTTTCAGCGCAATTTCTTCGGCTACGCGATAGGTGGTGCCGGGTTTGCAGCGGATCTGGATAAAGACGCAGGTGGTCATGGTTGCCCTCACAATATGCCATCCAAAGCTGGCACAAAAGCCACCCGAGACACAATCTCAAAAACCCGCCCCTTCCCCCTCGCCCCACCGCTCCCTATAAGGAGCTCGCAATCAGAGGCAAAGGACCAGCCCCCATGCGCACGGCAACCATCACGCGGCAAACCGCCGAGACCGAAATCACCGTCGAGATCAACCTCGATGGCACAGGTATCTACGACAACCAGACGGGCGTCGGATTCTTTGACCACATGCTGGACCAACTGTCGCGCCATTCGCTAATCGATATGACCATCCGCGCCAAAGGTGACTATCATATCGATGATCACCACACAGTCGAAGACACCGGCATCTCGCTGGGTCAGGCACTCACGCAGGCCCTTGGCGACAAAAAGGGCATCCGCCGTTACGCCTCCTGTCACTTGCCCATGGATGATGCACAGGTGCGCGCCGCACTGGATCTTTCCGCACGCCCCTATCTGATCTGGAACGTGGACATGCCCACCCAGAAAATTGGCACATTTGACACAGAACTGGTGCGCGAGTTCTTTCAGGGCTTTGCAACACATGGCGGCATCACCCTGCATGTGGATCAGCTGCACGGGTTTAACAGCCACCACATCGCCGAGGCCACCTTTAAGGCCGTGGCCCGCGCACTGCGCGAAGCAATCGAAACCGACCCGCGCAAAGCTGACGCGATCCCATCCACAAAAGGCGCGCTCTAAGCGACTTGCGCCGCTGGCATGGCCCGGCGGCGCACAAGCCACTCCGCGATTAGCAGGTTGGGCACCCAACATGTCCACGCAACCAGCGGATAGCCTGTTTCAAAGCCAAGCATAGCCGTAAGTATTGGCAACTCGAGCCTCAAGGTCACGGCCGCCCAAGTCAGCGCCGCGCTGCGGATCATCCAAAGCCGATGATGTGCGATCTCTCCGCGCATGGCCAACGCCACCGCATAGGCCGTTACACCAATCCAAATCACAGCAAGAAGTCCAAACCCCCAAGCCGCCACAGGACCCGCGTCAGAATTCAACGCAAGTTTCAGCCCGGCGAGCCCGGACAGCAGGATCGACACCACATAGAATCGTCCCATCCAGCGATGCAAACCCGGCCGCGCGCTGCGCAACCTGGCACTGAACTGAAATGGGGACAGCAATAGCGCTAGGGGTGCAAGTGTCACATGCGCGTAAAAGGCAACCTCGCGTTCGAGCGCATGATGCAACATGAATGTCATCGACTCCGCCACACCCAGCGGCATAAAGCGTAGCGATACCAGCGCAACGCTAACGCTCAGAACCCAAAAAACCCAAATCCAAATTCTCCATGCAATCGCAGCCATGTCACTCCTTCATCATCGAACTTGACACTGTAAAGTTGCAAGCAACATAGGGCGCTTCTTGACACTGTCAAGATACCATTGGATCATCCCTGCATGACCCAAACTCCGACCAAACCCGCCCATCATCACGGCGATTTGCGCAACGCGTTGATAAAGGCAGGAATTTCCCTGCTTGATGAAGGTGGCATTGCCGCCCTTACACTGCGCAAATGCGCCGCACGCGCCGG
Source organism: Shimia abyssi (assembly GCF_003014475.1). Taxonomy (GTDB): domain Bacteria; phylum Pseudomonadota; class Alphaproteobacteria; order Rhodobacterales; family Rhodobacteraceae; genus Shimia; species Shimia abyssi. Next base: position 29,603 of record NZ_PYGJ01000003.1, on the reverse strand, counting down.
AGTCTCCCACGCCGCTCCTGCGCATCATTTCGACGGGCTGGCTGGTCTCAAGAGCGCCGTCGCCCAAGAGGCGTTCCGATTGTTTTCGCGCCACATGATGGATGCCGCAAACGCGGAAGGCCCGTCACCACGTGACCGTTTGCGTGGTATCTGCCGGGGCTATGTTCAATTCGGCCTTACCCACCGCGCGCTCTTGGAAACCATGTTTGGCTTGGACGCAGAAAGCTTGCTGCGCGAGCGGATTGATCCGGGCGATTCCGATGCTTACCAAATCCTGCGCGACACCTGTGCGCCGTTTGTGCCGCCCGACACCCAAAAAGAAGTCATCGAATTTCAAGTCTGGTCCCTTGTGCATGGCTACACCATGCTCTTTGTCTCCGGGCGACTTGGCTGTCTGCATCCAAAAAACCTTGGGGATGGCCCCTTTGATCAGGTCATGGCACTTCTCGATCGGATCGGCGACACGTCATCCTCTTGACCCCGTGCGCAATTAAGGCCACTTGAACTGGACCAGAACACCGCTGTTTCAGGACGCTCCAATGTTGACCGCCATTATAGACTACGAATCCGGCAATCTTCACTCCGCCGAAAAGGCGTTTCAGCGCATGGCCCGCGAAGTTGACGGCGGCGAGGTGGTTGTCACCTATGACGCTGAAATAGTGGCTTGCGCGGACCGTCTCGTTTTACCCGGTGACGGTGCATTTCCTGCTTGTGCAAGCGAATTGCGTGGCCACAAAGGCATCTATGACGCCATGGTCGAAGCGGTCGAGCAAAGGGGCCGTCCCTTTCTCGGAATTTGTGTTGGCATGCAGCTTATGGCCACAACCGGCCACGAATACCAAGAGACCGCTGGTCTCAACTGGATCGCTGGCGATGTAGAGAAGATCACCCCGACTGATCCCGTTCTGAAAGTGCCGCACATGGGATGGAATGACCTTGTCATCGACCACCCTCACCCGGTGCTGGACGGTGTGCAGACCGGCGATCACACCTATTTTGTGCACTCCTATCAATTCCACGTGACAAACCCAGCCGAACGCATCGCCCATGTCGATTATGCCGGAGATGTAACGGCCATCATTGGGCGCGATACAATGCTGGGGATGCAGTTCCACCCTGAGAAAAGCCAGGACGTTGGGTTGCGCATGATTGGCAATTTCCTGCGCTGGCGACCCTGAGCAGAGGGGGGCTTTGCCCCCTTCACAGCTAAGCTGCGATTCCCCCAAAGTATTTTTGGCAAGATGAAGATCAGGGCGTGCGTAGCGAGGATGGTGCTACACCATGTGCGCGGCGAAAGGCACGGGTAAAGCTCTCGGTGCTGCCATAGGCATATCGGCGCGCGATGGCGTCGATCCGGTCGCCCTGTTCGGCGTCCTGCCGTGCGAGAATTAACCGCCAGCGCCTGAGATAACCCATTGGCGTTTCACCTACGATTGTGCCGAACAGTTCCACAAACCGCGACAGCGACAACCCGGCAACCATTGCCAGATCTGAATTTTTCCAAACCCGCCCCGGATGGTCATGCATCGACACAATCGCTCGGCTGATGCGCGGATCGGCCATGCCCGCCAACAGACCGGCCTCGGTTGCGCCACGCTCGATCTGGTCCCGCAGCAACCGCACCATCAGCGCTTCGCCCAACCGGTTTGCCACAGATTGCGCGCCACAGCGATTGCCCCGAACTTCGGCCAGCATCACTCTGACCAGTGCCTGAGTATCGGCCTGTCCCGCCAAATCGAAATCTACCACGTCCGGCAAAGCGGCAAGCAACGGATTATTCTGTCCCGCCCACGATACATGCACCAAAAGCAACGCGCCGGCCTGCTCCTGCACACCTTGACCGCGTGTGAAAAACAGCACTTTTTCCGGCAAATTCACGCCCCCCAAAACCAAAAGGTTCGCATCATCCTGTTTAGCTAGGCGCACTTCCAAGCGAAAACGTTCAACAAGCGTCGTGAGGCGATCCATGGGAAATCGGTCTTTCTGCATGGTTAATCGGAATTATTTGACATTAAACCCCTGTATCAGTGCAATCAAGCACAATTGAAAGGACATGCAATGCTGATTCCCCGTCAAAAAACTCCGAACCTCTCGGTCTCCACCTTGGACAATGGCCCCTTTGATCTCGCCTCTGAGACCTCTGAGCGCGGCACCGTCATCTGTTTCTATCGCGGCCTGCACTGCCCGATCTGCGCTAACTACCTCAAAGAGCTGGAAAAGCGCGTTGCCGATTTTGCCGAGCGCGGCGTGAACTGCATCGCCATATCCTCGGACGGAGAAGAGCGCACTCGGGCCATGGCGGACAAGATCGAAGCCAAAAGCCTTCGGTTTGGCTATGATCTGCCACTGGCCGTTGCCAAGGAATGGGGTCTCTATATCTCAACCTCGCGTGGCAAGACGTCCATTGGCATCGAAGAACCCGCTCTGTTCTCAGAACCCGGCCTATTTATGGTTAGCCCGGACCAGTCACTCTATTACGGCTCGGTCCAGACCATGCCGTTTGTCCGCCCACATTTCTCGGAACTGGTGGGAGCGCTTGATTTTGCGATTGCCAACAGCTACCCGGCGCGCGGCGAATATACCGGCGCGGTCTGAGACGTCAGGCGCCCTGCTCAAGCGGGGCGCCAAAAAGGCTATTGAATGCGGGTCCAATCCTGACTTCTCCCAAAGGCCGAAACACCCACAAACCCGCGAACACTTAACGTATTGCCGTTCAGCGTCATTTTCGACTTATAGGTCTTGTCTGTATCCGGCGCCCAGATTTTGCCGCCGCTATATTTCCCACCGCCATTGGCCTTCATGTCCCACAGCATCTTTTTGCCGAGGTGCTCATAGTCGCCGGTGTTCGCGCCATCCGCGGCAATCGCCTCCTTTATGGTTCCACACAGTGCTGCACCACAGGCAGAAATCGCCACATGCAGATATCCGCCGCTGTCACCTGGCGCTGTCTTCCATACGCCCTCTGCGGGATCGGCCATCGCGGCACCGCCCGCCAAAACCATCGCCGCTGCCATCATCATCTGTTTCATACCAAATCCTCCCTGATCTTCTGTTGCGCCCAAGACTGAGCCAGCAACCTTAAGCAATCAAGAATGACCCCCCGTAACGTTGCAATTCACCGGGCGTCATGCCAAACCGCGCTCAAAATTCCCTTTGCCGCAGGTGCCGCCCATGATCCTCTATCCCGCCATCGACCTCAAGGACGGCAACGCCGTGCGCCTCGTGCATGGCGACATGGACCAGGAAACCGTGTTCAATGAAAACCCCGCCGCTCAGGCGATGGAGTTCGTCCATGCTGGGTGCGAATGGTTGCACCTCGTTGACCTCAACGGCGCCTTTGCAGGTGAACCCGTAAACGCCGCCCCAGTTGAAGAAATTCTCAAACAAACCAACGTCCCTGCTCAGCTCGGCGGCGGTATCCGTGACATGGCTACCATTGAACGCTGGATCGACAAGGGGCTCGCCCGTGTGATCCTTGGCACCGTTGCCGTGGAAAACCCCGATCTCGTACGCGACGCCGCCCGCGCCTTTCCCGGCAAGGTCGCCGTAGGGATTGACGCCCGTAACGGCTTTGTCGCCACCAAGGGCTGGGCCGAAGAGACCGACGTGCGTGTCACCGATCTCGCTAAATCCTTCGAAGATGTCGGTGTTGCCGCCATTATCTACACCGACATCCTGCGCGACGGCGCGATGAAGGGGCCCAATGTGACCGCCACCGCCGATCTTGCCAACGCTGTTTCCATCCCCGTCATTGCCTCGGGCGGCGTCTCTTCGATTGACGACCTCAAGGCGCTCAAATCCTGCGGCGCACCGCTCAATGGCGCCATCTCTGGCCGCGCGCTTTATGACGGGGCCATCAATCTGACAGACGCGCTTACGGTCCTGAAATCCTGATTTTCCTTTCGCTCAAAATATCCTGGGGGTGAATTGGCCATCGGCCAAGAGGGGGCAAAGCCCCCTTCCCCAACCCAACAAAAAAGCCCATAACACGCCCATGTTAAAAACCCGCCTGATCCCCTGTCTCGATGTCGCCGATGGCCGCGTGGTCAAAGGTGTCAACTTTGTCGGCCTGCGCGATGCGGGCGACCCGGTTGAGGCTGCCCGCGCTTATGATGCAGCGGGCGCTGACGAAATCTGTTTCCTCGACATCCATGCGACCCATGACAATCGCGGCGTGATGATCGACATGGTGCGCCGGTGCGCCGAGCAATGTTTTGTCCCACTCACTGTTGGCGGTGGTGTGCGTACCGTGCACGATGTGCGCCGCTTGCTGCTTGCCGGTGCCGATAAGGTTTCGTTCAATTCCGCCGCCGTGGCCAACCCCGACGTCGTGGCAGAGGCGTCCGCCCAGTTTGGCAGCCAGTGTATCGTGGTCGCCATCGACGCCAAAACCGTCTCACCCGGCAAATGGGAAATCTTCACTCATGGCGGGCGCAAATCCACCGGCATCGACGCGGTCGAGTTTGCCAAACTGGTTGTCGCCAAAGGTGCTGGTGAAATCCTGCTTACCTCGATGGACCGCGACGGCACCAAATCCGGCTTTAACCTGCCGCTCACCCGCGCCATCTCGGATGCGGTCGACGTTCCGGTGATCGCATCAGGCGGGGTCGGCACACTTGACCACCTCGTCGAAGGCGTCACCAAAGGCGGCGCCAGCGCTGTGCTCGCCGCCTCGATCTTCCATTTTGGCGAATTCACTGTGCAGGAAGCCAAGCAACACATGATCGCCGCAGGTATCCCCATGAGGATCGTATGACCACGCTTTCCACTCTCGCCTCTACCATTGCCATGCGTGCCAGCGCTGATCCCGACAGCAGCTGGACGGCAAAACTGCTCGCCAAAGGCCCTGAGAAATGTGCCGAAAAATTCGGCGAAGAAGCGATCGAGGCCGTGATAGAAGCGGTCAAGGGCGACCGCGAACAGCTCACCTACGAGGCGGCAGATGTGCTGTTTCACTTGCTGGTCATGCTGCAATCGCGTGGCGTCGCGCTCGATGATGTGCTGGCCGAACTTGACCGCCGCCAAGGCACCAGCGGCATTGCCGAAAAAGCCTCGCGATAAGGTTAACAAATCCGCCTTTTCCTGCCCGTCGCAATGCCTATAGTAAACCCGATTTGCCCACCGGCACCGGAGTTTTCATGTTGCGCTTTCTCGCCGCCGTCTTCACGGCCCTCACACTCGCCGCCTGCGCCAGCGTTCCCGAAGAGGTCACGCGCGCCGATGTTCCCGGCCTCACAGCCCAGATCACGGCGCTCAATCCTGATGTCGACCCAGAGGAAGCCGCGCGCGCGGCGCGTATAGCTTACACGTATCCGCTCGAGCTGAAACGCACCTACAACGTCACCGACTCCCCGCTGGTTCACAATGCCAAGGTTAATCAGGGCCTGCGCCCGCGAGGGCTGTGCTGGCACTGGGCCGATGACCTCGAGGCGCGACTCTGGCAGGAAAACTTTCAGACCCTTACCTTTCACCGCGCCATCGCCAACGCCACCAATATCCGCATCCAACACTCAACCGTCATTATTGCTGCCAAGGGCAAAGGGATGAATGACGGCGTCGTACTCGATCCTTGGCGCTATGGCGGCTACCTATTCTGGTCCCCGACATTGCAGGACGAGCGCTATGACTGGGTCGCGCGCCAAACGGTTTTTGAAGAGCGACGTCAGCGGCAAAACCGCTAAGCCTAGGCGAATGCAGCTAGAGCTTTGATGAAATCACTCCAGTCGCAAACCCACCCATGCGTAGTTCGCCAAACAGGCGCTGGTATTCGATTTTGGGACAACGGTTCATAATCACATCTACGCCGCGCGCCTCAGCTTTTGCCGCAGCCTCTGCGTGCTCCACCCCAATCTGCATCCAGATCGTCTGGAGCTTTGGAAACTGCGCCAGTGCCGCTTCTACGATCGGCGGCACAGCCTCGGAGCGGCGAAAAACATCCACCATATCAACAGGAACGTCGATTTCACTCAAATCGGCCCGAACCGTTTCCCCAAATAACGTCTTGCCCGCATGGCCCGGATTGACCGGAATCACCTGATACCCTTTGAGGTTTAAATAGCGCGCCACGTAATAACTGGGACGTACCGGGTTCATCGAAACACCCACGACGGCAACCACCTTGGTACGGCGCAGAATCGTTTTTAAGACATCGTCTGAATAGCTCATACCGACACGCTACTGATATTGCCCCTCTTGAACACCCCTGATCGTATCCAAGAAAAAAGCGCCCAAGAAATCTTGGGCGCCAGGTACGGAACGAGGGACAGTGAAGTCAAACACAGAAGTTCCAGCTCCGTGCTTGCCCGATTGATGTAGTTATGCACCACCATAATAAAAGAGGATGTCAAAAACATGTGAACACCACGTTACAACCGCGCGATCAGCCCGCCGTGGTCAATCAAAGATATCTTCAATCACTTCAAAGATGTCCTCAAACCAATCCTTGCGCTTGGATTTGCGTTTTTTCTTGTGCGACTTTCTGGGTTTCCCGTGTACCTCGGGAATATACCCTGTCGCCCTCGGGCGATCCTGAACGCGCCGATCTGATCGTTTGGCGTCAACCGGCATGTGTTTAAGATTATGCAGCGGAGCACCACAGGAGGAACAGGCCAACTCGTGGCGTTCGCGGCCGCGCAAAATCAGCGCGGCGCGGGTGCCGCAGTAACAACACGTGGCAATTTTTGACGTCTGTGGAATTGGTCTGCTCCGGTCTGACTGGATCTAGCCTGTAATGTAGGGCGCATGACCCAACTTCGGGAGCCTCCGGCGGAAGTATTTTTGGCGAAATGAAGAAGTGTCAGCGCAGCTGGGATGCGTAAAGCGCCACCGCAGCGGCATTTGAGACATTGAGTGAACCAAAGGCGCCAGCAAAATCGATCTTCACCAGGTGGTCCACCGTCTCTTTGGTTTTTTGGCGCAGCCCCGGCCCCTCGGCCCCCAAAACCAGTGCCACGGCGCGATCGCGTTTGCCGTCCAGCACTGTTTCGATGGTCTCGTCTGCCTCGCCATCCAGCCCCAGCACGATATACCCCATGCCCTGCAACGCGACGATGGTGTCAGCCAAATTGCGTTCACGCAGATACGGTTGGCGTTCTAAGGCTCCGCTGGCTGTCTTGGCCAGCGCCCCGGTTTCGGGTGCTGATCCGTGGCGCGTGCCAATCACCGCTTGCGCACCAAACACCTCAGCCGAGCGCAAAATCGCACCGACGTTATGTGGGTCCGTCACCTTATCAAGCAACAACAGGCGCGGCGGTCGTTCGCCGTCACCCAACGCGCAATCCTCAAGGCGCCCCCAGTTCAACGGCTTCACTTCAAGGGCTGCGCCCTGATGCACAGACTGAGAATCAATCGGTGGGTTGAATTTGCGTGGGTCAATGATTTCAGGCTCGATATCAGACATATCAATGGCTTCCGACAGCTTGTCAGCGGCGTTTTTTGTCACCATCAGCCGCAGTTTTTCGCGCGCCGGATTGTCCAGCGCATCGCGTACAGCGTGCAAACCAAACAACCACAACGTTTCCGCAGCAGCCTTGCGTTTAGCCTGTTCTTTTTCAACGACCCACTTGGGCTTTTTCATCTTCGAACCCCACGAATTCACGAGGGTTTACCAATGCGCCGCCAAAGCACGAGGTGCAAGAGATTTTCTTGTTGACGCCCCAGACAAGGCACAGTAATCAGCGCCTCACACCACGGTCGAATGACCGAGGAAAGTGGGCGACAGGCCGCAAGGTGTGGCAGGGGACTGTAACTCCCTCGCGGAGACGCACGCCTGGTTCGATTCCAGGGTCGCCCACCACTTTCTTTCCCTCGAACCTGAACTATTCCAAGCGCAACCAATAGCGATTTAATTTCAATAGTTTACAGGCAATTCAGACATCAGAGGCCTCAAGTTTTAGTTCCGATCAGAGCATTTTGCGGGTGTTTTCGGAGAAAGTCTCAGTGAGCAAGGTTCGCGTGAGGTCTTGAGGCCTAACGGTGGCTTCAGGTCTGTTGGAACCCAAGAACCTCCCGCTGTTGTTCCCAATCCAGTGGCAGCTCTGGAAGGTTACGAAGAAGCTTTGCCGTAAGATGCTCTGGCGGGCGACCTTCCAGAATGGCCGTCGATATATCTGGGGCCAACCAGGCGAGCGGCAAGATTTCAATTCGGAACGTTTTACCATTCACTCCAAACTCACACATTGACTCATATCAGAAACGCAAAACGGCCCCGCACCTTGGTACGGGGCCGTTTTTTCTCAATTCACTCGGATCAATTTGTAATGATCTCCGGCCCCATAAATGTATTGGGCAAGAAGGTTGAAATTGCCGGAATATAGGTAATCATGATCAGGAACACGAACAGCACCGCGAGGAACGGCAGCGCCGCGCGCACGACGCTCATCATCGGCATTCCGGCCACGCCCGAAGTCACAAACAGGTTGAGACCCACAGGCGGCGTGATCATCCCGATTTCCATGTTCACCACCATGATGATGCCCAGATGGATCGGATCAATACCCAGCTGAATAGCAATTGGGAACACCAGCGGTGCAACAATCACCAACAGGCCCGATGGCTCCATGAACTGACCACCGATCAACAGGATCACATTGACCACCACCAGGAACATGATCGGACCAAACCCGGCATCCAGCATTGCGCCTGCGATATGCTGTGGCACCTGCTGTTCCGTCAAAACATGCTTCAGGATCAACGCATTGGCGATCACAAACAACAGTGTGACCGTTAGCTTACCGGCCTCAAACAACGTGTGTTTGGTATCACCGTGAAAGAACGCCGTCACAATCGACAGAGGCTTTTTCAACAGGCTGCTCTTGGTGCCGCCATTGGCCTCCTCCGAGAGTGGCCCCATGTCCTTGTAGATGAACGACGCAATCAGGAACGAATAGACAGCGGCCACAGCGGCGGCTTCGGTTGGGGTAAAGATACCCCCATAAATCCCGCCCAGAATGATCACGATCAGGAACAGGCCCCACCCGGCTTCGCGCCCGGCGGTAAAGATCTCTCCCCACCCCTGCCAGTCGCCTTTGGGCAGGTTCTTAACCTTGGCCATGACATAGATCGTCACCATCAACATGATGCCCGCCATCAGGCCCGGAATGACCCCGGCAAGGAACATACGACCAACCGACACCTCAACAGCGGCGGCATAGACCACCATCACAATTGAGGGCGGAATGAGAATACCCAGCGTGCCCGCGTTACAGATCACACCAGCGGCAAATTCCTTGGAATACCCTACCTGACGCATGCCCGCGATCACGATAGACCCAATCGCCACAACCGTCGCAGGCGACGACCCGGACAGGGCCGCAAACATCATACAGGCAAACACACCGGCAATTGCCAGACCACCGGGCAAATGCCCCACGCAAGCAATCGAGAACCGGATAATCCGCCGCGCCACACCACCCGTTGTCATGAACGACGACGCAAGGATAAAGAACGGGATCGCCAAAAGGGTGAAATGCCCCTCAAAGGCCTCGAACAATGTGCCCGCGACCGACGCCAGCGTGGCGTCCGAGAACAACAGCAGGAACATGATTGAACTGAGGCCCAGAGACACTGCAATCGGCACCCCGATCAGCAACAAACCAATCACCATCGCAAAGAGAAGAACAACTTCCATCAGCCCTGCTCCCCCTGCTGTGCACGTACTTCTTCGATCTCGTCTTCCACCTCGTGGCTGGCCACCAGACGGTCGGTTTCACCGCGCCAGATCTGCATCGCCGCCTGCGCAAAGCGCAATACCAGCAACAGCATCGACACCGGCAACACCAGATATGGCACCACCTTGGGCAGCTTCTCGTATTCGTCTCCGTAGTTGATCAGGTCTTCCAAAAACCGCAAAAAACCAACCATCGGCACATCCTGTACCTCATAGAAACTCTGGCTGCGGAACTTGTCGGCAAATCCGGTCGGGAACCAGCGCCCCGATGTGGGCGGCAGATCGGCAAACACCGCCCAGTAATCATACGCGCCCTTCAGCAGCAGCAGCGAAAACACCAGACAGCACCCGACCGAGATGATCCCCATCACCCGCGCCGCGCCCGGTGACACCATGTTCAGGATCGCATCGACCCCCAGATGGCTGTGTTTCTTGACCGCATAAGAGGCGCCAAGCAGCACCAGCCAGCCAAACATGAACACTGTCAGTTCCAGCGCCCATAAAATATTAGAGTTGAACCCGAACCGGGCAATCACGTTGGCAAAGGTCACCACCGTCATCAGCCCCAAGAGAAGCGCAATCAGCGTCTCCTCGATCTGGTCCACAAAGCTATGCTTCGTTTGCATTGTTCCCTCCTGCGGTGTTTTCACCGCTTAAGAAAACGGGCGGGCCATTCGTGTAATGACCCGCGCGTGTTTCTCTAAATAGCCTCAGGCGATTAGCTGCCTTCGTTGATCGCTTGTGCTGCGTCGATCATGTCCTGACCAACATCGTCAGAGAACTGATCCCAAACCGGTTTCATGGCGTCTACCCAGGCTTGTCGCTCGTCAGTCGTCAGCGTGCGCACCTCGGCACCGGCGTCGATGATGGCCTGACGGTTGGCCTGGTTGACGGCAAAGGATTCGGAGTTCCGAAGCGCAGTGACCTCGCCAAGGATGGTCAGGAACTGATCGCGCACATCGGCATCCAGGCTGTCGAGCCAGTCAACTGATGTTACGACCAGATAGTCGATCACCCCGTGGTTGGTCTCGGTGATGCCGTCCTGCACTTCGAAGAATTTCTTGCCGTAAATATTGGACCAAACGTTTTCCTGACCGTCGACCACGCCTTGCTGTAATGCGCCATATACTTCAGAGAAAGCCATCTTCTGTGGGGTGCCCCCGATCGCCTCCATTTGCGCCACCAGCACGTCAGAAGACATCACTCGGAATTTCAGCCCTTCAGCGTCCGCAGGTGACATTAACGGCACATTAGCTGACATCTGCTTCATGCCATTGTGCCAGAATGTCAGCCCTTGAAGACCACGACGCTGCATGCTGTCGAGCAGGGCCTGGCCAGAATCAGAGGCCTGAAAGGCGTCGACGGCCTCGATATCCTCAAACATGAATGGCAGGTCGAAGATACGGAATTGCTTGGTAAACTTCTCGAATTTCGACAGCGAAGGTGCCGCCAGATGCACGTCACCCTGCAACATGGCTTCCAGAACCTTGTTGTCATTGTATAGTGTCGAGTTCGGGAAGACTTCCATGCAGGCTTTGCCGTTCATCTCGTCGTTCACACGGTTGGCCAACAAGGTTGCAGCGATGCCTTTTGGGTGTTTGTCCGTGTTAGTGACATGGCTGAATTTAATAACGACCTCTCCGTCATCACAGGCCGCGATTGCAGTAGATGCACCCAAGGCCATGGTCATTGTAAAAGCAGTGCTCAGCAGAAATTTCATTGTATCCTCCATTGATTTGCAGGGCCCTGTGTCCGGATCTCCTTCACCCAAGCGCCCCTCATGGCGTTCGACCATAGAGACGATTTGAGGGAGAATTAGTTGGCAAAACTAATTAGTTTTTCCGATTAGTAATTCCCAATTAATCTGAGATAACGAGGGAAAGAAAACTTCCCGAGGAGGTCGAAATGTTTGAGGAATTCGTGGAGGAACGGATCGAAGGAGATGGTGCAACCTTGTTTGTCCGTCGCGCAGGTCCTGTGGGCGCGCCACCGGTCGTTCTGATACACGGCTACCCGCAGACCTCGGCCATGTGGCATAGGGTGGCGCCGGTTCTGGCACGGGACTTTCAGGTGATTTGCCCGGACCTGCGGGGCTATGGGCGATCCGACAAACCGCCCTCCAGCGTTTCGCATTTCCCGTATTCCAAGCGGTCAATGGCAAGGGATATCCACGCGGTGATGGCGCGGCTCGGGCATGACCGGTATCTGGTCGGTGCCCATGATCGGGGCGCTCGCGTAGCGCATCGTCTGGGGCTTGATCATCCGAAACATGTTGCCGCCATGTCTTTGCTGGATATCGCGCCGACGCGAGAGATGTATGCCAATACATCTGCCAGATTTGCCGAGATGTATTGGCATTGGTTTTTTCTGATCCAGAAGTACCCGTTGCCTGAACATTTGATCGGTGCCGACCCCGAAGGGTTCTGGAAATTGAAGTGCTTCAATCAAGCCCGTGGTGACAATCCGTTTGCCGATGCGGCGCTGGACGAATACCTGAATGCCTTTTCGTGCCCCGACGCCATTCACGCAAGTTGTGAAGACTACCGCGCCGCCGCCACCATCGACATTGAGCATGATGACGCTGATCAAGGTCGCAAGCTGCCCGTGCCGGTCCAGGTCCTTTGGGCCAAACATGGTGTGATCGAGACCTGTTTCGATGCACTTTCGCTTTGGCGCCAGCGTGCCGAAATGGTCGAAGGTGAAGCGCTTGATGCGACGCATTACATGGCTGAAGAAATCCCCAACAAAATAGCCGCGCGTATGTCCGGTTACTTTGCCCGCAACCCTATCCACGCAGAGGCATCCAAATGAACCGGACCCTTTATGACAAGTTGGTCGACGCCCATAAGGTCTGCGATCTGCCCGATGGCGACATGCTTATCTATGTCGATTTCCACATCATGAACGAATACACCAGCCCGCAGGCCTTTTCCGGGCTCGATACAAAGCAATTGGGCGTTTGGCGACCCGAGGCGCATTTGGCGGTGGTCGACCATGTGAACGCAACCCGAAGCAGCGAGCCGCATGATGCAGCATCAAAACTGCTTATCGACAATCTAGAGGCAAACTGCACCAAACACGGTATCGCGTTTTATGGTTTGGGCGACCCACGGCAGGGCATCGAACACGTCGTGGTGCCGGAACAGGGGTTGGTCGCGCCCGGCATGCTGATCGCTTGCGGTGACAGCCATACCACCACCTATGGCGCCTTTGGCGCGTTAGGGTTTGGCATCGGCACTTCGGAGGTGGAACATGTGCTGGCCACCCAGACGCTGCGCTACAAGCGTATGAAAACCATGCGCGTCACCGTCGAAGGCGGCACTGCCCCCGGCGTGACAGCAAAGGACATTATCATGAAGATCGTGCAGGTCGTCGGGGCGGGTGGTGCGAATGGGCATGCCGTAGAATTTTCTGGCTCTGCCATTCGCGGGCTTGATATGGCCGGACGTATGACCGTCTGCAATATGGCGGTCGAGCTGGGCGCTCGTGCAGCATTGATTGCGGCAGATGACATCACCGATGCCGCGTTGCTGGGGCACCCTCATAGTGGTCGTTTTGAATTCAAAGGTGAAAGCTGGGTCAGCGACCCCGAAGCCGAATTTGACAAGGAATTTGTGATCTCAGGCGCCGACATCGAACCCTTGATCACCTGGGGTACCAGCCCGGATCAATCCATACCAATCACTGCAAATGTGCCGGTCGCGGCAGACTACGTCTCTCCCAAGGCCAAGGCGGCTTTGGAACGTTCATTGCAGTACATGGGATTGTCCGAGGGGCAATCAGCCCAGTCGATAGAAATCGACACAGCATTCATCGGCTCTTGTACGAATAGCCGTATCGAAGATTTACGAGAGGCGGCCAAAATACTGGAAGGTCGGCATGTGGCGACAGGCGTCGAAGCAATCGTAGTGCCCGGCTCTGCCATGACACGTCTTAAGGCCGAAGCCGAAGGCCTTCGCGCAATCTTCGAGACCGCCGGATTTGAATGGCGGCCTGAAGCTGGTTGTTCGATGTGTCTGGCGATGAATGACGACATTGCCATGGATGGCGAGCGGGTCGCTTCATCAACCAACAGAAATTTCGAAGGACGTCAGGGCCGTGGCGCGCGCACCCATTTAATGTCCCCTGCAATGGTCGCGGCAGCCGCCGTGTCTGGGCACCTCGTTGACGTGCGTGATTTCAAATGAAAGGCAAACTGATGACCAAGACGATCAAAGGGATCGCCGCCCCCTTGCCGCTGGCCAATGTCGATACCGATGTGATCATGCCCAAACGATTTTTGATCACGATCACCCGCGAAGGGTTGGCAGACGGTACTTTTGCCGATCTGCGCTTTGACAACGCGGGGCAACACCGCCCGGAATTCACTCTGAACCAAGCGCCTTGGACTAAAGCGACGATATTGGTTGTCGGCGACAATTTTGGGTGTGGGTCTAGCCGGGAACATGCTGTCTGGGGTATGAGGCAGTTGGGGATCAGCGCCTGCATCGGGACAGGTTTTGCCGGGATTTTCTACGACAATGCCCGGAAAAATGGTCTTGCACTGCCGGTTGTTTCCCCCGCAGCACGGGACGCCCTCTTGCAATTCGCCAGCAACCCTAGCGGCGCCGAGATATCGATTGACCTAAATAGCCGTACAATAACGGCGGGCGAAACCTCCGTACCTTTCGAGATGGACGATGCCACACGAACATCGCTGATCCGAGGCCGCGATGATACGTTGGACTCGCTCGAATATGCAGGCGCAATCCGCGATTTCGAGGCCGGATTAAGCGATGGAATGCGAATTAGCGTCATCAAGTAAACGATCAAAGGAATACGGATTGAACATCAGACAACTGGAATGCTTCGTCGCCGTCGCGGAAGAACTTCACTTCCGACGCGCGGGCGAACGTTTGGGGCTGAGCCAATCCGCCCTCTCTGAACGGATTGCGGCGTTGGAGCACGAACTTGGAGTCCGGCTGTTCTTCAGGACGACCCGACAAGTCAGCATGACCCAAGCCGGGTCGGAGTTCCCTCAGGATGCCAAAAGGATTCTTGCCGATATCGAAAGGTCGGTCTCCAATGTTCGCCACACCGCCGAGTCCGACCTGCGCCACATTCGCGTGAGCGGTGTTGATGAGGCGATCTCGATGCTGTTGCCCAAAGTGCTACTCTCATTCCGCGAAACCGATCCAAACGTCCATGTCCAGGTTCTGGAAATTTCGTCCTCCGAGCAGCATGCTCAAGAGTTGATCAGCCATCGCACCGATGTGGCTTTCGTACGAACGCCTCTGGAAGAAAACTTTATAACCAGTAAGCTGCTGCACAGTCAGCCTGTCGTGGTGGTCCTTGCCGATACCAACCCTCTTTCTGGTTCTGCGTCCCTTTCCGCATCTGAAATCGCAAACCAACCGATCGTAGGTTATCCAAAACACGCGCGACCAATTTTGCATGAGGTACTTTGGAGCGGTTTCCGACAGATTGGTGCACAGCCGAACATTGTTTGCGAGATCATCGACAAGTCCACACTATTGCAATTCGTAGCTCAAGAGCTCGGGATCGCACTGGCACCAGCTTGGGTCCGGAACATTGCTCCCCCAGGGGTCACCTTCGTTCCATTTGAACCATGCAGCAACCCAATCGACTTGTACGTTGCATTTCGGAAAACCGGAAACTCTGCCGCTATTGAAAGGTTTTTAGAAGTCGTCGGGACCACCGGTGACTAAATATGTTCGTCGCCAATAACGTTGATGATACAGGACCCCATGGACCGCTTCCCAAAAATCATCCGCAGTGCAGATAGCTGCCGGAGGCGGCCATCTGCCAAGCGGTCACCAATGACAGTTCGGTCCCGCTCAACGGACCTTAGTTCAAATTACGGCGAACGGCTGGAACGAGCCCATAGCAGACCTTTAAGAGCCCTGCGGCGTATGACGGGTCGGAGCCCGAAGCAGACATCGTCAAGGCCTCAGCATTGGTAATGGTGGAAAAGAATTTGGAAATGCTCACGTTGATCCATTTCTCAGGACTTCCCATGCACTGTTAGGTTAGCAGGGACATACTTGGCTTCAGAAAATTCAATGTCGAAGACGAGATTGTGCTAGCTTGAGCAGATGTAAATTCTAACAGGAGATTAAAACCATGAAATATTTGCAACTTATTGGAGCCACCTTTCTTTTCGCAGGATCCGCCCTGGCTGACGGTCATAGCGCAGATGATGTCCACTGGCACATTACGATGACAGTCAACTCCGGGAAGGCAGATGCAGTTAAACCGCTTCTAGACCGGATGGTCTCCGCTACGCAGGCCAACGAGCCGGGCGCATTAACCTACGATTACATGGGTGAAGGCGACCAAGTGCACATTTACGAACGCTATGCTGACAACGCTGCGGCGATGACGCACATGGGGAATTTTGGTGCTAATTTCGCTGAAGAGTTCCTCGGAACCTTCACTATAACGTCAGTCGTGGTTTATGGGCCGGCAGGCGACGATCTGAAGGAAGGGCTAGCACCGTTCTCACCAACGTATTTTCCTCAGATCAGCGGCTTTTCGCGCTGACCTGATGGCTTTCTAAGTGGTCGCTCTGTTCTGCAGAGCGGTCATCCAGGCACGGCACAGCGAACGACCGCAAAGTGGTCATTGGAACCTCACGTAGCGAATGTCCGTATCGTCCCGCTCTTCAGACCTTCGCGGCACGTCGAACTAGTTCACACATTGCGGGACAAAGCGGCCTGTGCGGTCGCGGCTATAAGTCTCATCCAAACGCCACCATCGGTTCGACGTGCATTTGGATGGTTGCGCTCTCAACGCGACCTGAGGTGAGTGTTTGACGCCCCACCTGTTCAATGCCGCGTGGTAAACAACGACACCTCATTCAGCCAAAATTTCTTCTAGATCGCGTAAGAAAACGCCATAACGCAAATAGAAATACATGGCGTGCAAAGTAATATCCTTAGGAATTTGGCTACTTTTGAAGGAAATCGATCTGAAACGCACTCGATTTATCGGCAAGGATCACATTGCGCATTGTCGCAACCCACAACAAGCAAATCAAAATCTTCGCGGACTAACCTTTGCCTTCGCCACCCAGGTTGCTACCAGTCCACATCAAATGTTCTGATGATACTTTGGACCTGTTCAGGCGATAACGCTGTCGGAGACATCCCACGGGTCAGCAGTGCTAGCTTTGCTGTTTCTTCTAATTCCTCAATAGCATAGGTCGCGGCCCACACATCCTTACCAGCCACGACAGGTCCATGATTTGCAAGCAAAACAGCAGACCTTTTGCCGGCTAAACCCCGGACAGCTGTGCTCATGCCCGCATCGCCAGGGAGAAAGAAAGGCAGCAGTTTAACGCGCCCCAGTCGCATGATCGAATAGGGTGTCAGATTTGGAAGGATATTCTCAGGGTCCGTATCAGGCAGCATCGACAGGGCAACAGAATGTGTGGAATGCAAATGAACGACAGCGCCGGTTTGGGCACGGGTGTCATAGAACGCACTGTGAAGCGGGATTTCTTTGGTGGGCTTGTCGCCGCTTAAATGTCGCAGGTTTTGATCCAGCTGACTGATCTTTGCCGGATCAAGGAACCCCATCGAGCTGCCTGTTGGGGTCACCAGCAAAGTACCATCAGACAAGCGCACCGAGATGTTGCCGGATGCGCCACAGGTCAGTCCACGGTCAAACATGGATTTCGCGATTCTGCAGATATCCTCTCGCGCCCGGGCCTGCTCACTCAAGAACTCGTCTCCATCACTTTCAGGGATGTTTCAAAGAAATCCCGGTCGCCAAAATTACCCGACTTCAGGGCCAATCCCACATCTGTACCGCCAATGCGCACCACAGGAACACCCGGTGCAATCCGCGGCCCGATGGTGAGTTCCGTCGCCTTCAGACCCGACACCACCGACCCAGACGTTTCGCCACCGGCAATGACGAACCGCGCAAAGCCGCGTTGGACAAGACAAGCAGCCAGATCAGAAAACAAGGTTTCAATGGCCCTTGCAGCTGTATCGCGGCCGAATCTGAGCTGGGCTTCTTGAACGACTTTCGGATCGGCGGACGAAAAAACCAACGGGCTGCCCGGTTGGGCCTGAACCCAGTCAGCCAAAGTACTGGCCGTAACGGCCCCGGAAACAGCGTCTTCAGCCGAAATCTCTTTCGACGGGGCGATCTTACGATATTGATCCACCTGCCCCCGAGTTGCAATTGAACAGGACCCGGAAATGACCACGGCCCTTCCTGTAACAGATTCCCAATGGGGTGTTGCCGCCTGCGCACCAAAATTTGCGGGCAAGCCAATCGCAATCCCGGAGCCGCCGCACAAAAGAACCTCCCCTTTCGCCGCTTGGCCAATCGTCAAAAGATCGGCGTCGTGAATGGCGTCAACGATCACCATGGCGGGACCGTCTGGTAAGGCGGCACGCACGGCGTCTGGCCCATGGGTCACTGTCTGGGCGTTTATGTGCGACACCGGCCAGCTGGTCTGCTCACCCAGAACCCGCCGCAGGTCGGGGTCGGTCATCGGTGTCAGCGGATGGTTTTGCATACCGCTTTCGTTCAGCAGCCTGTCTGAGACAAAAAGATGCCCCTGATACACGCTGCGGCCATTCTCAGGAAATGCAGGGCAAGTGATCACGTGCTGCGCGCCAAGTTTGGCGGCCAAGGCCTCCAAAACGGGGCCGATATTGCCCTCGGCAGTGCTATCAAACGTCGAGCACACTTTGAAAACGATCTGTTCCGCGCCCTGCGCCAATAACCAGTCACAGGCCGCCAGACTGTCGTGAACGGCCTGACCAACCCGCGCCGTCCGGGATTTCAACGCAACAACACCCGCCTCAAGCGTGGCGTCAGCCGGACGGTCCGGAACGCCTATAAACTGCGCGACGGACATTCCGCCTTCGGCCAACGTCAGGGCAATATCTGAAGCCCCGGTAAAATCATCCGCGATGACACCAATTTTCATAAGTTGATCTCTGCAATGGGGCCGGTATCCAGCCTGAAAATGTGATCCGAAGCCCCTTGGGCAAATGCGCGACGCACAATCGGGTCGTGACCTGGCACAATTAACTCGCGCCGCGTGGCTAACGTTTCAAGACGATCAAATCCCGTCAACATGTTCTCCAGATCGACCACGATTGGAAAGGGTTTTCGCAACCACAGGTTTTCATAGAAATGTGCCGCATCCGAGGCCAGAACCATCCACCCTGCCTGCGTTCGAATACGAACAGCCTGGAGGCCCCGCGAGTGTCCGCCAATGCAGTGCACTGTCACACCATCCGCAATCTCGGCATCGCCGTCATGAAACGTCAATTTGCCCTGATAGAGCCGTTTGATCGCTTCACAGACATGGCCCGCCGTAAACGGCATCCGAAGTGTGTCGTGACACATGCATGGCCCCGTGGCAAAAGCCAATTCAGCAGCCTGTAGATGCAGGTGAGCACTCGGGAACAAGGCCAGTCCACCAGCGTGGTCATAGTGGAGGTGGGTCACGATCACCTCGGTCACATTTTCTGGAGTGAGCCCCAGCGGCGCAAGCGCTTCAACCGGATTAAGACGAATAGGGCGTCCGCGAGAGCTGGCCTCGTCCTCATCATATCCAGTGTCAACCAGAATGACCCGATCGCCATTTCGCAGCAACCACATGTAATAATCCATGGCATGCGGGGCGTCGTGATTGTCGTCAAAGATAAAACTGTCCGCGCGTGTACGCGCATTGCGATCCGCGTATTTGACCGCATGAACTTCCCAGTCGCTCATCGGATCACCTCGTTAAAAAGCCGGACCTGTTTTTCCTGGATCATACTGGACACGGCGGCATCGAATTCTTGAAAATGGGCGCTGGCCAGATGTGCATCAAAGGCCGTGCGATCATCGTAGACCTCGTAGAGAAATACGATGTCTCCATCCCGGCACACATCGAAATGCTGACAGCCCGTTTCAACCTTGCGCGAAATGCGCGCATTCCGGGCCATCAGCGGCAGGAAGGACGGCATCATTTCTGGCTTGACCACAAAAGTTACGGTTACGGCATACATCAGATAACTCTCTGTTTCAGAGCCTGGAAAGTCCGGCGAACAGCCGGCACCTGCGCAAGGATCAGTGTCACATTCAACGTCAGCAGAATGGCAGCGCCGGGGCGGGAAACAAAGACCGAAAGATCACCATCCGAAATCAGCAACGAACGACGGAAGGTTTCGTCGAACAACCCGCCCAGAATGACACCAATGACAAGCGGAGCAATCGGATACTTCAGCAATGTCATGAAATAGGCGACGAACCCCACACCCAACATCAGATAGAGATCGTTGATACCGCCCCCGACGCTGAAGGATCCAATGGTGGTCAGAACCATGACAACGGGCAGAAAGACAGTCTGTGGAATGCGCAGAATGTGGATGAAGACCCTGGCGGTGAACAGGCCAAGGACGAACATGGTGAAGGATGCCAGCACCATGATGGCGACGACACGCAGAATGATTTCCGGATCAATCGTTGGCCCGGGAATAACATTGTTGATCTTGAACGCCCCCATCAGTGCCGCCGCAGGGGGTGAGCCCGGAATCCCCAGAACCAGCAGCGGAATGAGCGCGCCACCAATACAGGCGTTGTTGGCGGTTTCCGACGACAGCAGCCCTTCGATTGAGCCTTTGCCAAAGTTTTTGCCGTCTTTAGAGACGGATTTTCCAACACCGTAGCTGACCCAACCGGCCACGTCTTCGCCAACGCCTGGCAAAGCACCGACGCCTGTGCCAATGACACCGGATCGTGTGATTGTTGGCATGTGACGCCGGATGGCTATCATGTTTGGCAATATCCGACCCTGAAGCTTCAGCATTTTGGCAGCCTCAACATGGCGCAGCCCTTCGATGATCTGCGGCACCGCAAAGGCCCCCATCAGCACCGGAACCACCTGAAAGCCGGACAGCATGTAAGACCAGCCAAAGGTGTAGCGTGGCTCAGACAACAGGGGATCCATGCCGACCATCGCCATAGCCAGTCCGATCAGCCCGGCGATCCAGCCTTTAATCACCAGATCCTCGCTCATCAGAGTACCGGACAGGAGAATCCCAAAGAGCGCCAACAGCGCCTTTTCCGGGCTGGCAATATTTTTGGAGATCAGCAACAGCACCCAGACAAAAATCAGCAACGCAACGGTGCCAATCAGCGTGCCAATAAAGCTGGCAGTTGTTGTAAGGCCCAAGGCCTCGCCGCCGCGGCCGGACCTGGCCAACGGATAGCCATCCATCGCGGTCGCCGCACTTGCCGCGGTGCCGGGGATGTTGAGGAGGATCGAAGGATAAGAGCCGCCGTAAATGGCACCAACGTAAGCTCCGAGCAGCGCAATGAGCGAGTAATCCAGCGGGATCTTATTGCCAAAAAACCCGGTCAGGATGGTCACCGCCAGAGTGGCCGTCAGCCCTGGCAGCGCGCCGAAAGTGATGCCCAGAAAGACCGAAGTGATCAGATAGACATAGGTCAGCGGATCAACGACCAGCGCGACAAAGGCCTCGCCAAAGCCGGAAAGTTGGGAAAAAACGAATTCCATGTCAGCGGCTCCAGAGCGGCTTTAACGAGACGAAATAGTGGTATTCGATCTGCTTAAAGATCAGCCCACCACGGTTCGGTACGTTCTGGCGAAAGCCAAAGGCCATCGCGCAGACCAGAACCAATGGCGCGGTCAGCGCAATTGTGGGAATAACCCAGGCCAGACGGGTGCCACGGTTTTGTAGAACCACCCAGACCGTAAATGAAATCCAAAGGACCAGCGCCAGCAGATCATCATCATGCTGCGCCCACTCTGATCGTGGCAGGTGCGCCGCCATCGCATAGGCGCCAGCAACGGCCACAATTGCGGCTGACAACAACATCCGCTGCGGTTTGCCCAGATGAAACCCATAGATCAAGGCAGTGATCAGCAGGCCGGAACAAATGACAAAGTCCACGCGTGGCACCAGGCCCGCGACATAGAAAAACAAGATTACCCCGATGGTTGAGAACCGCCGTGCCTCGGCCCTGTTCCAGCCGACACCTGCGGCGGACAACGCTGTTTTCGCTCCTCCGGAACGCACGGCAATGAACAACAACACAAATGACAGAACTAAAAGGCAGCCGAATATCCCAAGCGGGACAATGGCTGCGGAATTGTACCAGTCTGCGCCACTGACACCTGCTCGATTTCCACCAAACAAAGGAATGAATGAGCTGCGCCAGATGAAAAACACCGATGCGGCCATCAGGACCAGTGAGGTCCAGAAATCACGGGCCCTCAGAATGACCAGCTCGTCAGAATTGTTCACTGTGAACTCTCCACCATGCAGTCAAAGAGCGCGAACCTCTCGCGCCCTTCAGGTTTATCTGAAATTGCGGATCAGGGCTTTTCGATACCCAGCGAAATCGGATCAACCGTTGTCGCGCCAAGTTCTTTCAGCGTGTAGGCAAAGGTGCTTTCCAGAGTTGCGAACAACGCCTGTGCCTCAACGCCATACTGGCCGCCGACATCATAGTTATTGGCCGTCGCCCATTCGGCCACGATGTCCGAAGCAATCGCTTTTTCAAAGGCACCGCCAAGGGCTGCTTTCACATCGTCGGATGCCGAGTTGTGCACCGCAAAGCCAATCGCCTGTTTGAGCGGCAGATACTTGTCCAGACCATCATAAATCGAAAACGCAGATGGCACAGCGTTGCCACCAATCTCAACCGCATCCGGTGTCAGCATGGCCAGAGGTTTGAGCATACCACCTTCGATAAGTGCGGCTTGTTCAGCCAGAGAGGTCACGACAAGAGCGACTTCACCGGCGATGGCGGCCTCCTGTCCGGGGGCAGAGCCTTTGTAAGGGATAAACTTAAACTCGGCCCCTGCCCCGTTTTGAATGGCTAGAAGGTTGAGGTGATGGATAGAACCCGCGCCTGATGCCGCCGCCGGAATGGTGCCCGGCGCTGCTTTGGCCGCATCTACGAGGTCTTGCAGGGAATTGTATGGGCTGTTGGCCGGCACCGAGATCAGATCCGGCGAGCCACCCACGATAAACGGGTACCAATAGTCGAATTTTTTGTCCCAACCACCCTGAACCGCTGCGGTCACATTGGATTCCGACAATCCAACAAGCGTGTAACCGTCATCTGGCTGATTCATCACGTAAACCATGCCGTTGGACCCCGCGACACCACCAGTCTGGTTGGTCACGTTGATGGACACCGGCAGATGCTTTTCCATTTCGGCCATAATCATGCGGTTGATCGAATCTGTTCCTCCACCAGCGCCCCACACAACAGCGGTTGTGATGTCGCGGTATGGATACTCCTGCGCGAACGCGCTGGTTGCCAATCCTGTGATCACCACTGCGGCGCCTGCAAGTTTTGCAATGCCAAATTTCATTTTGTGTCGTCCTCCCAGACTGTGCGTTTATTGTTGCATTTATTTGCGTATGCATTAATGAATGCATTGTCAACATTTTTACTGCAGAGCGGGACAGAACATGCCATCAAAGAAACGCGAAAGGGGCACCGGAAATGACGCTGAATCTTAATATTGCGGTGTTTGGAGGGGATGGCATCGGGCCGGAAATCACTGATCCAACGTTGAAAATCCTACAGAGCCTGTCTTCGGCCTCAGACGAGTACGCACTCTCATTTGGTGTTGCTCCAGCCGGTGCCGCCCATTACGCAAGCACGGGCGAAGCCCTACCCCCCAGCTCCATGGAAATTGCCCGAAACGCGGATGCGATTCTGTTATCTGCGATGGGATTGCCAGATGTTCGTTACGCCGACGGGACCGAAATTTCGCCGCAAATTGATCTGCGAAAAGCCCTTACACTCTTTGCCGGCGTACGCCCTGTCACGGTCCGCGCGGGCCAGGAAAGCCCCTTAAAAATTCCGGCGGGCAAAGAAATCGACTTTGTTCTGATACGGGAAAGCACCGAAGGGTTGTTTCATACGCAAGGGTGCGGTGAGCTGACAAAGGATGAGGCCCGCGAAACTCTTCTGATTACGCGCGAAATCTCTGAAAAGCTGTTTCGGTTCACCTTTGAGCTGGCCGCCAATCGAAAGAAGTCCAAACGTGGCCCGGGGCAGGTCACCTGTGTCGACAAGGCCAATGTGTTCCGGGCATTTGCCTTTTTCCGCGAGATTTTCGACGCAGAAGCAAAAAAACACCCCGACCTGACGGCGGATCACGCCTATGTCGACGCGGCTGCACTTTTGATGGTGCAGAAACCGTGGGAGTTTGATGTTTTGGTCACCGAGAATATGTTTGGCGACATTCTCTCAGACCTCGGCGCGGGGCTGATGGGCGGGCTGGGGCTCGCGCCCTCTGCGGACATCGGGCTTGAGCATGCCGTGTTCCAACCCTGTCACGGCTCTGCACCGGACATCGCCGGACAAGGTATTGCCAACCCGTTTGCAATGATCCTCTCAGCCGCGATGATGCTTGACTGGCTGGGTATCAAACACGGCAATGACGCCCTGGCGGCGGACGGAGCGCGCTTGCGACACGCCGTCGAAACCGTTGTTTCCGAGGGCCGCGTCCTCACACAGGATCTTGGCGGGCGCGCCGGAACAGCCCAGGCAGCAGAGGCTGTCGCAAAGGCATTGGAAACCCTATGACCTCTCTGGTTCGGGTCGCCTGTGTTGGGGCGGGATATTTCAGCCAGTTTCACTATGAAAGCTGGTCACGTATTGAACGTGTAGAGCTTGTCGGGTCCTGCAATCGCGATATCAGCAGAGCGCAGGCGACTGGCCTGCCCGCCTTTGATGACCTGCGCAAGATGATCGAACATACACAGCCCGACTTGTTGGACATCATTCTGCCGCCAATTGTGCATGCACAGATGATCCGAGTCGCCTTGGATGCGGGCATCAAGACACTAATCTGCCAAAAACCCTTTTGCCAGAACAAGGCCGAGGCCGAGGCCGTGACTACCGAGGCGGAAGCTGCGGGCGCCCGGATCATTGTTCATGAAAACTTTCGCTTCCAGCCATGGTACAGGGCCCTGAAGTCCGCAATAGAGGCGCAGCGGATTGGGGATGTGCACCAGCTGACGTTCCGATTGCGCCCCGGAGACGGCCAGGGACCAGATGCCTATCTTGACCGGCAGCCCTATTTTCAAAAGATGGATCGGTTCTTGGTGCATGAAACCGCCGTGCATTGGGTGGATACATTTCGGTATTTGCTGGGGAACCCCATCGCCGTATATGCAGACCTTCGCAAAATGAATCCGGTGATTTCGGGTGAAGACGCCGGATATATTCTGTTTGATCACGCCAACGGGAGGCGATCAGTTTTTGATGGAAACCGCCACCTGGATCACGCCTCGGACAATCACCGCCGCACAATGGGCGAAGCACTGGTGGAAGGTACAAGCGGAACAATTACCCTGCGTGGCGATGGTTCACTCCGGCTCAGGCAATTCGGGGCAACCGAAGAAACCAACCTGTTGGCGCCGGATACCTGGAACGGGTTTGGTGGCGACTGTGTCCATGGGTTGCAAAAGCATGTAATTTCGGGCCTTTTGGACAATACGCCACTAGAAAACTCCGCGCGGGAGTACTTAAGAGTGATTGATATCGAAGACGCGATATATTCCTCGGCGGCAACGGGACAAAAAGTATCTTTGGAGTAGCTTTGAAACATCAGACCGCCAAGCCTCTTTCAAACACGCAACGCGCCATTCATGAGTTGCGCGAACTGATTTTCTCCGGAGATTTGCCGGCAGGTTCGGATCACTTGGAAAGTGAGTTAGCGACGCGCCTGAACATGTCCCGCACCCCCATTCGTGAAGCGGCCCTCACACTTGAGGGCCAGGGATTACTGGAACTGCGCCCGCGAAAAGGTGTCCGGATCTTGCCGGTCTCAGTCGAGGATATGGTCGAAATATACGACGTACTTACGGAACTGGAGAGTCTTTCAGCCCGGCGCGCCGCAGAAAGAAACCTGAATTCGATCGCCCTGACACCATTGGCCAAATCGATTGAAGACATGGAAAATGCACTTGTCTCGGGCGCATTGGAAGACTGGGCCAATGCTGATGATCTTTTTCATCAGGAACTGGTCAATCTGGCTGGAAATTCACGCATTAAGTCCATTGTCTCGATGATGAATGATCAGGTCCGCCGCGCGCGCTCTATCACACTTTTTATGCGCCCCCTGCCTTTGAAATCTAATGAAGATCACAGACAAGTCTTTGAAGCCATCAAATCAGGTGACGGTGAGCGTGCGTCCTTGATTCACAAAAGGCACCGCCAAAACGCCAAGAAACTGATTGTTGGCCTGCTGGAAAAGCACAGGCTCAACAAAATTTAGGGTCGTGTCGCAAAGTGGATGCGCTGCAAATTTTGAAAACGCTAAAAAGTAGAATTTTGTTATTCTTCCGATCTGAAACACCGTCAGTCTTACAATTGTAAGCGTCAATCTGATCGATTCTAAGGCTGGTTTTGCGGTCCTTAGCATCAAAGGTCAGTTCCGGAAGGGACGCTATTTTTCGAAAAGAAATTTTGCGACTCATCCCATTGCCATCGTCCAGACCCGGTCGCGATCCTGCCCGGCGATTTTGCGCACCAAACCGGTCAATCACCGCCATTGCAGCGAAAGACCGGTCAAGTTAGCCGGACTTCAAACAATCCGTTTCAGCTGGTCGTCGTGATATAGTAGGAGAACCGCCGCCGGGACGGCAATTCTCAGATACCGCTATTCACCGTATCCCGGTTCACCCAATTCGTACGGCAATTGATCGAGATGCTCTATGAATTCCAGTGGATCAAACGGAAGATCATCAAAATCTGCTGGCGGGTTTGAGATGGCCAAGGTGGCCGTTCGTGCATTGGACAGGTTTGTATATGCTCGCCCACGGTTGTGTTCGCGATCCGGATATTTCTGCTTCCACAATTCATGCCGAGCACGCATCCGCTTGAACGGCTCTTTGAAGTGGAAACCACCGACGACGATTGGATTGGCTTCACGATGGTCGTTGTAAAGGTCATAGACCGCAGTAAGCCCGGACTTGGCTTGCCCCGGATCATCTGATGTCCAGTGGATTTTGTAGTGATCTTTGACTGTAGCTGCCAGGTCAGGCCCTTGATAGATGAACACATGGTCGCGCCGACCATGGGTATCCCCGTTAAGCAGCAGCGCCGTTTGATCAATGCCGTCGATGATACGGTCGGTGGGAATATGTTGGGTGGCTCCTGCCAACCGTGCAAATGTCGTGAACAGATCGGTTTCGTGGATCATATCAGCAGCATAAGTGCCTGGCTCTATCACACCCGGCCAAAGAGCTGCTGCAGGCACCCGAACACCACCTTCTGTAAAGTCACCTTTGCCACCACGAAACAAGCCTTCACCCAGGCCGGCACCGGCAGGTGGGTTGTGTGTCATCGGGCCATTGTCGGCCATGGCAACAATCAGCGTGTTTTCTGCAATTCCCAATTCTGCCAGAGTTTCCCGAAGAAGGGCTATGTCAGGTTCAATGACGCGCTGATAACTTTCGCCCACCATGCCGCGCTGCAAGGTCACTTTCTGAGGATTAGGAATGAAAGACATCCAGAGCGGCCACCATGCGACGTA
Organism: Shimia abyssi; assembly: GCF_003014475.1. Lineage (GTDB taxonomy): Bacteria > Pseudomonadota > Alphaproteobacteria > Rhodobacterales > Rhodobacteraceae > Shimia > Shimia abyssi. The sequence continues at coordinate 2,391 of NZ_PYGJ01000003.1, read as the reverse complement.
GAATGGCTTGTCCGCTTCGGCGCTTTGGCGAATGAAGTCGATCGCACGCTTCCGGCTCTCAATGTCGAAATCATTGTAGTCCTGAACCTCTTGTGAGCCGTTGCGCCATTCGGCTGCCTGTTCCCCTTTGTTGCCTTCCATGTAAAAGACAAACCCTTCGTCCTGAACGAAACTGTGGTCGCGCTGATAGGGATTGTCAGCAAGCAGCTCCTCTTTCATCCCAACAATCGCGTTGGCACCCTCGCCCGTTGCATTGTATAGGCTTGTGACCTGATTGTAGAGCGCCCAGAACGCTACATCAAAACCCTGGTTGATCGGATAGGATTCCTCCGTATCCCCCAGATGCTGCTTTCCGAAGAACCCGGTTGCATAGCCTTGGGCAGACAGCACTTCGGCCAAGGTTACATTTTCGGCAGCCAGTCCAGTATATTCAATTGGAAACCCGATTTCCCAAGTACCTGTGCGGATTGCGTTCTGGCCTGTTAGCACAGCGGCACGGCTTGGTGTACATCCTGGCTCGGTATACATGCGCGAAAACTGCATTCCTTCTTCGGCAAGCCGGTTCAGATTCGGTGTCGAATAGCCTCGTATTTGCTGATAAATCGGATCACCGAAAGCCATTGGGGGCTGGTCATCCCACATATAATGAACGATATTTGGAGGCGCATCGTATTGCTCTCTCAGGGCCGCCAGCTTCCCATCCAACTCGCCGTCCTCAACGGCCCAGACCTTACCGTACTGCGCTTCCAGAATGTAATACTCGGCATCATGAACGATTGTGTTTTCCTGCGAAATTGCACTTGTCGCGAGCGCCGCAAGGGTCGCAATTGCGCCCGCCGTTCGTTGTTGTTTCATGGTCTGGCTTCCTTGTTTGAGTCGGTTTGGTTCTTCAGGCCATCAGAGATCAGCCGATGGATCTAAGCAGATAGTGATTGAGAAGTAGCGACAGGCGGCTGAGCCAGTTCTAAACGTTCTTCCTGCGTCAGAAGCGTGCCTATGCGTTCTGAACGTTGTTCGCCCTTTGGGAGCGGCGGGTGTCCCGTTGAAGCCGATTTACATTCTCTTCGTGCCACGAGGGTCAACTTGCTCAGACACTCATCTGGGGGTTAACATTGCCAGCAAACTACTTGAGGCCGGAAATGGACCACATCAAAAATTCGCCAAACTTGCCCGGGTCTGAACCACCGGTTGTGATGATGTTGCCTGAGCCAAATGACATAAACAGCTTCTCTCCGTGGGAAATCGATTTCCGACAGATCGAGGCTGGTCCAATGGAAACCAAGGTAACAGTCAGGGCCGGAAGCATCCTAACACTGTTGAACATTTCAATGTCCCGCGCAGTACATCAAACCGGTGTTTCGCCAAAGGGGTTGCTTACGTTTGGGATCATTCGGCGAAACGAAGTTCAAGTCTGGCAAGGCCAGGACACATCGGCATCAGAACTGCTGTCTTTTGGTAGTTCTGATCCGTTTGACGGCGTGAGCGCCACGCGCTTTTGCGGAACAACAGTTTCCATCAGAGAGCACGATATCGAGCATTTGGCTGACGCGTTGGGCCTGAACATACCCGAAAGCTTGCGCACTTCCGCGACGCCCGCAATTTATGTGCATCACAAACGTCTGGCTGCAATACGGCAACTCTCTGAACAGCTTACGGACGGTCACGATCAGCCAATGACTGAAAACGTCCAAGAGGAGATTGTTGCTAACCTCCTATTGGTAGCAAATTCATATGATCAACACGAAGACAAAAGCACACCTTTGATCCGGTCTCGGACCGTGTCGAAGACTACAGAATTGATGCTTGCGCTCTTGGGCGAAAATGTTCCGATCAGCAAAATTTGCAAGGAGGTCGGTGTTTCATGGCGCACTTTAGATCGTTCCTTTCTCGAAAAGTTTGGTATCGGACCAAAGAAATACTACCATCGATTACGCCTAAATCGGGTGCGCTCCGATCTGATCCATAAAGCCAATCACTACAATATTTCCGACATCGCCAACCGCTGGGGTTTTTGGCACCTAGGACAATTCGCTCAAGACTACCACAATATGTTCGGAGAGTTGCCATCAACAACGATGCGGATCAGCGGTGAATAGCCATTCTATCCTTCAAGATTACTGTGAGAGTTTAGGCTTGGATGTTGGCGACCAACAAGGATGCACTTGGCCATTCAGTCAGATTGCACCGGAGGTCTGCTGTCCGCCCACAGCTGCCAATTAGTGCGCTTTACAGCATCCGTCATTATGCGCTCAGTCCTGCCATTCGTCGCACTTGTCACAGAAGACTATTAGGCGGAGAGGCTGTGTGAAAACTCCCCCATTCTGACCGGACTGATGGTATAATTTCTGTATTTGGTACGGAGGTTGTTGATGACGCAATTTATCGAGGGTC